>NZ_JABVEC010000030.1 GCF_014323705.1 Actinomadura alba
ACGATGGAGTCGTGGACGGCGACTTCGCGGCAGGTGAGGCGCGGTGGCGGGAGCGGCTCGGCCGGCTCCGCAATGTCGTCCGGCAGGAACTCGTCGCACGCAGGCTCCGCGACCACCTGCCCGACCGGCCGTCCCGGCATGTTCTCGATGTCGGAT
Organism: Actinomadura alba; assembly: GCF_014323705.1. Taxonomy (GTDB): domain Bacteria; phylum Actinomycetota; class Actinomycetes; order Streptosporangiales; family Streptosporangiaceae; genus Actinomadura_C; species Actinomadura_C alba. The sequence goes on from NZ_JABVEC010000030.1 coordinate 157, forward strand.
GCGGCCAGGGCACGCAGGCTCTCGCGGCGGCCCGCCGCGGTCATCGCGTGACCGGGCTCGACTCCTCCCCGGTGCTGCTCGAGGACTTCACGGCGGCTCTCGCGGCCGAGCCGCCGGAGGTCCGCGAGCGGGTCCGCCTGGTCCACGGGGATGTGGGCGAGCTGCCCGCACCGTTCGCGCCGGCGGAGTTCGACGCCGTGCTCTGCCATGGCGTCCTCATGTACTTCCCGGACCCGGCGCCGATCCTGGACGGCATCGCCGCCGTGCTCGCGCCGGACGGCATCGTGTCCCTGCTCGTGCGCAACGCCGAGTCGCTGGCGATGCGGCCGGGCCTCTCGTGGGACTGGGCGGCGGCCCGGCGCGCCTTCGACGACGCCACCTACCGCAACCGGCTCGGCGTGACGGCGCGGGCCGACCGGCTGGGCGAACTGACGGCCGCGCTGGCCCGGCGCGGGCTCGAGGTGCGCGCCTGGTACGGCGTCCGGGTGTTCACCGACCTCGCCCCGGGCGACGCCCCCGTACCGGAGCCCGCCGAGCTCGCCGCGCTGCTCGCGTGCGAGGAACGCGCCGGGCGCACCGATCCCTATCGCGGCGTGGCCCCGCTCATCCACCTCATCGCGGGCCGGGCATAAGCCCGTCCCGACGTCCCGCCGTCCTGCCGTCCCGGCGGGCGGCTCGGCGCGAGCCGCTCAGGAGAGCGCCGCTCCGGCCTGGTCCGGCACTTCGCGGGCCCCGGGACCGGCCGGCCGGCGGGCCACGAGCGGCTCGCACAGCAGCACGACGAGTGCGCAGGCCGCGATCGCGGCACCGGCCAGCGGGATGGCGCGCGGTTCCGTGTGCGGCAGCAGTACGCCGCCGATGAGGGCGCCGCCGGAGATGCCGACGTTGAAGGACGCGGAGGTGCCGGCGGCCGCGATCTCCGACCGGCCGGGCGCCACCTGCAGTGTCCTGCTCTGCAAAGCCGTGACGAGCGCGCCCATCGAGAAGCCCGACAGCGCCATCAGCGCGGCCGCCGGGAGCCGTGCGGCGCCCGCGGCGTACAGCCCGAGCAGTGTGACCGTCAGCAGCGCCACCGGAATCACCATCGCCGTGCGCGGGGCGCGGTCGACGAGGAAGCCGAATCCCGCCGTGCCGGCGATCCCGGTCAGCCCCGAGAGCAGCAGGAGCGGGCTGATCGCCGCCGCGGAGAAGCCGCTCACGTCGGTGAGGAAGGTGGTGATGTACGTATGGCAGGTGAACTGGCCGAGGATGATCAGCCCGGTGGTCACCACCACGATCCAGTAGCGGCGGGCGTCCGGCGTGGTGCCGGTGGCGGCGTGGCCCTGCCCCGGTGGCTCCGTCGGCAGCAGGACGATGACCGCGACGAAGGTGAGCGCGCCGAGTGCGCTCAGGGCCAGGAAGGCGGCGCGCCAGCCGGACTGCTGGCCGAGCCAGGTGCCTGCAGGCACGCCCGCGACGATGCCGAGGGAGCTCCCGGCGAACAGCACGGAGATGACCCGGCCGCGTACCTCGGGGCGGAACAGGCCCGCGGCCGTGATGCCCGCCACCGACCAGAACACCGCCTGCGACAGCGCGGTGATCACCCGGGCCGCGAGCAGCACCGTGTAGCTGGAGGTCGAGACCGACACCACGGTGGCGAGTACGAACACGGCCAGCAGGCCCGAGATCAGATGGCGGCGCGGGATCCGCCGGGTCCAGTGGGTCAGCGGGACGGAGACGATCGCGACCGTCACGCCGTAGCCGGTCACCAGCAAGCCGACGGCCGGCAGCGATACGCGCAGATCCTCCGCGATCACCTGGAGCAGGCCGATCGGCAGATTCTCCGTCGTGACGTAGGCGAACGCCGACACCGCCAGGGCCACCAGGGCTCCGACCGCGGAGAGCGGACTGCGTGCGGCGGCGGTGGTCCGGCCGGTGGGAGGGCTTGGCTGGTTCATGCGTCCTTTCCCGGGTGCCGTTCCGGCGCGGTCAGCGCGGGTCGCCGGGCAGTCCTGTGTACTCGAACCAGTCGAAGTCGGCGACGTTGGTGCTCTGTGCCCCGTTGGCGCTCGCGTACATCCCGATGTAGGCACCGGTGAAGCCACCGGCCACGGGGGAGCTGAGGATCCGGCCGTCGACCGGCCCGCCGAGCGGCCGCCAGCGTCCCGGCTCGGTGGCGTAGCGCATCTGGTACTCCTGCCCGTGCGCCTCCACCGCCAGGTGGACGCGGCCCGCGTCGACCGGTTCCTCGGCCAGTACCGTGTCGACCCCGTCCGCCCGCCAGACCAGCCGCAACCCGCGTGTGGTCACCACGAGCAGGATGTGGAACTCGTGGTTCTGCACCAAGGCGAGCCCGGCGCATTCGCCGTCCCCCTGGGGCGTGAAGTCGAGCGCGGCGTGCGCCGCGAAGTGGTGGTGCTGTTGCCGCCGGGCGACCAGGCTGGGGTTCGCGAGGTCGGCCAGGCTCTCGGGGCGGAGCCGGAGCCGCAGGTGGCCGGGCCGCTCGGTGAGGCTCCAGAACGGCTCGCGTGGCGTGCGCAGGAAGTTCCAGTACGGAGCCGGCTCGGGAGCGTCGAAATGGTCGCAGGCCGGTTCGGCGGGCCACCGGCAGGCGGGCAGGCCGGGCGTGGGGAGGACGTCCTCGACCGGCCCCGCGACCGGCCAGCCGTCCTCCCAGCGGACCGGTGCCAGGAAAGTCTCCCGGCCCAGGTTGTAGAAGTAGCCTCCGCTGGGCCGCATCGCGAGCAGGACCATCCACCATTCGCCCTTGCCGGTGAGCACGAGATCGGCGTGCCCGGTGCCGACGATCGGATGGTCGAGCCCGAGATGCCGGTGGGTGAGGATCGGGTTGCGCGGATCGCCCTCGTACGGTCCGGTGACCCGGTCGGCGCGGGCGACCACGACCGCGTGGTCGTGTTCGGTGCCTCCCTCGGAGGTCAGCAGGTAGTAGCGGCCGTCCACCCGGTAGAGGTGCGGGCCCTCGGACCAGATCGCGTCCTTGGCCGCGCCGTCCCAGATCACGTGCTCGTCGCCGACGAGCCGCAGGTTCTTGGCATCGAACTCCCGCAGCCAGACCTCGGTGTGCCCCTCGTAGCGGCCGGTGAGCCGGGAGGCGGTGAACCACGCCCGCCCGTCGTCGTCGAACAGCAGCGACGGATCGAAACCCGCACCGTCGAGCCAGTGCGGCTCCGACCACGGACCGGCCGGGTCGGTCGCCGTGACGACGAAGTGACCCGACCGCGCCGGGCCGTCCACCAGTGTGCACACCACGTAGAAGGTGCCGCCGGCGTGGCGGATGGTGGGGGCGTAGAGGCCGCCGGACGGCCTGATCCCGTCGAGCGCCAGCTGGGCCGGCCGGTCGAGCACGTGACCGAGCGGCCGCCAGTGGACGAGGTCGCGGCTGTGGAAGATCGGCAGGCCCGGGAACCACTCGAAACTCGACGTCACCAGGTAGTGATCCGACCGGACCCGGCAGACCGACGGATCGGGATGGCAGCCGGGCAGGATCGGATTCCGGAACCCTCTCGTGTCGCCTTCCGCAGGCACCCTCATGCTTCCTTTCGTCGTCACGCCCTGCCGACCGGTCAGTGTCGACCGGTCAGTGTTGACCGGTCAGTGTTGACCGGTCAGCAGGGGGTGACCCGTACCGGCACCGTGAGCACCCGGTCGGACCCGAGGACCCGGGTCGGGCCGTCCAGGGTGAAGCAGCCGCGCAGCGGCAATTCCTCGCTGGAGGGGCCGATGCCGACCTCGATCAGTCCAGGTTCGACGATGCGTTCCAGGTCACGGCCGGTGAACGACGTCCGGTCGGCGTGCACGGTGAACTCGGCCCGCGCCGCCCGGCCGGGCTCCAGGCGGACTCTGGCCCATCCGGCCAGCCAGCGCACCGGCCGTACGACCGAGGCCACCGGGTCGGTGAGGTACAGCTGTACGACCTCGGTGCCGGCGTGCTCTCCCACGTTGCGCACGACGGCGCTGATCTGTACGGAGCCATCGGTGGACGCGGAAGGGGTCACGCTCGCGTCGGAGTATTCGAAGCGGGTCCAGGTCAGGCCGTGACCGAACGGGTAGAGCGGTGTGGGGTCCACCGAGCTCCACGCGTTGCGCCCGCCCAGCCGGGGGTGCAGGTACGTGCCGGGCTGCCCGCCGGGGTGACGCGGCACGCTCACCGGGAGCCGCCCCGACGGCTCGACCCGGCCGGAGAGGATCCCGGCCAGTGCCCCGGCGCCCTCCTCACCGGGGAAGAACGCCTGGACCACCGCGGCGGCCCGGTTGGCGAGGTCGCCGAGAGCGTACGGCCGACCGGACAGCAGCACGACGACGGTGGGCGTCCCGGTGGCGAGCACGGCCTCGGCCAGCTCGGCCTGGCGGCCCGGGAGCGCGAGGGTCTCGGCGTCACACCCCTCACCCGAGGTGCCCCGGCCGAACAGGCCGGCGCGGTCTCCCAGCGCGAGCACGCACACCTGCGCCCGTCGTGCGGCGTCGACGGCGGAGGTGATGTCGGCGTCCCGCGAGACGGCGACGTCGGAGGCGGGCGCCGCGTCGAGCACCGCGCCGGGCAGTTCGGAGCGCAGCGCGGCGGCGAGTGCCGGGAACTCCACGCCCACGGGCATGTCGGGATGCTGGCCGCCCATGTGGTTGGGGAAGGCGTAGCAGCCCATCATGCCGAGCGGGTCGTCGGCGAGGGGGCCGACCAGCGCCACCCGGGTGGCCCGCAGCGGCAGGGTCCCGTCGTTGGCGAGCAGGACGATCGACTCCTCCGCCAGCCTGCGCGCCAGGTCGCGGTGCTCGGGCGGGTCGAGACGCGTGGCGTCGGTCACGGGCGCCACGGTGTCGGCCAGGCGCTGATCCCAGTCCTCGTCGAGCAGGCCCAGCTCGCCCTTGAGGGAGAGCACCCGGGCCGCGGACCGGTCGAGGAGCTCCTCGGGCACCGCGCCGCGGCGTACCTCCTCGAGCAGCGGCTCACCGTAGCAGCGCACCGTCGGCAGCTCTACGTCGATGCCGGCGCGCAGGGCGAGCGCGCCCGCCTCGCCGTGCGAACCGGCGACGGCGTGCAGGCTCGCCAGGTGGGAGATCCCGTAGTAGTCCGCGACGACCAGGCCGGTGAAGCCCAGCCGGTCGCGGAGCAGGCCGGTCAGCAGACGTTCGTCGGCGGCCGCGGGGACCCCGTCGATGTCGGTGTAGGAGTGCATGACCGCTCGCGCGCCGCCCTCGCGCAGCGCCATGACGAACGGCTCCAGCACGACGTCGGCGAGCTCACGGGGTCCGATGGCCGTCGGCGCCATGTTCCGGCCGCCGCGCGAGGAGGCGTAGCCGGCGAAGTGCTTGAGGGTGGCCACCACACCGGTTCGTTCGAGCCCGCGGACGTAGGCGCTGCCGATGACCCCGACGAGGTACGGATCCTCGCCGATGGACTCCTCGACCCGGCCCCACCGGTAGTCGCGGACCACGTCGAGCACGGGCGCGAGGCCCTGGTGCACCCCGACCGACCGCATGCTCGCGCCGATCGCCGCGGCCATCTCGCCGACCAGCTCCGGGTCGAAGGACGCGCCCCAGGCCAGTGGGCACGGGAACACGCTCGCCGACCAGGTCATGAAACCGGTGAGGCACTCCTCATGCACGATCGCGGGGATGCCGAAGCGGTTCGCGCGGGAGACCTGGGTCTGCAGCTCGACGAGCCGCTCCACTCCCTCCAGGGGCGACACCGGAGCGGTGCCGAACACCCGGGTGAGCTGGCCGAGGCCGGCCTTGATGATCTGGTCGAGTGAGGGCGCGGGCTCGCTCCCGTCGTCGTCGACGGGCGCCACGGGCGCCTCGGGGTCGGCCGGCGTCGCCCAGAACGCCGAAAGCTGACCCGCCTTCTCCTCCAGGGTCATGAGCCGCAGGAGCGCTGCCACCCGGTCGGCCATCGGTAGCCGGGGGTCCCGCCAGGTCTCGGCCGTGGCCTCGTCCTCGCCTGACATCGCGCTCATCGGCTGCTCGCCTTCCTCGTCGCGTCGCTCATCAAGAAGCCTCCGTCTCGGGAACCTGGGCGGCCGGTCGGCCTAGTCGCGTGGGGGAGCGGCGGTGGAGTGCCGGATGCGCAGTTCCGTGGCGAGCTCGACCCGCGTGCTCACCAGCGTCTGGCCGTCGAGCAGCTGGAACAGGGTGCGCGCCGCGGTGCGCCCCATCTCCTCGAGCGGCTGTCGTACGGTCGTGAGCGGCGGGGACAGCCACTCGCACATGGGCAGGTCGTCGAACCCGACGACGCTGAGGTCCTGGGGAACCCGCAGGCCCGCCTGCCGGGCCGCCTCGTAGGTGCCCATGGCCTGCTGGTCGCTGCCGGCGAAGATCGCGGTCGGCGGATCGTCCAGGTCGAGCAGGTCCTGCGACTGGCGGAACGCCCCCTCGTGCCGGAAGTCGCCGTACCGGATCAACCGGCGGTCGATCTCGATGCCCGCGCGTTCCAGCGCCGCGCGGTAGCCGTCGATGCGGGCCTGGCTGCAGAGCATCTCGCGGGGGCCGCCGATCACGGCGATCCTGCGGTGCCCGAGAGCCAGCAGGTGCTCGGTGGCCGCGAGCCCGCCGGCCCAGTTGGTGGCGCCCACGCTGGCGATGTCGGTGTCGGGGAGGTTGACCGGATCGATGACGACGAGCGCCACCCCGGCGCGTTCGAGCTGCTCCCGCTGCTTGTGCGTCATGCGCGACGTCACGAGGATGACGCCGTCGCTGTGGTGCAGCGCGGGAAGGCTCGTCCAACTCGGCGGACGGGCGTCCTCGTCGCGGACCAGCGAGATCACGGCGCCCACCCCGCGCTCGGCGCACTCCGACTCGACGCCGCGCAGGATCTCGATGGCCCAAGGGCTGTCGAGTCCGTTGATGACCAGGTCGATCAGGCCGGAACGGCGGGCGCGCCTGCCGCCCGGCGCGAGGTAGTTGTGCGACTTCAGCAGGCCCTCGACACGCTCTCGGGTCGCCGGGGCGACATCGGTCCGGCCGTTGAGGACCTTCGAGACGGTGGCCTGGGACACCCCGGCCTCCTCGGCGATGAGAGCGAGCGTGGGGCGAGAATTCTGCTCACTCACCGGCCCGCCCCCCTCCGAACTGCACGCCCACAGGCGTTCTCCTTACTGTTGACTGCGAACAGTATCGCAATGTTTCGATGAGTCCTAGACCCCGCCGAACGCCGCATGAACGCCGATGGGCGCGCGGGTTTCCGACACCGGACAAGATCCTTGGATAAGGGCCTTGACCGATGGAGAGGGCTTTCCTAGGGTACGGCAGCAACACGGTTCGACAAATTTTCGAAACAGTTGCGAAATGCGGTGGAAATGCCGCACCCCCATCAACGGCAGTGACCGACCCCGAGCCCAGGAGGTCCCTGATGGGCCCCGAACCCTTCTCACGCCGCACCTTCCTCTCCGCAGCCGGGCTGGCCGGCCTGTCCGTGCCGCTCCTCGCCGCCTGTGGCGGAGACGACTCCGGTGACTCCGGCGGCTCCGCCGAGACGGTCACCATCGAATGGTGGAACATCGCGACCACCGAACCGGGGAAGACGCTCTGGCCGAAGCTCGCGAAAGAGTACGAGGCCGCGAACCCCAACGTGAAGATCAAGTTCGTCGCGACGGAGAACGACGCGTACAAGGCCAAGATGACCGCGCAGACCGCGTCGGGCAAGCTGCCCGACATCTTCCACACCTGGGGCGGAGGTGTGCTGAAGCAGCAGATCGACGCCGGTCTGGTGAAGGACCTCACGAAGGACGTCGCGCCCTGGTTGGGCACGCTCTTGCCGATCTCGCTGGAGGCCTACAAGTTCGACGGGAAGACCTACGCGGTCCCGTTCGACATCGGCATGGTCGGCTTCTGGTACAACAAGGCGCTCTTCACCAAGGCCAAGATCGACAAGCCGCCGGCCACCTGGGCCGAGCTCATCGAGGACGTCAAGAAGCTCAAGGCGGCCGGGATCACCCCGATGGCGCTGGCCGGCAAGGAGAAGTGGCCGGGCCATTACTACTGGGCCTACCTCGCCATGCGCATCGGCGGGCTCCCCGCCCTTCAGCAGGCCGCCACCAGCAACGACTTCACCGGTCCCGGATTCGTCGAGGCGGGCCGGCGGCTCAAGGAGCTCGCCGACCTCGACCCGTTCCAGCGGGGCTTCCTCAACGCCAGCTATCCGTCGTCCGACGGGCAGGCCGCGCAGATGGGCAACGGCAAGACGGCGATGGAGCTGATGGGCCAGTGGGCGCCGTCCGTGCAGAGCGATGCGGGCAAGGGCCTCGGTGACGACCTCGGCTTCTTCCCCTTCCCCACCGTCGACGGCGGCCAGGGCGCCGCGACCGAGGTCTTCGGCGGCGGTAGCGGCCACGCGCTCAGCAAGGACGCGCCCAAGGCCGCTGTCGACTTCCTCAAGTGGTTCGCCTCCATCGACGTCGATCGCCGTCTCGTGGAGTCGAAGGGGTACCAGCCGGTGGTCAAGGGTGCCGAGAGCGCGCTCACCGACCCGAATCTGAAGATCGTGAACCAGACGCTGGGCAGTGCCACCGGGTTCCAGCTCTTCCTCGACCAGGCGTTCCCGCCCGCGGTCGGCCAGGAGGTCAACGACAGCGTCGCCGCGCTCATCGCCGGCAAGTCGACCCCCGAGCAGGTCACCCAGAAGATCACCCAGACCGCCAAGAGCCAGTAGCCGACCTGCCCGCGACGACGAGGCACGGCCGGAGCGCACGGGTCCGGCCGGCGCGTGGAGTGAACGAATGGCACTTTCCACCCTGAAAGACGGGCAGTCCGAGGACGCGGTCGCCGAGTCCTCGGCCGGCAGTGCGGCGTCCGGCCGCGCGACGCGCCGCCGCAGACGCTGGAACCGGCTGACGATCATCCTGTTCCTGCTGCCGGCGCTGGTGCTGTTCACCCTGCTGGTCCTGGTGCCGATCCTCATCGCCCTGTACGCGAGCTTCTTCAGGTGGGGCGGCTTCGGCCTGCCGAGCGACTTCGTGGGGCTCGACAACTTCACCCGGCTGTTCCAGGACGAGGTCTTCCTCGGCGACCTCTGGCGAGGGCTGGTCCTGATCCTCTTGTCGATCGGGATCCAGCTGCCGTTCGCGCTCTCCATCGCCGTGCTGCTCAACCAGCGGCTACGGGGACGCGCGTTCTACCGGCTGCTGTTCTTCGCGCCGTACGTCCTGTCCGAAGTGATCACCGGCGTTCTGTTCACCATGATCTTCTCGCCGGACGAAGGGCTGGCCAACCATCTCCTCGAGATGGTGGGTCTCGGACATCTCAACCCGACGTGGTTCGCCGACGAGTCGCTGGTCCTCTTCACGCTGTTCCTCGTCATGACCTGGAAGTACTTCGGCTTCCACATGATCCTCTACCTGGCGGGCCTGCAGAGCATTCCCAAGGAGGTGCTGGAGGCCGCCTCGATCGACGGCGCCGGCAGCTGGCAGCGGTTCCGCCACGTCACGCTGCCGCTGCTCGGCCCGACGATCCGGATCAGCATCTTCCTGTCGGTCATCGGGGCGATCCAGCTGTTCGACCTGGTGTGGGTCATCACCCAGGGCGGGCCCGTGCACGCCTCGGAGACGATGTCGATCACGTTGTTCCAGTTCGGCTTCAAGCGCTACCAGGTCGGCTACGCCAGCGCCATCAGCGTCGTGATGTTCGTCATCAGCTTCGTCTTCGCCATCTTCTACCAGCGCTACGTGATGCGGCGCGACACCGAAGGAGCCGTCACCGCCATGCGAGGCCTGCGATGACCACTCACACCGCTCACCGCAAGAGGCCCCGCAGGCCGGCGGCCGTGTTCCGGTCGCTGTCCACGCACGCGCTCATCTGGGTGATCGGGGCGTTCATCGTCGTCCCGCTGCTCTACGGCCTGATCTCCGGATTCAAGACGACCAGCGACCTGTCGACCAACCCGATCGGCCTGCCGGAGGACTGGGTCACTGGGAACTACACCGAGCTCCTGCAGTCCGGCCCCTTCTGGCGGCAGATCTTCAACAGCACGTTCATCGCGCTGGCGACCGCGTTCATCACGGTCGGGGTGGCCGCGCTCGCCGCTTTCGTCTTCGCCCGCTTCGCCTTCCGCGGGCGCGAGGCGATGTTCACGCTCTTCACGATCGGCCTGATGTTCCCGTTCGCCGTGGCGATCCTGCCGCTGTTCGTGATGCTGAGGAGCTTCGGCCTGCTGGACAACCCGCTCGGGGTGATCCTGCCGCAGGCGGCCTTCGGGCTGCCGATCACGATCATCATCCTGCGCGGTTTCTTCCGGACGATCCCGGGCGAACTCGAGGAGGCCGCGACGATCGACGGCTGCACCGCGTTCGGCTTCTTCTGGCGGGTCCTGCTGCCCATGGCCCGGCCGGCGCTGGCGACCGTGTCGGTGCTCGCGATCGTGACGAGCTGGAACAACTTCTTCCTGCCGCTGCTGGTCTTCACCGACCAGCAGTGGCTCACGATCCCGGTCGGGATCCAGCAGTTCAAGGGCCAGTACTCGCAGGACACGGCCCGCATACTCGCCTACGTCGTGCTCGCCATGGCGCCCGCGCTCGCCTTCTACTCCGTCGCCGAACGGCATCTCATCGGCGGTCTCACCACTGGCGCGACCAAGGGCTGACCGGTCCCCCCCACGGCCCGTCCCCGTCCCCCGTTAAGGAGACAGCAATGGCAGTGCCCCGCCTCGTACGCAGGACCGCGCTGGCCCTCGGCACGGTCACGGCGCTCGCCGCGCCCGCCGCGCCCGCCCTCGCCACCGCGCCCGCCCTCGCCACGGGCGCGACGTCCGGCAGCGTGGACTTCCGCGCCGAGCTGCAGCCGATCGATGGCTTCGGCTTCTCGCAGGCCTTCCAGCGCGCCGGCCTCATGCGCGGCACCCCGGCACCGGGGAACACCGAGGGGCTGCCGCCGGCCAAGCAGCGCGAGGTCCTCGACCTGCTGCTCAGCCGGGACAAGGGTGCCGGCCTGTCCATCCTGCGGCTCGGCATCGGGTCGTCGTCGGACAACGTGTACGACCACATGCGCTCCATCCAGCCGGCCGACCCGGGCGGCCCCGACGCGCCGCCGAAGTACGAGTGGGACGGCGACGACGGCGGCCAGGTGTGGCTGAGCAAGCAGGCAAAGGCGTACGGAGTGGAGCGGTTCTACGCCGACGCGTGGAGCGCGCCCGGCTACATGAAGGACAACGGCACGGACGCCAACGGCGGCACGCTCTGCGGGCTGAGCGGCACCGCGTGCGAGAGCGGCGACTGGCGGCAGGCCTACGCGGACTACCTCGTGCAGTACGCCAGGTTCTACCGCAAGGAGGGCATCAAGCTCACCGACCTCGGGTTCACCAACGAGCCCGATCTGACCGTCTCGTACGCCTCGATGCGCTTCACCCCGGCCCAGGCGGCGGAGTTCATAAAGATCTTCGGCCCCACGGTCAAGCGCTCGGGCCTCGGCATGAAGGTCGCCTGCTGCGACGTCGCCGGCTGGGACGGGCAGCGCGAGTTCACCGCGGCGATCGAGGCCGACCCGCAGGCCGCGAAATGGGTCGCCACCCACACCGGCCACCCGTACATCACCCCGGTCACCGCGCCGCTGCCGACCAAGCGGCATGTATGGATGTCGGAGTGGTCGCCGAACGGCACCACCTGGAACGAGAACTGGGACGACGGCAGCGGCTACGACGGCTTCACCGTGGCCGAGGACATCCACCGCACCCTCACCACCGGGAACGCCAACGCCTACGTGTTCTGGTTCGGCGTGTCCATCGGAGCCACGCGCGGGCTGATCCAGCTGGACGGCGCGAACTACAACGTGTCCAAGCGCCTGTGGGCGCTGGCCGCCTACGGCCGCTTCATCCGGCCCGGCGCCACCCGCGTCAACGCCACCGCGGCCGACCCGGCACTGAAGCTCTCGGCCTACCGCAACGCCGACGGCACCAAGGTGGTCGAGATCCTCAACACCGCGACCGCCCGGACCCGGACGGCGCTCACGCTCGACCGGCCGGCGCACGGGCGGGTGACGTCGTACCTCACCGACGACGAGCACGCCCTGGCCAGGACCGACGCGGCGAGCGCGCACGGCAGCCGGCTCGCGGTCGACCTCGCCCCGCGCTCGCTGACCACCGTCGTGCTGGGCCGATGACCGAGGCCGGCACCGAGGGGCGCGGGATCAGGGTCGCCATCGCCGGCACCGGCGGGATCGCGGGGATCTGTCACATCCCCGCGCTGCAGGGCGAGGCGCACCGGGCCGAGGTGGTCGCGGCGATGGACGTGGACGCCGGCCGGGTGAAGACCTTCTGCGACGAGCACGACATCCCGGCCGCGTTCACCGACCTCGACCGGATGCTGGACGAGGTCCGGCCCGACCTGGTGCACGTGTGCACGCCGCCGGTCGCGCACGCCGAGCAGGTCGTCGCCTGCCTGCGGGCGGGCGCGTGGGTGCTGTGCGAGAAACCGCCCTGCCTGTCGCTGGCCGAGTACGACCGGATCACGGCGGCCGAGGGCGCCGATGGCAGCGGCGGGCCGTACGCCGCGATCGTCTACCAGCACCGGTTCGGCTCCGGCGCGCGCCGGATGCGGGAGCTCATGGCGGGCGGCGAGCTCGGCCGGCCGCTCGTGGCCCAGTGCGTGACCGCGTGGTACCGCGACCACGCGTACTTCGAGGTGCCGTGGCGGGGCCGGTGGGACACCGAGGGCGGCGGCCCGACGCTGGGCCACGGCATCCACCAGATCGACCTGATGCTGTCGCTGCTCGGCGAGTGGTCGGAGGTCCGCGCGATGGCGGGACGCCTGGACCGCGACGTGCAGACCGAGGACGTGTCCATGGCTATGGTGCGCTTCGGGTCGGGCGCCATGGCGAGCGTGGTCAACAGCGTGCTGTCGCCGCGCGAGGAGAGCTACCTGCGCTTCGACCTCACGGACGCCACCGTCGAGCTGCGGCACCTCTACGGCTACCGGGACGCCGACTGGAGCTACACGCCCGCGCCGCACGTCGCGGCGGCGCGGGCGGCGGCCTGGACCGCGCCGGCGCGGGCGGGCGGGGCCGATGTCCCGAGCTCGCACGGCGCACAGCTCACCGCGCTGCTCGACTGCCTCGAACGAGGGGAGCGGCCGCCCACCAGCGGGGCCGGTGGCCGGCAGACGCTGGAGTTCGTCACCGGTCTCTACAAGTCCGCGCTCACCGGCCGCCCCGTCTCGCGGGGCGAGCTGGTGCCGGGCGACCCCTTCTACCGCCGGCTGCACGGCGACACGCCCGGCTGGGCCCCGGAGGTCGGGCCATGACGCTGCGACTCGTCCGGTTGCACGGTGCCCTGTCGGTACGGGTCGGCACCGTCGAGATCATGAGGTACGTCTACGAGCCCGAGACGGACGCCTTCGAGGGGGCGAAGCCGTACCTCCACCCGGTCCGCACGCTCGCGGGGGACGTGGTCACCGGCTACCGGCCGCACGACCACCGCTGGCACAAGGGCGTCCAGATGACCGCGTCGCACGTGTCGGGGCAGAACTTCTGGGGCGGCGGCAGCTACGTCCGCGACGAGGGCTACGTCGACCTGCCCAACGTCGGGTCCATGCGGCACCGGGAGTTCACGCACCTGACGGTGGGCGACGACCGGGTCGAGGTGGCCGAACTGCTCGGCTGGCACACGCAGGCCGGTGAACACTGGGTGGACGAGCTCCGGTCCATGACCGTGACCGATGTGGGCGACGTCTCCTGGGCGCTGGACTTCCGGACGCGCCTCACCAACGTGCGCGCCGAGCCGCTGGAGTTCGGCAGCCCGACCACCAACGGGCGCCCGCAGGCCGGGTACACCGGGCTGTTCTGGCGCGGCCCGCGGGCGTTCACCGGCGGCGCGGTCATCGCCGCCGACGACCAGGGCGGCCCGGAGATGATGGGCCGGCCCGCCCGCTGGCTGGCCTACACGGGTCGCCACGACGAGGTCGACCGGAGCTCCACCCTCCTGTTCGTCGACGGCCCGGACAACAAGGCGGCCCCGACGCACTGGTTCGTGCGCAACGAGCCGTTCCCCGCGGTCAACCCGTCGTTCGCCTTCCACGAGGAGTGCGTCCTGGACCCAGGTCGCACGCTGGAGCTGCGCTACCGGATCGTCGTCGCCGCGGCGGCGTGGGACCACGCGCGGCTGGACTGGTACGTGCGGACGCACCCGTGGTGAGCGACGGCGCGGCGGCCCTGTTCCCCGGCGGGGTCGGGGTGTCGGGGCTGCGGGTCTACGACTGGCCGTCGGCCGACGGACTGTGCGGCGGCTCGCCGCACGTCCACCTGGTGTGCGCGGAGGCGTACGTCGTGGTCGGCGGCACCGGGCACGTACAGACCCTGACCGCCCAGGGACTCGCGGAGACCCCCCTCGGCGCGGGCGCCGTCGTGTGGTTCACGCCGGGGACGATCCACCGCCTCGTCAATACGGGCGGGGACCTGCACATCGTCGTCGTCATGCAGAACAGCGGGCTGCCCGAGGCCGGCGACGCCGTCTTCACCTTCCCGCCCGCCACGCTCGCCGACGCCGGGGCGTACGAGAGGGCCGCCGCGCTGCGCGGCGATCCGGGCGAGGCGGCACGGCGTCGGCGCGATCTCGCCCTCGAGGGCTTCGCGGAGCTCGGCGCTCGGGTGCGGCCGGGCGACGCCGGAGCGCTCGAGGACTTCTACCGGGCCGCGCGCGATCTCAAGGCCGGTTCGCTCGACGACTGGGCCGCGCGGTGGCGGGCCGGGGCGCTCGCAGCCGCCGACCGTACCGGCGAGCAACTGCGGCGGCTGGCGGAGGGCGACTGGAGCCACCTCACCGAGGCGCAGGTCCGCCGTCTTGACCCGCCCGACGAGCGCGCGCACGGGATGTGCGGACGGCTCGACACCTACGACCCCTCGGCCGGGCGGCCGCCCGGCGCGGAGCCCCGCTGACCCTCGCCCATTTCCGTCCCGTACCCACCCACAGGAGGAACGCCATGAAGTCACGCGTACTCGTCACCGTGCTGGCGGCGCTCGCGCTCACCGCCACTACGGCCGCTCCGGCGTCCGCGCATCCGGGCCGGACCCCCGAGGACCTCCGCGGGCTCGCGCACAAGACCGGCGTGCGCATCGGCTCGGCCGTCGCGGTGGACCCGCTCACCGCCGAGGCCGACTACCGGCGGGTGCTCCGGCGGGAGTTCACCAGCGTGACCGCCGAGAACGCGATGAAGTGGGAGTCGGTCGAGCCGGAGCGAGGCCGGTACACCTGGGAGGGCGCCGACGCGGTGGTCGACTTCGCCCGGCACAACCGGCAGGCCGTGCGCGGGCACACGCTCGTCTGGCACAACCAGCTCCCCGCCTGGCTCACCGAGGGGACCTTCACCGACGAGGAGCTGCGCGGCATCCTGCGCGACCACATCACGACCCAGGTACGCCGTTACCGGGGCAAGGTCGGCTCATGGGATGTCGTCAACGAGGTCTTCAACGAGGACGGGACCCTGCGCTCGTCGCTGTGGCTCACCCGGCTCGGGCCCGGCTACATCGCAGACGCCTTCCGCTGGGCGCACAAGGCGGACCCGAGGGCCAAGCTGTACGTCAACGACTACAACCTCGAGTGGATCGGCCCCAAGAGCGACGCGGCCCTGGAACTGGTCAAGGGACTCAAGGCCGAGGGCGTGCCGGTACACGGCGTCGGGTTCCAGGGGCATCTCTCGCTGGAGTACGGCTTCCCCGGCGACTTCGCCGACAACATGCGCCGCTTCACCGCGCTCGGGCTCGAGACCGCCATCACCGAGATCGACGTACGGATGCACCTGCCGGTGACCGAGGAGAAGCTGGCCGCCCAGGCCGACTATTACCGGCAGGCGCTGTCGGCCTGCCTGAGCGTGCGGCGCTGCGCGGAGTTCACCGTCTGGGGCTTCACCGACCGCCACTCGTGGATACCGGGCTGGTTCGAGGGCCAGGGCGCGGCCTGCCTGTTCGACGAGGCGCTGAACCGCAAGCCCGCCTACCACTCGCTGCTGGCGCTGGGCCGGCGGCGCTGAGCCCGGGAGCCCGATCCGTCAGTGGAGTCCGGTCCGTCAGCGTGGGTCCGGGCCCTCGCGCGGAACGCGGTCGGTCGGTCGCCGGGGT
Source organism: Actinomadura alba (assembly GCF_014323705.1). Taxonomy (GTDB): domain Bacteria; phylum Actinomycetota; class Actinomycetes; order Streptosporangiales; family Streptosporangiaceae; genus Actinomadura_C; species Actinomadura_C alba. The sequence continues at coordinate 16,183 of NZ_JABVEC010000030.1, forward strand.
CGGCCACGCACGTGCCGTACTTGTCGGAACCGGCCGCCGCCTCCTTCGCCGCAGGCCCGAGCGAGGCGGGGACCGCCGTCCACGACGGCTCCGCCGAGGGAGGTTCGGACGCCATGCCGCCGATCACGAGCGCGATGTCGACGACGAGCAACGGTACGAGGGGGGCGAGGAGCATCCAGCGGCAGCGCCGCCGATCCCGTGGTGACCGGGCCCTCCCGAGGGCGCTGAGAGGGCCGTACGGTCGGTGTTCCATGGGCGCGTCTCCTGCCTTTCGGGCATGCGTGAACCGCTTTCCCGGCATGCGTGATCAGGCCGATCAGGCCGGCGTTCGGGGGCGGTGACCCGAGCCTCAGGGATGGAGAGGACACGCACAAGATCTCGTGCTGTCCGGGCTTGTCCGTATATGTCCGTACAGGTCAGTGCCGGTCTCGGACAGGCGGGCTCGGACAGGAGAGGTGGCGCGCCGAACGGAGCGGGGTGCTTCCTCGGTCGCCTCCGCTGGACGCTTATCGATCATCGTCGATAGATTTGCGCCGTGTCCGCGAACGGTTCGCCGCCCGACCCGGACGAGGCCCTCTCGGTAGCCGACTTCGTCGCTCTGCTACGCGGGCTCAAGGGCTGGTCCGGACTGACTTACCGCGAGCTCGAGAAGCGGGCACTGGACAACGGGGACTTCCTTCCGCGCAGCACCATCTCCACCGCGCTGGGCCGCGGGTCCCTGCCGCGAGAGGACCTGGTCAGGGCGCTCGTGACCGCGTGCGGTTGCGACTCCGACACCGTAGACGCCTGGCTTTCGGCGCGTCGGCGGCTGGCGGCCGGTCCGGACGTCGCCCGGCTCATCGCAGGGCGGCCCGTGGACGGCACGGCTGACGAGGTGTCGGCCGACGACGACCTCCCGTCGCCCCTGCCTCGCGGCCGGCTCCGCCGGTGGGCCGCCTGGGCGCTTCTTCCCGCCGTGGCGGTCGCCACGCTCATCGGCGTCGCCTCGGGCGCGGTGCCGGGCCTCCCGAGACCGGGCTCCGGGGCGAGCGTCTCGCCGCGACCGTCCGGGCCGGCCGGTACGGCACCGATCCCGGACCCGGCGGCCTGGTGGCGCTTCGAAGAGGCCGGCGGATCAACGGTGTCGGACTCATCCGGTCGTGGTCGTACCGCGACGCTGCGCGGCGGCGTCGAGCGCGTCGCGGGGGCTTCCGGCGGTGGTGCGCTGCTGTTCGACGGCGCAGGGCACGCCGCCACCAAGGGGCCCGTCGTCCGCACCGACGCGGCCTTCACGGTCACCGCGTGGGTTCGCAACGACGCGCCCGACCGCTGGACCACCGTGATCAATCAGCACGACGGCACCTACCCGGCCTTTCTGATCAACTACGACCCCGACCACTCCGAGTGGGCGCTCATGATGCCCCACCCGGTCAGTGGCTCGATCAGCGGTGACCGGGGCCTGTTCAGCGGCGTCCCGGCGGCGCGCGGCAAGTGGGTCCACCTCGCGGCCGTCTCCGATCCCGGGGCGGGCCAGGTGAGCCTCTACACCGACGGCGTTCTGGCGAAATCCGGGCCCGGCACCGCGATGCGCCGGGGCGACGGCCCGCTCGACCTCGGACGCGGATGGCGCGACGGCAGGGCGATCGACGGCTGGCGCGGCGCCATCGACGACGTACGGGTCTTCGACCGCGCTCTCACCGGCGGCCAGATCAGAGAGGTGCTGAGCCGTCGGACGTAGCGGTTCCGCCGGGACAGGCCGCGCCGCCTCGCCTCACGTGGAGGGTTCGTACTTGTAACCGACGCGGCGGACGGTCCGCAACCGGTGCCCGTGCGGGCCGAGCTTGCGGCGCAGCCGGTGGACGTGCACGTCCACCGTCCGCGCGCTCGGCCCGTACTCGGCACCCCAGACCGAGGCCAGCAGCTGCCGGCGGCTGAAGACCTGGCCCGGGCGGGCGATCAGATGGGCGAGCATCTCGAACTCCAGGTAGGTGAGATCGAGCGCCCGGCCGGCCGACCAAGCACGCCGCGTCGCCCGGTCGACGACGACATCGCGCGCGGCCGGTCCGGGAGGCTCCGGCTCCGGTCTTTCCAGCGCCATTCCCTCGATGGCCGAGACCAGATGGGCCACGATCGCGACGGCCGTGCCGGTGCCGGGCACCGGGACGACGCCGAGGAGCGTGCCATGCTCCCCGGCCGGCGCCCCCGTGCCGGCCGGGTCGGCTCCGGTGGGGTCCTCGACGGCGGTGTCAACGGCGTCCCGCACGCGTGCGAGGAGGTCGATGACGTTCGTGAGCTGGGGCTGGGACATGGCGATTTCCGTTCCAGTGGTCGTCGCGGCAGGTGGGGGTTCCGGGACGGCGGGCGCAGCACAGGGCGCTCGCCTGAAACCGGAGGTCCACATGCAGCCGCGCCACGAGAAGCGGATCGGTCGTCATGGCGTCATCATCGAAGTAGTTTCCGATTAAGTCAACCAATTAAGTTGAGAATTCCCTCACGGTGCTGAGATCGGGAGCGGCAGGATCAGGACGTCCATGACCACGGCGTGGGGGAGGTCGGGGCGGAGTTCGCCGGCCTTGCGCCAGCCCCAGCCGGTGTAGGCGCGGTAGGCCCTGGCGTTGCGCGGACGTACGAGCAGCACGGCCCGCGACTCGGGCCGGGCCGACAGCAGTTCGTCGTGCAGGGCGTGCCCGATGCCCTGGCCGGTCCAGGCCCGGGCGACCATGATCTCGGAGAGGGCGAAGGTCCTGCTCCCGTCCTCGTGGGTGAAGCCGGGCTCCGGCTCGTGGGCCAGCCCGCGCCACCACGCCTCGCCGGACCGCACGGTCAGCGGCCAGCCCCACGCCTGCGCCACCGGTTCGCCGCCGCACCAGGCGATCACCATGTCGAGGTCCGGCCGCGTCGCGTAGGCGTCGAAGCGGCGCATGAACGCCTCCTCGCCGGCGAACGGGTCGTCCGCGGCGATCTGCTCGGCATAGGCCTCGCGGTGGACGAGCGCGACCGCGTCGCGGACGGCGCGTGCCCGCTCGGCGCCGTAGCGCCGGAACTCCGGTTCCACCAACGAAGGACCCTCCCTGTGGCCGGACGACCTGCGATATCGGCGCCCCACCATGGGCACGCCGCGTCACATGGTGTCGCGATCGCCGGATTCACGCGAGCGCGCCCCCGCTGTCACCCGCACGACAGCCCGTGATCATGCAGTTGTTCGCGCGGGCTCCAACGCCACGGGCACACCGGCTTCATGGAATAACTGCATGATCACGGCCTGGAACCCTCCCTGATCGAGGGGCGTCCTCGGGCGGTCCCGGCGGGCTGTCTAACCTTGGTGGCTGGGCGAGGCCCGGCGTACGACCTGGGCGCTCGATGACGATCAAGGAGAGATGGCGTGCGACTGGTCCATTCCGGGAAGGTGCGCGACGTTTACGAGGACAGGGGAGACCTGATCCTCGTGGCGTCGGACCGGGTGAGCGTGTACGACGTCGTCCTGCCCACGGAGATCCCCGACAAGGGGAAGATCCTCACCCGGCTCTCGCTCTGGTGGTTCGAGCGGCTCGCCGACATCGTGCCGAACCACGTGATCTCGGCGACCGACGTACCGCAGGAGTGGGCGGGCCGGGCGATCCGGTGCCGCCGGCTGGAGATGCTCCCCGTGGAGTGGATCGCCCGTGGCCACCTGGCCGGCCTCGGGCTGACGGAGTACGAGAAGCACGGCACCGTCTCGGGTGTCGCCCTGCCGCCCGGCCTGGTCGAGGCGTCCCGGCTGCCCGAGCCCGTCTTCACGCCCACGACCAAGGCCACCGAGGGCCACGACGAGTTCATCACCTTCGAGGACGTGGTCGAGCGGATCGGCGCCGGCGCCGCCGACGAGCTCCGCCGGATCACCCTGGAGGTCTACCGGCGGGGCTCCGAGCTCGCCGCCGAGCGCGGGATCATCATCGCCGACACGAAACTGGAGTTCGGCCGGGCGGCGGACGGCACCCTCGTACTCGCCGACGAGGTGCTGACGCCGGACTCCTCGCGGTTCTGGCCGGCCGGCGACTGGACACCGGGGCGGGCCCAGCGAAGCCTGGACAAGCAGTTCGTCCGCGACTGGTCGGCCACGCTCGACTGGGATCGCACGCCACCCGGCCCGCCGATCCCGCCCGAGGTCGTCGAGGCGACCCGGGACCGCTATGTCGAGGTGTACGAACTGCTCACCGGGCTCCGCTGGTAGCCCTGGTCAGGACACTGATCGCTGCTGGTCAGGCCAGAGGAAGCCTGAGCACGAAGCGGGCACCGCCGAACGGGGAGTCTCCGACGTGGAGGGTTCCGCCGTGGTCGTGGGCGATCTCTCGCGCGATCGCGAGCCCGAGACCGGTGCCATTCCCGTCCCGGCGCACCGCCGGGGCCAGCCGGGTGAACCGTTCGAACACCCGCTCCCGATCCGTCTCGGCGATCCCGTCGCCGTCGTCGGCCACGGTGAGCTCGGCCCTGTCCCCGCTGCGGTAGACCTCGATCTCCAAGTTACGGTCGGCGTGCCGCTGGCCGTTGTCCAGCAGGTTGCCGAGCAACTGGGCGAATCGGTCGGGGACGGCGTTGACGATCACTTCGCGGTCGAGGATGCATCGCACGGGGATCCGATCGGCCCGCTGGGAGACCTCCGCCTCGACCAGCTCTGCGAGATCGACGATCTCCCGTTCCCGGGGTACGCCGGCGTCGATGCCCGCGAGCAGTAACAGGTCGTTGACGATCTGTTCCAGGCGGCCGACGTCGCGCAGCGCCCCGGCGGCCAGGTCGCGAAGTGGGGCGTCCTCCGGATGCAGCCCGGCCTCCTCGAGCCGGGTTCGCAGGCCGGTGATGGGACCGCGCAACTGGTGGGCCGCGTCGTGCACGAAGCCGAGCGGGCGCTCGGGCCGGTCGGCGGAGTCACGGGCCGATAGCGCGCTTTGGAGGCCCCGGGACCTGTCGCAAGCGTTGTGGCACCTGAATCCGTGGTTCCGTAGTCGAACCTGTGGGCGGTTCGGTGCGACGGCGAGACTGGACATGCTGGAGAAAGGCCTTCCTTGATCGGTGACCAGAGAGCATCCGTCAACTGGCGACGGCTACCGCACATCCTCGCCCGGGGGGCCACCGCCCCATATCCCTCATTCGTGTAGCTGTTGTGCCAAGTCCGCGCAGGTCAAGGGCCATAGGGCCATTGCGTCACAGTGTGCGGGGGTGTGGGATGAAGGCATGGTGGACCGGGCGCCTCATGAGCCTCGGGGTACGGGGACGGCCGCCATTCCCCGGCGGTCCTGGCCAGGCTGGCGCGGCCGGGAGCGGGAATGGGAGATCGCCGTGGGCATGCTGTCGGCGGCGGAGCGTACCGGCCGCGGTGGTGCCCTCCTCGTGGAGGGCCGGCCGGGCATCGGCAAGAGCCAGTTGCTCGGTGAGGCGGCCAAGACCGCCGCCCAGCTCGGCATCGGGGTCGCGCAGGGCTGTGCCGACGAATTAGGGCAGCTGACGCCGCTCGTTCCGCTGACCGAGGCGCTCGGTGAGCAGAGCTTCGCGCAGGCTCGTCGCGACGGGGACGGCGGTGCCGAGACGGTCGACCTTCGGCTGGCCCTCGTCGATCGGCTGCGTGAGCACGTGGAGGAACGCGGCCGGCACGGACCGCTGCTCATCACTCTCGACGATCTTCAGTGGGCGGACCCCACCACGCGGCTGGCGCTGCGATCACTGGTACCGGAACTGGCGTCCTACCCGCTCGTGTGGTTACTGGCGCGTACGACCGGGAAGGGCGACCCCGGCATGGACGCGCTCTTCAAGCTGCTGGAACAGGAGGGCGCGGTCCGGCTGGCGCTGAAGCCCCTGGACGACCGCGCGGTGGCCCAGGTCATCAGCGACCGGCTCGGCGCGCCGGCCGGTCCGGACGTCCTGGCCCTGGCGGCCGGCGCCAGGGGCGTCCCGTTCCTGCTCATCGAGCTGCTGCGGACGTGCCGAGAGGAGGGCGTGGTCGAGGTGGCCCCGGGTCATGCGCGGCTCACCTCGGTCCAGCGGATCCGGCAGATCACGCGGAGCAGCCTGGACGAGCTGTCCCCGGAGACCGGTCATCTGCTCCGGGTGGCCGGGATCCTCGGCTCGTCCTTCGCGGTGAACGACCTGGCGGATCTGCTGGCCGAACCGGTGAGCCGCCTGCCGCCGCGGCTGGACGAGGCGATGGCGGCGGGTGTGATCGTACCCGTGGCCGACCGGCTGGCCTTCCGCCACAATCTGCTGTGGCAGGCCGTGACCGACGCGCTCTCCGCGCCGGTACGCGCGGCGTTGCACCGGCAGGCGGGAGAGATGCTGCTGGAGCGCGGCAACGTCGTCTCGGCGGCGGCCCACTTCATGCGCTGCGCCGAGCGCGGTGAGGCGCGGGCCCTCGACGCGCTCGACCGGGCGGCTCGCGAAGTGCTGCCCTCGTCGCCGCAGACCGCCGCGGACCTTGCGATCCAGGCACTCGCGCTGACCGAACCGGCCGATCCCGAGCGGTTCGCCCGGTCGGCCACGGCGGTGGACGCCCTCACTGCCTCGGGACGCCTGACCGAGGCGATGGAAGCCGCCAAGGACGCGCTGCGCCAGGCGCCGCCCCAGCCGTGGGCGGCCCGCCTCCAGTACGAGCTGGCGTCCACCCTGCTCCTGAGCGGCCGGTCGGCCGAGGCGGTGGCCGAGGCCGAGTCCCTGCTCGCGCAGGGCGGGCTCTCCGAGGAGCTGCGGGGGGCCGCCGAGCTGGCGGTGTTCCGGGGACTGATGGCACTGCACGACTTCGGCCGGGGCAGGAGGCGGGCGGAGGCCATCGTCGCCGAACCCGCCGGGCAGGCGGACACCGCGCTGGTCGGTGCGCTGATGCTCCGCGCGCACGCCGCCTGGGAAGAGGCACGGGCCGCCGACGCGTTCCATGACCTCCACGAGGCGGTACGGATCGCGAGCAGCGGATCCATCGAGGCCCGCCGCTCTCATCCACGCCTCTACCTGGCCCGTTCGCTCATCGGTGTCGGAGAGCTCGAGGAGGCCGATGCCGTCATCCAGGCCGCCGCCGCCGATATCGGGGCCCTCGGGCACACCGCGCACGCCGCCAGCCCGTCGTTCTTCCGGGCCTGCCTGTGGCTGGACTCCGGCCGTCTCGCCGACGCCGCCGCCGAGGCCGAGGCCGGGCTGAGCACCGCGGACCGGCTGAAGGCGCACAAGTTCACCCTGATCGGGCTGGCCGTACTGGCGATCGTCGGGTTACGGCGCGGCGACATCGACACTGCCGCGCGGCACATCGAGCGCTTCCTTTCCGAGCTGCACGCCGCGCACGGAGCGATGTTCGGCTCGTTATGGGGCACCTGGGCCGTGGCGCTGGTCGCCGAGGCCCAGAGCGGACCCGAGCGCGCGGTCGAGATCCTGCACCGCTGCTACGGCGACGAGCGAGACCGCCGCTGGATGCTCATGCTGGAGCTCAACGCGGCGGCGTGGATGACCCGTACGGCATTGGCCGCCGGGCAGGACGCGGCGGCCCGGGGCATCGTCGACACGGCCATGCGGGTCGCGTCCGACAACCGCGCCTACCCCGCGCTCGCCGTCGCCGCGTCCCACGCCCGCGGCATCCTGGACCAGGACGCCGCGGCCCTCGCCGAGGCCGCCGAGCTCTCCCGTGACCCGTGGAGCAGGGCGTCCGCCGCCGAGGATCTCGCGGTCCTGCAGAGCGCCGGTGCGGAGGAGACCGACCGCGTAGCCGCCGTCGGCCGTCTCGAGCAGGCCGCCGACGGCTACGAGCGGATCGGCGCGCTGCGGGATGCGGCCCGGGTGCGCGCCCGGCTGCGGCGGCTCGGTGTGCGGCGCCGCCACTGGACCTCCGGCCCGCGACCGGTGTCCGGGTGGGACAGCCTGACCGACACCGAGCGCAACATCGCCTTGCAGGTCGCCCAGGGCATGACCAACCGTCAGGTCGCGTCCCGCATGTTCCTGTCGCCCCACACGGTGTCGTTCCATCTCCGCCAGGTGTTCCGCAAGCTCGGCATCGGCTCGCGCGTCGAGCTCGCCCGCATCTCCGCGGAGCGGGGACACCGGCCGTAGCCCGGGGATCGCCGGCACCGGCCGTGGCCCGGGGATCGCCGCCCGGCCCGATGCGCTGGCCGGGGACCGCGAAATGCTGCCACGATGTGCGGATGCGCGAGGTACGTGATCTCAAGGCGCTGCCCAAGGCGCATGTGCACCTGCATCTGGACGGCGCGATGCGCCGCGAGACGCTGGCCGACCTGGCCGAGGCGGCCGGGATCACCGCCGTTCTGCCCCGCGGGTACGGGTCGTTCGCCGCGTTCATGGAGACGATCACCACGGCGGCCCGTTGCCTGCGCACGGCGGCGGACGCCGAACGCCTCGTCGACGAGGTGGTCGAGGACGCCGGTCGCGCCGGTGCGGTGTGGGTGGAGCCGTCGATGTGGCCGGGCCTGTTCGGCGGACGGCTCGGCTCGGACGCCGAGGCCGTCGACATCGTGCTCGCGGCCGGCCGCGAGGCGGTGCGGCACCACGGTGTCGGGTTCGGCCTGATCGTGGCGGCCAACCGGGACCGGGGTCCGGCGGACGCGCTGGCCGTGGCCCGGCTCGCGGCCTCCCGCGCGGCCGACGGCGTCGTCGGGTTCGGCCTCGACGGTGACGAGACGGCGGCGCCCGGTGCGTGGTTCGCGGAGGCGTTCGCGGTGGCGCGCGCCGCCGGGTTGCGCGTGGTGCCCCACGCCGGTGAGCTGGCCGGTCCGGAGTCGGTCCGGGAGGCGCTGGACGTCCTCGGCGCCGACCGGATCATGCACGGTGTGGGCGCGGTGCGCGAACCGGCGCTGGTCGACCGGCTGGCCGAGACGGGCACGCCGCTCGACGTGTGCCTCACCAGCAATGTGATGCTGGGGGTCGTGCCGTCCATCGACCGGCATCCGCTGCCCGTCCTGCTCGCCGCCGGCGTGTCCTGCAGCGTCAACGCCGACGATCCGTTGCTGTTCGACACCGACCTGCTCGCGGAGTACGAGACCGCGCGCAGCGAGCTCGGCCTGATCGACGAGCAGCTCGCCGCGGTCGCGGGCACCTCGCTGCGGCACAGCGGCGCGCCGCGCGACCTGGTCGACCGGGCGCTCGCGGAGATCGACGCCTGGCTGCACGGGGACGAGCGGGGGCAGGCCTGACGCGGGTCAGGCCTGCCGGGCCGCTCTCCGTCCGGTACTACTTCGTGGGTCTCTGCCCGACCTTGTCGGTGATCGTCAGCGTGAGGGTCGCCCTGGTGTAGAGCACGGTGCCCTCCTTGGCCGATCCGATCGCATCCGGTGCCCTGCCGGACTTCGGCGGGGCGGACTTGCCACCGGAGGGCTTGAACGTGTCGTCGTGGTCCACCACCTGGCGTTCGCCGAGCAGTCGGTACGTCTTCGCTTCGAAGATCAGTTCATGCCGGATTCGGTTCCAGGTCTGCCCGACCGCGATGCCCTTGCGTCCGGCGAGGTCCACGGTGTCGCCGGTCACCGTGACTCCCGGGATCGTCGCCGCGGCCTTGAACATGGCGGCCTTCGCCGCGGGTGCCACGTACGACTCCCGGAGGGTGTCGCCCACGGTGATGAAGGCCTGCACGTCCGGGGGGTTTCCGCCCCGGCTCTCGCGGTAGAGCCATGAGCGCATCGTGCGGGGATCGGTCGGCAGACCGGGCCGGTAGGCCGGAAAGGCGTGGCACTCGCGCGGAGGCCGGGTGAGGTCGACCTCGGGGAGCTTCTTCGGCTCCCGTCCCTTCGCGTTCGGCGCCGTGTCGCAGAGCCAGGTCGGGTCCTCGCCGTCGTTGTGCAGCAGGCCGGCCCGCTCTCCGTTGACCGACAGCCAGACCCTCCGGTGGGTGACCTGGCCCGGCTGGACGGGCTGTCCGGCTACGACGCGGAGGGGAGCCTGCCGGCTCTTCGCCTCGACGTAGACGAACTGGTCCGGACGGGGCTTGATGTCCGGTTGGCCGGCCGCCGTGGCGGCGGCCCGGTCGAGGATCTGGGGCGCGCCGGCGAGCGCCACCGTCGGCTCGTGGTCGACCTCGGCGGTCGGGGCGATGACCAGGGCGGCGGCGACTCCGCCGGCGAGCGCCGCCGTGGTCAGGCCGCCGATCAGCACCCGGCGGCCGGAACGGCGGCGGTGCCGGGTGGTCATCTCGCTCATGAGGTGCGTGCGCCGGGCGGCGTGGTGCCCGGCGGGCATGTCCTGCCGTGGCGGGGGAGTCTGGTCGTTCATGAGGTTTCCTCCGTGAAGAGCGTCGTGGGGCGATCTCCCCTCTTATGTCCGTTCGCCAGGCCCGGTTCCGTGTCCTGACGCAGCCTCGCTCTCGCTCTGGCCAGGCGAGATCGGACCGTGCCGATGGGGATTCCCAGTGCCTCGGCGGCCTCGGCATAGCCGAGCCCCTCCCAGACGCACAGCACGAGCACCTCCTGGTCGCGTCTGGACAGGTTTTTGATCGTGTCGAGCACCTGGCGCATCAGCTGTTGCGCTTCGAGGCGGGCGGAGGCCGCCGCCGCGTCGTTCGGGGCCTCCGGCAGGGCGCTGAGCCGGTCGAGCGCGGCGCGGTGCCGACGCAGGCTTCTGCGGTGGTTGTGCAGGACGTTCGTGGCGACGCCGTAGAGCCAGGGCAGCAGGGAATCCGAGCGCAGGTGCACCTGCGCGCGCCTGCGCCAGGTCTCCAGGAAGACCAGGGAGGTCAGGTCTTCGGCAGCCGCCCAGTCCGCCGTACGCCGGAAGCAGTAGTTGTAGACGGTGCGCGAATGCCGGTCGAAGAGCTCTCCGAAGGAGTGCTCATCGCCGTCACGCGCACGAGTCCACAGCACGGCGTCCGTGAGGGGTTCGAGGGTCATGACCGCTTAGTGTCCGCTCGGGTCTTCCGGTTCCCTGCCCGGCTCATCCTGATCGAGCGCTCCCGCGCCGGGCCGCCCGCCGGCTTTCGTCCGGGCGGGTTTCCCGACGCGGACAATCTCCATCCGGCCTCTGGACGCCGTTTTTTGAGTCCGTTTGTCGGCCGTGCCCGACGATTGTCGTGACGGAGAGGCTTGGGGACGCGATGACCGGCACCTGGCGTACAGATCCATTCCTGACGGACGGGCTCCTCAACCGGATCCTGGCCGACTCGACGATCCTCTACAACCTGTACAAGAAGCACCACCGGCTGGTCCGCGGGCCGCTCTCGCACCAACTGCACCTGCTGCTGGACAAGCACGCCGAGGAGCAGCTCAAGGTGATCGACCTGGTGGGCGAGCGGGTCCACCGGCTCGGCGGGGTGGCCGTCGCCGATCCTCGCCAGGTGGCCGAGATGACCATGGTGCCGAGGCCGCCCGACGGGGCCGAGGACGTCCCGGCGATGCTGTGCCGCCTCTTGGAGGCGCACGAGATCGTCATCGGCGCGGTCCGCGAGGCGATCGAGCGCAGCGCGGCGGACCGCGACGACGGCACCGCGGGCCTGCTGATGGGCGAGGTGCTCAGGACCAACGAGCTCCAGGCCTGGTTCGTCGCCGAACACCTGGCCGCCGCGCCTGTGGTGGGGGTCTGAGGGCGGCCCTCAGACCCCCGGACGGCCGTCGACGCGGCGCCCGCCCGTACGAGGTCAGACCCGGGTCAGGCCTCCAGGCGGCCGTCGACGCGGCGCGGGAGCCCCAGCGGGTTGTCGTCGCGCAGCGCGTCGGGCAGCAGCGTGGGCGGCGTGTCCTGATGGGTGATCGGCCGCAGGAAGCGCTGCATCGCGGCCGTGCCCACCGACGTGGTCGCGGCGTCCGTTGAGGAGGGGTAGGGCCCGCCGTGCTGCTGCGCCCAGGTGACGGCCACACCGGTGGGATGGCCGTTCCACACCACGCGCCCGACCCGCTCGCCGAGCCGGGCACCCGCGCCGGCCGCCACGTCGTCGGCGCCCGCGCCCGTGTGCACGGTGCCGGTGAGACTGCCCGGCACCCGGTCGAGCGCGGACAGCAACTCGGCCTCGTCGGCGTACGAGACCACCACGGTCACCGGGCCGAAGCACTCGTCCAGGAGCAGCTCGGCGGCGTCCGCGTCGGAGAGCACCGTGCTCGGCGCGGCGAGCAGCCGGGCGCTCACGTACCGGTCCTCGCCGCCGGCGCCCGAGGCGACGACCCGTACGCCGGGCAGTGCCTCGCGCTCGGCCAGGCCGGAGCGGAACGCCGCGCGGATGCCGTCGGTGAGCATCGCGCCGGGGGCGACCTCGGTGACGCTCCGGGCCATCCGGTCGACCAGCCGGTCGCCGGTCTCGCCGGCGGGCACGAACACCAGGCCCGGCTTGGTGCAGAACTGCCCGACGCCGAGGGTGAACGAGCCGGCCAGGCCGACCGCGATCTCCTCGGCGCGCTCGGCCGCCGCCGCGGGTGTCACGACGACCGGGTTGAGGCTGCCGAGCTCACCGTAGAAGGGGATCGGCTCGGGGCGGGAGCGTGCGATGTCGAACAGCGCCCGTCCGCCGCGTACGGAACCGGTGAAACCGACCGCCTTGACCCGGGGGTCGCGCACCAGCGTGGCACCGGCCTCCTGACCGTGCACGATCTGGACGACGTCGGCCGGCAGCCCGGCCTTCTCGGCCGACGCGCGCAGGATCCGGGCGCACCGCTCGGACAGGTCCGGGTGGGCGGGGTGGGCCTTGACGATGACGGGGCATCCGGCGGCGAGGGCGCTCGCGGTGTCGCCGCCTGGCACGCTGAACGCCAGCGGGAAGTTGCTCGCGCCGAACACCGCGACCACGCCGAGGGGAACGAGCATGCGACGCAGGTCCGGGCGCGGCACGGGCTTCGCCGACGCGTCGGCGTGGTCGATCGTGACGCCGAGCCAGGAGCCCTCCTCGAGGGCCTCGGCGAAGAGCCGGAACTGGAAGGCGGTGCGGGCGAGTTCACCGCGCAGCCGGGGCTCGCCGAGCGCCGACTCGGCGTCCGCGACCTCGACCAGCTCGTCGGCGGCGTCCTCGAGACCGCTCGCGCACTCCCGCAGCAGGGCGGCACGGCCCCGGATCCCCGCCGCGTCGAGTGCGGCGCGGGCCGCGTCCGCCGCACGACAGGCGTCCGCGACCTCGGCCGAGGTCGCCTCGACGGCGACCGCGACGGCATCGCGGCGCTCTCCCGTGCGCGCGTCGACGCTCCAGACCGGTTCGCTCATGAGATCAACCTCCAGGTAATGAGATTCGATTATGGACACTACTGACGAAGCTGAACAAACGCTGGCCGGCCTCGTCGAACTGGCCGGGCGGCGGCGTCCCCGGTGGCCGTCCGCCGACGCCGGTCTCCGTGGGCGGCTGGACGAGGCCCCCGGGATGCCACCGCCCGGCGGGCATCCCGTGGACGTGCGCCGGGAACGCGGCTGGATCGCGGACGGTCTCGGCGCAATACCGCACCGATCGACCTCGGAATGCCCTCCAAAGCGGCTCCAAGGCACCCCGGCTGCCGAGGCGATGAAGTCGGCGGTCTCACGGGCCCGCCGCATCGGGCTGCTGAACACCGCGTTCAGCCCTACCTGACGAAGCCACAAGGCAGTGCGGCCGGCCTGCTGGCGGCCGAGATCAGTCAACCCGGGGTCACCAGGCCGCGACTCCTTCTCCCCGTGCTGGACCACATAGAAGAGCGTCATGGTGCATAACATTCCGCGCCGGCTCCAGGCTCGGTGCCTCAGCAGGAGGTCAGAGTTCGAAGTCCTGGTAGCCGTACGTGGCGGTGTGCTCAAAGTGCCCGAGGAGCGGGTGCAGCGCGACCACGTCTCCCTCGCGCGCGACCTCCCCGCGCAGGGGCGGCACCTCGATGCGGTCCCAGTGGACGGTGACGTTGACCGCGTCCCCGAGCTCCCCGGCGAACATGCGGAAGGACAGGGTCTCCGTCTCGTCCTCTGCCTCCTCGTCCGCCTCGAAGTCGTACCCCACCGGCTCCTCGGGGCCGGTGAACGTGATGTCCGGGTAGCCCGCTATCGAAATTGTGAGGAACGGATGCAGGTCGATCGAGTCGGTCTGCTTCCCCTTCTGGTAGACGTCCAGAGTCAGGCGGGCGCCGTACCAGCAGAGCAGGTACAGGTTGATCTCCTCCGCGAGCTCCGCGGCCAGATCGTGCTTCAGCTCTTCGAGGCTGCCTCGGACGTAGTGGGTGTCCTTCCTCGCTCCCCCAGGATCGACGCCGAAAGCCAAGTCGTAGAAGCTGTGCGACATGCGCGCGACCCTATCGGTGGGCCACAGCCGCGTCGCCGGCCATGCGGTTGCGTCCACGGGGGTGGTGTACGAACCTTCCACCCGCCGCGTCGAGACGCCCAGCAGGTTTCCGAAGCTGCGCTCGGGTTCGCCATCGTCGGCGGCTCGCCCTGCTCGTCGGCCCGGAGGGGTCGTGGACCAGCCACGAGATCAGCGACGCCGCCGCCCACGCCGCCCGGTCGCAGGGCGCCGAGCTCGTCGTGCTCGGGCCGAACTCGCCCACCGAGCACGGCGGCCAGGTCGCCGCGCCCGAGGTGCTGAGCGCCGGCGCCACGGCGGTGCTCGCCTACAACGACCTGGTGGCGATCGGCCTCATCGAGGGCCTGGCCGAGCTCGGCGTCGAGGTGCCCGACGCCATCAGCGTCGTCGGGATCGACGACATCATGCCCGCGCGGATGGGCCGGCCGAAGCTCACCACGATCGCCATGCCCACCGTCGCGGCCGGGCGTACCGCCGTCGATATGCTGTTGCAGCTCGTCGGCTCCACCGAGCCCTCCGGGGCGGCGCAGACCTCGAGACCACGCTCATCGTCCGCCGCGTGGCCGATCCCGGCCCCTCCGCCGGGCTCGAGGCTCACCAGGGAGGCATCTTGACCGAGGGCACCGAGGGCGTAGCGGCGGGAGGCGTCGCCGAACGGCTCGGGACGACGCCGGACGGAACTCCGGTGGCGCGCTACACGCTGGCGAACGGGCGCGGTCTGCGGGCACGGGTGCTGACGTACGGCTGCGTGGTGGAGAGGCTCGAGGTGCCGGACCGCGAGGGGCGGTGGGGCAACGTCGTTCTCGGCTGTGCCTCGCTCGGCGATTACTTGACCAAGAGCCGGTACTTCGGTGCGGTGGTCGGGCGGTACGGCAACCGCATCGCGGGGGGCCGGTTCCGGCTCGACGGCACGGAGTACCGGCTGGCCCGCAACAACGGGGGCAACAGCCTGCACGGCGGTGAGCGAGGGTTCGACAAGCGAGTGTGGGAGGTGCTCTCCGCCGATGAACGCCGGCTGAGCCTCGGCCATCTGAGCGCCGACGGCGAGGAGGGCTATCCGGGCGCGCTCCAGGTGTCGGTGACCTACACCGTGACCGACGACGACGCCCTGCGCATCGATTACCGGGCCACCACCGACCGGCCGACCGTGCTCAACCTCACCAACCACTCCTACTTCAACCTCGCCGGTGAGGGGTCCGGAGAGGTGTACGACCACCAGGTGACGATCAACGCCGGGCGTTACGCCCCGGTCGACGCCGGACAGATCCCGACCGGAGAGCTCGCGCCAGTCGAGGGCACCCCGTTCGACTTCACCCGCGCGTGCTCGATCGGGAAGCGGATCCGCGACCCGCATCCGCAGCTGCTCATCGGGCACGGGTACGACCACAACTACGTGCTCGACAAGAGCGCACCCGGCGTGCTGGAGCCGGCCGCCCTGGTCGAGGAGCCGACGTCAGGGCGGGTCATGGAGGTGCTGACCACCGAGCCGGGCGTGCAGTTCTACTCGGGCAATGTCCTGGACGGCGGCGTCACCGGTCCGAGCGGGCGCGCCTACGGCAAGGGCGCCGGCCTGTGCCTGGAGACCCAGCACTTCCCGGACTCGCCGAACCAGCCGCACTTCCCCTCCACCGTGCTTCGTCCCGGCGAGGAGTTCACCTCGACGACCGTCTTCCGCTTCCACACGAACTAAAAGCGTTCGCCCGCGCCGGAACCACGAGTCCCCTCCACCGTGATCATGCAATTGTTCGCCGGGGTCCGGCGCTGGGCGGAGATGCTCGCGAACAACTGCATGATCACGTCAGAGAGTTCTAGTCGCATGATGCCGGTGCGGCACGGCTCTCTGAGTCAGGAGGGCGTTGGAGCTCGCGAACAATTGCATGATCACGCCGGGGTTCTCTCTGCCGTGATCATGCATTTGTGCGTCGATGGGTCCGTTTCGGGGGCGGGATGCGTATGTTGCGGGTCTCGGTGCTCGGGTGGCTGGCGTTGATCGAGGGTTGTCGTGGCTCTGGTGCTGGGTGCTTGATCGGTCCGGTGGGATCGCGCGTGGTGGCGTATGTGGGCGGGTCCGGTAACGCGGAAAATCTGCTAGATGACTGACGACTTTTCAGTACATAACGCCAGTTCTTAGGAAGTCGCACCACAAAATATGCTCAGGCCGACCTCATCCAGGTCATGCGGCAAACGCTTGCTCTCAACAGAGGAAGGCCCCCCGCCATGCTGCATCGCACAGTCACGCGCGCCCTGATCGGTGCCGGCGCGATCGCGCTCTCGGTCACCGTGCTCCCGACGGCGAACGCCTCACCCGCCCCGGCGCCGGATCTCGCCCCGCTCGCCATCACCACCCTCTACTACGACGACAGCCAGGCCGCCGAGTTCAAGAGCGCCGTGGCCGCCGGTGCCCAGTCCTGGAACTCCAGCGTCCAGAACGTCCGCCTGGTCAAGGCCGCCTCCGGAGCGCCCGCCGAGATCCGCGTCATCGCCGACGACGGCTGGCCGCGGGCCACACTCGGCCCGGTCCGCCCCGGCGGGCGGGTCACCGTGTGGTTCGGCCGGCAGGCGGTGAACGAGGGGTACAACACCACCCGCATCGCCGCGCACGAACTCGGTCACAGCCTGGGCCTGCCGGACCGCAAGCCCGGCCCCTGCTCGTCGCTGATGTCCGGCTCGACCGGCGGCGTCTCGTGCGCGAACGCCACTCCCAACGCGTCGGAGCGGGCCACGGTGGAGTCCCGCTACGCGAGCGTCCCGAGCGCGGCCCGTG
Source organism: Actinomadura alba (assembly GCF_014323705.1). Classification (GTDB taxonomy): domain Bacteria; phylum Actinomycetota; class Actinomycetes; order Streptosporangiales; family Streptosporangiaceae; genus Actinomadura_C; species Actinomadura_C alba. The sequence continues at coordinate 33,105 of NZ_JABVEC010000030.1, forward strand.
ATGCCCGCAGCGGCGGCGTCGTGGTCGTGGACGCCCCCTGACGATCCCGGTCCCCGCCCGTACTGTCGCTTCCAGATCGCCTCGCGCGTCTCGTGAGGTGGGGCGATCAGGGCAATAGGCGGGCGGGGTCGGCGATGACGCGTCTTCGTAACCCTCCGACCATCTGGGAAGACAGGGCGTGTTCTCCGTGTGGCAACAGGAGTCACGGCCGCACTCGTCCCCGGTCTGACCGGTCGGGGCCCTCATGGCGGCCCGGCGTGACCCGGCCGGGAGTGTGCGCGGCGGACCGAGACGCATGCGATCGCGAGCCGGTTTGGTGTCCGTGCCTGTTGGCCATCGGCGACCGCTGGTCATGGATGGGCCGCTGGGAGGAGGGCGTGGCCTTGCTGCGAGGCGGCCGGCCGGTCGTGCAATGGCCGGGGGTCTTCCGGCCGGGCGGGGCGGAGCTCACCGGGCCGGGCCCGTTCTTTCGCTCGCGGGGGCTGCACCATCCGTTCGGTGCCTTGCGCGAGTCGGTGGGGGACGGTGCCGTGGTGGAGGCCGGTGACGTACGAGCCGTACCGGTCGGTGGCACGAGCGACCGCGGGCTCGTCCCGGCCGGGATGTGTACGGTGGTCGGCCGCTCGCTCGGCGAGTGTACGGATGGTGTTCCAGTAGCGGCGGCGAAGGCGACGCCCCCGAGCAGGGCGACCACGAGTGCCACCGCGGCCTTCGTGCTCAGGATCCGCGCCGGGACCGCACGGCGGCGTGCCGCCGGTTGTGTGCGGTGTGCCCGGCGGAAGGCGCTCAGCGCGGAGTGCAGGCCGGCGACCTCGTCGGGACGGGCGGGCACCGTTGCCGCGGCGAGCAGTCCGGCGAGCTCGGTCTCGGGGCCCTCGTCACCTACGGCATCCCTGAGCAGCCGCTCGCGTGCAGCGGACCCGAACAATAAGATTCAGTGGGATACCAAAATATTCATTCACCGTGTAGGGGAATAATGAGCATCATAAGAAGATCTCGCCGCCGCTTTAAGTGGCCCAAGATCGAGGTCTACGGATTTCGTTCCCGCGGTGATATCAAGTTCCTCTCGGTGCAGGAATTGGAGCGGCTTACAGTCGCAGTCTCCACGAATCCAAAATGGAGCGCTAACGGTCGTCCTGAATGGCTCCAGGAGCAGCGAACTCACATAAACACCTTGATGCTGACGGTTTTCGGCACGGAGGGAAGGGGTGTTTATCGATGTCTGGTCATGGCCGTACTCGACGATAAGTCAAAATGCAGCTTCACTCTCGATGTTTCCGTCGATGACTTCGATCGCCTGCCGGATGTGCCGCTGGAAGATATCCTTTCTCTGGCCCATAAGTACCTTATCGGCTTCCCGCCCCTTGAGCTTGACCCGGCGCAGAAGGAGAGCTGGCATCGGCTGAAGGAGAGTGCCGGCGGTTAGCTCTTGCCTCCGATGGTGGGAAGGCTATTGGTGCGGCGTTGCCACAGCAAACGCGATGAGCTGGCGACTCTGTTCAGCCTTGACAATGGTTCGCTGTCGAACCGTGCGCTGATGTATCGCGAGCTGACGCCGACGGTCACGCCAAAAGGGATATCGCTGGGTGATCACTGCATCTAAGTTAACCAAAGCGGCGTCGCAGTTGGCCGGCGCAGCTACGGCCGGCCGCACTGGCTCCGCCCGCGTCGACCTGCCCGTGTGCGGGTGCGATCCATGCTTTCAAAGCCGTCGCGATCTATTCGCCGACCACGTCGATGACGGTCGACTACGCGTCCCGCCCTCCAGTGGGACCGGGCGAGATCAGAACGCGACTGCCGACGGCCGGGCATCGGGGCGGCTAAGGCCACAACGCGCCGCGGCCCATCACGAAGCTGATCGATGGCGTCATCATCAACATCGAGAAATGCCTCAATCTCGTGGTCGTCCAACCCCAACACGTCCAGACTGTCGGCAGCGACCTCGATGTGAAGCGCCTTGTCAGAGGTTCCGGAAGGCTCGATGCCATGATGTGGGCAATGTGCGGAGGAGGCGACTGAGGTGGACGCCCTGGAGACGCTGCGGCGGCTCATGCCACCCACATGCGAGAGCGGCACGTCGGTTGACTGGGCCAGGCTCAGCGAGTCGTGGGGCAAGGAGTTTCCCGACGACTACCGGCAGTTCATCGAGATGTACGGGGCCGGGACGATCGAGAACTTTCTGGTCGTTGTGAAGCCCGGCCCCAAGGGGGAGTCGCCGGAGCAGGAGACCGGCGTCATGTTCAACGAGACGGCGACCGCCGAGTATCTCTGGACGGATGCGCGCAGGTCGCCCGAGTTGGCCGACGTGGCGCCTGAGCTGATCGCATGGGGGGGCGATGAGAGCGCGGACCTCCTGTGCTGGGACGCCTCGGATGACGACCCCGGCAGGTGGCCCGTCCTGGTGTACAACAGGGGTAAGGCCCTGTGGAGCCGTTACGACTGCGGGATGGTGGAGTTCCTCGTGCGCATACTGCGAGCGGACTTCGACGAGCGCCCCCTCAGCGACCTGTCCCTGTGGGGGAAGGAGTCGGCGACCTTCCTGACCTCGAGTGAGGAGGAGCGTCGGCTGAAGGCAGGACTGGACCCGTGGACAGGGGAGCCGGACTCGTACGCCGGAATGTACGGCGACTGACCGATGCGCGGCATCCCAGCTCGATCGGCAAGTGGAAGTCGCAGCTCCTGGAGATCGGCAGGCAGGGCCTGGCTGCGGGTGGGTCTTCGGGCCCGTTCGCTGCGGGAGGAGCAGCGCTACCTGGAGAATCCCGAAGTGCAGGCAGCGCTCGCCACGGTTGCGCTGGTGGCGCTGCCGCTGCGGAGCCGGCCACGAGTCCCTATCGCCGGACCGCTTCCTTGAGCAGGCGTGACACCTGTGCGGCTTCGTCTTCGGTCACAGACCGTTTCGGCAGGTAAATCGTTCGGTAGGCGTCGAAGGCAATGCACCAATGCATCGGCGCCTCGGTCGCCGAGCATACTTTCGACCAGGCGACCTGCGACGACATCCCCGGCATCGCCACTCGGATGCCGGCGTCAGATAGCGTGATCTCGCGTTCGTCCATGGGCCGGTTTTGGAGCTCGTCGCGCACGCCCTCTTCCACGCTTCGATACGGCATCACCATGATCCAGACGCCGACCGCACCCGCGAGCGCCGAGCAACCGGTGATGAGGCCGGTCGATGGAGACGCCGCGAGCTTCGCCAGCACTCCGATCCCCAGCAAGGTGAGAGGCGCCCCGACAAGCCACCAGAAACGAAGCTTGGTGATAGGAGTCGATTTGAGCTCCAACCTCCGGTCCTCGGCGGTGGGGGTGTAGGAGAACGTGATGTCCACGGGCGGCCTCCAGGCGATGGGTGATCGTAGAGGATCGTGGCACATCACGATGACAAGCCAGGCGCCGAACGACAGCGCTCGTAATAGGGTCTCCGGTCACCGAGTTGGAAGGATACCCGCGATGACACTTCGTACCGGGCGGGCCGTCACACTCGAACGATCACCTACCAGCGTCTCACCATGGTCCTGGTGGCCCGGCGATGGCGCGTAGGAAGTCCCGGTCGTAGGGCAGACCAACACGCGCGAACAGGTAGTCCGGTCTCTTTCCTGTCTCCCAAGGGTTCTCCAGCGGCGTCTTGGGCGGTGGTACCGGACGCCAGATGTCCTCATTGGCGATCAGGGCGTGCAGGTATGCGCGCTGTGCATCGGTAAGCGATCCGGTCTCGGAGAACGGCTCGGGAAAGGCCGCCTCCAACAGTGGTCCCCAGTCGGAGTCCCCCGACTCCCGGGTCGCCCTGGCCACCAGCGAGAGGGCTACCGGCAGTAGTTCGTCGAAATCCTCCGTCCTTCTGATGGCGTGGTCAACGAGAAGATTCCACGGGTCGTTGAAAAGCAGTAGGTTGAAGTCGGGGTACCAATCAGGTACGGCATCGGGATCGATTAGCGCATCCATGATCTCACGCGTGGCATTGCGATCGTCGATCATATTTGACGCGGTCGCCGCACAAAGCCGAATCCCTGGATGAGGATCGGCGAGAAATACCCTGTCGACGGCGCCGAGCCGACCTAGTTCAAGCAATACCTTGGCCCGTTCGTAATAATCATCGGCGACCCTGACAATCCATTCGAGCTTTTCGATTATCTCGGCCCGCCTAGATGTCAGTGTTGGAACTTGAATGAGCGCTGCCGCAGTATCGGCGGCGGCCACACGGACCACTACATCATCGTCACGCAGGCATCCCAGGACCGGTTGCAGAAGGGCAGGGGCGATGGTCCGGCAGTCAAGGATGGCCTGAAAATCCATTCGGCCGGATTCCGGGTCCGACGATGAGGACCAGGGGTCATCGGGATCGGCGTCCCGGGGGCCGCAGTACGCGTCCCACAGCTGGTCCTCTGTCCGGTCCGGCTCGGTGCCTTCGGCCACCGCGCTGAGAAACCCGAGCAAGTGCGCTCGGATCGGTTCCGGCTCGCGCCATTTGCTCGGGACGAGACGGGCCAGCCGCGGATCCGGCAACAGTCCGGCGACCACCAGCGCGACCGGAGCCGTCGCCGGATAGATGCTGCTCTGGTGGGTGACGGATCCGAACAGATGACCGATCGCTTCGGACCACCCATCCTCGTCATCACCGACGAGCCGGCGCAGATGACCGGGAGTGTCGATCGCTGGGCCGTAAGCATGAGACAGTCGCGACCAATCAGTTTTGACCAGAACATCCCACCCGATAGGCATGCGGAGCATACTAAGGGCACCGTCGTCGCCACCGCAGGAGCCCCTTCGTGAAGCACGTTTGGGAGCGGCGGCGATCCAGTGCGCGGTCGGCCCGGCACGACCGCATCAGAACTGCGAAGACTCGTTGTCGCATGCGGCCGACCCGGGCGTGATCTGGCTGTCGCCCATGGTGCGCTCGCTCGCCCGGGATGCCTTTACCCATCCCGGAGCTTCTGGGGTGCGCTGGTTTTCCCCTGCTGGCCGAGCCGCTGGTATTCGGGCTTCCCGGGTTCAAGGTGGCGCAGTATTCCAGTGGCGTGATCGGCGGCGGCTGTTACGGCGCGGTTGCCTGGTTGCCTCTCAGCGTCGATCGAACCGATTTTCATGCCCGGTTGGTCGGCGGGGTGATCGGCGCCATCGCTTTCGCGACGCTGGCTCTCGGTGTGTACGCACTTGCGTTCCGCGCTTTCGGCCCACATGACGCTCGCGCCGCCACACGCCCAGATCGTGAATTGCATCAGCCTGTTGACTACGAGGTGCCGGCGGGCGAGCAACTGCCCGTCGGTGGCGGTCGTAGATGGTGCGGTCCGGGAAGGAGTGATGGTGGACAACGAATGGCTTGAACGCACTGGTCTGGTTTATGGCGACACTGATGTGGTGGACCGGTGGGATATTTCTGCCGTCGAGCGGGATGTGCTGCTGCAGAATGGGCTGCCACGATTCGTCCCACCTTTCTTTGAGGCGACTCTGCAGAGCGAGACAGAGCCCGTCATGGCCTCCAAGAATCACGGGATGCTGTACAAGATAGGCTGGGGCCTGGGGAACAATATTGGAATCGCGCAAAAGGGCGGAGGTGTCTACGCGGCAGATGGTGGTGTCTACACGGCAGATTCCGAGGAATTGGAGGACGATTACTTCGTAAATTCATCACTGGGGCACTTTGTTAAGTTAATCCATCGAGTGGGATATCATCAGGCGAAGGTGATTACGAGTAGCGAAGAAGATGCCGACCGAGCTCTCGCTCTCCTGAGGCGGGAGGTGGTGGAAATCGATCCGCCTGCTTTTGTTGAGGGCTGGTGGTCACTGGTCTTCGAGCAAATGGAGCATGGCTTGATGTGAACTGTGCCGCGTCAACTCACCATGATCACGGCGGGTATCGTGCTGCGTGTGTTCCCGGCCCGCCCTGTTCGCCGGAACGGTCCTGGGCGGTGCACCGGCAGTGACTCACTCAGCATTGGCGGCTTCGAGGACGGGGACGGCCGCGGCCCGGCGCGCGGGCAGCGCTGAGGTCGCCAGCGTTGCCACCGCCGCGCCCGCCGCCACCATCGGGAACAGCCACCACGGCGGATCCGGGCGCAGGAACGAGCTGCCGGTCGTCACGTGCAGCAGTGTCAGCGTCCCCATCGCGATCACGATGCCGAGCATCGTGCCGAGGGCGACCACGGTGGCCGCCTCCCAGCGGACGATCGAGCGGATCTGCCTCATGGTCGTGCCCACGGCGCCCAGCAGCCCGAACTCCCGGGTGCGTTCGGCGACGCTCATCGACACCGTGGTCGCCATCCCGAACAGCGCCAGCAACAGCGCCATGCCGACGAAGCCGTACGTCGCCCGCAGTGCCCGGGTGAGCGAATCCGACGCCGCGTTCACGTACGCGTCACGGTCGAGGACGCGCACGCCGGGCACTCCGGCCACGGCGCGCGCCAGGGCCTCCGGGGAGCCGCCCCGTACGAGGATTGCCTGGGTCGCCGCGTTGGTGTCGAGCCGGTCCATCGTCGCGGGCGCCACGAGCGCCTGCTCGGCGAACAGGTGGGACGGATCGTGGTACGAGCCCGCCACCGTGAGTGTGGCCCGACCTTGAGCGCCCCGCACGACGATCTCCTGGCCGCGCCGGAGTTCCCGCTCCTGCATGACGGTCGACGACAGCGCGATCTCCCCGGGACGCAGCACGGGCGGCCGGCCGCCCAGCCGCAGGACGTCGGGCAGCCCGGTCTGGTCGGCGCCGCTGACGAGGAAGTGGAACGGCTCGGGCTTCTCGCCCGGTTCGAGACGGTCTGACGGGGGCGATACCAGCTTGACCTCGGTCTGCGTGAGGGCGGCCGCCCGCGATACCCCCGGCGCGCCCGCCACCAGGGCCGCCACGTCCCGGGCCAGCGGCGCGGGCGCGCCCTCGGTGGTCCTGGCGGTCGCGGCGATCGCGTGCTCGGCCGCCATGACCTGCCGTCCCGCCTCCCTGAAACGGTCGTGCACCGACAGCGTGACCAGCGCGACGGAGGCGACCAGCGCGACGCCCAGCATCAGCGACGAGGCGGCCGACGAGACCCGGCGCGGGCTGCGGGTGATGGTGGCGTGCGCCAGCCGTCCGGTCTCCCCGCTGACCAGCGTCCCGAGGCGGCCCACCAGCCCGCCCAGCGGCCCGACGAAGAACGGGGTGAGGACGGCCAGCCCGGTCACGGCCAGCATCGAACCGAAAAGGATCATAAGCGAGACCGCGAACGTACGGTCCGGGCCAGGGGGATCACCGACGCGGACCGCGACCGCCACCGCATACCAGAAGCCCGCACCGGCGAAGATCGCGGACACGGCCAGCAGCCGCGGCCAGCGACGTCCCCGGGTTTCGGTGACGGTGGTGCGCAACGCCTGTACGGGCGAGATGCCCGCGGCGCGGTGCGCCGCCCGCCAGGCGGCCAGCTGGGTGACCAGGATCCCGGCCGCGGCCGGTACGGCCAGCGCGACCCAGCCGAACTGGGCGTCGGCGGCGGAGACGTCGAACCCGTCCCGCGCGAACAGCCGGGTGATCAGCGCCGACAGCGGAAAGCCTGCGGCCACGCCGCCCACCGAGGCGATCGCGCCCATCGCGAGCGCCTCCAGCCGGATCAGCCGTTTGATCTGCCGTGGCGTGGCGCCGATCGCCCCGAGCAGCGCCAGCCGCCGGGTCCGCTGCCGCACCAGCGTGCCGAACGTGTTGGCCACCACGAACAGGCCGACGAAGATCGCCACGGAGGCGAGCATGCCGATGACGCCGGCGATCGAGGCGCCTTCGCTCGCCGCGGCGGCGGTCTGCGCGTGCCGTACGGACTCCGCGGTGCGCACCGTGGCCTCGCCGCCCAGTTCCCGGGCCAGCTCGCCACGCAGCCGATCGGCGGGCACGCCCGGGGCGGCCTTCAGCCAGACGCTCTGCCAGCTGCCCGCGGGCAGCATGGCGACGCGCCGTACGGTCTCGGGCGGGGCCAGCACCAGGTTGCCGGCGGCCACCGCGCTGCGGCCCTGGACGCTGACGACGCCGGCGATCCTCACCCGGCGCGTCTCGCGGGGCAGCGTCAGCGTCATCGTGTCGCCGACGCCCAGCTTCCCTGCGCGCGACATGTGCCGGACGACCGCCACCTCGCCGTCCGTGGCGGGGGCGCGCCCCGCGTCCAGCCGGTAGGGGTTCAGCCGCGGGTGGGACACCCAGGGACGCAGCAGAGTGCGGCCCTCGGCCGACGCCATGATCGCCTGTCCGTCGGGACGGGCGGCCGTCACCGCCACCGTGGCGTCCCCGGCGGCCGCCGCCACCCCGGGCCGGGACGCGATCCTGTCCATGCGGATCCGGCCGTCGGGCGGCGCGTACGGGTCGTCGGGATCCACTGTCCCGCCCTGCACGAGCACGTCCGCGCGGAAGTACTCGCTCGCGTCGCTGCCCGACACCGCCTCCTGCGTGCGCAGCGCGAACTGCAGCGAGCCCGCGATGAGCGCGATCGATCCCAGCGCCGCCAGCAGCGTGGCGGTCAGCCGCAGCCAACCCTCGGTGAACGAACGGCGCGCGATGAGCCACATGGCGCTCCCCACGGCGTCAGCCCTCCATCTTGCGCATGCGGGCGTGCACGGCGTCGATGGTGGGCGCGGCCAGCTCGTCGACGATCGTCCCGTCGGCCAGGAACAGCACCCGGTCGGCGTACGCGGCGGCCACCGGATCGTGTGTCACCATGATCACCGTCTGCTGGTAGGAGTCGACGGCGGCACGCAAGAAGCCCAGCACCTCCGCGCCAGAGCGGGAGTCGAGGTTGCCGGTCGGCTCGTCGGCGAACAGCACCTCCGGCCGGGTCAGCAGGGCCCGCGCCACGGCGACCCGCTGCTGCTGCCCGCCGGACATCTCCGCAGGCCGGTGGTCCAGCCGCTCGCGCAGCCCGAGCACGTCTACGATCGTGTCGAACCATTGCCGGTCCGCGCGACGGCCCGCCAACCGCCCGGTGAGCCGGATGTTCTCCTCGGCGGTCAGCATCGGCAGCAGGTTGAACGACTGGAAGACGAAGCCCATCCGATCGCGGCGCAACTCGGTGAGCCGGGTGCGCGACAGGCCGGTGATGTCGACCGCACCGATGACGACGGCGCCGGAGGTCACGGTGTCCAGACCGGCCAGGCAATGCAGGAAGGTCGACTTCCCCGACCCGGACGGTCCCATGATCGCGGTGAACTGGCCCCGGGTGAACGCCGCCGACACCCCGCGCAGCGCGGTCACCGCACCATCGCCGGAACCATAGGCCTTCATCACGGCGGTGGCGATCATGACCTGGTCGCGGACGTGCTCGTCGGGTGGGGTTCCGGTCATTGATGGCATCCCGCAAGTGAAGCGTCACGAGCGCGCCGGGACACTGGCGCAGCCTGTAGAGATCGTGGTGGGGAGAACCCCCGATACTCAGCCGCCCCTCACACCTCAGCGACGAGACCACCAAGGAGAGACCGAAACGACCCGAGAGACCGAAACCGAGCCCCAAGCGCTGAGAGCGGCACTCGCGCGGGTGCCGCCCTCGACGTGCCCTGCCTTGTGCGGCGAGCGCAAAGGTTCTTGCGACCGGACCGCGGTGGACGGTTTCGATGCCCAGGCGCGCGGCGTGGTCGATGAAGCGGGTGCGGTAGGCGCTGTCGCCCATACCTTGGTGATCGACGGGTGCGCGCCGGCAAAACCGACAGCACGGGTGGACATGGACTCTCGGCTTGGCCGTGCCATGGAAGCCACCGCGGCCATCGTCAGCTGCTGCCCGATGTCGCCCTGAGATAATCCATGCCATGGAATTGCGTCCGGAACTGCAGCCACCACTGGTGGACGAGGACAGGCTTACACTGCTTACACAAAGGATAGAGGCGATAGCCGATCTGCTAGACAGAGGTTCAGCAGCTGAAGTTGAAGCCGCGATCCGGGAGTTCAATGAACTTACCGGTAGTTCGTATGAGCCATACGACTTCCGTTATTATGCGGCCAGCCGCAGCGCACGCGACTTCGCTCTGGAAGCGGCACGTCCAGTGGGACGGGTGCCGGATATCGCTCGTGAAGAGCTCATTGAGATCGTAAGGAGGATCCAAGACGTTGATCCCGAGGTGGACTACTACGTTGATCTATTCGAGGCGAACATCCTGGATCCGAGGGGAAGTGGTCTGATCTACTGGCCACCCGAGGAGCTTGAGGATGCCACACCCGAGGAGATCGTCGATGTGGCCCTGAGTTACCGACCCATAGAACTGTGATCTCCAGCGGTGGATCTGGTTGTTTGTAAGCTGGTCGTCGTTTGCCGGTGTGAGTTCAGTTCGGGGTGGTGGCCTGGATTTCGCGGTCTTGTGTGGTGGCCGATATTACAGGGCTTGATGCGGGCCGATCGTGAGATCATCGGCGCCATGCTGAAAGAGCACAGGCGCTTGGTGACGCTGGCGCGTCGGCACCTGCCGCCGGCGGTGGCGGAACGTTGGATCGCTTTGATGAGGCCTGCTGTTCGGCTCCGAACCCGTCAGGAAGGCCAGAAGCTCGTAGGTCAGCTGGGTGGTCTCCCAGCTCTGCCCGATGGCCTGCCCTGGCCGGAGTGGGAGGGCGAGGGGTCGTTGGGCTTCGTCGCGTTGATCGACTGCGGGCGTCTGCCGCTGGATCGGCTCGACATCGCGCTCCCGGACAGCGGCACGCTGCTGTTCTTCTACTTCGACCCTGAGGACGGCTACTTCGATCCGGAGTACCCGCCGAGGGCCGTCGAGGGTAGGAACCCAGAGACGCTCGCCGGGGCGCGCGTCATCCACATACCTGCCGGCGTGCCGACCACCGAACGTGCCGCGCCTGCTGACATCGACCCGTACGACCACGTTCCCCTCACCGCGGAACTCATTTCCACCGGTCCGGACTGGGAGCACCCCGCCCTGCGGGCGGCGGTCCGCGCTCTGTCCGATGACGACCGCGCATTCATGAACGGCCATGGCAACAGCGACCCGTTCCGAATGGCACTGTCCAAGCCGCCACAGTTGCCTCAGCATCGGATCGGCGGCTATGCCTACCCAGTGCAGGGAGCGGTCGAACTCGACGTGGCGGCCACGCAACTCGGCGGTGGGACCCCCGTGGATGACACAGCCTGGGAGAAAGAAGCACGGCGTTGGACGCTGCTCGCTCAAATCGATACCGACGACGAGGCTGGGATGATGTGGGGTGATGTCGGTTCTCTGTACTGGCTGATCAAGCCAGAGGATCTGGCCGCCGGTAGATTCGATGCGGCCTCCTTCACCTGGCAGTGCAGCTGAATGAGTACGAGAAGTCGCTGGCGAGATGAGCCGCAAGTCCCGTTGGGCGCGTTCTGAGGCCGGGACAGTACGTAGCGCAGCATGAAGGCCGCCGGACGTTGTCGGCGGCCGGCCGTATGGTCCCCGCGGTCCAAGGCGATGGATGGGGAGGGATCGTGGGGGATTGGTTTCAGACGATCGTGGACGTCCAGGCGGCATCCGGGGAGGCAGAGGCTCTGGCGGCGGACGTGCGGGACTGGCTGATCTCTTCGGGGGTCGTGTCAGCCGAGCGCACCGACTGCGTCCTTGGTAGCGACCTCGGATACCCGCCCGGTCCGCGCGTCGATGAGGTGGTGGACAACTCGGGCTGCAGCTTGCCCTGGCAGAACGTCTCCGCCAACGGCCTGGACATCATTACCGGCCGGACCATATTCCACGCGTGGCAGGGCGGGCCCCGGTCGTCACCTGCCCGCACTGCGCGGCGGAAGTCGAACTGGTCGACGAGGCATGGGAGCCCTTCGACGAAGTCCTGAACGGCTGGGCCGAGGGACGTGATGCCATCATTGCCTGCCCAGCCTGCGCGCAGCCGGTCGAACCGACCTCATGGAAGTGGGCCGACGACTACTTCGCACTCGGGCATCTGGGTTTCACGTTCTGGAACTGGCCACCGCTGCGGCCCGAGTTCGTCGCCGAGTTCACCCATCGCCTGGGCGGCCACCGCACTGTGCTGCTCGCTGGCAAGTCCTGATCGCCGGGCCGCACGACACTTCGTCGTGGAGGTACCGACAGGCGGCTGTGCACGTTGAAACAGTTGCAAGCCGTCCGGGGCCGCTGGCGCGGCGCATCGGCGACGTGAAACGGTCCTGTCTTTAACCAGATCACACGGGGTGAGGTTTGCTTCAGGTCAGGTCGTGTCGGCCGGCTTTGGCGTACGCGGTGAAGGTCTTCCATTCGCCGGGAGTGAAGGTGAGTTCGGGGCCGCCTGGGTCCTTGCTGTCTCGTACCCCGATGGCGGCGTAGAGGTCTGCGACCTCTACGCACTGGTCGCCGGACGAGCCGCTGCGGCTGCTCTTGCGCCATTGGGCGGACGAGACATCGAACGTCATGGCATGTCCTCCAAGACCGTGCGGATCAGTTTCTCCGAGTCAGCGGCGGGCAACGCGACGGACCCGATTCGATCGAAGAGTACTCCGAGCTCGCTCACCTGGCTGCCCGGCTCGATCACCCGGCCGAGGCCGTTCTCGCCGACCGCGTATCCGACGTCCGGTTCGTTGTGGAAGCCCAGGACGGTGAACGGTGCGGTCGGATAGATCGGGACCCCGTCCGGGACGATCCTGACGGTGATGTTGGGCTCGTGGATCGCCTCCAGGAGCCGCTCCAGCTGTGGCCGCATGATGGCCGGGCCGCCGACAGTCCGGTGGATCACCGAGTGGTCCAACAGCACGACCAGCCACGGCGGGTCGTCGCGCCGCAGGATCTCCTGCCGGTCCATTCGCGCCGCGACGATCTCGGCGAGTTTGTCCGCCCGCAGCCCGGCTCGCACGATCTCGCGTGCGTACTCCTCGGTCTGGAGCAATCCGGTGACCAGGAAGTTCTCGTAGATCTTGATGGAGGAGGCGAGGGTCTCCTGCTCTGTGTACTCCCAGAAGTCGGAGGGATCCCTGACTCACGTTTGATGCCGGCGTAGATGCCCTCGAAGAACTGGACCAGGTCGAATGCCTTGTCCATGCCTTTGGAGAGCCGGAGAGTCGGCGGCCGGTAGCAGTTCTCCACCGCTCCGATGAGCTTGCCCGACACCACCACGTCGGGATGACCGCCAAGGTCGGCCTGTGTCATCTTCGCAGCAATGCGCATCCGCCTGAGCTGTACGGCATTTGGACGCCGAGGAAACCTGAGGTACTTGGGTGCCATGGCAATGGACGTGGGTGATGACCGTGACCGCAGGAACCAAACGCCGAGCGCCGCTGAAGATCGATCCCGCGGCGGATGAGCTGATCTCGCCGGCAGCACACTTCCTCGGCATGACCAAGAAGGATTTTGTCACCGATGCCGCCAAGGCCTATCTGGAGCAGCGGCGCGAAGAAATCCGCCGGGGGATGATTGAGGCCATGAAGGTGCTGGACGGCTCGCTCACCTCAAGTGTCGCGATGCTGACCGGCCTGTCGCCCGAGCGGATCGAACAACTCGGTGGCGTCGGCGACTGGGAGGACTGATTCCGTGCCGGTCCGCCCTACCCTCCGGTGCCTGCGTGAGGACCTGGGATGATCGCGCCGTGCATCGCCTGCATCGCCCTAGCCAGTGCGGCGACTTCCTGGGCCAGACCCACCGACGGACGCTTCAACGCAGGTCCGTACGGCTCAGCGCACACATCGCGAGACGGCCGTCACTTAGAGCACCCGCGGGTCGATACCGCTAGAGAACGGTCATGACCATCCCTGGCGGAAGGGGCGACCTCATCTGCTGTGAGCGCATAGCCGAGGTTTGGGTCGTCAATGTGGTCGGCGAACACCACGCCGTAGACGGTGCCGTCCGTCGCGAGTAGCGGAGCACCGGACATGCCCTGCTCGACTTTGCCCTTGATCCCATAGATCCGGCGGGTGACCTGGCCTGCGTGGTAGATGTCTGGTCCATGGGCTCGTTGTTCGGCTCGAATCCAAGCGGCGCCTGCGGACAGTGAGGTGTCGTTTTTCCGGAATCCGGCTATAACAGCGCTGTCACCGGGACGGGCTCCGAAGTTGAACTTCAATCTGGGAAGCGTCAGGCCAGGGACGCGGAGTACGGCGAGGTCGCGGCGTGGGTCGTACAGAACCACCATGGCCCGATAGCGAACACCGTTCTTTGTGATCGCCTCGATGCCGCGACGTGCTCCGGCAACGGTGTGGGCATTGATCATTACGCGTTCGTGTGCGTACACGAACCCGGTGCCATGCAGAGAGTGCTGACACTGCGGCGCCGATCCCACGATCCGCACAATGCTCTGCCTGGCCGCCGTCAGCCCCGGGGATGTGGGCAAGGCCTCATCTGGCTCTGGCTCATTCGGGCCAGTCTTCGCAGGGCCCGTCAAGGGTTGTGGGGCCGACCTCGACGGCACCGCGGAAGTATGCGTCCAGAGCACTACGCCGAGCGCTGTGAGAATGAGGACAAGGGTCAGGGCCATGACGAAGGCGAGCACGTAAAGTCTCCGCGCTGATCTGGCCGGGGCGGGCGGTGCTACGGAAAGTTCGGTGGCCGGCATGGTCGATACGCCATCAGATCCCGGCCAGTCGTGTCCAGCATGACGGAGAACCTCTGCCCACGACCGATGATGGCACGAGGTGATCCACCTCGTTCTTCTAGGAGAACGTGATTTCCACGGGTGGCCTCCGGGCGAAGGATGATCGTGCACGAAGAATGTCATAGCCGTGCTCCATGCTCTGGCCATGGGTTTTGGGGGTTCTTCATCGTGGCGCGTTCGGAGGAACCGTTGACCGACCTGGGCGGTTCAGGAGCTGTGCTCGCCCACGCACGAGTTCGAGTGGCGCGGAGTAGTAGACGGCTGTCACAGGGACGGGCCCTGGCAGATCGCCCAAGTGAGCAGGGGAGACCCGGATGCCCTCGAGTGGTTGGCCGAGCGTCTGCGCACTGAGACCGGAGCACCCGCGCTGACGATCTATGTACAGGACAGCGACTCGGGTACATCGTCGCGTCGAGTCCTACGGGGGCGGGTTGGGAGGGATATCTCGCCCCCGACATCGCCGTCGAGGGTTACGACATGCTCCCCTTGGAGATGACGACCGAGCAGATCGCACATGCTGAGGCCGATTGGGCGGTGGAGGCGGAGCGTCGGCCTGCCGACGTCACGGTGATCGCCACGGCGCTGGCCGAAAGCCCCGGCCCGTTCGGGGAGGGCGTGGACGCCTTCATGGCGACCTTAGGGTTCCGTTTCGACGAGTAGCGGATCCTGGCCGCCTTCTGCCTCGCACTTGGGCAGCGCGGCTTCTCGTCCATGCTCGTTCACCCGAGCGCCGGATGATCTACACCGGGGCGGCAAGCCCCTCACCCGTGAACAGGACGGCTACCACTCCACCTACCGCTTTAGGGGACGCGGGCGACGCCGCACAGCATGGAAACATCACTGATGGCCGGTCGTTGTTCCGGAGGGGTGTCGGGGCGCCATTCGACGACCGATGTGATCCCTGGCGAGAGAAGTTGCAGCCCGGTGAAGAAACGAGCGAACTCCTGCTGGGACCGGAGCCGGAAGGGCACTCCGCTCCGCTGGTTCGCCGCCTCCGCCTCCACGAGTTCCTCCGTCGTGAGGTGGTCATTGGTCGCGTGGGTCATGACCACGTAACTGCCCGAGGGGAGTATCCCGCGTAGGTGCTCAATGATCTCGTAGGGCTGGTGCTCGTCGGTGATGAAGTGCATGGTCGCGACCAGCATCAGCGCCATCGGCCGGGACATGTCCAGGGTGCGCAACAGGTCCGGATGTGAAGTGATCTTGTCGGGCTCGCGCAGGTCGGCTTCGAGGTAGGCGGTGGCTCCTTGCGGGGCGCTCGTGAGCAGCGCACGGGCGTGCACCAAGACGATCGGATCGTTGTCGACGTAGACGATACGTGACTCCGGCACGACGGCCTGGGCGATCTCGTGGACGTTGCCCGCCGAGGGCAACCCGGTGCCGATGTCGATGAACTGGTCGATCCCCGCCTCCTCGACCAGATAGGTCACCACCCGCCTGAGGAACCGGCGGTTCTCCACCGCCGCGAGACGGACGGTCGGGAAGCCCGATGCGACCACGTTGGCGGAGGCCCGGTCGGCCGCGAAGTTGTCCTTGCCGCCGAGCCAGTAGTTGTACCTGCGGGCGGGATGTGCCTTCGCCGGGTCGATTCCGCTGGGTACCTGCTCAGAGCACACGACGAACCTCGATCTTCAGGGCTGGCGGGACGCTTGATCGTCCCCATTGTGCATGTCTTCGGCGCACGCGTGGCGGGCACACACGCCCTTCTGGACTGAGAACCGGTGGCATATCCGCTTAAGTCAGGACATGATCGTCCACACGCGGCGGTGACGAGCCGGCAACCACGATCCGGAAAGGCGGGCCATGAACCTGTCCTACAGCCCGTTCGACCTCGATATTCAGGACGACCCTTACCCGGTGTACACGCGCCTGCGGGAAGAGGCGCCGGTGTACCGGAACGAGACGGACGACCTGTGGGTGTTGTCCAGGCATGCCGACGTGGTGGCGGCCCTGCGTGATTCGAGCCGGTTCTCCAGCATCAACGGACTACGGATCGAACCCGCTTTCTGGGGGCCGGATGCGGAGAAGTTCTTCTCGTTCGTCGCCATGGACCCGCCCAAGCACACGCGGATGCGGGGGCTGGTGTCGCGGGCCTTCACCCAGCGTCGCGTACAGGAACTGCAGCCGCGACTCCGCCAGATCGCTCATTCCCACCTTCAGCCACTCGTGGAAGCCGGAACGTTCGACCTGATGACCGACTTCGCCGCCCGGTTCCCCACGGATGTGATCTCCGAACTCGTCGGCGTCCCCGAGGCCGACCGCGACAAGCTGCGCGACCTGGGGATGGCCATCATGTACCGGGAGGACGGATCCACCGATCTGCCCCCGGAGGCCTTCGCGGCCATCGGCGAGCTGGTCGGGTACTACACCGAACTGACCATCGAACGCGCCGGCGAGCGGCGAGATGATCTGTTGTCCGGACTGCTGGACGCGGCCGACGGAGACGACAGGCTCACTCCGGAGGAGATCGTCGGAGTGTTGATCCTCCTCGTGGGCGCGGGTATCGAGACCACGATGCTGCTGCTCGGCAACGCTTGGCACGCCGCTTGGCAGCATCCCGAGCAGCGGGCCAAGGCGTTCGCGGGGCGCGTCGAGGACTGGGTGGAGGAGAGCCTGCGGTTCGACCCGCCGACCCAGGCGATCGCGCGCACCACCACTGAGGAGATCGAGTTGCACGGTGTGACGATCCCGGCTGAGGCACGCATCCTCCTGCTCACCGGCTCGGCGAACCGGGATCCGCGCGTCTTCCCCGAGCCCGATCGTTTCGACCTCGACCGGGACACGGGACCCTCGGTCGCTCTCGGCAGCGGGCGTCACCACTGCCTCGGCGCGAACCTCGGCCGCCTCGAGGCGCGCATAGCGCTCCAGGGGATCGTCGATGCCATCGCCGACTACGAGATCGACGCCGAACGAGTGCGGCGCGTGTACTCCTCCAATGACCGCGGCTTCGCATCCCTGCCCACCCGGGTGACCGCTCATCGGTGACGACCGGCGGACGTGCGAGACCCCGCCCTCCACGTTCCGGTGCGGCCGCCGACTCAGGCGATCCCGTTCTGGTGGGCGTAGATGACGGCGTGGATTCGGTCCCGCAGCCCGAGCTTGGCCAGGATGCGGCTGACGTGGGTCTTGACGGTGCCCTCGGTGACGTAGAGCCGCTCGGCGATCTCCTGGTTGGACATGCCCTCGGCGATGAGCGCCAGCACGTCCCGCTCCCGTACGGTCAGGACGGCCAGCCCCGTCGTGTCCACGATGCGCGGCGCAGTGTCGACGAAGTGCTTGATCAGGCGGCGGGTGACCGTGGGCGCCGCGACGTTCTGACCGGCCGCGACCGTACGGACGGCGGTGACCAGGTCGACGGCGAGGGTGTCCTTCAGCAGGAATCCGGCCGCTCCGGCGTGCAGTCCGGCGTAGATGTACTCGTCGAGGTCGAACGTGGTCAGGATGATCACGTGCGGTGGGCGATCCGCGGGCGCCGCGGCCCGGAGGCGGCGGGTCGCCTCGATGCCGTCGATGCCGGGCATCCGGACGTCCATGAGCACCACGTCGGGCTCGGTCCGGGCCGTGACCTTGAGCGCACCCAGGCCGTCGGCGGCCTCCCCGGCGACGACGATGTCGCCGGTCTCATCGAGGATCATGCGGAAGCCGGTGCGGACCAGGGCCTGGTCGTCGGCGATCACGACGCGGATCATGCCGGGATCTCCAGGGGCAGGGTCGTGCTCACCTCGAAGCCGCCGTGGTCGGCGGGGCCGGCGTGCAGGGTGCCGCCGAGGGCGGTCACGCGTTCGGTGATGCCGCGCAGGCCGTTGCCGAACACCGGCGGAGCGCAGGTAGTCCCGGTGTCATGCACTCGGATCCGCAGCCGATCGGTGGCGAAGTCGAGCTCCACGCCGCAGCTGCTGCCGGGGTCGGCATGCTTGAGCGTGTTGGTGAGGGCCTCCTGGATGATCCGGTAGGCCGACAACTCGACCCCAGTGGGGAGCGTGGCCGGTTCGCCGGTGAGGTGAAAGGCGACCGGAGTACCGCTGGATCGGACCCGTTCGATGAGCTCGGGAAGTGCCGCCAGGCTCGGCTGGGGTGTGAGGGCCGGCCCGGGCTCGGAGCGCACCAGGCCGAGGAGCCGGCGCATCTCGGCCAGCGAGGCCCGCCCCGTGGTGATGACGTTGGTGAGGGCGACCTCGCTGCGCTCGGGATGGCGGCGCAGCGCGGCCTGCGCTCCCTGGGCTTGGACGACCATCACCGACAGCCCGTGCGCGACGACGTCGTGGAGTTCGCGGGTGATCCGGCCGCGTTCGGTGGCCACCGCGAGGGCGGTGCGCTGCTCCTGCTCACGTTCGAGGTCCGCGGCCCGGGCCTCGAGCGTCGCGAGGTGCGCCCTGCGGGTCCGCGCGTTGTCACCGGCCGCCCACGCGATGGCGAGCAGCAGGGCGGGTACGACGCCGAGCCAGGCCGCCTGCGCGATCGGGTCGCCATTGGACTCTGTCATAGGCGGGGCGTTGAAGGTGAACTTGCCGGCTTTACGCAACAGGGCGAACTCGCCCGACGTGACGGCCAGGTTGATCCCGTACAGGCCGGCCTCGATGGCGATGAGCGCCGCCACCGAGACGCGCCTGCTCCGGGCGGTGCCGGCCAGCGTGAACAGGGTGACCAGCGTCACCAGGTCGAGGGGCAGGTGCGGGATGAGGGGGCTCATCACGTGCCCTGCCGTGCCCGCCGCGGCGAGTGCCAGGGCCGTCACCGGCCAGCGGTGGCGGAGGAAGACCGCCGCCACCGTCGGCACCGTGGCCAGCCACCACCAGAGGACCTGCTCCTGCCACTCCTGCACCGAGCGGAAGTCCTTGTAGAGCATCGGCCCCTCGGGCGTGCCCAGCAGCACACCGGAGCCCATCAGCAGGTTCGCCCCGAGCACCACGGCGACCAGCCCGCAGTCGAGCAGCAGCGTTCGCGCGCCGGCCGGCGACCTCCAGTACACCCGCATGGGGGCAGGCTATGCGTCCGAAGATCGCAGGGTATCTGTCGTGAGATATACATCGGAGTCCGCCGGGCGGCAGACGCGGCACCACTGTGGCGGGCGGCAGCCTCTGGAGCATGAATCGCAGACTCGCGGTCGCGGCCCTGGCCGCCGCACTCACGCCCTGCCTCGCCGCCTGTTCGCCGGGCGGCCCTGCGCAGCCGTCGGCTTCGCCCTCCCTAAACGATGTCCAGAAAAACCTGGCGGTCACCAAGCGGTTCGTCAAATGCGCACGAGAGCACGGCTACCCCACGTTTCCCGATGCGGTGGTCGACAACGGCGAGGTCACGTATGCGCACAGCAGTGACGCCGAAGGAGCGGCCATCAAGAGCAAGATCGCGGCTCTGGAGCGGGTCCCCGAGTGCAAGGCGATCCTGACCGAGATGCAGGCGCTGAGACCCCGCAACGTCGGGCCCAGGAATAGGCCGACGGGCAAGCCCAGCGCCGAGATCATGCAGAAGCTCCGGCGTTTCGCGCAGTGCATGCGCCAGCACGGCGTCCCGGCCTGGCCCGATCCCAAATCCGACGGCTCGTTCCCCGTCAGCCAGACCACGGTGGGCGACCCCAAGGCGAACCCCACCGCCCGGGCCGCGGGGGAGGCGTGCGAGCAACACCGCGCCGGCACCGAGCCCTTTGGGTATTTCTCATGAGGGCCGGTGTCGTCCCGGCGGCCATCGCCGTGGTCCTCGCCGCCGGTGGAGTGGGCGCGTGGCAGGTCACCCGGCCGCGTCCTGCCGCGGACGAGAACGCGCCGCGGGTGGCCGTGACCTCCGCGGTGGTGAGCCGCGGTGACATCGTCGCCCGCGTCCAGCTTCCCGGCGTGCTCGAATTCGACGGTACGTACTCGATCGCGAACCAGCTCCCTCCGGGGGTGGTCACCTCCGTGGCCCGTACGGGCTCCGTGCTCGCGCGCGGCTCCCGGCTGTTCACGGTGGGCGCCACCCCGGCGGTGCTCATGTACGGATCGCGGCCCGCCTACCGGGACTTCGCGGCGGGCATGACCGACGGCGGCGACGTCAGAGACCTGGAACGCAACCTGGCCGCCCTGGGCATGGATCCCGGCCGTGCGATGACGGTGGACCGGCACTTCTCGGCGGCGACGGCGGCGGCGATCCGCCGCTGGCAGAAGGCCCGCGGGCTGCCCCTCGCGGCCCGCACCGGCCGGCTCGCCCTCGGCGAGGTGGTGTTCCTCCCCGGCAGGATCCGGGTCAAGAGTGCCGAGACCACCTCCGGATCATCGGCCGGACCTGGCGCCAGGATGCTGGCGGCCACCTCCACGAACCAGGTCGTACGGGTGACGTTGAGCACCGACCAGCGGTCTCAGGTGCACGTGGGCGACCGGGTGGAGGTGACCCTCACCGGTGTGCCCCGCGGTGTCCAGGGACGTGTCCGCAGCGTGGGAACGGTCGCCACCGCGCCCACCCAGGCCGGGGGCGGGGGCGGGGACGGCCCGAACGCGCAGGGCCCGGCCACCGTCCCCGTGACGATCGTGCTGATCAGGCCGGGCAAGGCGTTCGCCGGTCTCGATCTCGCCCCGGTCCAGGTCGCCGTCGCCGGCTCGCGGCGGCAGGGCGTGCTCACCATCCCCATCACCGCGCTGCTGGCCCGGCCCGGCGGCGGCTACCAGGTCGCCCTCCTCGAGGGAACCTCCCGCAGGCTCCTCCCGGTGCGGCCCGGACTCTACGACCAGGACACGGGGACCGTCGAGGTGACCGGCGCCGGCGTCCGCGAGGGCGCCCGGGTGGAGGTGCCGGTGTCGTGACCGACGTCATGAGCGATGTCGTGAGCGATGTCGTCCTGTCCTTCGACGGCGTGACCAAGACCTACCCCGGCACGCCGCCGGTGGAGTCGCTGCGCGGCGTGGACCTGACGGTGCGCGCCGGGGAGATGGTCGCCGTCGTCGGCCCGTCCGGATCCGGCAAGACCACGCTGCTCAACCTGGCGGCGGGACTCGACCGTCCCACGCTGGGTTCCGTACGGCTGACCGGCCGGCCCATCGAGACGCTCTCCGACAGCGGACTGTCGGGGCTGCGCGCGCACGCCCTCGGCGTCGTCTTCCAGCAGTTCTTCCTCCTGGACCACCTCAGCGCGGTGGACAACGTCGCCACCGGACTGCTCTACCGGGGCGTCCCGGCCCGGCATCGCAGGGAGGCCGCGCTGACCGCCCTCGACCGGGTCGGCCTGGCCAACCGCGCCCACCAGCACACCCGCACGCTGTCCGGGGGAGAACGCCAGCGGGTCGCCATCGCCCGGGCCCTCGTCGGCAGACCGGCCCTCGTGCTCGCCGACGAACCCACCGGCAACCTCGACAGCGTCGCCGGCGGCCGTCTGCTCGATCTGCTCACCGAACTGAACGCCGACGGAGTCACCTTGCTCATCATCACGCACGACCCGCAGGTCGCGGCTGCCTGCCCCCGGCAGGTCCAGATCCTCGACGGCCGGGTCGGCGCCGACACCCACGCGAGTGTCCGATGACCGCGCCCCGGACCGCGCCCCGGTCACGGGTCCGCCCGGCCGACCTGCTGCCGCTGGCCACCATGGGCCTGCGGAGCCGTCGCCTCCGCACCGCCCTGTCCACCCTGGGCATCGCCATCGGCATCGCCGCGATCGTCGCCGTCCTCGGCATCACCCGCTCCAGCCAGTCCGAGCTGATCAGCCGGATCGACCGGCTCGGCACCGACCTGCTCACCGTCGCCACCGGCCAGTCCGCGGGCGGTGACGAGGTCCCGCTTCCGCGGACCGCCCGGCTCACCACCGCGCACACCGACGGCGTCGAACGCGTCACCGCCACTGCTCAGCTCGACGGCGTCGGCGTCTTCCGTACCGACCGGATCCCCGCCTACAGCAGCGGCGGCCTGGACGTACGAGCCACGGAGCCCACCCTGCTCGGCACGCTGGACGGCCACCTGACGTCGGGGACCTTCCTCACCGCCGCCACCAGCCGCTACCCCGCCGTCGTCCTCGGCCACGACGCCGCCCAGCAACTGGGCATCGCCCATCTCGACCCGGCCACCCGCGTCTGGATCGGCGGGCACTGGTTCACCGTGACCGGAATCCTGCGGCCCCTTGAGCTCGCCCCCGAGATCGACCGTGCCGCCCTCATCGGCATGCCGATCGCCGCTGACTACTTCGATTACGACGATCATCCGAGCCGGCTCTACATCCGGGCCGACCCCGACCGCGTCGCCGAGACCGCGGGCCTTCTCGCCCGGGCCGTCAACCCTGAGGATCCCCACACCGTGGACGTCAGCCGGCCCTCCGACGCCCTCTCATCCCGGCTCCTCGTCGCGGACTCGACCACCTCCCTGCTGCTCGGGCTCGGCGCGGTCGCCCTCCTGGTGGGCGGCATCGGCATCGCCAACGTCATGGTGATCTCGGTGCTCGAACGCCGCACTGAGATCGGTCTGCGCCGGGCCCTCGGTGCCACCCGGCGCCACGTCGCCGCGCAGTTCCTGCTCGAGTCACTGCTGCTCGCCACCGCCGGGGGAGTCGGCGGAATCGCGTTCGGGGCGGTCGTCACCTACGCGACCGCGCTGGGCCGGCATTGGCAACCCGTCGTCCCCGCCCTCGGTGTCGTCCTCGGCCTCGCGGCCGCCGTGGTCATCGGGGCGCTGGCGGGCGTCTACCCCGCTGCCCGCGCCTCGCGCCTCCCGCCCACCGACGCCCTGCGGGCCGTCTGACGCACGGACCGGCCTCCACAGGTCGTTCGGTAGACGCGACCGTACCGACCCTCATCGGCCGCTCAGGGCAGCAGCAGCAGCCGGGCCGGGTCGGCGATGACGCGCCAGACGACGAGCGCCGCGGCGCCCTGCATGCCCGCTGACCGTCCTCGGTCTCGCATAGCGAGAATGCGCCCAGCCTTGGGCCGTCGGGGTGTGATCAGGTGGATTGGCGGAGTGTTATTGCGATGGGAGTCATCTCCACAAGTGTGCCTAGCGGCTCTGGGAGCTGGTAGTGGAATTGGAGGGTGTAGGTGCCGCCGCCGCGGAAACGGCCGACCCACCTGAGCGTTGCGATGGTCGTGCCGGTCGGGTCGTTGAGGGACCAGCCGAGCCGTCCGTCGGAGGCGTGTCCGCCGTCCGAGGATGCATAGGTTCGGCCGGTTTCGGTGACGACGAGGTGGCAGAGGAGTTGGTTATTCGGGTCGAGGAGTTGCAGCGGGCCCATACCGATGCGTCCTGAGAGGCCTTCTTTGGAGTCTGCCAGCCGTCCGAGAGGGGTGCCGTCGGGGGCCGCGATGACGATGGTGACCTCCCATTCCTGGTGGTGTCTGGTAATCGGGACGGTCGACGAAGCACAGGGGGATACCGTCCGGACGGTTAACCTGCAGGACGACGCGGCTGGTCGTGTCGGAAGGGGGGGACCCGAGCCAGCGTGAGAAGGCGCTCTTCTTTTGGCCCGCCGTCTGGACGGCGTGTGCGAGCACGACTCCCTGTCCGCCGGTGATCTGGAAGTTCAATTGCGCGTAACCTGTTCGGTGCGGAGCAGCGGCTCGTTGAACATGACGCGTTCTTACCTGTCCCAGGGCGGTGTCTCGTCATGGCTGGTGGTGGAGGTGCCGCCCGGCGTCTCGGTCTTCGACGTGTACTTGGTGGAGCCGTCCCCGTATTCCCCGGTCTCGGTCCGCTTGTAGACGTCGCCGCCCTGAGCCTGGCCGCTGACGTATCCGTCGACCTTGCCCTTGCCGGTCTCGAATGTTGGCGCCTACGGTTTAATCGGCGACCAGTTCCCGAGTACCTCTAGATAAACCTGGACCTGGAGATGAACGTTGATGGCTACAGAGCTTCGCCAGGTCGGCACATTCGAAGCCGTAAAGCACTTGTTCAGGTTGTGGCTGCCGGGATGGCGGCTCGCGCTCGTCGGAGGCGAGGCTCCCCAGGAGGAGTGGACCTCCACGCCTTCCCTGACTGAGGTGGCGGAGTACGGGGCGTTCCCGGGAACATTCGCCGACTCCGGCGGGCAGCGCCATCCGGTGGCTGTTGAGCGGTTCGATATCGATGACCCAGACGAGACATCCGACAGCCCCCTGCACGCGTCCTGGGGGCTGCCTATCGAGGGTGCGGAAAAGGCGTACGAGTTCCTCATCGGAGCATTGGAATCCGGTGGCGGACTAGACCGACGAGGCCGGGCGCTGGCCGGATACGCGGTCGGCTACCTTGCCGCAGACGCCACAGACCTGCTGCGGATCGAGGTCGCAGCCGAATCGGGCGGCTCCGTAATCGACGATGAGCTGCACCTACTGTTCCGCAGTTGGAGGAGCACATGGCGGCTGTCCCTGGCCCCCGCCCCGATCGCCCCTGATGTCCCCGTTGGGGCCGAGTATCGAATCGCCTGCGTCATTACCCTTTTGGGCGAATTCCTGAGAATCAACAACACCGACGAGGTGACCTTCGAGGTGAGCTTCGGAACCCACGACGTTGACCTCGACGTCGCTGATCCCGACGCCGTCTTCCGGGCGGGCTGGAAAGGAGACGGGCACTGGCTGATCGCGGAGGAGGGGGACGACGAGGATGACGACGTGCTCTGGGCGCTGGATGCAGCCTCCCTGGAGGCCGCGCTGACCGAGTCGGAACGAAACATCGTCGCAGCGGCCCGCGCCACGACCATTCTCTGGGAATTCGACGACACGACACCCGAGATTCCCGGCGACGAACTCGTCTCCTGGCTGGCCCGGGACCTCTACGGGATGATCGCCACCGAGGTCACCGGCACATCCGGAACCCTGCTCGCCTACGCCAAGAAGTTCCCGCTTGAAGGAGTTCTGTGCGGTGAAGGGGACTCCTGCGTCCTGCTGGTCGGCCCGGGACGTACGGCCCTCGTCTACGTCAGCGGCTGATCGCCGTGCGTCTGGCCCGCCGGCAAGCAGGCCTCACCACGGCCTGCGGTCGATCACTGCCTGGGGTGGTCACGTCGTGCCGCGCGGACGCTCAGCAGGCCGCCCGGGTCGGCGAGCACGCGTTCGATGACGAGTCCGGCGGCTCCGCGCACCGCGGCCTCACCGGCCAGCCGTGAGACCACGACCGACGGCGTACGGCCGCGGATCCCGGTGGTCGCCGCGGTGAGCGCCTCCTGCACGGCGGGCCGCGCCCAGGGGGCCAGCGGAGAGAAGATCCCGCCGAGCACGACCGAGTCGGGGTCGAGCAGGTTCACCGCCGCCGACAGCGCCGAGCCGAGCGCGTGCCCGGCCCGATCGACCGCCGCCACAGCCCGCTCGTCGCCCGACCGCAGCGACTCCAGCAGCACCGCCATGGGACCGTCGGGGTCGGCGGCCACGGTCGTCGTGAAGGACGTGCGCGCGTCGGTCACCCCGGCGGCCCGCAGTACGGCCTCCTGGCCGGCGAACTGCTCCAGGCAGCCCCGCCCGCCGCAGCTGCAGGGCGGGCCGCCGGGCTCGACGACGAGATGGCCGAGCTCACCGGCGAAGCCGTGGGCGCCGCGGAAGATCTGGCCCGAGACCACGATGCCCGCGCCGATGCCGACCTCGCCGGACACGTGCACGAAGTCGCCGAGTTCGCGTCCCACACCGAACCAGAGCTCGCCGAGGGCGCCCAGGTTGGCCTCGTTGTCGGCGTCCGGGGGCAGCCGCAGCGTCGGCAGCCCGTCCGTCAGCAGCGTTCCGGCCGGGACGTCGCTCCAGCCCAGGTTGGGTGCCGTGCGCAGCCAGCCGGTGCGGCGGTCGAGGACGCCGGGCAGGGCCACGACCGCCCCCGCGACGGTGAGCCCTTGGTCTGCGGCCGAGTCGATGGCCTGGGCGGCCTGCCGCGCGAGCGCCTCGATGACCTTCTCGGGCGCCCGCCCCCGGTTGTCGGTCGCGATCAGATGCCGGTGGCGCACCCGCCGGCCGAGATCGATGACGCAGGCCGCCAGGTAGTCGACGTTGATCTCCAGGCCGAGCCCGGCGACACCGTCGCCGTTGACCGAGACGGCGACGCCCGGCCGGCCGCGCTCGCCCTCGCGCACGGTGCCGCCGTCCTGTACGAGGCCGCCCTCGGCCAGCACGGCGACGAGGTTGGACACGGTCGTCTTGGTGAGTCCGGTGAGGTCGGCCAGCCTGGCCCGGGTGACGGATTGATGCCGTACGACCTCGCCGAGCACGACGGCGAGGTTGTGCTCGCGCATGGTGCCGTGCCGGACAGGGCCGCCGTTGAACGTGGCGTGTCGCCGTGCCCGGTCATCCGCACCGCTATTGAGCATGGCTCAAGACTAATCAATGCGCCCCGGCATCTTGACGACATCGGGCCCGTGGGACTTTATTAGTCCATACAGTTGACGAATGATCTCTGTTGATCTGTGGAGGACCCATGGCCTACGACCCCACCCCGGCCGACCGCTTCACCTTCGGACTGTGGACGGTCGGCTGGCAGGCCCGTGACCCCTTCGGCGACGCCACGCGGGCCCCGCTCGACCCGGCGGAGGCCGTGCACCGGCTCGCCGAGCTGGGGGCGTACGGCGTCACCTTCCATGACGACGACCTGCTCGCGGTCGAGCCGGACCGCGACAAGGCGATCGCCTCCTTCCGCAAGGCCCTCGACGCGACCGGCCTGGTGGTCCCGATGGCGACCACCAACCTGTTCACCCACCCGGTGTTCAAGGACGGCGGCTTCACGTCCAACGACCGGGACGTCCGGCGCTACGCGATCCGCAAGGTCATCCGCAACCTCGACCTCGCCGCGGAGCTCGGTGCCAAGACGTACGTCTTCTGGGGCGGCCGCGAGGGCGCCGAGGTCGACGCAGGCAAGGACGTCCGGGCCGCGCTCGACCGGTTCAAGGAGGGCATGGACCTCCTCTGCCAGTACGTGATCGACAAGGGCTACGACATCCGCTTCGCGCTCGAGCCCAAGCCGAACGAGCCGCGCGGTGACATCCTGCTGCCCACGATCGGCCACGCGCTGGCGTTCATCTCCTCGCTGGAGCATGAGGAGATGGTCGGGCTCAACCCCGAGGTCGGCCACGAGCAGATGGCCGGGATGAACTACGTGCACGGCGTCGCCCAGGCGCTCTGGCACGGCAAGCTCTTCCACCTCGACCTCAACGGCCAGCACGGCCCGAAGTACGACCAGGACCTGGTGTTCGGCACCGGCGACGTGAAGAGCGCGTTCTTCCTGGTCGACCTGCTGGAGCACGGCGGTTACGAGGGGCCGCGGCACTTCGACTACAAGCCCCTGCGCACCGACGACGCCGAGGACGTGTGGGTCTCCGCGGCGGCCAACATGCGCAACTACCTGATCTTCAAGGAGCGGGCACTCGCGTTCCGCGCCGACCCCGAGGTGCAGGAGGCACTGCGGGCCTCGCGCGTCGACGAGCTCGCCGTGCCGACGCTCGCGCCCGGTGAGACGTACGAGTCGCTGGCCGGTGACGACTTCGACCTCGACGCCGCCGCCGCGCGCGGTTTCCACTTCACCCACCTCGACCAGCTCGCCATGGAACACCTGCTCGGAGCCCGCTGACACAGGACGCAGGACGGAAGGGAAGCACGCCGACATGCCGCTCGTCGCCGGGGTCGACTCCTCGACCCAGTCGTGCAAGGTCGTGGTCTGTGACGCGGAGTCGGGGGTGGTGCTCCGGCGTGGCCAGGCGCCGCATCCCGATGGCACGGAGGCCGACCCCGCCGCCTGGTGGGACGCGCTGACCGACGCGACCGAGGCGGCCGGCGGGCTGCGCGACGTCGTCGCGATGGGGATCGCCGGGCAGCAGCACGGCATGGTGTGTCTCGATGAGGACGACCAGGTCGTGCGCCCGGCGCTGCTGTGGAACGACACCCGCTCCGCCGGGGCCGCGCAGGATCTGATCGACGAGCTCGGCGGTCCGAAGGCGTGGGCCGAGGCCGTGGGCAGCGTCCCGGTGGCGTCGTTCACGGTGACCAAGCTGCGCTGGCTGGCCGAGCACGAGCCGGCCGCGGCCGCCCGTACCACCAGGGTGTGCCTGCCGCACGACTACCTGACCTGGCGGCTGACCGGCGAGCTGGTGACCGACCGCGGGGACGCGTCGGGCACCGGCTACTGGTCCCCGGCCGAGGGCGGCTACCGGACCGACCTGCTGCGGCGCGCTCTGGGCCACGAACCCGAGCTGCCGCGGGTGCTGCCCCCGTCGGCCTCGGCCGGCCGCACCGGCCAGGGCACGATCGTGTCGGCCGGCACCGGTGACAACATGGCGGCGGCGCTGGGCCTGGGCGCCCGGCGCGGCGACGTCGTGGTCTCGCTCGGCACGTCCGGCACGGTGTTCGCGGTGACCGACCGGCCGTGCGCCGATCCGACCGGAATCATCGCGGGCTTCGCCGACGCCACCGGCCGTTACCTGCCGCTCGTGTGCACGCTGAACGCGGCGCGGGTGCTCGACGCCGCCGCCCGCATGCTCGGCGTGGACCACGAACGGCTCTCGGAGCTCGCGCTGGCCGGGCCCGGCGGTGCGGAGGGCCTGACGCTGGTGCCCTATCTGGAGGGCGAGCGCACCCCGAACAGGCCGGACGCGACCGGGTCGGTGCACGGGCTGCGCCTGACCAACTCGACCCCGCAGCATCTCGCCAGGGCCGCCGTCGAGGGCATGCTGTGCGGGCTCGCCGACGGCCTCGACGCGATCGTCGAGCACGGAGTCGAGGTCGAGCGGGTCGTCCTGGTGGGCGGCGCGGCCCGGTCTGAGGCCGTACGGCGGATCGCGCCGACGGTGTTCGGGCGCCCTGTACTCGTACCACCGCTGGGGGAGTACGTGGCCGAGGGCGCGGCGCTGCAGGCGGCGTGGGCGCTGATCGGCGGGGACGAGCCACCGAGGCGGAGCGCCACCGGAACCGCGCGGTACGAGGCCGAGCCGACGGCGGGCCTGCGCGAACGCTACGCCGAGGCCCGCGACCACATCCTCGACCGCCTCTGAGGAGCTGAACGACCCGCGGACCGCCGATGTACCGGCATCGCTCACCCGCCGCCCGCAAGTGATCGATCCACCGGCGTCGCGGTGAACGCCGCGCAGAACACGGTGGGGTTCTGGATTCGACATATCGCGCACGGGGTCCTTGGCGGTGTGTCCTCGCCCACGCTCCAGTCGTCGTCGATGTTGCCGGCGAAGATGTCCGCGATGGCCTCGTGCAAGGCCCAGGCCTGGGCCGGGCGATCCCTTCACTGGGAGGCGCGCTGGCGCCTGGCCGAGGACCACTACCTGACCACCACCCGTCAGGGACCGCGCCCACCTGGTCGTCCCCGGCCACTGACCTCTTCCCGACGCAGCGGTGATGTCACAAAACACAGCGCGCTTCCGTCCACGTCATTGACAGCCGCACCCACTGCAACGAGACGAGGAACCCGTCGTGATCCAGCCCTGGTGGCCGCTCGCCGGCCTGGCCGTCATCCAGCTCGGCGACGCCGCGATGTGCCTGAAACCTGCCGGGTTCATCCGCACCTGCCTGCAGAACGTCGGGTTCCCCCGACGCTACTGGCGGCTGCTGCCGGTGCTGAAGACCGCCGCGGCGGCGGCCCTCGTCGTCGGCATCTGGGCACCGCCGCTCGCAGTCCTGACCACCGCCGCACTGGTGGCCTACTTCCTGATCGCCATTACGATGCACATCCGCGCCCGTGACTTCGGCCGCAACCTCTTCCTCAACGCCACCGGCATGCTCATCGTCTGTACTGCCGCACTGATATTCGCCCTCGATCGGGGGTGAGACCCGGCCGGTCCGCCATGGGGCATCTCCCGAAGGCCCGGTGGAGGTGGCCACGGGGAGGTCGATGGCGTTACGCGCTCGGACGTTCGACGGCGTTGCCCGCCGTCGCCGACGGCATGGTGTTCGCCGCCCCGGCCGACGGCGCATTGTTCGCGCTCAGAGCCAGTCGCGGCGTTTGAAGATCACGTAGAGGCCGGCACCGGTGATGACGAGCACGGCCAGCGCGGTGACGACGCCCCACCCCTCGCCGAAGCCCGGGTAAGGCACGTTCATGCCGTAGAAGCCGGTGACCGCGGTGGGCACCGCGATGATGGCCGCCCAGCTCGTGACCTGCTTCATCACCTCGTTGAGCCGGTTGCCCTGGAGTGCGATGCGGGTCTCCTGGATGGTCGTCACGAGGTCGCGCAGGCTCTCGGTCCACTCGGTCGCCCGCAGCACGTGGTCGTAGACGTCCTGGTAGAAGGGCGTCATGGCCTCGGGGACGATCTCCAGGTCCCGCCGCATCAGGGTGTTGACGATCTCGCGCATCGGTAGCACGACACGCCGCAGCAGCACGAGGCTCTTGCGGAGTTCGAAGCTGTAGCGCTGCATCGCCCGGTCGGTGGTGTGTTCGTCGAACAGCAGTCCCTCGAGGTCGTCCAGCCGGCCGTCCATGTCCTGCACGGCATCGAAATGCCGGTCCACGAGCATGTCGAGCAGCCCGTGCAAGAGGAACGCGACGCCGTACCGCGCGAAGCGCCCGTCGGCGTCCCAGCGGCGGATCAGCTCGTCGACGTCGAAGGTCGGCTCCTGTCGTACGGTCACCACCGCACGCTCGGTGATGAACGCCGACACCTCGGTCGTCTCCAGCCGTCCGCTGTCGCTGTCGAGCCGTGCGTCGTAGGCGTTCAGGAACAGGTGCCCCGGATAGCGGTCCAGCTTGGCGCGCTCGTGCCGGCTGACCGCGTCTTCGATCGCGAAGGCGTCCAGGCCCAGTTCATCGCTGACGACCCGCAGTTCGTCGTCCCGGGGACCGCACAGATCGAGCCAGACCACAGTGTCGGGCTCGGCGAGGTGCTCACTGATCTCGGCCACGGGGAAGCCCTCGGCCTCGAGACGGCCATCGCGCCAGAGCCGGGTCCGCGGCGGATGCGTGCCGATCCGGTCGTCCGCCTGCGTGGCCGGCGCCTTGCGGGGGCTCTCTCCCATGACCTTTGTCTACCGTGTCCGCCGGGCCGGCCCGCACGCGGGGCGGTGCGACGGGCGTGCCCGGCGTCGCGCGGCCCGGCGCAGACGAACGTACGGGCCGATCCGGCCGGGTGGTTCACGCGCCGGGGCGAGCGCGTACGACACGGCGCCGAGCTTCTGTTGAGTCGTGGCGTGTCGGGGTCTTCACGCGGCATGATGCCCCGACACGCCACGACTCAACAAGCGGGCCTCCCCGCTGCCGGAATCTCTGCGTCATCACCGGCGATCCCGCTGCCCGTCAATCTATGATCAACCCGTGGAATCTACTCCCGAAGCGATGGAGCGGATCCACGCGACATTTCGCCGGGTCCTGTCCGACGGCCTGCGACAGGACGCGGTCTCGGGCGCGTCCGGCGAGCAGATCGCCGGACTGGCCGCAGCCCAGAGCGTCACGAACCTGCCCGGCGCACTACATCAGGTCTACCACCTGATCGGAGCCCGATCGGCACTCTGGCTGGCCGGCAGCCCCTTCGGCACGGCCCTGGACGGCCGGGCGGCCAAGTCCCGCGCGCTCGCCACGCTCGCCCGCCTGGGGGATCCGTTCGCCGACGCGTCGGCGATGTACGTCCTCGTCGCGTACGGGGAACGCACCTTCCACGTGATCGACGGACCGGACCTGAGCACGGACGACCCGCCCGTCTGGCTGATCTCGGAGGACGAGGCGGTCATCCGGGGGTGGGACGCCGTCAGCGAATGGTTCTCGGCGATGGCGCCCGACGTGGGGCTCTATCGCGAACGGCTCCACCTCATGCGCCAGAGCGGCGACCCGGCGCCCCCGTGGGCGCGCCATCTCACCGGCGCCTAAGCGGCGCGGCAGGACGCCGACGCCCCTGCTCCTTTCGTTGACTCGTGGCGTGTCGGGGTCAAGGATCGCCTGGGAAGCCCGACACGCCACGAGTCGACGTCTCGGCATGGTGTGCGATCTCGCGACGGGTTGAAGGGGTCGCGTCAGCCGGGGTGATGATGGCTGCGGACCGGTGCCCCGCTCGAGCCGATGTCGTACGGGCGCATCATCTCGTTGTCCTCGTGTTCGAGCATGTGGCAGTGCCAGACGAAACGGCCGGCGCGGTCGAACCTCGCCTTCACCCGGGTGATCTCCTGGGGATAGGCGATGACGGTGTCCTTGAGGCCTTGCTCCCATGGGTCGGGCGGCCGGCGTCCACCACCACCGATGCGCTGCCGGTCGACGACCTCGAACCGCACCTCGTGAAGGTGAATCGGGTGCGCGTCCGGGGTGGTGTTGTACATCTCCCAGACCTCGACGGCGCCCACCCTCGGATTCTCGGTGACGGGGTCGTGCCACCTCAGCGGATTCGCCGCCCCCTCGCGCATGGTGCCGAGCAGCACCGCCACCGGACCGATACCCGGCACCCGGGTCGATGACCGCTCGGCGAAGGAGACCTGACGGCGGTGGGTCTCGGCGCCGGGGCCGTCGGGTGCGGGCAGCGACAGGCGGCTCGGCGGAGTGCTTGTGTCGTCCGAGGTGAGCCGCCCGACCTGGAACTTCATGACCTGGCCGGTGGTGGCGGGGTCGGCGAAGGCGTCCTGCTTCCCGTTGAACACGGCGTCGGGGCCCTCGTTGATGAGATAGACCTCCGCGCCCACCGGCAGTCCGGTGAAGTCGACGATCACGTCCGCACGCTCGGCCGGTGACAGCAGGAGTCGGTCGAGCCGGGCCGGAGCGGCCATGAACCCGCTCTCTGTGCCGATCATCCAGATCGGCAGCGCCGCCGTGACGGGACGCCGCGCCATGGGGTCCGACACCAGCTTGAAGATGAAGACGCGCGTGTTGCTGCCGTTCAGGAGGCGGAAGCGGTAGCGGCGCGGCTCCACCGCCAGCACGGGCCAGGTGGTCCCGTTGACGACGATCATGTTCCCGAGGAACTCCGGGTTCCAGATGGGCGGGACGTCGCTGTTCGGTGCGTAGGGGCCCCGGAAGCCGTCGAAGAACGCCCGGCTCGCGGGGTAGAACAGGGAACCGTCGGCGTTGAACGAGCGGTCCTGGACCGCCAGCGGGATCTCGTAATACCGGCGGCCCGGCGGGTCGCCCGTCCGAGGCGCCGGGCCGGGCAGGACACCCGGCGGCACATCGTTCGGACCGCCGCGGAGCAGATAGAAGCCGACCGGCCCCGCGTAGACGTTGGCCCTGGTGAGCCCAAGAGTGTGGTCGTGGTACCACTGCGTGCCGGCCGGTTGGTCATTGGGGTACTCGAAGACCGCGCGGCCGGGCCCCCAGCGGTCGCCCAGCGGCGACCCCGCCCGGAAACGGTCGTACCAGGATCCCTCACGGGCGAACCCGGCGGGGATGTCGCGGGCGTCCGGCAGGTACCACGCCTCCGGGTAGCCGTCGCTGTGGTCGAAGGTGTGGTTGCCGTGCACATGGGTGACGATCGGCACCGGGCCCCGGTAGGTGCCCCGGCCCCGCCCGTACGAGTCGCGACCGGCTGTTCCACCGGGCGGATCGGCCCAGTGGAGGGTCTGGTCGATGGACAGGAGATGCGGAAGGAACCGGCCGTCGCGGTCGACGAGACCGTTGATCCAGTCGACTTCGACCGTCCTCCCATGGCGCGCCTCGATCGTGAACGCGGGGTAGGCGAACGACGCCGGAGCGCCCACCGCTCCGTACCCCCACACCGTCGTCGACGGCAGGCCCCGCGGCAGGACCTGCTGCCGGAACTGGCGTACGGCGATCTCGTAGTGGTCGATTCCGGCACTGATCCGTGCCGGTGGCATGGCCGCGGGGATCATGAGCGGGGTCACGTACTTCCGGACACGCGCGGGGTCCAGGGATCCGCCCGCCACCGGCCGTGCCGGGGCCGTACCGGCGATCGGGACCGGGAACACGACGGATGTCCCGGCGATCGCGCCGATCCGAAGGAAGTCCCGCCGCCTCACCTCGGCCATGTCCTTCTCGTACCCGACCGCCGGTAGGGGGAAATGCGAAGATTCTTCCGGTAAGGCCATCTTCCAGCAATTTCTGGGTGAGATCGATGGTGCCCGCCCGGCTTCGCGTGGCCGGCGGCGGTGCCGACGACGTCGGCTCCCTCTCGGTGCGCGCGATGACCGTACGAGAGAATCGGTCGTACCAACGAAAGGGGGATGGGGCAGGGGTCCATGGACGGGCGCCGAACCCCTGACTGCCAATGGTTGTCTCACTTCGGCTCACGCAGCGGCCCGAGCCCGACGAACTGCTCGGCCGCAGCCCGCTCGCGGCGTTGATCGGCATGTTGCTCGACCAGCAGATCCCGATGGAGTGGGCTTTCACCGGCCCTTACACGATCGCGCAGCGTCTCGGCGGTGACGACCTGGACGCGCACGAGATCGCCGCCTACGACCCGGAACGGTTCGCCGCACTGCTGTCCGAGAAGCCGGCCGTGCACCGCTATCCCGGTTCGATGGCCAAGCGGGTGCAGCAGCTCTGCCAATACCTCGTCGAGCATTACGACGGGGACGCGTCAGCGGTATGGCGGGAGGTCGGCACCGGCAAGGAGCTCTTCAAGCGGCTGAACGACCTGCCGGGCTACGGCAAGCAGAAGGCCCAGATCTTCCTCGCGCTGCTGGGCAAGCAGTTCGGTGTGACGCCCGAGGGCTGGCGTGAGGCGGCCGGCGCCTATGGCGAGGAGGGCTCGCACCGTTCGATCGCCGACATCACGAGCCCCGAGTCGCTGGAGAAGGTCCGCGCCTTCAAGCAGGCCGCGAAGAAGGCGGCCAAGCAGGGCTAGGCCGGTCAGGGGTGTGTTCGATGGCCCCCCTGGAGGCCACCGAACACACCGCCGTCATGGTGGCGCAATGCCCGGCCGCACGCCGCCCGGTCATGCCGCAAAGGTCTGGGTCCCGGTCACGGTCGGCTCCGCGGGCCGCAGGAGGCCGCGGCCCAGGAGGCAGAGGGCCAGGGCGAGCACCCCGCCGATCCCCGCCGCGGTGAACGCGCCGGACACTCCGGCGAGATCCCCGGAGATCCCCGCGACGGCCGCGCCGAGAGCCGCGCCGCCGCCCATGGCGGCGACGATCCACGCGAACGCCTCGGTGACGGTGCCGCGCGGCGCGAGATAGTCCACGATGCCGAAGCTGCAGGCCAGTACGGGGGCCAGGAAGATTCCGCTGACGAACGTGAGGGCCACCATCAGCGGCAGCGCCGGAGCGATCATAAGTGGCAGGTAGCCCAGGGCGAGCCCGGCCATCAACAGCGGGAGCCGGCGGTCCGCCGGGCCGGGCCTCGGCCGGGCGCCGTAGACGATGCCGCCGATCAGGGCGCCGCCCGCGTTCACGGCGAGCAGCAGGCCCGACACCGACTCCGAGCCGAGACGGTCGGCGTAGGCGACCACCGCCACGCTCAGCACGCCCAGGGCGACGCCGACCGCCGCGAGGGCGAGGAGCAGCAGCCGCAGCCCGGCGGAGCGCAGCGGCCCGGCCCAGTCGGCCGCCCTCGGGTGGCCGCGCCAGGCGCGCGAGGGCCGGGACGAGGCGACGACGAGCGTTCCGGCGATCCCGAGGGCCCCGGTGAGCACCAGGGCGGCCTCCGGCGAGAAGGCCGCCGCGGCGACCACGATCAGCGGGCCCGTGGTGAAGATGATCTCCTGGGCCGCGGCGTCGAGGGCGTACGCCGCCTGTACCTGGTCGGGGCCGGGCAGCACGTCCGGCCACAGCGCCCGCAACCCGGGCTCGAGCGGCGGCGTCGCGAATCCGGCCAGCACCACGGCGCCGATCGCGACTGGCAGCGGATGGATGCCCACGACGGCGAACAGGGTGAACCCCGTCGCGGCGAGCAGCGCGCCGCTGAGCAGGACCCGGGTCTGGCCGAGCCGGTCCATGGTGCGGCCGAGCACGGGCTGCCCGGCCGCCGCGGCCAGGCCGTGCATCGCGGCCAGCGCTCCGGCCAGCGAGTATCCGCCGCCCTCGGCCCGGGTGAACAGGACGACGACCAGCGCGCCCATGCCGGTCGGCAACCGTCCGAGCAGGGTGCCACCGAGCAGCCGAGCGGCGTACGGCGTCCGCAGGAACTCGACATAACCCCGCATCAAGCCTCCAGTCATACGTATTACGTCCGCCGTCATACGTATCACTAAAGTGTGTCGGCGCTCTAGTCTGTTTCCGGCGAGATGGAGGGTGATGCCGTGCCGAAGACCGGCCGACCGACCAGCAAGGACGTGGCACATGCCGCCGGCGTGTCACAGTCCACGGTGTCGATCGTGCTGGCCGGCAAGGCCGCCGGGCGGATCTCCGACGCCACCGCACAGGCCGTACGGCAGGCCGCGGACCGGCTCGGCTACCGGCCGAACCTGGCCGCGCGCAGCCTGCGGCTCGGCCAGACCAGGACGGTCCTGCTCGTCGTCCCCACGCTGTCCAGCCTGTTCTTCGGGGCGATCTACACCGGTGCCGCCCGCGCCGCCGCCGAGCACGGCTTCGGCGTGGTGGTGTATCCGTGGCCCGACGTCTCCGGACCGGCGCGGAGCCCCTTCGCGGCGGCGCACGAGGCGATCGACGGAATCCTCGCGTCATCGATGGCCGTCGGCGTCCTCGATGGACTCGACCCGCTGCCCCGGGTGATGCTGGACAGCGACCCTCGGGGCGAGGCGCCCACCGTCAACTTCGACGTGGCCGAGGGTATGCGGGCCGTCGCCGCGCACCTGGCCGCCCTCGGGCACCGGCGGATCGGCCACCTGGCCGCCGCCGTGGACGCGTGGACGTTCCGCGAGCGGGCCGGCGTGCTCTCGGCGGCCGTGCGCGGCCGGCCCGGCGCCGGTCTCGTACGCGAGTTCACCGAGATCGAGATCGGTGCGGCCCGCGAGGCGGCCGGCCGGCTGCTGGACCGGCCGGACCGGCCGACCGCCCTGGTCTGCGACGACGACCTGGTGGCGGCGGGCGCGTGCAAGGCGGCGCGCGCGCTCGGCTTGGACGTGCCCGGCGACGTGTCGGTCACCGGCTTCGACGACATGCTCCTCGCCAAGGCGGTCGAGCCCGAGCTGACCACCGTACGGCTGCCGGCCGAGGAACTCGGTGCCCGGGGGATGGCCGCGCTGCTGGAACTCCTCGACGGCCGCCGGCCGGCCTCGGTGTCGCTTCCCGGCGAACTCGTCGTCCGCGCCTCGACGGCCGCCCCCCGCCGCCCTTAGCCGCCCCGCGAGGGTGTCGACGGTTCGAGAGTGATGAGGGTTGTCAGCCGGGTCGCCGAGCCGTGAAGGTGGCCATGGCTCCGTCGACGTCCACCTCGGAGCCGGTGAGGCCGGCCGACGTCATCCAACGCCGCAGATCCGTGGCGTTGCCGCCCGGGCCGAAATAGCCCCATCGCTGGAAGGCGCGGATGACGGCGTCCCGGCGACCGCCGGTGCCGGTGACGATCGCGGTGCCCCGCAGAGTGCCGCCGGGCCGCAGCACCCGGGCGAACTCGGCGACGGCCCCGGCCGGGTCGGGCAGGCAGTGCAGCCCGTTGAGGGTGACGCACACATCGAACGAACCGTCAGGGAACGGCAGCGCACCGGCGTCGGCCTGGACGAACCCGACCTGGTCGAGCGCGCGGCGCCGCGCGACCGCGCGGGCCCGTCCCAGCATGAGCGGGGAGAGATCCGCGGCCACATAGCGCAGCCGGCGTCCACGTGAGAGCGCCTGGAACGCGATGCCGCCGCCGCACGGCAGGTCCAGGACGGTGGCGTCGTCGGGTTCGCGGCTCAGTTCACCGATGGTCCGCCAGAGCCGGGCGATGTCATAACCCCACAGCAGCCGGGCCGCCACGGCGTTGACGGGGTAGGTCCGTACCCCGAAGTCGTAGACCGCCGCTCGCAGCCGGTCGCTCCGCCATCCTTCACGCGGATCCGCCACGCCATCACTCTAGGACCTCACGTGGGCGTGGGACCGGCGAGCCGGTCAGATCCAGCTGTCGAACCACATGTGGCCATGCCACGACTCCCACGGAATGAACTTGGCCGTGAGCACCGGATACATGTAGAGGAAATTGGCCAGCACGACCAGCATGTAGGCACCCGCGGCGGCCGTGCCGACGACCCGGCGTGTGCCCGGTTCGCGGGCCGGCCCGATGAGCAGCCCCAGGCACATCACGATGGCGAGCACCATGAACGGCAGCATCGGCGTGGCGTAGAACAGGAACATCGTGCGCTTGTCGAGCGCGTAGTAGAACCAGGGCAGCCAGCCCGTGAGGTACCCGAGCACGATCGCGCCGGCCCGCCAGTCGCGCCAGTGGATCCAGAGGAAGCCGAGCACCACCAGGGCGCCGAGTGCCGCCCACCAGATGGCCGGCGTGCCGATGCCGAGGATCTCGCGCGAGCATTTGTCGGCGCCGCACCCCTGCGCCGGCTCGGTGTAGAAGAAGGCGACCGGCCGGCTCAGGATCGGCCAGTCCCATGGCCACGACTGGTAGGGATGCTTGTCCTGCAACGACGTGTGGAAGTTCCAGACCGCTTTGTGGTAGCTCCACAGGTCGGGCATCGCCTCGAACGGACGGAACAGGGCGTTGCCCGCGACCTTGCCGCGTCCCCACCCGCCGGCGTTGAAGATCCATCCCCACCAGGAGGCGAGATAGGTGATCGTCGCGATGCCGACCAGCGACAGGAAGGCCGGTACGGCGTCGAAGAGGAACGCGCCCCGGTAGGCGTGCCGGACGCCGGCAGCGCGCCTCGCCCCCATGTCCCAGAGCAGCACCATGATCCCGAACGCGGCGATGTAGAAGATCCCGGTCCACTTCGTCGCGCACGCCAAGCCCAGGCACACACCGGCCAGGATCCGCCAGCGGTGGAACACGAACGGCCCGAAGCCGCCGTCGTCCCCGCTCTGCAGCTTGGCCGCCAGCACCCGGCGGGAGTGGTCGCGATCGGCGACGAGACAGCCGAACCCGGCGAGGATCCAGAACATCAGGAAGATGTCGAGCAGCGCGGTGCGGCTGGTCACCAGGTGCAGGCCGTCGACGGCGAGCAGCAGGCCCGCGGCGCAGCCGAGCAGCGTCGACCCGGTCATGCGGCGCGCGACCCGGCACAGGATCAGCACCGACAGCGAGCCCATCAGGGCCGCCATGAACCGCCAGCCGAACGGTGTGGCGCCGAAGAGCCACTCGCCGATGGCGATCATCCACTTGCCGGCCGGCGGGTGGGCCACGAAGCTGGCGCCCTCGGCCCAGATCCGGCTGTCCGCCGCCTTGGCGCCCTCCTGGATGAGGAGCGTGTTGGCGTCTTCGACCGTCTTGTGCTCGTAGCCGAACTTGAGCAGCGCCAGGGCGTCCTTGGCGTAGTAGGTCTCGTCGAAGACGACGGCGTTCGGGATCGCCAGCCGGTCGAAGCGCAGGAAGGCCGCGAAGACGGTGACGATCAGCGGCCCGATCCAGGCGAGCATGGGATCACCGGGGATGGCGGGGGCGAGCCACTCCCGCAGCGATGGCGGGCGGCGCCTTTCGAGGGTTTTGGTCGCCGGCCCGATTTCCGTCGTCGCCATCCGGCCATCGTACGGGCGCGCAGCGGGTACTCGGCCGGAATCCCCCGGGTAGCGGCCGACTCGCCACCGCGTGCGTATTCCGGCGAGAATTGCACTGTGACGAGGAACGAGACTGGCACGCTGATTCTCGCGGCCGCACCGATCGGACGCCCGGCGGACGCGTCGGACCGGTTCCGTGGCGCCCTGGCCGCCGCCGACGTCATAGCCGCCGAGGACACCCGGAGGCTACGCCGGCTCGCGGCCGATCTGGAGGTCGAGGTGCGCGCGAGGGTCGTGTCCTACTACGACGTGAACGAGCGGGCCAGGGCACAGGAACTGATGGATGAGCTGCTCGGCGGCCGGGACGTCCTCGTGGTCACCGACGCCGGTCTGCCCGGTGTCTCCGACCCCGGCTACCGCCTGGTGGCCGCGGCCGTGGAGCAGGAGGTGCCGGTCACCGTCCTGCCCGGTCCGTCGGCGGTCACCACCGCTTTGGTGATCTCCGGGCTGCCCACCGATCGCTTCTGTTTCGAGGGCTTCCTGCCCCGCAAGGCCGGTGAGCGCTCGTCGCGGCTGGAATCGCTACGTACCGAGCCGCGCACCATGGTCTTCTTCGAGGCGCCGCACCGGCTGGCCGCGGCACTTGAGGCGATGGCCGAGACCTTCGGCGGCGACCGGCGGGCCGCCGTCTGCCGAGAGCTGACCAAGACGTACGAGGAGGTACGGCGCGGCCCGCTCGCCGACCTGGTCGCCTGGGCCGCCGACGGCGTCCGGGGGGAGATCACCGTCGTGGTGGGCGGTGCGCCCGCGCGGCCGGCGCTGACCGATCCGGCACAGCTCGCCGCCGAGGTGGCCGGCCGGGAGGCCTCGGGTGAGCATCGCAAGCAGGCCATCTCCGACGTCGCCAAGGAGAACGGCCTGCCCAAACGGGTCGTCTACGACGCGGTGGTCGCCGCGAGGCGATAAGGCCGGTACCGGAAGGGACAGGAACAAGTCCTCCCAGACCGGCTGACAGACCGTCTCCACGGGTTCACATTGGATGGAGCGGTCCAACTCCGGACGCAAGGGGATGAAGGCCATGCGTGAACCGGTCATCGCAATCGAGGTCTGGCGCTACGAATGCCTGTGCTGCCTGCATGAGTGGGAAGAGACCTTCGAGGTCTGGCACGTGGCGGACGGCCACGGCGGTGATGCGGTCGGCTATCGCCACGACGGCCAGTCCAGCACGTCACCGTGGACGGGGCTGATGTGCCCGGCGTGTCACGCCTGCTCGATCAAGACGTTCCCTGCGGCCTCGGCCAAGAGGTTCCCCGCGGCCTCGGTCACGCGGCAGCCGGCGCCACCGTCGCAGCGCGCCGACAACCTGGCATTGCTGCGCTTGCTGCGCCGCCTGCACGCCTACTGAGGGCCGCTGAGCACCGAGGCGACACGCGGCGGGCGACACGCGACACGCGACACGCGGCGGGCAGCGGGCGGACAGGCTCAGACCGAGACCGGCTCGGTCTTCCGGTCGGCCTCGGGCCGCCCCTCCTGCTCCTCGTCACGGCGGCGCCGGCGCCATGTGATCCGGCCCAGCCGGGCACGCGCCTGGGGTGTGAAGGCGATCCCCGCTGCGAGGCACGCGAGCGGCACCGTCGGCAGGATGTAGCGGTAGTCGAACTCCGCGGTGGCCGCGGGAGCGAGCAGCAGCCCCACCGAGGTGATCCATGGCAGCAGCGCGGGGCCGCCGAACCTTCGCCACGACGCGGCCAGGCCGGCCAGCCCGGCCAGCAGGATCACGCCGAGCAGCGTGCCACGGAGGTAGAAGTGGTCCTGGTACGTGCGCATCACTCCGGCGAACGGCTCGACGACCGTCGGTCGGGCGCGTCCCTGCTCGTACTGCGCGGCCTCCTGCGCGGCCGTCGCGCCCCGGCTCATCCGCCAGTCGGGCAGCGGCGGGGGCTTCTCGCGGAACTCGTACTGCTCGTAGGTGGCCCAGTCCGGGAACACCGTGCGCTCCCATCGGAACACCCGGAAGAAGTCACCGGCCATGACCTTCAGGTAGTCATCGGGCTGCGACATGATCGCGCGCTTGGAGAAGTCGCCGGCCAGCTTGTTCTGCGTGGGGGAGAAGCGCTCCGGCTCGTTGCGGAGCAGCGGCGACTTGCGGTTCCAGATGCCGTCCTGGGAGAACCGCAGCCGATGCTGGGGTTCGACGCACAGCGGGATCTCGTGCACCGGAGGCTTGATCTTGTCGCAGTCCGCGAACTTGTAGACCCGGGCGTACAGGAAGATCCCGCTGCTCTCGGTCATGGCGAACTTGCCGTGCACGGCCTGGAACCAGCCCATGTACGCCACCATCGGCAGGGAGCACACGGCGAGCATCGCCGCGATCACCCGCCAGCGCATCCGCTGTACGACCATGAACACGGCGACCGCGAAGAGCACCGGCAGGCCGACCGAACGGGTCAGCGTGGCCAGGCCCAGGACGAGCCCGACCGCCGCTCCGATCCGCCACGAGGGCTGCGCCCGCCACAGCAGCAGGGTGATCGCTGAGACGACCAGGAAGGTGAAGGGGACGTCGGACAGGATCACGTGCTCGAGCTGGATCTGATAGGCGTCGAGCAGCACGGGAACGGTCGCGAGCGCGGCGCCCCATCCCGGCAGCCCGAACCTCCGCCGGAGCAGGGCATAGATCATGACCGCCATGGCCACGCCCATGATGTGCTGCACCGTCACGACCAGCGCGAAGCTGTGGAACGGCCGCAGGACCATGAGCAGGAACGAGTACCCGTTCGGCCTGATGGGGTGCGGGTAGGGCCGCATCGCCGCGTGCAGGTAGTCGTAGGAGTCGTTGAACCACATCGCCGGCCGGTAGCCGAGCAGCGCGGTCACGCGCACGAGCACGCCGATCGTCAGCACGGCGGTGAAGGACCGGTGGCGGCCGACGAGGGCCCAGAAACCGATGCCCCGGACCCGCCGCTCGGGATCGGGTTTCGCCGGTCCGGGCCCGGCGGGCCCGCTCGGTTCGGCGGGCTCGGCCGGCGGTGTGATCTCCGCCTCTTTTACCTGGGACCCGGGGGCAGCCTCGTCGAGCGCGGTCTCGTCAGACGTCGCCCCCGCCACGGCGGCCCCTCCCCCACGCTCACCGATGTTCGTCAAGACCCGACCCCGATCCTTCTGGGCCGCGTCGCCCGTATGCTGATTCCCACCCTGCCGTCCGTGGACTCTCTAATGTGAGTCTTCAGGTTGCAACTTTGCAACACGATTGGGAGGCTCTTGCGCTGAGCGCCCCGCGTCACGTCGCCGCGGCAGGCATCATGTACGAGTCCTACATGCCAGCCTCGGGACATGACGAGGTTAGTCGAAACCCCGCAGTCGACGATCCGGGGGAACGAAGGAGACCGCGTGGAACTCTCCGTTGTGATGCCATGCCTGAATGAGGCCGAAACCGTCGAGATATGCGTCCGTAAGACGATCGCCTTCTTCGACGAGCACGGCATCGACGGCGAGGTGGTCATCGCCGATAACGGCAGTACTGACGGCAGCCAGCAGCTCGCCCGGGACGCCGGCGCCCGGGTGGTTCCCGTGTCCGAGAAGGGGTACGGGAATGCCCTCATGGGTGGCATTCGCGCTGCTCGGGGGCGCTATGTGGCGATGGGCGACGCCGACGACTCCTATGACTTCGCGACCCTCATGCCGTTTCTCGAGGACCTCCGCGACGGCGCCGACCTCGTCATGGGCAACCGCTTCAAGGGCGGAATCGCGCCGGGCGCCATGCCGGGCCTGCACAGGTATCTCGGCAACCCGGTGCTCAGCTTCGTCGGGCGGCTGTTCTTCCGCAGCAAGATAGGCGACTTCCACTGCGGGCTGCGCGCGTTCCGCAAGGAGTCGATCGTGCGGCTGGGGCTGCAGACCGGCGGCATGGAGTTCGCCAGCGAAATGGTGGTGAAGGCCACACTCGCGAAATACGACATCCGCGAACAGCCCACCACACTGTCGCCCGACGGCCGCACCAGGGCGCCGCACCTGAGCACGTGGCGGGACGGCTGGCGGCACCTGCGCTTCCTCATGCTCTACAGCCCGCGCTGGCTGTTCCTCATCCCCGGCCTCCTGCTCATGACGCTCGGGCTGGTCGCCGGAGCCGCCCTCTCGGCCGGCCCGGTGCGCGTCGGTGACATCGCCTTCGACGTCGACACCCTCGTCGGAGCGTCCGCGATGCTCGTCATCGGTTTCCAAGCGGTGATCTTCGCGCTGCTGACCAAGGTCTATGCGATGGAGGAGGGCTTCCTCCCGCACGACAAACGGGTACAGAAGATCATCGATTGGTGGAGCCTGGAGCGCGGTCTGGTCATCGGCGGCCTGCTCGCCGTGGCCGGTCTGGTCGGTCTGGTCGCCTCGCTCCTGCACTGGAAGCTGAACAACTTCGGCGAGCTCGATCCACGGCACTCCCTGCGGCTGGTCGTGCCGTCGGCGACCGGCCTGATCATGAGCTTCCAGGTCGTGTTCGCTTCGCTGTTCATCAGCATCCTCGACATCCGCCGCCGGTCGCACCCGCCACTGAGCGACCCGGCCGACGAGGCGGCCGACGTGGTCGACGCCGCCGCGCACAAGGTCGCCTCGGAACAGGTCGACGAACGCGCGAGCTGAGCAGGTCCGAGATCACAGGAAGTCCAGGCCGTCCGCCTACGCGGGCGGCCTGACCTCTTCCGGCGTGCCCTCCCTCCCGTGATCATGCAGTTGTTCGTGCTCG
The DNA here is from genome assembly GCF_014323705.1 of Actinomadura alba. Taxonomy (GTDB): domain Bacteria; phylum Actinomycetota; class Actinomycetes; order Streptosporangiales; family Streptosporangiaceae; genus Actinomadura_C; species Actinomadura_C alba. Next base: position 77,611 of record NZ_JABVEC010000030.1, read on the forward strand.
TACGCGTGATCACCTGACCGCCCGAACCGATCCGCCAGGTTTTCGCCGCCGCCGAAGCAGCAGACGGTCGCCTCCGCGCGTCTCTATTGCGTGGACGGTGAGGTCATATCTCGGTTCGCGGTGCCCTCGGCGGCTCCGCGTGAGCACGCGGCCGGACGGGATCGGGAGTGTGCTGCACTCCCGACGCTCGCGGAGCTGTACGGAGAGCACCGGACGGACCTGGTGCGTCTCGCCGTGATGCTGAGCGAGGACCGGCGCGAGGTGATGGCGGCGCTGCACCGGGTCGCCCGCCGGCAGCGCGAGGTCCTGGTACTCCGCTTCTACTTCGAGCTCGGCGACGACGAGATCTCCCGCGCGCTGAAGATCCGTGTGTCGCGGCGGCCGTCGCGGTCGCCGATCTCGCCCGGCGCCGCCGCCGGGCCGATATTGGCACGAGTCAGCGCGATGAGCCCTCTAGGCTTGTCCCATGTCCTCGTCTGGCCGACACATCCTGACCGCACCCGCCTGGCCGTACGCCAACGGGCCCCGGCACATCGGGCACGTCTCCGGTTTCGCGCTGCCCTGCGACATGTTCAGCCGCTACCAGCGGATGGCGGGCAACCAGGTCCTGATGGTCAGCGGCACCGACGAGCACGGCACGCCGATCCAGGTACAGGCCGACAAAGAGGGCGTCAGCGCCCGCGAGCTCGCCGACCGCTACAACCGGGTGATCGCCGGTGATCTCCACGCGCTCGGCATGTCGTACGACCTGTTCACCCGCACCAGCACGCGCAACCACTACGCGGTGGTGCAGGAGATCTTCAAGGGTCTCTACGACAACGGCTATATCTTCCCCCAGACCACCATGGGGGCGATCTCGCCGTCCACGGGTCGTACGCTGCCGGACCGCTACATCGAGGGCACCTGCCCGATCTGCTCCTACGACGGCGCGCGCGGCGACCAGTGCGACAACTGCGGCAACCAGCTCGACCCCATCGACCTGATCAATCCCAGGTCGCGGATCAACGGTGAGACGCCGAAGTTCGTCGAGACCGAGCACTTCATGCTCGACCTTCCCGCGTTCACCGACGCGCTCGGCTCCTACCTGCGGTCGAAGCAGGGCGAGTGGCGGCCCAACGTGCTGAAGTTCTCGCTGAACCTGCTCGACGACCTGCAGCCACGCGCGATCAGCCGCGACCTCGACTGGGGCGTGCCGATCCCGCTGGACGGCTGGCGCGACCAGCCCAACAAGCGGCTGTACGTGTGGTTCGACGCGGTCATCGGCTACTTCTCCGCCTCGGTCGAGTGGGCGCGCAGGTCCGGCGACCCGGACGCTTGGCGCGCCTGGTGGCAGGACCCCGAGGCGCTGTCGTACTACTTCATGGGCAAGGACAACATCGTCTTCCACTCCGAGATCTGGCCGGCGATGCTGCTGGGCTACAACGGCCTCGGTGACAGGGGCGGTGAGCCGGGCTCGCTCGGCGGGCTCAATGTGCCGAACGAGGTCGTGTCCTCGGAGTTCCTCACGATGGAGGGCCGGAAGTTCTCCTCGTCCCGGCAGGTCGTGATCTACGTGCGCGACTTCCTGGAGCGCTATGACGTCGACGCGCTGCGCTACTACATCGCGGTGGCCGGTCCCGAGAACCAGGACACCGACTTCACCTGGCAGCACTTCCTGGAGCGCAACAACAACGAGCTCGTCGCCCAGTGGGGCAACCTCGTCAACCGGTCGGTGACGATGGCGGCCAAGGAGTTCGGCACGATCCCCGAGCCGGGCGAGCTCGGTGACGCCGACCGCGCCCTGCTGGAGCGCAGCCGCGGTGCCTTCGCCGCCGTGGGCGCCGAGCTGAACAGGTCGCGGTTCAAGAACGCCGTCACCGAGGCCTTCGACGTCGTACGGGACGCCAACGCCTACCTCTCGCAGCAGGAGCCCTGGAAGATCAAGGATGATCCCGCGCGCAAGGGGTCGGTCCTGCACGTCGCCCTCCAGGTGGTCGACGACGCCAAGACGCTGCTCACGCCGTTCCTGCCCAAGTCCTCGGGCAAGGTGCACGAGATGCTCGGCGGACAGGGCGACTGGTCCGGCATGCCGGAACTGCGGGAGGTGGACGAGGACGGGGTGAGCTACCCGGTGATCACGGGTCAGTACGACGACGAGGCCCGCTGGGAGCACCGCCCCATCAAGCCGGGGACGCCGCTCAGCAAGCCCACCCCGCTGTTCACCAAGCTCGACCCGAAGATCGTCGATGAGGAACTCGCCCGGCTGGAACAGGCGTGATCCACGGTTCGTTGATGACACCGAAGCGGGTTCGTGCGCGAGCCGAGGTGGCCGGATGAGCCGAGGCGAGCGCGACCTCGAGGGTCGAGTGGAGCCACCCATGAGCAGTACGCGCGGCAGCGACGGGTTCCAGGGCGCGTCCTACCCGCCGCTGCCCGAGCGGCTTCCCGTCGACGTGTTCGACAGCCACTGCCACCTCGACCTGCTCGACCTGCCGGTGCCGCGCGCACTCGCGGCCGCCCACGCCGTGGGCGTACGCAGGGTCATGACGATCGGCTGTGACCTGAAGTCGTCGCGGTGGTCCACCCGGGTGGCCCGCGAGCACGGGGACGTCTACGCGGGCGTGGCGATCCACCCCAACGAGACCACCGGCGTCCGCGACGACGTCCTCGAGGACATCGCCGAACTCGCCGTGCTGCCGCAGGTGGTCGCGGTCGGCGAGACCGGCCTGGACTACTACCGTGACTGGGCGCCGGCGAAGGACCAGCAGCGGTCCTTCCGCGCGCACATCGACATCGCCAAGCAGACCGGCAAGGCACTGGTCATCCACGACCGCGACGCCCACGACGACGTGCTCCGCATCCTGGCCGAGGAGGGCGCCCCCGAGAAGGTGGTCTTCCACTGCTTCTCCGGCGACGCCGCGATGGCCCGGGTCTGTGCCGACCGCGGTTACGCGATGAGCTTCGCGGGCAACGTCACGTTCAAGAACGCCGCACCGTTGCGCGAGGCCGCGAAGGTGGCGCCGCTGGACCTGCTGCTGGTCGAGACCGACGCGCCGTTCCTCACGCCGATTCCGCACCGCGGCAAGCCGAACGCCTCCTACCTCATCCCGCTGACCGTCGGCTGCCTGGCCGAGGTCAAGGGCGTCGACCTCGCCGAGGTCTGCGCCGCCATCGCCGCCAACGGGGAGCGCCTCTTCGGCCCCTGGTGACCGGGTGAGCGCCTCTCCGGCACCCCCGTTCCACGCCGGTCCGTGTTGATTTCGCGGCGGTTCTTCGTACTTTGTCGGAAATGACGTTCTTCGTGTCATCTGCCGCGTGCCGTTTCGCGGAACGAGTGGCGGCCGTGCTCCCGTGACCGTACTGTTCTGTGCCTGGTGAGCGGGGGGCCGCCTAGTGTGACGAGAGATGAGGACAGGTGCGTCGTTCCCCCAAATTCATGATCATCGTGGTCGTGGGAATCGTGGCGGCGCTGGTCGCGACGACCTCCGCCTTCATGGTGCTCAAGGACGAGGACCCCGCGACGGCGCCCGTCGCCGACAGCGCGCGGCAGGCGCGCACACCCATCCGGGTCGTCGTCCACGCCGACCGTCGCCGCAAGGAGGCGATGACCACGGCCGGCACCGTACGCGAGGTGCTCGGCGAGCTGGGCATCCAGGTGGGCACCTACGACATCGTCCGCCCGCCCCTCGATCAGCCGCCCGCCGCGGAGATCAAGGTGTACCGGCTGCTGTCCAAGCCCGTGACCCGTACTCTCGCGATCCCGCCGCCCGTGATCAAGAAGAAGAACAAGACGATGTTCGTCTGGGACGAGAAGGTCCTGCGCAAGGGCCGTCCCGGCATCCGCGTGGTCCGCGTCGCCTACGTCCCGCGAAAGGGCAAGAAGGTCAAGGCCATCATCGCTCAGCGGATCAAGCGCAAGCCGGTGGCGCAGATCGTCGCGGTGGGCACCAAGGGCGCCCCGACGGGCGGGGCCGCCGCGCGGCTCAACTGGAAGGGCCTCGCCGACTGTGAGTCGAACGGCAATCCGAAGGCGATCAACGCGGCGGGCTACTACGGGCTCTACCAGTTCTCCCTCACCTCGTGGGCGTCGGTCGGCGGTACCGGCAGGCCCTCCGACGCCAGCCCCGCCGAGCAGACCTACCGGGCCCAGCAGCTCTACAACAGGGTGCAGGGCCGCTGGCAGGGGCAGTGGCCGCACTGCGGCAAGTACCTGTTCAGCTGACCGTGCCATGGCGGGTCCGCGACGGATTCGCCATGGCCGGCCGTCACATCATTTGATCTTCGCCAGGTCGATGAGCGCGTAACGGCCCTCGCCCTGGGCGTAGGAGTAGAGACGCGCTCCGGGGTCGGACAGGCCCGTGCGGTTCGACGTCGGGGTCACGCCGAGATCCGCGATCTTGCGAGTCTCGAGGTCGTACAGGTAGGTGCCGGGCGGGAAGGGCTGACGGCCGTTGAGCAGCCGGGCGGGCACCACGGCGAACAGGAAGCGGTCCAGGCCCGGAAGATTCTTGGTCCCCATGTCGGAGCCGCCGCCGAGGACCGTGTGACCCTTCGTGCCGTCCCTGCGCTGAACGATGTCCGAAACGCCATCGGATCCGGCGCACCAGGTGACACCGCAGGCCAACAGCTCCGAGGTCGGCTTCGTGTCGCGTCGCTCACCCGTCCGGACATTGCGGAGCACCTTGAACGGCACCCTCGTCGACGCGATGCCGGGAGTGCCGATCCAGGGCCAGCGCACGATGTGGTGGCCCTCGGTATCCGGCAGGAGGCGCGCGGTCCCGCCGGCGAGCGGTGCCTCGTAGACGCCGGACCCCGTCGACCACACCACCTTGCCGCCGGTGATGGTGAGGCTCTCGATGCGCGTGTCCGCCTGTGGGTCCGTCGGCGCCCTGGTGACGACGCGGGGTTCCCCACCGGTGAGCGGCACCGCCCAGATCTCCGTGACCTCGACGTTCTGTGTCTTGACCGACTGCCACCAGGCGATCCGGCCCTCGCCGGAGGTGAAGCCACTGGCGGAGATCGTGACATCGCCTGCGGACGGGACGGTCGCGAGCCGGTTCGCCCTGGCCTTCTCGACGTCGTACAGCCAGAGTTCGTCGACCTTCTCGGATCCGCTGCCGGTCGTGGCGAGCAACGTGTGGTCGTCGACCAGCAGCCTCGGTACGTACTTCCGGCCGTCACCCGGCAGCGTGTCCGGAACCGAGCGCACCGCCTGAGGCCAGAGCGACCCCACCGGCACCGGCTGCTCGGGCGGGGGCGTCGGCAGCGAGGCGTCCGCGGGCGACACGACCCTCTGCGGTTCCGGTGGTCCGCTCTGAAAGAGGGCCTGCCCGGCCGTGATCCCGCCGCCGACGAGCGCGATGACGGTGACGAGTGCGGTGCCGGCGCGATTCACCCGCCGGCGACGGTGGCGCCGCTCGACCTGGCGGAGCAGATCGGGCCAGGGTTCCGGAGCCCGTCGCGACGCGGTGCCCAGGGTGGTCTTGAGGGTCTCCTCGAGTTGGTCTGTCATCGGCTTCTCCCGGTCACGGCGGGCCGCTGCCGGTCCACCCGAAGTTTGTCGAGCGCGCGGGCGGCCTGGCTGCGCACCGTGCCGCGGGAGATGCCGAGAATGGTGGCGATCTCCTCGTCGGTGAGGCACTCGTAGTAGCGCAGCACCACCACGGCGCGCTGCCGCCGGGGCAGCGCGGCCAGATCCCGCCAGAGGGTCGGGTCGTGGTCCTCTACCCTGGCGAGGCCGCCGTCGGTGTACTCCCGCTCCGGCGGGCTGCCCATCAGCCGTTCTCGTCGCCGTTTTCGCCAGATGCTGACGTGCAGCCGGGCCATCGTTGTGCGCACGTAGCCCTCCGGATCGCTCTTGTTGAGGACCCGTGGCCACGCCGAGCGGAGCCGCACGAGGCCCTCCTGCAGTAGATCGGCGGCATCGTCCGGATCACCGGTCAGCACATAGCCATAGCGAAGAAGCGACTGCGCCCGCGTGGTCACGAACTCCTCGAAGCTCACAGCGTCATCCACACGTCATCCCTTCTGTCCACCCAGGGACGCGGTGCCGGCCCCATCCGTTGCATTTCGATTTGCCGGGACGGCGTGCGGCCGGTTCTGCGGCAAAGGGCGGGTCCGGCGGCTGAGACACTGAGGGGGTGCGTGAAACACAGACGCCGCTGCTCGGCCCGGCGGACATCCGGCAGATGGCCGGGCGGCTCGGCATCCGGCCGACCAAGACGCTCGGCCAGAACTTCGTCATCGACGCCAACACCGTACGCCGCATCGTGCGCGCCGCCGGCGTCGGTGCCGAGGACGTCGTACTGGAGGTCGGGCCCGGTCTCGGGTCGCTGACGCTGGCCCTGCTGCCGGAGGTGCGGCGGGTCGTCGCCGTCGAGATCGACCGGGCACTGGCCGGGGCGCTCCCCGAGACGGTCCAGAGCCGCGCCCCGGAACTGGCCGACCGGCTCGAGGTCGTGCACGCCGACGCGCTGCGGATCGACGGGGTGCCCGGACCGGAGCCGACCGCGCTGGTCGCCAACCTCCCGTACAACGTCGCGGTGCCCGTCGTGCTGCACCTGCTCGCCACCATGCCCTCGCTGCGGCACGGACTCGTCATGGTGCAGGCCGAGGTCGCCGACCGGCTGGTCGCGCCCCCGGGCGGCAAGGTGTACGGCGTGCCATCGGTGAAGATGGCCTGGTACGCCGAGGCGCGCCGGGCCGGACCCGTGGGGCGGGCCGTGTTCTGGCCCGTACCGAACGTCGACTCCGGCCTCGTCGCCTTCACCCGCCGGGAGCCCCCGCAGACCTCGGCCTCTCGCAAGGAGGTGTTCGCCGCCGTCGACGCGGCGTTCGCGCAGCGGCGCAAGACACTGCGGGCGGCGCTGGCCGGCTGGGCCGGGTCGCCGGCCGCGGCCGAACAGGCCCTGCGTGCCGCCGGAGTCGATCCCACGGCCCGCGGCGAGGTCGTCGACGTGGCCGCCTTCGCCCGCATCGCCGAGCACCGCCCATCCCCCCACCCGTGATCATGCAGTTGTACGCGCGGCGCCGCGCG
>NZ_JABVEC010000031.1 GCF_014323705.1 Actinomadura alba
TCGCGCGCGTCAGCTCCGTTCCTGGACATCGCAGGTCTGCAGGCCGGCCCCGGTGATGACGGTGACGCCGATCCGCTCGGTCGCGTTCCGTGGCACTCCAGCGAACTCGAACGTCTGCGGCCGGCCCGTGTTGGTGGCGCTCTTGGTCATCGAATCCCGGCCGGTGACCTCGACGAACGCCGCGACGTAGCCGCTGCCGGGAAAGTGCACGCTCACCCGTACGGTGTCACCGAAGCGCTCGTAACGAGCCGATCGGGCCGGGCACGGCAGGGCGCCGCCGGCCGTCGTGTCCCGGGGCGCCGGCCTGGCCGGAGCGGCGGCCTCGCCGCTGCCGCCGCCGCGCGTCGGCGGAGCGGACGCCGCCGGAGGCACGGCGGGCGTGGCGGAGGCGGGGACGGGAGCGGGGGAACCGCTCACGGCGGCGGATGCCGGAGGCCTGACGCCGGGCTCGTCGCGCATCACCGCGTCGACCAGGATCGCCAGTGCGACGGCGACCAGCAGGAGCGCACCGCCATAGCCGAGAACGCTGGACTTCATCCCGCTCTCTCCCCGCCGTCCGTACCGACGCCGAGATTACCAAGCGGAAGGAGCGCGACGGTCAATCCGGCCTCCCCCGGCCGACTGCGCCGAGGACGAGCCGCGGGCCCGCCCGTCGTGCTTCGGAGGCCGGATCAGATCTGGACGCGGCCCTCGACGGCCTTGACGATCTCGGCCACGGCGGCGTCGACGGAGACCCCGTTGTTCTGTTCCCCGCTGCGGTAGCGGAACGACACCGCGCCCTTGGCGACATCGTCGTCGCCGGCGAGCAGCATGTACGGGACCTTCTGCTTCTGCGCGTTGCGGATCTTCTTCTGCATCCGGTCCGCGGAGGTGTCGACCTCGACCCGGATGCCGCGCTCGCGCAGGCCGGCGGCGACCTTCTCCAGATGGGCGATGTGGTCATCGGAGATCGGGATGCCGACGACCTGCACCGGGGCGAGCCACGGCGGCAGGGCACCCGCGTAGTGCTCGAGCAGCACTCCGAAGAACCGCTCGATCGAGCCGAACAGAGCCCGATGGATCATGACGGGCTGCTGCCGGGATCCGTCGGCCGCCTGGTACTCGAGCCCGAACCGCTTCGGCTGGTTGAAGTCCACCTGGATGGTGGACAGCTGCCAGGTCCGGCCGATGGCGTCCTTGGCCTGTACGGAGATCTTCGGGCCGTAGAAGGCCGCCCCGCCCGGATCGGGCACGAGGTCCAGCCCGGAGTCGTCGGCCGCCTCCTGCAACGCGGCGGTGGCCTCGGCCCAGTCCTCGTGGGAGCCGATGAACTTCTCCGAGTCGTCCCTGGTGGACAGCTCCAGGAAGAACTCACTGAGCCCGTAGTCGCGCAGCAGCCCGAGCACGAAGGTCAGCAGGCTCTTGAGCTCCTGCGCCATCTGCTCCTTGGTGCAGTAGATGTGGGCGTCGTCCTGGGTCATGCCCCGGACCCTGGTCAGCCCGTGCACGACCCCGGACTTCTCGAAGCGATAGACGGTGCCCAGCTCGAACAGCCGCAACGGCAGCTCGCGGTAGGACCGGCCGCGGGCCCGGAAGATCAGGTTGTGCATCGGGCAGTTCATCGGCTTGAGGTAGTACTCCGCGCCGTCCATCTCCATGGGCGGGAACATGTCGTCCTTGTACCAGCCCAGGTGCCCGGAGGTCTCGAACAGGTCGCCCTTGGTGATGTGCGGCGTGTTGACGAACTCGTACCCGGACTCTTCGTGACGCAGGCGGGAGTAGTCCTCCATCACCTTGCGCACGACGCCGCCCTTGGGATGGAAGACCGCCAGCCCGCTGCCGATCTCGTTCGGGAACGAGAAGAGGTCGAGCTCGACGCCGAGCTTGCGGTGGTCGCGCCGCTCGGCCTCCTCGAGCAGCTTGAGGTACTCGTCCTGCTTGTCGCGGGACTCCCACGCGGTGCCGTAGATGCGCTGCAGCTGAGGGTTCTTCTCACTCCCCCGCCAGTAGGCGCCGCCGGTTCGCATGAGCTTGAACGCGGGAACGTTGCGGGTGGTGGGCAGGTGCGGGCCCCGGCACAGGTCCTTCCACCGCAGGTCGCCGGACTTGGCGTCGAGGTTGTCGTAGATGGTCAGCTCGCCGCCGCCGACCTCGACGCTCGAACCGTCATCGGACGACGCGCCGCCCTTGAGCCCGATGAGCTCCAGCTTGTACGGCTCGTCAGCGAGCTCCTCGCGGGCGGCGTCGTCGGAGACGACCCGCCGGGAGAACCGCTGGCCCTGCTTGACGATCTCGCGCATCCGCTTCTCGACGCGCTTCAGGTCGTCGGGGGTGAAGGGGTCCTTCACGTCGAAGTCGTAGTAGAAGCCGTTCTCGACCGGCGGGCCGATGCCGAGCCTGGCGTCGGGGAACAGCTCCTGGACGGCCTGGGCCATCACGTGGGCGGTGGAGTGCCGCAGGATCGCCCGGCCGTCGTCGGAGCCGATCTCGACCGGTTCGACGGCGTCGCCGTCCCGTACCTCGTGGGTGAGATCGCGGAGCTCGCCGTTGACCCGCGCGGCGATGACCGTCCGGCCGTCGGCCCCCAGAGCGTCCCCGGCGGTCGTGCCGGCCGCCACCACACGCTCGCTGCCGTCGAGGGTGATGCGTAGCTCAGACACGGTCGACACGGGAACTCCTTGATCGGAAAGAGATGCGGGGATACGGGTCTCGCTGGACTCCGATGTTATCGACTCGGGGTCGGTGCCGGGTGTGACCGGCTTCATGATCGCTCCTCTCGGGCGGGAGCGATCCCGAAAGCCATGAGGCCCCGGGATCGCTCCCGGGGCCTCATCGCGCTGCTCAGGTGGGTCAGCGCACGCGACCGGCTCGCCGGGCCGAGCCCGGCGTCGTCGTCTCCAGTGCCACTGCCATGCCTCGATGCTAGCGGACGAGTGCTTCGTCGCGCCGGATCACCCCTCGGCGGCGCAGTTCGGGCAGGACGCCCTCCCCGAACCAGTACGCCTCCTCGAGGTGCGGGTAACCGGAGAAGATGAACTCCTCGATGCCGAGGTCGGCGTACTCCTCGATCCGGTCGGCGACCTGCTCGTGGCTGCCCACCAGCGCGGTGCCCGCTCCCCCGCGCACGAGCCCCACGCCCGCCCAGAGGTTCGGATAGATCTCCAGGTCATGCGAGGATCCGCCGCCCCTGAAGTCCGCGTGCAGCTCGCGCATCCGCCGCTGGCCGACCGAGTCACTGGCGGCCAGCGCCTTCTGGGCCTGCGCGATGTGGGCGGGGTCGAGGTCGTCGAGCAGGCGGCCGGCGACCGCCCACGCCTCCTTGCCGCTGTCCCGGCTGATGGTGTGCAGCCGGATGCCGAACCGCATGGTGCGCCCTTGGTCGTCAGCGAGCTTGCGGATCCACGCGATCTTCTCCGCGACCAGCTCGGGCGGCTCACCCCACGTCAGGTAGACGTCCACGTGCCGCGCCGCGACCGCGCCCGCCGGCTCGGACGAGCCGCCGAAGTAGACCTCCGGCAGCGGGTCCGGCGGCTCGGCCACCAGGGCACCCTCGACCTGGTAGTGCTCGCCGTCGAAGTCGTACGGCTCTCCGGTCCACGCGCCCCGGACGACGGACAGGAACTCGTCCGTGCGCGCGTACCGCTCGGCGTGCGGCAGGTGGTCGCCGAAGCGGCGCTGCTCGACGGACTCGCCCCCGGTGACGACGTTCAGCAGCAGCCGGCCACGGGAGATGCGCTGGTACGTGGCGGCCATCTGGGCCGCGAGTGTGGGCGAGACGAAGCCGGGCCGGAACGCCACGAGGAACTTCAGCCGGGACGTCTCGCGGATCAGCGCGGCCGTCACCAGCCAGGCGTCCTCGCACCAGGTGCCGGTCGGGGTCAGCACGGCCTCGAAGCCGAGCTGTTCGGCCGACCGTGCGATCTGTGCGAGGTAGTCGATGTCCGGCGGGCGGAACCGGTTGGCGCTGCCGGAGCGCTCGTCGGGCCGGCCGATCCCCTTGGGGACGCTGTGGCCGCCGCCCACGAGGGTGCGGCCATCGCCGGTGGTGGGCAGGAACCAGTGGAACTTGAGTGTCATCGGAGCCTCCGTTCAGCCGGCCGGGACGGTGTCGTTGAACCGGGGATCGATGAAGTCGGCGATCTTCACCTTGCCCGGCAGCACTTTCGCCTCGGAGAACGAGTCGGCGAGCTGCTGTTCCGAGGAGATCAGCGTGTCGTCCAGCTTCACGATCGTGGTGAGCCGGCGTTCTACCGCCTTCTCGGCGACCGGCACCGGCAGGCCGGTGTCCTTCGCCCAGATCGCGGCCCACTCTTTCTGGTGGTCGTTGGTCCACAGCACCGACCGCTGGAACCGGGCCAGGAAGTCCTTCAGCGCCGCGGTGCGGCCCGGGTCGTCGAGCGCCTTCCGTGAGGTCACCTGGAAGCCGTAGCCGTTCACGTAGCCCTTGCCGTCGACCAGGATGCGGGCGTTCGCCTGGGCCTCCGCCTGGGCGGTGTACGGCTCCCATGCGGCCCAGGCGTCGACCTTCCCGCCGGTCAGGGCGGTGAGCGCGTCGGCGGGCTGCAGGTACTGCGGCTGGATGTCGGCGAAGCTCAGGCCGTTCTTCTTCAGCACGCCGAGCAGCTGACCGTGGGCGGAGCTGCCCTTGGCGACCGCGATCTTCTTGCCCCTGAGGTCGGCGGGCGAGCGGATCGCGGAGTCCCGGGGCACCAGGATGGCCTGTCCGTCCAGCCGCACGTCGGTGCCGCCCACGATCACGATGCTGGAGTTCGCGGCCGCGGCGAAGATCGGCGGGGTGTTGCCCACCGAGCCGAAGTCGACCGCGCCCGCGTTGATGCCCTCGAGGATCGGCGGGCCGGATGTGAACAGCGACCAGCTGATCTTGTACGGGGTGCCGTCGAGCTCGCCCGCCGCCGTCAGCAGGGACTGGATGCTGGAGCCCTTCTGGTCGCCGACGCGCAACGTCACCTTGGCGAGGTCGGCCGGCCCGTCCGCTGCCGAGGCGCCCTCCGAGTCGTCGCCCCCACCGCACGCAGCGGTCACCGTCGTGAGGACGAGTGCGGCGATGAGCGTGATGAGCCGTCTGGTCGTGTGGTTGGTCATGCCGTTCCTTCGGGGGTGACACCGAGCTGGGTGAGCAGGGCGGAGCGGAGGTCGATCAGATCGGGATGGTCGCGGTGGCGGGGCCTGGGCAGGCTGACCCGCGATTCGTGCGCGATCGCGCCGCCGTCCAGGACGAGCACGCGATCGGCGAGGAGCAGGGCCTCGTCGACGTCGTGGGTGACGAGCAGGATGCCGGGTCCGTGCCGGCTCCACAGGTCGAGGACCAGCCGGTGGATGGTGATCCGGGTGAGCGCGTCGAGCGCGCTGAACGGCTCGTCCAGGAGCAGCAGGTCGGGCTCGCGGACGAGGGCGCGAGCGAGCGAGGCGCGCTGTGCCTCTCCGCCGGAGAGGGTGAGCGGCCAGGCCTGGGCGCGTTCGGTCAGCCCGACCTCCGCGAGCGCCGCCTCGGCCGCCCCGCGGGGATCGGGCAGCCGCAGGCCGAGGGCGACGTTGGCCCACACCCTCTTCCACGGCACCAGCCGGGGCTCCTGGAAGGCGACGGCGACCGTGCCGTCCACGGTGAACTCGCCGCCGGTGTCGCGGTCCAGGCCGGCCAGTGCCCTCAGCAGCGTGGACTTGCCCGAGCCGCTGCGGCCGAGGAGGGCGACGAACTCGCCGCGCCTGATCTCCAGGTCGACACCGTCCAGCACGGTGCGTTCACCGAACGCCTTGGTCAGTGCGGTGGTGCGGGCCACCGGGCCGCCGGTGGCGGGCGGGCCGGGCGGCGCCGCCGCGCCGGTCGCGCCGCCCGGCACGTCCTCGGTCACGCCGCCGGACACGGCGCTGGTCACGGCGCTGGTCACGTCACCGGTCACCGGGCCAGGAATCCGCGTCGCCATGCGAGGGCCCTCCTCTCCAGCAGCCGTACGATCGCGTCGGTGACGAGCCCGAGCACCGCGTAGACCAGCAGGCCCAGCACGACGATGTCCGTGCGGAGGAACTCACGGGCGTCATTGATCATGAACCCGAGCCCCTTGTTGGCGTTGATCTGCTCCGCGACGATCAGCGCGAGCCAGGCGACGCCGAGGCTCTGCCGCAGCCCGACGAGCGCCTGCGGCAGAGCGCCGGGCAGCACGATGTGGCGGATGAGGGCGAACCGGCCGAGGCTGAGCACCTGACCGACCTCGGCGAGCTTGCCGTCGACGCCCCGGATCCCGGCGAAGGTGTTGAGGTAGAGGGGGAAGGCGACACCGAAGGCGACCAGCGCGACCTTGGGCGTCTCGCCGATGCCGAACCAGAGAATGAACAGCGGGATCAGCCCGAACAGCGGCAGTGCCCGCAGCATCTGCATCGGCGGGTCCACGGCGTTCTCGCCGATCCGGCTGAGCCCGGCGACGAGGGCGAGCCCCACGCCGATCACCGCGCCGATGACGAACCCGGTCGCCGCCCGCTGCAGCGACACCGCGATCGCGCTGGTGAGGGTGCCGTCGCGGAACAGGTCGAGCCCGGCCGCGGCGATCTTGTCGGGGGCCGCGAGCAGCCGTTCGGGAAGCACTCCGGTGCTGCTGGCGAGCTGCCACAGCACGAGGAGCGCGAGAGGGCTGGCGACGCGGTGCAGTACGGCCCGCGAACGCATCGCGGGTGGTTTGAGGCGCGCCCGTTGCGGAGGGCGCGCAATATCCAGGGAGGAGGTGGACACGGGCGGGACCCCTTCGAAGTATGGCGAAATCCCACTAAGTCTATAGGCTAACTAGGTTTTAGGACATGAACGGCCGCCATGGCCGCCCGCCGTCCGGCCGGACGGACGTGCCGACGGGACGGACCCGGGCGCCCCGCCGGCCGGCATGGCGCGGGGTGTCGGCACGGCGCGGGGACGCCGGGGCGGATCAGCCCCGTGCCGTCCGCGCCGCGGAGGGCGTCACCAGTCGTCGGCGCTCTCGGTGGCGAGTTCGACGAGCCGGCCGTCGGCGTCGAGGTCGTACCGCCGCATCGTGGCCAGCGGCGGCGAGTACACGTGCACGCTCACCGCCGGAGCCGTGGAGGTGTTGCGGACGTCGTGGACGTAACCGGCGCCGAACCGCCGGCTCTCACCACTGGCGAGCACGCGCCCCGTAGTGACGCCGCGCTCCTCGAGGCTGCCGAGCACCACGGTGAAGGCGCCCGCGGCACCGCCGTGGTCATGGAGTCCGGTGGACTGGCCGGGCAGCCAGCTGATCAGCCATACCTCGTGCTCATCGTCCAGGTGGACGCGCTCGTACCAGCGCCCATCGGCGCTCAGCCGCACCCGGTGCAGCCAGTTCTCCGGGTGGTCGGCGAACCTCCGCGCCCTGGCGGCGAGTTCGGCCGGGTCGAGGCCGGGCGAGTCAAGGCCGGGCTGGGCGATTTCGGGCAGGCGGGTATCGGTCGCGATGGTGGTCATGCGGTCTCTCCTCGGCGTGCTGGGTCAACGGGCGGATCGGCGAACCGAACCCGGACACAGCGCGCTGGCCTGCCGTCGCAGGTCGACGTGCAGGCGCACATGGAGGAGCCTCGCGGAACTCACCCGATGAGCATGGCGCAAATTACCTATTAAGTCAATCGGAAATAGCGGCAAGCGGATCGCCGGCAGAACGGGCCGATACCTGTGGGGCGTACGCCGAATCACTCTCCGGACGCAGGACACCACCGTGATCCAGCGCTTAGCTTTGGATCGGTGAACGGCAGCGAAAAGATCAGGACGGGTCCATGGGCGCATCTGCCCCGGGCCGCGCGCGACGCGGCCGTGCACGGCCCGAAGGAGCCCCCGCGCACGCTGCTGTGGCCGGCCAGGCCCGGCCTCGCGCGCATCCTGGTCGTGGTGGTGTGCTTCGCGCTGGCCATCGGGTTCACCGGTGGCTCGATCGCGATCCACGCGCACGTGCTGGACGTGCCCACGAGCCAGGCCTGGCTGCTGGGGCTGGCGCAGTGCCTCCCGCTGCTGATCGCGGCCCGCTGGCCGCTGATCGCCTGGCGGGTCACCGCGGCCGGGCTGCTGTGCGGCGTGATCGTGATGGCCACCAAGGACGAGTTCTGGCCCTGGCCGGTGACGTCGTTCCTGTCGCTGGTGTTCGTCCTGTTCGCGGTCGCCGTCTCGTACGAACGCCGCACCTCGGGCGGCGCGGTACTGCTCACCATCGTGGGGGTCATCGCGCCGGCGGCGCTGCTCGCCGGGATGCCCGTGTGGTTCGGGATAATTCTGACCGGCATTGTCCTCATCGTCTTGGCCTTCGGCGACGCCGTCGGCGGGCGCTACGCGGCCGAGGCCAGCCTGGCCGAGCACGCCGAGCTGCACCGCCAGGACCTGGCCCGCCACGCCGTGCTCGAGGAGCGGGCCCGCATCGCCCGGGAGCTGCACGACGTCGTCGCGCACCACATGTCCGTCATCGCCATGCAGGCCGAGGCGGCCCCGTACAAGATCCCGGAGTTGCCCGATGCGGCCAAGGACACCTTCGTCGTGGTCCGCGATGCGGCCCGTGAGGCGCTCGCTGAGACCCGCAGGGTCGTCGGCCTGCTGCGCGCCGACGACGAGGCGGCCGAGCGGCGGCCGCAGCCGGGCCTGGACCGCCTCGACGAGCTGACGCGCGGCGCCACCCAGTCCGGCCTCGCCGTCCGCGTCCGCGTCGTCGGGGTGCCCCGCCCGGTCGCCGCGGGCGTGGACCTGTCGGCCTACCGCATCGTGCAGGAGTCGCTCAGCAACGCCTCCCGCTACGCGCCAGGCGCGCGAGTCGACGTCGAGGTCCGATACGGGCCCGACCTGCTGAGAGTGCGGGTCGTCGACGACGGCGCGCGCACGACGCCGCAGGAGTCCGGCGGCGGCCACGGCCTGATCGGGATGCACGAACGGGTCGCGATGCTCGGCGGCACGCTGTCGGCCGGGCCCGATCCCGGCAACGGCTGGTCGGTCGTGGCGGAACTGCCCTACGGCGATCCACCGTGAACGGGCTCTATGGTGGCCCTTGTGGCTATTCGCGTACTGATCGCCGATGACCAGCTGATGATCCGAGACGGGCTGGCGTCACTGCTGTCGTCCGACCCCGAGATCGAGGTGATCGGCCAGGCCGGCAACGGCCGGGAGGCCGTCGAGCTCGCTCACGAGCTGAAACCCGACGTGATCGTCATGGACATCCGGATGCCCGAGATGGACGGCCTCGCCGCCACCGCCGAGATCGTCGGCGACACCCCCGCCGAGCCGTCCGACGCCCCGAAGGTCCTGGTGCTCACCACTTTCGACCTGGACGAGTACGTGTACGAAGCGCTCGGCGCCGGGGCGAGCGGCTTCCTGCTCAAGGACGCCTCGGCGGCCGATCTCATCTCGGGCGTGCGGATCGTGGCGGCCGGCGACGCGCTCCTGGCGCCCTCGATCACGCGCCGGCTGATCAGCGACTTCGCCCGCCGGCGCCGGCACGAGCGGCCCAGCCCGAACGCCACGTCCACGCTCACCCCCCGCGAGCTCGACGTGCTCCGCCTGATCGCGCGCGGCCTCTCCAACGCCGAGATCGCCAAGGATCTCTTCCTCGCCGAACAGACGGTGAAGACCCACGTCGGGCACGTGCTGACCAAGCTGGCCCTGCGCGACCGCACCCAGGCCGTCGTCTACGCCTACGAGAACGGCCTGGCCGGCTGATCGTGCCCGAGGGCTCTACCGGGCGGCCGGCTCTCGCGCGCGACGAGGTCCCGGGGATCCGGGCCGGCCCGGCCGACGCAGCCGAGCGTCTGAGTCGCGATCTCCAGCTCCTCGTCGGTCCTGATCACCAGGACCGCCACCTCGGCGCCGTCGGGTGAGATCACTCGACCGGCGTTCGCCGCGCCGTCAACGAAGCCCTCCGCCGCATCGTCGCGAATCGGGTCGTTTCGGATCGGGTCGTTTCGGATCGGGTCGTTTCGGATCGGGTCGACGGTGATGCCGAGACGGTCCAGGCCCGCGAGCGCGCTCGCGCGGACGCGCGCGTCGTTCTCGCCCACCCCGGCGGTGAACACCACCGCGTCGACGCGGCCCAGCACGGCGTAGTAGGCCCCGACGTACTGGCGGATCCGGTGGCAGTAGACCCGCACGGCCAGCAAGGCGTCCGGATCCCCCGCGTCGACCCGGCGCCAGACGTCACGCAGGTCGTTCGCGCCGGCCAGGCCGAGCATGCCGCTCCGCCGGTTGAGGGCCGTGTCGATCTCGTCGAACGTCATGCCCGTCTCGCGGTGCAGGAACGCCGGCACCGCCGGGTCGACGTCGCCGGACCGGGTGCCCATGACCAGGCCGGCGAGCGGGGTGAACCCCATCGAGGTGTCGACGCTCCGGCCGCCCTCGACCGCCGTGGCGCTGGCGCCGTTGCCGAGGTGCAGCACGATCATGTTGAGCCGGTCGAGCGGCCGGCCGAGCAGTTCTGACGCGCGCCGGACGACGTGGGCGACGGAGGTGCCGTGGAAGCCGTAGCGGCGCACCCCGAACTCGGCGGCCCACTCCCTCGGCACCGCGTAGGTGTGGGCCCACGGCGGGATGGTCTGGTGGAACGCGGTGTCGAACACCGCCACGTGCGGAACGCCGGGAAAGATCCGGCGGGCCACCTGGATGCCCCTCAGGTTCGCCGGGTTGTGCAGCGGGGCGAGCGAGGTCAGCTCGGCGATCACTTGCTCGACGGCGTCGTCGATCAGCACCGGGGCGCCGAACCGGCGTCCGCCGTGCACGACCCGATGCCCGATGGCGATCACCTGGTCGAGCGCGGGCCCGGCCGCGTCGAACGCGGCGAGCATGGCCCGCAGGCCCTCGTCGTGGTCCCGGTACGGCTCCGCGCGCCGGAGGTCCCGGAGGCCGTGGTGGGTCAGCGCGCTCTCGCCCTCGCCGATGCGCTCCACAAGACCGGCCGCCAGCCGGTTCACCGGCTCCATCTCGAGGAGCCGGTACTTGATCGAGGACGAGCCCGTGTTGAGCACCAGCACCTGACCGCCGTCCGGGCCCGGCGGGATCCGGCCCGCCCGCCCGTCGCCGTCACCGTCGCCCCCGTCCGCGGTGGATGCGGCCGGTGCGTCTCGCTCGTCGCTCACTCGGCGGCCCCCTGTGCCTGGATCGCGGTGATGGCCACGGTGTTGACGATGTCCTGCACCGTCGCCCCGCGGGACAGGTCGTTGACGGGCTTGCGCAGGCCCTGCAGCACCGGGCCGACCGCTATCGCCCCGGCACTGCGCTGCACGGCCTTGTAGAGGTTGTTCCCAGTGCCGAGGTCGGGCACGACGAACACCGTGGCGCGGCCGGCCAGCCGGCTGCCGGGCAGCTTCGCGCCGGCCACGGTTGGGTCGACGGCCGCGTCGTACTGGATCGGCCCCTCGACCAGCAGATCGGGCCGCCGCTCGGCGACGATCCGGGTCGCGGCGCGCACCTTGTCGACCTCCTCGCCGTGGCCGGAGTCGCCGGTGGAGTACGAAAGCATGGCGATCCTCGGCTCGACGCCGAACTGCGCGGCGGTGGCGGCCGACGAGATCGCGATGTCGGCCAGCCGGGCGGCGTCCGGGTCGGGGTTGACGGCACAGTCGCCGTAGACCAGCACCCGGTCGGCGAGGCACATGAAGAACACGCTCGAGACGATGCCCGCGCCGGGGGCGGTCTTGATGATCTCAAAGGCCGGCCGGATCGTGTGCGCCGTCGTGTGCGCCGCCCCGGACACCATGCCGTCGGCGAGCCCGAGGTGCACCATGAGCGTGCCGAAGTACGACACGTCCGTGACGGTGTCGCGTGCGAGATCCAGCCCGACGCCCTTGCCGGCGCGCAGTGCGGCGTACTCCTCGGCGAACTGCTGCCGCAGCTCCCGGTCGTACGGGCTCAGCACCTTGGCCGCGCCGATCTCCAGCCCGAGCTCCGCGGCCTTCGACCGGATCTCGGTCTCGTCGCCGAGCAGGGTCAGATCGGCGACGCCGCGCCGCAGCAGGATGTCGGTGGCACGCATGATCCGTTCTTCGGCGCCCTCGGGCAGCACGATGTGCCGCCGCCCGGCTCGCGCCCTGTCCACCAGCTCGTACTCGAACATCAGCGGGGTGACGGCCGCGGCCCGCGTGACCTGGAGGCGGCTGAGCAGGGCGTCACCGTCCACGTGCTCGGCGAAGAGCCCGAGCGCGGTCTCGATCTTGCCCAGGGCCTCCGGGGTGAAGCGCCCCTCGACGACCGACAGTTCGGTCGCGGTGTCGAAGGTGTCGTCCTCGGTGATGATCACCGGCAGCCGCACCGACATGCCGTCGAAAAGGCGGGCGACCGGATCGGGCAGGTCCATGCCCCCGCTCAGGATGAGCCCCGACAGTGCGGGGAAGGTGGCGGCGACGTGCGCGGCGGTCAGCCCGGGCAGCAGCGAGGCGGCGCGATCCGACGGAATGATCACCGCTGCCCCCTCGGTGAGCCGGTCGAGGATGTTCGGCAGCGACATCGCCCCGACCATGAGGCCGCCCACCTCCCGGGCGAGCTGGCGTTCCTCGCCGAGGAGCAGGTAACCGTGGCAGGCGGCCATCAGGTCGCTCATCGTGGGCGCGGACAGCCGCGGGTCCTCGGGCAGCACGAACACCGGCGGCCGCTCACCCGGCGCTCCACCGGCGGCCGTTCCGCGCTCGGCCGCGCCGGTGAGCCGCCCGGCGACGACGCGAAGCCGGTCCGGGGCGACGCGGGTCACCACGGTCGCGAGCTCGGTGGCGTGCTCGTGGCGGAGCTCCTTGCGGGCCAGCTCGACGGCGGAGGCGATCTCCTCGGGCGCACGGCCGAGGCCGTTCACCACGAGCAGCACCGGAGCGGCGAGGTGCGCGGCGAGGGCGGCGTTGACCGAGAACTCGGTCGGATCGCCCACGTCGGTGTAGTCGGTACCGACGATCACCACGGCGTCGCAGCCGTCGGCGAGCGCGCGGTAACGCGAGACCACGTCGGCCATGGCGCGGTCGGGGTCGGCGTGCATCTCCGCATAGGAGACCCCGGCCTCGGACCGGACGATCCCGAAGCGGCTCCGCAGCGTCTCGACGATGTTGTCGGGCCGGTCGGGTCGCACGACCGGCCGGAAGACCCCGACGCGCCCCAGCCGGCGGGCCAGCAGCTCGGTCATGCCGAGCGCGATCGCCGCCTTCCTCGTCGCGGCGGCACTGGCCGCGATGTAAACCGCGCGCGTCATCGTCCGTCCTCCGTGACCGTGCCCTGGTGGCGGCGCGTCCGAGTGCCTCCGGGCACCAGCCTACGCGCGCCGTGATCTCCCCGGCGTGGTGTTCGGCCCGAGGGGCGGCCCGGTCAGGGTCGCTGAGCAGGGCGGCCCGGTCAAGCCCGCTCGGTGCGGGGGCCGGGGACGCCACGGAAGCGGAACGGCTCAGCCGGCCGGCCGGGCACGACGTACCAGCACTCCCCCGTACCGTCGGCGGTCAGGATCCCCATGAAGGCGTCCACGACGTCGTCGACGGCGAGAATGGGGAAGCCGGTCCGAATCAGTTCGCCCTTCAACGGGATCAGGATGTCGGTGTCCGCGAACGACGGGCACAGCGCGTTGACCCTGATCCGCTCGGTGGCGGTCACCGGGCCGAGCGCCCGGACGAGGCCGACGACAGCGGCCTTGTTGGCCCCGTAGACCGGGTCGAAGGGGGTCGCGGTGAGGCCGGCCATGCTCGCGGTCGCGATGATGTCCCCGCCGCCACGGGCGCGCAGCGCGGGCAGTGCTGCCTGCACGCCGAAGGCCACCCCGTCCAGGTTGATCCCCATCGCGCGCCGGTACGAGCCGAGGTCGAAGTCGTCGCCGAACGGGGTGCCGGTGGCGACGCCGGCGTTGAGGAAGGCCACGTCCAGGCCACCGAACCGTTCGACCGCCGTGGCGACGGCCGCCACGCTGTCGGCCGGCTCGGTGACGTCGCACCGGGCGAACGCGCCGTCCACCTCACCCGCCACCGCGCTCCCGCGGTCGGCGTCGACGTCGGCGACCACGACCCGTGCACCCAGGCCGGCCAGCCTGCGGGCGACCGCCGCACCGATCCCGTTGGCGCCGCCGGTGATCAGCGCGACCTTGCCGTCCAACGAGGCGTTGCCGTTCAAGGAGACCACGTGCCTCTCCCTCCCATATGACTGACTAGTCAGTTACTGTAGTCGTATGGACTTCGAACCGAGCGCTCGAGCGCAGGACCATCTCACCCGGCTCCAGGACTTCATGGACTCCCATGTCTACCCGGCCGAGCCGGTCTACGGCGAGCAGCGCCGTGAGCTGCGCGCCGCGGGCCACGAGCACGAGGTCCCCCCGATCGTCGAGGAGCTCAAGGTCGAGGCGCGCAAGCGCGGGCTGTGGAACCTCTTCCTCCCCGACGCGCAGGACCCCGCGCACGGGCTCTCGGTTTCGGAGTACGCACCGCTGGCCGAGCTCACCGGCCGCTCCCCCTCGATCGCCCCCGAGGCGATCAACTGCGCCGCGCCCGACACGGGCAACATGGAGGTCCTCCATCTGTTCGGCACCCCCGAACAGAAGGAGCGCTGGCTGCGCCCGCTGCTCGACGGCGAGATCCGCAGTTGCTTCGGGATGACCGAGCCCGCCGTCGCGAGCTCCGACGCCCGCAACATCTCGACGCGCATCGAACGCGACGGCGACGACTACGTCATCAACGGGCACAAATGGTGGATCACCGGCTCCGCCGACCCCCGCTGCAAGATCATGATCCTCATGGGCAAGACCGACCCGGACGCCGAGAGTTACCGCCAGCAGTCCATGGTGCTGGTGCCGCTCGACACCCCCGGAGTCGAGATCATCCGGCCGCTCCCCGTGTTCGGCTACTCCGACCAGCACGGTCACTGCGAGATCCGGCTGACCGACGTACGGGTCCCGGTGACCAACCTCGTCGGCGAGGAGGGCGGCGGCTTCGCCATCGCCCAGGCCCGGCTCGGCCCCGGCCGCATCCACCACTGCATGCGGTCCATCGGCATGGCCGAGCGGGCGCTCCAGCTCATGTGCGAGCGGGCCACGTCACGGGTCGCCTTCGGCAAGGAGATCGCCCGCCAGGGGGTCGTCCAGCAGTGGATCGCCGAATCCCGCATGGCCATCGAGCAGGCCCGGCTGCTCACCCTCAAGACCGCCTGGCTGATCGACCGGTACGGCCCCAAGGGCGCCCGCAAGGAGGTCGCCGCGATCAAGGTCATCGCTCCGCGAATCGCCCTCGAGGTCGTCGACAAGGCCATCCAGGTGCACGGCGCCGCCGGCGTCAGCGACGACACCCCGCTCGCCTCGATGTGGGCCGGGCTGCGCACGCTCCGGCTGGCCGACGGTCCCGACGAAGTGCACATCCGGTCGGTGGCCCGCGCCGAGCTCGCGCCGTACACCGGCGCATGACCGCACGGCAGCGGCTGCCGTTCGCGCTACGCCGGGAGCAGCTCCTGGCGGTCGCCCTCGAGGAGTTCGGGCGGCGGGGGTTCCATCTCACCCAGATGGACCATGTCGCGTCCGCCGCCCAGGTCTCCAAGGCCCTCCTGTACCAGCACTTCACCTCCAAGGAGGAGCTGTTCGCCGCCGTGACGGCGGCCGTGGTCGCCGACGTCACCGGCCGGCTGAGCGCCGCGGTCCTGCCGGAGGAGAGCTCCCTCGACCGGGTCCGCGCCATGGTGCGGGTCCTGTTCGACTACGCCACCGAGGAACCGGACGGCTGGGCGCTGGTCGTGCGGCACCTCGACAAGCCCGAGGTCGGCGCCCCGCTGCGGGACCTGCGGGAACGGCTGGGGTCGTCGTTCGCGGACCTCATGCTCGCGCACCGCCGCGCCGACCCCACCATGACCCCGGCCGCGCTCACCGCCAACGAGCGGCGGGTGCGGCTGCTTGTGCCGCTGATGTCGGGGGCGATGCTGTCCCTGGTCTCGTGGTGGCTCGAGCATCCCGACACCCCGCGCGACCGGGCGGAGTCGATGGCCGTGGAGTTCATCTGGCTGGGACTCGACCGCCTGCGCTCGGGCGAGCGCCTTCCGCCGTCGCCATGACCTCGCCGAGTCCTCGTACGGCCCGCCTCCGCCCGCACGAGGACCGCCTCCGCCCGGACGAGGAGCGCCTCCGCCCGCACGAGGACCGATCGCGGCCGAGCGCGAGCGGCTGACCGGCGGAGGTGCCATAGATAGGTATTTATCCCCTAATACCTGGATCGGGTTCCGGCCATCCTTCGGACATGACCGTGCGCATGTTGCGTTGCCTGGGGCGATTCCTTGGCGTGTCCGTCTCCCTGGACATCCGCGACCCCCTGCCGGGTACGACGCTGACCCGGCTCGGCGACGAGGTCGCCGGCTGGCTGCGCCTGATCGACGAGCTGTTCAATGTCGCGCACCCCTACAGCGAGGTGAACCTGCTGGATCACGGGTATCTCCGGCCGGGCGAGGCCGGTCCGCTGGTCCGTGAGGCGCTCGCCACGTGTGCCCGGCTGCACCTGCGCACCGACGGATACTTCGACGTGCACGCGACCGGCCGGCTCGACCCGTCGGAGTACGTCCGGGGCTGGGCGATCCAGCGGGCCTCGGTCCTGCTGACCCGCGCCGGCGCCGGGAACCACTGCCTGCGCGTGGGCGACGACGTGAGCACCTCGGGCCGGCCGACCCCCGACGGCACCTGGCGGGTCAGGATCCAGGACCCGTGCCGGCCCGCCTCGGTCGCCTGGGCGCTGTCGGCCAACGACGCCGCGGTCGCCACGGTGGGCACCGGCGGTCGCGCGCCCCGCTGGATCCGCAACCCGATGACCCGGCGGCCCGCGTCGGGGCTGACCTCGGTGACGGTCGCGGGGTCCGATCTCGGCGTCGCCAATGCCTACGCCACGGCCGCGGTCGCGATGGGGCCGGCCGGCCTCGATTGGCTGCGCGGACTCGACGACCACGCGTACGCGGCCATCAGCGAGGACGGGCGGCGTCACCACGGCGGTCGGCTGCCCGGGCTGTTGCTGATCGCCTAGCCCGCCGGGGGCGTCAGACCCGGCGCCGGCTTCGGGCCGGCGTGCGCGACCGGTCGGCTTCGGGCCAGTTCGGCGACCGGCCCGACGAGCGCAGGACGGCGCGCCACGGGTCGCCCGGGAGCAGCGGCAGGTGCGGAACGCCCCAGTGCCAGGCCGCGACGAGTACCTCGGGGTCGCGTGGCCGGTAGTCGTCGCCCATCGCGCGCGCGAGGTCCCACGCGTGCAGGTGCCACTCGACGCACGCCGCACCGACATGATCGCCCACCGTGTACTTCGTGCCCCGGTAGATCAGGTGCGTCCGATCCCAGGCGTCGGGGACCAGGTCCATGTAGGCGCCCGCCGAGACCAGGAACGACATGATCCGCTCCGGCCCCGGCTCGGCCGGCAGAACCGCCAGCTCGGCCGCGTTCTGCCGGGCCTGCTGGCGGATGAGCACCGCCGACGCGGCGTCCTGCGCGAAGAGCTTGGAGAGCCTGCTGTCAGGGGCGTCCTGGAGGTACTCCAGGTAATTCTCCGCGACGCAGCGCAGATGCCCGGCGAGATCGACGGCCTGCCAGTCCGGGCACGGGGTGGGCGCGCTCCAGTCGGAACACTGCGCCGCCATCGCGCGGATGGTCGCCGCTCCGTCCTGGTAGGACTCCAGGATCCGAAGCCGGTCCGGCGGCGTGCGCTCCAACGAAATCCCCCTGCGGTCACTGCGCGATACGAACAGGGCGACGCCCCCGGCGCTTCCCCGAGTGGGTAGATTCTCAGAGTTCGGGGGCCGGTGCCACTCGGCGGTCGTGTGTCCACGGGGTCATTGCACCCCGTCGCTCGTGAGGACGAAAGGTTGACCGAAAAGGGGCTACGATTTCATACCCGAATCACCCACCGGCCGATAACCATCACCACCGAGCGCGCAGCGCGTTGTCCCGCTCACCCCGTGGTGACCATCCTGGGAACGCAATGGAACCAGACGATCTTCTGCCCCGGCATCGTTCCACCAGGGTCCGCCACCAGGTCCTGGGGGCCGCGGCACAACTGGCGCGCGACCGTGCCGTACCCCCCATGACGCCGGCTCAGCTGAACGACGGCCTTCCGGACTCCCCAGCCGCCCTCGGGCCCGATCTGTTCATGATCGTCCTCCAGGACCGGTTGCCCTCACTGGTACGGCGCCTCGACGGTCTCTCGGTGCGCGCCGGCGGTCCCGAGAGCGTCGACGAGATCCTCACCGACGCCGCCCAGGCGATCATCGCCTTCTACGCCGAGATCCAGGTGGCCGGGGTCGGCGCCATCGGGTCCATCCACGAGCTCGTACGGCTGCGCCAGGCCCTGCACGCGCACGGCATCCGGTCCCGGCAGGCGATCGAACCGCTCGCCCGCTACCTGCGCGCTGAGCAAAAGGCCGACCGGATCGCCGCGGACGCCGATCCGGAGCCGGCCGCCGAACTCCTCCTCGGCGGATGCTTCCACCAGGCGTTCGAGGAGATGTTCCCGGGCCGGGACCAGGTCCCCTCCCAGCGGGAACGGGCCGCCCGGACCGTCCGCGGCCTCCGCCTCTAGGTCGCACCGGCCGACTACAACGCCGCCCGGGACAGCGGCTCAGGCCCCGGAGCGGGCACCGGCGACGCGGAAGCTGAGCAGGTGCCGCTCACGAGCCGTGCGCAGCCGGTCGACCTCATCGGTCCACTCTCGTACACCGGGGCGCGCCTTGGCCCTGCGACGGGCGATCTCGGCGTCACGCGTGCCCTTGGCGTTCGCCCCCTCAGGCGCATAGGTCTGGACGCCCATCGCGGCCCGTTCGGCGGCCTCGGCGACGCGCAGCGCGTCGGCCAGCGCGCGGTCGAGGGCGATCGAGAGACCGCGAAGTTCCGCACCCGGCCGACCAGCCTCGGCCTGCGCGGCGCGCAGCGCGCCGTCCGCGTCGGCGACGGCCGCGAGGGCGTCGCGATAGGTGGTGGCGAGCTTCTTGTCGGCGGCATGACGCTCGAGGACGTCCTTGCTCACCCGATGACCCAGCGGCATGCGAGGTCCTTTCTTTCGACGCGGTCTCGCGGGTAAGCGTACGCGTGCCGGCCGAGTGTCATCGGCAGGGCCACCACGAAGCCGCCTTTACGCAGTAAGGTGTTCTCATGTCGCAGAACCGCGAGCCGCTGACTCGTGATCGCATCATCGAGACCGCCCTGCACATCATCGACGGTCAGGGGCTCGGCCGCCTCACCATGCGCAGGCTGGGCGACGCGCTCGAGGTCGAGGCAATGGCCATCTACCACCACCTGCCACGTGGCAAGGAGGAGCTCCTCGACGGCCTCGTGGCCCATGTCGCGGTGCTGCCCGCCGACACCGCCGCGCGCGCCGGCGCGGCCGCGTGGCGGGACCGCCTGCGCGAGTGGGCCGCGGCCTACCGCGCCCGGCTGCTCGAGCACGCGGGCGTCCTCCCGCTGGTGGTCACCCGGCGCAATCCCGCGGCGCTGACCGGCACCACCGAATCGCTGCGGGAGGTGCTCCGGCTCGCAGGCTTCCTCGACGGGGCCGCCGCGTCCGGCGCGCACACCCTGATCGGGTACGTCATCGGGCACACCGCCCTCGAGGTGCGCGGGCGGGAGGCGCGCCGGGCGGCCGGCCCGGAACAGGAGGTCGACTGGGACGGCCGGTTCAACGCGGGGGTCGACGTGGTCCTCGCCGGGCTCGTCACCACACTGACCTGACCGCACACTGACCCGACCGCCGGAGGCGCCGGCCCAGCGGAACGCCGAGCGGCGGTCACCGTTAGGGCACGATTCGGCGTGTCTCCCGGAACAGGGGGTCGACGAGGAG
The DNA here is from genome assembly GCF_014323705.1 of Actinomadura alba. Taxonomy (GTDB): domain Bacteria; phylum Actinomycetota; class Actinomycetes; order Streptosporangiales; family Streptosporangiaceae; genus Actinomadura_C; species Actinomadura_C alba. Next base: position 19,735 of record NZ_JABVEC010000031.1, read on the forward strand.
GAACGTGGACATGCGACCTGCGGTGGACAGGTGCGGGGACACAACGGTACCGCGGTATCAGTGCACAACCCTCCCAACGGGCTATGTCGCGCGGGAGTGAACCGCACCACACTTGTATGCGTCGTATCTGGAAGAACAACGCACCGCACAACGAGACCGGAGGCACGCAGATGTGCCCGCACCAGCCGCCCTGTCCCTCGCCCGAGGCGCGGGACCGCGACGCCGCTCGCACTGTGGCCTGTCACCCCGAGCAGGGGTGGAGCCTGCTGTGCAACGGCATCGTGTTGTTCGAGGACACCGGCGAGCTGCTGCCCAACGGGGGGATCATCGCACCACACCGTCCGACGGACCTGCCTGCTCCGTCAGCGGCCTGACCGGTCCCGACGGGGGACTAGTCCGAACGGGTGATCATCCTCGGGGGGCGGCCGCCTGCCCGTACAACCGCCCCATACCGGGCGACTTCGCCACGGCGCGGGGGTCGTTCAACCGGCCCAGCGCCGCAGCCACGGCTCCACGCTGTCGCCCACCGCGGCCGGATCGCCGGCCAGATCGTGCCGTTCGCCCGGTAGAACCCGCACGCACGTGGCGTCCGCCGGGTCGGGCACACCGAACGGGTCCCGGTCGCCGTTGATCACGAGTACCTCAACCCCCGCCCCGCGCAGCTCCGGCGCCCTCGATCGCTCCGGCCGGCCCGGCGGATGAAGGGGGAACGCCAGTGCGATCACTCCCCTCGCCCCCGCCGCGCGAGCGGTGCGGCAGGCCACCCGCGCGCCATTGCTCCGCCCGCCCTGGATCAGCGGGATCTCGCCGACGCGGCCCCTGACCGCCTGGACGATCTCCAGCCACGCCTCGTCCTGTTTCACCGCCGATCCGGGCGCCCGCCGGCCCGCGGCCCGGAAGGGCTGCAGCACCCGCGCCACCGCACCGCCGAGCTTGACCGCGACATCGCGCACGGCGAGCACGTCGGCCGCCTCCACCCCGCCGTTCGACCCGTGTGTGATCGCCAGCACGAACCGGGGGTCCGCCACCTCGTCGAGCTCGACCCGGGCGGGCCCGTGCGCGGTCAGGATTTCCATGAGGGCACGCTAACGTCCCGTCCCAGGAACCGTCGCACCAGGTCAGGCGAGGTGGGCGGGAGAACTCCGGGCGTGCTGCGACGATCATGTGGGCAGACTTGGTCCATGGAGCAGATGACAGAGACCGAGTGGCGGGAATTCGTCTCCACCGGCACCCGCACCGGAAAGATCGGGGTGACGCGTGCCGACGGCAGCCCGCACGTCACCCCGATCTGGTTCGTACTGGACGGTCCCGACCTCGTTTTCACCACGTACGGCGAGGGCGTCAAAGGCCGGGCCCTGCGGCGTGATCCGCGGGCGTCACTCTGCGTGGACGACGAGCGGCCGCCGTACTCCTTCGTCACCGTCTTCGGCGAGGCCTCCCTCTCGCAGGACCTCGGCGAGGTGCGGAAGTGGGCGACGATCCTCGGCGGCCGCTACATGGGCGCGGACCGGGCCGAGAGGTACGGCGAGCGCAACGCGGTGCCGGGCGAGTTGCTGGTCCGGCTCCGGATCGGCAAGGTCATCGCTCAGCGCGACATAGCCGGGTAGCCGAGTAGCCGGTCCCGGCGGGCTACCCGCCCGGAGGGTCGGGCCACCGCGGAGGCAGCACCGGCGCCCGCGATCCCATCGCGGCCCTGAGCCGTTCGGCGAAGCTGTCGTGCAGACCGCGACCCCACGCGTACTCGCTGGGCACCCGCACGGCCCGGCCCAGCAGCTCGCGGGTCTCCACGGGGAGATCCGCCACGCCCTCGGCGTAACGCAGCGCGATCAGCGCGTACATGTCGTCGAGCGCGCCGAACACCTCTCCGGTGAGCGAGGGAAGCGTGTTCGCCCGGAGGGCGGACTCGACGTGCGGTTCCCACCACGGTTCGCCGGCCTCGGCTCCGTCTCCTGCCCCGTCACCCGCCTCGTCGCCGGCCGGCAGGTCGCGCCGGAGCCGCGCCCGCACCTGCTCGGCGAGGACGGGATCGGTGAGACCGCGCCGCCAGACCTCGGCGGACTCATCGCCGCGGCCGCGCAGCGGCAGCGTCCGGGCCAGCAGTTCGGTGGCCAGGGCCGCCACCTCGGCGTCGCCGTCTCCGGCCTCGAGTACGGCGCCGAACGCGCCGATCGCCTGGTCGAGGTGGGCGATGCCGATCGCCGCCGCCAGCCGCGCGTAGGCGTACGGAGCGGCGGCGCGGTCAACGAGCCGCAGCGCGTCGGCGAGCACCCGCTGCGCCCGCGCGGACTCGCCCTGTTCCAGTAGCCGGTGGGCGAGGTCGTGCGCGGCGACGGGGGCGTACTCCTCGTCACCGGTGCCGATCGCCCGCTCCCACCACTCACAGGCCGAGGACACGTCGCCCTCGTCGTCGGCGAGCCGCGCGAGCGCGAGGAAGGCCGGGGGAAGGTACGCGGGGTTGCCGAAATCGGCCACGACCCCCCACGCCTCTCCGGCGGGTCCGCGTTCGCCCGCGCGTTCGTGGCTGAGCGCGAGGTGATAGGCCGCACGCGGGCCGTACTCGGCGTCCCTGGTCTCGATCGCGGCCCAGTCGGCCTCCCGGGCGCCCTCAACGTCGCCGAAGTCCTCCAGCACGACGGCGAGCCCGAGGGCGGCCAGCGCCCGCTGCGGAACGTCCCCGAGCTCGAGGACCTCCTCGAACAGCCGGGCGGCGCGTTCGAGGTCACCGCTCTCGGCGAAGCGGCGGGCCTCCTCGCAGCGCAGCGACGGATCCGCGGTCGCCTCGTCGGAAGTCGCGCTCATCACCACGCCCTTGCAGCGGTTCGGCCGGATGCCCGTTGAGCCTACCGATCGCGGCCCCCGGCGTCCCGTGGCGACACCATCACGTCGATGATCCGCGGCCGCACGGTCCTCAGTCCTCGAACGCCTCCGGAGGGGGGCACGAGCAGACCAGGTTGCGGTCACCGTAGGCCTGGTCGACACGGCGCACGGGCGGCCAGTACTTGTTCTCGCGTAGCGACGGCAGCGGGTAGGCCGCCTCCTCCCGCGAGTAGGCGTGCTTCCAGTCCCCCGCGACCAGGCACTCGGCCGTGTGCGGCGCGTGCTTCAGCGGGTTGTCCTGCGGGTCGTACTCGCCGGTCGCGACCTGTTCGATCTCCGACCGGATCGCGATCATGGCGTCGCAGAAGCGGTCGAGCTCGGTGAGGTCCTCGCTCTCGGTCGGCTCGATCATCAGGGTGCCGGCCACCGGGAACGAGAGGGTCGGCGCGTGGAACCCATAGTCGATCAAGCGCTTGGCGACGTCCTCGGCGGTGATCCCCGTCTCCTTGGTGATCTTGCGGAGATCGGCGATGCACTCGTGCGCCACGAGCCCGCCGCGGCCCGTGTAGAGGATCGGGTAGTGCGGGGCGAGCCGCCGGGCCACGTAGTTCGCGGCCAGGATGGCGCCCTCGGTGGCCGCGCGCAGGCCGTCGGGGCCCATCATGGCGATGTACGCCCACGAGATCGGCAGGATGCCCGCGGAACCCCACGGAGCCGCGGAGATCGGTCCGACCCCGGTCGCGGGCCCGGCCTCGGCGCGCAGGGGATGGTTGGGCAGGAACGGCGCCAGGTGCTCGCGCACGCCGACCGGTCCGACGCCCGGGCCACCGCCGCCGTGCGGGATGCAGAACGTCTTGTGCAGGTTCAGGTGCGACACGTCGGCTCCGAACTCACCGAGCCTGGCGAGCCCCACCAGCGCGTTGAGATTGGCGCCGTCGACATAGACCTGACCGCCCGCCTCGTGGACGGCCGCGCACACCTGCGTGATCGTCTCCTCGAAGACGCCGTGCGTCGAGGGGTACGTCACCATGATCGCGGCGAGGTCGTCGCGATGCTTGGCGATCTTGGCGGTCAGGTCGTCGAGGTCGATGTTCCCGCGGTCGTCGCAGGCGACCACCACGACCCGCATGCCGGCCATGACCGCGCTGGCGGCGTTGGTGCCGTGCGCCGAAGAGGGGATCAGGCAGACGGTCCGGCGCGCGTCGCCGCGGGCGTCGTGGTAGGCGCGCACCGCGAGCAGACCGGCCAGCTCGCCCTGCGATCCGGCGTTGGGCTGCACCGACACCCGGCTGTAGCCGGTGATCTCGGCCAGCCGGTCCTCGAGTTCGCCGATCAGCTCGAGATACCCGCGCGCCTGGTCGACCGGCGCGAACGGGTGGATCTGCGCGAACTCGGGCCAGGTGATCGCTTCCATCTCCGAGGTGGCGTTGAGCTTCATCGTGCAGGAGCCCAGCGGGATCATCGAGCGGTCGAGCGCGATGTCCTTGTCCTGCAGCCACCGCAGGTACCGCAGCATCGCGGTCTCGGAGCGGTGGGCGTGGAAGACGGGATGGGTCAGGAAGACGCTGTCTCGCCGCAGGGCGGCGGGGACGGCCGCGGCCGTATCACCGGTCGCACCGGCCGGCCGGCCGACGCCGAACGCCTCCCACACCACGGCGGCGTGCTCGTCGAGGGTGGTCTCGTCGCACGTGATGCCGACGTGGTCGGCGTCGACGGGCCGCAGGTTGACACCCCGTGCCCTTGCCTCGGCGACGATCGTGTCCGCGCGCCCCGGCACCCGGGCCAGCACCGTGTCGAAGAAGGCGTCGTGCACGACCTCGACCCCGCCCTCGCGCAGCCCCGCCGCGATGGCCGCCGCGTGCCCGTGGACCCGCTCGGCGATCGCGGTCAGCCCCTCGGGGCCGTGGTAGACCGCGTACATGCTCGCCATCACGGCCAGCAGCACCTGTGCCGTGCAGATGTTGCTCGTTGCCTTCTCGCGGCGGATGTGCTGCTCGCGGGTCTGCAGCGCGAGCCGGTAGGCCTGCCGGCCGTCCGCGTCGACCGAGACGCCCACGAGCCGGCCCGGCAGCTGGCGCTGGATGCCCTCGCCGACCGCCAGGTAGCCCGCGTGCGGCCCGCCGAAGCCGTACGGCACGCCGAAGCGCTGGGCCGAGCCCACCGCGATGTCGGCGCCGAACTCGCCGGGCGGCCGCAGCAGGGTGAGCGCGAGCAGGTCGGCGGCCACGACGAGCTTGGCGCCGCGCTCGTGCGCCGCCTCGGCCAGCGGCGTGAAATCGCGTACCGCCCCGTCCGCGGCGGGGTACTGCACCAGCACACCGAAGATGTCACCGTCCGGGAGCCCGCCTGCCAGGTCCGCGACGATCACCTCGATGCCGAGCGGTCTGGCCCGGGCCCGTACGACCTCGATCGTCTGCGGCAGCGCGCCGGCGTCCACGAGGAACGTGCCCGGTTCGCGGCGCCGCGAGATCCGGTGCGCCAGGGCCATCGCCTCGGCCGCCGCCGTGCCCTCGTCGAGCATCGACGCGCCCGCGACCGGCAGCCCGGTCAGGTCGCTCACGACGGTCTGGAAGTTCAGCAGGGCCTCCAGCCGGCCCTGGGAGATCTCCGGCTGGTACGGGGTGTAGGCGGTGTACCAGCCCGGGTTCTCGAGGACGTTGCGCTGGATGACGCCGGGGGTGATCGTCCCGTGGTAGCCGAGACCGATCATCGAGGTGAGGACCTCGTTCTGCGCGGCCAGCTCGCGCAGCCTGCGCAGGGTCGCGGTCTCGCTCAGCGCGGGCGGGAGCCGGAGCGGCTCTGCGCTGCGGATGGCCGCGGGCACGGCCTCGTCGATGAGATCGGCGACGTCGGCGTATCCGACGACCTCCAGCATCCGGGCGTGCTCGTCGGGCGAGGGCCCGATGTGGCGGTCGGCGAAGGTGCGCTCAGCGGTCATACGGGAGCCTCCTGGGCTGCTGCGGTGCTCAGGCCGCCACCGGGCGTGCCGGTGGCAGGTCTCCCCCTCTGTCGCCGGCTCCCGGTGGTGGAGCGGCCGACTCCAGAGGTGCCTCGCCCACGCGGTCCTTTTGCCTGAGAGGTTCCGGGGAGGTTGCCCCTTCGGCGCCCCACGCCAGGCGGCGTGGGATCTCTCCCGCACAGGGTCGACGGCCTACTGGGTGAAGCCTACCCAACCACGCCGCCGAGCCGATCAACCGAGCCCGGACCCGGACCCGGGACACGCGGGCGGCTTCCTCGCGGACCAGGTATGGCCCGACAGGGGTGACAAGTACGATGTACCCAGTTCACGCAGGGCCGGGGGCGCGAGGTGCGGGTGCCTCCCGACTGGCTCGCCACGTGTCTGGCGGCCTGATCACGCGTTCACTTCGGACGGGTGTCCAAGAGGGTGGTGACGGGTGGCACGGACGCATCATGAGGTGACGACCCCGGCGGTCGATGAGCCCGGTGGCGTACCCGTGGACGAACCGCCCCGCCCGTGGCGCATCCGCAGGCCCTCCGACGCCATCCGCTTCCTCGCCTTCGCCGTCGCGCTCGGTGTGGTGCTGCTGCTGCCGAGCATCGCCACGCAGACGACCAGCGGCCTGCAGTCCGACATCACCCATGGCACCGATCAAGCGCCGCACTTCCTGTTCAACCTCGCGACCCTCGTGTCGAGTTTCGGCGTGCTCGCCGTCCCGGTCGTCTTCGCGGTCGACCGGTTGATCCGCAGAGACGGGCTGCGGATCGCCGTCGGCCTGCTCGCCGCGGTGCTCGCCCTCGGCGCCACGCTCGGACTGGACGAATGGGTGGCCGGCCCGGGCGGGCCCGCCGACTCGCTGAGCTGGGGCGGCCGCGGCTCCGACCCGCTGCACACCGATATCACCCCGGTGATCGCCTATATCACCGCGGTGCGGCTCGCCGGGCGACCCCGGTGGCAACTGATCACTTGGTCGGTGATCGGACTGGCCGCGCTCGCCGCGCTGACCGCCGGCTTCGCCTCGGTGCTGGCGCTGGTCGCCACCTATGTCCTCGGCCGGACGATCGGCTACGGCACGCTCTACGCCATCGGCACGCCCAACCCGCGGCCGCCCGGCACAGCCGTCGTCACCGCCCTGACCCGCATGGGGCTGATGCCGGTGAGCGCCCGGCGGCTTCCCGACGGCCCCCAGGAGACCCGGCGCTACGGCGTCGAGCTCGCCGACCCCGGCACGACGGGTGAGGACCGCGGCGGCGGCTCCGGACCGCCCGACCCCGCCCTCGACGTCATGGTCCTCGACCGGGACCAGCAGACGGCGGGGCTCCTCTATCGCGTCTGGCGGTACGCCCGGCTGCGCGGCGGCACCAACCGGCGCGCCTTCCGCTCCCTGCGCCGGTCGCTGGAGCAGGAGTCCCTGATGGCCTACGCGGCCGCGGCGGCGGGGGTTCGCACGCCACGGCTGCTCGCCGCCTCCGAGGTCGGCTCCGAGGCCGCGCTGCTGGCGTACGAGTACGTACCCGGGCGCAGGCTCGACGTCCTGGGCGACGACGAGATTACCGACGATCTGCTCACCGCCATCTGGCGGCAGCTGCGGCTGTTGCAGGCCCAGCGGCTGGCGCACCGACGGCTGGAGGCCGAGGGCATCCTCGTCGGCGACGACGGCCAGCCCTACATCGTCGATCTGCGGGCCGGCGAGATCGCCGCCAGCGATCTCGTCCTCAGGCTCGACCTGGCCCAGCTTCTCACCACCCTTGCCCTGCGGGTCGGCCCCGAGCGCGCCGTGAGCAGCGCGGCCGGCGTGCTCGGCACCGACACGCTCGTCGCGACCGTGCCGATGCTTCAGCAGGTCGCGCTCAACCGCGAGACCCGGTCGACGCTGCAGCGCGAGAAGGAGCTGCTGACCCGGATCCGCGAGCAGATCCTGCGGCTGCGGCCCGAGATCGACGTCGAACCGGTCCGGCTGGAGCGGTTCCGCCCGCGCACCCTGGTCACCATCATCGCCGGCGCGGCCGGCACCTACTTTCTGCTGTCCCAGCTCAGCAACGTCGACCTGGGCCGGCTCATCGCGCGCTCCGACTGGCAGTGGACGGCGGTCGGGCTGGTCGCCTCCGGCGTGACCTTCCTCGCGGCCGCGATGATGCTGATCGGGTTCGTCCCGGAACGGCTCCCCCTGGGCCGGACGATCCTGGTACAGCTCGCCGCCTCGTTCGTGAAGCTGGTCGCGCCCGCGGCGGTCACCGGGGTGGCCGTCAACAGCCGCTACCTCCAGCGCTCCGGAGTACGGCCGGGTCCCGCCGTCGCCAGCGTCGGCGCCTCACAGCTGTCCGGGATGGTGGTGCACGTCCTGCTGCTGGTGGTGTTCGGCTTCGTCACCGGCTCGTCGCAGAACGCCAAGGACCTCGCGCCGTCCCGCACGGTCGTGATCGTCCTACTCGGGGTGGGCGTGCTGTCCGCGGCCGCCGCCGCCATACCCCGGGTGCGGCGCCTGGTCGTCTCGCGGCTGCGGCCGATGCTCTCCGGCGTCGTGCCACGGCTGGTCGACGTGATCCAGACACCCAAGAAGATCGTGACCGGCCTGGGCGGCATCCTGCTGCTGTCGACGGCATTCATCGTGTGCCTGGACGCCTCCATCCGCGCCGTCGGCGGCTCGCTGCCCTGGACCGTGATCATCATCGTGTTCCTCACCGGCAACGCGCTGGGCTCGGCCGCCCCCACGCCCGGCGGCCTGGGCGCGGTCGAGGGCGCCCTCTCGCTGGGCCTGACACTGTCGGGGCTGCCGGTCGAGACCGCGACCTCGGCGGTGCTGCTGTTCCGGCTGCTGACCTTCTGGCTGCCCGTACTGCCCGGCTGGGCCGCGTTCGCCTACCTCCAGCGCAAGAAGGCCATCTGAGCGTTACCAAAGAGATCTACGCCGTGGAGCGACCGATGTCCCGGCGGTGCCCCGACTGAAGAGGCCGCTCGGGGCGCGGCGCTGTCTGGACTGAGGAGCGAAGGGAGCCTGCGACCGGAGCGACGAGGGAAGACAGCGCCGCAAAGCGCCCCGAGCCGCGCGAGCGGAGCGAGCGCCATGAACACCGCCGCGCCGGAGGCGCGGCAATCTACACGGTTCTGCGCCGCCGGCGGTGCGCCAGCTCGTCGTGGGGGTGCTCGTCGCCGGTGTCGCCGTCGGGCACGGCCCGTTCGGCGGGTAGTTCGGCCAGGCTGCCCTCGACCTCGCGCCAGACACGCCCGAGCGCGATCCCGAAGACGCCCTGGCCACCCTGGAGCAGATCGACGACCTCGTCCGGGGAGGTGCACTCGTAGACGCTCACGCCGTCGCTCATCAAGGTGATCTGGGCGAGGTCGCGCACCCCGCGGTTGCGCAGGTGCGACACCGCCGTGCGTATCTGCTGGAGCGAAACACCGGTGTCGAGCAACCGCTTGACGACCTTGAGCACGAGGATGTCGCGGAAGCTGTAGAGCCGCTGGCTGCCCGATCCGTGGGCCGGGCGGACACTGGGCTCGACCAGGGCCGTACGCGCCCAGTAGTCGAGCTGCCGGTAGGTGATCCCGGCGGCCGAGCACGCGGTCGGGCCGCGGTAGCCGACGTCCTCGGGGGGAGCCGACACGTCGGTGTCGAACAGCAGCCCTTGCTCTCCGGCGCGCTGGGACGCGGTGTGCCTGTCGTGGGTCACATTGCCCTCGCCGCTGCTCGCCGCCACGCGGACCTCCGGCTTCTGTCAGCCGCGGCGTTCCGTCAAGGGGGTTCGACGAATCACACCACGGGTGTTCCACCAGCACGGTAGGTGCCGGTCAGAGTGTGGTCAACGTTCATCGTCGGCGCGTCGCATGCCCGGATGAACCGGCTTCACGTGGGCAAACTGCGCACGTCGCCGCCCACTGACAACCTACCCAGATCCGGGTGGTCCGGAACCGAGCGTGACCTGCGTGACCTGTACGGCCGCAAACAAGCGTCCCCGCACGGGCGTGACGCGGGGTGCGCGGGCGGCGACGAAGCCGACCGGATGTTAGCCGGCCCGGCCGAAATCGTCCGGCGAGATCGTGTTGAGGAACTCGCGGAACTTCTCGACCTCGTCCTCCTGCTCGTCGGGGATCGAGACCCCGGCCTCCTCCAGGACGTCCTCACTGGCGAAGATGGCCGCCCCGGTGCGCAGCGCCAGGGCGATCGAGTCGGAGGGCCGGGCACTCACCTCGACACCATTGGAGAAGATCAGATCCGCGAAGAAGATCCCTTCGCGGAGCGCGGTGATGTTCACGGTGTTCAGCTGCACGTCCAGGGCCTCGATGACGTCCCGGAACAGATCATGGGTGAGCGGACGCGCAGGAAGCACGCCCTGCTGGGCGAAGGCGATCGCCGTCGCCTCCACCGCTCCGATCCAGATGGGCAGGTAGCGGTCGCCGTCCGTCTCCTTCAACAGGACGATCGGCTGATTGGAGGGCATCTCGACCCGGACGCCGACGACCTCCATCTGCTTCACGGCGGCTCCCCAGCGAAAGTAGGCTGCGCTCCAGATCTTGTTACTGGACCTTGTAGCCAACGTACACCTAGGTCCGGAGGGTCCGGCGACTCGAAGGGCCGGTAAGCGCCTCCTCGTCCCCGAAGCTAGCGATTGAGGCTTTCCCGAAGCCCCGCCGAGACAAGGGCCGCGTGCAGTTTCACCGACAGGGCCGCGATCTCATTGGCGGTCTCGTCGGCCCGGGCGTGCGCACCCGGGCTGCGCTGCCGCAGCAGTGGGCCGACGACCTGTTCGATGAGGCCGACCTCGCGGTCGGCCGCCGCCTTCACGGCGCGCAGGTGCCGCGCCTCGAAACCGAAGACCCCGAGCGCGGCGGCCGTGCGCGCCACCGTCAGCGCGTCTCCGTCATAGTGGGAGCCGAGCCTGCGGACGAGCCCGAACTCCTCCAGCCGAGCCAGGAAGGCCTCGTCGACGCCGGCTCCATCGATGAGCTGCCGGCGGGTCAGCCGTACGTCCGGCTCCTCGGCCGTCGTGTCGGCCGCCACCAGCGTGCGCGGTCCGCGGCGGGCCGGCGGTGCGGCGTCGGCTCCCCGGTCCCGTGCCTCCAGCCGTTCCTTTATCACCCGGAGCGGCAGATAATGATCACGTTGAGCCGCCAGGATGAACCGCAGCCGCTCGATGTCGGACTGGCTGAACTTCCGGTAGCCCGCCGGGCTGCGCTCCGGCTCGACCAGCCCCTCGGCCTCCAAGAAACGGATCTTGGAGATGGTGACATCCGGGAACTCCGCCCGAAGCCGGCCGAGCACGTCCCCGATCGTCATGTGGGCCTGGGCAGCGTGAGCGTTCATGGCCTTCCCGTCGGTCGCCGCGTCCCCTACCTCTCAGACGTGCTGCGGGTTGGTGAGGAACACCAACCGGAACTTGCCGATCTGCACCTCGTCGCCGCCGGACAGGCCGGCCTCGTCGATGCGCTCGCGGTTCACGTACGTGCCGTTGAGGCTGCCGACGTCCCTGACGGAGAACGAGGTCCCCCGCCGGCTGAACTCGGCGTGCCTGCGGGACACGGTCACATCGTCGAGGAAGATGTCGCTCTCGGGGTGGCGCCCCGCCGAGGTGCTCTCGCTGTCGAGCAGGAATCGGCTTCCGGCGTTCGGCCCCCGCTTGACCACGAGCAGCGCCGTGCCCGGTGGCAGTGCCTCGACGGCCATCTGGTCAGGACCGAGTTCCTCACCCTGCTCGCCCTCCAGAGCCGCCTCGAGCCCGCTCAGCGAGATGGTGGATGTGGACTCACCCGGCCGTTCCGCCGGCGCGGGTGGCACACCCCTCATGAGAGGGGTGCCGCAGTTCGAGCAGAAGCGGGCATCATCCGGGTTGGCGTGACCACACTGCGTGCAGTAGACGCTCGGCATCGATCGGCTCGGCCTCCTACCTTCGGCGCGCCTCCGGCACGCCCACTACTCCCCCGCCCGCCAAATACGACGGTTGCCGCAACTTAAGCGTGCAAGGCCTGAAGGGTCAACTGGACTCGGTCGCCCTCAAGCTACCTTCGACGGTGATCGCGGGTCTATGCTGCCGCGCGGACGACCTGCGATCACTACCCCCGGCAAGTTCCACCCTAAGACCGTACCGCGCTCACCGAGATCCTTTGATGCTGAGTGATCGATCCGTTCGCCCCGGCCCCCATAAGCGTCTTCATGACTCCGCCGGGGATGTTGAGCGCGGTGGCCAGGGTGTGCGGGTCCCCGATCGCGACGAACCGGTAGGGGGCCTGGAGCCGCCGCCCGTCCACCTCGACACCACCGCCGGGCGAGTCCAGGAAGTGGCTGTCGACGCCGATCCGGACGTCGTTGACCTGGATGACCTCGGCACCGGCGTCACGCAGTTCCTGGAGCGTGTCTAGCAGGACGTCGGCGCGGACCCGGCGCGACGGGTCGGTGATGTCCAGCGTGATGCCCGGGCCGACGGCGGGGAGCGTGCCCGCCAGGAGGCCATAGGTGTGGGCTCGCTCGCGCGCCTCCTCGAGGGCGGTCTCACCCTGCCCGTCCCGTTCGAGGCTCGCCTTGGTGCCCTCAAGGTCGCGGATGTCGCCGCGGAGCCGCTCAGAGCGCCGGGAGAGGTCGGACAGGATGCCGACCAGCTCGTCCTGCCGGGCGGTCACGAATCCGGTGTCGGCCTTGGTGGACTTCACCTGCGCGACGGCCGCGAACCCGAGCAGCAGGCAGAGCAGGCCCACGACCAGCTGGGCCCGGTTCGCCCTCGGCCAGAGCATCGCCCGCAGCCCCGCCGCCTCGCTCGGAGGCCCCGAGGCGGACGGCGGCGCGCCGCGTTCCTCGTCCGCCTCCGGCGGCTTCGTCTCCGGCCGCCCGCTCATGCCTTGAACAGCTTTCTGCGGATGGCGGCGACGTTGGAGAAGATCCGGATGCCGAGGACCACCACGACCCCGGTGGACAGCTGGGAGCCGACCCCGAGCTGATCGCCGAGGAAGACGATGAGCGCGGCGATGATGGTGTTGCTCAGGAAGGAAACGACGAAGACCTTCTCGTCGAAGATGCCCTCGAGCCTGGCCCGCAGACCCCCGAACATCGCGTCCAGCGCGGCGACGATCGCGATGGGAAGGTACGGCTGCAGCCAGAGCGGCACGGTCGGCTGCAGCAGCAACCCGAGCAGGACCCCGGCGACGAGGCCGATCAGTGCGATCACCCGCTGGTCTCCTCACGCGCATACCGAAGCCGCAGCGCCCCCGCCGCCGGCAGCCGGGCTCCGCGCTTCGTGTGAACGTCGGCACGGATGCCGAACTGGTCCTCCAACGCCCGCAGATGACGGTTCGCCGACGAGTCGCCGAAGGCCGCCCTCAGACGGTCGCGATCACCGAGCGCGGTGACCTCGTACGGTGGCGACAGCGGCCGGTAGTCGACCAGGATGGCCTCCCCCGCGGACCTGATCGCCGTCGTCGAGGTCAGCCGCTGGCCGTTGATGCCGATCGCGGTCGCGCCCGCCGCCCAGAGCCCGTTGACCAGGATCTGCAGGTCCTGATCGTAGACCCGGCCGGTCGGTGGCCGGTCATCGCCGTCCGCGCCGCCTGGGGCGTCGTCGAGGGTGACCACCAGCGCCCCGCCCGACGCGGATGTCGCCGCCGCGGCGGCGGCCACCCGCGCGAGCTCGCCCCGGGTCCTGCGGCCGGCGTCGCTGCGGGTCAGGGCGACGGCACGGAGACGCTCGGTCTCGAGACGCAGATCCTCCAGCCGCCGCTGCAGCGCGTCGGTCTCGGACGTACGACCACGGATCTCGCCGACGAGCCGGGCCCGCTCCTTATGCGCCACCGGTTCGCTGCGGCGTACCTCCTCGACGGCCACTGCCAGGAGCAGGCCCACGACGACCAGCACGGCCACGAAGAAGCTGTGGCGCGCCAACGGGCCGGGCCGGGACGCGCCCGGCGCCGCGCCGTCCGCCGTGCTCCCCGCCGCGCTCTCCGCCGCGGCGGCGCGGCGCTCCGCGGCCTCGGCGTAACCCGGGTCGAGCGCCTTGCCGGCGAACAGGTCGGCGAGCAGGGACATCGACGCGTCCGGGCGGCGCCAGCCCCCGGGCGCCCGCTCACGCCGTTCTTCCCGCTCGGTCACCTCGTCATTCTGGCAAGGACCTCCCGGTGCTCGGGCCGTCCGCCGGTGAGACGGGACCTCGTGAGCCGGCCGCGGATCAGGCGCCGACGCGCTCGACCACGGCGGCCCACTGCTCCAGCAGGGCCTGGGCACTGTCGGTGTCGGGGCCCTCTGCCCACACGTGAGTGACCGCCTCGGCCGGGTCGGGCAGCACCAGCACCCACCGGCCGTCCTCTTCCACGACCCGTACACCGTCGGTGGTGTCGATCGTGCGGTCGCCGGCCTCCTCGACGATGTGGCGCATGACGCTCCCCTTGGCCGCCCACGGCGTCGGCACCGACCGCCGGAGCAGGTGCGCCTCGGGGATGCGCTCGTCGATCTGGGACAGCGTCAGCCGCGTGCGCGCCACCAGGCCGAGCAGCCGGATGAACGCGGCAACGCCGTCGACCGTCTTGCTGAACTCCGGGATCACGAATCCGCCCCGGCCGTCGCCGGCGAAGATGATGTCGGGCGCGGCGGCCGCCTTGGTCAGCACGTCCTGGGACGTCGAGGTCCACTCCACCTCGACCCCGTGGAACCGGCACACCTGCTCGGCGACCCGGGTGGTCGTCACCGGCAGCGCCACCCGCCCGCCGCGCCGCTCGGCCGCGACCAGGTCGAGCATCACCAGCAGGGCCCTGTCGTCGCTGATCAGCTTTCCGGTCTCGTTGACCAGCGAGATCCGCTCGGCCACGGGGTCGAAGCGCACCCCGAAGGCGGCCCGTGACGACGACACCAGCTCACCAAGACGCTGAAGGTCGCGCATGCGCTCCGCGAGGGTCTCGGTCGGCGAGGCCTCGTCAAGGGCGTTGTTCCGGGTGAGGACGTCGACGCCGACGCGGCCGAGTACGCTCGGCACCACCAGTGATCCCACGCCCCCCGCGCAGTCGAGCACGACCTTGAGCTCGGCGTCACGTACGCCGCCGATGTCCACGCAGCCCACCAGGTCACGGGAGTAGGTCTCGACGACGCGCGGAGGGTAGCTCAGCTCGGCGATCTCGCCGGGGAACGCCCGGCGGTACTCCTGCCGGCCGAACACCCGCTCCAGCTTGCGCTGCGCGTTCTGGGACAGGTCGCACCCGTCCTCGTCCATGAACATGATGTCGACGCCCTGGGGATCGCCCGGGGTGGTCCGGATGAGGATGCCGCCCACGGCGTCGGTGCGGGCCGTCTCGTAGCGGGCGACCGGGACCGTGCTGGCCTCCAGATCGTGGACGTTGATGGCGCTGGCGGTCAGCGCGCTGATCGCCGCGCGCTTGAGGGTACGGGCGGCGCGGCTGGCGTCACGCGACGTCGTGACCATCGCGCCCTTCTTGAGCGAGGTGGCGTAGGCACTGGTCAGCCGCACCACCAGCTCCGGGGTGATCTCGACGTTGACGAGCCCGGAGACCCCGCGGGGGCCGAACAGGTTGCGCTGCCCGCGGGACTCCCAGATCACGCTGGTGTTGACGACCGCGCCGGCCTCGACCGTCTTGAACGGATAGATCTTGACGTCGCTGGAGACGTAGGCCTCCGCCTCGATGACGCACTCGTCCCCGACGATCGCGCCTTCCTCGACCCGCGTGCCGGCCATCAGGTCGGTGTTCTTGCCGATCACACAGCCGCGGAGGTTGGTGGAGGGCCCGACGAAGACGTTGTCGTGCACGACGGCCCGGTGCAGGAAGGCGCCCTCCTTGACGACCACGTTGCTGCCGAGCACGGTGAACTCGCGCAGTTCGGCTCCCGCCTCGACCTTGGCGTAGTCACCGACGTAGAGGGGGCCCTTGAGGACCGCCTCGGGGTCGACGTCGGCGCCCTCGGCGACCCAGACTCCCGGCGAGACCTCGAACCCGTCGATCTCCACGTCGATCTTCCCGGAGAGCATGTCGGCCTGCGCCTTGAGATAGCTCTCGTGGGTACCGACGTCCTCCCAGTAACCGTCGGCGATGTAGCCGTACAGCGGGGCGCCCTCCTGCAGGAGCTTCGGGAAGACGTCGCTGGACCAGTCGACGGACTGCCCCGGCGGGAAGTGGTCCAGGACCTCGGGCTCCATCACGTAGATACCGGTGTTGACGGTGTCGGAGAAGACCTGTCCCCACGTGGGCTTCTCCAGGAACCGCTGGATGCGGCCCTCTTCGTCCACGATGATGATCCCGAACTCGAGTGGATTGGGGACCCGCTTGAGGCCGATGGTCACCATGGCGCCGTTCTTCTTGTGGAACCGCACCATGTCGGACAGGTCGATGTCGGTGAGCGCGTCCCCGGAGATCACCAGGAAGCGCTCGTCGCGCAGCGCGTCCTGGGCGTTCTTGACGCTGCCCGCGGTGCCGAGCGGCATCTCCTCCGTCGCGTAGTGGAGCGACATCCCCAGTTCTTCCCCGTCGCCGAAGTAGTTGCGGATCAGCGCGGCGAGGAATTGAACAGTGACGACGGTCTCGGTGAACCCGTGCCGCTTCAGCAGCCGCAGCACGTGCTCCATGATCGGCCGATTGATTACGGGCAACAACGGCTTGGGCTGGTTCGCGGTCATCGGACGCAGTCGCGTCCCCTCACCACCTGCCATGACAACGGCCTTCATCGAGTCGCCCCAGCTCCTCTCATGCCCCTGTTCCAGGGGTTCGGCCCCCGACCTGAGACGGATCGGCGGCCTGGAGCCCGCGATCCGGATCCAGCGGCGGGGTTGTCCGGCCGCCCAGCAGGCGCCGCACCTGAACGGCATAGAGCGCCGCCGCCCACCAGTACAGTGCCGTTCCCCAAATGGCGAAAGCCCAACCGATGATCTTGGCGGTCGCCGCGGCCCCGCCGGGATGATCTCCCCACAGCAGCAGCGGGAAGGCATAGAGCAGGCACAACGTCGCCGCCTTGCCCACGAAGTGCACCGGGAACGCCTCGTACCCGAGCCGCCGCATGACGGCCAGCAACAGGGCCATGAAAAGCTCTCGCGCCAGGAGCAGCGCGGTCAGCCAGAGTGGGACGATGTCGCGGATGGTCAGCCCGACGAGCGTCGCGAAGATGTAGAGCCGGTCGGCGGCGGGGTCGAGCACGGCGCCCAGCCGGCTGAACTGGTTCAGCATCCGGGCGAGCCGCCCGTCGAGCCAGTCCGACAGCCCCGCGGCGACGAGCAGGCCGAGGGCCCACCAGTCAGCCTCGATCAGGACGAGCCAGAAGAACACCGGGACGGCGAGCAGGCGCGCCAGGCTGAGCGCGTTCGGCACCGTCCAAACGCGGTCAGGCGCCTGCTCGAGCTCAGTGCTCTGCTCACTCACGGTGGTGCGTCTCCTTGCCGTTGCCCCCGACCCTATCCGCCGCCCCGCCCGCCCTAGCGATAGCGTCCCGGGTCATGCGCTGGACTTTTCACGGGGAACGATCCATCTACCGCAGCCCGTGGCTCGATGTCCGCCTGGCCGATGTGGAGTTGCCGGACGGCCGCCGCTTCGAGCACCACCTTGTCCGGGTCCGGCCATCGGCCGGGGTGGCCGCCGTTGACGGCCTCGGGCGGGTCCTGCTGATCTGGCGGCACCGGTTCATCCCCGACGCCTGGGGATGGGAGATCCCCGGTGGGCGGGTCGAGCCCGGCGAGG
Source organism: Actinomadura alba (assembly GCF_014323705.1). Classification (GTDB taxonomy): domain Bacteria; phylum Actinomycetota; class Actinomycetes; order Streptosporangiales; family Streptosporangiaceae; genus Actinomadura_C; species Actinomadura_C alba. The sequence goes on from NZ_JABVEC010000031.1 coordinate 37,160, forward strand.
ACCCCGCGCAGGCCGCCGCCCGCGAAGTGGTGGAGGAGACCGGCTGGCGACCCGGCGAGCTCCGCCCGCTGCTCGACATCCGGCCGTCACCAGGCCTGACGGACGGCCTTCACCACCTGTTCCTCGCGGACGGCGCCACGCTCGTCGGCGAGCCCACCGACGTCGAGGCCGAGCGCGTCGAATGGGTGCCCCTCAGCGACGTGCCCGGGCTGATCTCCCGCGGTGAGATCGTGGCCGGCTCGACCATCTCGGCCCTCCTCTACCTGCTGGCCACGGCCGGCGGCGACGCGCCCGCGTGACCTGAACCCCGCCGCGCCCGATCACGGGGTGATCGAGCGCCGGTCGAGGTGGATACCGGGCTACGATGCGCTCCACGTCCCCGACGAGCACAGGTGCCGCGCCTCGCCGGAGCGGCTCGCGGGCGCCGTCCACGGGAAGTGCGGCAGAGGCCAGGAGAGACCGCGTGACCGAGGCACCGCGCGACCCCGCCCGCCGTCGAGGGGCCGGGAAGCACGCGGCGCCACGCCGCCGGAACCGCTCCCGTCCCCCGCCCCCGGGCCGGCACCGCTGGCCGGCGCTCGCGGTCGTGCTGCTCGCCGCGTTCATGGACCTGGTCGACGTCACGATCGTCAACGTGGCCCTGCCCCGCATCCACGACGACCTCGGCGGCTCGCGGTCGGCCGGTCAGTGGGTCGTCGCCGGGTACGCCCTGGCGTTCGCGCTGACCCTCGTCACCGGAGGACGGCTCGGTGACATCGCCGGACGGCAGAAGATCTTCCTGATCGGAGTGCTCGGCTTCACGGCGGCCTCGGCCGCGGCCGGCGCCGCCGTCTCGCCCGGGATGCTCGTCGCCGCTCGCGTCGCTCAGGGCGTCTTCGGCGGGATCATGGTGCCCCAGGTGATGTCGGTGATCACGACACAGTTCCCGGTCGGGCGGGCGCGGACGACCGCACTCAGCCTGAGCGGCCTGGTGCTCGGCCTGGCCACGGTCAGCGGCCCGCTCCTCGGCGGCCTGCTCACCTCCGTCGACGCCTTCGGCCTCGGCTGGCGCCTGGTCTTCTACGTGAACGTGCCGGTCGGTCTGATCGCGCTGGCCGGCGGCGCGCTCTGGCTGCGGGAGTCCCGGTCCGAGCAGCCGGCCCGGCTGGACCTGCCCGGCGTGTTCCTGCTGGCCGCCGCGTCCCTGCTCCTGCTCGGCCCGCTGCTGCAGGGCCGGGAGCTGCACTGGCCGTGGTGGCTGCTCGCCGCCCTGGCCATGAGCCTGCCGGTCACGGCCCTGTTCGTACGGCACGAACGACGCCGCGAACGATCGGGCGGCTCCCCGCTGGTGCCGCCTCGGCTGTTCGGCGAACGCTCGTTCACCCGCGGCACCGTGCTCAGCACGGCGCTGAACTCCAGCACCACGTGCTACTACCTCGCGCTGACCTGGGCGCTGCAGAGCGGGCTCGGGTGGAGCCCGCTGCGCCTGGGGCTGACCTTGCTGGCCTGGCCGCTCGGGATCGCGTGCACCGGGCAGTTCACCAACTGGTACGGCCACCGGGCGGCCCGGCTGTTCGTCGGGGTCGGGTCGAGCGTGATGATCCCCGGCCTGCTCGGCCTCGTGTTCGCCCTCCACTGGCACGGCACCGGGCTGCGGAGCGCGGACATCGTGCCATGGCTGTTCCTCAGCGGGATCGGCATGGGGATGATCGCCCCCGTGCTGCCGCACGTGACGCTGAGGAACGTGCCCGCGGCCCTCGCGGGAGCCGCCTCGGGCGTGCTCAACTCGGCCAACCAGATGGGCGCCGCGATGGGTGCCGCGGTCACGGCGACGATCTTCTTCGCCGGCGCCCCGGTGAGCCCCGCCGATCACCTGCGCGCCGCCGAGCGGACCCTCCTGTACAGTTTCGCAATTCTCGCGGTCACCGCCGGCGTGTCACTGGTCCCCAGGTACCGTCGCCGGCGATGACCGCCCGGTGGTTTCCGCCATGTCCGCGCGCAGAACACCAGGTCATCAGGAGGCCGAGATGGACGCGCCGCACCGAGCGACGCTCGCCCGGTCCGTACGGCTGCTCAAGGCCTTCCGCACCGAACAGACCGATCCGGAGCACTTCTACGGGCTCATGGCCCGCGACACGGTGGCGCAGCTCCGCTCCTACACCCGTCTGGACGGCGCGACGGTCATCGACGTGGGAAGCGGATCCGGATTCTTCACCCGTGAACTCCGCGCAGCGGGCGCCCGCTGCGCCGGCGTCGAGGTCGACGCCGGCGAGATGACCGCCTTCGGCCGGGCACCGGGCGACAGCGTTCTCGGCAGCGCGCTGCAACTGCCCTTCCGGACCGACGGGGCGGACGTCTGCTTCTCGTCCAACGTGCTGGAGCACGTGCCCGAGCCGTGGCGCATGGCCGGTGAGATGGTGCGGGTGACCCGGCCCGGCGGCATCGTCTACCTGTCGTTCACCAACTGGCTGTCACCGTGGGGCGGGCACGAGACCTCGCCGTGGCACTACCTCGGCGGCGACCGCGCCGCCCGCCGCTACGAGCGCAAGCACGGACGGCCGCCCAAGAACCTGCACGGGACCAGCCTCTACCCCGTCTCGGTCTCGGCCACGCTGGGCTGGGCCCGGGGGCGGGCCGACGTCGAGGTGCTCGACGCCCTGCCGCGCTATCACCCGCGCTGGGCCAGGGGCGTCACCCGGATCCCGGGGATCCGCGAGGTCGTGACCTGGAATCTCGTGCTCATCCTGCGCAAGAGGCCGCGAGAGGCGACGAGGCACACCGGCTGACGCCTCACCGCCTCCGTCCACACCGCGTCAGGTTCCGCCGGCCGGTCCGCCCGGCCGCGCAGTTGATCAAGGATCGGCGTAGCCAGGGGTGCTGCGATCCTTGATCGTCATTGAAGTGCCGTGCCTTGCCGCGTCGAGGCACGACCTGGTTGCCGTCCGCCCGGATCTTCGGGTGTTCCAGGGCGGCGCGGGGACGGCGTCCCCGGCGGGTCCCGGGCGACACACCGCCTCTCACCGGACTATCCTCCCGTTCTGTCCATGGACGACGAAACGACCACAGCCGATTGCGGGTGGCATGGAGACGCCGGACAGCTCGGAGGCACCGGACCGAGCGACCGATGAGCGGACCACGCGGGAGGGCCCAGTTGCACCGGCGGACGGCTCATTCCATGAGCGGACGGTAACGGCCTACGCGCCCCTGACGGCGCTCTACCGGCTCTTCGACGGCCGGTTGCGGGAGGGCGTGCCACAAGACCCTGAGCCGATCGGCTGGCGGCCGCACCTCGAGGCGCTGGCCGCTCTCTCGGAGGGACGCGTCTCCGGAGACCTGGAGGCGCTCGCCCGGCTGCTTGTCGATCCGGCCGCGCTGCCGGAGGAGGACCGGCCTGGGCCCGCCCTCGACCTGGGTGGTGCCGTCCAGGACCCGGAACCCGCCGACGCGACCCCGGCCGGCAACGATCCCGCGGAGACCATGGCCCTCCCGGTGCTTCCGGACCCGGTCGATACGGCATCGGCCGCACCTGTTGAGGTCACGCCCGACGAGGCGACTCCCGCCGAGACCATGGCGCTCCCCATCCTGCCCGACCCCGGCCAGACCCCACCGGCCGCCCCCGAACCACCCGAAACGGCACTAGCGCACATCGACCCCGTAGGCACTGCGGACCTCTCAGAGACGGCCCTCCCGGCTCCCGTGTCCTCCCCCGCGCCGGTGGAAACGCCTGCCACGCCCCCCGCGCGGCCGGCTCTCCCCGCCGGCGGGCTGGAGATCGCGCAGGTGGCGGAGCAGGCCGCCGAGGCCGGACGCGTACACCTGATCCGATCTCTGGGGACCGGCGCGGACGCGGCGGTCATCGCGGAGTTCGTACGGCGGCGGTCCGCCGGCGGTGCCCGCACCCTGCTGCTGGTGCCCACCGCCGACGCCATGGACGGTTTCCTGGCCGGCATCGGCGTCGACGAGGGGGTCTTCGCGGTGCGGATCGAGCCCCGCGTCTCCCCGGCGGGCGAACCGTCCTGGCCCGAGGACCGGATCCACGGCGGCGTGGTGCGCGCGGTGGGCACCTCCTACCAGCGAGCCTGGGAGGCCGAGCGTCAGCGGCTGCGCCGTGACCTGATGTGGCTGGAGCAGTGGCCGCGCGACCTGGCGGCGCTGGCGGCCGTCCGGGCCGAGCACGAACGGCGCTCGGGACTGGTGTCCGAGAACGAGGAAGAGCTCACCGCGCGGATTCGCGAGCGGAACGCCGTGGTAGCGGCGGCCGAGCAGGAGGTCCTGGCGGCCCGCGAGGCCGGCGAGAGCCTGGTGGAGCACGAGAGCCGGGCCGCCGCCGAGGCCACGCGGACCCGCACCGAGTGGGAGCGCCTGCAAGGCGTCGCCGACGCCGCGGCACACGTCGCCGAAGAGCGCACTCGCGGTGCCGAGTCGGCCGCGGAACGCCATAGGGAGCTGTCCGAGCGGCATGCCCGGTGCGTCGAGGAGTTCGACGCGGCGCGGCAGCGCGAACGGTCCCTCATCGAGGAGCTCGCCCGCGCCGAGGACGCGCTCCCGGAGGCGGACGCCGACGTCGAGCGGTTCACCGCCGCGGCGACGCAGGCCGCCGCAGTGGGGCACGCGTGCTACTACCGGATGGCGGCCGCCGAGTCGGCGCTCGCCGCGGAACGCCGCAAGCTGAGCCTCGCCCAGCGAATGCGCATCGTCCCGTCCGAGCCTGGCATGGCGCGGCTGCGCCGCGAGCTCTCCAGGCACAAGAAGGAGGCCGAGGAGGCCGCGGCCCACGCCAGGCAGACCAGTGAGGCGCTCGACAAGGCGGAGCGGCACCGCGACGGGCTCGCGACCTTCCTGGCCGGTGGCGCTGACCAGTTGGCGGCCGTGCGGCAGGAGCAGGCCCGCCTCAGCGCGGACATCGCACGTGTGTCCGCCGAGCGGGACGGTGCCGAGGCCGAGCACCGTGAGCACGCCGAGCGGGTCGGGGAGGCCGTTGAACGGGCCACCGAGACGGGTGCGGCGGCCGCCGGGGCCCGCGCCGTAGGCGAACAGGCCGAGGAACGGCTCGCCGAGGCCCGGCGCGCGCGTGAGGAGGCCGCGGCAGCGACGGATCGGGCCGTCGCCGAGGCCGAGACCGCCAAGCGGCGGCTCGGCGAGTCTGAGGCCGAGCTGCGGCGCCGCCGCGAGGAGGGCGCGGTCGAGCTCGCCGACGGTCTGGCGGAGATCGAGGCGGCGGCCGAAGCGGCGGCCGGCTCGCGCGGCCACGTGGCGGAGATCTGCGGGACCGATCCGGTGAGCGCCGGAGAGGACGTCCTCGCCGACCACCGGAATCAGACCATGGCGCGAATCGAGCGAATCTCCACGTGGGCGGAGCTGCTCGGGGATCCCGCCGCCGGCGTGGGCTCCGCCGACCCGTTCGGCACGGGCTCCGCCCCCCTTGCCACCGGCGCGCTCGACGGCGATCCGGTCGACGGCGGACCCGTGGACCTCACCGGCGCCGTGGGCGCCATCGAGGCGGGATCGGCGGAGGCCGCCGGGGAGCCGACCGAGGACCAGCCGTCCGCGGCGGTGGCGCCGGTTCCGGCCGGCCCCGATCCGCTCGACGCGCTGGGCGAGATCATGCTCGCGACCGCTGACGTGGTGTGCGGGACGGCGCTCGGAATCGCCGCCTGTCCCACCGTGGCCGGCACCCGGTTCGACACGCTGCTCGTGGCCGACGCCGGGCGGATCTCCGATGGAGAGTTCCTCATCGGCGCGGTCCGGGCTCGCGGGTGGGTTCTCATCGGGGACGAGCGGCGGCCTCCCGCGGGCGTGCCTGAGCCGCTCGAGGTCCACGTTCGCGCGCTGACCCTGCTCGGCATCGCCGACGAGTCACCGGACGGCGACCTCGACGCGGCCGCCGAGGCGATGCCGGCGCCCGGCGGCGAGGCGGACCGGGCGTCCCCGCAGCCGGCCGTTCGGACGGAGGCCGAGCGGCTTCGCGCCGAGGGGCTCTGGGAGAGCCGTTATCGGGACGCCTACGACAGGGCACTGCGGCCGCTGAGGGACCGCGGCGAGCCGGGTCGCACCGCGGATCCGCGGCGGGACCTGGTCACGGCGATGGCCGACCGGCTGGGCCGCGGCCCGTTCGGGCGCGCCGTCATGACCGCTCCCGAGCCGCCCGAGCCGCCCTCCGGCGCGTAGCGCGCGGCCGGACGGCTCTGGACTCCGGCGAGTCCCCCTCAGTCGCGGGGGCGTACGACGGCGACCGGGCAGTGCGAGTGGTGGATGATCCCGTGGCCCACCGAGCCGAGCCGGATCGAGCCGAGGCCGATATGGCCTCGCGCCCCGACGACGACCAGGTCGGCCCGGCCGGAGGCGTCGACCAACGCCGAGACGGGATGATCCCGCACCACGTCCTCGACGATCTCCACATCGGGGTGCCGCTTCCGCCACGGAGCGAGTGCCTGGGCCACGTTCCAGCAGTTGTCCTGCTCGATCTCCGTGAGATCGAAGGGGTACTCCGCCGCGATCAGCGGCGCCGACAACTGCCAGGCGTGGAGCACCCGGAGCCGGGCGGACCGCACGTTGGCCGCGTCGAAGGCGTACTCGAGGGCCGCGGACGGATCGTCCGGCAGGTCCAGCCCGACGACCACCTCGCCGTTGACCCTGCCGCCGTCGCCGCGGACGATCACGACGGGGCCGGCCGCGCATCCGGCGACGCGCAGCCCCGTCGACCCGAGGAGCAGGCTGGTGAACCCGCCCAGGCCCCGATGGCCCAGCACCAACTCGTACGCCTGCCTGGACAGGTCGCAGAGCGCGTGCGCGGTGGAATCCTGCGCGAGCTCGGTCGTCACCTCCGCGGGCCCGCGCTCGCGCGCCAGGGCCTTCGCGTCGGCCAGCAGCCGCAGCCCCCGCTCGGACAGCGACTCGCGCATGCCGGGTGGCGGGAAGAGCGGAATGTCGTGCACCCAGCGCTCGATGACGTGAACGATGCGCAGGGGCCGTCGATGCCGCATCGCCTCTTCGGCCGCCCATGTGACCGCCCGGTCGGCCGGCGGCGAGCCGTCGGTGCCGACGACCACAGGGGCGAACGTCGGATCGGGCATCGGACCTCCCTTCGATGAGCGGGCTTCGGACAGCACGGCCGCCCCTGTCGGCACGGCCTTCGGCACAACCGGTCCGCCGGTGGGGCGGCGGCGGGCCGGCGGCTCGCTCCTACGCCGGGCCGGCCAACTGGGCGATGTCGTCGGCGGCCACCGTCCGCAGGCGATCGGCGAGATCCGCCAGGGCCCTGCTGGCGGCCAGCTCGTCGCCGATCTCCGGAATGGGGCGGTCGCCGGGGTTCCGCCGGGCCCGACCGACCCCGCTGATCCTCATGCCGTCCCTGAGGAGGACGGCGCGCGCGACCGTGTCGTCGCGATCCTCACTGATGTAGACCTGGACGGCCCACTGTTTGCTCTCCATGGCGCCCCCTCGCGCGTCGGTCCCACCTCGATCTTCCGTCGCGGGGACGTCACCCCCTGAGGGGCACTGGTCCCCATATCTAGGGACCTCTGGGCCTTTGCCCTGCACGTTTCATCGTCAGGCCGATCTGGGGGCCGCCACGGCCAGCCGGCCGTCCTCCGCGCGCACGGTCGCGCCGAAGGCGCCACACGCGGCGGTGAAGCGACGCCTGATCCAGTCCCGCTCGGCACCCTCCGCGAGCCGCGTACGGCAGTAGTCCAGGGCCAGCGGGACCGCCTCGATCAGCTGGGGCCCCCGGTCGTCCAGCGTCACGATGAACAGCAGTCCCAGGTCGTTGCGCCTCCAGGGGTCGACCGCGTAGTCGTCGATGAAGTCGCCGGCGTCGTACACGACGGGCCAGTCCACGCCGTGGAAGACGTGCGCGGAGTGGCCGGCCACCAGGGCGGCCCCCGCCGCCACCAGGACGCGGGCCGCCTCCCGGACGTAGGCCGGCGGCTCGGTGGTCATGTTGGGCCCCCAGTGCGGCGTGACGAGGACGGTGCCGGCGTCACGCCGCAGCCGCCTCACCTCGTCGACGAGCCAGTCCGGAACCCCGTGCCGCAGATCGGCATAGGCGACGCCGGGGCGATCGGAGGCGGCGGCGAAGTCCGCGGGGTGGTCGGTCACCCCCAGCACGGCCAGCCGTGTGTCCCGGACCCGCAGGACGGCGGACGCGCGCGCCTCGGCCCGGTCCGCGCCGGCTCCCACGGCGCGGATGCCCGCGCCGGCGAGATGCTCGCGCGTGTCGGCCAGCGCCTCATAGCCGAAGTCGAGAGCGTGGTTGTTGGCGAGGGTCACGCAGTCCACACCCAGTGCGGCGAGCGTCTCGACCGCCCGGGGCGGCGCCCGGAAATGGAAGAGCTTGCCCGGCGATTCCCAGGGCCTGCCCCGCTCCGACACGCAGCACTCCAGATTGAGCACGACGAGGTCGGCCGTGGCGACGATCTCTCTCAGCTCACCGGAGAACAGGTCCGGGGGCTCCACCGTGGCGAGGCGGTCGGCGACCTTGCGCCCGAGCATCGTGTCGCCGGCGACCGCGACCTTGATCGGTGTCCGCTCCGATCCCGCACTCCGGGTCACGACGGCCGCCGCCGCCCTGCCCCTCGGCTCGGCCCGACACCACGGCCCGGGCTCATGCGGTCGAAGCGCGCCGGCCGGGCCGGCTCCCCCCGGGCCCGGCCCGCCCGATCGTGGTGCTCCTCGCCGCCGGAGAACCACAAGGGGTGCGCCACGGTCACCGAGCACGGCGCGTGGAGCAGCAACTCCCGGCTCACCGCACCCAGCGTCAGCGGCGAGGGGCCCCCGTTTCCATGATCGCCGACCACCAGCATCTCGGCGCCGACGGCCGCCTCGGTGAGCGCGCCGCGTGGCGGCTCCGGCACCAGGTGCGTCCAGGCGGACACCTGCGGGTACTTGTCCCGCCAAGGGGCCACGGCCCTCTCCAGCATCACCCCGGCCCGCTGCCTGAGAATCTCGGGGTCGATCTCCGGTGGCCGATCGGGATCGCCGAAGCAGTGCACAGCGTGCAGGTACCAGCCCTTCAGGGCCGCCTCCTCGAACGCGAACGCCAGAGCCGCGTCGCTCGCGGCCGATCCGTCCACCCCCACGATGATCCGGCGGTCCGCGGGCTCCACGCCGCGGATCACGACGACCGGGCAGCTCGCCCTCGCGGCCGTACGCACGGCGATGGACCCCCAGTGCAGCTCCCCGCCGCCGTGAGAGCCGACCACGATCAGCTCGGCGTCGTCGGCGAGGTGCAACAGGGCCGAGGACGGCGGGCCGGGCAGCAGGGCCTTCCTCACCGGCACGGTGGGCGCGCTGGTCCGCGCGATGAAGACGCCATGGTCGAGCACGTGCTCGGCCATGCGCTCGACGGTCGCCGGCCAGCCCGGATAGAGCTTCGTCATGGGGCGCTCCCATTGCCACGCGTGGCAGACGGTGACCCCGATCCGGCGCAGCTTCGCCTCGGTGACGGCCCAGCGGACGATCTGATCGCCCGCTCTCGACCCGTCATAGCCGACGACCACGTGCGAATGCCGGCTCATGCCCCCTCCTCGGACCCGTGCCTGTGCGACCGGCGCGACGGCCGGCGAACCGGCGCGGTGGCGTCCCTTCAGGACATCCGGTCACGAAGACCGGTTCGTAGGGCCGTACGTCCCCGGCGGCGGGACATCGGTCCCTTGCCGGCACCGGTCGCGAAGCGGTGCCATGGAGGGGCCGGCGGGAGCGGATCGGGAGGCGACATGGAACGCATGAACGCGCTCGACGCCGGATTCCTCTTCGCCGAACGGGAGGACACCCCCCTGCACATCGGCTCGGTGACGGTGTTCGAAGGGCCTGCCCCCGCCTACGGCGACCTCATCCGGATGATCCTCGGCAAGCTCGCGAGGGTGCCCCGGTACCGGCAGCGGGTCCGTACCGTGCCGCTCAACGTCGGCCGGCCGGTCTGGGTCGACGACCCGCACTTCCAGATCCTCTACCACGTCAGGCACACCGCCGTGCCGGCGCCGGGCGGCGCCGAGGAGCTCCGCAACCTCGCCGGCCGGGTGCTCGCGCAGCGCCTCGACCTCAGCAAGCCCCTGTGGGAGGTGTGGCTGGTCGAAGGACTCGAGGGAGGCCGCTGGGCGCTGATCGCCAAGGTGCACCACTGCGTGGTGGACGGGGTCGGCGCCGGTGATCTGATGACTCATCTGCTCGACCTCACCCCGGACGCCGAACCGCCCGCGCGACCCGAGCCATGGGACGTGGAGCCGGCACCGTCCACGACCTCGCTGGTGCTCCGCGGCCTGTGCGACGCGGTGGCCGAACCGGTGGGGCGGTGGACCGGCTCGGCGGCGCTCGCCCAGCGGATCAGCGACATCCGGGGTGTCATGGACTTCGTGGGCGGCCTGCCCGGCAGCCTGCGGCGGGCCTCCGAGCCCACCGCGCGGTCGTTGACGGGCGCGGCCGGCCCGCATCGGCGGTGGTCCTGGATGGAGGCCGACCTCGACAAGGTCAAGGCGATCCGCAAGGCGCTCGGCGGCACGGTCAACGACGTGCTGCTCGCCGCCGTCACGCGGGGCCTGTGCGATCTGCTCGAAGCGCGCGGCGAACTGACCGCGCGGACCCGGGTGCGCTCCCTGGTCCCCGTCTCGGTGCGCGGGGACGACGAGCACGCGATGCTGAGCAACCGGGTGTCCGGGGTGATCGTCACCCTGCCGTGCGGCGAGCCCGACCCGGTGGAGCGGTTGCGGCTGATCCGCGAACAGATGGAAGGCCTCAAGGGAACCCACCAGGCCGTGGGCGCCGACGCGCTGGTCCGGCTGGCCGGCTACGCGCCCACGCTGCTGTCGCTTGCCTCGCGCGCAGTGCTCGCCGCCGCGCGACCGCTGTTCCAGGTGGTGTCCACGAACGTGCCCGGCCCGCCCTTCCCGCTGTACGTGATGGGCCGCAAGGTCGTCCAGCTCTACCCGTACGTCCCCATCGCCGCCGGCGTCGCGGTCTCGGTAGGGATCTTCTCCTATCTCGGGCGGCTCTACTTCGGCGTCACCGCGGACTTCGACTCGATGCCGGATCTCGATGTCTTCACCACCGGCGTACTGGCCGGCATCGAGGAACTCCTCGACTCTCCCGTCTGACCCCGGCCGGATCAACGGATCCGGGGCGGAGTCGACGGTAAAGCCCAGGTGGGCCGCGGTCGAGCCGGCATCGGGTGAGCCGCGGATGGGTTACTTTGTGTCCTGAACGCCGTGCGGCGCACGCCCCGGCATGGACTGCGAGAGGTGTGCATGGGGTCGTCGCTCGGGGACGCGGGACAGGCGGGTTCCGCGCCGAGGCGAACGCGGGACGCGTGGATCGAGAAGTTCCGTGCCGCGATCGCCGACGAACTCCCGGCCGCGGTCGCGTTGCGCCACCGGCTGCACGCCGACCCCCGCGTGTCCGGAGACGAACACGACACCGCCAATGCGGTGGTCCACGCTCTCGACGCCGGCGACGGGACGGCGGTCGCGGGCACCGGGCGAATCGTCCGGATCGGCGGCGAGGGCCCGCCGGTGGTGCTCCGCGCCGAGCTCGACGCGCTGCCGATCATCGAGCAGACCGAGGTGGACTGGGCGGCCAGATCGGGCGTGATGCACGCGTGCGGGCACGACGTGCACATGGCCGGGCTGGTCGCGGTCTGCAGGGCGGCCGCGAGGATCGGCATCGCGGTCCCGATCCTCGCGCTCCTGCAACCGCGTGAGGAAACCGCACCGTCGGGCGCCGAGGACGTCGTCGCCTCCGGTGTGCTCGACGACGCGCCGGCCGTCATCGGGGCGCACGTCCAGCCGCGGCTCGCGCACGGGGTCGTGTCGGCCACGCCGGGGTCGGTCAACGCGGCGGCCGACGAGTTCGAGATCACCATCGCGGGCCACGGCGGGCACGGCGGCTACCCGCATGTGACGCGCGACCCGGTCCTCGCGCTGTGCCAGGTGGTGGTGAGCCTGCAGCAGGTGGCCAGCCGGCGCTTCGACCCGGTACTCGGGGCGGTCTGCTCCGTGGGACAGGTCACGGCGGGCAGCGCCCCCAACGTCATCCCCCGGACGGCCACGGCGCGCGGCAACATCCGGGTGATGCGCAACCAGGACCGTGCGGTGGCGGCCGACCTGATCCGCGAGATCGTCACGCACACCGCCGCGGCGCACGGCTGTGAGGGAGACGTACGGATTCACCCGCTGCAGCCCGTCCTGCACAACGACCCCGCGCTCGCGGGCCGGGCGGCGCGGTGGCTGACCGACCTGGGCGCCGCCGCCGACACCGGCTTCCGCTCCTACGGCTCCGACGACTTCTCGCACTACTGCGAGATGTCCAGGGGACTCATGATGTTCGTCGGCACGGCCGAGGACACCTCACCCGACTCCCCCGGCCTGCACCACGCCCGGTTCCTGCCGGACGACGCGCTGGTCGGCCAGGTCGCCGGCGCCTACCTGGCCGGCTATCTCGCCGCCGTTGAGGACGGTTGACCGCCACCGGGGATCCGGTGGCGCGCCACCGCGCCGGCGAACATGCCGCCGCGGCTGGATCCACGACGCGATGACCGAACCCGGCACTGGATCCGGCAACGCCCGACCTTACGGCGGCGGCTGCCGGCCGGACGCGGTGAGCCGGGCGGCGCGGGTGGTGAGGTAGTGCCGCTCCGGCACGCTGGTGGTGAGGTTGGCCGCCAGGCGGTAGCTCTCGGCGGCCGCCGACCGTTCGCCGGCCATCTCGAGCAGGTGGGCCCGGGCCGCATGCAGGCGGTGATGCCCGGCCAGGCGCCCGTCGGCGTCGAGCGCCTGGAGCATCTCCAGACCGGTGGCCGGGCCGTGGACCATCGCGGCGGCGACGGCGCGGTTGAGCGAGATCATGGGGTTGTCGGACATGCGCTCCAGCAGGCCGTACAGCGCGAGGATCTGCGGCCAGTCGGTGTCCTCGACCCGTTCCGCCTCGTCGTGGACGGCCGCGATCGCCGCCTGGAGCTGGTAGGGACCGACGGCGCCCTTGGCCAACGTGTCGGTGATGAGCGCGACGCCTTCGGCGATGGCCGTGCCGTCCCAGCGGCCACGATCCTGCTCCGCCAGCGGGACGACCTCCCCACCCGGGCCGGTCCGGGCGGGGCGCCGGGCGTCGGTGAGCAGCATGAGCGCCAGCAGCCCGGCGACCTCGCAGTCGTCGGGGAGCAGTTCGCGGACCGCCCTGGCCAGCCGGATGGCCTCCTGGGACAGCTCGACGCGCTGCAGGTCGGGACCGGTGCTGCTGGCATATCCCTCATTGAAGATCAGATAAAGCACGTGCAGCACGGAGTGGAGGCGGTGCGGCCACTCCTCACGGGTCGGCAGGCGGAACGGCACGCCGGAGGTCCTGATGCGCTGCTTCGCCCGGCTGATCCGCTGGGCCATGGTCGCCTCGGGCATCATGAACGCGTGGGCGATCTGGGCCGTGGTGAGGCCGCCGACCGAGCGCAGGGTCAGGGCGATCGCCGACGTCGGGGTCAGCGCGGGGTGGCAGCACATGAAGAGCACCGCGAGCGTGTCGTCGCGATCCGTCTCGTGCTCACTGTCCGCGGGCGGCGCGGACTGCCGGTCGGAGGGCACCCGCAGGGCCGCGAGGCCCTCCCTGCGGCGCCGCGCCTGCTCGCTTCGCACCTGTTCGGTCATGCGGCGGGCGGCGACCTGGATCAGCCATCCCCGCGGGTTGCCGGGCAGCCCCTGCTCGGGCCATTGGGTCGTCGCGGCCAGCAACGCCTCCTGCACCGCGTCCTCGGCGGCGTCGAAGTCCCCGAAGCGCCGGGCGAGCACGCCGAGGACCTGCGGCGCCAGCCGGCGCAGCAGGTCCTCGATGCTCGGATCCGCGACGGTCAGTCCGCTACAGCTCCTCGGGCGGGGCCGACATCACCTGTCGTACCTCGATCGGCATGTTCAGCGGCCGGCCACCGGGGCCCGGCGCCGCCGAGACGTACGCGGCGATCTCGATGGCGCGCTCGGGACTCTCACAGTCGACGATCCAGTAGCCGGCCAGGAACTCCTTGGTCTCGGGGAACGGGCCGTCGCTGACCACGGGCTCCCGCCCATCGCCGCCGCCGCGGACGATCTTCGCCTGGTCCGGCATGGCCAGCCCCTGAGCGTCGACCAGTTCACCGGCATGGATGAACTTCTCGTTGACGCTTCCCATGAACTCGATGTGCGCCCTGACGTCCTCGGCCGGCCAGGTGTCGATCGGCGGGAAGTCCGTCTGCGCCTGGCTGAACTGCATCAAAAGCATGTACTTCACGTGTCTGCTCCTCGGTCTCGCACGCCCTCGATCGGCGCTCTCGCGGATAGGTAGAAGCACGCCCCGGATTCTCGACATCCCGGCCCGGAATCTCGGCGAAAAAATTTCCGGTGGGCCGTGCGCCTAGGCCGACAGGACATCCAGGACCTGCCGGCCGTACTTCGCGAGCTTGTTCTCACCGACGCCGGTCACCGCCGCGAGCTCGGCCGGCGTCGAGGGCAGCATCGTGGCGATCTCGCGGAGGGTCGCGTCGTGGAAGATGACGTAGGCGGGGACGCCCTGCTCCTTGGCGGTGGCGGCCCGCCAGGCGCGGAGCCGCTCAAAGACCGGCACCGCGGCTTCGGGCAGCTCGGCGGGCACGGCCCGGCCTGATCTGGCGGCCTTGGCCGCCTTGGCGGGCCGGATCCGCTCCGGCTCACGCCGCATCGGGACCTGACGTTCTCCTTTGAGCACGTCGGCGCTCGCGGCGGTGAGCACCAGCGTGCCGTAGTCGCCCTCGACGGCCAGGAGGCCCTGCGCCAGCAGCTGGCGCACCACCCCTCGCCACTCCCCGTCGCGGAGTTCGGTGCCGACGCCGAACACCGTCAGGGTGTGGTGACCATGCTGGTCGACCTTGGGCGTCTTCTTGCCGAGCAGGATGTCGACGATCTGCCCCGTACCGAACTTCTGGCGCCGCTCGCGGTCGAGCCGGTAGATCGTCGACAGGACCTTCTGGGCGGCGATCGTGCCGTCCCACGACTCCGGCGGCGACAGGCAGGTGTCGCAGTTGCCGCAGGGGGCACCGCGCTGGCCGAAGTAGGCGAGCAGCTGCACCCGGCGGCACTCCACCGTCTCGCAGAGGGCCAGCATGGCGTCGAGGTGGCCGCTCAGCCGGCGGCGGTGGGCATCGTCGCCCTCGGAGGTGCCGATCATCTTGCGCTGCTGCACGACGTCCTGGAGACCGTAGGCGAGCCAGGCGGTGGAGGGCTGGCCGTCGCGCCCGGCGCGGCCGGTCTCCTGGTAGTAGCCTTCGACGGACTTCGGCAGGTCGAAGTGGGCGACGAAACGCACGTCGGGCTTGTCGATCCCCATGCCGAAGGCGATGGTGGCGACCACGACCAGGCCGTCCTCGCGCAGGAAACGCGACTGGTGCGCCGCGCGGGTGCGCGCGTCGAGCCCCGCGTGGTAGGGTACGGCGTCGATGCCGTTCTCGACCAGGAACGCGGCGATCTTCTCGACGGAGGACCGCGACAGGCAGTAGACGATCCCCGCGTCGCCCGCGTGCTCGGACCGCAGGAACTCCAGCAGCTGCCGCTTGGGCTCGTTCTTCGCCACGATGCGGTACTGGATGTTCGGGCGGTCGAAGCTGGCCACGAAGTGGCGGGCCTCCCGCAACCCGAGCCGGGCGGTGATCTCGGCGTGGGTGGCCTCGGTGGCCGTCGCCGTCAGCGCGATCCGCGGCACGTCGGGCCACCGCTCGCTCAACTCCGAGAGGGCCAGGTAGTCGGGGCGGAAGTCATGCCCCCACTGCGCCACGCAGTGCGCCTCGTCGATCGCGAAGAGCGAAATCGTGCCGCGGTCGAGCAGCCGCAGCGTCGACTCGACCCGCAGCCGTTCCGGCGCCAGATAGAGCAGGTCGATCTCGCCTGCGACGAAGGCGGCCTCGACCACGCGCCGCTCGTCGAGGTCCTGCGTGGAGTTGAGGAACCCGGCCCGTACGCCCAGTGCGGTCAGGGCGTCGACCTGGTCCTGCATGAGCGCGATCAGCGGGGAGACCACGACGCCGACGCCCTTCCGGACGAGCGCGGGGATCTGGTAGCACAGCGACTTCCCGCCGCCGGTCGGCATGAGCACGAGCGCGTCGTGACCGGCGATGACGTGCTCGATGATGTCCTGCTGGCCGGCGCGGAACGAGTCGTAGCCGAAGACGCGCCGCAGTACGAGCGACGCCGGCGACGGGCCGCTCGTCTCGGGGCCGGGTTCCGGGGAGGCCATCCGGTGATTCTATGAGGATCCGGGGGTCCGCCGGGGCGGGTGCGGGCAGTCGTGCGGCGAGGGGTGCGCGCGGCCGCCACCGGCCCGGTCACCCGCCATGCGCTGGTACTGGTACTCGAATGAGGGACCCGGTCCGGAGAGGATACTCGGCCGGAGGAGAACCCGGCCCGAGGAGGCACCGTGGAGGCCGCCACCGAACGCGTCCTTGGCCTGCTCGGCAGGGCCGACCAGCTGAGGGTCCTCACCGCCGTGTCCGAGGCCCGGCTCGTGTCGGGTCACCCCCTGGACGACCCGTCGCACATCCTGCTCCGCGAGATCGCCATGGCCGAGGGCCTCGCCGCGGTGCGCGCCTACCTCGATGAGCCGTCACGGCGGGGCGCGGCCCTGGCCCGTACCGTACGGCGGCTGGAGAACACCGGGTACGAGGCGCTGCGCGAGCACGGCATCGATCCGGACGCGGTTCGCTCGATTCCCGGCGCCGCCCGTGCCGCCGCCCGCCGTCTTCTGCCCGGCTCGGCCACCGGCCGGGTCGACGGAGGCACCGTCCACTGGGCCAACCGCCATTCCTTCGCGGTGCTGCGCACGGGCGCCACCGAGCACCACGCGGGGCAGCCGTTCGCTGCGGTCACCGAGCACGCGGCCTCGGTCTTCGCCCGCCGCTACTACGGATTCACCGTGTCGGACCGCGACTCCTTCTTCTGCCGGCCGGAGTCCGTCCGGGTGGTGGCCGCCGGGTATGACTGGCTCGCCGGACAGGCCGAACCCGTGCCCGGGCTGACCGCGTGGCAGCGCCACGGCGTCGCCCGGCTACGGGACATCCCGGCGGACGCCGGCGGAGGACGCGAGCGGCAGGTGCTTCGCATGTACTGCACCCACGAGGTCGCGCACACCTACCGGCTCGATGGGCGGGAACCCGTCCTGGACATGCTCCGGCGTACCGGCCACGACCCCGGCGACGCCTTCCGCCACGGGATACCCGGCCCGCGCCACCTCGGCGCGTGGGACCGCCTGGCGAGTGGCGGCGGCCCACCGGCGAGCAACACCTTCGACGTCACCTTCCTGCTCTCCGACGTGCTGGCGACCCTCACCCAGGCCATCGCCGGCCCGGACGAGCTCGTCAACCGGCTCCAGGCCGCCTACCTGTGGCAGGCCGTCGCGCCGCCGACGCCGGCGAGTCCCCGGCGCGGAGTGATCGTCAGCCTGCGTACCGCCGAGTCGCTGGACCTTCACGGTCTCATGCGAGAACTCGAAAAGATCTTCGTGGCGGCCCGTACCTCGCCCGCCACGGTGCCCGCCCTGCTGGCCGCACTGGAGCACCACAGCCTGCGGCTGCTGCACGACCGTTTCCCGTACGCCGTTCCGACGCCATGAACGGCCCCTGATCCGGACCCGTGTCCGGCGCCCCTGTCGTGCCCGCGTCCGGACCCGCCGTCCGGCCCGTCGTCGTCATGGATCGCCCTATACGGCGCATTCCGGACCTTGTGGCCCGAAGGCCCCATCCGGCAAGGACCTGTGACCCTGCCGTCAGGGCCGAGCCCCTGCCTAGCGTCGAAAGAACACCTCACGCCGACGGGCACCAGGGCAGGAGGCGAATCGACCATGCGCGGGATCTGGGCAAGGCTGGACCGGGCTCGTAGACGACTCGGCCTCGACCGCAACGACCTCCGGCGCGGCGTCGACCGCGTGCAGTGGGCGCTGGCCAGCGCCCTGCTCATGGTGTTCCTGGCGGCCGCACCCGCGACCGCGAGCATCGTCGCCGACCACGTGTACGACTCCGGCGTGCGCACCGAGCACCGGGAGAAGGCGACCCGCCACCAGATCGACGCCACCGTCATCGGCGTCGCCGAGGCCTCGCGCACCGGGCAGACCGGGGCGACCGTTCCCACCGTGCGGCTGCGGTGGTCGGCACCTGACGGCACCCCCCGTACCGGTGAGGCCCCGGCGCGCGGCTCGACCGCCACCGGCACCACCCAGCGGATCTGGATCGACGACTCCGGCGCCGCGACGGCCCGCCCGCGCCGGCACGTCCAGACGGTCGGCGCCACGGTCTACGCCGCCACCGGGACGACCACCGCGATCGGCGGCCTTCTGCTGATCGCCTACGGCACGGTGCGCCGCCGCTGCGACCGGTGCCGCTCGCGGCTGTGGGACGTCGACTGGGCCCGCCTGGACCGCCGCCGGACCGGCTGACACAGGAAGACACAGGAAGACCCGCGCCGGGCCGGCGGATCCGGCAGGGCCCGAGCCGCCGATCGGTCGCGTGCGCCGCTCAGGTGTGCTCGGCGGTCGGAGGCACCCGCCACTGGAGCAGGGTTCCCCCGCCCTCACGCCGCCGGATCGTGAAAGACCCGCCCAGGCCCTGTGCCCGGTCGGCGAGGTTCCGCAGGCCGCTGCGCCGGCCCTCGGCCGGGACGCCCACTCCGTCGTCCTCCACCCGCAGGACCAGGTCGCACCCCACGTCGACCGACACGGTCGCCTGGCTGGCCTGGGCGTGCCGTGCCACGTTGGACAGCGCCTCGTGCAACACCGCCAGGAGCTGTTCGCCGACCTCATCGTCGACCGCGGTGTCGAGTAACCCGTCCAGGCGCACCGACGGGGCGAAGCCGAGACTCTCGGCAGCGCTGTCGACGATCGTGTGCAGTCGGCTGCGCAGGCCCTCCTGGCCGGGCGAGGTCTGCAACGCGAAGATCGTTGAGCGGATCTGCCGGATGGTGTCGTCGAGGTCGTCGATCGCCCGCCGTACCCGGTGCGCCACGTCGGGCCTATCGATGATCTTGATGGCGCTCATCAGGGTCATGGCCGTGGCGAACAGGCGCTGGATCACGGTGTCGTGCAGATCCTTGGCGATGCGGTCCCGGTCCTCCAGCACCACAAGGCGTTCGGCGCCGCGCCGGTGCTCGGCCACCGCCAGCGCGACGGCCGCCTGCCCGGCGAAAGCCTCCAAGAGCCGTCGGGCGGACTCCCGGAACACGGGGCCGCCGGGCGGGTTGGCGACCGAGATGACGCCTCGGGCACCCGTGCCCAGGCCGAGCGGCACCATCAGCACCGGGCCGATGTCTCTCCTGCAGAGCACCTCGGCGTCGGTCGCGGCCTCGCGCGCGTCGGGCAGCACCACCGACGCGCCGCCCCGGTAGACCCGGCCGGCGAGGGCGTTGTCGATGGGCACGCGCACGCCGCACATCTCGTCGGAGGCGTCACCGTGCACCGCCTCGATGACGAACTCCTGCGCCGGAACGTCGACCAGCGACACGATCGCGAGCGCCGCGTCGGCGATCTCGCGGGACCGCTGCGCCACCAGCGCCATGACGTCCTGCGGATCGGTGCCGGACAGCAGCGCCGTGGAGACCTCCGCCGACGCCTCGAGCCAGCGCTCCCGGTGCCGGCCGTCCTCGTACAGCCGGGCGTTCTCGATCGCGACGCCCGCGGCGGTGGCCAGGGCCGTGACGACGGCCTCGTCCTCCTCCTCGAAACCGCCGCCGCCGACCTTCTCGGTCAGGTAAAGAATGCCGAAGACCTCGTCGCGGACCCTGATCGGCACTCCGAGGAAACCGTGCATGGGCGGGTGACCCGCCGGGAATCCGTACGACTCGGGATGAGCGGAGATCTCGCCGAGCCTCAGCACGTGCGGCTCCTTGATGAGCAGGCCGAGAATGCCGTGGCCGTGCGGCCAGTGGCCGATCGCCGCGATCTGCTCCTCGGTGACGCCGACGGTGACGAACTGCACCAGTCGCTCGCCCTCGTCGCCGATCACGCCCAGTGCGCCGTAGCGGGCGTCCGCCAAGGTCATGGCGCCCTCGGTGATCCGGCGGAGCACGGTCTCGAGATCGAGGTCGCTGCCGACCGACACCACCGCCTCGAGCAGCGCGTGCATCCGATCACGGGTGGAGCGCGCGGTCTCGAGCCGCGTCTGCAGCTCGGTGAGCAGGTCGTCCAGCCGCAGCTGCGGCAGGCTCAACCTGGCGCGATCCTCCCCGGGTCGATCGTCGGGCCCCACACGGCAAGTATGCCTTGCTTCCGGCTCCATGTCCGGACCGGGACCTTGGTCCCCGCGATCACGGGACCTACGCTCTACCCAGGTCAGGGGCACAATGGTTACCGTCGGCGGCGTTACCCTGCCGGGGAGAGGGACCACGCCATGATCAGTCAGCCCTTCCACAGCCGGGACACCATCCGGGTGTTCCTGATGGACGACCACGAGGTGGTCCGCCGGGGTGTCGCGGCGCTGCTCTCCGAAGAGGCGGACATCGAGGTCGTCGGCGAGGCCGCGTCGGCAGAGCAGGCGCTGGCGCGCATTCCGGCGGCCCGCCCGGACGTGGCGGTGCTCGACGTGCGGGTGCCCGACGGGGACGGCGTCAGCGTGTGCCGGGAGGTGCGCTCCCGCATGCCCGAGGTGGCCTGCCTGATGCTCACCTCCTTCTCCGACGAGGAGGCCCTGTTCGACGCGGTGATGGCGGGCGCCGCGGGCTACGTGCTCAAGCAGATCCATGGCTCCGACCTGGTCGGCGCCGTCCGTACGGTCGCCTCCGGCCAGTCGCTCCTGGACCCGAGGAGCACCGCGCAGATGCTGCAGCGGCTGCGCGACCGGGCAGTGCGCAAGGATCCGCTCTCCGAGCTCTCGGACCAGGAACGGCAGATCCTCGAGCTCATCGGTGAGGGGCTGACCAACCGCCAGATCGGCGAGCGCATGTTCCTGGCCGAGAAGACCGTCAAGAACTACGTGTCGAATCTCTTCACCAAGTTGAACATGAGCCGGCGCACCCAGGCGGCGGCGTTCGTCGCGCAGCTCAAGGCGGCAAGGCCCAAGCCGGAGCGGCAGGGCACCGAGTGAACCGCGCGGCGACCTCCCGCGCATGGGTTCTTCTTTAAGGACCTTTTTCCCTATCCCTACACGACGGCCTGGATGACCATGTCTGTCATGCCCTACGACGCCGGCGGCCTGGAGATCCTCACCGCCGAGGAGTGCCGGACCCTGCTGGCCGGCGGCCTCCTCGGCCGCATCGTGTTCACCGACAGCGCGCTTCCCGCGATCCAGCCGGTCAACTACGCGATCGCCGACGGCGACCTGGTGATCCGGACCTCCACGCGGACGAAGCTCGCGGCGGCCGCGAGCGACGCGATCGTGGCCTTCGAAGTGGACGACTTCGACGCCGCGACGGGCCGGGGGTGGTCGGTCGTCGTGACCGGACACGCGCGTGCCGTCTCCGACCTTCGTGAACTCGCCGAGCTCCGGAGGCTGCCTCTGCGTCCCTGGACACCGGCGGACGGTGGCCACTACATCCGCATCCAGCCGGTGGTCCTGTCCGGTCGCCGCGTTCCCGGCACGGTGTGACCGCCACCCGTTGGCCTTTCCCCGGCAGAGGCGAAGGTCCATGCCGGCCGGGACCTCGAGCGGCGGACGCGGGCTCAGGCTGGGACGTTCGCCCCTGCTGTCACCGGCGCGCGAGTCACACGATGGGTGCATGGACGATGCCAACGGGCTCGAGATCCTCGATCGGCGGGAATGCCTCGCCCTGCTGGGCTCGGTACCGCTCGGCCGGGTCGTGTTCACTGAGCGCGCGCTGCCGGCGGTGCAGCCGGTCGACTTCGCCCTCGACCGTGACTGCGTGGTCATCCGGATGGCACCCGGGTCGAGGCTCGCGACGGCCATGCGCGGAACCGTGGTGGCGTTCGAAGCCGACGACTTCGACGGCGACAGCCGCACCGGCTGGTCGGTCACCGTCGTCGGCCAGGCCAGCGCGGTACGGGACCCCGCCGAGGTGAACCGCTTGTCCCGGCTGCCGCTTCGACCCTGGGCCCCCGGCCGGCGGGACCAGTTCATCCGGATTCCGAGCCAGCACGTCACCGGCCGCCGGATGAATCCGGCCACGCGCGGGAACGGCGGGCAGGCCGCCTAGGAACCGCGCCGCCGACGCGCGATCACCGACTCCGGCCGCCCCGGCCGCACGTCTTGCGTCCCGTCAGCTCGAGAAGGAGCCGTCCATGATCGTGCGAGAGGCGATGAGCACGCCGGCGGTGACGGTGCCCGGCTCGTGGTCGGTGCGGCAGGCCGTACGCCTGCTCCATGAACGCGGCGTCACCGCGGTACCCGTCGTCGACCAGGCCGGGTACCTGGTCGGGGTGGTGACCGAGACGGATCTGCTGCGCGGCGAGTTCGAGACCGATCCCGCCGCGTTCCTTCGAGCGACCGCCGCCGCCGGCGAGCCGCCGGTCGTCCGGGTCGAGGACGTCATGACCACCGAGGTACGGACGGCCTCGGAGAGCACCGACCTCGCGGCACTCGCCGAGCTCATGATCACGATGGGGCTGGGGATCGTCCCGGTGCTTCGCGGGGATCGCCTCGTCGGCGTGCTCAGGCGCCATGACCTCATGAGGCTGGTCTCCGACAGCGACGCCCGGGTGCGAGACGACGTCCTGGCCGCCATCCGCGAGCGCTTCCCCGCCGGGCCGCACTGGACCGTCACGGTCAGGGCCGGTGTCGTACGGCTCCAGGGGACCGCGGGCGGACACGCCGCGCGCGCGGTGCACCTGCTCGCCCGCACCGTGCCGGGCGTGACCAGGGTCGCGGTCGTCGACGCCCCGAACGCCGTCTGAGCCGGGGGCTCACCGCGCGGGCCGCGAACCAGGGCCGGAGGACGGGACAGCGGTGACGAAAGTCCCTTCGGGGTCCGCGGATCGGAGCGGACCCTGGGAGTGAGCCGGGCCCGCCAGGCCCCGCAAGTGATGCGAGGAGCAGACCATGACAAGGCAGATCGCCGTCGGCGCCACCCCACCCTCACCGGCCGTTCTCGAGGTTCGCATCCGGGAACTGGAGGCGAGGACGGCCACTCTCGCCGAGGTGGTCCGGCTCCTGACGCACGCGTTGGAGAGCAACCCGATGGCCGGACCCGGGGACACCACGATCAACACGGCGGCGCGGAAGGCTCACGAGATCCTCATGGCCGCCCGCTGACACCGGGCCCACCCGGCCACGGCGGCGACCGGCCACGGTCACGCGCTCAAGCCCGTGACCGGGAAGCGCAGGCGGGCGGCGGCACGCGCGCCGTCCAGCTCCGTTCCCCCCGGAACCTGGTCGACCGCGCCACCCGCGTCCAGCACCAGCACGATCGCCTCCCCGATGACGTCCGGAACCGCCCGCACCGCACCGGCGCACGAGGCGCAGGCCTGGCCGGTCAGCGACAGCACACCGCATCGGTCGCACGCGAACCCGCAGGCCCGATCGTCCGCCCGGACGAACAACTGCGCGATCGCGCGCTCACCGACGGCCTCGAGGCACGCTTCGAGCCCGGTCACCGCGAGGCCGCCCGCGGCATGCTCGTCGATCGCCTGTCGCACGCGCCGGCGGTAGCGGTCGTGCCGGAACCGGTCCGCCACGCCGTCCGCGAGGGTGCGCACCCTCGCGGCGGTCATCGTGTGCGGATCGATCAGGAAGGTTCCCGCCAGGCGTTCACGCAGGTCCGCAGTCAGCTCGGCCAGGAACCGGGACAGGGTGTGCTCCTGCCCGCCGACGATCAGCTGGTCCACGTCGCGTTCGCACATCGCCTGCCGCAGAAGGTCCGCGGTCCGGCGGAAGTGACGCTGCTGGATGCGCTCGGCGCGGTTGCGCACCCGGTACTCCGTGAGCCCGTGCCACCCGCCGTAGTCGGGCTTGCGCGGGCCGGCCGTCGTGAGCCGTGACTCCTCCAGCACTCCCTCGGGGCCGGACGTGCCGATCCAGGAGTGCTCGGCGTCCACGACCGCCGCGCAGTACGGGCGGGACCGCTCCCGCGCCTCCAGCAGAGGCCGCACGTAGGGCCGGATGTCGAGAACGGCGAGTACCTCGGGGGCGTGGGGCAGCCGTACCTCGTCGAACAGACCGAGATCGCCGGCCGCGAACAGCGCCACGCCGCTCCCCAGCCACTCGCGGGCGTGCTCCGCCGCGCGGCGGACCGCCGCCATCTCGGCCGTCACGGCCTTGCGGTGGGCCGCGTCCAGGCCGGCCCGGTCGGCGAGTGCCCCGAAGGCCACGTCGAGGCGTGCGGGCACGCTGCGCAGCTCGGACGGATCGGGTCCGAGCCGGAGGTACACCGACAGCACGTCGGGATGGCGGGAACGCATTCGCAGCAGCTCGGCGAGCCGCTCCAGGTCCGTGGTCATGACGGCGCCGCCGTCGCGCCGGCGCCCCGCGCCGTCGCCGGGCCGTACGGCCCGCGCTCCGCGGACCCGACCACCCGGCGGAGACACTCGATCCCGGTGAAGGACATGAGATCCCCCTCCGTTCCCTCGGCTCCCGTTCACCACCCTTCGCGCGCCCGCACACCAAGGGAAAGGGCCCTGCGCACCGCCCTGTGATGACCAAAGTCCTGAGCCGGGCACCCGTGGGCGCGGTTCGCGGGGCCTCCGGCGGCGCGAGCGGAGATCCAGGACCTGCGCCTGGCCGAAAGTGACCAAAGTCCCTGCTGAGGAGGGCCGGGCACGGCCGAACCTGAGCAAGGGGAACGGGTCCGTCGAGCGCCAGGTGATCAAGGAGCAGAGCATGAGCAGGCAGATAGCCTTCGGGGCGCGCGGCCCGTCGCCGGCCGTACTGGAGGAGCGCATCCGCCGACTCGAGGCGAGGACGGTCGCGCTGGCGGAGGCGGTCCGGTTGCTGACGTACGCGCTCGCCGGCACCCGGCAGAGCGACCCGGGCGAGATCGCGGTGTCCCAGGCCGTCCGCGAGGCGCACGGACTGCTCACCTCGAGCCGCTGACCGCATCGGACTTGACGCGCTGATCGATGACGCTATTCGCTTGCATCCGTCGGCGTCGGAGCCGGAACCGGGGCCGGACCGCGAGGAGGCGAACGCGATCATGGGCACGGAGCGAGATCGGTCTTTGCGTGACGAGTTGCTCGTGGCCGCCGCCGAACTGCTCGCCCGGCGCGGCTACAAACGCCTGCGCATGCAGGACGTGGCGGACGCGGTCGGGGTGAGCCGGCAGACCGTCTACAACGAGTTCGCCGACAAGTGGGGTCTCGCCCAGGCGGTGGTGCTCCGCGACAACGACGCCTATCTCGACGGTGTCGACGAGGCGCTGTCCCGCCATGAGGACCTGCGCTCCGCGGTCGCCGCCGCGGTGACCTACACCCTCAAGACCGCCTCCGACGACCCGCTCAAGAAGGCCATACTCACCGGCGCGGACAGCGAGGATCTGCTGCCGCTGTTCACCACCCGGGCCGACCCCCTGCTGTTCGCCGCCCGCGCCCGCATCGTCACCCACGCGGTGAGCCAGTGGCCGGACCTCGACCGCGACACGGTCGCCGAGATCGCCGACGCCGCCGTCCGGCTCACCCTGAGCCATGTCGTCCTGCCCGCCGAACCGCCCGAGACGGTGGCCCGGCTGATCGCCCGCATCGTCACCCGCTATCTCGGCGAGGCCGCCCCATGACCCGTCGACCGGCCCCCTGGTAGTCGGCACAGAGCCCGCCGGTACGGGCGGGATAACCCGTTGGCGCGAACCGACGGGACCGCTAGGGTCGAACCGACCTCGCGGCTGCTGAACCGCAGGCACACGGCGGCACGCCCGCCCGTCGCGGCGTGCCCCCTCCCGGCGCACGCCCGCCCCCACTCGACTCCTGTCATCGCCCGCCCTCGCGTCGCCGATGACGACGTTCAGCGACCCGGAAGGTCCCCATGACCGCGCGCCAGGACCCGCGCCTTGTCCGTACCGACGACCACTGGCTCCGCCTCCCCAACCCCTGGGACGTCCCCGTCGACGTCTGCGCGGGCACCGACGTACCGCTGGAGAGCAGCGCCGTCGACGAGATCCTCACGGTGCTCGAGACCGCCGGCACCCTGCGGCGGTTGGCCGAGGCGACACCCGGCCGCTCCGGTCCCGAACCGCGCATCACCCGTGTGGTGCCGAGCTGCAGTACGTCTCCGCGGTGCACGACGGGCCGGCCGCGTACGCCTGGGGGCTGTCGCCCGGTGCGATCGTGCTCATGGTGCACAGCGGATCACTCTCGCTCGGGCACCAGGCCAACGCGACCGGCCGCCACCGGGTCCGCTCGGTCTGGCCGGCCGGCCTGCCGATGCCGGGCAACGGGATCCTGCCCTTCCTGCTGGACGAGCGATCTGAACCCGCTCGCCGCCGCTACCTCGACGCCTTCGGCAACGCGGCCAACTTCGCGGTGGGCAACCGGTTCTTCCTCGCCCTGATGATGCGGTCGGCACTGGCGGCCGCGTGCGGCGAGACGTCCTCGCGGCTGGTCTACGACGCGCCGCACAACCTGTTCTGGGCCGGCGACGGGCGCGTGGTGCACCGCAAGGGGGCCACACCGGCCGGCGGCTTCGCAGAGTCGGGGCCGTACGGCATGTGGGGCGAGCCCGTCATCGTGCCCGGTTCGATGGGGGCGCCCAGCTACGTCCTGCGCGGCTCCGGCCACCCGCGTGCCCTCGCGAGCGCCTGCCACGGTGCGGGCCGCCGCGTTCCGCGCGGCGCCTCCGCCAAGGCGGGTGAGGAGGAGCTCGACGCGTTCCTGTGGGAGTTCCGGGTGGTCACACCGCTGAACCACCGCGATCCCGGCGTGGCACGGCGGGCCGACGTCATGGCGGCCTGGCGGCGCGACCTCAAGCAGGAGGCGCCCTGGGCCTACAAGGACATCGGCCCGGTGGTGTCCAGCCTGCGCGGTGCCGGTGTCGCCGACCCGGTCGTCGAACTGCGGCCGCTGCTCACCGTCAAGGGCTGAGGCAGTGCACCGGAGATCGCCTTTACGCTGTAGATCACATCGGGCCGGAGAACGGGGCGGGCGCCCGCCTCGCGCGTTTGCCCTCGTGCCGTGCGTGGGCAGAGCATGAGAGCACGCGTCTCAAGGAGGAGTCCGCCATGCCCAAGCCGTACGCCAGCGCCGTCATCAACGCCACGGCCGACGAAGTGTGGTCCTATGTCCGCGACTTCGGCAACATCGCCGAGTGGCTGCCCTCGATCGAGACCTGCGAGATCGAGGACCAGGGCGACGGCGGGGGCGGCTCGGGAGTGGGCGCGGTGCGGCGGCTGACCGGCGCGGGCGACGCGGTCTTCCGCGAGCGGCTCGTCGCGCTCTCGGACGCCGACCGCTCGCTGTCCTACGACTTCGTGGAGAGCCCGTTCCCCGTCCGTCGACAGCGCAGCACGATCCGGGTCGCGCCGGTCACCGACACCGGGCAGGCCTTCGTCGAGTGGTCGGGCGAGTTCGACGCCGACGCCGGTGACGAGGAGCGCATGACGAAGATCTTCGCTAAGGCGGTCTACGCCGCCGGCCTCGACGGGCTCCGCAAGCACTTCGGCTGAGCTCCGGGCCTGGCCGGGCCGGGCCCGGCGGCGTCAGGTGAATCTGGGAGGGCGCTTCTCGCGGACCGCCGTGACACCCTCCCGGATGTCGGCGCCGGTGAAGCCGAGGAACTCCATGGCGAGCGAGGCGTCGAAGGCCGGCCCGGCCTGCCGCAGCCAGTTGTTCAGGGCGTACTTCGTGAACCGCAGGGCCTCGGCCGATCCGCGTGCGAGCCGCCCGGCGATCTCCAGCGCCCTGTCGTGCACCTCGTCGTCCTCGACACACAGGCTCACCAGGCCGATCCGCTCGGCCTCCTCACCGGTGAGCGTCTCGCACAGCAGCAGGTAGTACTTCGCCTTGGCCAGGCCGCACAGCAGGGGCCAGACGATGGCCGCGTGGTCGCCGGCGGCCACGCCGAGCCGGGTGTGCCCGTCGATGATCCTCGCGGTCCGGCCGGCCACGGAGATGTCGGCGAGCAGGGCCACGGCCAGCCCGGCGCCGACCGCCGGGCCCTGGATCGCGCTCACCACCGGCTTGGAGCAGTTGAGCACGTTGTAGACGATGTCGCGTGCCTCGCCGAAGATGCGCGTGCGGACCGCGTGATCGGACATCATCTCCTCGATCATGGCGAGATCACCGCCGGCGGAGAAGGCCGTCCCCTCCCCGCGCACCACGACGGCGCGCACCTTCTCGTCGGCGTCGATGTCCCGCCAGATCTCCGCGAGCTCGCGATGTCCCGTCATGTCCACCGCGTTGAGCTTGCCCGGCGTGCTGATCGTGACCCGCAGGACCCCTGGCGCGGCCCAGTCCGTCTTCAACCGCTCGTACGACTCGTAACCGCTCATCCGTCGATCACCACTCCCTCACCGGCTGCACGCGCGTGGCCATTGTGACGTCTCGCCGGCCACCCGCGGGCCGGTGGGGTCAGCGGCCGGCCGCCTCGACGGCGAGGGCCTCGAACAACCGCAGGTCACCCGCCTCCTCGGGATTCCACTGGACGCCGAGGCCGAACCGGTGACCCTGCAGCTCGACCGCCTCGACGACCTGGTCGTCGGTCCAGGCGACGGCGACCAGTCCCTTGCCGAGGCGCTTGACCCCCTGATAGTGGTACGTGGGCACCTCGGCGAAATCCCCGAGGATCCGTCCGACCGTGCTGGTGACGCCGATCCGTACGCGATGGGTGCCGAACCGCGCGGGCGCGGGCGCGTGCCCCTCATGGCCCACGGCGTCCGGGAGGTACTGGACGAGGCCGCCGCCCCGCGCGACGTTCAGCACGTGCATGCCGCGCCCGATGGCGAGGAAGGGCAGGTCCGCCTCGATGACCGCGCGGATCAGCCCGAGCTCAAACCGATCCCGGTGCGGCTGCGGCGGCCCGGTGCGCTCGTGCCGCTCGGCTCCGTACAGCGCCGGGTCGACGTCGGCGCCGTCGGCGAGGACGACGCCGTCGAGTCCGTGGACCAGCGCACCGACGCCCCGTGAGCTCGTCGGCGGCAACAGCACGGGGACTCCGCCGGCCCGCTCGACGGCGCGTACGTACGGCACCGGCAGCAGCGCCGCCTCACGTACCCATTCCCCCCAGCGCGCCGGTTCGAGGTAGGTCGTCACCCCGATGAGCGGCGGGGCCGTGACCTGGCCGCGGTGCCCCCTTCCACCTCGGCCGGCCTCCTGCGTCGGCTCTCGCATGCCCGGATCCCCTTCCTCGGAGCAGTTGGCCACGACTAATCATGTGATGTACGCCTTTTTGCCGTTTTGTAGATCATCACGTCGCGTCGCCTGCCATTCGGGCTCGATCCCCCCGCCCCTACGGTCAGCTTGCCTCACCATCTCGGCTTGCGCAGGCCGAAGAGGGCAGAGCGGAGGGGCGTACGCGGATTCGGCCCAGCGAACGACACGACCCCGTCAGGCCACTGACCTGTGGCGAACCTGTGGGGAACCTGTGGCGGACGAGCAATGAGAACAGTTCCTGTTCCGCGCATAACGTCGCCATTCATCGGTACCCATCGGTATTCGAC
Organism: Actinomadura alba; assembly: GCF_014323705.1. GTDB lineage: Bacteria > Actinomycetota > Actinomycetes > Streptosporangiales > Streptosporangiaceae > Actinomadura_C > Actinomadura_C alba. The sequence goes on from NZ_JABVEC010000031.1 coordinate 66,622, forward strand.
TTGTCGATATCACTATGGGTGACAAAGAATCATCGTTTCGCTACGCATTGTTTTATGTCGGCTGTTTTCACCTGAAACGGTTGAGCCCCAGCCGGATGCGGTGTCAGACTTCTCGCCGACGAAGTGCGCGTCCACGGTACGCGATCATGCCGCTGAGGGGGTGGCGTGATCCGTGGTGTCGGAGCGCCGGCGCGAAACGACCGGGAGGCAGGCAGGACCGACGACCTCGGAACCTCCCGGACCGGCAGAGACCCGGCAGAGGGACACCGGCATGGGGACACATCGTTCGGCGGGGCCCCACCAGCCGGCGCGCTAACGCAGGAACAGAGCGGTGCGCTCGTCGCCGGGTAGAACGACTCGACCGCCGGCTCGGCCAGGGTGATGTCGCCCGGTGTTCCGAAGGTCGCGATGGTGCTGAAGAACGACAGCTCCACGCCATCGCGACCGGTCGCACGGCACCGGGCCGGCCGGGTCAGACCTTTCGCCAGCCCGGCACCCAAGCTCCGTCCTCGACCACGTAGTCGGAGAACAGCGCGGGCGCCTCCTGCCGCATCAGCTCGCCGATCCGGCCGAAGAGCAGCCGGATCTCCTCCTCGGCACCGGCCGCCGTCCGGGCCTCGATGGTGTGACGGAGCGTGCGCACGTTGGCCGTCCACACCAGCCCCGTGGCGACGCCCTCGGGGGCGAACCGGCGCATGAACGAGGTGTGGTGCTTCTTGACCGAGAACGGCACCCCCTCCTCGTCCAGCCCGAAGTGACCGGCCATCCAGCCCTGGAACTCCTCCATCTGTTCCAGCAGGGCGGTGGCCCGCTTCATCAGCTCCTGGTCCTCGCGCGCCCACTCGGGGAACCAGAACGGGATGTCCTGCAGCCGCACGAAGCGCAGCGACTCCTGCGAGATCGCCACCCCGGGCCGGTGCCTGACCAGCTCGTGCGTCAGCACCCGGCTGACGTTGTGCAGCACGAAGCTGAAGTTCACGTGCTCGAGCACCGAGCCGTGCAGGCTGCGCAGGATGTTCTCAAGGTACTGCGTCTGGTCGGTGCGGACCCTGGACACGTTGGGGTTGAGCCCCGGCTCCCAGGACCGGTAACACAGCCGCCCGGCGAACTCGGCGAGGTTCTGAGGGTCGTTCAGCTCGGCGTCGAGGTCACCCCGGTCGAGCCGCTCCAGCCAGCTCTCCCCGCCCACGTCACTCAGGTAACGCGCCACCTCGGCATAGTCGAGCTCTGGCCGCGCGACCAGGAACACCTCGGGTTCGACGCTCTTCACTCTGGCAACCCCCACGGTCGGAACACACTCTTCTATCGCCCCCAAGCAAACCAGACGGCGGCGGCGTGCGCCCGTCCGCCCCACCGTCCCCCGGTCGCGCTCCCCTTCGCGCCGCCGGTAATGCGCGTCCCGATGTCACGCTCCTGAATTGCTTGCCGCACACTAGGGGGATCCATCGACCACGCCCATCGACGCGCACATCAACGCGCATATCGACGCGCATATCGACCACGCCATCGACCATGGAGGTGCGACCATGACGGTCACCGAGCCGCCCGGCGCAACCGGATCGCGGCCCCGCACCGAGCTCGAAGTGCTGGGCGCGTGCCCGCTCGACTGCCCCGACACCTGTGGCTGGGTGGTGACCGTACGGGACGGGCAGGCCGTCGGGCTGCGCGGGGACCCGCGTCACCCGTTCACCCGGGGTGCGCTGTGCGTCAAGGTCAACCGGTTCCTGGAGCAGGCCGCCGCGCCGGACCGGATCCTGCACCCCCTGCGCAGGACCGGCCCCAAGGGCTCGGGACGGTTCGAGCGGATCACCTGGGACGAGGCCCTCGACGAGATCGCCGGACGGCTGAGTCAGATCATCGACGAGCACGGCGGCGAGGCCGTCTGGCCCTTCTGGGGCACAGGCACGCTCGGCTACCTGCAGGGCCTCGAGGGCTCCCCCGGGCGCCGGCTCTTCAACGTGCTCGGCGCCTCTCAGCACGACGACACGATCTGCTCGGTCGCGGGCAGCACCGGGCTGAAGTACACGATGGGCACCTCGGCCGGAATGGACCCCGAGGACCTGGCGCTGTCCAAGCTGATCATCCTGTGGGGCACCAACACACTCACCAGCGGCCACCACCTGTGGAAGTTCATTCAGCGGGCCCGCGCCGGCGGCGCACACGTCGTGGCGATCGATCCGGTGCGCACTCGCACCGCGCAGCAGGCCGACGAGCACCTCGCCCCGATCCCGGGCACCGACGCGGCGCTGGCCTTCGGGCTCCTGCACGTGATCATCGGTCTCGGCGCCGAGGACCGGGACTTCCTGGACCGGCACACCATCGGGTGGGCCGAGCTCAGGGAGCGCGTCACCGAGTTCCCCCCGGAACGGGTAGCGGCCATCACCGGCCTCCCCGCCGAAGCGATCATCGCGCTGGGCGAGCGGGTCGCCCGTACCCGCCCGACGGCGATCCGGGCGACGATGGGCATCCAGCGCCACGCGGGAGGCGGCAACGCCCTGCGCGCCCTCGCCTGCATCCCGGGCGTGACCGGCGACTGGTCGAGGCCCGGTGGCGGGCTGTCGTACTCCACGGGGGGCCATTTCCCCCTCGATCACGCCGCGCTCGTGCGCGACGACCTGCTCGCCCGGCCGACCCGCACCCTGTCGATGACCCGGCTGGGTGACAACCTGCTCGACCTGGACGACCCGCCGGTCAAGGCGCTGTTCGTCATCGCGGCCAACCCGGCCGCCAGCAACCCGGACCAGAACAAGGTCCGCCGCGGCCTCGCCCGCGAGGACCTGTTCACCGTCGTGCTGGAGCAGTTCCCCACCGACACCGCCGACTACGCCGACATCGTGCTGCCCGCGACGATGCAGCACGAGCACGTCGACGTGCACAACGGCTACGGCCATCTCTATCTGGTGTGGAACGAGCGGGCCGTGGCCCCCGCGGGTGAATGCCTGCCCACCTCCGAGACCTTCCGCCGGCTGGCGCGCCGCCTGGGACTGACCGAGCCGAGCCTGTACGACTCCGACGAGGAACTGGCCGGGCAGCTCCTCGGCTCCGGCCACCCCCGGCTCACCGGGATCACGCTGGACCGCCTGCGAGAGGAAGGCCATGTGCGGCTGAACGTGCCCAAGCCGTTCCTGCCCTTCGCCGACGGGTTCCCGACGCCGTCCGGGAAGCTGGAATTCCTGTCCACCCGGGCCGCGCGGGAAGGGCACGACCCGCTGCCGGACTACGTGCCGCCGGCCGAGGTGACCGACACCGAGCGGGCGGCGCGGTTCCCCCTCGTCCTCGTGTCGGCCGCGTCCCATCACTTCCTGAACACCGTGTTCGGCAACAACCCGGAGCTGCGCCGGCGCGCCGGCGCGCCGTCGATCACTCTGCACCCCTCGGACGCCGCGGCTCGGGGCCTCACCGGCGGTGAGCGGGTCAGGGTCGGCAACGACCGCGGATCCTTCGAGGCCGTCGTCGAGGTCGGCGACCGGGTCAGGCCCGGCGTGGCCGCCACGACCAAGGGCCACTGGGCCAAACTCACCGGCGGCGGCAACGTCAACGCCACCGTCGCCGAGCGCGACTCCGACATCGGCGGTGGTGCCGTGTTCCACGACAACCGCGTCGAGGTGGAGCCGACGGAGCCGCCGCCCGCGCCGTGACGCTCCGGCCCGCCGGTTACAGGTGCGCCGCCGGTTCAGGTACGCGGCGGGGTCAGGTACGCCGGTACGGATCGAACGGGTCGGTGCCTCCCGCTACCGCAGCGTCCGCCAGCCGGGCGGGGCTTATCTGCCACCAGATTGTCAGGAACGCGCCGCCCGGCCGCCGTACCGGACGCGCGACGGCGCGGAGCCCCTTCCGGGTCTCCGCGCCGTCGATCTGATCGTGAGATCGTCGCAGCCGGGATCAGGTGCCCTTCGGAGCCTCCGTGCCGCCCGCGCCGTCGCCGCCGTCCCCGCCGTCGGCTCCGCCCGCCTCGCCGGCGCCCTCCGTACTCTCGGCGCCACCGGTGCCGCCGTCCTCGGCGCTCTCCTCGGCGCCCTCCTCGGACGGCCCTTCCCCGGCGGCCTCGGTCAGCAGTTGCTCGATGCGCGACGAGGTGAGCCTGCGGAACAGCCGGTGCTCACGGTTGCGATCGAGCACCGCCACCTCGAGCGCCTTGGCGTCGAGATGCCGGTCGGCGTCCTGCTGCTCGAGGGCGTGCACACCGGCGCGCAGGGCCTCGGCGAGCCCCAGCCCATCGCGATAGCGCTCCTTCAGCGCCTCGGCGACCGCCTCGGCCTGGCCGCCCATCGCCACGAAGCCGTGCTCGTCGGCGACCGAACCGTCGAAGGTGAGCCGGTAGATCTGGTCGGTGGCGGCGTCCTCGCCCACCTCGGCGACGACCAGTTCCACCTCGTACGGCTTGTTCTGGTCGGTGAAGATCGTGCCGAGCATCTGCGCGTAGAAGTTGGCCAGGCCCCGGGACGTGACGTCACTGCGGTCGTACATGTAGCCGTTGACGTCGGCATAGCGCACACCGACGAGCCGGAGGTTCTCGAACTCGTTGTACTTCCCGACCGCGGCGAACGCGATCCGGTCATAGATCTCGCTGACCTTGTGCAGAGCCCGTGACGGGTTGTCGGCCACGAACAGGATCCCGTCGTCGTACTGGAGCACGACCACGCTACGGCCCCGCGCTATGCCCTTACGCGCGTAGTCCGCCCTGTCCTTCATCTGCTGGTCGGGCGAGACGTAGAACGGCATGGACACCGGTGGGGATCCCTTCTATCGCAGCGGGGCGGCCGGGCCGCCCGGCGCCTGGTATCGAGCGTCGACCACGGTCTGCGAGAGGCCGCCGGCCTCGTCGTCGGAGAGCCTCCTGAAGCCGTCGGCCGTCACCGACGCGACCATCGGGTAGATCCGGCGGATCATGTCGGGACCTCCGGTGGCTGAGTCGTCGTCGGCCGCGTCGTACAGCGCGTGGAGGCACGCGAGCGCCGTGTCCTCTTCGGACAGCTCGGGCCGCCACAGTTTCTTCAGCGCTCCGCGGGCGAACACCGATCCGGACCCGATCGAGTGGAACTCGCGCTCCTCGTACTTCCCGCCGGCAGCGTCGTAGCTGAAGATCCGGCCCGCGCCGTGGTCTTCGTCGAAGCCGGCGAACAGCGGCACCACGGCGAGGCCCTGCATGGCCATCCCGAGGTTGCTGCGGATCAGGGTGGCGAGCCTGTTGGCCTTGCCCTCGAGGGAGAGCATGCGGCCTTCCATCTTCTCGTAGTGCTCCAGCTCGACCTGGAAGAGCCGGACGATCTCCAGCCCGATCCCCGCCGTGCCCGCGATGGCGATGCCGGACAGCTCGTCGGCCCGGAAGACCTTCTCGATGTCGCGCTGGGCGATCATGTTGCCCGCCGTCGCCCGCCGGTCGCCCGCGAGGACGACACCGCCAGGGAACGTCGCCGCCACGATCGTCGTGCCGTGCGGGATCTCCTCACCCGCCGCGACCGCCGGCGGCGTGCGCCCGCCCGGCAGCAGCTCAGGGCGGTAGGACCCGAGGAAATCCGTGAAGGACGACGGCCCAGGGCTCGTGAATGCCCCCGGGAGCCGTCCAGCGTGCGAATCGTGAGACGCCACGCGACTCCTTCCCTCTTCACCGTGGACCGGGAAGTCCCGGCGCACCATGGAACTGCTTACGACCCTACTGTCCCGGCAACGCGCCGCGCATGCGGCGTGATCCTTCCCTGAGTCCGCTCACGGCGAACCTGCCCCGCGACCCCTGCCCCGCAACGGCCTTGAGCACTCCCGCCGCACGGGCGCCCGGCACCATTACGATGACCATGTGGCGTCGGAACCCTCTGGCCTGTCGGGGCCGTCCCCGGACGGCCCGCCGTTGCCCGGCCGGGCGGACCGGCACGGCCTGCCCACCGTGCCGGGCATACCGATTCCGCCCGGCGCGTCCTATCGGCCGGTCCAGCCGATGCGGCCGCCGCCGGAGGTCACCGGCGCTCCCCCGCATGACCCGGCGGTCCCCCCGCCCGTCGGCGAACCCCCCGCCGTGGAGGGCGACCCGTTCACCCTCGCCGAGCACCACACGCGCGCGGCGGTCACCGGGCCGTGGTGGGCCGGTGCCGCACCCGCTCACCGCCGGCAGGTGCTCGCCCCCCACCTGCTCATGCTGCCCGACCTCACATGGTGGACGTACGGTGCCTGGGCCCGCTGGTACCGGTGGCACCCCTCGGACGGCCGCTGGGTCCCCTGCCCGCCGCCCGGCGCCGCCGCCGCCCGCCGGTCCGCCGTGCCGGTGGGACCCGGCACCATGCCACCACCCGTACCGGCCGAGATCCTGCCCGCCGCGCACGATGCCGGCCCGGCTCCCTGGCCGCCCCGGGCCGTCGCGGGACAGGACGTCCCGGACGCGCTGGCCGACCGGCTCCGGCAGGTCGTCACCCAGGCCGCGCTGACCCCCGCCGCCGACTACCCGCTCGCCTGGAACCACTTCCTGCACGGGACGCCGAGCACCATCGCGGCCACCTGGAGCACCATGGTGTGGTGCGCGTCCGTGCCGCTGTTCGACTCCGAAGCGGAGAACGATCTACTCGGCCTCTGGAAGCCCTATCTGGCCCACCCGGTGGGCGGCCCCGGCCGTCTGCGCTGGCTGATGCCACCGCCGCTGCGGACCATCGCGGGCCTGTACGCCGAACGGCTGCGGGCCGGCCGCCCCGACGCCGCGAGCCAGATCGCACGCAACATGCTCATGACCGCGCAGGCGGTGCGCGACGATCAACGTTTCGAGCCCAAGGCCTCCGCGCTGCAGGCGATCCTCGAACCCGTCCTCGAGGGCCCGGGGATCGACCATCCCGCGATCCCCTACGGCGATCAGGCGATGGAACGGCACTGGAGCATGCGCTGCCCACCGGCCCTCGCCCCGACGCTCTTCGCCGACACCGCGCCCGGCCCGGGCTTCCAGCTCGCCCTCTATGACCTGGCGGAGGCGGTACGGCCGCTGTGCGGCGACCCCGAGGACGCGGACTTCGTCGAGCCCCGGCACGCCGCCGTCGCGCTGCTCGCCGCCGACCTGGAGGGTTACCGCCCCGACCTCGCGACGCCGATCGGCGAGTGGCTCGACCCTGAGACCCGCGGCATGCTGGCGGCCGTCCTGCGCGAACCCGGCCATCGGCTACGGGCGCTGTGGCCGTCCCGGGGAAGGCCTCCTGAGCCGTTCCGGCCGGCGGACGCCGAGGAGGCGGCGGCTGTGCTCGGCGCGGCGGCGGCCGTGGATTTCGCATGGTGCCGCCTCGTGCACGACATCCCCATCCCCGCCGGCGGTTTCGCCGTTCCCGGCGCCTACGCCGCGACGCTCGGCGAACTCCGCGGAACGAGTGACGGCGTGGAAACACCCTGAGAGCGGGCCGCCCCGGTGCGTGCGCCGGGGGCGTGCCCCATCCTGAACGTCTTCGCGCGGTGCCCGCCGCACACCGGGACCGTGCGTCTTCTTCTGCCTAGGACATATCCTGCGGCGCACGCCAACGGCGGTCGCGCCTTCTCATCCGTCGCGATAAACCAGCTTTACCGCGATTATTCACTGGCCGCCTTTTTGCACGTAGGAACGGACGAATTCCTCGGCGTTCTCTTCGAGCACCTCGTCGATCTCGTCGAGAATGGCGTCGACGTCGTCGGTGAGCTTGTCCTGCCTGTCCTGGACATCCTCGGTGGTCGAGGCCTGAGCCTCCTCCACCTCCTCGTCACGCCGGGTGGTCTGCTTCTGGCCACCCGTGTCCTTCGTCGCCATGCTCAGCCTCCGTAAATGCCGGGAGTCCGACTCTACCCTCGACCACCCGCAACGAGCGAAGATCACAGCCCGTTCCGCCCGTCGCCGTCGATCGAGGGCCCTGCCGGGGTTATCGCCCGTATCCGGACCACTGAAACGGGCAAACCGGTCACGACCCTGCGACAGCCGCAACCGGGTCGTGTGACCGGAGTGTCAGTTGTGACCGGTGAGCGCGGCGACGAGGTCGGAAGCGGTCCGGCATCGGTCGAGGAGCCCGCCCACATGCTGCTTGGTGCCCCGCAGCGGCTCCAGCGTCGGCACCCGCTGCAGAGACTCCCGGCCGGGCACATCGAAGATCACTGAGTCCCACGACGCCGCGGCGACGGCGTCCGCGTACTGCCGCAGGCAACGGCCGCGGAAGTAGGCCCGGGTGTCCTCGGGCGGGTCCTCAACGGCCGCCGTCACCTCGGCCTCGGTGACGATCCGCTCCATGCGGTCGCGCGCCACGAGCCGGTTGTAGAGGCCCCGGTCGGGCCGGATGTCGGAGTACTGCAGGTCGACGAGCTGCAGCCGGGGGTGCGACCAGTCGAGCCCGTCACGGCTGCGGTAGCCGTTCAGGAGTTCGAGCTTGGCCACCCAGTCGAGCTCCCTCGACAGCTGCGAGGGGTTCTCGCCGAGCCGGTGCAGCACGGACTCCCAGCGATTCAGCACATCCGCGGTGCTCTCGTCGACGTCGGCGCCGAAGCGGTCCTCGACGTACTTGCGGCTCTGCTCGAGGTACTCCATCTGGAGCTGCACGGCGGTCATCTTGCGGCCGTCCCTGAGCGTCAGGAGGTGTTTCAGGCTCGGGTCGTGCGACACCGCCCGCAGCGCCGCCACCGGCATGTCGACGGACAGGTCGACGGTGAGGAAGGAGTCCTCGATCATGGCCAGCACCAGCGCGGTCGTGCCCACCTTGAGGTAGGTCGACACCTCGCTCATGTTGGCGTCACCGATGATCACGTGCAGGCGCCGGTACTTCTCCGGGTCCGCGTGCGGTTCGTCGCGAGTGTTGATGATGGGCCGCTTCAGCGTGGTCTCGAGGCCGACCTCGACCTCGAAGAAGTCGGCCCGCTGGCTGATCTGGAAGCCCTCGCCGCGCCCGTCGACGCCGATGCCCACCCGCCCGGCCCCGCACACCACCTGGCGCGAGACGAAGAACGGCGTGAGATGCCGGACGATCTCGGAGAACGGCGTCTCACGCTTCATCAGATAGTTCTCGTGGCAACCGTAGGAGGCGCCCTTGTTGTCGGTGTTGTTCTTGTAAAGCTGGATCGGCTGGGTGCCGGGCACCATCGCCGCGCGCCGGGCGGCGTCGGCCATCACCCGCTCCCCCGCCTTGTCCCAGATCACGGTGTCGCGCGGGTTGGTGCACTCGGGGGTGGAGTACTCGGGATGTGCGTGGTCGACGTACAGCCGGGCGCCGTTCGTGAGGATCACATTGGCCAGTCCGAGATCCTCGTCGGTGAGCTGGCTCGGGTCGGCGACCTCACGGGCGAGGTCGAAACCCCGCGCGTCCCGCAGCGGGTTCTCCTCCTCGAAGTCCCACCGGGCCCGCCGGGCCCTCGCCGCCGAGGCGGCGAGATAGGCGTTGACGACCTGTGAGGAGGTCACCATCGCGTTCGCACCTGGCTGACCGGGTACGGAAATGCCGTACTCGGTCTCGGTCCCCATCACCCGCCGAACACTCATATGGACGAGCCTAGTGTGCTTTGGGCCATGGCCCGAGAGGCACCACGGGATCGTGACCCGAATGGGCGCTCGCACAACACTGTCATCAGCCCCCCGAATAGATCATATTTTTGCAGGTGATGACGGCATTACGGGAAAGCCGCCATCTCGACCCGCCGGGAGCCGCGCATGACACCGGATGCGACTTTCCAGGTACGGATCGCGTCGGGCGCCACGGTCGGCGGCCGTCCCTCCCCACCGCGAGGGGCCGCGGGACCACTTCGCGCCGGTGTGTCGTCACCCGGCGGCACGTGGCCCCGCAAGCCCCGCGCTATGACCTCATAGGTACTGACCGGTGTTCGCCACCGTGTCGATCGACCGTCCCGCCTCGGTGCCCTGCTTTCCGGACACCAGGGTGCGGATGTAGACGATCCGCTCGCCCTTCTTACCGGAGATCCGCGCCCAGTCGTCCGGGTTGGTGGTGTTGGGCAGGTCCTCGTTCTCACTGAACTCGTCAACGCATGCCGCGAGCAGGTGGTTGACGCGCAATCCCTTCTGACCGGTGTCGAGGAACTGCTTGATCGCCATCTTCTTGGCCCGGTCGACGATGTTCTGGATCATCGCTCCGGAGTTGAAGTCCTTGAAGTAGAGCACTTCCTTGTCACCGTTGGCGTAGGTGACCTCGAGGAAGCGGTTCTCCTCGGTCTCGCTGTACATCCGCTCGACGACCCGCTGGATCATCGCCTCGACCGTCGCCTCGTGCGAACTGCCGTGCTCCTTCACGTCGTCCGGGTGCAGCGGCAGGCCGGTGAGGATGTACTTCGAGAAGATGTCCCGGGCCGCCTCGGCGTCCGGACGCTCGATCTTGATCTTGACGTCCAGCCGGCCGGGCCGCAGGATCGCCGGGTCGATCATGTCCTCGCGGTTCGAGGCGCCGATGACGATGACGTTCTCGAGACCTTCGACGCCGTCGATCTCCGACAGCAGCTGAGGGACGATCGTGTTCTCGACGTCCGAGGACACCCCGGACCCGCGGGTCCGGAAGATGGAGTCCATCTCGTCGAAGAACACGATCACCGGAGTTCCGGCGGAGGCCTTCTCGCGAGCCCGCTGGAAGACCAGGCGGATGTGCCGCTCGGTCTCGCCGACGTACTTGTTGAGCAGCTCGGGGCCCTTGATGTTGAGGAAGAAGCTCTTGCCCTCCTGCCCGGTCTTCTCCGCCACCTGCTTGGCCAGCGAGTTGGCGACGGCCTTGGCGATGAGGGTCTTGCCACAGCCCGGCGGGCCGTACAGCAGGACGCCCTTCGGAGGACGGAGTTGGTGTTCGCGGAACAGATCGGCGTGCAGGTACGGCAGCTCCACCGCGTCGCGGATCTGCTCGATCTGCGGGCCGAGCCCGCCGATCTCCGAGTAGGAGATGTCAGGGACCTCTTCGAGGACGAGCTCTTCGACCTCGGCCTTGTGGATCTTCTCGTAGGCGTATCCGGATCGGGTCTCGAGCATCAGCGAGTCGCCCGCTCTCAGCGGGACGCCGCGCAGCGGCTCGGCAAGCTTGATCACACGCTCCTCGTCGGCGTGCGCGATCACAAGGGCGCGCTCGCCGTCGGCGAAGACCTCTTTGAGCATGACGACCTCGCCCTGCTCTTCGAAGTGCAGCGCCTCGACGACGTTGAGCGCCTCGTTGAGCATGACCTCCTGGCCACGCTTGAGCTCCTCGACCTCGACACCCGGGCTGACGTTCACCCGCAGCTTGCGCCCGCCGGTGAAGATGTCGACCGTTCCATCGTCTCGGGCCTCCAGGAAGACGCCGTAACCGGACGGCGGTTGCGCCAGCCGGTCGACCTCCTCCTTGAGGGCGATGATCTGCTCCCGTGCCTCCTTGAGTGTCGACACGAGACGCTCGTTCTGACCGGTTACGGCGGCCAGGTTGGCTTGCGCCTCATGGAGGCGTTCTTCGAGCACACGTACTTGGCGGGGGGATTCCGCGAGCTTGCGGCGCAGCACCGAGATCTCCTCCTCGAGGAAGGAAACCTGAGTTTGGAAGTCACGAACCTCCTTGTCGTGCTGCGCCCTGCGCGCCCCAGCATCGTCACGAGCGGCCACGCCCCGTCACCTCCTCACGAAGAGCCGACGACCTACTCAGAACCCTACCTATCTGGAGCGGTTCCGTAACCTGCCCAATAGGTGGCCGTGTCGTGCCGAACCGATCACCCTGCGTAAGGGCGGGTGACTGTGGGGAAGGCAAAGGCCCTTCCGAGGGCACGGTAGCCACCGAAACCATCACAGACGAGCATGAAAGCCGCAAACTTCACGCACCCGAGGATTCGGAGCCGCCCGCCGCGGGCGGCAACCGGCTCTGTGTGAATTCGACGTTAATCCCGTCGCCACTCGTGGTGTCCGGGCGCTCCTCGTCGGCGCCGCCATAGGCGCCCTTCGCCGGCCGGCGGCGGCGGCGAGGCGGCACGACCCCGTCGGCCAGCCGCCGGGCGGTGACGAGGAAGCCGGTGTGCCCGACCATCCGGTGATCGGGCCGTACGGCGAGCCCCTCGACATGCCAGGAGCGCAGCATGGTCTCGAAGGCGTACGGCTCGGCGAACGAGCCCTGCTCGCGGAGCGCCTCGACCACCCGGGACATCTGCGTGGTCGTGGCGACGTACGCGCACACCATCCCGCCCGGGATCAGCGCCTTGGCGGCGGAGTCGAGGCACTCCCACGGGGCCAGCATGTCGAGCACGACCCGGTCGACATCGGTCTCGTCGATGGCGTCCTGCACCGAGCCGACGGTGAGCCGCCACGACGGGTGCGGACCGCCGAAGAACCGCTCCACGTTCGACCGCGCCACCTCGGCGAAGTCCGGACGGCGCTCGTAGGAGGAGACGAGTCCGCGTTCGCCCACCGCGCGCAGCAGCCAGCAGCTGAGGGCGCCGGAGCCGGCCCCCGCCTCGACCACCCGGGCGCCGGGGAAGACGTCGGCCATGGTCACGATCTGTGCCGCGTCCTTCGGGTACACCACGGCGGCGCCGCGCGGCATCCGTACGGCGTAGTCGGCGAGCAGCGGCCGGAAGGCCAGGTACTCGGTGCCGCCGGTGGAGCGCAGCACAATGCCCTCGGGACGGCCGATGATCTCGTCGTGCGGCACCGAGCCCTTGTGCGAGTGGAACAGCTTTCCCGGCTGGAGCGTGATGGTGTTGATCCGCCCCTTGGGGTCGGTGAGCTGAACCTGGTCGCCGGCGCGGAAGGAACCGTGCGGGATACGGCCGGTGGAGTCGCTGATCGAAGTCGGTTCGCTCATGATGGGTCAAGGCTATCGGGACCCGGCGGGGCTCAGACGCCGGCGAACGCCTGATCGATATCGCTGACGGCGAGCACGCCGTAGACGCCGCCCGTCGGCTCGACGAGCAGGTACTCCGACGCCGGAGCCCTGCGGATGGCGACGACGAGATCCTCACCGGACAGGTCGGCGGAGAGCTCGAGACCGGGCTCGAGACCCCGGGACAGGTCACCGACCTCTATCCAGGGCCGCCGGTTCTGCGGGGTGGCGAGCACCGCCTTCTCGCTGACCAGGCCGGTGGGCCGTCCGTCGTGGTCGACGATCACGATCGCGCCGGACCCCTCCTCGTGCGCCCTCCGTACCGCCTCGGCGAGCGGGACCCCCGCGGTGACCAGGGTGGCCCGGCGCGCCAGCCGGCGGGCCTGCAGCAGCGGGATCCGGTCGCGCAGGCGTTCGGTGCGGATCGCCTGGGTGGCGCCGACCCAGATGAACGAGGCGATGAGGGCCGACCAGATGAGCGACACCCAGCCGAAGCCGAGATCGTCGGCGCGGTAGGTCGCGGCGAGGGCTCCGCCCATGAGCACCAGGACGGCGACCGCCCGGCCGACCCATCCGGCCACGATGGTGCCCATCCTGGGCTGTCCGGTGAGCTTCCAGATGGCGGCCCGGATCATCCGGCCGCCGTCCAGTGGGAGGCCCGGCAGCAGGTTGAACACGGCGACCACGAGGTTGGCGAGCGTGACCGCCTCGATCAGCAGGGTGGCCACCGGCGGCAGGGTGACGAACAGGGTGGTGAGCAGCCCTGCGGCGCCCAGCAGCAGCGACAGCAGCGGCCCCGCGAAGGCGATCAGGAACTCGCGGCCGGGCGTGCGCGGCTCTCGCTCGATCTCGGACACCCCGCCGAGGATGTGCAGGGTGATCGCCCGTACCGGCAGCCCGAACAGCCGCGCCACGACCGAATGACTGAGCTCGTGGACGAACACCGACGCGTACAGCAGCACGGCGTAGGTGAACGCGACGAGATAGCTCACGGGCCGGTCGACCACCTGCGACGCGGGCGCCTCGAAGATCCAGGTGATCACGACGGCCACGATGAACCAGGTGGGCGAGACGTACACCGGGATGCCGAACAGGCGTCCCATGAGCAGTCCCGGCCGCCGGCTCGCACGCTCGTCGTCGGGCCCGGATTTCCCCCCGGATTCGGGAGTTCTGTCTGCCACGATGTCGATGCTATGCCCTCGGACGCCGTGGCCCGGGCGGATGTGCTGATCATGACCGGCGGGTACGCGCACGACGGCGGGGTGCGGGAATTCGTCGCACCCGTCCCCTACGCTTTCGGCTCATGACGACCACAGCCGATCCCGCCGTGCCAGTGATCGGATCGCTGTCTCCCTCCCGGGCCGGGGACTTCATGACCTGCCCGCTGCTGTACCGCTTCCGGGTGATCGACCAGATCCCCGAGAGACCGAGCCCCGCCGCGGTCCGCGGCACCCTGGTCCACGCGGTGCTCGAGCGGCTGTTCGACCTGCCCGCCGCCGAGCGGACGGTGCCCGCGGCACTGGACCTGCTCGACCCGCAGTGGGAGCGGCTGCTCAGCGAGGACGCCGGCCTGGCCGAGCTGTTCGACGGCGACGCGCAGGGGACGGCCGAGCAGGCCGAATGGCTGGCCCAGGCCCGGCAGATGCTCGAGCGCTACTTCGCGCTCGAGGACCCGCGCCGGCTCGAGCCGGCGGAGCGGGAACTGTTCGTCGAGACGGTGCTGGAGTCGGGACTGAAGCTGCGCGGATACATCGACCGGGTCGATGTCGCGCCCACCGGCGAGGTACGCGTCGTCGACTACAAGACCGGCGCCGCCCCGCGGGTCGACTTCGAGGCTCGGGCGCTGTTTCAGATGAAGTTCTACGCTCTGGTGCTGTGGCGGCTGCACGGCACGGTGCCGAGACTTCTGCAGCTGATGTACCTCGGCAACGGCGAGATCCTGCGCTATGCCCCCGACGAGGCGGATCTGCGGGCGACCGAGCGTAAGGTCGAGGCGCTCTGGCAGGCGATCCGGCGGGCGATGGACACGGGTGAGTGGCGGCCTCGCACGAGCCGCCTGTGCGACTGGTGCGATCACAAGCAGCGCTGCCCCTCGTTCGGCGGGACCCCGCCGCCGCTGCCCTCGGTCCCCGCCGCCCGCACCTCCCCCGCCGACGAGGAACCGCCGTCACGCGACCGCCGCGCCGACGTCTGAGCGGACCGGGCCCGGCGCCGCGCGCCGCGACCGGATCGGACCGCCCAGGAAACCCGGCGGAACGGGCGAACAGGCCCGCTGACCGGCGAGTCATCCTTCCGGAGGAGACGAGATCCCCGTTCAGGAGGGCTCGCCGCCGGACACGACGCCCTACTGTGAAACCGTGTCACCGCCCAACCGCGGCCTCCGGCTCTGGCTGCACACCCACCCCACCACCCGTGACGGCGTCATCGCCCTCATCCTCATCGCGGTGGGACTGCCGCACATGTTCCTGCAGAAGCTGCCGCCGGAGCTGGCGTACAAGGACGCCGACGCGCTCAACGTGGTCATCGTCGTCGCCTCGATCGCCGTCCTGACGCTGCGGCAGCGCTACCCGCTCACGGTGCTCGCGTGCGTGCTGGCCGGCGAGATCGCGCTGACGGTCCTCGACTATCCCCCCGCCGCCGGGGACATCCTGGCCTTCCTCATCGCGGTCTACACCGTCGCGGCACATCGTGGTCTCGCGCACAGCGCGTTGGGCGGCGTCATCGCACTCGCCGCCTTCTTCTTCATGATCTCGCACATCAACGAGGTCACCTTGGCCGAGCAGATCACGAACGTGGCGCTGCTGATCGGGGTGTGGTGGCTCGGCCGGGGTCTCCGGCTGCGCCGCGCCTACCTCGCCGAACTCGAGCACCGCGCCATGCGGCTGGAGCGGGCCCGCGGCACCGACGCGCGCGCCGCCCGCGTCGAGGAGCGGTCCCGCATCGCCCGCGAACTGCACGACGTCGTGGCGCACCACGTCAGCGTGATGACCGTGCAGGCGGGAGCGGCCCGCCGCATCCTCGACAAGGATCCGGAGCGGACCCGTGAGGCGCTGAGCACCATCGAAGAGGTGGGCCGCACCGCGCTCAGCGAGATGCGCCGTATCGTCGGCGTGCTGCGCACCGAGCGCGACGCCGAGCCCAGCGGGCGGGAACTCGCGCCGCAGCCCGGCGTGCACGACATCGGCGGCCTCGTCGACCAGGTCCGCGAGACGGGGCTGTCCGTCCAGCTCTGGATCGAGGGAGAGCTCCGCCCGCTCTCACCAGGCGTGGACCTGGCCGCCTTCCGGCTGGTCCAGGAGGCGCTCACCAACACGCTGAAGCACGCGGGCCCGCAGGCTCGCGCCTGGGTCCGGCTGAACTACGGCGACCGTCAGCTCACGGTGGACATCGAGGACGACGGGCGCGGTGTCGCGGCCGCCCTCGGCGACAACGGTGACCGTCCCGGTCACGGCCTGGTCGGCATGTACGAGCGCGTCGCCCTCTATGGTGGCGAACTACGGATCGGGCCCCGCAAAGGCGGAGGTTTCGAGGTCCGGGCCCGATTCCCTCTGGAGGCATAGAATCTCGTGACGACCGTGCACAAGTACGCCCGTACCCCACGTCAGGGCGCCCGCGAGCAGCCGAGCGGAGCGAGGCCATGAGCCGCGAGTGGCGCGGTGGCGGCTGGACTGAGAAGCGCAGGGAGCCTGCGACCGGAGCGACGAGGGAAGCCGCCACCTCGAAGCGCCGCGAGCAGCTGAGCGGAGCGAGGCCATGAGTACAGTCCGGGTGCTGCTCGTCGACGACCAGCCGCTGTTGCGCACCGGCTTCCGGTTGATCTTGGAGGCCGAGAGCGACATCGCGGTGGTGGGTGAGGCCGGTGAGGGCGCGACCGCGGTGGATCTCACCCGCTCTCTGATGCCGGATGTGGTGCTCATGGACATCCGCATGCCGGGAGTCGACGGAATCGAGGCCACCCGGCGGATCGTCCGCGAGGGCGCCGCGACCCATGACCCGCGGGTGCTGATCCTCACGACGTTCGATCTGGACGAGTACGTCATCGAGGCGGTGCGGGCGGGTGCGAGCGGCTTCCTACTGAAGGACTCCCCGCCGGAGGATCTCGTGACGGCGATCCGGATCGTCGCGGCGGGTGACGCGATCGTGGCGCCCAGCG
>NZ_JABVEC010000032.1 GCF_014323705.1 Actinomadura alba
GAGGCGCGGCAAAAGATTACGCGTTGGCCTTCGCCCTGGCACGGGCGTTGCGGCGCTTGAGGGCGCGTCGCTCGTCTTCGCTCAGGCCACCCCAGACACCGGCGTCCTGACCGGATTCCAGAGCCCACTGAAGGCAGGCCTCGGTGACGGTGCAACGCCGGCATACCTGCTTGGCCTCTTCGATCTGCAGTAGCGCCGGACCGGTGTTGCCGATCGGAAAGAACAGCTCGGGGTCCACGTCACGGCAGGCTGCGCGGTGGCGCCAGTCCATGCGGCCACTCCTTCTTCAGCGTGGAGAGGGCACTCCACTTGTGAACAGTTTCACGATCTTATGGAAAAACCCAGGATGTGGATCTGCGATCCCGGGAAGAATTTTCGGTCTTTGGCGCTATCGATCGAGAGGCGGCTGATTCTGGCCCCTGGTCGCTCGGCGCACTTTGAGCGTGTCAGGGGCGCACAGGGCGACGCAAGACCTTTGAGAAAACTTTCTCAAAGTATGGGTGTCGCATGTGTCACACGTCTGAGTCGAACATGTTGCGCTCGGTAAAGCGCGCCCGCCGACCGCGTCTCACACCACGATGCGTAGTGCGTTGGGCACGGAGCGGAACACGACCTCCTCGCGTTCGCCAAGATAGTCGCCGTCGAGCTGGAAGGCGATGGGGCGCGACGAGCGGATGGTGACTTCCGTCGCATCGTGCAGGCTGACGCCGCCACCGCCCCGCCTGGGCGTCGTATGCGGCAGCATCATCTGGCCGATCACGTGCAGTACCGGCCGTACGTCCAGGCTGCGGGCGCCGAACACCGCCAGGCCGGAGTCGAACCCGGACAGCGGGCTGGGATTGATGGGGAAGGGGCCCAGATAGGTCCACGGTGCCGTGTTGGACACGACCGCGAGGAACAGGTCGCTTACGGGGGGAAGTCCCGGACATTCCACCGTCAGCGCCGGCCGCCGCCGGTCGGTGACCGCGAAGAACTGCCGCAGCAGGGTGCGCAGGTAGAGCGTGGGATAGGCCCGCGCGCCCGAGAGACGCAGCGCTTCCACCACCCGAACGACTTCGGCGTCCAGACCCACCCCTCCGGAGAAGGTGAAGTAGCGGTCGTCGGCGAGGCCCAGGCCGACATTGCGATGGCTGTCCGTTCTCAGCGCGGTGAGGATGTGCTTCGCTGAGCGATGTGGGTCGTTGGGCAGGCCGAGCGCGCGGGCGAAGACGTTGGCGCTGCCGGAGGGCAGCACCGCGAGCGCCGGCAGGTCGGGGGAGGGGCCGTGCGTCAGCAGTCCGTTGACGGCCTCATTGATGGTGCCGTCGCCGCCCAGGGCGATGACGAGGTCGTACTGCTCGTCGAGCGCCTTCCGGGCGAGCTGGGTCGCGTGACCGCGGTGCCCGGTGGTGGCGATCTCTAGATTGAGCTCGCCGGAGAAGGCCCGGACGAAGAGATCGCGGGCCCGCCGGGAAGCGGAGGTCGCCTTGGGGTTGGCGATGAGCATGGCGCGCACGGCGCCAGCGTATCCATGGTTCCGAGTCGGGGTGTCCGCGAGCGCGCAGTAGTGTTCCGGGTGTGACCGGACGTCCTATCACTCTGACCGCCGCCGCCGCCGTAGAGGCGACCGAGGGCATCGTCGCGCTCGGCTTCGGGTTCTACGTGGCCTGGGAGACGATCGTCGGCAAGCCGCTCGATCCCGCGAGTGCCATCGGGGTGACCTTGTTCGCGTTCCTCGCCGGTGCCGGGATGCTCGCCGTCGCACGCGGGCTGTTGCGAGCCGAGCGGTGGAGCCGCTCGCCGGCGGTGCTGACCCAGCTGTTCGCACTCCCGGTGTCGGTGTCGATGCTCCAGGGCGAGCAGTACGCGCTCGGTGTGCCACTGATCGTGCTGGCGCTCGCGGCCCTCGTCCTCGTGCTGTGCAAACCCAGCAACAACGCGCTGGTGCACGAGGAGGAGCCGCACGGAGAGTGAGGAACATCATGACCCGCGACGGGCGCGGGCCATGATCATTCCTCGGCGGTCAGGCCCTCACGGAGCTGGGCGAGGGTGCGGGCGAGCAGCCGGGACACGTGCATCTGCGAGATGCCGAGCTCGGAAGCGATCTGCGACTGCGTCATGTTGCCGAAGAACCGCAGCAGAAGGATCTTCTTCTCCCGTGCGGGAAGCTTCTCCAGCAGCGGCTTGAGCGACTCGCGGTACTCCACGCCCTCGAGCGAGTCGTCGATGATCCCCAGAGAGTCGGCGACCGCCGGGGCGTCCTCGTCGCCGGAGTCGGGAGCGTCGAGCGACACGGTGGAGTAGGCGTTGGCCGACTCGAGCCCCTCGAGCACCTCCTCCTCGCTCATCTGCAGGTGTTCGGCCAGCTCGCTGACGGTCGGCGCGCGCCCCTCACGCTGGGCGAGCTCGCTGATCGCCTTGGTGAGGGAGAGCTTGAGCTCCTGGAGCCGGCGGGGCACGCGTACCGCCCAGCCCTTGTCCCGGAAGTGCCGTTTGATCTCGCCCACGATCGTGGGTGTGGCGTACGTCGAGAACTCGACGCCACGCTCCAGGTCGAACCGGTCGATCGACTTGATCAGCCCGATCGTGGCCACCTGGATGAGGTCGTCGAGCCATTCGCCGCGGTTGCGGAACCGGCGGGCGAGGTACTCGACCAGCGGAAGATGCAGCTCGACCAGCTGATCGCGGATGCGCTGGCGCTCCGGATCGCCCTCTGGGAGCTCGTTGAGGCGTTCGAACAGCGTCCGCGCGCGAGTCCGGTCCGGAACCGCGGTCTCTGTCCGCTCGTTGCCGGAGCTGTTGCCCGCCAGGGTGGTCTTCTCCGTCACGGGGCTCCCGCCGCACCGCGGCGCTTCTGCAGCATCACGGTCACTCGGTCGTCGGCGCCGACTCGTGCGTCGACGTCCCCCGCGAGGGACGAGAGCACGGTCCAGGCGAACGTCTCACGACTGGGCACCTGCCCATCGACGGTGAGCACCGAGACGGCGATCCGCATGGCGTCGCCGGTGAGCTCGAACTCACACTCCAGATCGGTTCCGGGAACCGCCTGGGCGAGGAGCATCGCGCACGCCTCGTCTACGGCGATGCGCAGGTCCTCGATCTCGTCCAGGGTGAAGTCCAACCGCGCGGCGAGACCCGCGGTGGCGGTCCGCAGGACGGATAGGTAGGCGCTCGCGGCCGGCAACCGTACGGTCACCAGATCGCGTAGCGACAACTTCGTGCTGGCTGGCATGGCAGCGGTTTCCTCTGTCACGTCACTCCCTATGGGGGCTGGTCCGCTGCTTCGAAACTATCGTCTTAACGGTCCGTTGCGTACGTTCGGCGCGCTCAGTCTTGCAGGTCCGGTACGTGGTGTCACACGTGACGGGCCGGTTCCGCGACCGCGGAACCGGCCCCGCACAGGCGATTCAGGCCTGCTTGGTCTCCCAGAAGATCTTATCGATCTCCGCGATCTTTCCGAGGAGTTTGTCTGCGACCTCGATGTCGACGCTGCCCTTGGTGCCGCTCGCGCCGGCGAGCTTGGTGGCCTCGTTGAAGAGCTCGTGGAGCTGGGGGTACTTCTCGAAGTGCGGGGGCTTGAAATAGTCGGTCCACAGCACCCAGAGGTGCTCCTTCACGAGGTTGGAGCGCTCTTCTTTGATCTTGATGGCCCTGGACCGGAAGATCGGGTCCTCGTTCGAAGCGTACTTCTCACAGATGGCCTTGACCGACTCGGCCTCGATCCTGGCCTGTGCCGGGTCGTACACCCCGCACGGCAGGTCACAGTGCGCGGAGACGGTGTTCTTCGGGCGTAGAAGGTTTACGAGCACCTGCACGGTCCCTTCCCTGGTGTCGGATCATGCTCTCGGCACTGACATTACTCTTGTGCTCTTTCCCACCGAGCACAGAGGCATGACATGAGGTCACCGCTCCGGACCTTCGAGGTCACGGGCGAGTCGATGCTGCCGGCGCTGCGGCCGGGCGATCGTCTGCTCGTGCGCACCGGCGGGCGGGTCCGGGTCGGCGACGTCGTCGTGGCCCGCCATCCGGAACGGCCGGACCAGTTGATCGTCAAACGGGTCACGCACCGCACGGAGAGCGGCTGGTGGCTGGAGAGCGACAACCAGCGGGCGCCCGGGCGGCGGGACAGCTGGGACTTCGACGCCGTGCCGGACCGGTTGATCATCGGCCGGGTGGTGGTGCGCTACCGGCCGCAGTCCCGGCCGCCGATCTCGGCCTCGGCGTTCTCGCGGCGGCGGGCCCGGTAGGCCGCGACGTCGGCGCGACTGGCGCAGAGGTCGGAGCAGTGCCGCCGGGACCGGTTGGCGGTGGTGTCGAAGTAGACCTTGGCGCACAAGGGCGCCTGGCAGATGCCCAGCCGCTCGATGCCGTGGGTGCTGACGTAGACGGCCAGCCCCATCGACGCCCCGGCCGCGTAGCGGTCCGGCACCGAACCGCCCTCGGTCAGGTGCATGTGCCAGTCCTGACCGTCGTGGCCGGAGAGCTGCGGATGGATGGGGTGCTGGATCAGCAGCGAGTTCAGCCGCTCGATCGCGTCCTCGTGACGGCCCGAGACGGCCGAGGTGAAGATCATGCGCAACTCGCCGCGCAGGTCCCGCATCGCGTCGAGGTCCCGCCGCGTCAGCCGGCCACTGAGATGCGGGCGGATCTCGAGCAGGGTTTGCAGCGAGTCGAGGTCGCGTAGGGAGTCCTGAACCGGATCCTGCGTGTTCACAAGTTCGATCACGAGGTCTGCGTAAGAGGCGAGGTCCACGTGCGCTCCTCACGGAGTCGACCCGACCGTGCAAGTCATCCTGGTGCGTCGAGTATGGCACGTTCCGCCATCGCGGACCCGACCCGTTTCGGCGGCTCGTCGAACATTGTCCGCCTGAGCCGCGAAATGGCCGGCACATTCGTCGTGAGGGCGCGCGTGCCACGGATGATTCACGGTCCGGTCCGTACGCCGTGATTCACCGCCCGCGCGCCCCCGCGGCGATCGCGGTCAGTTGAAGCCGGTGGGCGTCACCGGGGGCGGCGGCTCGTCGGCCGGGCTCTTGCGGGCGCCGGCCTGGCGCTCCTCCAGGTCGGCGACCTCGCCGACCTGCGCGTGGGTCGGGTCGAGGACTCGGCGCAGGAAGACGCGGGTGCGTTCCTCCTGTGGGTCGCCGATGACCTGCTCGGCGGGGCCCTCCTCGACGATCACACCCTGGTCCATGAAGACCACCCGGTCGGCCACGTCGCGGGCGAACGCCATCTCATGGGTCACCACCAGCATGGTCATGCCCTCGTCGGCGAGCTGGCGCATGACCGACAGGACGTCGCCGACGAGCTCGGGGTCGAGCGCCGAGGTCGGCTCGTCGAAGAGCATCAGGGTCGGCTCCATGGCGAGTGCCCTGGCGATCGCGGCCCGCTGCTGCTGACCTCCGGACAGCTGCGCGGGGTAGCTGCGCACCTTGTCCGACAGCCCGACCCGCTCCAGGTTCGCCTGGGCGATCTTCTCGGCCTCGGCCTTGCTCCGCTTGAGCACCCTCCGCTGGGCGATCGCGACGTTGTCCAGCACGCAGAGGTGCGGGAACAGGTTGAACTGCTGGAACACCATGCCGACGCGCCGTCGTGCCGCGTTGATGTCCACGTCGGGGTCGGTGAGTTCGATGCCCTCGACCACGACCGTGCCACGGGTGGGCGTCTCCAGCGTGTTCACACAGCGCAGCAGGGTCGACTTGCCCGAGCCGGACGGGCCGATGACACAGATCACCTGGCCGCGGTCGACGGTGAAGTCGATGCCCTTCAGCACCTCGAGCTGACCGAACGACTTGTGCAGATCGCGGATCTCCACCATGGGGGTCAATGAGCTCACCGTGCCTTAACCTGGCGGGCCTCGAGACGTCGTACGAGGTAGCCCAGTGGGATCGTGATGATCAGGTAGGCGAGTCCCGCCGCCACGATCGGCGTGGAGTCGGCCTTCTGGGTGGCGAAGCTCTCACCCATCTTGGTGAGCTCGATCTGGGTGGCGCTCACCCCGATGACGAAGACGAGCGAGGAGTCCTTGAACAGCAGGACCAGCTCGTTGGTGAGGGGCGGGACCACGACCCGCAGCGCCTGCGGGATGATGATCGAGACCATGGCCCGGGTGTGCGACATGCCGAGCGAGCGGGCCGCCTCCATCTGTCCCTTCGGCACCGCCTGGATGCCGGCCCGGATCGTCTCGGCCATGTAGGCGGCGGCGACCAGGCCGAGCCCGATGGCCACCTGGGTGTAGACCCCACCGGGCGGGTTGCTGAAGGCGGGGAACGCGATCGGCAGGCCGAAGGCGACCAGGATCAGGATGAGCAGCGCGGGAAGCCCGCGGAAGATCTCGATGAAGACCAGGCCGAACCACCGGTACGGCGCCACCGACGACAGCCGCATCAGGGCGATGATCAGCCCGAGGACGAAGCCCACGACGTAGGCGGCCGCAGTGTAGAGGACCGTGTTCTTCAGCGCCACCGTGAGCAGGTCGGGGAACATCCCGTCGAGCGCTTTGGTGTCCAGGAGGTACTCGTGGATCCTGCCCCAGTCCGCCGCCGAGATGGCCACGACCACGACCACCACGAACAGGACGTACTGGGCCGCGCGGCTGATCCGCTGCCGCTGCCTGGGGCTGAGCCCGCTCCCGCCGGGGGACTTCCCGGCGGGAGCGGGCTCGTGCGTCGTCGTCGCCATCAGGTCAGATCAGCTGTCTGCCGGCATCGACTTGGGCTCTGAACCGATCCACTGCTTGTAGATCCTGGCCCAAGTGCCGTCCTGGATCGCGGTGGTGACGGTTTCGTTGATGATCTTGAGCAGCTCCGGGTTGCCGCCCTTCTTCACCGCGAAGCCGTACTGGGCACCGGTGCTGATCTCGGCCGCGACCTCGAACTTGGCGGAGACGTCGGGCTTCTTCATCCAGTCGTTGACCACGGGCAGGTCTTGCAGTGCCACGTCGATCGCTCCGGACTGCATGGCGAGGAGCTCTTTCCCGGAGTCCTTGTACTCGGTGGGCGTGAGGCCCTTCGCCTTGGCCATGTCGAGGCTGGTGGTGTCGGCCTGCACTCCGACCTTGAGCCCCTTGGCCTTGGCGTCCTCGATCGTCTTGAGCCCGGCGCCCTTCTTGGTCATCAGGGCGAGGTACTCGGGGAAGTACGGCCGGGAGAAGTCGAGGTTCTGCTTGCGCTCGGGCAGGATCGTCATGCCGGCCGCCGCCACGTCACAGCGGTTGGCGTTGAGCGCCGCCCCGCTCTTGATGACGTTGAAGTCCATGCTGATGATCTCTTGCTCGGCGCCGATCTTCTTGGCGACGAGGTCGATGATGCTGACGTCGAAGCCGACCGTCTCGTTCCCCTGCGGGAACTGGAACGGCGGGTACGGCAGGTTGGTGCAGACCTTGATCTTGCCCGGCGTGACGAGCTTGACGCCCGCCGCCGCGGGCGGCGCGGGTGAGCTCGACGTCTTGTCACCGGAGTCGCTGCTGCCACAGGCGGAGGCGAGGACGATGGCGGTGATGGCCGCTCCGAGCGCGAGCATTCGCGGACGGCGGCCATGCTCTGGCCGTTTATCGGCCGATCCGGGCCAGATTCGCATGGGGGTCCTCCCAGTAGAACAACGCGATTCGAAGATCGTAAGCGATCCTGATGTTTGGTGGACATTTTGGCTGACAACAGCGTCGGCGCTGGTTAAGGATGCGACACAATCGGACAACAGGTCTCTCCCGGAAAAACCTACCTGCTCAGACGAGGTGCACAAGGCACTGGTCCCCGGCGGCCGTGTCGCCGCTTGGACGTGTTTCCCATGAGGATCCCCGGTCGCTGGGTGTCTCACAGCTGCCTGGGTCTGGAGGTCAGGTATGCCACAATCGGGAAACGGGCGACCCCCGTACGTCGAGAGACGACCGCCTGCCTGCGCCACCTGGACCGGTGCCGCCGCGTGGCCGTCTGCCCGAGTTCGCAACCAATCTCAAGGGGTCGCTGTGACCGAAGAGTTCCCGAACACTGATGATCGAGATGCCGATCCCGCCTTCGCGTTGCACCGCGGCGGAAAAATAGAGATCCGTTCCACGGTCGCCGTGCGCGACAAGGACGATCTGTCACTCGCCTACACCCCCGGCGTGGCCCGCGTCTGCAGCGCGATCGCCGAGGAGCCCGAGCTGGTCAACGACTACACCTGGGTCTCCAGGGTCGTGGCGGTCGTGACGGACGGCACCGCCGTGCTGGGCCTGGGCGACATCGGCCCGGCCGCCGCGATGCCGGTGATGGAGGGCAAGGCCCTGCTGTTCAAGCAGTTCGCCGGCATCGACTCCGTCCCGATCTGCCTCGACTGCACTGATGTGGACGAACTGGTCGAGACCGTCATCCGGATGGCGCCGAGCTTCGGTGGCGTCAACCTCGAGGACATCAGCGCGCCGAGGTGCTTCGAGGTGGAGCGACGCCTGCGCGAGGCACTCGACATCCCGGTCTTCCACGATGATCAGCACGGCACGGCCATCGTGGTGCTCGCGGCCCTGCGCAACGCCTCGCGCCTCGTGGGCAAGCCGCTGTCGGCCATGCGGGCGGTGGTGGCCGGCGCCGGCGCGTCCGGTGTCGCGGTGTCGCGGATCCTGCTGAACGCCGGGATCGGTGACATAGCCGTGTCCGACAGCAAAGGGCTGATCTACGACGGCCGGGACGGCCTCAACGAGATCAAGCAGGCACTGGCCGCCGACACCAACAAGGCCGGCCTGACCGGGTCGACCGAAGAGGCGCTCCAGGGCGCCGACGTGTTCATCGGGCTGTCCGGCGGCACGGTCAGCGAGCAGGCCATCGCCGCGATGTCCGGCGACGGCATCGTGTTCGCGCTGTCCAACCCCACGCCGGAGATCCATCCCGAGGACGCGCGCAGACACGCCCGCGTGGTGGCCACCGGCCGCAGCGACTTCCCGAACCAGATCAACAACGTCCTCGCCTTCCCGGGGATCTTCCGCGGCGCGCTCGACGTGCGCGCGCACACGATCACCGAGGGCATGAAGCTCGCGGCGGCCGGCGCGCTCGCCGAGGTGGTGGGCGACGACCTCACCGCCGACTACGTGATTCCGAGCCCCTTCGACGAGAGGGTCGCGCCGGCGGTCATCAAGGCCGTCTCGGCACAGGCCCGGGCAGAGGGCGTCAACCGGATCTGAGGCCGGTCGCCGCCGGGCGGACCGACCTCGGGACGGCGCCGGGATCGGCCGGTGCTCAGATGCCCGGTGCTCAGATGCCCGCGCGCCGGGGTGCCCGGCGTCGAGATGCCGGAACAGGCGGCCCGTGCCCCGGCCGGGGCACGGGCCACGGCGTCTCAGGCGACTCGGACGGCTCCGGCGTAGGGGAGTCCGGCGATCGGTGCGATGCGCACGACGTCACCGGTCTGGGGTGCGTGGATCATTTCGCCGTCGCCGATGTAGAGGCCGACGTGGTGCAGATCGGCAAAGAAGAACACCAGGTCACCGGGGAGCAGGTCGTCCTGCGCGATCTGCGTTCCGGATGTCCACTGGCTGCCGGTGTGGTGCGGGAGCTTGACCTTGGCCTGCTTGTACGCCCACATGGTGAGACCCGAGCTGTCGAAGGACTTGGGCCCGGCGCGGCCGAAGAGGTACGGCGCGCCCAGCTTGGATCTGGCCGCCTTGACGGCGGCGAGCGCCTTCGCCGAAGCCTCCCCCGGACCGTCGGGGTCCGGGGTCTGCGGGGTCGCGGTGGGAGTGGCCTCGCCGCCCGCCCGGCGATCGCCGTCGCGGGCCTTCACGGCCGCTTTGAGGCGATCCTTCGACGTGCTGAGCAGTGACTCGATGCGTCCTTTCTGGGCGTCGATGTCCGCGGCGAGCCGTTGTACGGAGGCCGTCCGAGCCTTCTCGGTCCGTTCGGCGTGCGCGGAGGCCTGGGTGGCGATTCCCAGATCGCGCACTTTGCCGGCGTCCTGCGTGGCGAAGTACCTGAGCGCCGAGGCCCGGTCGAGCAGGTCCTGCGGGTCGGAGGCGCCGACGAACGCGGCCGTGCTCTCGTCGACGCTGCCGTTCATGTACGAAACGCCGGCCAGTCGCCGGATGCGCAACTGCATCTGCCGCAGGCTGCGCCGCTGGAGTTCGGCCTCGGCCTTGGCGGCGCGGGCCGCGCGCTTCGACTGGTCGAGGCGCACGCGCATGCCGTTGTACTGCTCGGTGAGGGTCTCGAGCTGTCCGTTCAGCCTGTCGGCCTCGGCCTTGAGCGCCTCGACCTCCGGGTCCGGCGCGGCCGCGCCCGCGACGCCTGTTAGGACCATGGCGGCGAGCAAGGCGGCGATGACAGGAATCACGGGCTTGACGGCTCGTCGGAGCGGACCCTGGCGGGGGTCGGATAGGTCCACCGATGCTCCTGTTCTGGACGGGGGAGGAGTGATCCCCGATCAGGGAAGATCGTAGGAACTGTCCGGCGTCACCGCTACCGGGATGCGCGAACCGAACTGGGAGGACTCTCTTCGGTGTCTTTGGGTAGCCGGATGATCCCGAAGCGATGCCGATCGCGGTCGCGATGCGGTTCCCGCGTGCACCCGGCGGCGGTCTACGCTGACGGCATGTTCGCTGTCACGGCTGCCCGGATCGACTCAGACAACCCGCTCAACGGACTGGAACTCGGGGAACGACCCGAGCCGGCGGTGCCCGAGGGGTGGACCACCGTAGCGGTGCGCGCCACCGCGCTGAACCACCACGACCTGTGGACACTGCGGGGCGTGGGCGTGCGCGCGGACCAACTCCCGATCGTCCTCGGCTGTGATGCCGCCGGGGTCGATGAGGACGGCAACGAGGTCATCGTGCATTCGGTGATCGGAGACCCGGACCGGGGCGGCGGGGACGAGACCCTCGACCCCAAGCGATCGCTGCTCTCGGAGAAGTACGACGGGACGTTCGCCGAGCGGGTCGCGGTGCCGCGCCGCAACCTGGTGCCCAAGCCGGAGGCGCTGTCCTTCGAGGAGGCGGCCTGCCTGCCGACGGCATGGCTCACCGCCTATCGCATGCTGTTCGACAAGTCCGGCCTTCAGCCCGGTTCGACCGTGCTCGTACAGGGCGCCGGCGGCGGCGTGGCCACCGCGCTGATCGCGCTCGGGGCGGCGGCGGGTTACCGCGTCTGGGCGACCAGCCGCAGCGAGGCCAAACGCGAGCGCGCGCTGGAGCTGGGCGCCGACGCCGTCTTCGAGTCCGGTGCCCGGCTGCCCGAGCGGGTCGACGGGGTCATGGAGACGGTCGGCGAGGCCACGTGGGCACACTCGGTGAAGTCGCTGCGGCCCGGCGGGCGCATCGTCGTCTGCGGTGCGACCAGCGGGCCGATGCCGCCCGCCGAGCTGACCCGGGTGTTCTTCCTCCAGCTGTCGGTCGAGGGCTCCACGATGGGCACCCGCGACCAGCTCGTCCGGCTGGCGCGTTTCTGCGCGACCACCGGCGTACGGCCGCTGATCGACCGTACGCTCCCGCTGGGACGGGCCCGCGAAGGTATCGCCGCCATGGCCGAGGGCGACCTCTTCGGCAAGGTCGTCTTCACCCCCTGAGCCCGGATCACCGTCGTGATCATGCAGTTGTTCGCGCCGCGTGGGCGGTGTCGGTCGTGGGCGGGTGCGCTCAAGTGCATGATCACGGTGGAGGGTGGCCGGGGTGCTCACCCCTGGCGTGGTCAGTCGAGGGCGGGTGGGTTTCGGAAGATCTCAGTGCGCAGGCGTTCGGAGGTCTCGTCGAGCAGTGCGCGGGCGGCGGCCAGCGCCTCGTCATCGGCGTGGGCGCCCCACGCCTCGGTGCGGGCGTCCTCGACGAACCTGCGCAGGGTCTGTTCGAACTCGAGCCGGGGATCGCCGCCGCCCGTGACGGCGTCCGCTCCCCACACCGAGCGCCACGCGTTCTCCCAGTTCTGGCGCAGCTCGTCCTTCAGCGCCTGTCCCTGCTCGCGCCACTGGCCCTTCTGCCGCCGCCACTCCTCCTTCTGCCGCTCCGTGCTGTCCTTCCAGGAGGTCCAGGCCGTCGTACGCCCCTGGTCGCGCACCTCCCGCGCCGCCTGGGTGAGCTCCTCGCGCAGCGACCGTACGGTCTTGCGAACGTCCTGTTGCACCCCGCGGGCGAACTCCTGGGCCGAGGCGGAGATCTCCTCTTCGAGCTCGGCGAGCTCGTCCATCCGCCGTTCCAGCTCCGCCCGCCCTTTGCCGGTGAGCTGGTAGACCTTCTTGCCCTTGATCACCTCGTGCGTGACGAGGCCCTCGGACTCCAGCCGCGCCAGCCGGGGATAGATCGTGCCGGGGGAGGGCGAGTAGACCCCGAGGAACCGGTCCTGCAGGAGGCGGATCACCTCGTAGCCGTGCCGGGGGCTCTCCTCGAGCAGCTTCAGCAGGTAGAGCCGCAGCCGGCCGTGGCCAAAGACGGGGGACATCAAACCTCCACATCGGGCTCGCCGCGGTGGCGAGCGTAGTTTGCCGGGCGGCTCAGCAAGGTGATGTCGCCGGACACCGTCGTGACCGTCACCTCTCCCGCCCCGTCCCCCAGGGTGCCGGTGACGTTCTTCGGCATCGCCCCACCGGCCGGATCGAGCTCGGCGAAGGAGCTGTCGATCCGGCCGCCCACCGTGTTCATCCCGATCCGGGCCGACACCGACGCGGGGAGCCGCAGCGTCACCTCTCCCGCGATCGTGCTGGCCTGGATTCCGCCGTTCGGGGTCAGGTCGACGTCGGCCGCGATCCGCCCGCTCACCGAGCGCGCGGTCAGCCGGTCGAGCGAGCCGCCCGCCAGACCGAGGTCACCGGACACGGAGATGAAGTCGACGGTCCCGTCGAGGCATTGGGCCTCGATCGCGCCGGAGACCGTGTTGGCCGCGATGTGCCCGGTCACGCCGTCGAGGGTGACGTCCCCGGTGGCGCTCTTGAGCGACACACCCGCGGTCAGCCCGGTGATGACGGCGTCGGCGCCGACCAGATCGACCTGAACGGGACAGTCCGGCGGCACGGTCACCGTGACGTCGGCGCTGCACCGCCGGCCGTTCAGCCAGGTGCGCAGTCCCTCCCAGAGGGGGTTGCGGTGCGTGATGCCGAGCATGCCGGCGTCATGGTCGATCTCCAGCGGCTGCCCTTGGACGTCCGTCACCCGGACCGAGGGTCTCTCGCCACCGGTGAGCACGGAGAGGCTTCCGCTCACCAGCACCACCTTGAGAGCGACGACCCCGTCGAAGTCGAGGTTCGTGGCCTCCTCGATCGTCCACCGCGCCATCACGCCCAGCCTTCCCGCTCGACGATCCCTCCAGAAAACGATATATCGCGTCTGGCCCAAGTCAATCTCTGCTGAATCGCCTCGCTCCGCTCGGCGACTCGGGGCGCACCCCTCGCGGTCACTACGGTCAGTCTTCGTCCTCGTCGTCCAGGCGGGCCAGCCAGGTGGCGAGGCGTTCGACGGGCGACTCGAACTCGGGGTTGAGATCCACGAACTCGCGCAACCGCTCCGCGATCCAGGCGAGGGTCACCTCCTCGGGGCCGCGCCGGTCGGCGAGTTCTTCGATGCCCCTGTCGGTGAAGTACATGGTGCCTCCGGAAGACGACTCCGCCGTGATCTCGCGGGTCGTTCGCCCGAACGACCCGCGAGATCACGGCGGAGAGACGAGGGAGAGGGCCGGTGGGCTATGCCTCTCCGAAGAGCCGGTCGAGCAGGGCCTTCTGCTCGATCTCGTGCTGCTTGATCGAGCCGACGGCGGGCGAGGAGTTCGCCCGCCGGGACACACGGGCGAGCTGACGACCGTCGAGATGCGGCGGCAGCGCGAGGGCCATGAACGGCCACGCCCCCATGTTCTTCGGCTCGTCCTGAACCCAGACGATCTCGGCGTCGGAGGGGTACTTCGCCAGCTCCGCCTTGATCTCATCGATCGGCAGCGGGTAGAGGCGCTCGACCCGGACGACCGCGGTGTCGGACCGTCCGGAGGCCATCGCCTTCTCGCGGGCCGCCATCACGTCGTAGTAGATCTTGCCGCAGGTGAGCAGGACCCGCTTGACGCCCGAGGACTCGATCGACGCGTCGTCCGGGATCACCGGCTGGAACACGCCCGTGGTGAAAGCCGACGTCGGCGACGTCGCGCCCTTGTGCCTGAGCAGCGACTTCGGCGTGAAAACGATCAGCGGCTTGTGGCGCCCGGACCGCACCTGCCAGCGCAGCAGATGGAAGTAGTTCGCCGGGTTGGTCGGGTAGACCACCGTCATGTTGTCCAGGGCGCACAGCTGCAGGAAGCGCTCGATGCGCGCCGAGGAGTGGTCGGGCCCCTGACCCTCGTAGCCGTGCGGCAGCAGTAGCACGACCGACGAGCGCTGCCCCCACTTCTGCTCGCCCGACGAGATGAACTCGTCGAGGATCGACTGGGCGCCGTTGACGAAGTCGCCGAACTGCGCCTCCCAGGCCACCAGGGCGTCCGGCCGCACCAGCGAGTAGCCGTACTCGAAGCCCACGGACGCGAACTCCGACAGCAGCGAGTCGTGCACGTAGAACTTCGAGGTGCCCTGGCCGAACTGCTTGAGCGGGGTGTACTCCTCGCCGGTCTTGCGGTCGACGAGCACCGCGTGCCGCTGACCGAACGTGCCCCGGCGGCTGTCCTGGCCGACCAGCCGGACGGGGTGGTTGTCGATCAGCAGAGAGCCGAACGCGAGCAGCTCGCCGGTCGCCCAGTCGATCGCGTCGTCCTCGATCATCTGTGCGCGGCGGCCCAGCACCGGCTGCAGCCGCGGATGCGGGGTGAAGCCCTGGGGCAGGTTCAGCTGGGACTCGACGACCCGCTTGACCGTCTCCTGCGAGATCGCGCTGTCGACCGACGCGTGGTCGACGGGAATCCGCTCCTCGGCCTCGGGCTTGACCACCGAACCGGGCTCGGCGGGACGCTTGAGCGCCTCGCGGGTCTCGGTGAAGGCCCGCTCCAGCTGTTCCTGGTAGTCGCGCAGCGCCTGCTCGGCCTCTTCGACGGTGATGTCGCCACGGCCGATCAGCGCCTCGGTGTAGAGCTTGCGCACCGAGCGCTTGGCGTCGATCAGGTCGTACATGAGCGGCTGGGTGAACGAGGGGTTGTCGGCCTCGTTGTGACCGCGTCGCCGGTAGCAGACCAGGTCGATGACGACGTCCTTCTTGAACGCCTGCCGGTACTCGAAGGCCAGCTGGGCGACCCGGAAGCACTGCTCAGGGTCGTCGCCGTTGACGTGGAAGATCGGCGCCTGGATCATCCGCGCCACGTCGGTGCAGTAGACGCTCGAGCGTGAGTACTCCGGCGCGGTGGTGAAGCCGACCTGGTTGTTGACCACGATGTGCACGGTGCCGCCGGTGCGGTAGCCGCGCAGCTGCGACAGGTTGAGGGTCTCGGCGACGACGCCCTGGCCCGCGAACGCCGCGTCGCCGTGGAGCAGGACCGGGAGGACGGTGAAGCCGCCCTCACCGACGTCCAGGATGTCCTGCTTGGCGCGGGCGACGCCCTCGGCGACCGGGTTGACGGCCTCGAGGTGCGAGGGGTTGGCCACGAGCGAAGTGCGGATCTTGGCCCCGTCGGGGCCGACGAAGTCGCCCCCGGCGCCCAGGTGGTACTTCACGTCGCCGGAGCCCTGGGCGCTGCGCGGGTCGAGGTTGCCCTCGAACTCGCCGAAGATCTGCCCGTAGGACTTGCCGACGATGTTGGCCAGCACGTTGAGCCGGCCGCGGTGCGCCATGCCGATGACGACCTCGTCGAGGTGCCATTCGGCGGCGGCCGTGATGACCGAGTCGAGCAGCGGGATCAGCGACTCGCCGCCCTCGAGCGAGAAGCGCTTCTGCCCGACGAACTTGGTCTGCAGGAACGTCTCGAACGCCTCGGCGCTGTTGAGCCGGCGCAGGATGTGCAGCTGCTCCTCGCGCGAGGGCTTGTCGTGCGGCACCTCGACCCGGTCCTGGATCCAGGCCCGCTCTTCGGGGTCCTGGATGTGCATGTACTCGATGCCCACGGTGCGGCAGTAGGAGTTGCGGAGCACGCCGAGGATGTCGCGCAGCTTCATGGTGGGCTTGCCGCCGAAGCCGCCGGTGGCGAACTCGCGCTCGAGGTCCCACAGCGTCAGCCCGTGCTGGAGGATGTCCAGGTCGGGGTGGCGGCGCTGGTTGTACTCCAGCGGGTCGGTGTCGGCCATGAGGTGGCCGCGCACCCGGTAGGCGTGGATCAGCTCGTGCACGCGCGCGATCTTGGCGACGTCGTCCTCGTGCGTGGCGCTGATGTCGGGCACCCACCGTACGGGCTCGTACGGGATCCGCAGCGCTTCGAAGATCTCGTCGTAGAAGCCCTCTTCGCCGAGGAGCAGCTGGTGGACCCGGCGCAGGAAGTCACCCGACTGGGCGCCCTGGATGATCCGGTGGTCGTACGTCGACGTCAGCGTCATGATCTTGCTGATCGCGAGCCGGGACAGGGTGTCCGGTGAGGCGCCCGCGTACTCGGCGGGGTACTCCATCGCGCCCACGCCGATGATGCAGCCCTGACCCGGCATCAGGCGGGGCACGGAGTGCACCGTGCCGATCGTGCCCGGGTTGGTCAGGCTGATCGTGGTGCCCTGGTAGTCCTCGATGGCCAGCTTGTTGTTGCGCGCCTTGCGGACGACCTCTTCGTAGGCCGCCCAGAACTGGCGGAAGTCGAGGGTCTCGGCGGCCTTGATGTTCGGCACCACGAGCTGGCGCTGGCCATCGTCCTTCTTCAGGTCGATCGCCAGGCCGAGGTTGATGTGCTCGGGCTTGGCCAGGACCGGCTTGCCGTCGACCTCGGCGTAGCTGTTGTTCATCTCCGGCATCGCCTTGAGCGCCTGCACGATGGCGTAGCCGATGAGATGGGTGAAGGAGATCTTGCCGCCGCGACCGCGCTTGAGGTGGTTGTTCGCCACGATGCGGTTGTCGATCAGCAGCTTGGCGGGGACCGCGCGCACGCTGGTGGCGGTCGGCACCTCCAGGCTCGCCTCCATGTTGGTGACCGTCCGGGCGGCCACACCCCTCAGGCGTATCTGTTCGGCACCGGTGGGCACCTGTGGCGCCGGGGTGGCCGGCTTCGCGGGCGCCTTCTCGGCGGGCTTCGCGGGCGCCTTCGCGGCGGCCTTGTCCGGTGCCTGCTTCGCGCCCTCGGCGGGACCGGGGAGACCGGGGGGAGCGGCCGGTGCGGCCGGCTCGGCCGGTGGCGCGGCCGACGGTTCGGCGGCGGCATCGAGAGTGGCCTTCAGGGCCGGACGTGAGTCCGGCTGGTAGTCGGCGAAGAAGTTCCACCAGGCTCGGTCGACCGAATTCGGGTCTTCCAAATACTTCTGGTAGAGCTCGTCCACCAGCCACTCGTTGGGGCCGAAATCGGCCTTGCTCAGGTCGGCAGGGGTGCGCGACGACTCGGTCGACACGGCGGAGATCGCCCTCTTCCGCAGCTCGCAGGTGGGTTCTGAAATCGACTCAAGGCTACTCGCCTGCGGGAGGCGCCGAGGCATGCCCTCGGTCACACCTCCGCACAACCCCGATTATCAATGATCTTCGTGCGCGTCGCGTCCGGTTCGCGTGGATCAGGGGCCGGCGGGGCCGCGGCGTCCCTCGTCTCGCCGTGCGTTCCGCTCCCGTCCGCGACCGGTCCGCCGCCCGCGGATAGGCTGCCCGCAGTGCCTGTGCTCTTCGGCGGGGGGCGGATCGGTAATGCTCGAGACCTTCAATGACCTGGTGCGGGGGCTGCCCTCGCCGTTGATCTATGGCGTCGTCGCGGCGCTCGTGTTCGCCGAGGCGGCGCTCTTCTTCGGATTCGTCTTCCCCGGGGAAACCGCGATCATCGTCGGTGGCGTGCTGGCCAGCCAGGGGCGGCTCTCGGTTCCGCTGCTATTGATCATCGTGGTGGTCTCGGCGATCGTCGGCGACTCGGTGGGCTATGAGATCGGCCGTAAGTACGGGACTCGGGTGCTGAACACCCGTCCCATGCGAAGGCATCGCTCGAAGGTCGACAAGGCACAGGCGCTGATCCGCAGGAGAGGCGCCTTCGCCGTCTTCATCGGCCGATTCACTGCCCTGCTGCGGGCGCTGATGCCGGCCCTCGCCGGCAGTGCCCGGCTGCCGTACCGGAGATTCCTGCTCTTCAACGCCATCGGCGGCATCGTGTGGGGTGTCGGGTTCACCCTCGGGGGCTTCTTCCTCGGCACCGCCTTCGAGCACACCGCGCAGCTGCTGGGCAGGGGGCTGGCCGGCGCGGCGGCGGTGCTGGTCGTCGCCGCCGCGGTGGTCTGGTCCGTGCGCAGGCACCGCAGAGAGGCGACGGGCGAGCGGGCCGCGGCCAAGATCCTCGATGCGGCGTCCGACGAGGTCGGCGGTGTCGGTGGTGTTCGCGGTCCCAGCGGCGCCACGAGCCCCGCGAACCGCGCGACGGGCATCGTCGAGGACGCGCCGGGGGAGGCCGGCTGACCCCGCCGAGGGCGGTGTGATCTCACGGCCGCGGGCGCCGGCCCCGCCACCTCCGTGATCCGCGCCGAAGGATCGCCGGCGCGCGCCGTCAGGAACGGGCCGCGTCAGGAACGGGCCGCGCGGCCGGTGAGGAGCGGCAGATCGAGGAACGTGCGGATGCCGGCCGGCGCACCGCACACGGCGGGGACGGCGTTCAACGCGAACGCGGCGGCGGCCGTGATGCCGTTGGAGACCCAGTCCTCCTCGGCGGTCAGCGTGATCGAGGGCCGCCCGTGCACGCGCACGGCATAGCCCGGCCGCTCCCAGGCGGTGACCCGGCGCGCATCGGACTTGTGCACGCACTCGATGGTCACCACCGGGCGGCCCCTCACCACCCCGGAGAAGGTCCAGCGGCCGGCGGCGACGGTACCCCGCGGAATCGGCACGGCCTGGATCTCGAAGTCCTCGTCGGCGAGCAGGTACTCATGGCTGACGTCGACCTGGTCGAGCGTGACGCCGAGGCCCGCGCCGACCAGCTGAAGGCTCTCGGTGAACAGGTCGCGCATGGCGGCCCGGTAGGTCGGCAGGGCCTCGAGGTAGGCCTCCTCGGTCTTCCCGAGCCCGCCCATCTCATGGATGAGCAGGCGGGACGGGTGGCCGGAGAAGTCGGCGCATTCGCGCACGTAGACATGATCGACGCGCTGGCAGACACCGGACAGCACGAGCGGCAGCACCTCGGTCGTGAACCCGGGGTTGACGCCCGTGCCGAGCACCGATGTCTCACCCGCCTTGCAGGCGTGTTCCAGCTCGGCGGTGAACTCCGGGCCGCGAGCGTATGGGTACAGCATCCCGGCCAGGCTGACGACGTTCTTCCCCGAGGCCAGCAGCTCGCAGACCGTGTGCAGGTCCTTGCGGGGATCCCCGCCGATGGACTGCGCGATGAGCGGCGCGTAGATCACGCAGTCGGCGTCGAGCGCGAGGATCCCGTTCGGATCGTCGGTGGCGATCACATCGGTCGGCGGCCTGCCCACCAGCGTCCCGGCGTCGACGCCGACCTTCGCCGGGTCGAAGACGCGCACTCCCGCGAGCTCGAACTCGGGACGCTCGATGACCCCCCGGATCACGCTGCGCCCGACGGCTCCAGTGGCCCACTGGACAACGCGGTACCGCGGCGCTGTCCCGTCGGCGGCCTCGACCGCTGAGCGCATGGTGATCTTCCTCCGTGCGGCATCCACGATGGTGATGGACGTTACCGCCCTGCCTCCCGGTTATCGGCGAAATCACGGCATCTGACTTTTTCCGCTCACGAGAGCCGGTACCGAGTGAGATTCGGTTAGGTGGTACCACTGGGTGATCCCACGTGGTTAACGTGGGCGTTGCCTGACATCCACCCGGCGCCGACGATGAGGAGACACGGTATGACGGAACTTCGGTTCGACGAGCGGGTGGCGGTCGTCACCGGCGCCGGGCACGGGCTCGGCCGGCAGCACGCGCTGGAACTCGCCGCGCGGGGCGCGAAGGTCGTCGTGAACGATCTCGGTGGCGACGTGCACGGCGGCGGCGCTTCGAGCGGCCCGGCACAGGAGGTCGTCGACGAGATCACCAAGAACGGCGGGCAGGCGGTCGCCGACGCCGGGAACGTCGCGACCGAAGAGGGCGCCCAGGGGATCGTGCAGAGCGCCCTCGACGCCTTCGGCAAGGTCGACATCGTCGTCAACAACGCCGGGATCCTGCGCGACAGGTCGGTCAAGAACATGAGCGCCGCGGAGTTCGACGCGGTCATCGCCGTGCACCTGCGCGGTTCGTTCCTCGTCGCGAGGGCCGCCTGGTCGCACCTGCGCGACCAGGGGTACGGCCGCGTGGTCAACACGTCGTCGCCGTCCGGCCTGTTCGGTAACTTCGGCCAGGCCAACTACTCGGCCGCCAAGATGGGGCTGGTCGGTCTCACCAAGACGCTGGCGCTCGAAGGGGCCAAGTACGGCGTCAAGGTCAACGCGATCGCGCCCGTCGCCTACACCCGGATGACCGAGGACCTGTTCCCGCCCGAGTTCGCCGGCAAGCTGGGTGTCGAGCTCGTCACGCCGCTGGTGGCCTGGCTGGCGCACGAGAGCGTCGACGTGACCGGCGAGACCTACTCCGTCGGGGGCGGCCGCATCGCGCGGGTCTTCGTCGCCGAGGGCCCTGGCTTCGCCAAGAAGGACGGTCTCACCATCGAGGACGTACGCGACAACTGGCAGCAGATCAACGCGGAGACCCCGTACATCGTCCCGAAGAACATCGGGGAGCAGACGTCCGCGACGTTCGAGGCGCTGAAATAGCCGACGGTCCGGTTGCAGATCCGACTTCGGGCCGGCGGCGGCCCGGCAGGGCCGGCGACGGCCCGTCCCTGGGAGGGAAATGGCGGAGCTCATCGTCGAGCGGCGCGCCGGCGTGGCCGTGCTCACGCTGGCCCGGCCGAAGCGGCTCAACGCGGTCACGCCCGGCCTCGTCGAAGAGCTGCACACGGCCCTCGACGCGCTGACGGCCGACACCGCCACCCGGATCGTGATCCTCACCGGGCAGGGGCGTGCCTTCTGCGCGGGGATGGACATCAAGGGCGGCGATCCGGGACGGGAGGCCGCCCGGCCACCGGACGGCACGACGGCGGTCGGCGAGATGCCGGAGACCGAGCCGGAGACGCAGCCGGGGACCGAGCCGGAGGGCAGGACGCAGCAGATCTACCGCGGCATCGCGCGTGGCGGGGAGGTCGTGGCGAGGCTGCGGGAGATCCCGCAGCCCGTGATCGCGGCATTGCACGGGCCGGTCGTGGGCATGGGCATCTCGCTGGCCTTGGCCTGCGACCTCCGCGTCGCCGATCCGTCGACCCGGTTCGTCGCGCCGTTCCTGAACATCGGCCTGTCCGGCGGGGACGTCGGGCTGTCGTGGCTGCTGCCCCGCGTCGTCGGACCGGGCCGGGCGGCCGAGATCCTCTACCGCGCTCAGACGCTCTCCGCGTCCCGGGCGTACGAGCTCGGCATGCTGACCGAGGTGACCGGCGAGAACGGCGACCTGGCGGCCGCCCTGAAACTCGCCGACGAGTTGCTGGCCAAGTCGCCGTACGGGCTGCGGCACACCAAGGAACTGCTC
Organism: Actinomadura alba; assembly: GCF_014323705.1. GTDB lineage: Bacteria > Actinomycetota > Actinomycetes > Streptosporangiales > Streptosporangiaceae > Actinomadura_C > Actinomadura_C alba. Next base: position 21,482 of record NZ_JABVEC010000032.1, read on the forward strand.
AACCTGTCGCTGGACGGTCCGACGCTGCGCCAGCACCTCGCCGTGGAGAGCCGGACCCAGACGATGGCCTTCTTCACCGAGGACCTCGCCGAGGGAACGGCCGCCGCGGTGGAGAAGCGGACTCCGCGGTTCCGCGACCGCTGACCGCCACCGCCCTCGGCCGGTTCGCGGCGGCCCCGCAGCGAACCGGCGGTCCACACGCGACCCGCCGCGGTGCGGCGGCTCACTCCCGGGCGAGCCTCAGCAGCAGGTCCTTGACCTCCGTGGCCTGATAGCGCTCCCGGGCCGCCGACGGGTCGGAGCAGAGCAGCACCGGGCCGTCGGCGGGGTCGGCGGGCAGCAGCCCGTGGCTGCCGCGGACAGCGGAGCCGTTCAGCGCGACCACGCTCATCAGATAGCGCATGCCGAGTTTCTTGCGGGCGAGGGCCAGACCCGCCTTCAGTTTCACCGCAGGGTCGGCCGGATTCAGGAACAGCTCGGCGGGGTCGTACCCGGGCTTGCGGTGGATGTCCACGAGCCGGGCGAAGTCCGGCGCGCGGTCGTCGTCGAGCCAGTAGTAATACGCGAACCAGGCGTCGGGCTCGGCGAGCGCGACCAGGTCCCCGGACCGCTCGTGGTCGAGGCCCCGCTCGGCCTTGCCGCCGGAATCGAGGACCTCCGCCACGCCGTCCAGCCCGGCGAGGACCTCGCGCGTCCGGGGCAGGTCGGCGTCGTCGCGCACGTAGACGTGGGCGATCTGGTGGTCGGCGACCGCGAAGGCCCGCGACGTCCACGGATCGAGGTACTCCATCCCGTCCTGGGTGTGCACCTCGAGCAGGCCCGCGCGGCGCAGAGCCCGGTTGATCTCCACCGGACGGGACACGGAGGTGATGCCGTACTCCGACAGTGCCACCGTGGTCGCGCCCCGGCGCCGCGCGGCGGCCAGCAGCGGTCCGAGCAGGGCGTCCAGGTCGGCCGCCGCCTGAGCCGCGCGCGGGTCGTCCGGCCCCCATCGCTGCAGGTCGTAGTCGAGATGCGGAAGGTAGACCAGGGTCAGGTCGGGGCTCTCCTCGGTGATCAGCAGTTCGGCCGCCGCGCAGATCCAGCGCGAGGAGGGCAGGCCCGCTGTGGGTCCCCAGTAGGTGAACAGGGGGAAGGTGCCGAGCCGGTCGGTGAGCCGGTCATGCAGCGACGGCGGCCAGGTGTAGCAGTCCGGTTCCTTGCGGCCGTCGGCGTAGTAGACCGGTCGCGGAGTGACCGTCCAGTCGGTGGCGGCGCCCATGGCGTACCACCAGCAGACGTTGGCGACCGTGTAGCCGGGACGCTCGCGGCGCAGCGCGTCCCACACCTTCTCGCCCTGGACGAGCGCGTTGTGCTGGCGCCACAGCAGGACCTCGCCGAGGTCGCGGAAGTACCAGCCGTTGCCCACCACGCCGTGCTCGCGCGGCAGCGTCCCGGTGAGGAAGGTGGACTGCACCGTGCAGGTGACGGCGGGCAGCACGGTGCCGAGTTCGGCCTGGAACCCGTCGGCGGCCAGCTTGGACAGGTTGGGCATGTGGGGGAGCAGCCGGGGGGTGAGGCCGACGACATCGAGCACGACCAGGGGCGTCATGAGATCTCCTCTTCGAGGCCGAGCTTCAGGAGCTCGTCGCGGGTCCAGTCCAGCTCGGCGGCGATCCCCCGGATCAGCCGCTCATCGGCGGTCATGGCCGGCGGTTCACCCGGGCGCCCGGCGGCGACCGCGTCGTCCGGGAGCACCGACCAGGTGTAGGTCTCGACCTCGACGTGGTCGGTCCGGGCGGCCGGCCCGGCCAGCAGCGCGCGCAGGGTCCCGGTCAGCTCCGCGCGGGTTCCGGTCAGCGGGCCGGGCGGGTCGGCGTGCAGCGGCAGGTGGAAGTGCACCCGCCACGGCGTGTCACCCGGCAGCCGTCCTCGGCCGTCGAGGGCGCCCGGCAGGTCGTCGGCGCCGCGCAACTCGCCCGCCACCAGGGCCCGCGTCTGGTGCAGGTAACGCGGTTCGGCGAACGCCGCGAGGGCGTCGTGCGACGCACCGGGCCGGGCGGCGTGCAGGGCCACCGAGGCCTGCGTCTTGACGACCGGCAGGCCGGCCGAGCCGAGCCGGGCCAGTGCCGCGTCGGGGTCCTCGAACGCCACGGCCAGGTGGCAGGCGTCGAGGCAGATGCCCACCCGGTCGGTGTCGAGGCCGGACAGGTGCGCCACCGCGTCGGCGGTGGTCTCCACGACGCACCCGGGCTCGGGCTCCAGGCCGGCCCGGACGGTCCGCCCGGTCTCGGCCGCCAACCGGGCCAGGCCCTCGGCGAGCGCGTCCAGGTTGCGCCGGGCGGCGTCGGCCTTGCCCGCGTCCCACCAGGGCAGCCAGCCGAGCGGAAGGGTCGACACGCTCCCCCGCGCCACGTCGGCCGGCAGCAGTTCGGTGAGCACGCGGGCGAGGTCGAGCGTGTAGGAGAGCCGGGCCGGGTCGGCCCAGTCCGGCAGGTACACGTCCGTCTTCACCACCTCGTGGCCGAACCCCTCGTACGGAAAGCCGTTGAGCGTCACCACCTCGAGGCCGCCGGCCGCCAGCGCCGCGCGCAGCGGCCGGACCGCCCCGGGGTCGGCGGCGAGCCCGGCCGCGACCGGCCGGGGCAGCCACAACCCGACCGACAGGCGTGGTACGCCCAGCCGCTCCCTGACCGGCACCGCGAAGCGTTCCAGCCGGTCGAGGATGCCGGGCAGGTCGTCGGCGGGATGCACGTTGGCGCAGTAGGCGAGATGGACGGTGCTCCCGTCGGGATGCCGCAGTCGCACGCCGCCCCCTCAGGCCCGGCCGCCGCGCAAGACCGAGTTCCCGGCGAACAGCGCGCCGGAGTCGGTCGGCTCGCCGGGTACGTCCAGCACCAGGCGGCCGCTCTGGCCGTAGAACGCCACCGGGTTGTGCCACAGCACCTGGTCGACGTCGGCGTCGGTGAACCCGCCCGCCAGCATGGCCTCGCCGGTCCGCCTGGTCTTCAGCGGATCGCTGCGGCCCCAGTCGGCCGCGGAGTTGACCAGCATCCGCTCGGTGCCGTGCTCACGCAGGATCGCGACCATGCGGTCCTCGTCCATCTTGGTGTCCGGATAGATGGAGAACCCCATCCAGCAGCCGCTGTCGGCGACCAGGCCGACGGTGACCTCGTTGAGATGGTCGATCACCACGCGCTCTGGCGCGATGCCCGACTCGCGCACCACGTCGAGCGAGCGGCGGGTGCCCGCGGCCTTGTCGCGGTGCGGGGTGTGGACGAGGACGGGCAGGTCGTGGTCGACGGCGAGGGCGAGCTGGTGGGCGAACACCTCGTCCTCCTCGGGGGTCATCGAGTCGTAACCCACCTCGCCCACCGCGACCACGCCGTCCTTCTCCAGATAGCGCGGCAGCAGCTCGAGGACCGGGCGGCAGCGCGGGTCGCCGGCCTCCTTCGGATTGAGCGCCATGGTGCAGTGGTGCCGGATTCCGAACTGGGCGGCGCGGAACGGCTCCCAGCCGACCAGGCCGTCGAAGTAGTCGACGAAGCTGCCCACCGAGGTGCGCGGTTGGCCGAGCCAGAACGCGGGCTCGACCAGCGCGCGCACTCCGGCGGCGTGCATCCGCTCGTAGTCGTCGGTGGTCCGCGATGACATGTGGATGTGCGGGTCGAAGATGCGCATCGGGCCTAGACCTTCTGGTCGGGGGATTCGGGGGATTCGGGGGACCGTGTGCCGGCGGTCGGCGGGTCGAGGAACCCGGCCACGTCGGGCGGCACGTCGCGGCCGGCGGCGGTCCGCTCGCGGGCGTAGTCGGCCATCATCCGGGCCAGCTCGGCGTCGGCGCGCCGGGCCAGACCGTCCACCACGGCCAGCGGAACGCCCACGAACACGCACTTGAGCACGGCCTGCCGCCAGGCGTGGTCGGCCAGCCGTGCTCCGCCGTACGGGCCGAGCGCCGCGGCGACCAGCCGGGTGTCGTTGGTGCGCAGCGCGTCGTGCACCAGCGGCAGCGCGCCGTCGCCGAGTTCGGCGTCGAGGACGGCGAGTGCGCGCAGCACACCGCGGCGCTCCGCCGCGTCGCCGTACCGGTAGAGGTCGGTCAGCCGGGCCGCGAGCGCGTCGCCCGTGCACGGCAGCTCCAGCAGCAGCACCACTCTGGCCGCGTCGTCGACGCTCCACCCGTCCCATCCGGTGCCCTCGGCTCTGAGCGGGCCGCGGCCGCATCTCCGGCCGACGGCCGGCAGCGCCGTCGCCGCCGCCTCGGGGGCGGCGGCGATCCGCTCGCGCGCCTCACTCAGCCACCCGGCCGCGCCGGGTGACAGGTGCGGCTCCAGCGCGGAGAGGAGCGCCTCGCGCGCTCCGTCGCGCGCCACCGTCTGGTCGTGTGTCATCTCGTCATGTGTCATCACGTCGCCGGGGCGGGGGCCGCCCCTGCCTCCCTTCGGCGTTCTCTTCCGCGTTCCCTTCGGCGGCCTTGAGGAACTCGATCGACCGCTGGGCGATCGCGGGAGCCGCGTGACTGTGCCGGGGCAGTTCCACGGCCACCAGGCCGCCGTAGTCCACCTCGACGAGCGCGTCCAGTACCGGGGGGAAGTCGATCTCACCGGTCCCGAACTCCAGGTGTTCGTGCACGCCACGCCGCATGTCGTCGATCTGCACGCCCGCGAGCCGCGGACCGGCCCGCCGCACGCAGTCTTCGACCGGCCACGGCTCCAGGCAGCGGCAGTGCCCGATGTCGAGCATGATCCCGAAGTGGTCCGGGTCGCCCAGCAGGCCCGCGAGGCGCTCGAAGCGGTCGATGGTGTCGATGAACATGCCGGGTTCGGGCTCGAACGCCAGGATCACCCCTCTCCGGTCGGCCTCCCGCACCACCTCAGCGGTCCCGCGGACGAGCCGGTCCCAGAGCACCCCGTCCGGGGCGTGATCGCTCGCGGTCCCGCTCCAGAACGAGACCGCCTGAGCGCCGAGGTCGGCCGCGATGCGCACGGCCCGGATCAGCAGGTCGACGCGCGGCTCGGCGACCTCGGACACCAGCGTGGGCTGGTGCTTGTGCCAGGGATCGAGCAGGTAGCGGGCCCCCGTCTCGACCACCACGGACAGGTCGAGGGCCCCGAGCCGCGCCGCGACCTGCTCGACCGCCTTGGGCAGGTCGGCCGCGAACGGGTCGAGGTGCCGGACATCGAGGGTCAGCGCGACACCGTCGTACCCGAGACCGGCGATCACGGCGAGCGCGTCGTCGAGCCGGTGGTCGGCGAACCCGTTGGTGCCATAGCCGAAACGCAGGGTCATGTAGCCGACACCTTCCGGGCGAGTCGGCGGGCGAGGGGATGCACCGCCGCCAGGGCCAGCGCGGTGACCGGCCGTCCCCTCGCGGCGGTGAGCGAGGCCTGCAGCGGGATCAGGCCGAGGATGCCGGCGCCGACGGCTTGGCGAACGCGCTCGGCGTTCGGCCGCCGCGCCGCCGCAAGCTGCGCGCCGCCGACCGAGGTGACATAACGGCCGAGCAGCCCCGCCGCCGCCGCGGCGCCGCCATCGCGGCGTCCGGCGACGATCTCAGCGATCACGACGGGCATGGCGAGCCCGCCGATCGTGGCAGCCCGCCCGACCTGCCGGGGAGTGGCGCCGCTGACCTCGCTGCGGCTGAGCAGGGTGACGGCGTACGTGTGGGTGCCGACGGCGAGCGCGGCGGGCACCGCGGCGCGCGCCCGGCCGGTGCTCGCGCCGAGCATGACGTCGAGCCCCCGGCACGCGGCCATGGCGGCCGGCCCGGCGCGGGTCGACTTCAACCTGAGGTCATAACCCCAGATCGCGGCGGTCAGCGGAAGCGCGAACCGGAGCGCCCGCCGGCCGCCGCCGGCGGTGGCGAACGCGAGCCCGGCCCCGGTCAGCACGGAGGCGACGGCCAGTGCGGTGCCCGGCCGCACCCGTCCGGACGGGATCGGCCGTTCCGGTCGTTCGGCGGCGTCGACCTCCCGGTCGGCGAAGTCGTTGAGCGCCATGCCGGCCCAGTAGAGGCAGACGGCGGAGGACGCGATCGCCGCGGTCCGGGGGCTGTGCGGCACACCGGCCGCCGTCGCTCCGCACAGGATGTCGCCCGGTACCGACAGCGCCGCGGGGGCGCGCACCAGCTCGACCAGATCCCGCACGGTGTTCTTCCGCCCCGCCCGGCCGGGACGCTCCTCGGGCCCGCTCATGCGTACCCCCGGGTCGCGAAGGCGTGGAGCATGTCGTACTGCGCCGCCAGATCGTGCACGGGCGTTCCGATCGGGTCCTTGAAGAAGTAGGCCAGCTCGGGCAGCGGTCCCGCCCGGCCGGCGGCGTGCGCCGCCGCGACGAACCGCGCCAGGTCGAGTACGAGCGGAGCCGCGAGGGCCGAGTCATAGCCCTGCCAGGTGAACTGCAGGGTCATGCGGGCACCGAGGAAGCCCTGGAACGTCACGTGGTCCCACGCGGTCTTCTGCTCGCCGAGGTCGGCCACGTAGTCGATGTGGAGAGGCCCCTCGACGGGGTAACCGAGCGTCTCGTCGACCAGCCGGCGCTTGGACTCGAGCTTGCTCGCGGCCGTCGCCGGGTCGGCGAGGTTGGCGCCGTCACCGCCCCCGAGCAGGTTGGTCCCCGACCAGGAGCCCACGCGCAGGTGCCGGCCGGCGAACATGGGAGCGAGCGCCGCCTTGAGCAGGGTCTCGCCGGTCTTGCCGTCGCTTCCCGCGTACGGGACGGCGCGTACCCGAGCGAGCTCGGAGAGGGCCGGCAGCCGCGCTCCGACGGACGGTGTGAAGTCGACATGGCCACAGCCCGTGTCGAAGGCCGCGTAGGCGTAGCAGGCGCTCGCCGGCAACACCATCGTGCCGTGGGCGATCGCGCGGGTGAGGTCGTCGAGCGTGGCGTGCTCGGGCCGGGCGGGCGTGGGCGGCTCGGTGGACGCGACGTTCACGACGACCACCCGGTCCAGCCCATGCCGCTCGCGGAAGGCGGTGATGTCGGCGGAGAGCCGCCGCAGGGTCTCGGCGGGGTGCCGGGTCCGGCCGTCGGCGCCGCCGGTGACGATGTCGGCGTCGACGGCGGCCAGCTCGTCGGCCAGGCGCGCGGGCAGCCCGGCCGGGATCACGCCGGCCTGCGCGAGTCGTTCCGCCCGCTTGCCGAGCGGAATCCCGGAGAGGTCGTGACCGCCGAAGACGAGGTCGGCGAGGAGGGGCAGGTCGGCGGCCGGAAAGCCGGGCACGTCCGAGACCATGCCGATGCGGTCGGCGAGTCCCGCGCGGATCGCCAGCGCGCCCGTGATCGCGGTGGTCGCCACCGATCCACGGGCACCGGCCAGCCACACCCCAGTACGCCCCATCGCGGCAACTCCCATCGATCCGATCACGTGCAGGCGCCCCCCAGAATCCGCTGGAAATGACACTTTGTCTAGATACTGATAGAAGTTTGGTTGGTCCTGCTAAAACTCTTTTCAGCGTTCACAAAAGTGGTTACGTTCCGAGAACAAACACTGACCAGTATCGAACTCGGCGATCAAGACGGGTCTGACACGGAGGACGAACGTGACGCGGATGCCACTGCGTCCGGAGAACGCGCACCATGCGCGCTTGCTGCGGGTGCTGCGGGAAGGTCCCCGCTCGCGCGCCGAGCTCGGTGAGGTGGTCGACCTCTCCCGATCGACTCTGTCCGCCGAGGTGAACCGGCTGATCGAGCTCGGGCTCGTCGAGGCCGATGGTCTGGCCGCCTCGCGCGGGGGCCGCCGCTCCGGCATCGTCAAGCTCGCCTCGCGCCTGCGCTTCGTCGGCATCGACGTCGGCGCGACGTCCATCGACGTCGCGGTGACCGGCGGCGAACTGGAGATCCTCGGCTCCGTGGGCGAGCCGTTCGACGTACGCGAAGGACCGGCGGTGGTGCTCGAGAAGGCGATGTCACTGCTCGGCAAGCTCCGTGACCAGGGCCTCGCACCGGAGATCCACGGCGTGGGCATCGGGGTGCCGGGCCCGGTCAGCTTCCGCGCGGGCGTCCCGGTGATGCCGCCGATCATGCCGGGCTGGGACCGGTTCCCGGTCCGCGAGGAGCTGAGCCAGGAACTCGGCTGCCCGGTGATGCTCGACAACGACGTCAACATCATGGCGCTAGGTGAACTGCACTCGGGACCGGCCAAGTCGGTGGACGACTTCCTGCTGCTCAAGCTCGGCACCGGCATCGGCTGCGGCATCGTCGTGGACGGGACGATCTACCGGGGGGTCTCGGGCAGCGCCGGGGACATCGGGCACATCCGGGTCGACGACACCGGTCCGCCGTGCTCCTGCGGTAACACGGGCTGCCTGGAGGCGTTCTTCGGCGGCGCCGCCCTGGCCCGTGACGCCGAGGTCGCCGCGAGATCCGGCAGGTCGCCGTACCTTGCCCAGCGGCTCGCCGAGTCCGGGATGGTCACCGCCGCGGACGTCACGGCGGGCACGGCGGCGGGCGATCCGACGAGCGCGCAGCTCATCCGTGAGGGCGGTCACCGGGTCGGGCAGGTGCTGGCCGGCCTGGTCAGCTTCTTCAACCCGGGCCTGGTCATCATCGGGGGCGGGGTCGCGCAGATGGGCCATACACTGCTGTCGGAGATCCGCAGTGTCGTCTACCGCCGGTCTCTGCCGCTGGCCACCGGCAACATGCCGATCGTGCTCTCCGAACTGGGCGCCACATCAGGTGTCATCGGAGCCGCCCGGCTCATCAGCGACCACGTCTTCTCCGCCGAGTAGAGCCGGTTCTCCGCCGAGGTCCCGCAACGAGCCGCCCGCTTTGTCCTTACGCAGACTTAAGATCGGCGGGCCTGGTGCAAAGGTATTCTCATCTCGAGCGAAAGTGGATACCTTCACGCTAGAGGGGGCGGTGTGATGCGGATGACGTCTCGGCCGGAGAACAGGCACCAAGCGCGACTGCTCGGCCTGCTCCGCGACGACGGCCCGCGGTCACGTGCCGAACTCGGCGACGTCGTCAAGTTGTCGAGATCGAAGCTGGCCGTCGAACTCGACCGGCTGATCGATCTCGGCATGGTCGAAGCCGCCGGGCTGGCCGCCTCGCGTGGCGGTCGCCGTTCGGGGATCGTACGGTTGTCCTCGCGCCTGCGGTTCGTCGGGCTCGACATCGGCGCCACCTCGATCGACGTGGCCGTCACCAACGGTGAGTTGGAGATCCTCGGCCATATCGCCGAGCCGTGCGACGTGCGGCAGGGCCCGAACACCGTCCTCGATCGGGCGCTGGAACTCCTCGCCAAGCTCCGTGACCAGGGCCTCGCGCCGGAGATCCACGGGCTGGGCGTCGGCGTGCCCGGGCCGGTCAGCTTCCTCGAGGGCAGGCCGGTGGTGCCGCCCATCATGCCGGGCTGGGACCGGTTCCCCATCCGCGAGATCATCAGTCAGGAACTGGGCTGCCCTGTGCTCGTCGACAACGACGTCAACCTCATGGCCCTGGGCGAGCTGCACGCCGGGCTGGCAAAGTCCGTCGACGACTTCCTCCTCGTCAAGATAGGAACCGGCATCGGCTGCGGCATCGTCGTCGGTTCGGCGATCTACCGGGGGGTCTCCGGCTCCGCCGGCGACATCGGGCACATCCGCGTCGACGACAACGGGCCCACGTGCGCCTGTGGCAACCCGGGCTGCCTGGAGGCGTTCTTCGGCGGCGCGGCACTCGCCAGGGACGCGCTCGCCGCGGCGCGCGCCGGCGACTCGGTCATTCTGGCCGAGCGGTTCGCCTCGGCCGGAGAGCTCACGGCGGCCGACGTGGCCCAGGCCGCCCAGGCCGGAGACCCGGTCGCCGTCGAGTTGATCCGCGAGGGCGGGCGGCGGGTCGGCCAGGTGCTGGCCGGGCTGGTCAGCTTCTTCAATCCCGGTCTAGTGATCATCGCGGGAGAGGTGGCCGGGGGGTTCGGGCACACCCTGCTCGCCGAGATCCGCAGCGTCGTCTACCGCCGGTCGGCGCCGCTGGCGACGGGCAATCTGCCGATCGTGCTGTCCGAACTGGGAGACACCGCCGGGGTGATCGGGGCGACCCGGCTCATCAGCGATCAGGTCTTCTCCGCCGCCTGAATGGGGGCGGCACAACCGCGTGGAGGTAAGAATGCCCCGACCCATCACCCTGTTCACCGGACAGTGGGCCGATCTGCCGTTCGAGGAGGTCTGCCGGCTCGCCTCCGAATGGGGCTATGACGGCCTGGAGATCGCCTGCTGGGGTGATCACTTCGAGGTCGACAAGGCGCTGGCCGACGAGTCCTACGTGCCCCGCAAGCTGGAGACGCTCGAGAAGCACAACCTCAAGGTGTGGACGATCTCCAACCACCTGGTCGGGCAGGCGGTGTGCGACGACCCGATCGACGAGCGGCACCAGGGCATCCTGCCGGCCAGGATCTGGGGCGATGGCTCGCCCGAGGGCGTCCGGCAGCGGGCCGCCGAAGAGATCAAGGACACCGCGCGCGCGGCCGCCAAGCTCGGGGTGAACACGGTCGTCGGCTTCACCGGCTCCTCGATCTGGCACACGGTCGCGATGTTCCCCCCGGTGCCCGAGTCGATGATCGAGCGCGGTTACCAGGACTTCGCGGACCGGTGGAACCCGATCCTGGACGTGTTCGACGAGGTGGGCGTCAGGTTCGCGCACGAGGTGCACCCGAGCGAGATCGCCTACGACTACTGGACGACGGTGCGGGCGCTCGAGGCGATCGGGCACCGGCCCGCCTTCGGGCTCAACTGGGACCCGTCGCACTTCGTGTGGCAGGACCTCGACCCGGTGGGCTTCCTGTTCGACTTCAAGGACCGGATCTACCACGTCGACTGCAAGGACGCCAAGGTGCGCACCGGCAACGGTCGGCGCGGCCGGATGTCCTCGCACCTGCCCTGGGCCGACCTGCGGCGCGGCTGGGACTTCATCTCCACCGGCCACGGCGACGTGCCCTGGGAGGACTCCTTCCGCGCGCTCAACGCGATCGGCTACGACGGGCCGATCTCGATCGAGTGGGAGGACGCGGGCATGGACCGCCTGCTCGGCGCGCCCGAGGCGCTGTCCTTCGTACGCAAGCTGGTCGCCATCGAGCCGCCCGCCGTCGCCTTCGACGCGGCCTTCTCCTCGGACTGACGTCACGAGCGCGTGGGCTCGTGGGCCCGATTCCGGCCCACGAGCCATCCGCGCCGTGCGGGCCGGTCACGTGCCCGCGTCCGGGTCCGATGTCACCTCAGTGAGCGCGGTCGACCACGAACCTCGCCAGCGCGGCCAGCTCACCGGCCGCCGTGCGCTCGAGTTCCGGAGCCTCGAGAAGGCGCAGGGCCTCGTGGAGGTGCAGCTCGGCCCGCTCGCGGGTGTAGGCCAGGCCGCCGAGCTCCCGGACCAGTCCGGCCGCCCGCCGCAGGGTCACGTCGTCGGGACGCGCGCCGAGCAGAGAGGCGAGGCGGGAGGCGCCGTCGCCGCCACTGGCCAGCGCCGCGACGATGGGGAGGGTCTTCTTCCCGGATCGCAGATCGCTGAAGACCGGCTTGCCGGTGACCTCCGGATCGCCCCAGATGCCGAGGAGATCGTCAACGGCCTGGAACGCCAGCCCGAGATGGCGGCCCAACCTCGACATCGCGGCGGTCGCCGAGGGGGAGCCGCCACCGAGCAGTGCGCCGACGGCGGCGGCGCAGGCAAGGAGCGCGCCGGTCTTGCCCGCCGCCATCGCCTGATACTCCTCCACGGTGACCGCGTCCGGGCAGCTCCATGGCCGGCTTTCGAAGGCCACGTCCTCGGCCTGGCCACGGACCAGCTCCAAGAGCGTGGAGGACAATCGCCGGAGCGCCGCCGCGGCCTGCGGAGTGCCGGCCTGTGCCAGGGTGTCCATCGCCAGCGCGAGCAGCGTGTCGCCGGTGAGGACGGCCGGCCCGACGCCGTAGGCCTTCCACACCGTGTCGCGGTGCCTGCGGCGTTCGTCGCCGTCCATGATGTCGTCGTGCACGAGTGAGAACGTGTGGACCAGTTCGATGGCGACCGCGCCGTCAACGGCCGCCTCGGGACGCGCGCCCGAGGCTCGCGCGGCGAGCAGCACGATGGCGGGGCGCAGGCCCTTCCCGTTCTGGCCGACCCGGGAAGTGCCGTCGAGCTCGCGCCAGCCGAGCGCGAAACCGGCCATTTCGCCGATGTGCGGATGCAATTGTTGGACGGCCCTCCGCAACACCGGGTCAACCAATCCGCGGGTCCGTGTCAGAATCTGCGTCACGTCACGCACTGTGGCTTGCGGCTGAGGCGTCTCAGGCGGCATCGCGGGATCTTCCTACTGGCATCGTCGGCACTGAAAATCTGCCAAAGATCCTTTTCCCGTTTGGGCAATCATCTGAAACCTGTACTTGTACGGTTTTTATAGAATATACACACCGTAGTCGGTCGACTGCATATGGTGCCTCACCTTGCTGTGAGTGATGTCAGCGACTCCTCGCGCGACGGTTCGCAGGTCAAGATAGGTGATCAGAGTCACATCCAAGTGGATGAATATTGGATCATCTCTGATCTTGTAGCCCGAAGTCGGGCATGTGATACTTCGGTGAGCAACCAACGACAGAAACAGCCCTGAGGTAAACATCTCCCTCTCCTGGAGGAAGCGTTGGTCACGAATGGGTTCGGTTCGAACTTGACTCCCCGGCCCGGCGACTGATTCCATTTCCCGCCCTCGGCTCCGCGACCCCTCCACCGAATGGCTAGTCTTCCATCGGCTTGTCCGTACTACGTTTTGTTGTGCGTTGCCTTATGGCATATTTTGCCGACCGCGGCATCAGGGAGTGAGCGATGTCCACCGCTATTGGCGCCGGCCCGGCCCGAAAGGCCAGGCTCTTCCCCCTCTACCGGACGCTTCCGGGATTCGTGCGAGACCCGCTCAGGCAGATCGAACGGATCAGCGAAGCCGCAGGCGGCGAGGTCCTGAGGCTGGACCTCGGAGCGTCCCGGCCCTTCCTGGTGACGCGCCCTGATCACGTTCAGCAGGTTCTGCGGCGGGAGTCGGAGAACTTCGTCCGCGATGGCGTGTTCTGGAGGCCGTTGCGCGCCTTGATGGGCGACAGCATCCTCGCCGAGGGCGACGAATGGGAGCTCAGCAAGCGAGTGCTGCAGCCGGTCTTCACCACGCGCAATGTCAACGCGCTCACCGAGCTCATGGCGCACGCGATCGGCGACGCGGTGGACAAGCTCGAAGAGCCGGCGCGCACTGGCCGGCCGATCGACGTGCTCCCCGAGATGAGCCGCATCGTCAACGAGACGGTGATCAAGGTCCTGTTCGGAGACAAGATCTCTCCGGTCGAGGCGGACCGGATCATACCGGCCATGGATCAGGTCGCCACCTCCATCACGTTCCGGTTCCTGCTCCCCTTCGTGCCGCACTCGATCCCGTTGCCCGGCGACCGTGCCTTCCGCGATGCCGTCAAGGTCATGGACGAGACGTTGTTCGGGCTGGTCGAGAAGTACCGGGAGGATCCCGGAGACGGTAAGGACGTCTTCACCGCGCTCTGCCATGCCCGGACGGCCGATGGCGGCGAGCTCACCGACCGGTGGGTGCGCGACAACCTCCTCGCCATGTTCGCCACCAGCACCGAGACCACGACCGTGGCGTTGAGCTGGCTCTGGCCGTTGCTCGACGACCATCCCAAGGTCGCTGAGAAGCTGCAGGAGGAGGTCGTCCGCGTGGTGGGCGACGAACGGGTCCGCCCGTCGCACCTGAGCGACCTGCACTATGTCCGCCGGACGGTTCAGGAACTGCTGCGCCTCTATCCGGTCGGCTGGATGTTCCCCCGGATCGCCACGAAGCCGACCAGCATCGGCGGCGTGCCGATCAGGCCGGGGAACACGGTACTGATCAGCCCCTTCCTCACTCACCGCCTCGAGAGCGTGTGGGACCGGCCCCTGGAGTTCGATCCGGACCGGTTCCTGCCCGAGCGCGCGGCCGGACAGCACCGGTACGCCTACTTCCCGTTCGGCGGTGGACCGCACCAGTGCATAGGCCGGCATGTCTTCAACGTGGAAGCGCAGATGATCCTCGCCAGCATCCTGAGCCGGTTCCGTCCCGCCCTGTCCGCGTCGGTACCCGCCATGCCCCGCATCGGCGCGACCCTCCGCCCAAGGCAGGCCCTCGAGATGAACCTGACCCCCATCCGGCGGTGCGCGTGACCGCGAAGGACGGCACGGATCCGTTGTGGGAGGCCGCAGTGGGTTCGTGGACGTCCGGCGATGCGCTACGCGAGGCGGTTTCGGCCGGAGTGGTCATGGCGCAAGCGGTGAGGTGCGCGCGTGACATGGCCGGCTGGGCGGAGAAGTATCCGACCCTGTTCTCCGCCAAGCCGATCGACGTGACGCTCTTCAACGGCGTCGCCTGCGCCAACGCCTTCGGTTCGCCAGGACTGACCGCGGGGGAGCTGCGCATGGTCAACCGCGTCTGCCTGTGGTATTTCGGCCTGGACTGGATGGTGGACCACCTCGCCACCTCGCGTGCCGAGGTCGACGACATCGCCCGGCGCTGCCTGGACGTCGCCGACGGCGCGTCGCCGGCCGATGGCGACGAGCTCGCCTCCTTCCTCGCCGAGATCCGTGACGAGTTGGCCGCGAGCCCCACGTACTCGAGTTTGCGGGACGTGTGGCGTGACGAGCTGCGGCGGGCACTCGACGCCACAGCGCGCGAGTGGACCTGGAAGGCTCTGCGCGCCGCGGGGAAAGGAACTCCGCCGACCCTCGATGAGTACCTCGAGAACGCCGACAACATCGGATCGGCGTGGATCAATCTCTCCCACTGGATCGCGGGCGGCGACCGGCGTCTCCCGGAACACCTCGAAGAGCTCAACGCGGCCGGGCGCGAGGTGCAGAAGGTCCTGCGTCTCCTCAATGACCTCGCCACCTATGACCGGGACCTGTCCTGGGGAGACCTGAACGCGCTGATGCTCGGCGCCGACCGCGATGAGGTGACCCGGCACATCGCGCTCCTCGTCGGCCGCTGCCGGGAGCTCATCCTCCCTTTGCGAGCCCGATGTCCCGAACAGGCGGAGTACCTGGAGCGGCAGGTCGGTTTCAGCAGTGGCTTCTACGCGCACGGCGACTACTGGGGAACACTGTGACCGCCGGCGTCAGGACGGCCGGCGACGGGCGGCTCGTCGATTTCACCGTGGCCGCCCGGCACCTGGTCGGTGGCCTGATGGAGCGGCCGACGGGCCGGGTCTCCGCTTCGGTCTACGAGACCGGGCGGCTGGTCACGCTGGCTCCCTGGCTGACCGGGCACACTGAACGGCTGAGGTTCCTGCTGGAGACCCAACGGCCGGACGGCGCCTGGGTCTCACCGCTGCCCGCCTACGCTCTCATCCCCACACTCAGCGCGACCGAAGCCCTGCTCTCGACGCTGCGTAAGCCCGATCCGCATGGGCACGCGGGCGTCCCGCGTGCTGAGTCGGAGAAGGCGGCCGGCCGAGGGCTCGCCATCCTGTCCCGGTGGCTGGACGGCACGCACGCTCTGGAGCTGCCGGACATGCCGGCGGCCGAGCACATCGCACCGGTGCTGATCAACATGATCAACCAGCATCTGCGGCACGAGGGCGTGCGGCTCCAGTCATCCCCCGGCCTGGACGGCAGTACGGTCGAGAAGGTACAAGCCCTACTGGCACGCGGCGGCCAGGTCCCACAGAAGTTCTTGCACGCGCTCGAGATCGCGCAGGAGGCGGCTCGTGGTGCGCCCTCGGTCCGGCCGGAGCCCACCGGATCGGTCGGCGCCTCTCCCGCGGCCACCGCTGCCTGGCTTGGTGACCACGAGTCGGCCGATTGGGGCGGCTCGGCCCGGCGATTCCTCGAGTCCGCGGCGCGGCGGGACGGGGGACCGGTTCCCACGGCGATTCCGATCGCCAACTTCGAACGGGCCTGGGTGTTGAGCTGGCTGGCGAGTGCGGGAATCGAGCTCGCAGTGCCGCCGGAGATGATCAGTGAGCTCCGCTCGGCGCTGGGTCCGAACGGAGCCTCGGCGGGCGCGGGACTGCCCGCGGACGCCGATACCAGCGCCGGGGTGCTGTACGCCCTCTCGCTGCACGGTGCTCCGCAATCGCCCGACCTGCTCTGGGCGTACGAGACGGAGACGCATTTCTGCACGTGGCAGGGGGAGAACGGCAGATCGGTGACCACGAACGCGCACGTGCTCGAGGCGTTCGGCCATCACCTCCAGAGCACCGGCGGAGGGGAATCGGCGGGCCGGTACCAGGCGACCGTCGCGAAGGTCTCGTCCTGGCTGTGCGCCCAGCAGGGCGACGACGGGGGATGGCGGGACCGATGGCATGCCTCTCCGTACTACGCGACGGTGTGCGCTGCCCTGGCGCTCCACCGGTTCGGCGGCGCGGCGTCGGCTCCGGCCGTGGAGCGCGCAGTCCGGTGGGTGGTCGGGACTCAGCGACCCGACGGGTCCTGGGGGCGTTGGGGCGGGACGGCGGAGGAGACCGCGTATGCGCTGCAGGTCCTCGTGCTCACCGGGGGCGGGGCGAGCGAGGAGACGGCGCGTGCGGCGACGCGTGGCGGCGGCTATCTGCGGTCCGTGGCGGAGAGTGCCATGGAAGCCAATAATCCACCTCTTTGGCATGATAAAGACCTGTATTGCCCTATTGCTGTCGTACGAGCGGCGGTCCTCGCGGCGCTTCATCTGACCCGGCGCAACGTACTTGCATGAGATGTGATCCCAAACACGTCGGGGGTATTTAGGCGTTTTGTGAACTTACAGGTAAACGATTCACCTTGAGTGGGCTTAGTCGTGTTGGTAAGGTTCTGCGACGTGCGCGCAACGGGTCTATGCGACCTTCGCGTCGTTCACCCCCGTCATCACGTGTCTTGCTGCAGGTCGACGCGCCGCGCATCGCAGGCACCTTGCCAATTGTTGGGGCGATTGTCATGCGCATCCGCAACGCACGACTGCGGACCAAGATTGTGGCCTTGCTGCTGTCGCTCACAGCACTATGGATGTTCGCCGCGTGGGTGACCCTGCGAGAAGGCGTGAACCTCCTCTGGGTGAGCACGATGGACCGCGTCGCGGCGCCGAGCGACCCGTTGCTGGTCGAACTGCAACGCGAACGACGGCTCTCGGTGACGTACCTGGCCGACCCTCGGCAGCAGCGGCGGGACGCCCTCCTCGCCCAGCGGGCTCGCACCGACAGTGCCAAGGCCGTGGTGGTGCGGGCCGCACGCACCGGCGCGGTCAGACGGGCGGCGGACGACAACGCCGACCGCCGCATCGACGAGATGGTCGGCCTCCTGGACGGTCTCGGTCAGGAGCGGCGCTCCATCGACATGCGACAGATGGACCGCCGGCGGGTCATCGACGAGTACGCCATGGTCGTCGAGTCGGTCTTCAGGCTCTACGACTCGATAGCGACTCTGGACGACGACGACTTCGCCACCGACACCCGCATCGAGATCGCGGTCAACCGCAGCTGGGAGCTCCTCTCACAGGAGGACGCGCTGGTGGCGGGCGTGCTCACGACAGGCAGGCTCGGCGCCGCGGACCAGCTCGAGATCGCCAAGCTCGTCGGAGCACGGCGTCTCAACACGGCACGCGCTCTGGCCGACCTCGAACGGGCGGACGTCCAGGCGTACAAGGAACTGGCGAACAACCGGCGGCTCAGCGAGGTGGCCAGGCTCGAAGACCTTCTCCTGCGGTCGAGCCGGCCGGGTCAGCCCATTCGGATGACTGCCGAGCAATGGCGCGGCGCCACCGAGCCCGCGGTGGCGGAGATGCGGCAGAGCATCCAGCGGGCCGGTGACCGTCTGGTGGCCCGGGCCACGCCGATCGCCGTCTGGGTGGTCGTCCGCCTGCTTCTGGCGGGCGTCCTCGGGCTCTTCGCGGTCATCGCGTCCATCGTCGTCTCCATCACGACGGCACGGGCCCTGGTCCGGCAGCTCGAGCGGCTGCGGACGGCCGCGTGGGAGCTGGCCGACCAGCGGCTGCCGGCCGTGGTCGAGCGGCTCGGACGTGGGGAAGATGTCGACGTCGCCGCCGAGGCGCCCGAGCTCGAGTTCGGCGACGACGAGGTCGGCCAGGTCGGCCAGGCGTTCAACGCTGTGCAGCAGACCGCCATCAAGGTCGCGGTGGAGCAGGCGGAGCTGCGGCGCGGCATCCGCGACGTCTTGCTCAGCCTGGCGCGGCGTACCCAGACACTCGTGCGCAGGCAGCTCAGCCTTCTCGACGTGATGGAGCGGCGCGAGCTCGACCCGACCGAGCTCGAGGACCTGTTCCGGGTCGACCACCTCGCCACCCGGATGCGGCGCAACGCCGAGAACCTGATCGTGCTGTCCGGGGCCACCCCCGCGCGTGGGTGGCGGCGGTCGGTGCCGATGGTCGACGTGCTGCGCGCCGCCGTCGCCGAGGTCGAGGACTACACCCGCGTCAACGTGCTGCCCGTCGGAGGGGTGACCCTCGCCGGGCGGGCCGTCGGCGACGTCACCCACCTGCTGGCCGAGCTCGTCGAGAACGCTGTCTCGTTCTCACCCTCGTACACGGTGGTGCAGGTGGGCGGCCACATGGCGGCGAGCGGCTATGCGATCGAGATCGAGGATCGCGGGCTGGGCATGGGCGAGGAGGCCCTGCATAAGGCCAACGAGCAGATCGCCAGCTCGCCGGAGTTCAACCTGTCGAGTACGGCGCGGCTGGGACTGTACGTGGTCAGCCGGCTCGCCGACCGCTACGGGATCCGGGTGTCGCTCAAGCGCTCGGCCTATGGCGGCACCACCGCCATCATCTTGATCCCGCGGGAGTTCGTCATCGCGGAAGGAGAGATCGATCCTCTCTTCGAAGAGATCTCTGAACCGGCCGCCGACGGAGTGTCCGGCCCGATGCGGGAGAGCCGCGCCGAGGTGTTGCGGGCGATCGGCTCTGGCGGCCTGGGTGACGCCGGGTCTCCTCTGCCGGTGCGAGGCGGAGGCCACGGCACGGCCACCGCACTGGACGCCCGGCCGGGGCCCGCGGACACGACGAGCGGCGGGACGTCCGCTGGATGGCGCGACGACGGCGTCGGTGTGTCCGGCGGCGCGTACGGCAGCGCGTCCGACGATGTGGGCGGCGCGGGTGGCTCCGCCGGCGATCCGTACGACCGCCAACGGCCGGGCACGGCGCGTCGGCCGGAGGGCGGCGAGCACGCCGGCGCAGCGACCGGGGACCGCCAGGAGCACGGGGAACCCGGTGAGCCCCGGAAGCACGAGACGGCCGGAGGGAAGCCCATGGCCGAGACGACCTATACCCCTTCCGGTCTGCCGTTCCGGGTGCCCCAGGCGAGCCTTGCCCCGCCGTTGCGCACCGACGAGTCGCGTACGGCCGCGGACCAGGACGGCGAGGGCGATGTGCCCCGGTCGCCGGAGGAGGTGCGCAAGGTGATGGGCGCCTACCAGGCGGGTACCCGCCGAGGCAGATCCGACGCGGTCCGGTCGGCGGACGACCGTCCCGCGTCGGACACGCCGCCGGGCGGGCCCGATGACGAGTGAGAGACCGGACCGCTGAACGCCCCGGCGACGATCCTGATCAACGCGTGACGAGCCGGTGCCGCCGAGCCGCCGCAGGCGACGACGCGGCGGCCGCCTGCAGAAAGAGGACAACGAGTGGTGCACAGAACCGGTTCTTCCACCGACCTGGCCTGGTTGCTGGACGACCTGATCGGTCGGGTGCAGGAGGCCCAGCACGCGGTCGTTCTCTCCGCGGACGGCCTGCTCATGGCCTCGTCGGAGGGACTCGACCAAGATGACGCCGAACATCTGGCCGCCGTGGCGTCCGGGGTCCAGAGTCTCGCCAAGGGCGCCAGCGAGCGGTTCGGCGCCGGGCCCGTACGGCAGACCGTCATCGAGATGCGATCGGCGTTCCTCTTCGTCACCGTCGCGGGGCAGGGCGCCTGCCTGGCGGTACTCGGCTCGGAGGAGTCCGACGTCGGCCTGATCGCCTATGAGATGGCCATGCTCGTGGCGCGCGTCGGGGAGTTCCTCAGTACACCCAGCCGATCGGCGGCCACCCAAAGCGGCTTCTCTTCCAAGAGGTAGGCGACATGCGCTCTTCCGAGGAGTTCGACGACGAGAGGTGGCTCGACGAGCACGCCGGCCCGCTCGTGCGCCCCTATGTGATGACTCGCGGCCGGATCCTCCCGATCCGGGGGAAGTTCGACCTCATCTCGCTGATCGTGACCGTCCGGCCGGTACCGATGAGCGAGGTGGGCTTCGGCCCCGAGCACCTGGCCATCGTCGACCTCTGCCACGAAATGCTCTCGGTGGCGGAGATCGCCGGACGGCTCGACCTGCCCGTCGGCACCGTACGAGTCCTGCTGGGCGATCTGCTGCACCGCGGCTTCATCGCGGTAGAGGAACCGCAACCCGAGGTGAACATGAGCGACGAGGCGATGTACGAGGCGGTGCTCGATGGACTACGGACTCTCTGAGCGTGGGGCGGGGCGGCCGAAGCCGCCGATCGCGATCAAGATCCTGATCGCGGGTGGCTTCGGTGCGGGCAAGACCACTCTGGTGGGCGCGGTCTCCGAGACGCAGCCGCTGCGGACCGAGGAGATCCTCACCGACCAGGGCGTGGCCGTCGACGACGTGTCGGGCGTGGAGGGCAAGAACACGACCACCGTCGCGATGGACTTCGGCCGCATCACCATCAAGAACCGGTTCGTCCTGTACCTGTTCGGCACGCCCGGGCAGGAGCGCTTCTGGTTCATGTGGGACGAGCTGGCGCTCGGCGCTCTCGGCGCCATCGTGCTGGCGGACGCGCGGCGTCTGGCGGACTGCTTCCCCTCGGTCGACTACTTCGAGCGGCGCGGCACGCCCTTCATCGTCGCGGTGAACTGCTTCGAGGGCGCCCGGCAGTATGAGCTCGACGAGGTCCGCCTCGCGCTCAACCTGGCGCCGGAGATTCCCGTCGTCCTCTGCGACGCCCGCGAGAGAGACTCCGGCAAGAAGATCCTCATCACCCTGGTCGAACACGCGAAGGCGAGGAACACGGCGCCCCCCGAGAAGATGGCGGGGACGCCCGCGGGCTGACCCACGGGCTCGCCGTCGTACCGGGTGGTGGGAGGCCGGGCCGGCCTCCGGGCCGATGGCCGCCGTGCCCGGCGGGCGGCGGGCACGTCCCGTGCCGCCGAGCACCGGTCGTCCGTCCGGTCAGCGGTTCGCGTGGCCGGTCGGCCGTCCGGTGGTCAGTCGGTGAGGACCTTTTCCAGCGCCTCCGCGTAGCGCAGCGCGGTCAGCTGCACGAGAGAGGGATGGGCGCCGAGCGGCTGAGCGGACTCGGCACCGGTTTCGGCGGCGAGGTCGATCAGCTGGTCGGGCTGTGCCTCCGGGCCGATGAAGCAGGGGGCGATGGCCAGCCGGGTCGTGCCGCTGGCCTTGAGCCGCCTCGCCACCTCACCTGCCGTGGGGATGTCGTCCAGAGAGACGGGCACCACGGGCACGGCGAGCCGGGACGCGAGCAGTACGCAGTTGATCTCGGTCTCCTGCGCCGCCGCCTCTCCGCCCGTGGCGGCGAGCAGGATGCCGTCCGCGGCGGTCACCATGGTCAGCAGCCGGACACGATCGGCGCGGGCCAATCCGGCCTCCGCGAGCCTCACGTGCAGCGCCTCGGCCACGAGCGGGTGCGGTCCGAGCGGCTCGGCCAGCACGATCGGCCAGTCGTCGGAGTGCACCGCGTCGACCGCCGCGCGCAACTGCGCGTCGATCTCCGCGTTCGGTCCGGTGGTCTGCGGCACCACGACGGCGGCCGGCATTCCGTCGGAGAGGTCCGGGTCCAGACCGGTCAGGACGGCTCTGAGGTCGTCGAGGTGGGCGGCGTGCACGGGCAGGCCGGGATGCGCGACTCTGGCGAAGGCGGCGAGCTCGGCGATCGCCAGCGTGCCGGGGACGCCCGACCGCCCGGGGGCGGCGAGGATCAGGGCGGGAGAGTCCGGCGGAATGGCGAACGCGCCCTCGCCGCGGTGACGCCCAGAGCGACGAGACCGCCGTTGCCGTGCGGGAAGGGGGGTGGGCTGATCGCTGAAAGAAGTCACAGATGGAAGGCTAACTGTCCAAAACGGGCTTTTGGGCTGATTAGGGGTGATGTCGCCGACAGTGAACTACCAATGATCTAGATCGTACTCCCTTCTGAGGACTGTCACGACAGGCACTCGAACTCGGCATCGATGCAGCTCACTCGGGCATTCGCGAGTGGGGTGCGCGAGCCGCGGCGACATCGCCGATCCGCGCGCGGTAGCAGGTCGGTACGGGATTTGCCGAAATCACGCGCTTTAGCATTATCGGTCCGGGTCTAGCGCGCTAAGGTGCCGGTGCGTGTTCATCTGGAGACGAAGGGAGACCTGATGCCTGCGGAGGCGACGCCGGCCGCCGACCTCACGCCGGACCCCGCCGTCCTTCAGTGAACGACACCGGAAAGAGCAGGGGTCACAGAGTACGTACTTGTTCGGCTTCGCCAGTCAGATGTCGTCACCATGAGGTGCCATGCGATCCCGTATGCGGTCGATCCGGTTCAAGGTATTCGTGCTACTTCTCATCCCGACGATCTCACTCGTGGGCCTCTGGACGTACGCGGTGAGCCTCACTCTGACCGACGTGCTGGAGAAGCGCCGATACGACACCGCCGCCACGGAGTACGGCGAACTCATCCAGGGCCTGGCGGGTGCCGTCGCCGCCGAACGGCAGGCCTCGGTGATGGTTCTGAGCACGGGTGACGTCGCCCCTCGCCGGGAACTGTACGCGGGCCGCGGCAGGACCGACGGAATGGTCGACCGGTTCCGGCGGATCAGCCGCGAGAACCGATCCGAAGGGGTCAACACCCGCATCGCCGATCGGAGGCTGGACGGCCTCCTCCGGACGCTGGACGGGCTGGGAACCACCCGGCAGGGGGTCGACGCCGGGAGCGTGGACCGGCTCCAGGCGCTCCGCTCGTACAACCTGATGGTGGACGAGCTGTGGGGCTTCAGCGAGGGCCTGACCGTCACCACCGACGTCCGGCTGTACCGGTGGGCGGACGCCACGATCCTCGGTGCCCATGCCACGGAGATCATCAGTCGCGAGAGCACGTTGGTCGCGGGCGCGCTGGCCACCCGCGGCAGGCTGTCCGTGGAAGAGCGGCGGGTCTTCGTGGAGATGGTCACCCAGCAACGCCAGTTGTGGGCCAGGCAGCGTTCGCTCATGGATCCCGGGGCCTACGCCCGGCTGGAGCGGCATTTCGCCGGGCCGGTCTATGCCGACGTCAAGGCGATGGAGGACCGGCTCCTCGATGAGACCGGGGATCTCACTTCCGCCGACGCGACCGACTGGCAGAACAAGGTGCCCCCGCTGATCGCCGCTCTCGACACCGCGCACGTTGAGAGCAACACGGCACTCGCCGCTCATGCCGACGACCTCCGCCGGGAACTCCTCCTGCGCCTCGTCCTCGGCGGCGGCCTCGGCCTGCTGGCCATCGTCGCCTCGATCGTGATCTCGGTCCGGTTCGGCCGCCGCCTGTCGAGGGAACTGGTCGATCTGCGGTCGTCGGCCACGGAACTGGCCGACGTGCGGCTGCCCGCGGTCGTCGAGAGGTTGCGACGCAGCGAGGATGTCGACGTCGCGGCCGAGGCGCCGGAGCCCAGGCTCGGCAAGATCAACGAGGTGTCGGCCGTCGCCCGGTCGTTCGCCACGGTACGGCGGACCGCCATCGAGGCGGCCGTGGGCCAGGCCGAGCTCCGGAAGGGCGTCAACCAGATCTTCCTCAACATCGCCCGGCGCAACCAGTCGCTGCTGCACCGCCAGCTGTTCATGCTGGACGCGCTGGAGAGCCGCGCCGAGCCGGACGTGCTGGAGGATCTGTTCCAGCTCGACCACCTGACCACTCGCATGCGCCGTCACGCCGAAGGCCTGATCATCCTCTCCGGCGCCGCTCCCGGCCGCGGCTGGCGCGATCCGGTGCGCATCGTCGACGTGCTGCGCGGCGCCGTCGCGGAGGTCGAGGACTACGCCCGGGTGGCGGTTCTCACCACTTCACAGGACGCAGTGATCGGCACGGCCGTCGCTGACGTGATCCATCTGATCGCCGAGCTGATGGAGAACGCCACGAGCTTCTCACCTCCCAACACAGAGGTGCATGTGATGGCCGACATGGTGAGCAACGGGCTCGCCGTTGAGATCGAGGACCGAGGGCTCGGAATCAGCCCGGCCGTCCTGGATGAGATCAACCAGAAGCTGGCGGATACCCCGGAGTTCGACCTCGCCGATACCGATCAGCTCGGGCTCTTCGTCGTCAGCCGTCTCGCCGAGCGGCACGGGATCCACGTCTCGCTGCGCCGCTCGCCGTACGGCGGGACGTCCGCGATCGTCCTGCTGCCGCACGGAATCTGCGTGTCGCGCAACGATCTGCCAACGCTGCCGGAGCCCGGTGGCATGGCGCCCGCTCCGCGCGAGACGCGAGCCGACGTCCGCCTGCTGCGCAACGTCGCCCGGACCCGCCGGTCGGACACGGCGCCCGAGCGGGCACCCCTTGAGCAGGCACCGATCGAGCAGGCACCGCTCCAGCAGGCACCGCCCGAGCGGGCACCGTTCCAGCAGGCAGCGCCGGAGCAGGCACCGCCCGAGCGCGCGGTGCCGCCGGCGCGGGCGGCCGAGCAGGCGCCGTCCGATGCCGGCGCGCCGGCCGCCACGCACGCCGGACTGCCGCGGCGGATCCGCCAGCAGAACCTCGCGCCACAGTTGCGCGGAAAGTATCCTTCGCAGTCGGCCGGTGATCGCGAAGCCGGCGGCGAGGGCGCCCGGTCACCCGAACAGACCAGTGCCATGCTCGCCTCCATGCAGGCGGGATGGCGCCGCGGACGAACCGAAGCGAAAGACAAGATGAGACCAGTTGACGGCGAGGGGCCGAAATGACACAGACCAATATGACGACCGAACTGAACTGGCTCCTGAACGAGCTGGTGGGCAGGGTCCACCACGTGCGGCAGGCCGTCGTGCTCTCCCGTGACGGACTGGTCGTGGGCGCGTCACAGGGCATGAGCCGCGAGGACGCCGAGCACCTGTCCGCACTGGCCGCGGGTGTGCAGAGCCTGGCCCGTGGCGCCGGACGGCACTTCGTGGGCGGGGAGGTCCGGCAGACGATCATCGAGATGGAGTCGGTGTTCCTCTTCGTCACGGCGGCGGGCCAGGGCACGTGTCTCGCGGTGCTGAGCTCGTCGGACGCCGACGCGGGGCTCATCGCCTACGAGATGGCGACGCTGGTCAAGCGCGTCGGCCTGCACCTGTCCGCCAACCCGCGAACTGCCGGCGAGTACCCCGCCGGAGGATGACCCCCAGAGGATGACCCCCAGATGAGCGCGCCGAAGGACACGTGGCTCGACCGGGAGGCCGGGCCGGTCGTGCGGCCCTACGCCGTGACCCGGGGGCGAACGCGTCCTCAAGGTGACGACTTCGACCTGATGGCCGTTGTCACGGTGACCGCGCAGGCGCCGCTCGACCCCCGTCGGCTGAGCCCTGAGCATCTGCGGATCCTGCAGGTGTGCGCGGTGCCGACCCCGGTCGTCGACGTGGCCGTCGACGTCGCCGTCCCACTCGGCGTGGCTCGCGTGCTGCTCGGTGACCTGCGTGACGAAGGTTTGATCACGCTGGTCACCGAGCCGGAGACGGGCAAGGGCCCTGAAGAGGGCGTACTCAGGGAAGTTCTCAATGGACTACGCGCGCTCTGATCCGGCCGGCGGTGCCGAGCAGCTGGTCACCACGAAGATCGTGATAGCCGGTGGGCTCGGCGTGGGCAAGACCACGATGATCGGCGCGATCAGTGAGATCCGGCCGCTGCGCACCGAAGAGGTGTTCACCGACCGCGGTGTCGGCGTCGACGACATCGCGGGCGTGGAGGACAAGGCGACGACCACCGTCGCCCTGGACTTCGGCCGGATCACCATCCACGAGGCGCTGGTGCTCTATCTGCTCGGTACCCCTGGTCAGCAGCGCTTCTGGTTCATGTGGGACGAGCTCGCATTGGGCGCGCTCGGTGCGATCGTGACGGCGGACACACGCCGCCTGACGAACTGCTTCCCGGCGATCGACTATTTCGAGCATCGGGGCACTCCTTTCATCGTCGGCGTCAATTGTTTCGACGGTGCCGCTCGGTATAAGCCGGAGGACATCAGAATCGCTCTCGACCTCGACCCCGAGGTCCCGGTGGTCCTTTTCGACGCACGCGAACGGGAGTCCGTGAAGCACGTTCTCATCACGGTGGTCGAACATGTGCTCGGACGGGCCTCGGCCAAGCGCGGCCGGGGTGACGTGCCCGCGTCCAGGATGTGAGCCGGAGGGGGCGATAGAGGAGAAATCGTCACTTTACGTCCATGGGAAGTCACGGGCGTAGTAAGATCAACGGCATACCGAATACACCCGGGAGGCTTCGCCGCCATGCCGACTTCCCCGCCGGTGTCCCGCCATCGGTCGATCGGAACGAAGCTTGTTTCTCTCCTCGCCCTGCCGCTGGTCGCGTTGCTGGCGCTGTGGATTTTTTCTGCCACCATAACCCTCGGTGCGGCATTGCAGTTGACGCACTCCAAAACGCTCGACGAAAAGCTTCTGCGTCCCACTCAATCGCTCATCGAGGCGGTGCAGCGGGAAAGGCGCCTGTCCATCGAGTACCTCGCCCGCGACGCCGCCGTGAACCGGGCGGCGTTCGGTGGCCCCCGTGCCCAGACGGATCGGGCGAGAGAGGCCTTCCGGCGCTCGGTGGCGGACGACGGCCTCAGGGGCGTCATCGAGTGGGACACGACGCAGCGGGCCGACGGCCTGGTGGCGAAGCTCGGCGCGATCGACGCGCTGCGCCGGTCGGTCGACAGCCGCACGGTCGACCGGCGGCGGGTGCTCGACGAGTTCAGCGCACTGGTCGACAGTGCACTCGGCATCTACGCCCGGGTCGATCCGAAGGACGGCCGGATCGCGAGGGACGGGCGGACATTGACCACGTGGGGCATGGTGCAGGAGCTGCTGTCCCGTGAGGACGCGCTGCTCACCGGGGTGCTCACGGCCGGCCGCTACACCGCCGCGGAACGCGAGCAGTTCGCCCGGCTGGTCGCGCAGCAGCGCTACACCTTCGCCAACAGCGAGCCCTATCTGCAGCCGGGTGACCTGGCCCGCTTCAGGGAGTTCAACTCCGCTCCGGAGGTGATCCGGTTCCGCGCCCTCGAGGACCGGATGTCACATGAGGGGGCCCGGCCGTCGGTGGACGCGCGTACCTGGCACACCTCGGCGGCACAGGTCAGCACGAAGTTGTGGGGACTCGGGATGGCCGCGGTCAAGGATCTGACCGACCGCGCGGAGGGCTATGCCGTCGTGGTCCTCGCCCGTCTCGCGCTCACCGGGGGGCTGGGCTTCGTCGCGATCGTGGTCTCGCTCATCGTCTCGTTCCGGGTCGGCCGAAGGCTGATGCGGGAGTTCCGCGGCCTGGTCCGAGCGGTCAATCACTTCAGCGACAAACGGCTCCCCGAGGTGGCCGAGCGCGCCCGGCGAGGCGAGGACGTCGATCCGGACTTCGACGCGCCCGACCTCACCTTCGCGATCTCGGAGGCCGAGGAGCTCAACCACGCGTTCGTGAAGTCCCGAAGGGCGGTGGTCGGCGCCGCGGTCAACGAAGCGGCGGTCCACCGGGCGGTGAGCGAGGTCTTCGTGAACCTCGCCCGGCGCAACCAGGTGCTCTTGCAGCGTCAGCTGAAGCTGCTCGACGCGATGGAGCGGCGGTCGGACGATCCGGCCGAGCTGGCCGACCTGTTCAAGCTCGACCACCTCTCCACCCGGATGCGGCGCCACGCCGAGGGCCTGGTGATCCTGTCGGGTA
This sequence comes from Actinomadura alba, assembly GCF_014323705.1. Lineage (GTDB taxonomy): Bacteria > Actinomycetota > Actinomycetes > Streptosporangiales > Streptosporangiaceae > Actinomadura_C > Actinomadura_C alba. Next base: position 49,251 of record NZ_JABVEC010000032.1, read on the forward strand.
AGCCGGCGGGCCGTGCGTGGCGCCGGCCCGTACCGCTGGTGGACGTGCTGCGCGGCGCGGCCGCCGAGGTCGAGGACTACCCGCGGGTCAAGGTGCTGCCTTCCGAGCCGGCCGCGCTGGCCGGAGCGGCCGTCGCCGACACCATCCACTTGCTCGCCGAGCTGATAGAGAACGCCACGCTGTACTCGCCACCCACCACCCCGGTCCAGGTCAGGGGGCACCGGGTGCCGAAGGGTTACGCCGTCGAGATCGAGGACCGGGGGCTCGGGCTCGACGCCGACATGCTCGACCTGCTGAACCGGCGGCTCGCGGAACCGCCGGAGTTCGACCTCTCGGAGATCGCCCGGCTCGGCCTGCTGGTGGTCGGCCGGCTCGCCCAGCGGCACGACATCGACGTGACCCTCCGCGCTTCGCCGTACGGCGGCACGATGGCCATCGTCCTCATCCCGGCCACCGTGATCGAGGACCTGCCGGAACCGGAGACCGCCGCACCGGCGGCCGCGGCCTCGCGCGGCTTTGTGAAGGCCGCGAACGCCGACACCGACGCGGACGCGAACCGGGCAGAGCCCGGCGGTGCGGGTGAGTTGCCGCGCCGTCGGCGGCAGGCCAGCCTGGCCCCCCGGCTCCGGGCGGAGCCCGCCGCCGACGGGGCGGAGCCCGAGCCGGCCGCACCGGAGCCGGAGGCCGACCGGCCTCCTGAAGTCGTACGCAGCAGGATGACCGCCATGCAGCGGGGATGGCGGCGCGGGCGGATGGATGCCGACCCGTCCGACGACCCCGCGGGACCGTCGCCACGACCGGGTACAGAGGAGAACGGCTGATGGTTGAAGCAGTTTCAACAGGTGAGCTCAACTGGCTGCTCGACGGCCTGGTCAAACGGGTGACGGAGGTGCGTCACGCGGCGGTGCTGTCGAGCGACGGTCTTCGGATCGCCTCGTCCGGCGGCCTCGGCAGATCCGAGTCCGAGCATCTGGCCGCGGTGGCGGCCAGCTTCCAGAGCCTGGCCAGGGGTGCCGGACGGGAGTTCGGCGGCGGTGCGGTCCGGCAGACCATCGTCGAGATGGAGAACGCGTTCCTGTTCGTGACGGCGGCCGGCCAAGGAGCGTGCATGGCCGTGCTGGCCGACGCCGAAGCCGATGTCGGAGTCATCGCCTACGAGATGGCCATGCTCGTCACCAGGGTCGGGGCACACATGGCGACGACGCCCCGGCCCGCCTCGGCCGACCGTCATGACTGACCGGCCCCCGTCCGAGGGGGCCGACTTCGGCGAGGGCTGGCTCGACGACGAGGCGGGCCCGGTCGTGCCCGCCTTCGCGCTCACCGGAGGCCGGACCCACAGCGGACATGGCGAACTCGACCTCGTCAGCGTCGTCGCGACCGCCGAGACGCGTCCGGTGTCGCCGAGCGGCGGCCTCGCCTTCGGCCGGACGCCGGTGCTCGGACCGGAACATGAGATGATCTTGGTACTTGCCCGAAACCCGCTCTCGGTCGCAGAGGTCGCCTCCGACCTCGACCTCGCTCTAGGCGTGGTACGGATCTTGCTGGGAGACCTGCTCGATTACGGTCTGATCCAGGTCCGGCAGCCGACGCGGGTCGCCCAGTTCCCCAGCGAGCGTGTACTCAAGGATGTGATCAATGGACTCCGGGCGCTCTGACACGACGGATCCGTCCCTGGCTGTCAAGATCGTGGTCGCCGGAGGGTTCGGTGTCGGAAAGACGACGTTGGTGGGCTCGGTCAGCGAGATCCGCCCGTTGCGCACCGACGAGGACCTCACCGAGAAGAGCGTGGGCATCGACGACCTGTCGCTGGTGCAGAGCAAGACCACCACGACGGTGGCCATGGACTTCGGCCGCATCACCCTTCGTACCGGCTTGGTCTTGTACCTCTTCGGCACCCCGGGTCAGGACCGATTCTGGTTCATGTGGGACGAGCTCTCGCAGGGGGCGCTCGGCGCGGTGGTGCTGGTCGACACCCGGCGCCTCGCCGACTGCTTCGCGTCCGTGGACTACTTCGAACGGCGCAACGTCCCGTTCATCGTCGGGATCAACCGGTTCGACGCCGCCTCCGGGCACTCGACCGAAGCGGTCAGGGCCGCCCTGGACCTGGGCCCCGACGTACCGGTGATCACATGCGACGTACGGGACAGGGAGTCCGGCAAGCAGGTGCTCATCACTCTCGTCGAGCACGTTCTCACCTCGATGTCCGGCCGCCGCGACACCGTGCCCGGCTGAGGCCCGGCTGAGCCCCCGCGGCCCCGTGGTCAGGTCGTCTTACACCGGGGCGCGGCTAGGTTTGTCCACGAAGAGATGAAAGTTTGAGAGATCTTAGAGAAAGGTCTTCTCAAGACGGTCAAAGGTCGGTACTTTCACGCCAGGCACCATGAAGGGAACGGCGTGAATGAAGATCCCCTGACCGGCAGACCGCTCCTTGTCATGAGCGGCATCGTCAAGGCGTTTCCGGGTGTGCGGGCCCTGGACGGCGTCGACCTGGAAGTGACCGCCGGTGAGGTGCACTGCCTGCTCGGCCAGAACGGTGCCGGCAAGTCGACCTTGATCAAGGTCCTGTCGGGGGCGCATCAGCCGGACGACGGGGAGGTGCGGCTCGACGGCGAGACCGTACGGCTGGCCAACCCGACCGCGGCGATGCGCCAGGGGATCGCCACCATCTACCAGGAGCTGGATCTGGTCGACGGCCTGACGGTCGCCGACAACATCTTCCTCGGGCACGAGCACGCGACCTACGGCTTCAGCCGCAGGTCCGAGATGAACCGGGCGGCCAGGGAACTGCTCGGCCGGCTCGGTCACCCCGAGATCTCGCCGACGGTAGAGGTCGGGCGGTTGCCGGCCGCCCGCAAGCAGGTCGTCAGCATGGCGCGGGCGCTGTCCCACGAGGCTCGGCTGATCGTGATGGACGAGCCGTCGGCGGCCCTCGCCCACGACGAGGTGGACAACCTCTTCAGGATCATCCGTGAGCTGGCCTCGGCCGGGGTCGGCGTCATCTACATCTCGCACCGGCTCGCCGAGATCCGCGAGATCGGCGACCGGGTCACCGTGCTCAAGGACGGCCGTACGGTGGCGGTCGGCCTGCCGGCCAAGGACACGCCCACCGCCAAGATCGTGTCACTGATGACCGGGCGGACGGTCGAGTACGTGTTCCCCGATCGTCCCGAGGCCCGGGCCGACCGGCCGGAGGTGCTGCGGGTCGAGGGACTCACCCTGCCCGGAGCGTTCGAGGACGTCAGCTTCAGCGTGCGGGCCGGCGAGATCGTCGGGCTGGCGGGGCTGGTCGGCTCCGGCCGCTCCGAGATCCTGGAGACCATCTACGGGGCGCGCAAGCCGTCCACCGGCCGGGTCCTGCTCGACGGCCGACCCGTGCGACCGGGCAGCACCAGCGCCGCCGTACGGCGTGGCATGGGCCTGGCCCCGGAGGAGCGCAAAAGCCAGGCGCTGCTGCTGAACGACAGCGTGGCCGGCAACATCAGCCTGGCCGGAATGAGCCGGTACGCGTCCTTCGGCTGGATGGACCGGAGCCGGGAGCTGGCCGAGGCGCAGGAGCAGGTCAAGGCCCTCGACATCCGGCCGCCCGATCCGCGGCGCCCGGTCAAGACGCTCTCCGGAGGCAACCAGCAGAAGGCGGTGCTCGCCCGCTGGCTGGTCAACGGACGCAAGCTGCTGCTCCTCGACGAGCCCACCCGCGGTGTGGACGTCGGGGCCCGCGTCGAGTTGTACGCGGTGATCCGCCGGCTCGCCGACGAGGGCATCGCGGTGCTGCTCGTGTCGAGCGAAGTACCCGAGGTACTCGGGCTCGCCGACCGTGTCCTCGTGGTCCGCGAGGGCCACCTCATCCACGAGGCGCCCGCTCCCGAACTGGACGAGAGCGACGTACTCCACATGATCATGGAAGGGAGCCCGCGTTGACCTCTCCGGCCTCGAAGACCGAAGATTCCCCGTCCGCGCCCGGGTCCGCGGCGACAAAGCGACGGGAGAGCCTGCCGGTCTTCGCACGCGTGAGGGACGCCCGGCACCTCGGCCTGCTCTTGGCGCTGGCGCTGCTGGTGCTGATCGGCCTGGTGACCAAGCCGGAGAACTTCGCCACCTCCAGCAACCTCGTCGGCATCCTGGCGCTCGCCGCCACCATCGGCGTCATCACCGTGGGCATGACCTTCGTGATCACCGGTGGCGGCATCGACCTCTCGGTCGGCGCGTCGATGGCGCTGGCCTCGGTATGGGCCACCACGCTGGACACCCAGGCGCTCGGCCCGGTCGCCATGGTGGCGTGCGCGATCCTGGTCGGCGCAGGGGTCGGTTTCGTGAACGGCGCCCTGATCTCCTACGGCCGGATCGTGCCGTTCATCGCCACGCTCGCGATGCTCGTGGCGGCGCGGGGCCTCGCCCAGCGCATGTCCGACCGCAAGACCCAGCTCATCAGGCCGGAGAACAACGAGATCGAGGCGCTGTCCACGACCCGGGTCCTCGGCCTGCCGCTCGTGGTGTTCATCTTCGCCGCGGTGGCTGTGGTCGGCTGGCTTCTGCTCAACCGCACGACGTTCGGCCGCCGTACGTTCGCGGTCGGCGGCAACCCTGAGGCGGCACGGCTGGCCGGCATCGACGTCCGGCGGCACACACTGCTCCTGTACACGCTCTCGGGGGTGTGCTGTGGCATCGCCGCCATCATCATCATGGCGCGGACGACGACGGGCTCCAGTACCCACGGCGACCTCTACGAACTCGACGCGATCGCCGCGGTGATCATCGGTGGCACGCTGCTGACCGGTGGCCGCGGCACCCTCTTCGGGTCGATCCTCGGTGTCCTCATCTTCACGGTCATCACCAACCTGTTCATCCTGAACGGTCTGGAGACCAGCGACCAGCTCATCGCCAAGGGAGTGATCATCGTCATCGCCGTGCTCCTGCAGCGGCGCAATCTCGAATCGTCCACCTAGCACCTTCAATCCCCGCGACTCCCGCCCCCGCCGGGATCCACATAGGACCAGCTCGCAGGGCCAGAGGAGCGGCGCCCGACGCGCCGGTCCCCGGGCCGATGCGTCCCACCCCGAACCTTCCTCTCAAGGAGTACGACATGACACAGAGCCTCAACCGCCGGGGCCTGCTCATCGGCGGAGCGGTGGTCGGCGCCGGCGCGCTCGCCGCGGCGTGCACGGGCAACGACCCCGAGGAGAGCACCCCCTCGCAGCAGTCGGTCGCCGCCGGCGGTGACAACGACAAGGCGGGCAAGCAGGTCACCATCGGCTTCTCCGCCCCCGCCGCCGACCACGGCTGGATCGCGGCCATCGCGAAGAACGCCGCGGCGCAGGCCAAGCAGTACTCCGACGTGACGTTCCGCGCGGTCGAGCCGACCAACGACATCAACCAGCAGATCGCGGCCGTGGACTCGCTGATCTCGGCGAAGGTCGGCGCTCTGGTCCTGCTGCCGAACGACGGCGAACAGCTCAACCAGGTCGCCCGCAAGGCCATGGACGCGGGCATTCCGGTGGTGAACCTGGACCGGGTCTTCCCCGACAAGCTGTCGTACCGCACGTGGGTCGGGGGCGACAACTACGGCCTGGGCGTCGCCGCGGGCGACTACATCGGCACCAAGCTCAAGAGCAAGGGTGTGTCCAACCCGGTCATCGTGGAGATCCAGGGGATCGCCACGCTGCCGCTCACCCAGGACCGCAGCAAGGGCTTCGCCGACGCGCTCAAGACCTACGGCTTCAGCGTGACCGCCAAGCAGGACGCCAAGTTCACCGTCGAGACCGGTAACCAGGTGGCCAGCAACCTGCTCCAGGCGCACAAGAAGATCGACGCACTCTGGAACCACGACGACGACCAGGGCGTCGGCGTGCTCGCCGCGATCAAGCAGGCCAACCGCAAGGAGTTCTTCATGGTCGGAGGCGCCGGATCGGCCAACGCCATGCGGGAGATCAAGGCCGGCGGCCTGCTCGAGGCGACCGTGACCTACAGCCCGACGATGGCCTCGTCGGCCATCAAGCTCGCCCGGCTCATCGCCCAGGGCAAGGGCATGACCGACCTGGTCGAGCGGCAGGTGCCGCAGTCGATCACCCTGGCATCCGAGACGGTGACCAAGGAGAACGTCGACCAGTACATGCCACTGGGCTTCGAGTCCTGACCGCGAACGACAGGGGGAATTCCATGCCTGACCACCAGAAGCCCGCGCTCGGAGTCGGCGTGGTGGGCTACGCCTTCATGGGGCGGGCTCACTCGCAGGCTTGGCGGAACGTCGGCGCTTTCTTCGATCTGCCGTACCGGCCGGTGATGGCCGCGCTCGTCGGCCGCAGCCGGCCAGCGGTGGACGAGGCCGCGGCCCGGATGGGCTGGGCGTCGGTGGAGACGGACTGGAAGGCCCTCCTGCGCCGCGACGACGTGCAGGTCATCGATGTGTGCACGCCAGGGGACTCCCACGCCGAGATCGCGGTCGCCGCGCTCGAGGCGGGCAAGCACGTGCTGTGCGAGAAGCCCCTGGCGAACACGGTGGCCGAGGCGGAGGCGATGGCCGCCGCCGCCGCACAGGCGCGCGAGCGCGGAGTGCGCTCGATGGTGGCCTTCAACTACCGGCGGGTGCCCGCGGTCGCGCTCGCCCACCGGATGGTCGCCGAGGGCCGGCTCGGACAGATCCGGCACGTACGTGCGCAGTATCTGCAGGACTGGATCGCCGACCCCGAGTTCCCGCTCGTATGGCGGCTCCAGCGGGACAAGGCGGGGTCCGGTGCGCTCGGGGACATCGGCGCGCACATCATCGACGTCGCGCAGTTCGTCACCGGCGACCGCCTCGTCGGGGTCTCGGCGCTCACCGAGACGTTCGTCAAGGAACGGCCGCTGGCCGAGGCCTCCGCCGGCCTGGCCGCCGGCGGCTCGGCCACCGCGCGCGGCGAGGTGAGCGTGGACGACGCCGCGCTGTTCATCGGCCGTCTCGACGGCGGCGGGCTCGCGTCCTTCGAGGCCACCCGGTTCGCCACCGGGCGCAAGAACTCCCTGCGCCTGGAGGTCAACGGCTCGGCGGGCAGCCTGGCCTTCGACTTCGAGGCGATGAACGAACTCTGGTTCCACGACAACACGGTGGACCCGGACACCGCCGGCTTCCGCCGGATCCTCGTCACCGAGCCGACCCATCCGTACGCGGGGGCGTGGTGGCCGCCCGGCCACGCGCTCGGTTACGAGCACGCCTTCACCCACGAGGTCGCCGACTTCACGACCGCCATCGCCGACGGTACCGACCCCGCACCGTCGTTCGCCGACGGGCTACAGGTCCAGCGGGTCCTCGCGGCGGTCGAGGAGAGCGCCGCGGGCGGCAGCGGCTGGACGGCGATCCAGACCACGGAGGCCGTCTGACCGCACCCGCCTGACCATATGCCTGCTCACCCCACCCCCATCCTGATCACAGCCGACAGGAGGAGCAGCAGATGTCCACGCGCCACAAGAACAGGCTGATCTCACTGGCCGCCGGAGCCGCGCTGGTCGCCACGCTCACCCCCGGAGCGGGCGTGGCGACCGCGGAGGCGGAGCCGCCCCGGGTCCTCGTCTTCGCCAAGACGGCCGGGTACCGGCACGCCTCGATCACGACCGGCGTCCAGGCGCTCGAGGAGCTCGGAGAAGGGGCCGGCCTGGCCGTCGACGCCACCGAGGACGCGGGCGCCTTCACCCCGGAGAACCTGGGCCGGTACCGGGCCGTGGTGTTCCTCAGCACCACCGGTGACGTGCTCGACGCGGGCCAGCAAGCGGCGTTCGAGTCGTACATCTCCGCGGGCGGCGGCTACGCGGGCGTGCACGCCGCCTCCGACACCGAGTACGACTGGCCGTGGTACGGCGGGCTGGTCGGCGCGTACTTCAAGGGCCATCCCGCCATCCAGCCCGCGGTGGTCAGGGTGGCCGACCGGGCACACGCGTCGACGGCCCACCTCGGGCCGGAGTGGCCCCGCACCGACGAGTGGTACAACTACCGCACCAACCCGCGCGAGCGCGTGCACGTGCTGGCCGCGCTGGACGAGAGCACCTATTCCGGCGGCGACATGGGCGACCATCCGATCGCGTGGTGCCACGACTACGCCGGCGGCCGCTCGTGGTACACCGGCGGCGGCCATACCCATGAGTCCTACGCGGAACCGGCGTTCCGCGCCCACCTGCTCGGCGGGCTGCGCTACGCGGCCGGACTCGTCCAGGCCGACTGCCGGCCCGAGAGCGGCTACACGCCGCTGTTCGACGGGACCGGCACCGAGGGCTGGCGGCAGGCCGGGCCGGGCGGGTTCACGCTGGCCGACGGCACCCTCACCTCCTACGACGGACTCGGGATGCTGTGGTACGCCGCCAGGGAGTTCCGGTCCTACTCGCTCAAACTGGACTGGCGGGTCGCCGGTGACGACAACTCCGGGATCTTCATCGGCTTCCCGGCGAGCGACGACCCCTGGTCGGCGGTGAACAACGGTTACGAGGTGCAGATCGACGCCACGGACGCCCCGGACCGGACCACCGGTTCGGTCTACGGTTTCCAGGCCGCCGACATCGCGGCCAGGGACGCCGCACTCAACCCGCCGGGCGAATGGAACACCTTCGAGCTGAAGGTCCGCGGCGAACGGCTCAAGGTCTACCTCAACGGCGTAAAGATCAACGACTTCACGAACCGGGATCCGGCGCGCAGCCTGCTGCAAGGCCATGTCGGGATCCAGAACCACGGAACCGGCGACGACGTCTCCTTCCGCAACATCCGGATCAAGGAATCGCCGGCCCGGAAGAAGGATCTGGTGGCCCGGAAGTAGAAGCCGGTGCGGCGAGGCAGAGCCGTCGCACCTGAGCCCTGGTACCGGAACGGAGCCCGAATCCCCGCCAGGTCGGGCCCCGTTCCGTCCGGTGACCAGGCACCGGGATCACCACCGAGAGGAGGACACGAACCGATTCAAGATGTTCAGTCCCTGCACCCCTGACGGTGAGGAGAACACCCCTCGTGTTCAGCTCCACCCCATCGAACGCACAGCGCAGACCCATAGTTCCGCGTCGGCTCATGGCCACCGTGATCGCCGTCATGACGGCGGTCGCCGGGCTCGCCGCCGTTCCCACCGCCGCGCAGGCGGCACCCGATGACCACTTCTACCCCTACTCCCTGGCGCAGGGCCCGGCCGAGGTCGGCGAGACCATCTCGTTCGAACCCCTGCCCGACGGCTCGGTGCTGCACACCGCCCGTGAGGGGGTGCTGCGGATCACCGACTACAACGGCCGTACGAAGGTCGCCGGCCAGCTCAGCGTCTACACCCATGACGAGGAGGGGTTGCAGGGCGTGGCGGTCGACCCCGGCTTCACCCAGAACCGGTGGGTCTATCTTCTCTATGCGCCCCGGCTCTCCACCCCGACCAACGACGCGCCCTTCGAGGGCACCGCGGCGGACTTCGCCCCCTACGAGGGCCACAACCAGCTCTCCCGGTTCAAGCTGAGCGCCACCGGCGACCTTGACCTGGCCAGCGAGCAGAAGATCATGCAGGTCCTGGCGACCCGGGGTATCTGCTGCCATATCGGCGGCGACATCGAGTTCGACGCCCAGGGAAACCTGCTGCTCGCCACCGGTGACGACACCAACCCGTTCCAGTCCGACGGCTACACCCCGACCGACGAGCGGGCGAACCGCAACCCGGCGTTTGACGCGCAGCGGACGTCGGCGAACTCCAATGACCTGCGTGGCAAGCTGCTGCGGATCAAGGTAGGCGACGACGGATCGTACACGATCCCGGACGGCAACATGTTCCCACCGGGCACCCCCAAGACCCGGCCGGAGATCTACGCCATGGGCTTCCGCAACCCGTACAAGATCTCCGTGGACAAGCAGAGCGGCGCCGTCTACCTCGGCGACTACGGCCCCGATGTGGGCGACAACGCCGATCCGGCGCGTGGCCCGAAGGGCCAGGTGGAGTTCGACAGGGTGACTGCCCCGGGCTTCTACGGGTGGCCGTACTGCACCGGCGCCAACACGCCGGCCGACACCTACGGCGAGCGCGACTTCGCCACCGGCATCACGGGTGCGAAGTACGACTGTCAGAACGGGCCGGTGAACGACTCGCCGCACAACACCGGCATCACCCAGCTGCCCAAGCCGGTGCCGGCGTGGATCCGCTACAGCGGCTGCGACAACCCCGACATGAACCCCGCCTCGGGCTGCTCGGGGTCGGAGTCGCCGATGATGGGGCCGGTCTACCACTACGACGCCGGCCTCAACTCGCAGGTCAAGTTCCCGGCCGAGTACGACGGTCAGGCGTTCCTCGGTGAGTTCGAACGCCGTTGGATCAAGAACGTCACGGTGAACGCCGACGGTTCGGCTGGCCCGGTGGCGAACTTCCCATGGCCGCTCAACTACAAGATCATGGATCTGGAGTTCGGGCCGGATGGCGCGCTGTACGTGCTGACGTACGCGGAGGGGTACTTCGCCAGCGACGATCATGCGGGCCTTTTCCGGATCGAGCACATCGGAGCGACTGGACGCCGGCCCGAGGCCAGGGCCGCGGCGAACGTCACCTCGGGCGGCCAGCCGCTCAAGGTGCAGTTCTCCTCGGAGGGCACGTACGACCCGGAGGGCACGGCGCTCACCTACAAGTGGGATTTCGGCGACGGGGAGACCTCGACCCAGCCGAACCCGCGGCACACCTACGGCAAGCGAGGGCAGTACAGCCCCACGCTCACCGTGACCGACGCCAGCGGTAAGGTCGCGACGGACAGCGTGGTGGTCACGGTGGGCAACACCGCCCCGACGGTCACCCTCGACCTGCCCAAGAACGGGCAGTTGTCCGACTACGGCGCGGCGGTGCCCTACAAGATCACGGTGCGGGATCCCGAGGACGGTCCCGTCGACTGCACCCGGGTCAAGCTCACCTACCTGCTGGGCCACGCGACGCACTCCCATGCGCTGGCGGAGCAGTACGGCTGTGAGGGCGTGCTGAAGACCCCCGGCGACGGTGACCACGGCGCGTCCGAGAACACCTATGGGGTCTGGGCCGCCGAGTACACCGACAACGGCGGGCGCAAGGGAGTCGTGCCGCTGAGGGGCACCGACCTCAACTCCACGCAGCCGAAGAACCGGCAGGCCGAGCACTACACCGCCCAGTCCGGCATCAGCCGGATCAACAAGGCCGGCGCGCACGGCGGCCAGACCGTCGGCAACGTGAACAACGGTGACTGGATCATGTTCGATCCGTACCTGCTCGACAACGCCGCCTCGTTCACGGCGCGCATCAGCTCCGGAGGTGCGGGAGGCACCCTCGAGCTGCGCACCGGATCTCCCACCGGAACGCTCATCGGCTCCGCCGCGGTGCCGAACACCGGTGGCTGGGAGAACTTCGCCAACGTGACCGGTGCCATCTCCGGTGCCCCCTCCGAGGCAGACAAGCTCTACCTGGTCTTCAAGGGCGGCTCCGGATCGCTGTTCGACGTCGACGATTTCAGCTTCACCACCACCTGAGCCGAGTGGTGGCTCCGCCCGGTCCCCACCCCCCGGGCGGAGCCACCCTCGTGGCTCGAGCCCCACGCACGGTCCGCACTCTCGAGCGGTCCGGCGTGGCGAACCACCAAGCCATACCTCGCCGACCTGTGAGGAAAGGGAACCCCCTATGAGTGATCTCCAGCGACGTACGCTGCTCCGCGCCGCGGCACTGACGGCCATGGGCCTCGGCGCCGCCGTGGCCGCGCCCGGCACCGCCTCCGCCTCCGCCTCCGCCGACACCGGCGACGGGCGTGTGAACGGGCGCGTACCGCGTGGCGCCATCAGCATCCAGCTCTACTCGCTGCGCGACATGCTCACCGCCGACCTCGAAGTGACCCTCGCCGCTCTGGCGCAGATCGGATATCGCAAGGTCGAGATGGCCGGGACCTACGGGCGCACCGCCGTACAGTTCCGCGCCATTCTCGACCGGCACGACCTGCACGCGACCTCGACCCATGTCGGAGTGAACGCCAACTGGCAGGCCAGCCTCGACGACGCGCTGACGCTCGGGAACCGGTTCATCGTCCACCCGTGGGCCAACTACGCGACCGCCGACGAGTGGCGCCGCTTCGCCGACGAGCTCGAGTCGGCGGGCGCGGCGGCGCGTGCGGCCGGGCTGCGGTTCGGCTATCACAACCACGCGCACGAGTTCGCGAGGCTGCCGACCGGTGAGCGGCCGTACGACATCATCACCGCCACCGACCCCAAGCTCGTGCACCTGGAGGTGGACCTCTACTGGGCGGTGACCGGCAGCGCCGACCCGGTCGCCCTCTTCGAGCAGCACGGGCGAAGGATCAAGCAGTTCCACGTTAAGGACCGGGCGGCCGACGGCTCCTTCGCCGACGTGGGCAAGGGCACCATCGACTTCCGGAGGATCTTCGCGAACGCGGATGAGACCGGAGTCCTGGAGTACATCGTGGAACGCGACAGCCAGCCGCACCCGGTCGACACCGCCCGGATCGGCTACGAGTACCTTCGCAAGGTGCGCTTCGGCCGCTGACCAGCGCGAACAACTGCAAGATCACGGCTGATGTGGAGTGACCCGCGTTATCCTCCCACGGAGAGTTCCACCTCCCCGTCGTGATCTTGCAGTTGTCCGCCCTGCGGGCCGGTATCAGGCGGAGTCGGCGGACCGGAAGGCCTCGATGGGGTGACGCACCCGGGCCGAGGTGTTGGTCGTGCCGCTGACGGCGTCGAGCATCGTACGGCCGAGGACCGCGTGCGCCTGGACGACCGGGTTCGTGCCCCCGTAGTTGCCGACGTCGCCCACCTGGTCGGCGAAGTAGGAGAAGACCAGCACGGGGGCGCCGGCGGTGTCGAAGATCACGCCCACCTCATGGCGGAGGTCCTCGTTCGCGCCGTACTTGATGCCGATCCGGGCGCGCTCGGCTGACGACATGTTGCGGCGCACGCCGTCGCAGTAGCCGACCTCCGACCAGCGCATGACCCTGAGCATCGCCGCGCTGGACGCCGCCGACAGCAGGGTCTGGTCGGCGAGGCCCTTCACGAGCGCGTGCATCTCCCGCGGCGTGGTGGTGCCCAGGAAGAAGCGGTTCGGGTTGCCCTCGACCGGCTCGACGCGCGTATGCGTGAAGCCCTTGGCGGCGAGGATCTCGTTGATCTCCGGCCCCGGCGCCACCCGGCCGCACATCCGCACGGCGGTGTTGTCGGACACCTGGAGCATCGCGACCAGGAAGTTCGCGATGGTGAGGTCGTCGCCGAAGGCGGCCTGCAGATGGTAGGTGCCGCTGCCGCCGAGGATGATGCTCGCGGGCAGGTCGAGTTTCTGGTCGAGACGAAGCAGACCCCTGTCGACCTTGTCGAAGACCGCGAGTGCGACGGCGAGTTTCTGCACGCTCGCGCCCTTGATCACGAAATCGACATCATCGGCGATTACATCGCGCCATGTCCCCCCGTCCTGTACCGCATTGACGTAGGAATGCCATCTTCCGCCGGCCTTCCTTTTCTGCGCGGCGTACACGGTCTTAAGGCCGGCCAGGCCGGGCGGGATTCGCTCGTCGGCGCTCGCGGGACTCACGAAAGGACCCAGCGGTCCCAGTGTGGCGGCACTCGCCGCCGCGGCCCCGCCCAGTCCGAGTACGGATCGTCGGTTGACGCGATGCCTCATCAGCTATCCCTTTCTCCCCATCAGCGGTCAATTTGTGTGACCTTAACAGAGACGCCGATAACAGCTGACTTGGTTCTGATTTCTGGATTTCGTGGTTCGGCGGAAATGCGGCTGGAGAAGGCCGCGCAGTGTAAGGCAGCGCGCTTGCGGGACGGTTGCGGCACGGGTCGCGTCCGCCGCATTCCGGCCGGTGCAGGTCATGACGGGATGGCGCGGAAGTCGGCGAAGTCGAAGCCCGGCGAGACCACGCAGCTGACGAGGACCTCCTCGTCACCCGCCGGCCTGGCTGCCTGCCAGGTGCCGGCCGGCACCAGGGCCTGAGGCCGCTCACCGGCGGCGAGGTCCGGCCCGAGCGTCATGACCTGCTCGGATCCGGGTGCCTCCCCACTGCCGCCGAGCGCGAGCGTCAGCGGTCCGCCGCGGTGCCACAACCAGAGTTCGTCCGAGCGCACCACGTGCCACATCGATTCCTCACCCGGCGGCAGCAGGAAATAGATGCCCGTGGCGCTCGCCCGCTCGCCGGGGTATCCGGCCGGCCGGAAGCGAGCGGGTGCCGCCCAGGTCTGCCGGAACCATCCGCCCTCGGGGTGCGGCAGCAGGTCGAGGGTCTCGGCGACGGCCGGCCGCTCCAGCAGTTCCGTGTGCCGCCCTTCGGGCCCGCGCCGCACGTACCTGACGCGGGCGACCTGCGAACGGTCGATCACGCCTGGCAGCGGGATGCGGATCGGCACCGGGTCGAGGGTGAGCGCGACGACCTGGCCTTCGTCGAACGCCTCGTCGGCGATGCCGAGGGCGTCGGCCTCGTCGGGAGCCCACGCCGACCTGTCACCGAGCACGAAGCGCGAGTCGGGGTCGGCCAACCATGCTTCGAGTGAGGTGAGCAGCAGCATGATCCGAGCCTAATTGCGATCGGTCAGTTCCAGGGCAGCGCCGCGCGGTCGGCCCAGTACCGGCCGGGCGGCGAGGCGAGGCCGCCGAGCCCGGCCAGGTCGTCGTCGTCCAGCCGTACGGCCACGGCGGCCAGATTGGAGCGCAGTTGCGCAACGCTCGCGGCGCCGGTGAGCACCGTGCCGGCCCACGGCCGGTGCAGCGCGGCGGCGAGCGCGATCGCGTCCGGGCCGACGCCGTGCCGCTCCGCCGCCCGTGCCACCTCGGGTGGTGGCCGTACGGCGAGCCGTCCGTTGGCCAGCGCCTCCTTCACCAGCACGTGCGCTCCCGCCTCGTGGGCCTCGCGCAACGCCTCGCCCACGGACGGTTCCAGCGGGTTCCAGGTCGCCTGCACCGCGGTGAACAACCGCTGCCCGGCCACCTCGAGTTCGAGGGCGCGGCGCACGGTGTCGGCCTGGGCGGGGCCGGAGGCGGAGAATCCCACGCGCAGGCCCGCCGCGGCGGCCTCGGCAAGGGCGGCCAGCAATGGGGCGTCGTCGAACAGCGGGCTGTCCGGGGTCAGCGAATGCACCTGATACAGCGCCAGCCGGTGACCGAGCAGTTCGCGCGTCTCCTCCAGCTGCGCGCGATACCGCGGCAGGGTGTGCTCCTTGACCTCGTGCACCGGGGAGTCGAGGCGCCACCGGCCGACGTAGGTGTAGCCCCATTTGCTCGAGACGGTGAGGTCAGGGTGATCGCGCTCGGCGAGCCACTCGCCGAGGAACCGTTCCGCGAGGCCGTATGAGCGCGCCGTGTCGACCCACCGGATCCCTGCGGCGTAGGCCGCGTCGAGCACATCGTGGCTGGCCCGCCGCATCGCCTCGACGCTGCGATCGGCCGGTAGCGCTCCCTCGCGGCCCACGTTGATGTACGCCGGACGGCCGAGGGCCGCCAGCCCGAGTCCGATCCGCCCCAGCCCGCTCATCTCTGTCACGCCGTCCAGCCTGGCATGTCCGGCTCAGCGCGCGGGCAGCCAGCCGACCTTCCCGGCCAGCATGACCGCACCGACGAAGGCGACGATGTCGATCAGAGCGTGCGCCACGACCAGCGGCATCACCCGGCCCCACCGGCGGTAGAGCCAGCAGAAGATCACGCCCATGATCACGTTGCCGATGAAGCCGCCGATGCCCTGGTAGAGGTGGTAGCTGCCGCGCAGGAGCGAGCTCGCGGCGGTGGACTGCCACGGGCGCCAGCCCCGCTGGTCGAGCCGGTGGACGAGGTAGCCGAGGATGATGACCTCCTCGACCACGGAGTTCTGCGCCGCGGCGGCGATGAGCACTGGGATCCGCCACCACACGCCGTCCAGGTCGGAGGGGACGACGGTCAGGTTGAGCCCGATCTCCCGGGCGGAGAGGTACAGGCCGAGCCCGGATCCGCCGATCACCGCGGCGATGGCGGCGCCGCGCAGCAGGTCTCCGGTGGGGCGGTTGAGTGAGAATCCGAGGGTGCCTCGCAGCGATTCACCGCCCCGCGTCATCAGGTGGGCCACCAGTGCCACGGGAACGAGCGCGGTGGCGATGGAGAAGAGCTGCCAGGCGAGCCCCAGCCAGGGGCGTCCGGGCGTGTGGTCGGTGATGAGCTGGGCGGTCTGCCGGGAGAGCGGGCGCGATGCCGTCAGCGACCCGACGAAGGAGATCAGCGCGGAGACCCCGGACGCACCCAGTGACAGGGCGAGCACCAGCACGACCTCGCGGCCGAGCGTCGCGCGGTCTTCCGGAACGGTCTTCTGGGTCGCCTGCCGCATGGTCATAGCGCAATCTACCGGCGTACGACGCCGTGCGCGTTCGTGGGTCTGCCGCCGTACGGCCGCTAGGCCCAGCGGGTGCGGCGGCGAACCTGGGTACCTGCCTCGGGGTTGGTGTGCCGGGCGTTGTCGACATCGGGCGGTCTTGATGAACCGGCTGTGACGGGGGCGACTACCTGATGTAGTTGGACTATCCCGTAGCGTCATGTGGCTGGGTCCGTGGCGCGCGGCGACGCCTGGGTGGACATTTGGGAGACTGGGAGTGGTTCACATGCGCAGCATGGCAGCGACGTCTCCTTTGAGGACACCCATGATCGCAGTACCGGACTGGCCCTATGGCCCGTACACCATCGATGACTTGGACGCGCTGCCCGACGAGGGAGTGCGCCGTGAGCTTGTGAATGGGTGGATCATCGTGGCCCCATGGCCGAGCACGTATCACGATCATGCGGAGAAGGTGCTGGAGCGGGCGCTGGACACTGCGGCCGAGGAGGTCGGTGCCGACGTCTACACCAAGGGACCGCTCGATGTTGATACGGGTCCGTCGATCCGGGTTCCTGACATCGCTGTCGTCGAAGGGGAGGCGGCTCGCGCAGCTCGGGCTCGGAGGGCGCGCGCCTATGACGGGCCGGACGTGCTGCTGGTCGTGGAGATCGTCTCGCCGCGGAGTGGCAGTGAGCAGCACGATCGGGTGGACAAGGTCTTCGAGTACGCACGAGCGGGGATACCGCAGTACTGGCTGATCGATCTCGAACCCGAGCCGATCATCCTGGTCCGGGAGCTTGGTACGGACGGCCGGTATCACGTGGTGGCGTCCGTGCGAGCGGGCAGTGAGTTGAAGACCGACAAGCCGTTCCCCTTCACCTTCGACCCGGCTCGGCTTGTGGAGTAGTCGGCCGTCCCATGTTGATCAGTGACGAGGAATCCGCGAGAGCGTGCCGGTCGATATCCGCTGGTGCGGCGGGCACGGCAGGCTGCCCGCGCCGTCGCCGGCGGAATCGCTAGCCCCAGGCCGAGGCGACGCGGGCGGCTTCGCGCCGGCCCTGTTCGCGGCCGGCGTGGGCCGTCGGGGCTCGTACGGCCGGGTCAAGGGGATTCAGGCCCATCGCCGCGGTGGACCCCTCGTCCGGGCGCACGACGGTGACCTCGGCGCCCCGGTGGCGCAGCTGCTCGACCTCGTCGTCGAGGCCGCCCCATGGCGGAACCGGCGCCCCCGGCGGCTGTGGCGACAGCACCAGCACCTGGTCGTACCCTGCGGCCAGATGCACGTTCTCGTTGGAGCGGACCCCGCCGTCGATGTACCGCCGGTCGCCGATGGTCACCGGCGGCCAGGTGCCGGGTACCGCGCTGCTCGCCGCCACCGCGTCGATGAGGCCGATGCCGGACGCGGCGTCGAAGACCCGGGTCTCGCCGGTGTGCGCGTCGACCGCCACGACCGCGAGCGGGCGCTCAGGCCAGGTGTCGGACATCAGCCGCCCGGCGATGACCGCACGCCGCTCGGCCTCGGTGACCGTGGGCGTCCGCAGCGCCCACGCCCCGATGCGGCGGCGGACGTCGATCGGGTCCTCGGCCCCGGCCAGGATCTTCGTCAGGGTCGCGGTGAACTCCGCGAGATCGAGGTCCACCGGGAGCTCCCTGGTCTGCAGCGCGGGGTCGACCTGCCGCTCGAACAATCGCTCCACGGCGATGCCGCTCGCCACCTGCGCGCCGACGGTGGACCCGGCCGACGTGCCGACGACCAGGTCGGGGCCGAGGACGTCGGTGCCCGCTTCGGCCAGACCGGTGAGGACCCCCGTCTCCCAGCCGATGCCGGCCAGGCCTCCGCCGCCGAGCACGAGCGCACGTCGCTTCATGTCCTGATTGTGATGTCAAGCGGTCCCGCAGGTCACGCCCAACGCACTCAGATGTCAAGCCGACTTTCGTCACATCTGCGGATTGTGGGCCTTGCCGGAGCCCTTTTCGGAGCGGAATATCAGGGTGATCTGTCATGTCGGGGGCTGGCTGCCTGGAGACGCGCATGGCCGAGGAGATCCCCGTCGCCGCCACCACCACTCGCCCGCTCGGAGTGAGCCGTCCCGATCTGACCGTCGCCGACCTGCCCACCCCCGAAGAGGTCTTCCGGGTCAAGCGGATCGGACCCGCCCAACTGGTCAAGTACGCCCTCGGGCCGAGCCTCATCGCGCTCGGCATCTCGATCGGCAGCGGTGAGTGGCTGCTCGGGCCGCAGGCCGTCGGCCAGTTCGGCTTTGAGGGGGTCGGCTGGGTCATCGTGATCTCGGCGGTGCTGCAGACGTTCTACAACATCGAGTGCTCCCGCTACGTGATGGCGACGGGGGAGGCCCCGGTCGTCGGCTGGGGGCGGGTGCCGCCCGGCTGGCTGCTGTGGGTGCCGCTGTCGGTCTTCCTCGTCATCTTCGCCTTCATCGCGGGCGGCTGGGCCGCCTCGGCCGGGCAGGGGATGTACGCCCTGGTGCACGGGGAGATCCCGGAGAAGGGAGCCGAGGAACCCAGACTGTGGGCGATCGGCCTGCTCTTCGTCGTGTTCCTGATCACGGCGCTGGCCCGCCGCATCAGCCGGGCACTGGAGCTGGCCAACTGGATCATGGTCGGCGCGATCCTGGTCGGGCTGCTGCTGATCTGCCTGTTCATCGTGCCCTGGAGCACCTGGTGGGACGGCATCCGCGGGTTCGTCACCCCGGCCCTGCCGCCCGAGGGGATCACCGCGACCCAGATCGGCGCGCTCGCCGGCTTCACTGCGCTCGCCTCCGGCCTCAACTGGTACGTCATGGGCCACTACCGGGACAAGGGCTATGGAATGGGGCACCGGGCCGGCTTCATCTCCGGCATGCGCGGTGAGCGCAGCCAGTTGCTCGCCAGTGGCGTCACCTTCCCCGACGACGCCAAGAACACGGCGCTGTGGCGGCGGTGGTACCGCCTGCTGCTGACCGACATGTGGGGCGTCTTCTTCGTGGGCGCCATGCTCGGCATGCTGCTCCCCACGATCCTCATGGCCCGCGCGGTAGAGATCTCCGGCGAGAAGGTCACGCAGGACAACGTGCCCACCTTCGTCGCGGTCGCCCTCGACCAGGAGTATGGCCGGGGCATGTTCTACATCGCGCTGATCCTGGGCGTCTTGATCCTCTTCAGTACCCAACTCGGCATCTTCGAGGCCATGGTCCGCGTGACCACGGACGCGTCGCACGCCACGAGCCCGAAGCTCCGAGCGCTGGTGGAAGGCGATCCGCGACGCTTCTACTACCCGTTCATGCTCCTGCTGCTGGTGATCATCGCGATCATCCTGCACCTCGCGCTGCCGGTGAGCCTGGTGCAGTGGTCGGCCAACATGTCGAACCTGGGCGCGCTCATCTACCCGTTCATGCTGATGTATCTCAACAGCAGGCTGCCCCGCGCCGCCCGCCCGCGGCCGTGGCACTACATCATCCTGGTCCTGAACTTCCTGTTCTTCGGGTTCTTCTTCCTGAACTTCATCGCCGACTTCATCGGTGACCCCCTCATCACCTTCTGACATACGTCACCTTCTGACATACGTCTCGAAAACAGAGGAAGTTCGAGTTACGATACATCTCGACTCGGGACTGAGGAGAGATGGGCATGGACGTCGAGCACCGCAAGGCCCCCGCGATGCGGGTCTCGGACATGGAGCGCGACGAGGTGCTGGTGAGGCTGCACACCGCCTTCGCCGAGGGCCGGCTGTCCGATGCGGAACTCGACGAGCGCACCGCGTCGGTGCTGGCCGCACGCACCCGTCCGGAGCTGGACCTCCTGCTCGCCGATCTGCCCCCGGCCGCGGCGCCCGGCGCCGCGGCCGGCCGGCAAGCTTCTCCGGTCTCGCGGCCCGGCCGCCTGCAGGTCGCCTACAAGGGTTCCGTACGCCGAAGCGGGCGCTGGCGGGTGCCCGACGGCTACACCGCCGTGATCTACAAGGGCGGGAGCCTGCTGGACCTGCGCGGTGCCGAGCTGGACGGTGATGTCACGACCATCCGCGCGGTCGCCTACAAGTCCGATGTGGAGATCATCGTTCCGCCGGGCGTGCGGGTCGAGGTCGGCGGCTTCGGGGTCTCCGGTGAGGTGCACGGCGACGCCGCTCCCGGTGCCCCGGTCGTGCGGGTACGCGGCTTCGCCTACAAGGGCGAGATCGACGTTCATTCTTAGTTCACTTTGCACCGCCTGGTAAGTCCTGCCTTGCGCGCCGTTTATGTGGCGGTTTAGTCGGGCCTACGCCACCATTGGTTGCTGATCATGTCGCTGACAGCTCAGCGGCGCATGCGGCGCAGTGGCGCGTTCCGTGGACATCGCCTCGTCCACGGAACGATGGGAAGAGGTCGAGGAACAGGTGACGACGAGGATCCCGGAACACAGCGACACCGAACCCGTCACCGGTGGTCCGCCCGGGCACCCCACCGACCCCTCCTCCGCGGTCACCGGCACTGACGCGCCGGCCTCGGGGCGCAAGGACAGAGGGCTGCCGCCGGCCGTGGTCCGCGCCGCCGACACCGCTGAGCAGGCGGCCGGAGACACCGCGAGCCCGGCGGAGGGCGGGGGATCCACGCCCAAGAAGAGCCGGGCGAAGCGCGGATCGGTCCGGCACATCACCTCGCCCTGGCAGCGCTCCCATTCGGTGTGGCACCGTTCCGGCGTCGACTGGTCCCGTAAGGGCGCCGACGCGTCGCCGGGCGGGGCGTCCGGTGAGAACGGTGCGGCGCCGTCCGGAGCGCCCCGGACCGCTCGGGCGGCGGAGGAGAGCACGCGCGGCCCGGAGAAGAAGACGTCGCCGCGCTCCACGTCACCACGCCCTTCGGCGCCACGCGCCGGCCGTACCGGCCGTGTCCGCAGGGCCGGGATCGTCGTCGTCGCGTTGGTGCTGGTGGGCGGTGCCGGCGCGTACGCGGTGCGGAACGGCGAGGACGGCAAGGTCGCCGCTCCGGGCGCCGTCGACGCCGACCGGCTCTTCACGTTCGACCCGGCCGCGAAGACCGACGGGCGCGACCAGACGCTCACGGACGTCGTCGCCTCGGGCGAGACAGTCGTCGCCCTCGGCTCGGACGAGGTCCGCGGGCAGTTCCTCACGTCGGTGGACGGTGGCCGCACCTGGCGGGTCGCGGACGTCCGCGCGGACGACGGTGGCGAGCCGCCGCCCGGTGAGTTCCCCCGCCTGGTCGCGGGCGGGGCCGGTGCCTGGGTCGCGTTCGGCGGCCCGGCCGCCGCGGAGGCCGGGGGTGCGGCCGCGGCCGGCCGGACCGTCGGCGCGATCTGGACCAGCCGGGACGGGCGGAGTTGGATCCGGCGCCCCGGCGCCCCGGCGTTCGGAGCCACTGACGACGTCCGGGCCGTGGTCCGTACCGCCTCGGGCTTCGTGGCGGTCGGCCGCGCGACCGGTGAAGGAGCGGTATGGCTCTCCCCGGACGGCCGGACCTGGCAGCGCGTCCCTACCGTACAGGCGAAGCTGACCGGTGCTCTGCGCTTCGATCGGCTGGCGGCGGTCGGGGACACGCTGGTGACGCAGGGCTTCCGCGACCGGACCGTGGTGCGCACGGTCACCCAGGGAACGAAGAAGCGCAGGGTCACGACCACTGTCCGGGCCGCCGGCCACTGGCGATCCACTGACGGCGGGCGTACCTGGGCCCCCGTCACCGTCCCGCAGAAGCAGGGGTCGTCCGGGGCCGGCAACGGTCTGGTGAGCGGGCCCGGCGGGTTCGTCCTCACCCGCGACGCGCAGTACGCGACGGGCAAGGGCGAGCGCCGCAAGCTGGTCCGTACCGGGGTGGTGTTCGGCTCAGCCGACGGTGCGAAGTGGACCGTCACCGGCCGGCTCACCGGCCATGACCTCGTCGGAGTGGATCGGCTGAGCGGCGGAGCCACCGGGTTCGCGGCGCTCGTGCGCCTGCGCGGCGGCGACAAGACCGCCCTGATGCGCAGCCCGGACGGCCGGAAATGGAGCCGGACCTCCGTCATCACCGATCGTTATCTCACCGGCCTCGCGATGCTCTCGTCCGGACCCGTGGTGGCCGGACGGGCCGGCGACGACGCGTACCTGTCCCTGGGATCCGGCTCCGTCGACCTGGCCGCCATCGAGGGCGCGGCGCTGCCGGACCGGGCGATCACGGCACTCGCGCCGAACGGCGAGCAGGTCGTCGCGGTGGGCGGTACGAACGGCGACGCGGCCGCCTGGCTCACCCGGGACGGCCGGGCGTGGAGCCGAGCGACCGGCACCGGGTTCGGGGGTGACGGCACGCAGCGGCTGACCGATGTGACCGGGGGCGGCAATGGCTGGGTCGCGGTCGGCCGGACACCGGACCGGCCGCTGGTGATGACCTCCGACGACGGCACCGCCTGGCGGCGCGCGTCCGGTTTCTCGGCCGACTTCCGTCCCACCGGGGCGACGTACGGCCCGTCCGGCTATGTCCTGGCCGGCAAGGCCAGAGCGGTGGCGGCCACCTGGCGCTCGACCGACCTGAAGAAATGGACGCGTGGATCGGGGGAGCTCGATCGTGGCACGTCGATGAGGGACGTGGCGACGACGCCGGAGGGCTATGTCGCGGTGGGGGCCGCACCACCGGCCAAGGGGAAGAAGACCGGCGAGGACGCGGCCGAGCGGCCCATGGCGTGGACGTCCGCCGACGGAGCGAAATGGAGCCGTGCCGGGGCGGTGCCGGTGCCGCCCGGAGCGGCCTCGCATGGACTGACCCAGGTGGTCGCCAATGGCGGCATGCTCGTCGCGCTCGCCGGGCCGGCGTTCGTCGCCACGTCGGAGGACGGCGGCCGGACCTGGCAGTCACAGCCGCTTCAGGGGGCGAGCATCGTGGCCGCCGCGCCGGAGGGGTTCGTCGCGGCGGGCACGGTGGGCGCGCCGGGCCGGAGCGACGTCGTGCTGTGGAGCTCGCCCGACGGGCGGAGCTGGCGATCCAGCCGGCCCCGCGGCACCGGGCTGGACGGCGATGGGGCCCAGCGGCTCACCGCGCTCACCGCGCTGGGCGACGACCTGCTGGCCGTGGGCGTCACCGGTGACCACCGTGGTGACCGGCCCACCTTGTGGCGGACACCCGCGCCCTGAACGCCCGTCGCCCCCACGGCAGGCGGGCGGGTGTAGCACTCGGACCGCGAACCGCGATTACCGGGTGTCACCTCCGTACAGGAAGGTGGGGTCACCCGTCCCCGAAGATCCGGGACGGCGCTCATCATGGGCGAGATCCGCGGCCGGGTCCGCCCGGAGAGCGGATCACATGGTGGCGGCCGGCGGCTCTTGGCAGCGCACGCCGGCCGCCATCCGATCGCCGCCGGGCCGCGGTGTCGCGGGGGTAAACCAGATGACGGCGACGTGCGTACCTCGGACAATGGGCAAGATGAAGGTGACCCACTGGCCCTTGTACGGGCTGCGGCTGCGCACACCGCGGCTGGAGCTGCGGCTTCCGACGACCGAAGAACTCGATGACCTCGCCCGGTTGTCCGTTGAGGGCGTCCATGATCCTGGCTGGATGCCGTTCGTCGTTCCGTGGACCGACCTGCCGCCGGACGAGCGGGCCCGCAGCGTCATGCAGTTCCACTGGGAGAAACTGGCCGGCTGGTCCGCCGACGACTGGGTCCTGCAACTGGCCGTGTTCGCCGAGGGTCAGGTCGTCGGCTCGCAGGCCGTCGGCGCCCGGAACTTCACGGTCATGCGTGAGGTCAGCACCGGGTCATGGTTGGGGCGGCGTCACCAGGGCCGGGGCATCGGCACCGAGATGCGGGCCGCCGTCCTGCATCTGGCCTTCGCCGGGCTGAACGCCGAGTCCGCGATCACCTCGGCCATGACGGATAACCCGGCCTCCGCCGCCGTGTCACGCAAGCTCGGATACCGGCCGAACGGGGTCGCCCGCATCCGGGTACGCGACTCGCTCGGCCACGAGCAGCGTTTCGCGCTCGACCGGGCCGGCTGGCAGCAGCACAGCACGGTGCCCGTCGAGATCGACGGGCTCGAACCGTGCCTCCCGCAGTTCGGTCTCTGACCGCGGGCTGCGGTCAGCCGGCCTGCCGGACTTCTAGTCGAAGAGCACGACCTGCCGGATGACCTCGCCGTTGGTGAGCGCCCGCACGGCGTCGTTCAGTTCCTCGAACCGGATCCGGCGGGTGATCAGGTTCTCGATGTCGAGCTTGCCCGCCCGCCACAGGGCGACGAAACGCGGCACGTCCCGCTTGAGGTAGCTGCCGCCGTACAGCGAGGCCTTGATGCTCTTGCCCTCGAAGAGCAGGGAGAACGCGCTCATCTCGAAGTTGTCGGTCGCCGCGCCGGCACCGACCACGATCACGTCGCCGCCACGGCGCGTGGTCCGCCAGGCCGTGGTGATCGCGGCGGACTTGCCGACGACCTCGAAGGTGTAGTCGAAGCCGCCGCCGGTGAGCAGGCCCTTGGTCTCGTCCAGGGTGTCGAGGGTGGCGGTGTGCGTGGCGCCGAACTGCTTGGCGATCGGGTGCTTCGCCTCGTTCGGGTCGATGGCGAGGATCGTCGAGGCGCCGGCGATCCGGGCGCCTTGGATCACGGCCAGCCCGACGCCGCCGGCGCCGACCACGGCGACCGTGGACCCCGGCTCGACCTTGGCGGTGTTGAACACCGCACCGACGCCGGTGGGGATGCCGCAGCCGAGCAGGGCGGCGTACTCGAACGGCACGTCCGGGTCGATCTTGAGCACTGCCTGGTGGGGGAGGACGATCTCCTCGGCCCAGGTACCGACACCGGCCATGCCGAACGCCGGGGTGTCCCCGCCGATGCGGAACCGCGGGTTGCCGAAGGAGTCGCCGAGGAAGGTCATGCAGAGGTACGGCTCGCCGCGGAGGCATTCGGCGCAGGTGCCGCAGTCGGGCGTCCAGTTGACGACGACGTGGTCACCCGGCTGCACCGAGGTGACGTGGTCACCGACCTCGAGGATCTCGCCCGCCCCCTCGTGGCCGATGACCGTCGGAGATGACATCGGCAGCACGCCGGTCATCGCCGACAGGTCGGAGTGGCACACTCCGGTGGCCTTGATCTTGACCCTGACCTCCGCCGGGCCCGTTTCCACCGTTGTGACGTCGTCTCGCAGGTCGAGTTCCTCATCGCCGACCGCGTGCAAGATCGCTGCGCGAGCCATGGTCGCCTCCACGTGGGGGTGTGGGTGCCGTACCGGCGCCCGGGGGTGGGGTGGTGGGGGTGGTGCGGTGTCAGTCACTCACGGAGAGCGCGGCCTTGGGGCAGGATCGGACGGCGTGGCGGACCCGGTCGGCCAGTTCCGCCGGCGGGTTCGGCTGCTCGATGTGCAGAACATCGTCGTCATCGAGTCGGAAGACCTCGGGCGCGAGTCCTTCGCACACGCCGTTGGCCTCGCACACCAGCGGGTCGACCCGTACCTCCATCGGTGTTCTCTCCTTCAGTTCCCGGCGAGCTTGCGGTGGTCCCACGAGGCGACGCGGACGGGCTCCACGATGTAGGCGTGGCGTTTCGCGGCCGTCTGCTCCACGAAGGGCGCGACGTCGTCGTCCTGGAGATCCATCATGCGCCTGACCACCTCAGCGCCAACATACCGAACCTCGTTCTGTTCAGTCATTACCTTGGCGTTGCCGTAAATGAGGGCGCCGCGAAGTTCGAAGTAGTCCTCGCCCGTCTCGATCAGGCACGTGACGCGCGGATCTCGCTCGATGTTGCGGGCCTTCTGCGAGGTGCGGTAGGTCCAGAATGCGATCTTGTCGTCCACCATCGCGTAGAACATCGTCACGAGATGTGGGGTTCCGTCGGGATTGATGGTGCCGAGCTGCAGCTTGCGGTGCTCGGTGACCAGGGCGGAGACCTCGTCCTCGGTCATGGCGATGCGATTGCGGTCACTCACGCCGAAAGTAGAACATGTTTCAGTCTTTGGCGGCAAGGCGGCCGGAGCGCGCGGCGGGGCACCCGGTCGGTCACCTTTCGGCGAGCTCCTCCAGGGTTGGAAACGAGGACTGCGCGCCCGCCCGCCGGACGGCCGTGGCACCCACCCGGGCCGCAGAGCGGGCCGATGACGGGACCGGCTCGTCGCGGGCGAGCCGGCAGAGCACCGTCTGGAGTGGGATACGGGGACCTTTCGGGCTTCGGCCGTATGGATATGGATAGGGTCTCGGCGTGACCGATGACCTGACCGTATCGCCCGCGATGCCGGTGGCCCTCGTGCGCGCCGCCCTGGCCGCGAAGGGCTTCATGCCCCCGGCGGAGGGCACCGCGCTCTACGAGACAGCAGTGGAGTACGGCTCCCGCGGCCCGATCCTGGAGATCGGCACCTACTGCGGCAAGTCCGCCATCTACCTCGGGGCGGCGGCCCGCGTGGCGGGCACGGTCGTCGTCACCGTGGACCACCATCACGGCTCGGAGGAGAACCAGGCCGGCTGGGAGCACCACGATCCATCGCTGGTGGACCTGTACACCGGCCGGATGGACACGCTGCCGACCTTCCGCTCCACCATCGCCGCCGCCGGGCTGGAGGAGCACGTCGTCGCGGTCGTGGGCGCGTCCCGAGCGGTGTCGGCGCTGTGGGGCACGCCGGTCGGGATGCTCTTCATTGACGGCGGCCACGCCGAAGTGCACGCGCAGGGCGACTACGAGGGCTGGGCGCCCTGGGTGAAGGCCGGGGGCGCTCTCGTCATCCACGACGTCTTCCCCGACCCCGCCGACGGCGGCCAGGCGCCGTACCACGTCTACCAGCGGGCGGTCGCCAGCGGCGCCTTCGAGGAGCGTCGCGCCGAGGGTTCGCTGCGCGTGCTGGAGCGGGTCGCCGACGGCATCGGCTGACGACGCTCCGGACCTCTCCGGCGTGATCATGCAGTTGTTCGCGGCGAAATCCCGTTGCCCGTGTCCGCGTCGCATGCCACGATCCGCGCCATGCGCGTCGACGATCTGATCACGCTCGATCGGCAGAGGGCGCTGCCGGAATTCGTGCTGTTCTGGGGTGGCAAGCAGGCCCACGGCATCGGCAAGAGCTGCCTGAGCCAGTGGTACCCGTCACCGTTCACGGTCGACGGCGTCGGCTATCCCACCGCCGAGCATTTCATGATGACCGGCAAGGCTCGGTTGTTCGGCGACGCCGAGGCGGAGGCGCGGATCCTCGCCGACCCCGATCCCGGCAAGGCGAAGGCGGCCGGCCGCACGGTACGGGGATTCGATGAGACGGTCTGGGTCGAGCACCGCTACGACATCGTCGTGGCCGGCAACCGTGCGAAGTTCGGCACACCCGGGCGGCTCAGGAACTTCCTGCTGTCGACGTCGGGCAAGGTGCTCGTCGAGGCGAGCCCCTACGACACCATCTGGGGCATCGGGCTCGGCGAGCAGCAGCCCGAGAGCCTCCGCCCGTCGCAGTGGCGTGGACTCAACCTGCTGGGCTTCGCCCTCATGGACGTTCGCGCCGAAATCGCCCCGTGACGGCTCAGGACCGGGCCGGTCACCCGCGGACACTGCGTGAGCACGCCGGTCGAGGGTCAGGAGCCGGTGGGCACCGGGCTGGGGAGCGTCGCGGGGGCGCAGCCGCAGGCGACCGGGTCGGCGGGCTCGGACGGGCCCAGCACCCTGCCGCCGACCTCCTTGAAGATGGTCGCGCCCGGGGTCGTGCCCGACAGCGCGTCCGCCGCGAGGATGACCGCGGCGGCCGTATAGGTGGACCGGTCTCCAGGGAAGTGCCGGTCGTTGGCGAACTGGTAGCCCGTCCAGTACGACCCGTCGGCGTGCCGCAGGTGCTGTATCGACTCGAACAGCTCGAGCGCCCGGGCGGTGTCGCCGACGGCGTCGAGGGCCAGTACCAGCTCGCACGTCTCGGCTCCGGTCACCCACGGCTGGTCGGACACGCAGCGGCAGCCGAGACCGGGCACGACGAACGCGTCCCAGTGCTCCGCGACCCGCCGGTGCGCCGCCGGGCCGCGGACCGGCCCGCCGAGCATCGGGTAGTACCAGTCCATCGAGTACCGGCTCTTGTCGGCGAACGCCTCGGGGTGGGCCGCGACCACGTGGCCCAGCTGGTCCGCGGAGAGCTCCCAGTCGGGCTGCGGATCGCCCAGCCGCTCCGCGAGGGCGACCGCGCACCGCAGCGACTGGTAGATCGACGAGCAGCCGGTGAGTAGCGCGTGGTCGCTCGGTGAGCCGTCGGGGCGGCGGATCCAGATGATCTCCCCGCGCGCGGACTGCAGGCCGAGGGCGAACTCGATGGCGCGCCGCACGGTCGGCCACATGCGCTCGGCGAACCCCTCGTCGCCGCTGACCAGGAGTTCGTGCCACACGCCGACCGCGACGTAGGCGGCGTGGTTCGACTCGCCGCCCGGTTCGGTGACCTCGCCGAGCACCCACTTCGCCGGCCAAGAGCCGTCGGGGCGTTGTGCGGTCAGCAGCCACTCGTACGCCCGCCGAGAAGGCTCGGTCAGTCCCGCCACGCTGAGCGCCATCGCGGCCTCGACGTGGTTCCACGCGTCGACGTGGCCGGGCACGCCGCCGATCGGCGCGAACCACGGAATGGCGCCCGACGGTTCCTGTTGCGACGCGATGCTCCGCGCCGCTGCGGCCACCTGCTCCGCGGTCAGCACCCCGGGGACCGAGGGCTGTCCGGAGTCAGGCCGCGGCATCCGTCTTCTCCCTGCCCCCGTCGCCGGCGAGCGTCTCGCTCGGCCCGTGCGGTTTGGTGAAGTAGACGACGACGCTCTTGCCGATGACCGGGTTGAGCACGCGCTCGGCCAGGCGGGTGGCGAGCGGCCGCTTCATGATGTCCCACACCAGCACCTGGTGGTAGGCCTTGGCGACGGGGTTGCCGTCGTTGTTAACGCCGACCGCACACTTGATCCACCAGTACGGGGCGTGCAGCCCGTGCGCGTGATGGTGGCCGTCCACCCGGAAGCCGGTGGCCTTGAGCTTGGCCTCCAGTTCCGCACGGGTGTAGATGCGCACGTGCCCGCCCGGAGCGGTGTGGTAGTCCTCCGACAGTGCCCAGCAGATCCGCTCGGGCAGCCAGCTCGGCACTGTGACGGCCAGCCGGCCGCCGGGCTTGAGCACGCGCAGGAGCTCGGTCATCGCCGACATGTCGTCCGGGATGTGCTCCAGGACCTCCGCAGCGATGATCTTGTCGAACGAGTCGTCGGGGAACGGCAGCCCCAGGGCGTCGCCCTGCACGGTCTTGGCCGAGGCACCCTCGGGAACCTCGCCGGCCAGCTCCATCGCACCGAACATCCTCGACACCTCCGCGAGCTCCTCGCGGTCCATGTCGAACGCCACGACGTTGGCGCCTCGGCGGTACACCTCGAAGGCGTGCCGTCCGGCACCGCACCCCATGTCGAGGACGTGGTCTCCGGGTGAGAGGGGGAACCGCTGGAAATCCACGGTCAGCAGGGTGGTGCTCCTTCCGTGCCTGAGAGCCGGGTGGCGGTCCCTCCAGATGTTCGCCGGGCCGCGTTCATCGCGGCCCGGTGGCGATGGCGGACCGGTAGTGCTCGACCGTGGCGGCGGCCACCGCCGGCCAGGCGAATCGCTCCTGGACGCGCTGGAGGCCGGCCTCGGCGACCCGGGCGCGCTCGGCCGCGGAGTCGTGCAGGCGGCGCAGCACGGACGCGAGTTCTTCGACGTCGCCGGGCTCGACCAGCACGCCGGCGTCGCCGACCACCTCGGGCAGCGCACCCGTGCGGCTCGCCACCAGCGGCGTGCCCGAGGCCATGTGCTCGACCGCCGGCAGTGAGAACCCCTCGTACAGGGAGGGCACGACACCGATCTCGGCGCCGGCGAGCAGCTCGCCGAGCTCGTCGTCGCTGATCCCGCTCACGAACCGTACGCGTTCGCCGAGGGACAGCTCCCGCACCAGTCGGTCGGTCGGGCCGTCCTTCGTGGGCTTGCTCACCACCACGACGTGCACGTCGCGCTCGGTGGCCAGCTTCGCCACCGCCCGGAGCAGTGTCGAGACGCCCTTGATCGGCGAGTCGGCGCTCGCCACGGCGACGATGCGGCCCGGCACCCGGGGAGCCTCGCGCGGGTGGAAGACGCGGGTGTCGACGCCCAGCGGCAGGATGTGGATGTCGCCGGGATCGGCCCCGAAGTCCTTGACGATGTCGACCTTCGACGACTCCGAGACGGTGAGGATCCGGCCGATCCGGCGCGAGACCCGCGCCTGCATGCGGACGAATCCGTACCACCGGCGCTTGCCGAAGTTCTGCTTGATGCCCTTGGCCGCCTCGATCTCGATGCGCCGGTCGACGCTGATCGGGTGGTGGATGCTCGTCACCAGGGGCAGGCCGAGGCCGGGGATGCGCAGGTTGCCGAATCCGAGGACCTGGTTGTCGTGCACGACGTCGAAGTCGGCGCGGCGTCCTCGGAGCTCGCGCAGCGCGCGCAGGCTGAAGGTCAGCGGTTCGGGGAAGCCGCCGGTCCGCATGTGGGCCACCTCGAGGACGTCGATCCAGTCGCGGTACTCCTTGAGGCCGGGAGTCCGGAACGGGTCGTCGTCGTTGTAGAGATCGAGGCTGGGCAGTTTCGTCAAGGTGATGCGCTCGTCGTCGAGCTCGGGGTAGGGCTGGCCGGACAGCACCTCGACGTGGTGCCCCAGCGCGGCCAGTTCCCTGCTCAGATGCCTGAGATAGACGCCCTGACCGCCGCAGTGCGGCTTGCTCCGGTACGAAAGCAGGGCCACTCGCAATGGCCCGTCATCGACCCCGCTCACGTACCACCCCTCCCCGTCACGGGGTGCCGTCGGTCTGGAACCGCACCGGCATCTCCTTGATCCCGTTGATGAAATTAGACCTTAGCCTCCGTACGTTACCGGAGAGTTCGATATTGGGCGCCGAGTCCAAAAGTGTTTCGAAGAGCACACGGAGCTCGAGCCGGGCGAGGTGGGCGCCGAGGCAGAAATGCGGCCCGCCTCCGCCGAACCCGATCTGCGGGTTGGGGTCGCGGCCGACGTCGAAGAGCTCAGGGGAATCGAAGACGTCCTCGTCCCGGTTGGCCGAGCCGTAGAAGACGACCACCTTGTCGCCCTCCTTGATCCGCTGCCCGCGCAGCTCGGTGTCGCGCAGGGCGGTGCGGCGGAACAGGTTGACCGGCGTGACCCACCGTACGATCTCCTCAACGGCGGTGGCCGTCGTGGCGGTGCCCTCCCGGAGCCGCCGCCACTGGCCGGGATGCTCCAGCAGCGCCAGCATCCCGCCGGACGCCGCGTTGCGGGTCGTCTCGTTGCCGGCCACCGACAGGAGCAGCACGAACAGGTCGAACTCGTCGGTGCTCAGCTCTTGGCCGTGCTCGTCGGGCCGGAGGAGCTTGGTGACGATGTCGTCGCGGGGATTCTCGCGGCGTTCCGCGGCGAGCTCGTTGGCGTAGGCGTAGAGCTGCGCGGCGGCGTCCTGGCCGTCCTCGCGGGTGCGCTGGAACTCGGGGTCGTCGCCGCCGATCAGCCGGTTCGACCACTCGAAGATCTTGCCGCGGTCCTCCACCGGGGCGCCGAGCAGCTCGCAGATCACGTAGAGCGGCAGCGTCGCGGCGATGTCGCGCACGAAGTCGGCCTCGTCGGACGCCGTCACTTCGTCGACGAGGTCACGGCAGATGTCGCGGATGTGCTGTTCGAGTGCCCCGATCGCGCGCGGGGTGAAGCCGCGGTTGACGATCCCGCGCTTGCGCGAGTGCTCGGGTGGGTCCTGGTTGAGCATCATCATCTGCTGCAGGGCGATGTCCTCGTCGGGTAGCTCGTCGAAGAGGGCGAGGCGTTCGCGCGAGGAGAAGATCTCCGGATGCCGCGAGACGCGCACGACGTCCTCGTGCCGGGTGATCGCCCAGAACCCCGGCCAGCCGCGCTCTGAATCGCCCTCGTGCCAGAAGACCGGCGCGTTCTTCCGTAGCCAGTCGAACAGGCCGTGCGGCATCCCGCCGCGTTCGTACACGTCGGGGTCGACGAGGTTGATGTCGGGAGCCATCGAGAAGCCTCCTCGCTTCCGTCGACTCGTGGCGTGTCGGGGTCCGCGCGGTCACGGACGGCCCGACACGCCACGACTCA
>NZ_JABVEC010000033.1 GCF_014323705.1 Actinomadura alba
GCGGGGGCCGCCCCGCGGACGACCTAACGACCACGGGTACGCAAGAGCACACCCGGGTTTCTTAGCGGCACGCGCCTTCGGCACGCTCGGCGTGTACGACACCAGGCCGGCCTGCACGCGTGGCGGGCCTACTGAGGAGCAGATCTCCAGGGTCGAAGAAATGAAGCATGATTCCGCCGCGCGAGTCACTCTCCACCGCCGACGTTGGGCGACGCCGATGGCGAATTGTGGCGCAGCCGGGATTCGAACCCGGATCACCCGGGTTATGGGCCCGGCATGTTTCCGTTACACCACTGCGCATCGAGTAGCCCCGGCGGGACTCGAACCCGCTCCGCGAGGGTGAAAACCTCGCAACCTAACCCATGGTCGACGGGGCCGTGCGGCGCGAAGGGGGCGAGGATCGAACTCGCACGGGGGCGCTGAGCCCCCCAACGGTTTTCGAAACCGTGGCCGTCGCCATCCGTCGGCTGGCCCCTCCTCGTGCGGAAGGCGAGGGATTCGAACCCCCGGCACGACGTCATCGCCGTGCTACGCCGCTTCCAACGGCGCTCCTCGTACCTACCGGACGCCTTCCGAGTCCGTATGGAGGTCGAATCTCGACTTCATCATTCGACCCACTTCGATTGACTGAATTCGGTGTTTCCGGCCGCTTCCTCATCGGCCATGACTCCATTTTGGGGAGCATCCGCGATCGCGGCAACAGGTTTTGTTCGCGGCCGAACTGCTCCCGGCCCGCGCCGGGCGAGGGCGCGGGCCGGAAGCGGCGCTCAGGGCGTGAGCCGGTGCGGTGGCCGCCCGGCGGTCATGCCGCTACGGGTAGCTGACCAGGTAACTCGGGATGGTGGCGGTCCCGCTGGCGGGGCCGCCGGTGGTGTTGATGACGTTGGCGATCGTCCCGTTGCCGCCGAGCGAGACCGTGAGCAGGTTGTGGAACCGCACGCCCGGCGTGTTCGGGACCTCGAAACCACGGTCGGCGACGATGGACGGA
Organism: Actinomadura alba; assembly: GCF_014323705.1. GTDB lineage: Bacteria > Actinomycetota > Actinomycetes > Streptosporangiales > Streptosporangiaceae > Actinomadura_C > Actinomadura_C alba. The sequence goes on from NZ_JABVEC010000033.1 coordinate 989, forward strand.
TCGACATTGAAGTAGCAGTAGCTGCCCACGCCCCACGCCTCGTGGGTGGTGACCGAGTTCGCCACCTTGTAGGCGGCGTAGCCGCGGGTGGAGCCATTCATATAGGCGGCCTGGTTCGGCGGGTCATAGGGCAGCTCATTCTGGAAGAAGACGGTACGTCCGCCCTGACCGTTCCAGATGACGTTGTACTTCTGGTAATGCTCGACGAACAGGCCGTAGGCGAGCACGTTGTCACCGTTGACGACCAGCCCGGTGTCGGCGGTGTTGACGGACCATCCGATGCCGGCGCCGTGGTCGCCGCGCCAGGCCCAGATGTGGTCGATGAGGGTGTTGTCACTGTTCACGATCAGGCTGTTGGTCGCCTTGCCAGGACCCGCGCCGCCGATCCGGAAGAAGACGTCCTGGATCGAGGTCGGGTTGCCGGCGTGACTCGCCGAGGAGCCGCTCGGACCCACCTCCAGGAGCACCGGCGAATTCACCGGCCCGGCGTCGAAGAGCAGCCCGGCGAGCTTGACCCCGTCGACGTCGGCGACCTTCATGGGCACCACGCCGTTGTCGGGGATGATCGTGGCGTAGCCGAGCCCGAGGACGACGGTGTTCGCCCGGTTGACGTTGATCGTCTGGTTGACGTGGTAGATGCCGGGCGTGAACAGCAGGTGCAGCCCCTGGTTCAGCGCGTTGTTGATGGTGGCGGCGGAGTCGCCCGGCTTGGCGACGTAGAACTGGCTGAGCGGGATCGACGAACCGGGCGTCGCGCCGCCGGCCCAGGTGATGCCGCGCGAGTTCGTGCGGGCGGACGGGACGAACACGTTGTACGCACCGGCGCCGTCCACGTAGAGGTAGGGCTTCTCGCGGGTCAGCGGGCTCTGGTCGAGCGTCGTGTGCGAGGGGTTCGGGAAGTGGTTCGGCGGCGCGCCGTTCACGCCGGAGAACACCATGTTCCACACTGAGCCGTCCCAGCTGCCGTACGTGCTGTCGCGGGACAGCCACTGCTGCTGCGAGTAGGACGCCACCTGCCCGTCGACCTTGGAGTCGGCGATGTACCCGCCGCTGGACCACCCGTAGCCCGACGGGGCGAGGTTGAGCCCGCCGCGGATGTGCATGCGGCGGAACGGAGCGGCCTGTGACACGGCCCACCGGTTGGTGCCGCCGGTCGGGTTGACCGCCAGGTTCTCGGTGGACCGCCAGAAGTTCTGGGTCGCGTTGCCGCCGAACCAGCCGGCGTCGACGTTGACGCTGCCGTTGATGGTGACGTCGTCGGGCGAGCGGCCCAGGCCGAGGACGGAGGTGTAGAAACCGACGTTGGCGTTGACGTTGTAGCTGCCCGGCTTGAACAGCAGCGCGTATCGGCTCAACCCGAACTGGTTGGACTCCTGCTGGCCGAACACCGAGTCGAGCCGGCTCTGGATGGTGGCGTTCGACATCGAGGGGTCGAACACCAGAACGTTGGGCCCGAGGTCTCCGCCGCCGACGGGCGGCGGGGTACCGCTGTCCGGGCCGTACACCTGGAACTCCCAGAGCGAGTAGCCGTAGCCGGTGCCCCGTGCGGTGCCGTACACCCGCACGTACCGGCCACTGCCGCTGACGTTGAGCGTCTGGACGCCGCCGGTGCCGCTCGTCGTCGAGTGGATCGTGCTCCAGGTGCTGCCGTCGGCGGACACCTGGACCTGGTAGGCGGTCGCGTAGGCCGCCTCCCAGTTGAGCACCACCCGGTTGATCGTGGCGGTCGCGCCGAGGTCGACCTGGATCCACTGCGGGTCGCTGAAGGCACTGGACCAGCGGGTTCCGGTGTTGCCGTCGACGGCGTTGGCCGCGGCGGTGCCGGCGTTCTCGGTGGACGACGCGGTGGCGGGCCTGCCCTGGGAGAGCAGGACGTCGGCGCGTGCGGTGCTCGGCGGGGCGACCAGCACGGTCGCCAGCGCCAGGAGGACGGCCCAGAGGGCCGTGACGGCTCGGCGGTGGGGCAGCGATCTCATGTTCTCTCCTGGGGGCGGGGGTGGGAGACGGATCGGCTTGCGGCAGGCTCGGGTGATCTCCTGGAGGCGATGGCCGTGACGGTGGGGAGGCCGTGCCGTGTCGGGACGAAGCCCTTACGACACGACTTATTTCATGCCGTGATTTAAACCGGGGGAAACCGGCGCGTCAAGAGACGGTCAGGCGTCGCGGTCGGCACGGCGATGTTCTATCTGAGCGTTGAGTTCGGCGCCGAACAGGACCGCGAGCGCGGTCACGTACAGGAACAGCAGCGATGCCGCGGGAGCCGCGAGCACGCCGTACGTGGGGCTGCGCGTGATGGCGAAGGACAGGAAGATCCGCAGCATCGCGCTGCCGATCAGCCAGAGCAGCATGGCCACGATCGCACCGGGCAGTTCCCGCAGCCAGCCCACCCGGCCCGGTACCGCGAGGTGGTAGAGCGTCGCGAGCAGGGCCGTGCACACCACGACGAGGACCGGCCAGTAGCCGAGCCGGATGACCGGACCGATGACCGGCCGCGCCTCGAGCGGGATGACGGCGATGATCCAGCCCGGGGCGGTCACCAGCAGCGGCAGGATGATGCATCCCGCGACCAGCGCGCCGAGATAGAGCGCGAACGCCAGCACCCGGGCGCGGACCGCCGAGCGCACGTCGCGTCTGCCGTAGGTGATGGCGATGGCGTTGACGTAGGTGCTCATCGCCGTCGAGCCGGTCCACAGCGCCAGCAGGAAGCCGACCGAGACGATCTCGCCCCGGCCGTGCCGCAGAACGTCGCCGAGCGTCGGGCGCAGCACCTGGTCGACGGCCGACGGGGCCAGAACGTGCTGGGCCGCGTCGAGGATCCGCGCCTCCACGCCGACGACGATGTGCGGCCCGAACAGCGGCGTGAGGTAGCCGATCGCCGCCACAAGCACCAGCAGCAGCGGGGTCAGCGACAACAGCGCCCAGAACGCGGTCTCGGCCGCCAGGCCGAGGATCCGGTCCGCCCACGAGTGGATCAGCGCCCGCCGCGTGGTGCGCCAGGCGGCGCGCAGCCACCTGCGCACCCGGCCCGGCTTCTCGCCGGAGAGCGGGGACCGGCCGCGCTGCCCGATGCCGCCTCCGAGCGAGGGCATCGGCAACCGAGCGAGATACCGCGGCCCGCTCCGGCCGCCCGCCCGCACTCGCGCCGGCCGATGACCGAGGTGCTCACCGCGGTCGGGGGCGGAGGTCACGCCGGCCGGACCCGTGACAGGCGCACCAAACGGCCTGGGCGGTGGGCGACGGCGTCGCCACGAACGGTGGTCACCTCCCGCAGAGTGGCCCCGTACACACCCCCGGGTCAAGGAGAACGGGTCTGGCGGGCGGCCATCGTCGGCGTTCTGGGAGCCGTACGGGCGTGGCTGCGGCGGTCGGCCGTGCGCAGGGCCCTTGACGGCGTCACCGGCTGTGCCCTGCTCAGTTTTAGCGCGATACTCGCCCGCGACCGTCCCTGACGGCGGCCGTCCGTCAGTCGCGCCGCGACGCGCGATGCTCCTCCGCGAGCTCGATGAGCGTGGCGGAGGTGGTCGCGAAGATCAGCAACTGCCGTTTGACCGGAGGGCTGAACGGCATGTCGCCGGGCCGGCCGGCAAGGGCCAGTACCCCGCAGGTCCGCTCGCCGGTGTCCAGCGGAAGCAGAAGGATCGGTCCGGGGGGCAGCCCCTTCAGGGCGGGATCGGACGCGACCCGCATGGACAGCGCGCGCCTGCTGATGAACGCCCGGCCGATCGCCGACGTGCCGACGCGCACGATCACGCCGCGAACCTGATCGGCGTTGACTCCGTTGGCGAAGTCGATGGTCAGCGTGTTGGGGGTCTCTCCCGGCAGGGCCATGAACACCAGACGGGCCCCGGACATGTGCCGGGCGCGGTCGGCCACGAGAGTGAGCAGTTCCGCCAGTTCGGCGCCTTCGAGCAGAGCGGTCATCAGCTGGAACGTCCCGGCGATCCGGTCGGCGTGCCCGGCGACGCGGCTCTCCGATGGCCGGCCGAAGGCGACCTCGGCCGCGGCGTTCCTCCTCGTCTGGTGCGGTGGCTCCGGACGCAGCGTGAGCGAGGCGATTCCGTCAGCGGTCATCTCGCCGCTCCGGGGCGCGGCTCGGCCGGACGCCGGGTGGTGGGCGGTGTCCCTGTGCTCCTGGTCGTACGAGCCGCCGTGAGGGGATGACGCATTTGGGGATCTCCGTTCCGAGGATGAGCGGCGCCGTCGTATCGACGTGCCTGGAGGCGAATGGGGAATTCGCACGGTGGACCGCCGGCCAGGAGGACCGCGGACACGTGGCCGGTACGTGTGGCCGCTCTATGGGACGGCTTCGATCGATGCGCGCCCGTTGGCCGGGGCCGGCGGCGGATGAACCCTGTCGCTCGGGATGTGTTGCGGCGTCATGCTCGCCGTGCCCGTCTCGGCGCCCGTTGAGATGCCGAAGTAATGAACCGCCGGGGTACGCCGGCTCGGTCTGCCGGAGCGCGAAGGCGGCTCTGTGCTGGCGACTATACGCCTGTCATCGCCGGTACGGCGGCCGGCGAACCCGCGCCGGACCGGTGATTTCACGCGGAGAAGCCGCGGACCGACGCGGATGGCGGCCCGCGGCGGCGCTCAACGCGCGGATCCGATCAGCTCGGCCACCCGCAGCGCGGCGGCGAGCGTGTCGACGTCGCCCGTGTGCTCGTAGGCGTCCGCCGCGGTGTCGGCGAACTTGATGACGTGCTCGTCCGCGTGCGCGGTCGCGCGCTCGATGAGCTCCGGGACGGCGTCCGGCCCGGGCGACATCACCGGCAGTTCCTCGCGGGGGGCCGGCTCGCGAGGCGCGTAGGCCGAGATGATCGCGGCGCTGGCCGCCCACACCGCGGAGAGGCTGGGCGCCCACAGGTCCCGCGCGAGCGCGGGCAGCGTGTGGAGGACGGCGTTCGGCGCGGTCGCCGTGTGCACCAGCAGCACGGGGCTGCCGTGCCCGTGGGTGAGGTAGCCGGCCGTCGCGCCGGCGACGAGATCGGCCAGCCGCGCCCGCGCGTCATCGGGATCGGCGGGGGCGCGCAGCGCCGCCAGTGAGCCGGACCAGCCCGGCATGGACTGGAACTGCCCGAAGCGGATGGCGACGGTCCCCCGCTGGTCCGGGATCCGCGGGAGCGCGGCCAGCGCCGCGGCCACGTCGAGCTCGCCCGCCGGGTCGGCCGCACCGGGGACCGCTCGCGCGCGTGCGGCCCAGAACGCGAGCCCGTGGGCCAGCTCCGTGGCCGCCTCGGCACTCTCGTCTCCGGCCAGCAGGGCGCGTACGGCATGGCCGACCCTGATCAGGCCGTGGGTGGCACCGGCCACGATCCCCGGCAGCAGCCGCGGCCACCAGGTGGAGAGCACCTCCCGCCACGGCCGCTCTCTCATCTGGCCGGTGAAGTAGGCGGTCCAGTCGCCGATGCGCCGTCCGTCGCCCAGCGCGTCCCGCCACGTCCGGTCGGTGATCTTGTCGGTCGCCGGCGGAAGCTCGTCGAGCCGGCGGGCGTAGGCGTCCACCCAGCGGTGCACGGCGCCGGCGTGCCCGCGCCGTACGAGCACCTCGGCCGCCATCGGGCCGTGGTTGGTGAGCTGGTCCTCGCCCCATTCCGGGCCCGTCCTGGCGAAGCGTTGGTATGCCTCGTTGAGTATCGCGTGGCTCATCGGCTCTTCCTTGGTCGCTGCGGCACTGATCGCCTGCGGGGGGATGACGACATTCACACAGCCTGCCCTGCGTGATCAGCTGCGCCAAGGACTGTGGGCGCCGCCCGGCGGCGCGCGGCGTGCGGCACCCTCATAACTATCGTGGAGCACATGGGGGAGGTCCTGGTCGGCACCGCGTCGTGGACCGACCGGACGCTGCTGGAGTCCGGCTGGTATCCGCCGGAGGTGCGGACGCCCGAAGAGCGGCTGCGTTATTACGCGGGCCGGTTTCCGCTGGTCGAGGTCGACTCGACCTACTACGCGATGCCGGCAGAGGAGACCGCACGACTCTGGGCCGAGCGGACCCCCGCGCGCTTCACCTTCGACGCCAAGGCCTTCTCGCTGCTGACCGGCCACCCGACCCGGCCCGGCGCGTTGCCGAAGGATCTCCGGCCGGCCGCACCGCCCGGCAAGAAGAACCTGTACGTCAAGGATCTGGACCCGGGGATCGTGCAGCAGGTGTGGGAGCGCTTCGTGTCCGCGCTGCTGCCGGTGTGGGAGGTCGGCAAGTTCGGAGCGGTGCTGTTCCAGTTCCCGCGCTGGTTTCCGATCGGCAAACGGAACAAGCTCTACATTCTCGAGTGCAAACGCCGCGCCGAGCCGTTGCGGATCTCGGTGGAGTTCCGCAACCGGACCTGGATGAGCGAGGAGAACCAGGAGGAGACGCTGGACTTCCTGCGCTCGTACGCCATCCCGTACGTCTGCGTCGACATGCCGCAGGGTCATCCCTGTTCGATCCCGCCGGTCGTCGCGGCCACCGCCGATCTGGAGATCGTCCGCTTCCACGGTCGCAGTGACAGGTGGACCGGCCGCGACGTATATGAGCGCTTCGGCTACCGCTACTCGCGGGAGGAGCTCGAGGAGTGGGCACCGAAGGTCTGCGAGCTGGCCAGAGAGACCTCGAGCACCCATGTGCTCATGAACAACTGCTATCGGGACTATGCGCAGACCAACGCCCGGCAGCTCATCGACCTGCTCGAGACCATGCCGGCCTGCCCCGTGCGGCCCCCGCCGGCCGCCGCGGACGGGCACGCTTGATGAACCGCGCGGATGAACTGCGCGGATGAACCGCGCGGGCGGGACCGGCCGGTGCTGGCCGCCACCGTTCGGCCGGCCCGTTCAGCCGGCCCGTTCAGCTGGTACGTCTGACCGCTCCGGCCGGTGCGGGTGCGTCCGCGGTGGCGGCGAGCCGTACGGAGGCCGGCGGCACCAGGCCGAGCCGCACCACCTGCCGCGGCAGCACGGTCTCCAGCGTCCAGTCGGCGGCGATGCGCAGCCGGTTGCCCGGAATCGCCATGAGGTGATAGCCGCCGGCCAGCACCTTGGCGGGGACGCCGGACAGCGCGACGCCGCGAATGTTCGCCGCCGCTCTCCATCCGGCGAGGTCCACGACGAAACCCAGGTTGCGGTGCTTGTACGGCTTGCGCGTGCCATGGCCGTACGAGGCGGCGATGTTGTGGGCGACCCGCTTGCCCTGGCGCTGCGCGTGCTGTGCGGTCATCCCGGTGATCTCGCCCGGCCGGGTGAGGTCGGGCACCGCGGCGGCGTCACCACAGGCGTAGATCTCCGGATGGCCCGGCACGTTGAGGTAGGCGTCGACCACCAGCCGGCCCCGGATCGTCGTCAGGCCCAGATCCTCGATCACCGGGTCGGGCCGGACGCCCACACACCAGATGAGCGTACGGCTCGGCACGAACTCCCCGTCGGAGAGCCGCACTCCCTCGTACGACGCCTCCTCCACCGTGGTGCGCAGCCGGATCTCCACACCGCGTTTCGCCAGCACCTTGTGGGCGGCGTGGGACAGCCGCGGGTCCAGCTCCGGCAGCAGCCGAGGGGCGTGGTCGACCAGGAGCCAGCGGACCTGCCGGTCCCCCAGACCGGGACACCGCTCCGCGGCGTCCTTGGTGAGCAACTGGCCGTGGGCGGCGACCTCGGTGCCGGTGTACCCCGCGCCCACCACGACGAAGGTGCGGCATGCGGCGCGCCGCTCGGGGTCATCGGCGGTGTTGGCGATCTCCACCTCCCGGATCAGGTGGTCACGGAGATAGAGCGCCTCGGCCATGCTGCGGAAGCCGTACGCGCGCTCGGCGACACCGGGGATGGGGAGCAGCTTGTTGACACTGCCGACGGTGATCACCAGGCGGTCGTAGCCGAGCGACTGATGATCGCCCCTGGCGTCGAGGTAGGCCACCCGCCGGCAGACCCGGTCGACGCCGTACACCGTGCCCAGTACGAACCGCACGCCGGGGCAGCCGGTCGCGAGCGGCACCGTCACCCGGCGTGGCTCCAGGATCCCGGCGGTCACCTCGGGCAGGAGCGGGAAGTACAGGAAGTAGTCGTTCGGATTCACCAGGACGATCTCGACGGCGCCCCTGGCCAGACGGGCGAGCGTGCGCGCGGCGTGGAATCCCGCGAATCCGGCTCCGACGATCACGACACGTTCGAGACTGTGAGGTCCGGACACAATGATCTCCAATGCCGTTAATCACTTGGTTTTAAGCGATATGCCCTCTTTGTCAGGAAAACAGCGGTACATAGCTTCAAATCCGAGATCGGGCAACCTGCCGGAACTGCGGCGGCTCGATGGTTGCCCTGGTACATGACGGGCATCAGGCCCTTGACGACCTCATCGGAAGGGGGGTAACGATCATGCCGCAGCCTGAGAGCGCGCTCAAGGACAGGCACTATGACCTGGTCACGGTGGTGCACGGATGCCTTAGGGCCGTCTGGCGCCTGGAGACCTACAAGGACGACGCCCTGCGCGAGGGCGACTCCGAACTCGCCGAGTGGTTCGGGAAGTTGCAGGACCAGAACCGTGAGGCCGGCGAGGTGAGCAAGCGGCTGCTCGCCGACCGCCTACTGAAAGAGGGCGGTTGAGAAGGCGACGATCGTCTGCACATGACCGCGGAGCATGCCCGGTAGATCACCGGGCATGCCCTCCGCATGCCACCGGATGGCCGAGCGGGGCCCCCTCGCGCCGGTGTCGAGCGTGCCCCCCTCACGCGGGATGCGGCACCGGCCGCAGGTGGCGGACGAACCAGTCGCGGGCCGGCCGGGCCACCTGTTCCAGCGCACCGGGTTCCTCGAACAGGTGCGACGCCCCTGGCACGATCTGCAGCTCGGCCTGACCGGCCAGGCGCTTCATCGCCTCGCGGTTGAGCTCGATCACCACGGTGTCGCGCCCACCGACGATCAGCAGCGTGGGCTGACGCACCCTGTCCAGATGATCACCAGCGAGATCGGGCCGGCCGCCCCGTGAGACGACCGCCCGCACGGTGTCCGGCCGCGTCGCGGCGGCGACCAGCGCCGCGGCGGCGCCCGTGCTGGCACCGAAGAGCCCGATGGCCAGACCCCGGGTCCGGTTCCAGGCCGTCACCCAGTCGGTCAGGGCCACCAGCCGGTTCGAGAGCAGCCCGATGTCGAACCTCAGCTCAGCGGTCCGAGCGTCGAGTCTCTCCTCCGCCGGCGTGAGCAGATCCGCCAGTACGGTGACCAGCCCGGCCACCTGCAGTTCCCCCGCGACGTACCGGTTGCGCGGGCTGTGCCTGCCGCTGCCGCTGCCGTGCGCGAACAGCACAACCCCCTGTGCCTGATCGGGCAGCACCACGTCGGCCTCCAGGGTGACTCCGGCGACCGGGATCAACAGGCTCTCCTCGACGATGTGCATGACATGCCCTCCCCAGAGCCTCGGCGGGCCGGCGCACCCGCAACGTCCGGACACCCGGCGAAAAGAGCCTCCGGCGCACGAGGACGTCGAGCGGGCGAAAGGCCCGCGACGCGCCATTTTCCGACCCTACGCCTCCCCCTGCCGGCGACCCCCGAGGGCGCCTTCACCGCGTGCGTTCGCGGGGGCCGTGATGCCCCGCAGGCGTCGCCAACGGACGGCTCCCGGCCGGACGGAGGGCCCGGGGGTGGACACCCGGCAGGATGCTTGCCCGGTAGGTAGTGCGCATCTGCCACACAAGCTGGCATCATGAGGGTGATGGCCAGTTCAACTTCTTCTCGATTCCCGGTGACCGTGACGCGTCTTCCGGTCGTGCGCTGTGAGATCTGCCGACGCACCGTTGCCCACAGGCCCGGTCAGGCGAGCGAGGTCCTGACCGAGCACTACCGCCGAGCCCATCCGGAGAAACTCGACGACTCATCCCCCTGATCTTCGTGATCGGCCTGGACCGATCGCTCGGCGCCTCCGGCGACCACACCGCCGGACGGGCCGCGCGCTCCGCGCCGGGCGTGACCGGTCAGACGGGGACTCTGCTTCGGACATAGTCCTGAAGCATGGTCCGGAGCTGCCGGCGCCCGCGGTGCAGCCGGGACATCACCGTACCGATCGGAGTGCCCATGATGTCGGCGATCTCCTTGTAGGCGAAACCCTCGACATCGGCCAGGTACACCGCGATCCGAAAGTCCTCCGGCAGGTCCTGCAGCGCCCGCTTCACGTCCGAGTCCGGCAGATGCTCCAGTGCCTCGGCCTCGGCCGACTTCAGCCCGCTCGAGGTGTGCGACTCGGCCCGCGCAAGCTGCCAGTCCTCGACCTCCTCCGCGGCCGAGCGGACCGGCTCGCGCTGCTTCTTGCGATAGGAGTTGATGAAGGTATTGGTCAGGATCCGATACAGCCACGCCTTGAGATTCGTGCCCTCCCTGAACTGGTGAAAGGACCCGAACGCCTTCGCGAAGGTCTCCTGGACGAGATCCTCCGCGTCGGCCGGATTCCGCGTCATCCGGAACGCGACGGCGTACATCTGCTGTAGGAACGGCAGGGCCTCTCGCTGGAAACGATCGCGAAGCCGCCGCTCGCAGACGGTTTCTCTCAACGGCGTCATCATGCTTCCCCTGGTCGCCACAGGATCAGTTCGATGCGGCTTGCCCTCCTTCTACCCCCTCGTGCTGTGCCATGCGTTCTCGCCAGGCGATCCGACCCGCACCGCCTGGAGCACGGCGGCCCGCCTCTTTTCGCACCAAAACCCGTACTTCACCCGTATCCGCCACGCGGTACCTCAAACGCCACAGCACGGACACCAAGCAACGCGCACCACAGAGGACGATCCGGCGACGACACCACGAGGGGCGCGGAAGGCGAGGGCGTCCGGCCGGCGGAATCCGCACCGGCACCTCCCATCCGTTCCGCATCGCGGACATCACGTTTCACCTGCGCCTCGGCCGGGCAGGAAAAACGTGTGCCCGTTCCTCGTCGGGTCCGCGGCACGTCGGGACGGGGGGACGTCTCGTGCGCATACTCGGCATCAACGCGATCTTTCATGACCCGGCGGCCGCCCTGGTGATCGACGGCCAGGTCGTGGCGGCGGCCGAAGAAGAGCGGTTCAACCGCCGCGAACGTGGAAAACGGCCCGTGCCGTTCTCGGCGTGGGAGCAGCCCGTGCTCGCGGCCGGCTGGTGTCTCGACCGCGCGGGGTTGTCCCCCGGCGAAATCGACCTGGTCGGGTTCTCCTACGACCCGTCCATGGTGCTGCCACCGGAGGAGTCCGGCCTCGACGACCCATGGGATCCGCTGCGCACCGAGTTCGCCTTTCACGCACCCGGCTTTCTCGCCGACGCGCTGCCCGGGCTCGACCCGGATCGGGTGCGGTTCGTCCCGCATCATGTGGCGCACGCCGCATCGGCCGCCCTGGCGGTGCGTGACCGGGCGTGCAGCGTGCTGGTGTGCGACGGGCGCGGCGAACGCCACTCGCACCTGTCGGGGCGCTTTCAGGACGGAGCCCTGACCGTGCTGTCGAGCCAGCCGCTGCCCCACTCGCTGGGCCTGATGTACGAAGGGCTGACCGAGCACCTGGGGTTTCTGCGCGCCCGCGACGAGCACGAGGTCATCGCCCTCGGGGCCTACGGCAAGCCACGCCACCTCGACCGGCTGCGCGCCGCCGTACGGGTGCACGACGACGGGGGCTTCACCACCGATCCGATCCCCTGGTCCGAACTGGCCCCGCCGCTGCGCCGCGACGCGGGCGACGGCCACGCCACGGTCGGAGCGACCGTTCCGGCGGCCGGTGGACCGGCCGGTCGAGACCCCCGCCGGGGCGTCCGCGCGGCCGGCGACCAAGCAGCGTACGGGCGGGCCTTGGGACAGGCTCACGCGGATCTGGCGGCCAGCGTGCAGCGCCGGCTTGAGGAGGTCCTGCTCGACCTGGCCTGGTGGCTGCACGAGCGGACCGGCGACCGGCTCCTCACCATGGCGGGCAGCACGGCCCTGAACTGCGTCGCCAACACCTTCCTGGCCCGCTACGGACCTTTCGAGGACGTCTGGGTGCCGCCCGGTGCCGGCGACGCCGGCACCGCACTCGGCGCCGCCCTGTACCTGGCCGCCGAGGCGGGCGATCCCGCCTGGGCCATGGACGGCGCCGACCTGGGGCGGGAGTTCGACGACACCGCGATCGAGTCGGCGCTGCGCCGCGCGCGCGTGCCCTTCGAGCGCCCGGACGATGTGGCCGAGCAGGCCGCCGAGGTGCTCGCGGAGCACGGGATCGTGGCCTGGTTCCAAGGGCGCGGCGAGTTCGGCCCAAGAGCACTCGGACATCGGTCCCTGCTGGCCCACCCCGGCCGGCGGGCGAACGTCGACCGGCTCAACGACGTCAAGGGATACGAGCGTTTCCAGCCCTTGGCACCGATGGTGCGGCTCGACCGGGCTGCCGAGATCTTTGAGCGAGGGCCCATCCCCAGCCCGTACATGCTCTTCGTGCACGATGTGGCGGCACAGTGGCAGGACCGCATCCCGGCGGTGGTGCACGTCGACGGCACCGCCCGCGTGCAGACGGTCAACCCCGTGGAGGAGCCGTTGCTGACCCGGCTGCTCGACGCCTTCGAACGCCGCACCGGGCTGCCGCTGCTGGTCAACAGCAGCCTCAGCACGGCCGGGCGTCCAATGATCGACGACGTCCGCGACGCGCTCGAGCTCTTCGGTGCCGCCCCGGTCGACCTCCTCGCCATCGGCCCTTTCACCGTGCGCCGATGAGGGCGGTCGCCGGCCGGGCCCGCCGACCACGATCCGGTCAGTGAACGGGCGCTCGCGACCGGGTTTCGACCAGCCTGGCCGCCTCCTCGACCGGTGGAGGCAGCCGACGGCGGCCGAGCAGGGCCGACGGCATCCGGCGTACGGCTCCGGCCAGGGCCGCACGCGAATCGGCGTCCCGCAACCCGCGGCCGGCCAGGAGGGCGGTCTCCTTCAGCGCGAACGAGGCCGGTCGCCGCAGCCACGCGGTCAGCAGGTCGTTGCGCAACTCGGCCCGCCGGCGGCTGCTCGACGGCGGCCGGTTCGACGACGGCTGGTGAACCGCCACGACCTCGGGAACGTAGCACCGGCTCCAGCCCAGCGCGGCGAGATCGTAGGCCAGCAGCCGCTCCTCGCCGACGAAGGAGAGCACCTGGTTGAAGCCGCCCGCCTCCAGGAACGCGCGGCGGCGCACCAGCGACGCGCATGCAAGGAACCCCAGCACCGGTGGTCCCGGCAGGCCCGCCTCGGCGGGCAGGGGCGTCGCCGCCATCATCGCGTTGATCGGGTCGGGCGCGCGCTCCGCGCCCACGAGCGTCCGGGCGGCGATCAGGCCCAGGTGCGGATGACCGGCGAACATCTCGGTCGCGCGGCGCAGGGCGCCCGGTTCCCACCATGAGTCGTCGTCGCTGAAGGCGACATATGTGGTCCTGGCCACCCGTACGCCCACGTTCCTGGCGAGGGCCCCGAGGTTCCGCGACATCCTGAGCACGCCGACGTCCGGGAAGAGATCGTGCACCGCGTCCGCCGTGCCGTCGGACGAGGCGTTGTCGACGACGATCACCGCGGGCCGTTCCGGCAGCCGGCTGAGCCGGCCCAGCGTGCCGAGCAGTTCGTCACGGTGGTTCCTGGTGGCGATCACGACCGTGACCGGGATGCCGGCGCCGGACCTGGCCGCCGGCACGGCGCGGAGAGCCCGGACGCTCATCTCCACTCCTCAGGATGAGGGAAACACGATGCGACGATGCCCTTACCCTCTTGAAACCGGACAAACACCAACATCCTGCTCCAGCCCGCCAATTGGGGTACCCGGGCGAGCACGGCTAGGGGTCCCTGGCACCGCCCTCCCCGCAGACCGTCTGCTCCACCAGCATGTCGACGACGGCCCGGACCCCGCCCGCGGCCGCCCGCCGCTGCCGGGCGGCGCCCGAGCCGCGTATCGCCATCCCGGCGAGGAGCCTCCGCACCTCGGCCAGGTCTCCGGTGTCCTCGAGCGCCGGCCGCACCCGCCGGAGCAGCTCGGCCAGCAGCCGGGTGGCGGGCAGCGGGCGCTCCAGCAGTGGATGCACGCCCGGACCGCCGAGGCCGTGACGGGCCGCCGACCACATCGCCGCGGCACAGATCGGGCCGTCGACCGGCGGGGCCTCCCGGCCCGCCGCCAGTTCGCTCAGGGCCGTGCGCACCAGGCCCCGCACGAGCGCCGCCTGCAGAACCGCCTCGTCCACCGTCGCCGCGGCATCGGCCGCCCTGACCTCCACGGTCGGCAACCGCGAGGAGGGCCGCGCCAGCCAGACCGTCATGCAGGAGTCCACGAGCACGCCGCAATCGATCAATCGGGCCATCTGGGCGTCGTACGCGGCGGCGGACGGGAACCACGGCGGCACGCCAGAGGAGGGGAACCTCGACTGGTCGATCGCGCGCCAGCTTCCGTACCCCGAGTCCACGCCATGATCGAAGGGCGAGTTGACCGACAGCGCCAGCAGCGTCGGCAGCCATGGCCGCAAGTGGTTCACCACGGCCACCGACGTCTCCCGGTCGTCGACGCCGACGTGCACGTGACAGCCGCACGCCTGGTAGTCGGCCGTCACCCCCGCGTACATCTCGGCGATGCGGATGAACCGCAGGTTCGCGGTCACCGGCGGCGGAGGGCCGGGCAGCACGGGGGTACCGGACGCCACGATCCGCAGTTCCTCGGCGCCCGCCGCGGCGGCGAGCCGCATCCGTGCGTCCCGGAGCTCGCGCCGCAGGGTCGCCGTGTCCGTGCAGATCCCGGTCGTGGCCTCCACCTGGGTGCCCAGCAGTTCGGCGTGGAACGAGATCCCGGTCATGCCGTGCCCCGGTGCCGCCAGCCGGGCCAGCACATCGGCCGCGCGCGGCACGGTACGGCGCGAGACCACGTCGACCAGGAGGAACTCCTCCTCCACCCCGAAGGTGAGGCCGTTTCCGGACGACCGCTCAGGCTGCGGCGCCGTTCCCGTTCCCGTGTGAGGTCCCCCGACGTTCGTCACAATCTGCATTTACCCCGAGATATGTGGTCGATGTGGCGGTGGGACGGGGAGACCTCGGCCGGTCCCGCCGAAACCCGGCCCGAGGGCGAACCGCCAGACGGGCCGGCGCGTCTGTGTTGTATGCATCGTCATGCGAAGGTCTTCACCGTGGTCACCACAGTCACCGCCCTGACCGCCTGCGGGTCCCTGGGCCGGTCGGGCAGGGAGTGCACCATGGTGGGCACTCCGGTGGGGGTCGGACTGGAGATCGAACCGCCGTTCGCCGCCAAGGTCGCGAGCGCGACGATGAAGGTCTGCTGGGATGGGACGTGCCGGACCCTCAGCTCGATCCACCTCAGCCCGTCCACCAAGAACGGGCCCGGGAGCTGCACGGGGACCGGTCCCGATGATGTTTGCGGGGTCACGGCCGTTCCGACGGGCGGTCAGCACGGTTTCGGCGCCGCTCCCGGGCTGCCGAAGAGACCAGTGGAGATCACTTTGGTCCTGCGTGACGCTTCGGGTGGACGGGTCCTGAACCAGCGGCTGACGGTCACTCCGAAGGGCGCGTTCCCCAACGGCCCGGAGTGCGGCGAAGGCGGCCCGCAGGCGGGGGTCGTCGTGACGGACGGGCGGGTCCGCGAGCGCGGCTGAGAGTATGTCGGCGCCTCATCAAATGAAGGCAATAAGCGATTAACCCCGGAGACCCTGCCTTGACGGCGTAGGCCGCCGAATTCAAAGGTAGAGGTGCCGCTTCTGAGTTCCATCCTGACCTCCAGGAGGAGAAGGTCGGGGATTCGTTTACGAGGCATATCGCTAAATGCCCGACTTCTCCGTAGGAGTGGCCGGTTAACTGGTCTAGCGAAGGAAGATGAAACATGGCACGTCCAGCGCTCAGCACCAAATACACGATGCTCACGCTCCTGCTCACCGTGCCGGCGACGCTCGCGCTCACCGCCGCTCCGAGCAGCGGTGTCGTAGGGCCGAACGACCGAACCGACCGCACAGCCACCGAGGGGCACCGGCATGCCCGCGCCCTGGCCGCCACCTGTTCGATCAAGACGCCCGGTCACGTCCGAAAGGGCGACAAGATTCAGGCGTTCGGCACCGGCCTGCGGCCGAATGAGAAGGCCCAGCTCTGGATCGAAGGTCATAAGGTCAAATCTCCGCACCACATCGACAAGAACGGCCATGTTCGAATGACTTACCGGGTATCACAGGCACCCGGAAATCACCCGGTCTGGATCACCGACGGCGTGAACCGCTGCGATGTTCCCGGCGGAATGACGGTGCAGAAGTAACGACCGCGAAAGCGTAGACGAGCACCGGGGCGCGGTCCGCTGGGGGCGCGCCCCGGTCCTGCCGGGACCCGTCGGCGGGCGGCCGAACCGCTGGACCAGGTTCCCCTGGACCCGAGAAAGGCCATAGACCAAGGCCATAGACCAAGGTCGACGATCCGTGGCCGGATGGCCACTGCCGGATCGGCCGAAAGCGTCAGTACCGTAGGGCTCGTACTGACCAGCCGGCTGAAAGCGTGGGCCCCGTGGCCGAGATGACCGCTCCCATCCGGGTCCTGGTGGTCGACGACGACGCGCTCGTACGGGCGGGACTGTCGATGATGCTCGCCGGATCGCCCGACGTCTCCGTGGTGGCCGAGGTGGCGGACGGCGCCGAGGTCATCGGCGCGGTGAACGAGCACCGGCCAGACGTGGTGCTGATGGACATCCGGATGCCCCGGATGGACGGGCTGGCGGCCACCGAGTTGCTGCGTTCGCGACGTGACCCGCCAGAGATCATCATCTTGACCACGTTCGATTCCGACGACCACGTGCTGCGGGCGATGCGCGTCGGCGCCAGCGGGTTCCTGCTCAAGCACACGCCGCCGCCCGAGATCGTACGGGCGATTCGCATGGTCGCCGCCGGTGAGCCCATGCTGTCACCGACGGTGATGCGGCAGATGATGTCCTACGTGGCGGCCGCGACGGTCGACCCACGGCGTACCCGGGCCAGGGAGGCACTGGCCCGGCTGAGCGAGGGCGAGCGCACCGTCGCCGGCCTCGTCGGCCAGGGAAAGACCAATGGCGAGATCAGCGCCGAGCTGTCGATCAGCATCGCGACGGTCAAGGCGTACGTGTCCCGCGTGCTGACCAAGCTGGAGCTGAACAACCGGGTCCAGGTGGCCCTGCTCGTTCACGACGCCGATCTGCCGGCCTCGTCGGGCTGACGGCGGCCGCGCACGTCTCGCTGGAACTGTGCGCCGCGACGGCGGGCGGGAACCGTCCCTCAGGAATCGCCCTGCGCCGCGGGACCGGTCGGCGCCTCGTCGAGGCGGGCGTGCAGGCGCTCCCTGATCTGGTCGGGCGTGTAGGCCCGGCGCCGGCGCTCGGCCCGCGCGATGACCACTCCCGTCGCGGCGACGCCGACGAACCCGGCCAGGCCCATGACCTTCCACCATCGCATCCGCCTAGGCTACGTGCCATGGCCGGCAGCAGCAGCATCACCCTCGACGAGGCTCTCGACCTGACCCGCACCGGCGATGTGTGGCTGTTCCGCGGACGGGCGGCCGCCGACCGCGCCATCCAGATGACCACCAACAGCCCGGTCAACCACGTCGGCATGTCCGTCGTGATCGACGACCTGCCACCGCTGATGTGGCACGCGGAGCTCGGGCGCTCACTGCCCGACCTGTGGTCGGGATCCCACCATCGCGGAGCCCAGCTGCACGACCTGCGCGAGGCCGTCCTCGTCTGGGCCAACAGGTACGGCCAGCGCGCGTGGCTGCGTCAGCTCGACCGCCCGGTCTCGCGGGAGATGGAGAACGCGGTCCTGCGCACGATCGCACGCCTCGACGGCACGCCCTTCCCGTCGACAGCTCGGCTCGCCGCCCGGTGGGCGCGCGGGCGCGTGCCGGTCAAGAGGCGGCCGGGCGACCGCGACCTCGAGACCGCCTACTGCGCCGAGGTCGTCGCGCTCGCCTATCAGGCGATGGGCCTCCTGCCGGGCGAGCGGCGGCCCAGCTGGTACGACCCCGGCCGGTTCTGGAGCGGTGACGATCTCGACCTGTCCGGCGGCGCGGGGCTCGGCGGTGAGATCGCCGTGCGGATTCCGCCGTCCGGCGCCAGGGCCGGGCGCTCCGTCGCCGAGGATGCCTAGCAGACCCGGTTCGGCCGATCGAGGGAGCCGGCGTGCCCGGCCGGGGTCCGGTATGGGGGGAGGACACGCGGCCCGGTCATGCCCGCCGTGGCCTCGTTGATTGGTCTGACCGGGCGAAATCCATGACCTGTCGCGGAATATGGCCGCACTCCACATGACGGGCCGTCAACGCCCGTGTTGGACAAGATATGGTCACAGGTGACTTTGGAACGTGACAAATCCCTCATTGTGATAAGTAACCTCTCAACCGGACGATCACCGCGCCCCCTCGGGAGATGCCCATGACGGTCATTCTGAACGGAGCCGGGTCCGCGCAGCCCGCAACGCCACCGCCCTCGGCCGACGAACCCGGACGGCCGCCGGAACCGTTCACGAGCGATCCCTGTGCTGAGCGGAACGTTGTGGGCGAGCGACTCCGCGGCGACGACGGCGACGCCGAACTCGACGTGTTCCTCACCGGCCAGGTGTTCATGGACATGATCTTCACCGGGCTGCCGGGTCTTCCGCCCCCGGGCACCGAGCTGGTCACCGACGGGCTCGGATCGGCGCCGGGCGGCATCGCCAACATCGCCGTCGCGATGAGCCGGCTCGGGTTGAAGGTGGGGCTCGCCGCCAGCTTCGGTGACGACATGTTCGGGTCCTACCTCTGGCGCACGCTGTCCGATCAGGAGGGCGTCGACCTCAGCCGGTCGCGCCGGGTCCCCGGCTGGCCCACGCCGGTGACGGTCTCGCTGGCGTACGACTCCGACCGAAGCATGATCACCTACACCAAGCCGGCCCCGGCGTCGGCGCGTGGTCTGGTCACCACCCCGCCCTGGGCCCGGACCTGTTTCGTCGACATCGACCGGCCGGTACCGGAGTGGGCCGACGCGTTGCGGCGCGCGGGTGCCAAGGTCTTCGCCGACGTGGGCTGGGATCCCGCCGAGACCTGGTCGACCGAGGTGCTCGACCGCCTCGAGCACGTTGACGTCTTCCTGCCCAACGCGGTCGAGGCGATGGCCTACACGAGGTCGGCGACACCCGAGGAGGCCCTCGAGGCCCTCGCGCGCCGGGTGCCGCTGGTCGTGGTCAAGCGCGGCGCGCACGGCGCCATCGCCATGGACTCGATCACCGGCGAGCGGGCGGAGATCGACGCGCTGCCGGTCGAGGCCCTCGACCCCACCGGAGCGGGCGACGTCTTCGCGGCCGGTTTCGTCTTCGGCACGCTGGCGGAATGGCCACTGCACGAGCGGCTCAAGTTCGCGAACCTATGCGCGGGGCTGTCGGTGCGGCACTACAGCGGCTCACTGGGGTCCCCCTGCTGGGGCGAGATCGCGTCCTTCGGCGAGTCCGGGGAGGTACCCGACTCGCGCCTCGAGGAGTACTCCTTCGTCGTGCCGTACATCCCCGAGGCCGCCGAGAACGCCATCACCCGGGCCGAGCCCACCCTGAGAGGAGAACAGTGACGCCGGAAGACGGAACAGCGGGCGAGAGCGAGCGGGGGTTCCGGCGATGACGCCGCGCATCGCCGTCGTCGGAGCCGGCAGCGGCTACATGCCGGGAGTGATCCGCGGCCTGCTGCACCGCGCCGACGACCTCGCCGGCGCCGAACTCGTCTTCTACGATCTCGACGCCGGGCATCTCGACGTCATGACGCGGCTGGCCCGCAACATGTTCGCCGCGCGGGGCGCCCGGTTCACGGTGACCGCGAGCACCGAGCTCAAGCCCGCGCTCGACGGCGTCGACTTCGTGTTCACCACGTTCCGTCCCGGCGGGCTCGCCGGGCGGCACCTGGACGAGTCGATCCCGCTGAAGTACGGCGTCGTCGGCCAGGAGACCGTGGGCCCCGGCGGGTTCCTCATGGCCTGCCGGTCCGTACCGGTGCTGCTGGACATCGCCCGCACGCTCGCCGAGGTCGCGCCGGACGCGTGGATCCTCAACTACACCAATCCCACCAACGTCGTCACCGACGCGGTGGCCCGCTACTCCGACGCCAAGATCATCGGGCTCTGTGACCAGTGGGTGGGCGACACCGAGACGTGGGCGGAACTGCTCGGCCTGCCGGTCGAGGGCCTGGAGATCGACTGGATCGGCACCAACCACGGCACCTGGGCCGAGCGGGTCCGGCTGAACGGCGAGCCGATCGACATCGCCACCCGGCTGGCCGACTCCGCACCGCCCGGCGCGGCGACGCCGCATCGCGATCCGGCGCGGATGGCCGAGGCCGGCAAGGCCCTGGGGCTGCTGGTCAACTCGTACTCGAAGTACTACTTCTTCCACGACGAGGTCGTGGCGCGGCTCCGTGACCAGGGCACCACCCGGGCGCAGGACATCATGGCCATGCTGCCGGACTACTACGCCCAGGTCGCCGCCGAGGCGGGCAAGGAGGACCCGGACCCGAGCCGCGACCGCGGCGGCGGCGAGCACGGCGAGTTCGCGGTCGACGTCATCTGCGCCATCGCCCGTGACGAGCGGCGGCGCTTCATCGTCAACACCCGCAACCAGGGCGCCATCGCCTCGCTGGAGCGGGACGCGATCGTCGAGGTCCCGGCCATCGTGGGCCGCCAGGGCCCGACCCCGCTGGTCATGGGCGAGCTGCCACGTGCCGTGCGCGGCCTCACCCACGCGATCCACGAGTACGAGTGGCTGGCCGCGGACGCCGCCGCGACGGGTGACGAGCGCACCGCGCTGCGGGCGCTGATGGCGCACCCCTTCATCACGAGCATGCACACCGCCGAGAAGATCCTCCACGAGGGCCTCGCGGCCCATGCCCCCCACCTCCCCCAGTTCATCCCTCGCCCGTGATCATGCGGTTGTTCGCGCGACCGACCGCGGGATCACGACGCGAAGCCGGGGGAATCGACCAGAAGGAGCCGTACGACATGCCGAAACTCATCAGGCAAGGGGTCGTGCTCGGCGTGGCGGCGCTCGCCGCCGTCACCGCCGCCTGCGCGCCGGGCTCGGGCAACGACGCGGCACCCGCGACGAAGGCCCCCTCGGCCGTCAACACCGACATCGCCAAGGCCGGGAACGTCACGCTCACCGTCTGGGACCAGGAGATACGGGGCGGCCAGAACGAGCAGATGGAGCAGTTGAACACCGCGTTCCAACAGAAATACCCCAATGTCACGATCAAGCGGGTCGCACGATCGTTCCCGGACCTGCAGAAGACCCTGCGCCTGGCGCTGTCCGGCGACAGCCCGCCCGACGTCGTCGAGACCAACCAGGGCTACGCCGTCATGGGCGCCTTCGTCAAGGCGGGCATGCTGTTGCCGCTGGACTCCTACGACGCCGCCTACGGCTGGCGCAAGCGCTACCCGAAGGGCCTGATCGAGACCAACAGCGTCAGTACCGACGGCCGTACGCTGGGCACCGGCAGCCTGTACGGCGTCTCCCTGCAGGGCGAGATCGTCGGGATCTACTACAACAAGGACAAGCTGGCCAAACTGGGCATCCAGGAGCCGCCGACGACCTGGGTGGAGTTCGAGAAGGTCCTGTTCATCGCGAAGGACGCGGGCGAGCTGCCCATCGCGTTCGGCAACCTGGACAAGTTCCCCGCCATCCACAACTTCGGCGTGATCCAGGACCAGATCGCGGGCAAGGACGCGGTCCGCGACCTGTTCTTCGGCCGGGGCGGAACCTGGACCGACGCCGCCAACGTCCAGGCGGCGCAGAAACTGTTGTATTGGGTCAAGCAGGGCTACCTCACCAAGAACCCCAACGCCGTGAAGTACGACGACTCCCCGGTCAACTTCGGGAAGGGCGAGGGCGTGTTCCTGATCGGCGGCACGTGGTTCGCCGTCGACCTCGAGAAGACGATGGGCGACAAGGTCGGCTTCATGCTGCCGCCGCCCGCCCAGGCCGGGGGCGCCTCGGTGACGATGGGCGGCCAGAGCCTGCCGTTCTCGATCACGTCGAAGTCCAAGCACCCGGATGTGGCCGCAGCCTACGTCAACTTCATCACCTCGCCCGAGTCCATGGACATCGCGACCGAGAAAGGCCTGCTCCCGGCGCTGAAGCCGCCGTCGAAGCAGCCTGAGTCGGCGCTGCAGAAGGAGATCTTCGCGGCCTGGGACGCGGTGAGCCGGAGCGACGGCCTCACCCCGTACCTCGACAACGCCACGCCGACCTTCCCCGACACCCTCGGGGGCGCGCTGCAGGAACTGGTCGGTGGCAAGGCGACGCCGCAGGAGGCGCTCGAGAAGGCCCAGAAGGACTACGCCGACTTCCTGCAGAAGAAGTGACGAGAACGCGTCGCGGAGGGCCGGGCGAACCCCGGCGCATCGGCTGGCTATACATCCTGCCGGCGCTGGTGATCTATGCCGCCTTCCTGCTCTGGCCCTTGCTGCACGGTGCCTGGATCTCGCTCTTCCACTGGGACGGGCTCGGCACCGGCACGTGGGCCGGGCTCGCCAACTACCGGCAGGCGTTCACCGACCCCGTCCTGCGCGGCGCGTTCCTGCACGCCCTCGTCCTGGTGATCTTCTATGCGGTGCTGCCCTGCTGCATCGCGTTCGTGCTCGTCGCGGCGATGTCCCGCACGAAGATCCGCGGCCTGACGTTCTTCCGCACCGTGATGTTCCTGCCCCAGGTCGTGGCGATGGTGGCGGTCGCCGTGGGCTGGCAGTGGGTGTACTCCGAGAACGGGCCGGTCAACGGGTTCCTGCGGTTCCTCCACGGCCTCGGCCTGCCCGACTGGTCGCGCGGCTGGCTGGGCGACTTCACGTTCGCGCTGCCGGCGGTCGGCCTCGTCGGCACCTGGGTCGAGATCGGCCTCGCGATGGTGCTGTTCGCGGCCGGCGTGCAGAAGATCCCTCGGGAGCTGTACGAGGCCGCCCGGGTGGACGGGGCCGGTCCGCTGCGGGAGTTCTTCGCAGTGACCCTTCCCGCGCTCCGCCGGGAGCTGTCGGTGGCGTTCACCCTCACGACGATCGCGGCGCTGCGGAACTTCGATCTGATCTACCTGACCACCAGCGGCGGGCCCGGCGACGCGACCAAGGTGCCCGCGTACGAGGTGTACAACCGTACGTTCAACACCGGCGAGGTCGGCCTCGCCTGCGCCATCGGCGTCATGATCGCCGTGCTCGCCTTCGCCGTCACGGTGGGGGTCGGCCGGCTCGTGGAGGGACGGTCATGACGAGCGGCCGCACGGAGCGGATCTTCAACTACACGGTCCTGATCGTGTTCTCCGTCTTCGCCCTGTTCCCGCTCGTGGCCGTGGCGGCACAGGCGCTGCACCTGCCCGACCTCGACCTGTCCACCTTCGGCGACGCCTGGCGGCAGGGGCACTTCGGCACGTACATGCGCAACAGCCTGGCCGTCGCCGTCGGCGTGGTGCTCGTCGCCACCCTGCTGTCGATCATGTCGGGTTACGCGCTCGGGACCATGGACTTCCGCGGCGCCGACGCGCTGTTCTACCTGTTCCTCGCCGGTCTGATGATCCCCAGCGAGACCGTCGTGGTCCCGCTCTACTTCGACCTGCGCAGCATGAACCTCGACAACACGCTGCCCGGGCTGATGCTGCCGCAGATCGCGCAGTCGGTGGCGTTCGGAACCTTCTGGATGCGGGCCTACTTCCGCAGCGTGCCGCGATCGCTGATCGAGGCGGCCCGCATGGACGGGGCATCGAGCTGGGCCACGCTCTGGCGGATCCTCGTGCCGGTGGGACGGCCCGCGATCCTCACCATGGTGGTCCTCACCGCCATGTGGACCTGGAACGAGTTCCTGCTCGCCCTGGTGATCATCAACTCGGACGAGGGACTGCGGACGGCACCGCTCGGCCTGTCGTTCTTCCAAGGGCAGCACCAGACCGACTATCCGCTGCTCATGGCGGGCGCGCTGATCGTCGCCGCGCCGGTCGTGATCGTCTACGTCTTTCTGCAACGGCACTTCATCGCGGGGATGCTCTCGGGGGCACTCAAGGAGTAGGACGACCGGAACAGGAGAGTCCATGCGCAGACCGATCCTCACCTTGATCCTTTCCGCGTTGCTCGCGGGAGGCGGCCTGGCCACGCTTCCCGCGCAGGCGCAGGCGGCCGAACCGCGCTCCGGCGCGTCCCATGCCGGTGATCCGCGTTCCAAGGGCGCGCTCGACGTGCTCTTCGTCGGCGCGCACCCCGACGACGAGGCCGGCGGGCTGTCGACGTACGGGCAGTGGAAGGAGTTCGACCACGCCCGCACCGGCGTGGTGACGATCACCCGGGGTGAGGGCGGCGGCAACGCGTCCGGCACCGAGGAGGGACCGGCGCTCGGCCTGCTCCGCGAGAACGAGGAGCGCCGCGCCGTCGGCAAGGCCGGTGTCGAGGACATCCACTATCTCGACAAGGTCGACTTCTACTACACGGTCAGCGAGCCGCTCACCGCCGAGGTCTGGAACCACCGCGAGTCGCTCGAGAAGGTGGTCCGGGTGGTCCGGGAGACCCGGCCGAAGGTCATCGTGACCATGGAGCCCGCTCCGGTGCCGGGTCAGCACGGCAACCACCAGGAGGCCGGGCGGCTCGCGACCGAGGCCTATCTGAAGGCCGCCGACCCGGCCGCATTCCCCGACCAGATCCGCCGTGAGGGCCTGCGGCCGTGGCGGGCCGGTCGGCTGTTCAACACCGGCGGCGCGACCGGGCCGCTCGGTCCGTCGTGCGCCACCGGCTTCACTCAGGCCGACCCGAGCGCGGTCGTCGCCGGGGTCTGGGGCGGTCGCGCCTCCCCGGCCAACGGCGGGAAGACCTGGGCGCAGATCGAACGCGAGGCGCAGCGGACCTACGTGAGCCAGGGCTGGGGCGGTTTCCCCGACCAGCCGAGCGACCCGAACCAGATCGGCTGTGACTTCTTCACCCAGATCGACAGCCGGGTGCCGTACACGCTCGGCAACCGCGGCCCGGCGGCGATGTTGGAGGGCGCGCTCACCCCGGCCGGGGGCGTACTGCCGCTCGGCACCGAGTTCTACCTGACGACCGACTCATTCGGCGCCGCGGCCGGCCGGCCGGTCGAGGTGACCGCGCACGCCCTGTCGCCCAAGACGCTCAGCCACGTCAAGGCCGCGCTCTCGGTGCCGGCCGGCTGGCGGGTCGAGGGCTCCGGCGAGCTCGGCACGGTGGGGTCGCGGGAACGGACGGCCGTCTTCACGGTCACGCCGCCGCCGAACGCCCCGTACGGCCGGGTGCGGCTGACCGGCACCCTCACCACCGGGCAGGGCTCCGGCCAGACCGCCGAGGTGGTGGAGGTCGAACCGGCCGTCACCGCCGAGCAGCAGCCGCTCCCCCGCGTCGAGGACTTCGACGGGTGGGCGGCCGAGACCGGCGTACCGGCGCTGACCGGACGGGTGAAGCACGTGCTGCCGCTCGGCTCGGGGCAGACCAGGGAGATCCGCGTCGACCTGACCAACCAGACCTCCGCCGCCCGGTCGGGCACCGTCACCCCGGCACTTCCGGCGGGCTTCTCGGCCGCCCCGGCGAGCAGGCCGTACGAGCTCGCGGCCGGCGCGAAGGGATCGGTCAGCTTCTCGGTGACCAACACCGACACCTCGATCCCCACCTCCAACCAGGGCGGGGTGAACGGCGACCACGACTACACGATCACCACGACCAACTCCTCCGGCGGTGCGCCGGACGTGCGGAAGGCCGCGCTGAACCTCGTGCCCGTGGCGAGCTTCGCCAAGGCCGGCGCCGCTCCGGCCGTGGACGGCGCCGAGGGGCCCGGGGAGTACCCGGGGCCGGAGCTGAACCTGTCCCGGCTCTGGGAGGGCACCGCCTGCGCCTCGGCGGCCGACTGCTCGGCCACCGGCAAGGTGACGTGGACCTCCGACGCCCTCTACGTCCTGGTCAAGATGCGTGACGACACGCTCGGGACGGTGCTCGGCGCCGACGACTGCAAGCGGCACTGGCGCACCGACTCGGTCGAGATCGCCATCGATCCGCGCGGCGGGTCGGAGAACACGTCGACGACGTTCAAGACCGGGATCTTCCCGGTCATGGGCGACGGGAAGCCGTGCTTCGAACGCGACGCCGACAACCACCAGGGCCCCGGCGCCGAGACGGCACCCGGGATGGAGGTCGCGTCCACGGTCTCGCAGCCGTACACCGGCTACACGGTCGAGGCGAAGATCCCGTTCAGGGACCTGCCGGCCGCCGTCGACCCGGCGCGCCTCGGACTGAACATCTTCGTGTACGACTCCGACACCCAGGACAAGACCGGTCAGACCCGGATCGGCTGGTCGACCTGGGGCGGCGTCCAGGGCGACCCGTACCGGTGGGGCCAGACCGCGCTCCCCGGCTACGCGCCGCCGGCCGACCAGCCGACCGAGGCGCCGCCGCCGGTGATGCCGACCGACGTGGCCCTCAGCGTCAACTCGCCGGAGTCGATCATCCAGGCGGCCGAGACCGGCGTCCCGCTCGCCGCCGGGCCGGCCGCACCGCGTTCCGACACGGCACACATCACGGGCGAGCCGACGGTGACGAACTCGTCGGTGACGTTCCGGCTCACCGCGACCGGACCGGGCACCGCGTATGCCTACGTGTGGGACAACGGGATCCTCGGCCGTAAGGAGGTCGCCGTGAAGGAGGCCGGGGTGTCGACCGTGACCGTGCCGGGCTCCCGTGGCGTACTGGCGGTGGCGTTCGAGTCCGAGGCCGGCGGCACCGCGAGCAGCATGGCCCGCCTGCCGTGATCACACGTCGGTCGACCGCCCGGATCCGCCACCACCCGCGCCCGGCAATCCGGAAGGAGCGCGCTGAAAGGGCGTGACGAAAGGTCCGCCCGCCGAATAATTCAAAACATGATCATCTGTAGTGGATAACAGCCGCCCTGCTTCCGGCGGAAAGCCCGGAAACAGGGCGGCTGACCTTGTGGCGTATAGCGAACTCACTCCGTCAATTGTCGAAATATGCCACCGTCGCGGAATGAGCGATGGCACAAAATCATCGGGTTCGCCGATGCGGCCGGGGCTAGGGTCCGATCGACAGATCTTCGACACGGTTGTGGCCCGCGGTCTTTCCTCTCCGGCGGTCAATGATCGGGAAGCGCCGTCCTTTGTGCGAGACCGCTGCCATGCCGTCCGCGTGGAGGTAGTCGAATGCGCCTGAGACCCCGCTCTTTCCGCCCCAGAGCATGGCTTGCCGCCCAGGCGGCCCTGCTCGCCGGATTGTTCTCCATCGCGCCACTGCCCGCCGCCCCACCCGCCCAGGCCTCATTCGGGAACAGCATCCACATGGGCTGGGACGCCTGCGCCGCCACGATCGCGAAGGCGCAGGCGTTCTGGACCAACACCCCGTACTGGAACATGGGCCTCTACATCGGAGGCGCGTCCTACGGCACGGGCTGCAAGCGATGGACCAACGCCGAGGTCGGCCAGCTTCGCTCGATGGGCTACAAGTTCCTGCCGCTGTGGGTCGGCCCGCAGGCGCCGTGCACCGGTTACGCGAACCGGTTCAGCTCCAACACCTCCACCGCGTACTCCCAGGGCAGGGACGAGGCCATCGCCGTCTACAACAAGATGGTGTCGCTGGGCTGGGACACCGCCAACGCGCCGGCGATCTACGACCTGGAGAACTTCGACACCACCAACTCCGGCTGCATGAACGCCGCCAAGTCGTTCATCAACGGCTGGGTCTACCAGATGCACGTCCCGCCCGCCCAGAAGGCGGGCGTCTACGGCTCGGCCTGCGCGTCCGGGCTCAGCCAGTACGCCTCGATCGCCAATGTGCCCGACTTCATCCACGGCGCGGACTGGGACGGCATCAAGAGCGTCCGTGACATGGCCTGCGTCTCCAGCGGCAGCTGGGTCAACCGGCAGCGACACAAGCAGTATCAGGGCGACCACAACGAGACCTGGAACGGCGTGACGATGAACATCGACAGCGACTGCTCGAACGGGCCCGTCTATCCGGGTCCCGATGCGCTGACCAGCCCGCAGGGCTGCGAGTGAAGGGCGGGTGGCAGACGATGCAGCGACACCTCGACCACACCGCGCTGCGGCGGGCGGCCAGGCTCCTTCCCCTCGCGCTCATCGGCCTGGGTTCGGCGCTCGCCGTCACCGGGTGCGGCACTGTACGGGCGGCCGACGACGCTGCGGCCGCCGCACCGGCGGACGGCGGCGCACCGCCCATCGACGCCGCACTCGTCGCACCGGGCTTCGGCTGGGTGCTCACCGCCGACCGGCTCCTGATCACGCGCGACGCGGGCGCGACCTTCACCGACGCCAAGGCGCCCGTGCCGGCGACCCGGGCACGTGCCGCAGTCTTCCGTGACGCGTCGAACGGGTACGTGACGGCCGCGTCCGGCGACACGGTCACCATCGCCGCCACCAGCGACGGCGGCCGTACCTGGCGGACCACGACCGCGCGCGACGCCGCGGCGCCGCCCGTGGCCTACGGCCGGATGCGGGTGGCGTTCGGTGACGCCTCCCACGGCGTGATCCTGGCCAAGACCTCCACCAGTGCCATGTCCTCGGCGGCGACGCTCTTCGCCACCACGGACGGCGGCGCCTCCTGGCGGGCCCGGCCGGCCCCGGTGGCCGGGGAGGTCGCGGTGGATCCCGGTGGCCGTACCTGGCTGGCCGGCGGGGTCGCCGACGACGAACTCCACAGCTCACCCGATCTCGGCCGGCACTGGGAGCGGGCCGAACTGCGGCTCGGCGACACCTCCGGCGGCATGACGGTCGCGCCGCCGGCCGGTGGCGTGCTGCCGGTCACCGCCGTCACCAAGGACGACCGTACGGAGGTCGCGCTGCTCACGACGGCCGACAAGGGCCGCACGTGGCGCGAGACCAACCGCGTCGCGGTGCACGGCCGGACCGGTCCCGGGGTCCGGGTGCCCGTGGCCCCGGGCACATCAAGCGCTGCCGCGGCGGCCCCGCTGGTGGTCGACACGGCGGGCGGGCACGCCTACCGCCTCGCGCCGCACCGTTCCGCGACGACGGGCACGGCCGCGACGGCGGACCTCCGCCCGTCCGGGTTGCCCGAGGGGGCGCACGCCGTCACGTTCGCCGGCGACCAGCGCTCCGGCTGGGCCCTGGCCACGTACGGTCGCTGCGCGAACGGCAAGACCGAGTGTTCGCTGTACCACCCGCTGATGACGACGACCGACGGCGGCGCCACCTGGCGGCAGGTCCGGCTCTGGGTTCAGCGGCTCAACTGAGATTCCCGTACCAGAGGTCCGGCCTCCCGTCGTGACCTCGCAGCCTGAACAGATGACGCGAGACCGTCGCAGAGCGGGTGGCCTGTCACTCGCGGCGACGGCCTCGCGTCATCGGCTCGCCGCACCTCGATCGCTCGCTGGTGCTGCGGTCGGCGCCGGCGCCCGTAATGTGACCGTCTCGATTCAGGCATCTGGAAATACGCTGAATTGTGCGTCACCGTACCCATCGCGTCCGTCGGCTGCAAATAACCAAATGTACGACATCGCAGGCGGAGCGACAATGCGTCGAGCCCCGGATCAGGGCAATTGAAAGCGATCTGTAAGCGCCTCTTCGCCCGCGACGGAATTCATTCCCAGCGGGTGCGGCGGACGGGTGGGGGCGGCCGACGCGAAAGAGCGCGCCGCGCGGACGATGACACCCTGCTCGAAAGTTTGTTCGCATGTGGGGTACGCTGCGGTGCGTGCTGTACGACGAAGAGGTCAACGCCCAGGTGTCACCCTCCGGCCGCCCGATCGGCTGGGTCTGGCGCGAAGCGTCCTACACGGTGACCAGAGTGCTCGGCGAGTGGCAGGCACCGGGCGAGGTGCGGTTGCTGCGGGTCGGCGTGCGCACCGAGAGCGGTCCCGGCGTGGCGGAGCTCGCGGTCGCCGCCGAAGGGCGGACCCGGCTCCGGCAGCTCTGGACCTGACTCCGGCCGCCCACGGCGATCTCGCAGCCGGTCATGCGATCGGCTGCGAGATCGCGGTGACGGGACGGCCGGCAGCGGCAGGAGCACCATCGTCAAGCCGCTGTGCCGCATGTACGACCCCTCGACGGCGAGTACACCCGCCTGTTCAGCCGGCAGGCGGCGGGCTTTCAGCTCGACGGCACCCTCGACGACACCGGACTCGCGGAGAGATAGGCGCCCATCCACCGCTCGAGCTCGGCGAAGGTCCGCTCGCGCGCCGGCTCGGCGGACAGCACCAGGTCGTGCAGGCCGTCCTCGATCCGGACGAGGGTGAGGTGGCGGCCGAGCCGGTTCGACCAGCGGGCGATCTGCTCCACGTCGAGCACCGCGTCCGCGCGGGTCAGCTCGTCCGATCCCGGCCTGGGCTTGACGCTGCGGGTCGAGCACATGACGAGGACGGGCACGTCGATGCCGAGCCCCCGGTGCAGGCGCAGCTGCCCACGGCGCACGGCGGCCAGCCACGCGGCCCGCACCGGGAATCCCTCGATCGGTTTCCAGGCCAGGTCGAAGTCCCATTCGCCGTCGTGGTCGCGGTGAATGCTGCGCGGGTAGAGCTCCGACACCGCGGCCGGCAGCTTGGCGTGCGGGCGCGGCCGGGCGAGTGTACGGGCCAGTCCCGCGCCGAACCGGCGCATGACCGCGGGCGCGTTGATGTCGAAGAAGGGGCTGTTGAGGAAGAGCCCGTCGACCACGCCACGGCCCTGGACCCGGTCGGCCCAGAGAGCGCTGATCAGGCCGCCGGTCGAATGCCCGTTGAGCAGCAGGAGGTCATGGTCGGCGCGGATGATCCGGACCGCCTCGTCGAGTTCGGCGAAGTAGTCCGTGAGGCTGTGGATCATGTTGGGCGTCTGGTGCTCCAGCAGCGACCGCCCGTACTTCCGCAGGTCGAGCGCGTAGAAGTCGTATCCGCGCTCGACGTAGAAGTCGGCGAGGTGGGTCTGGAAGAAGTAGTCGACGAACCCGTGGACGTACAGCACAGCGCGGCGGGTCGGCTCGGCGGCGCGGCGCCGTACGAGCGTGGCGACGACCTCGCCTTCGGCGTCCCGCCCGAGCGGCAGCCTGAAGGCCTCGTAACCGGGACCGAGAACGTCCTGCGTCGCTTCCATGATCACTCCTCGCGCGGGTGGCGTGCCCAGCGTACGACCCCTCCGATCCGGCCGTAACCTTGATCGAGACCACCGCGGCCTGGGAGCGTAGGCGGCCCAAGCCTGGTCGAGCCCCCTGGAGTGAGATGGTCGCGCACCTACGCCCCGGTGATCCGGAGCGGCTCGGGCACTATCGCGTCGTCGGCCGGCTCGGCCGAGGCGGCATGGGCACCGTCTACCTGGGCGAGGACGAGGCGGGGCGCCGCGTCGCCGTGAAGGTCATCAACACTGAACTCGCCGATGACGAGGCCTTTCACGCCAGGTTCCGGCGAGAGGTGACCGCCGCCCGAAGCGTCCGCAGGTTCTGCACCGCGGCCGTGCTCGACGCCCGGCTCGAGGGAGATCCTCTCTACGTCGTCACCGAGTACGTCGACGGCCCCACGCTCGACCAGGCGGTGCGCGAGGGCGGGCCGCTGAGCGGGGGTGCCCTCGACGGGCTCGCGGTGGGCATGGCCACCGCCCTCGGCTCCATCCATGCCGCCGGGATCGTCCATCGCGATCTGAAACCGTCGAACGTGATGCTCTCCCCCACCGGGCCGAGGGTGATCGACTTCGGCATCGCCCGCGCGCTCGACGCCGCCGACGGGCCCACCCGCACCGGTCAGTTCGTCGGGACCCCCGCCTACCTGGCTCCCGAGCTGATGGCCGGAGGCGAGGTCACCCCCGCCGCGGACGTGTTCTCGTGGGGCTGCGTGGTGACCTACGCGGGAACCGGGCGTGCGCCGTTCCCCGGCACCTCGGTGCCCGAGGTGATCCATCGGGTCGTCAACGAGCCCCCGGTGCTCGACGGGCTCGACCCCGAGCTGCACGCGCTGGTCGCCGCCGCCCTGGACAAGGACCCGCGCCGCCGCCCGACGACCCCGCAGCTTCTGGCGGGGCTGACCGGCCGGGCGCGAACGGAGCCGGCCGCCACCGCACGGATCACGTTTCCACCGGTGGGCGGCACCGGTCCGGCCGCGCCCCCCGACGCCCCGGCCACCCGCCCCGACGCCCCATCGATGGCGGCGCCGGCACGGTCGCGGCGGTTCTGGCGCGACCGCCGGGTGCTCGGCCTCGGTGTCGGCGCGGTCGGCGTAATCGTGGCTGGGGCGGTCGTCACGGCGCTCCTGCTTCCCGACGGCGACGCCGACGGCGTGAAGGTACGGCCGCCGGCAGCCGTCGAGACGTACGTGCCGTCCGACGATTTCAGCGAGCCGCAGTCCGGCTGGGAGAAGCCCGAGCGCTACCGCGGCGGCGAGTACGTCATGGAACTGCGCGGCTCGGGCCGCGACGCGACGGCGGACAGCCCGCGTCCCAACCAGTTCCTGCCCGAGCGCGCCCGCATCGACGTCGGCGTTCGGATCTCAGGCGGGGCCGGGGCGGAGGCCGGGGTCTTCTGTCGCTCGATCGGTGGCGCCTACGGCAGCTACTGGCTGGTCCTGCGCGCCGACGGCACCGCGCGCATCATGAAGTACACCCTCGCGACCGTGCGCCAACTGGCGGGCGCGAAGGGCGGCATCCACCGCGACCGCGTCAACCGGCTCCAGGCCACGTGCGTCCACGAGGGTGGCGTGCAGAGGCTGGCCCCGTGGGTGAACGGCCGTCTCGTCGCCCAGGCCACCGACGACAGCAAGCCGTTCAAGCCGGTCGCGACCGGGGTGGTCGTACGCCGTCCCGAGAGCGATCCGCCGGCGTCCTACGCCTTCGACGACTTCGCGGCCTACCGCGTCTGAGCAACCGGCGCGGCAACTTGAGAACACCCGCACCCGCAAGGCCATGGATCAGGCGTTGGCAGGACTCGACACCGACCAGCAGCCACCAGCTACCCAGGTCGCATCAGTGCGCGTACGACGGTCCAACCGCGCTCCTCGGCAACCCGGAGATCGTCCAAGGCGACCGGGTCACCCACCCATCTGCGATACGACGTCCGTCGATAGCACGCATGTTGAGTTGCGGCGTGTCGGGGTCAAGGATCGCCCGGGGACCCCGACACGCCACGACTCAACGATGGGACCTGGACCGACGGCTCCCGCGGTGTGACCCGCCCGGCCTCGGCGGTGGGGACGTCACGTTGTGATCTCTTCGTCACCACCGGTTGCGGCCCTCCGCCATACTGCGGTGTTCCGTTCCGCGAGAGAGGGGGCGCGGCGGTGGCCGACGGACCCGGTGACGGCGAGGAGAACGAGCGGGAACCGCAGGGCCTGCCATGGGGCTTCCGGGGCCGGGTCAGGCACTGGGCGCTGGCGGCCGTCGCACTGGTCGGCCTCGCCGTCGTTGTGGCCGCCGTGCTGTGGGCCTGGGTCCGAGATCGTCGAGAGGACGGCTCATCTCCGCCCCCCGTACCCGGCACCCCGTCCACGCCCGGCACCCCGCCCGTGCCCGGCGGGACGTCCGCTCCCTCCGGTGGATCGCCCGGAGCCGGAGGCGCCCCGGGCTCGCCCTCGGACGGCTCGGGAGGCGGCTCCTGCGGGGATGACGGCTGCTCCGGCTGTTCGGCCGGCCAGGAGGCCTGCGACGACGTCGTGGGCAGTTGCACCGAAGCCGTCTCCGATGCGTGCTCCAGCGACCCGGGATGTTCAGGGCCCTCGTGCGGCAACGACTCGGGGTGCTCCGAGACGACGGCGTACGCGCCGTCTGCGCAGCCGCTGACCGACCTCATCGCGGGGATCCCGCCGATGTTCCTCCAGGTCCGGGTCGGCCGGAGCCCGTCGGCCCGCCTGGGCGTCCTCGCCATCCGGGCCTATCAGCGGTGGATCTCGCCGCGGCTCTCCGTCCGCTGCCGGTTCACGCCGAGCTGCAGCCGGTACGGCCTGCAGGCGATCGAGCAATACGGACTCCTGGCCGGCTCCCGGCTCGCACTCGCCCGGATCCGGCGATGCGTGGTGACGGTGCCGCGGGGGAGCGTCGACCCGGTTCCCGGGCACTGCCCCGCGCGGCCGGCGGGCGCGTGAGACGTGACCGTGCCGGAGCGAACGACAACTCAACGACATCCCGCGAACAACTGCATGATCACGGAGGAAGGTCGCGGCGACCCACTCCGCCGTGATCATGCAGTTGTTCGCCGTCCGACGCGCGCGCATCGCGTCACGACCGTCCATCCCGTGCGTTGACTCGCGGCGTGTCGTTGATTTCCGCCGTCCCACACCCACGACACGCCGCAACTCGACGAAGGCGATCTAGTCGTCCTCGGCCTCGAGATCGCCTTCGAGCTCCAGGTAGGTCTGGCGGAGGCGGTCCAGGGTCTCGGCGTCGGGTTCGGCCCAGAGTTCGCGGTCGGCGGCCTCGAGGAGGCGTTCGGTGATGCCGCGCAGCGCCCAGGGGTTGGACTGCTCCATGAACTCGCGGGTCTCGGGGTCGAAGACGTACTCCTCCGCGAGCTTCTCGTACATCCAGTCGTCCACCACGCCCGCCGTCGCGTCGTACCCGAAGAGGTAGTCCACGGTGGCGGCCAGCTCGAACGCGCCCTTGTAACCGTGCCTGCGCATCGCGGAGATCCAGCGCGGGTTGACCACGCGGGCGCGGAAGACCCGGTGGGTCTCCTCGGCGAGCGTCCGGGTCCGTACCTGGTCGGGCAGCGCCGAGTCGCCGACATAGGCGGCGGGATCGGTCCCGGTCAGCGAGCGCACCATCGCCACCATGCCGCCGTGGTACTGGAAGTAGTCATCGGAGTCGACGATGTCGTGCTCGCGGGTGTCCTGGTTCTTGGCGGCGACCGCGATGCGCCGGAACGACGCCTCCATGTCGCCGCGCGCCTCGCGGCCGTCGAGTCCCCGGCCGTAGGCGTAGCCGCCCCACACCGCGTACACCTCGGCGAGGTCCCCGTCATCGCGCCAGTTGCCCGCGTCGATCAGCGGCAGCAGGCCCGCGCCGTACGCGCCGGGCTTGGAGCCGAAGATGCGCGTGGTGGCGCGCCGCCAGTCGCCGTGACCCGAGTGGTCTTCCAGGGCGTGCTTGCGCAGGTGGTTGTGCTCGGCCGGCTCGTCGAGCTCGGCGACGGCCGCGATCGCGTCGTCGATGAGGGCGATGACGTGCGGGAAGGCGTCCCGGAAGAAGCCGGAGATGCGCACGGTCACGTCGATGCGCGGGCGGCCGAGTTCGTCGAGCGGCACGACCTCGAAGCCGGTGACCCGGCGTGAGGCGTCGTCCCAGACCGGCCGGCAGCCGAGGAGCGCGAGTACCTCGGCGATGTCGTCGCCCTGGGTGCGCATCGCGGAGGTGCCCCACACGGTGAGGCCCACGCCGGACGGGTACTCCCCCGTGTCGTCGAGGTGCCGCCGGATGAGCGAGTCGGCCAGCGCGACGCCGACGTCCCAGGCGTTGCGGGACGGGATCGCCTTGGGGTCGACCGAGTAGAAGTTCCGCCCGGTCGGCAGCACGTTGACCAGGCCCCGGGTGGGCGAGCCGGACGGACCAGCGGGCACGTGGCCGCCGTCGAGCGCGTGCAGCACCGCGTCGATCTCACCGGTCGTCGCCGCCAGCCGGGGGACGACCTCGGTGGCCGCGAACGACAGGACCCCGGTCACGGCGGGCAGGTCCCGGCCGGTCACCTCGGCGCACACGACGCCCGCCTTCGCGGGGTCCCAGCGCAGCGTGTCCAGGCCGACGACGAGCTTGCGGGCCACCGCCTCCAGCAGGTCGATCACGTCCGAGGCGGTGCGGGAGGGTCCGTCCACGATCTCGGCCAGCCGCCGTACCCCGCCGGCGGCGTGGCCGGGCACCGCCGCGCCGGGGTTCGCGAGCAGGTCCCGCTCGCTGAGGTCGTACGACTCGGCGAGGGCGGCGCGCAGGCCGGGCAGGGCGCCACTGACACCGCCCCAGACCTGGGCGGCGCGCAGCACGGCGAGGACCAGGTCGACGCGGTGCTCGCCGTCCGGCGCCTCGCCGAGGATGTGCAGGCCGTCGCGGATCTGCACATCCTTGATCTCGCAGAGGTAGCCGTCGATGTGCAGGACGAAGTCGTCGAACTCGGTCTCCCCCGGCTGCTGCGCGACGTGCAGGTCGTGGTGCAGCTGCGCCGCCTGCACGAGCGTCCAGATCTGGGCCCGTACGGCCGGCAGCTTCGCGGGGTCGAGGGCCTGCACGGTGGCGTACTCGTCGAGCAGCTGTTCCAGCTTGGCGAGGTCGCCGTAGGTGTCGGCCCGGGCCATCGGCGGCACCAGATGGTCGACGACGGTGCCGTGGGCGCGCCGCTTGGCCTGGGTGCCCTCACCCGGATCGTTGACGATGAAGGGGTAGACCAGCGGCAGGTCGCCGAGCACCGCGTCGGGCGCGCAGTCGGCGGCCAGCCCGAGCCCCTTGCCCGGCAGCCACTCCAGCGTGCCGTGCTTGCCGAGATGGACGACCGCGTCCGCGCCGAAGTCGTCGCGCAGCCAACGGTACGCGGCCAGGTAGTGGTGCGAGGGCGGCAGATCCGGGTCGTGGTAGATCGCGACCGGGTTCTCGCCGAAGCCGCGCGGCGGCTGGATCATCAGTACGACGTTGCCGAACCGCAGCGAGGCGAGGACGATGGCGCCGTCGTCGACGTACAGCTCGCCGGGCGGCTCGCCCCAGTGCTCGCGCATGCCCTCCCGCAGCGGCTCGGCAAGCGCCGCGAACCACCGCTCGTAGTCCGCGCGGGACACCCTGGCCGGGGCCCGCCGGAGCTGCTCCTCGGTCAGCCACTCGACGTCGTGCCCGCCGGCGGCGATGAGCGCGTGGATCAGCTCGTCGCCGCCGGAGTAGAGCTCGTGCGGCGGCTCGGCGCCGAGGTCGTAGCCCGCATCGGCCATCGCGCGCAGCAGCCGTACGGCCGAGGCGGGGGTGTCGAGACCCACCGCGTTGCCCACCCGGGCGTGCTTGGTCGGATAGGACGACAGGACGACGGCGACCTTCTTCTCCGCGTTCGGCACCCGCCCGAGCCGGGCGTGGCGCACGGCGATGCCCGCGACCCGGGCCGCCCGCTCCGGATCCGCGGCATAGACCGGGATGCCGTCCGGCCCCTCCTGCTTGAAGGAGAACGGCACCGACACCAGCCGGCCGTCGAACTCGGGGATGGCGACCTGCATGGCCGCGTCCATGGGGGTCAGCGCCGCGTCCGAGGCCTCCCACGCCTCGCGCGAGGAGGTCAGGCACAGGGCCTGGACCACCGGGACGTCGAGGCGTGCGAGAGCGCCCGCGTCCCAGGCCTCCTCGTCGCCGCCGGCCGACGCGTCGGCGGCGGTCACCCCGCCGGCCGCCAGCACGGTGGTGATGAGCGCGTCGGCCCGGCCGAGGAGGTCGAGCAGCCCGGGCTCGGCCCCGCGCAGGGACGCGCAGAAGACCGGCAGCGCGTTCGCGCCGTGGGCCTCGATCGCCTCGCACAGCACGTCGACGAACCCGGTGTTGCCCGACAGTTCGTGGGCCCGGTAGAAGACGACGCCCACCGTGGGCCGGGCCGGATCCGGCTCGGCGGACCCGTGCACGCCGTACGCCGGCATCGCGGCGGGAGCGGCGAACCCCTCGCCGGTGAGCAGCAGCGTGTCGGACAGGAAGCGGGTGAGCTCGCGCAGGTTGGCGATGCCGCCCTCGCGCAGGTAGGCCAGCGTCTCGGCGGCGACGCCGGCCGGTACGGTCGACAGCGCCATGAGCTCGGCGTCGGGAGCGGCCTCACCGCCGAGCAGCACCAGCGGCGCCCCCGAGGCCCGCAGCGCGTCGACCCCTTCGGGCCAGGCCCGCTGCCCGCCGAGCAGGCGTACGACGACGACATCGGCGCCCGCGGTCAGCGCCGGCAGCTCGGCGATGCCGGTCCGGGTCGGGTTGGCGGTGACGTATCCGGCGTCGGCCGCACGCGCGGCGAGCAACTCGGTATCGGCCGTGGACAGCAGCAGAACGCGCATCGGCATGCCTCCCCCGGGGTTCCGCGCCCCGGCTCGGGTGGAAGAGTCGGCGACGGCGGGAAGTCTCCTGGCTCCCGGATCACCGCTCTCCCCCGGCCTTCCAGCGTTGCCGCCGTGGCCCACATCGAGGGAGCGCTCCCCGGTCACAGTTGCGGGACAGCCCCGGATTCGCACCGGGTTCCTTCTCCGTCGTCGCCCGGCAGTCTATGACCAAACCAGGAGCCGCCGGCCGCCGGACGGGCGCCGTGCCTCTCGCGGCCACTCGGGCCGCGTCCCGGCGCGAATCCGCCGCAACGTCAGGTGAAGGATCGACTACCGGACGTAGTGTGTACCGCGGCGGCGGATAGCGGCCGGTGAGCCGCCGACGTCGCCCGAGGAGCCGTCATGCGGGGAAATGTCGCCTGGACGCTGGCCGAGCGCGCCGCGCTGTACGGCTGGCGTGACCGGCCGCTGTTCCATGCCGGCGACGCCACGTACACCCATGGTCAGGTCCATGACGCCGCGGCGCGGGCGGCCGCCGTGCTCTTCGATGCGGGAGTCCGGCGGGGGCAGCGTGTGCTCATCGCCCTGCCCGACTCGATCGGGTTCGCCACGGCGTTCCTCGGCGCGCTGCGGCTCGGCGCGGTGGCGGTGCCCGTCGATCCGGAGCACGTTCCGGCGCAGGTTCTGGAGCAGGTTCCGGAGCAGGTTCTGGGGCAGGTTCCGGAGCAGTACGCCCGCGCGTTGAGCGAGACGGAACCGGCCGCCATCGTGTGCGACGACGCCGAGCTCGCCCGCCGCCTCGGCGGATCGCGCGCGCCCGGCACGGCCGCCCTGCTGACGCCGGCCGACCTGTCCGCGGGTTCCGCGCCCGCGCCCGTGCCCGACCCTGAGCCGCTGCCGCCGGGCGTGCCGGCGTACGTGCTGTACACCTCCGGCACCAGCGGCCCGCCGAAGGGCGCCGTCCACCGGCATTCCGACCCCGAGACGCACTTCTACGCGATGGCGCTCGGGGCACTCGGCATGGGCGCCGACGACGTGATGTTCTCGCTGGCCAAGGCCTGCACCCCCTACGGCCTGGGCAACACGATCTTCTTTCCGATGTTCTGCGGGGCGGCGGCGGTCCTGTGGCCGCAGCGGCCGACCGTGCGCGGTGTGGTGCGGCAGGCGCGGCGTCACCGGCCCACGCTGCTCTTCTCGGTACCGGCCTTCTACGCGGCGCTCGCTGAGACACTGGGCGGCGGAGGCACCGACGCGGACCGGTCGGCCTTCTTGTCCCTGCGCGCGGCGGCCTCGGCCACCGAGCCCCTGCCGGCGGCGCTCGCCGCGCGGGCCGAGAGGGTACTCGGGTGCCCGCTGCTCGACGGGCTCGGTACCGCCGAGGTCGGCCACGTCTTCGTGTCCAACACCGTCACCCGGCGGCGGCGCGGCACGCTCGGCGTGGTGCTCGATCCGTACCAGATCTCGGTGCGCGACGACGCCGGCCACGAGGCCGGGGCGGGCGAACGCGGCGCGTTGCACGTCAGGGGCCCTTCGGTGGCGGCCGAGTACCTCGGTGCCCCAAGTGACGGCCAGGACCCGATCTCCGGCACGGCGCTCGGAGTGGTCTCGGACACCGATTCGCACGCGGTTCCAGACACCGTTCCGGACGTCTCGCAGGGTTGGCTGCGCACGGGTGACCTCGTCCACGTCGACACCGAGGGCTTCGTGCACCACCACGGACGGGT
The DNA here is from genome assembly GCF_014323705.1 of Actinomadura alba. Taxonomy (GTDB): domain Bacteria; phylum Actinomycetota; class Actinomycetes; order Streptosporangiales; family Streptosporangiaceae; genus Actinomadura_C; species Actinomadura_C alba. The sequence goes on from NZ_JABVEC010000033.1 coordinate 40,549, forward strand.
CGAGGACCTCGCATGACCGCCGCGGGTGTGGCGGGGACAATGAGGGGACGACGACCGGTCCGGGCGGGGCCGGCGGCCTACGGCAGGGAGCTCCGGGTGCGGGCATGGCTCATCAGACATGGGCAGAGCGAGTCGAACGCCGGACTGCCGACCAACGGGCCGGGCACCGCCCCGCTCACCGCCCTCGGGCGTCAGCAGGCCGGACGGGTTGCCGAGTCCTTCACGGAGGAGCCGGCGCTGATCGTCTCCTCGTCATTCGTCCGGGCGCGGCAGACCGCCGAGCCGACACGTCGCCGCTTCCCCGGGCGGCCGTACGAGGAATGGCCGGTCCAGGAGTTCACCTACCTGGGCGGCCTGCACGGGCCCGCCACGACGGCCGAGCAACGCCGCCCGCACGCGGCGGCGTACTGGGAGCGCAGTGATCCGCACTACGTCCACGGCGGTGACGGGGAGTCGTTCGCCGACCTCATGGGGCGCGTCGACGACCTGCTCGGCCGGATGGCGGACCGGCCGACCGGTCTGGTCGCGGTCTTCACCCACGGACTGTTCATGCGCGCGGTCGTCTGGTCGCTGCTCACCGGCGGCCACGAGAAGCCCGACACGGACCGCATGCGCGACTATCAGCGCTTCAACCGCCGCTTCGCGACGCCCAACGGCTGCATCGTCGAACTGCGCTGGACGGGCGACGGTCCGCTCGTTCTCGGATCCGTCACCCACCATCCGCCGCACCTGGTGAGCGGCGTCGGGTGACTCCGCGACAGCGGTACGGCCCTTGCCCGCCCCTGTGATCATGCAGATCTGAGGATATGACGCGAAGCCACGTCCTGAGTTTTGGCCCCACCTGTGGGGTCAGGAGTGCGGGGCGAGAGTCCCGGTTGTCCGAGGGCGTCGGTCACCCCCCGAAGGACTGCGGAGCTCGTCGGGGATCTGCCTCGCCCCTCTGGTGCTGGGAAGGTAGGACGCCTACGCTTACTCAGGCGCGCTCGGACCGGCGGGCCTCGATGAGCGTTCGGCACGAGTAGGCGACGAACGGCCCCTCGGCCTCGATCTTCTCGTGCAGCTCATGTAGCCGGTCGCGGTATCGCTCGACGGTGAAGCCGGGAACCGTCCAGATCACCTTGCGCAGGAAGTAGACAACCGCGCCGATGTCGAAGAACTCCATCCGCAACCGCTCCATCCGCACGTCCACGATCTCCAGTCCAGCGGCTGTCGCCTCCGCGGTCTCCCCATCGGGATGGCGCTTGCGACGCACCTCGTCGGGGAGCGGACCAAGGAAGAACTCGATCAACTCGAAGACGGTCTCGGGTCCGACGTGCTGCGCAAAGTACGTCCCCCCGGGCATGAGTACGCGAGCGATCTCCGCCCACCACACAGTCGCCGGATGGCGGCTGGTGACCAGGTCGAACGCCTCATCCGCGAAGGGCAGCGGCGGCTCGTCCGGATCCGCGACGACAACCACGCCGCGCGGGCGCAGCAACTTGGTCGCCTTCGCCGCGTTCGGCGGCCAAGACTCCGTGGCGGCCATCGCCGGAGGGAACTTGACGGCCCCGGCCAGGACCTCCCCGCCGCCGGTCTGGATGTCGAGCGCCGCCGACGCGGACGCCAGCCGCTCGCTCATCAGCCGCTGATAACCCCACGAGGGGCGCTCCTCGCTAGCCCGACCATCCAGCCAGGAAAAGTCCCAGCCATCCACAGAGACAGCGGCGGCCTCGTCCACAAGATCATCAAAGCTGCGTGACATACCAGCATCGTCCCGGCGGAGCCGATATCCCGCCAAATCAGTTTTGGCTCCGCGAATACACAGGGCGGGAACGGTCAGGAACGCCCAGACCAGCAGCGCGGACATCATGCAGTAGTTCGCGCTCTCTCCCGTGATCATGCGGTTGTCCGATTCGTGTGTGGGGGGCGGCGGGGCGGGTGGACGGGCGATCCGCGAAGATCGGTGCATGTCGTTGCGTGTCGCTCTCATCGGATATGGCATGGGAGGCGCGGTCTTTCACGCGCCGCTGATCTCCTCGGTGCCCGGTCTCACCCTCTCGGCGGTCGTGACCTCGAACCCCGCCCGGCAGGAGGCCGTACGCCGCCGGTACCCGGATGCCGACGTGCTCGACACCGCCGACCGGGTGTGGGACGCGGCGGAGTCGTACGACCTGGTGGTGGTGACCACCCCGAACCGGCTGCACGTGCCGCTGGCCCGCGCCGCCCTGGAGGCCGGCCTGCCCGTCGTCGTGGACAAGCCGGTCGCGGCGACGGCCGACGAGGCCCGGGCGCTCGGCGCGCTGGCGGCGGAGCGCGGGCTGCTCGCCGTCCCGTTCCACAACCGGCGCTGGGACGGCGACTTCCGTACGGTGCGCAGGCTCATCGCCGACGGGGCACTCGGTGAAGTGCGTCGGCTGGAGTCCCGCTTCGAGCGCTGGAGGCCCGCGATCAAGCCTGGCTGGAAGGAGCAGGCCGACCCGGCCGAGGCGGGCGGGGTGCTGTACGACCTCGGCTCGCACCTCATCGACCAGGCTCTGACGCTGTTCGGACGGCCGCTGCGGGTCTACGCCGAGTTGAGCGCCCGGCGGCCGGGGGCCGCGGTGCCCGACGACGCCTTCGTGGCGCTGACCCACCAGGGCGGGACGATCTCACATCTGTGGATGAGCGCGGTCACGCCGCTGCTCGGCCCGCGTTTCCGCGTGCTGGGCGGCGAGGCGGGTTATGTCGCGTACGGCCTGGACGGGCAGGAGGACGCGCTCAAGGCCGGCCGCACCCCGCTCGACGAGGGCTGGGGAGTCTCGCCACCGGAGTCGTACGGGGTCGTTGGCACCCCGGACCTCAGTACCCCCGTCGCCACCGAACCCGGCGCCTACCAGGAGTTCTACGCGGGCGTGGCACGAGCGGTGCGCGGTGAGGCGCCGCCTCCGGTGGCGATGGACGACGCTGTGACGGGCCTCGAGGTCATCGAGGCGGCGATGCGCTCGTCTCGCGACGGAGCCGTCGTGACCCTTCCCGGTGCTCTTCCCGACCGGACCGCCTGAGCGCCTGCTGTCCTCCGGCGTGACTCTTGACCCTTCTGAGGGTTTGCGATCGCCACCTGCTCACCCGGGCCTCCATACGCTGCTGTGCGTGACGGCCAAGCAACGTAGCGCCCTGAGGCGGCTGCCCTGATGAGGATCGCCGCGCTCACGCTGGTGGGCATCATCACCGCCACCGCCACCGCCACCGCCACCGCCTGCGGCTCGCCGCCGGGCGTCGCGCCGCGGCCGGCGCAGACCCGGTCACCCGCGCCTGCCGCAGCGGACGCTCGGACGCTGCGAACCGACGTGTACGCGCACGGCCGCCCTGGAATGCTCAGCTCGGCCGTGCGGCACATGCCCTCCCGCGTGTACGTGCCCAACAGCGAGAGCGACGAGGTCATCGTCATCGACCCGGCCACCTTCAAGCGGATCGCGCGGTTCCGGGTCGGCCGTAGACCACAGCACGTCGTCCCCTCCTGGGATCTGAAGACGCTGTGGGTGAACGACAACGATTCCAACGATCTCGTCCCGATCGATCCAGCCACCGGAGAACCCGGTAAGCCCGTACAGGTCGACGACCCCTACAACCTGTACTTCAGCCCGGACGGGCGCTTCGCGATCGTGATGGCGGAGCGTAACAACCGTCTGGACATCCGCGACGCCCGCACAATGAAACTCATCCGCTCGGTGCCGCTGCCCTGCCGGGGCGTCAACCACGCCGACTACACCGCCGACGGTGCCTTTTTCATCGCCAGCTGCGAGTTCTCCGGGCAGTTGGTCAAGGTCGATGTGGCTCGATGGAAGGTGATCCGCACGCTGACCCTCCGCCACGGCGCCATGCCGCAGGACGTCAAGCTCTCCCCCGACGGGACCACCTTCTACGTCGCGGACATGATGGGCAACGGCGTCTGGATGATCGACGCTGCGACCTTTCGCAAGCGCGGGTTCATCCCGACCGGCGTGGGCGCTCACGGGCTCTACGTCAGCCGCGACTCCCGCTCCCTCTACGTTTCCAATCGAGGTGCCGGATCCGTCGCGGTCGTGCACTTCGCCACGGGAAAGGTCGCGGCGCTGTGGCGCATCCCCGGCGGTGGATCCCCCGACATGGGCGGCGTCTCCGCCGACGGCAAGGTGCTGTGGCTGACGGGCCGCTACCACGGCGTGGTCTACGCGTTCTCCACCGTCGACGGGCACCTCATCCGTAAGATTCCCGTCGGCCGGGGACCGCACGGGTTGTGCGTTTATCCGCAGCCGGGAAGGTACTCCCTCGGCCACACCGGAATTCTGCGCTGACCCTGGTCTCAAGTGGCCGACGAACCAGGTCGATCCGGCCGACGAACCAGGTCGGTCCGGTCATCGGGCCAACCGTCCGTCCGGCCATCGGGACCGGCCGTCCGGCCCCGGGTTCACGCCGCGGCGAAGACCTCCCACGAGGCTTCCCGGCGCACGAGCAGGTCACGGGTGAGCAGGTGGCGGCCACCGGGCCATACCTGGTCGACCGCCCACCGCAGTTTGTCGAGCCCGTCCGGGTGCGCGCTGCCGGTGGCCATGAACACCTCGCGCGACGGCACGGCGACGACGAGGTCGCCCTCGACGTCCTGGGCCAGCTTCTCCATGAGGGTGTCGTCGAGCAACAGCCCGGCCTCCAGGTCGTTGCCCAGCCCCACGGACACGGCCTTGGCGTCCGGATACCAGTTCATCGACAGGTCCGGGCGCAGCGTCCGCAGGTTCCCGGTCGCCTGGGCGCGCAGCGCACCCGGCTCGATTCCCAGTTCGGCGCAGTGCCGCCGCCCCACGTACTCGTAGCGCTCCGGCAGCTCGAAGGCGTACGACGCGTACAGGTCGGCGGCGAACGGATCGCGGACCGGTTCCGCGTCCGGGGCCGGGGGGAACTCCAGCTGCAGCTCCACGGGCAACCGCGCCTGCATGATCGGCACGATGAGCGTGTGTCGCGGCTCGGTCATTCAGCGGTCCTCGATTCGGGCCGACCGTCATCGGTCCTGACGCGTCATTCGTACGGTGCGTTCGTACTGAGCGGTATCAGTGCCATTCGTACTGAACGGTGGAGTGGATCACCTTAGCGGGCCGCCGGGCGCGACGACGGGCAGGCCGGCCGGCGCACCGCGCTCGATCAACCGAAGGACCGCGTCGGTGTCCAGGTGGCGTTCGACCAGATCGCCGAGCACGTCCAGCCGCGCCTCGCGCAACGCGGCGAAGCCGACGTCGGGCGCGGGCGTGAAGTCACGTCCGGCCACCTCGGCCACGTCCTTGAGGAAGGCCCTGCGGAAACCGTCATTCTCCAGCGCGCCGTGCCAGGTCGTGCCCCACACCGAGCCGGCCCGGCAGCCGTCCAGGAAGGGCTCGCCGCCCTCGACCGCCGCAACCCCATGGTGGATCTCGTACGCGTGGACCTGTTCGCCGTAGGCGGTGCCGACCGGCCGCCGCAACGTCTTGACCGGCTCGAACTCCACTCTCGTGGGCAGCAGGCCCAGGCCGGTGACGATTCCCGCGCACGACTCGACGTCGTCGAGGATGTCGGTGGCCAGCATCTGGTAGCCGCCACAGATGCCGAGGACCGGCCTGCCCTCGCGGGCCAGCCGGACGATCTCGGCGGCCAGCCCGCGTGCCCGCAGCCAGCCGAGGTCGGCCACGGTCGCACGTGACCCCGGCAGCACGATGAGATCGGCGTCGGCCAGCTCACCGGGCGAGGTCACGAACCGGACGACGACCCCCGGCTCGCAGGCCAGCGCGTCGACGTCGGTGAAGTTGGAGATGCGCGGCGGCCGGACGACGGCGACCCGCAGCGTCTGCCGGCCGTGGGGCGGCTGCGCGGCGATCCGCGGGCCGTCCAGCCCGAGCGAGTCCTCGACGTCCAGCCAGAGACCTTCCTGCCACGGCAGCACACCGTACGTGGGGCGGCCGGTGAGCGCCGCGAGCTGGTCGAGGCCCGGGGCGAGCAGCTCGGCGGCGCCCCGGAACTTGTTGATCACGAACCCGGCGATCAGGGCCTGGTCGGCGGGCGACAGGAGGCCGACGGTGCCGTAGAGCGCCGCGAACACCCCGCCCCGGTCGATGTCGCCGACGACGATGGCCGGGAGGTTCGCGGCACGCGCCAGGCCCATGTTGGCGATGTCGCCCTCGCGCAGGTTGATCTCGGCCGGGCTGCCTGCGCCCTCGCAGATGACGACGTCGTACTCGGCGCGCAGCGCGGTCAGGCTGGCGAGCACCACCTCGCGGAGCGGTTCCCGGTGCGCGCGGTACTCGACCGCGTCGACCTCGGCCACCGGCCGTCCGAGCACGACCACCTGGCTGCGGCGGTCGCTGCCCGGCTTGAGCAGCACCGGGTTCATGTGGGCTGTGGGCTCGACGCCGGCCGCCTGCGCCTGCGTGACCTGGGCCCGGCCGATCTCCGCGCCGTCGGGAGTGACCATGGAGTTGAGTGACATGTTCTGGGCCTTGAACGGCGCGACCTTGATCCCCTGCCGGGCCAGCCAGCGGCAGAGCCCCGCGGTCACGACGCTCTTCCCGGCGTCCGAGGTGGTCCCCGCGACCAGCAGCGCGCCCTTCACGGCCGGCCTCCTCGGGTGGCGCGCGCGAACAAATGCATGATCACGGCGGAGAGCAGGGCCGCGGTCAGCGTGACGGCGCGGGAGAGGCGGACGGCCCGGCGGATGTCGGCCACCTCGGGAGGGCGGCCGTCGCCGAGCTCCGGGCGTTCCTCGACCCTGCCGTCGTAGGAGTTGACACCGCCGAGCCGGACGCCGAGGGCCCCGGCGAACGCGGCCTCGCACCGCCCGGCGTTCGGGCTCGGGTGGGCGCCGCCGTCCCGCCGCAGGACCTCGTACGACTCCCGCGACCGCGCGATCGCCGTACGGGCCTGCGCCGACGCCGTACGCGCCTGTGCCGACGCCACACGAGTCCGTGCCGACGCCGTACGAGCCTGTGCCGACGCCGTACGAGTTCGTGCCGACACCGTACGGGCCCGCGCCGGCCGCTCGGTCCGGTGACCGCGCGGGCCGGAGCGCGGAAGCGGGAACAACTGCATGATCACGGCGGAGGGTCCCCGGCCGTGATCATGCAGTTGTTCGCCGGACCCGGCGTCAGGGCACGGGGCGACGCTGGTGGGGGCCGGTCCGGCGAGTGTGGCGCAGGCGACGGTGAGCAGGCCCGTCACCCGGGCCGGAATCCAGTTGGCGAGGTCGTCGAGCCGGGCGGCGGCCCACCCGAAGTTCTCGTAGCGCGGATTCCGGTAGCCCACCATCGCGTCGAGCGTGTTGATCGCCCGGTACGCGAGCAGGCCCGGTACTCCGGCGACCGCACCCCACAGCAGCGGGGCGACGGCGGCGTCGGAGGTGTTCTCGGCGATCGACTCGACGGTCGCCCGCGCGAGCGCCTTGGCGTCCAGCCCGCGCGGGTCGCGGGCGCAGAGGTGCGGCAGCCGGGCGCGGGCGGCATCGAGGTCGCCCGCTTCGAGAGCGCGTGCCATGAGCGTGCCCTCGCGGCCGAGTGACGTGCCGCCGAGCACGGCCCAGGTGGCCAGGCCGGTCGTCGCCGTACGGGCGAGCGACCAACCGCCCGATGTCCTGACACCGTGTGCCCCGACACCGGCTGCCCTGACGCCGGGTCCGGCGAACACGGCCGGGGACCCTCCGCCGTGATCATGCAGTTGTTCCCGCTTCCGCGCTCCGGCGGCGTTCCGCCGTGCTCCCGTACCGGCAAGGCGGTCGGCGGCGACGCCCAGCGCGAGCGCCCCGCCGACGCAGAGGCCGGTGTAGAGGACGCCTCTCGGCTTCGCGTCGGCGTGCATGCGGCGTTCCAGCCGGCCGGCGATCCGGCCGAAGGCCGCGACCGGATGGCCTCGGCGGGGATCCCCGAGGACCGTGTCGAGCGCGACACCGAGCAGAAGCCCCGCCATCGGCCCTGCAGCGCTGGTTCCGGAAGAACGGCCCCGCCGGTCGGAGCGGCCACGGGCCTTCGCGCGACGCTCATCCAAGGTGCGCGTCCAGGTCGTCCCAGTTGCGCTCCAGCCAGTCCTGTGCCCGGCGGATGCGGTCGCCGACACCGGACCGCCACATGCGCGCCCACCCCTCGCCCTGGCGCTCCGCCCTTGTGCGCATCGCGTCGTAGGAGCGCTCGAACCGGATGCGCGCGGCGGGCAGCACCTCGCGTCGTTGCTCCCGGTCCAGGCCGTACGCGCCGCAGAACAGGGCGATCCGCCGCCCCACGTCGGCGTGCCGCTGCACCAGGTCGCGGTCGGCCGGGTCGTCGAGCGGCGCCCAGTGCCGCAGTGTGGTCACCACGTCGTACAGCCGCGTCGTGGGCCGGGCCAGGTCGAAGTCGATGAGCGCGCAGGGCACCCCGTCCCGGAACACCACGTTCTCGGGCGTCACGTCGCAGTGGCCGATGAGGTCATGCGGGCCGTCCAGGTTCGAGGTCGCCTCGGAGTCCCAGGCCGCGCCGGCCGGCGGATCGTACGAGCTCGCGGCGTCGTGGAGGCGGCGCAGCAGCCGGGCCAGCGCGACGAGTGTCTCGTCGGTCGCCGCGTAGCCGGGCAGCGGCCGGTGCGGTGCGCGACCTGGCACCCAGCTGAGGATCTCGCGGCCCCGGTCGTCGATGCCGAGGACCCGGGGCGCGCCGTCGAAGCCGACGCTCTCGAGATGGCGCAGCAGCCCGTGCACGGCCAGCGTGTGCGGGCGCATCGGGCGCCGTACCGTGTCGCCGACGCGGACGACGCCCTCGGTCACGTCCCCGCCGAGCAGAGGTACTTCCTGATCCACGGTCATGGTGGTAGACGATAGGGCTTCATGGACACAGATCCGCTCGTGACCGGTTTGACCGCGGCGGTCGGCGATGCCCACGTACTGACGGATCCGCAGGTCACCGCCGCGTACACGACGGATTTCACCCGGCGGTTCAGCGGGCCGGCCCGTCTCGTGGTCCGTCCGGCCGACACCGCCGAGGTGGCGAGGGTCGTGGGCGTCTGCGCCGAGGAGGGCGCGTCCATCGTGCCGCAGGGCGGCAACACCGGCCTGGTCGGCGGCGGGGTGCCACGCGGCGGTGAGGTCGTGCTGTCGCTGCGCAGGCTGGCCTCGGTCGAGCGGATCGATGCCACAGCCATGCAGGTGACCGCCGGCGCGGGAGTGCCGCTCGCCGAGCTGCAGCGAAGCGTACGGGCCGAGGGCCTGGACTTCGGCGTCGACTTCGCCGCGCGCGACTCCGCGACGATCGGCGGCATGATCGCGACCAACGCGGGCGGTGAGCGGGTGCTGCGGTACGGAACGACGCGCGCGAACGTCGCGGGCCTGGAGGCCGTGCCGGCGGACGGCGGCGTGCTCGAACGGCTGACCGGCCTGCCGAAGGACAACACCGGCTATGACCTGTCCGGGCTGCTCGTGGGCAGCGAAGGAACGCTCGCCGTCATCACCAGGGCGAGGTTGCGCCTCGTGCCGCGGCCGACGGGCCGGGCCACCGCCCTGCTGGCGCTCGGCTCGCTGGACGACGCCGTGTCGGCGGTCACGGAGCTGCGCGCCCTGGACTCGCTGGAGCTCGCCGAGTTCTTTCTCGCGGACGGGCTCGAGCTGGTGTGCCGCACGTCCGGTCTCCCCGCCCCGTTCCCCCGCCCCTATCCGGTCTACCTGCTGGTCGAGTGCGCGGCGCGGCACGACCCGGCGGACGAGTTGTACGCGGCGCTCGACGAACTGGCCTGCGTCGAGGACGCCGTGGTGGCCGTCGACCGAGCCGACCGGCATCGGCTGACGGCCTATCGCGAGCGTCACACGGAGGCGATCAACTCGGTCGGCGTGCCGCTCAAGCTGGACGTCTCCGTGCCACTGACCGCCCTCGCGGGCTTCGTTGAAGACCTGGGGTCGCTCCTGGACAGCGTGGCGACGTCGTACCTGTTCGGGCATCTCGCGGAGGGCAACCTCCACGTCAACCTCCTGGGGGCGGGAGACAGGGCCGAGGAGCTGACCGATGCGGTGCTGCGGCAGGTCGCGGCCGTACGTGGCAGCATCAGCGCCGAGCACGGAGTAGGCCGGGCCAAGGCCCGCTGGCTGGAGCTGAGCCGCTCGCCGACCGAGATCGCCGCCATGCGGGCCGTGAAACAGGCCCTCGACCCGCGCGGCCTGCTCAACCCGGGAGTGCTCCTGCCACCGGGGTCGTGACCACCCCGTGTGGTGCGGCCCCGCAGGGCGCGCCCACACTCGTCGCCGACCCCTCGTCCACGGCAGCTCCGTAGGGGTCATATCCACTGGTCAGAGCGTGTTTCTCGACCGCGAGCGAATACCATCGTGCGAAGGGGACCGCCCTCGCTCTACACTCAGGACGGCACCAGGCGCCCGTAGCTCAGCCGGATAGAGCATCGGACTTCTAATCCGACGGTCGGGGGTTCGAATCCCTCCGGGCGCGCACCGTCTGATCTGGGCATTCTCGGTGATCATGAGGGCGCCCAGTTGTCGTTTTGTGGTGGTTTGCGGCCCGTGGTTGCTCGTTGGTTGCTCGCCTGTCGTGATCTTGTCGCCGCGCGCTGGTCGGATCTCATATTGCGGTGATCGTGGCTGTTGCAGATCACGATGGGATCGGCCCCGAGGCGCCGAAGGGCCGGCTGTCCTCACGCGGTGCCCGGCGAGACCGCAGGCCATGAGAGGAGCCACACCAATGACACCGGTGGGCAGCCGCAATGTGGAAGCGTCTCGCCGAGCAGCTGGACCGAGTCTGGCCGGACACCGATCCTGCAGGAAGTCTCTAAGTAGCCGCTGACAGCGCACACGCGTCGGAGTGTGCCCATCCGCTCATGCCAAGATGAGGGCGTTTCGCTGCAAGGTCGGCTCCGCATTTGACCGTCGCGTGTGGGCGCTACCTCTGTCCGTGACGGAGGTCAGGTGAGACGGGGTCAGTCACCTGCGTTGACACGACACCAGCAGGACCTCTCCCCAAGCTGAGATGATGTTGGCGATGAGAACTGATGCGCGCGACCAGGCGAGACTTCAGCGACGGCTGGAGGTTTTGAGGCTGCCGGTCGCGCCGCTTCAACGCCACGGCTTCGTGATGCCGTCGGACCCGGCCGCGACGATGCGGGAGCCTGAGGCGGTTGGAGTAGGTCCCGACGGTACGGCCCTTGCCGTGTGGCGATACCGCGAGGGCATCGACCGTAAGCAGGTGACCTGGCACGTTGGCGGCAGGCGGCGAGTCGTCGGTGCCGTCGATGTAGAAACCGACCTACGGGTGAGCTTCGTACAGCCGCTGCCCGAGGAGCGCGTTTTGCTGGCGGCCGCCCGGGCCGAGCCTGGCGCAGTCAACGCAGAAGTATGGACCAGCAGCGGCGATCTAAAGCATCGCGGTTACGTCGGTGACGCGATCGAGGAGCTTCTGACCACACCCTCCGGCAAGGTGTGGGCCGGATACTTCGACGAAGCGATGGGCGGCAGTGGCCCGGAAGGGCACGGGCTCGCCCGCTTCAGAGAGGATTTGACTGCCGAGTGGCTCTATCCGCTGGATGCGGGGCTGCCCTACATCTCTGACTGCTACTCGCTCAACGTTGAGGGCGAGACCGCGTACTTCTGCCCCTACACCGAGTTTCACATCCTCTCCGCTGCCGGTGAGCGAGTGACCGACTGGGGGCCGTCCCCATACAGGTCAGCCCACAATCTGCTGCGAAGCGGCGCAGACCTCGCTGTCCTCACGGGCTGGGGTTCTGAGTACGACGTCGCGACGCTGCTGCGGATCAGTCGAGACGGAGTACGTCAGGAAGGCGGGCAATGCCGCGTGGTTCTACCCGATGGCATGGAGGCCCGCGGTTTGCGTTACACCTGCCGAGGCGATGTGCTGCATGCCTTCATCCGATCCACCTGGTACTCCATCAACCTGGACGGGCTGAGCACAGCAGCCGGCCGCACCCCCGCATAGCCAGCGGACCTTCACGTGCCCTCGCATCGATACCGGTGTTCCATTCAAGGAGCGCACGTATCCGCTTCTGCCGCGATGCGCGCGGTTGTGTTCACGTCGTGTGAAGCCGATCCGCCTGCAATGCCCGCCGTCATGAGAGATCCGGCTCAGACCTTCCGGTGCCGGCATCGGGCACACACGGCGTCGACCTTGAGGTAATACGCGCGCCGGAGAGGCTGCAGGCACGCCTCCACGGCCTGCGCCGCGCCGTGGAACGCACGGTCTGCCTCCACGACAGCCACGTCGCCCGCGTTGGCGTCGTCCCCGCGACGCTCGGCGTCCGCGGCCAGACCGTCAGCAAGGCGACGCCAGGCAGGTTCGGTAGCGGACCAGGCATCGAGAAACGCCGGCGTGGCCTCCTCGAAGTCATACAACCTCTCCTGCCACGCCGCCCGCTCCTCCTCGCCGCGCGGTCGATCGCTCTCATCCTGGTGGTCGGTGATGCCGAGGCGGCGGCGATGGCGCGGCCGGCCTGGCTCAGGCCGTAGAAGATCATCACGGCCGTGTCTCCGGGCCGCCAACCGTGGCGGCGCGAAACAGCTGCTGGGCTTGTTCGAGCGCGGCGCTGTAGGTCTCCCGGCGAGCAGCATCGGCGGCTGCGTGGGCGGGTGGCCGCCAGCGCGTCGCGCGGATCTGTTCCCAGGTTTCTTCTCCCGCCTCGTTCATGCGCGCAATGCTCCCAATCCGAGGCGCGTACCAGCTACGCGCGGCTTGCTCGTCTTGGTGTCGCCCTCCTTGATCTCGGCGCCCTGGCCCTTCACGCGGACCAGGCCGACCGACCGGCGGATGCAGATAGTGGCCGCGTCCAAGTCGATGTCTCGCCAGCGGAGCGCGAGCAGCTCCCCGCGGCGTATCCCGGTCATCGCGAGTACTCACCACGCGACATGGAGGTGACTGTGATCTCGCGACCAGTCCAGGAACGCACGGACCTGGGCGGCGTTCCAAGGGCGCGCCTTGAACCGGCCACCAGCGGGTGGGGACAGCGCCCGTTCAGCGTGCTTCCCTACGACTATCCCGGCAATCGGGCCGGGGCCGTTTCAAGCCTTGGAGAGTCACGTGAACACGATCAAATCTCGGACGCCGGAAACCTCGGTAGACGCCGTTCAGCGGACCGCCAGGATCGCCGGTGTCTGGTTCATCCTCACCTTCGTCTTCTCGATCCCGGCGGTGTTGCTGTACGACCCGGTCCTCAATGACGCGAACTACATCCTGGGAGCGGGCGCAGACACGCAAGTGCAGCTTGGAGCCCTCCTTGAGATTCTGACCGCCGTCGCGAACATCGCCACCGCGGTCGTGCTGTTCCCGATCTTGAAGCGGCAGAGCGAGAGCATCGCCCTCGGTTACATCGGCTTGCGAATCCTCGAATCGACCGTCATCGTGATGGGGGTCGTCAGCGTGCTCGCCGTCGTGACGTTGCGGCAGGACCTGGCGGGCGGGGGCGGCGTCAATGCCACTCTGATCGGTCAGTCACTGGTGGCGTTGAAGGATCAGACGTTCCTGCTCGGCCCCGCCTTCTGCGCGGGCTTCGGCAACGGGCTGCTGCTGGGCTACCTGATGTACCGGTCGGGCCTGGTGCCACGCCCCATGGCGCTCATCGGACTCATCGGAGGCCCCATCGCCTGCGCCACCGCGACCGCTGTCCTGTTCGGCGCCTACGAGCAGCAGTCCCCGGTGAATTTCCTGTTCACGGCGCCAGAAATCGTCTGGGAAGCGTCACTGGGCATCTGGCTCATCACCAACGGCTTCCGCCCCGCCCCCCTCATCACAGAAACGGCCCCCAAGACCACACAGGAGCCCGACACAGCGTGACGGGTTGCATCATCTTCTGGGAAGTCCGTGGCTCTCGGGCCTAGCCTGGTAACTGATCACACGCCCCGACCCCAGGTCACGATCGGACACTACGTCAAACCGCGCCCCCACCCCGATGACCCGACCGTTAGCCACCGCAAGCACCCACCGGCAAACGATCTCCACCCGCCAGCACCCCCGTCAGCCAGCCCGCTCACACCAAACCGCTCCCAGGCACCCCCCGTGACCTGCTAATTCAGGTTGGCAACCTCCCAGTGCGTGGAGGCCGACAGCGTCGGCCACGGTATGCGTTAACCGGCGCGTTCGGCGTACGGGGCATCTCCGCATGCACGAGGCCGACGTAAGTCCTCGCTCCCACGCCTGCTGCATCAGCTGGCGGTGTTGCGTGGTCAGGTCGCGCGGCCTCGGCCGTCGTGGGCCGAGCTCACCGCTCCAAGGCAGCCGCGGGCAGTCGGCCACGATTACCAAGCGTCCGGATGAAGATGCCGGTTGTGGCGTTGCGGATCTGGTGTCTGCCCCGCACAGGGCGCGAACCTGCGCACCGAAGCAACGCGCACGAATGGGCATCTTCCGGCGTCGGCTGACGCCCGTGGTTGCTCGGTGGTTGCTCGTATGTCATGGAACGGAACGGCACGGCGACACAACCCAGCATCTGAAACGGTGGAGTCGCGTACGAAACGGCATAGACCGACAGTGGGAGTACCGATCCGATACGTGCGCACCGGACTTCTAATCCGACGGTCGGGGGTTCGAATCCCTCCGGGCGCGCACCCTCTGACCTGGGCATTCTCGAAGATCACGAGGAGCCCTGGTCGTCGTTTTGGGGCGGTTTGCGACCCGTGTTTGCTCGATGTTAGCTCGCGTGTCGCGATCTTGTCGCTGCCCGTGATCGTAACGCGTCCCCGATCGCAGCAGTCAGGTCGAACGGGATGGACCCGACCCGGGGATCCGGACCACTGTCTTGGCCCCGCCGACGGCGGACCTGATGAACAGGTGAACAGGTAACAGGGTTTCGGTTCCTATGGGACCGAGTCTCAGAGCTCAAGATCGCTCCGCCTGGACCACCGTGGCTAGCCGACGGGGTCAACTTGACCGTAGAAAACGAGTCGAGCGTTCATATCCTGCGCCCTGGGCGGCAAGCCACCGGGGACCGGCATGCGGTTACCCCCAACCGCACGCGGAGGGGGAGGCGGATCTCGTCGAGGCCACCGCCCAGGGCGCCCCAAGCGAGGTCCGCACCCTCCAGAATCGGCGCGCGTCCCAAGCCTCGTTGCTATGACCAGCGTCAACCAGCCCCTCCCTGAGACCAGCGACGGTGTAGGGAGCCGGACCGCGAGCAGCGCTCGTACAAGCGTGTCTGGCCACCGATGACGACGGCGCGTTTGATCCCGCCATATCCGCTCCTGGCGCCGCCGGAGGGATCAGGCTGCACGTCAACTGCCCCGCGAACTAGTCATCTACGGAGCCTCGGAGATCACTACCCTTGGCCAAAAGCGGCGGCCGAGGTATCCGCTCATGCCGAGATGAGTGTGTACGGCGCTTGACTACCTCGCCATGCTTAAAGTCCCGCAAGAACTCGGCTTCGGCTCCGGTACGACCTGCTGGCGGCGGTTGAAACGCTGGATTGATGCCAGCGTGTTCGACCAACTCCACCAGATCCTGCTCGAGCGGTTGAACACAGGGAACCGGATCGACTGGTCGCGCGCGGCGATGGACGGCAATCACATCGACGCCAAAAAGGGGGTCTCGGGACAGGCCCCTCGCCGGTCAACCGCGCAAGCCCGGTTCCCAAACACCATCTGATCTGTGACGGCAACGGCACCCCGATCTACGTGCTGACCAGCGGCGCCAACATCCCCCGACTTCAGCCGCGCCCTCGAGCTGCTCGACGGCTACCCGCCTATTGCCGGCCCGGCCACGGCAGCGTTTCGACGTGCTGCTGGCCGAGCCAGGCGCGTCTGGCCCAGGACGCTCAATGCCTGCGATCGGTGCACGTGGTCTTTTCACCGCGCCCGAGGCCGAGGAGGTGCTGCGGGCCACCCTGCCCGCCCTGCGCGCCTTGCACGGCCGAATCGTGCAGGTCAGCTCGCTGACCGGGCAGTTCGCGTGGGCGTCGTCCGGGCTCTACTCGGCCTCGAAGGCGGCCGTCGAGCTGCTCAGCGAGGCGCTCGCCGCGGAAGTGGCCCGGCCGGCGTGCGGGTGACGATCGTCGAACCCGGCACGTTCGCGACCGACTTCGCCAGCACCGCCCACGTCGTCGCGCCCGACGAGGTCTACGCGCCGACCGTGGGCGAGTTTCTCACCGGGTTCTCCGCGCTCCCACCGTCCGCGTTCGGGGATTCGGCCGACGCGATCGTCGCGATCGCCGGCATGGCGGAGCCGCCGCCGCGCCTGGCCGTCGGGGCCGACGCGATCGACGGCATCCGGGCCGCACTCGAATCCCGGCCCGCCGAGCTGGAGAAAGTCAGCCCAGCGCGGCCGCCTTGCGCAGCAGCACTGAGCGTTCGCGCTGGTTGGCGCACAGCCGGGCCGCCAGCTCCAGCTCGGTGCGCGCCTCCGGTCGCCGGCCGAGGCGGGCCAGCAGCTCCCCGCGTACGGTCGGCACCAGATGCGAACCGGGGAGCCGGTCCAAGGCGATCAGCTCGTCCACGATGGCCAGGGCTTGCGCCGGCCCCGAGGCCATGGCTACGGCGACGGCCCGGTTGAGCTCGACCACCGGCGAGGGCGCGACCCGGCCGAGCGCCTCGTAGAGCACCACGATCCGGTCCCAGTCGGTCGCCTCGACCGAGGGCGCCGACGCGTGGGCGGCGGCGATCGCGGCCTGCAGGCCGTAGGGGCCGAGGCCGCGAGTCGATGCCTTGGCCAGCGCGGCCAGCCCACGGCGGATCGCCGAGAAGTCCCACCGCCGCCGGTCCTGGTCCTCGAGCAGGATCGGCGAACCGTCCGGGCCGGTCCGGGCCGGGAAGCGCGCGGCCGTCAGCTCGCACAGCGCGAGCAGGCCGTGCACCTCCGGCTCGTCCGGCTGCAGCGCGGCCAGCGTGCGGGTCAGCCGGATCGCCTCGTACGCGACGTCGGGGCGCAGTAGCCGGTCGCCCGACGTGGCCGTCGACCCCTCGGTGAAGATCACGTAGAGGACGCTGAGCACGCCGCCCAGCCGCCCCCGGCGCTCGCCGGCCGACGGCAACTCGAACGGCACCCCGGCCGCCGCGATCGTCTTCTTGGCCCGGGTGATGCGGGCCTGCACGGTCGGCATGGGTACGAGGAACGCGCGGGCGATCTCTTCGCTGGACAGGCCGCCGACCACGCGCAGGGTCAGCGCCACCCGGGCCTCGAGGGAGAGCACCGGGTGGCAGCTGACGAACATCAGCGCCAGGACGTCGTCGTCGATCCTGTCGGGGTCGATTTCCTCGTCGACCGCCGGGTCGGTCGCCAGCAGGGCGTATCGGTCCTGCAGGGCGGTCCGGCGGCGGATCGCGTCGATCGCCCGCCGCCGGGCCGTGGCCATCAGCCAGCCGGCCGGATTGGCCGGAGAGGCGAGCGGCCACGACACCAGCGCCTCGGCCACGGCCTCCTGGGCCGCGTCCTCGGCCAGCCCGAAATCGCCGGTGAACCGGGTCAGCGCGGCGACGATCCGCGCCGACTCGATCCGCCAGACGGCCTCGACGTCGGCCGTACCCATCAGCGCTGGACGGTGCTGTCCTGCGGGACCTCGTCCTCCTCGGGCACCCGCCGGATCTCGATCTTGGACCCGGGGGCCGCCGGGACCCGCTTGGCCCACTCGACCGCCTCCTGTTTCGAGGCGACGTCGAGCAGGAAGAAGCCCCCGAACAGTTCCTTGGTCTCTCCGTACGGCCCGTCCGTGACCACCGGGGCCTCGCCGCTGAAGTCGACCACGGCGCCCTGGCCCGGATCATCCAGCCCTTCGGCCCCGAGGAGAACGCCGGCCTTCATCATCTCCTCGATGAAGAGGCGGGTCCTGGCAATCCCCTCCTCGATCGAGGCCATCATGGCGGCGTTCGACTCATCGGTGCCCCGCATGATCAGCATGTACTTCGGCATCGCATTCTCCTCATCCGACGTGGCCGCCTCTCGGCCCTCGCACCCACACGTCGAACGAGCGGCCCGCGGATCGACACGGCCCCGGAGAAATCTCTCGCCGCGACGCAGCCGAATCCGTCCGACCCGCGTTGCGCCCGTCAGACCTGGCCCTGAGCGATGGCTGACGCGGACGCCATGCTGATCAGAAAAGCTTATCGTCGCAGCTTTGGAAGGCGGCGACGCTCACACGGATCTACGGAAACCATTCGGTACGCGCTCAGTGATTTCTTTCCGCTACCTGGCTGAAGAGAGGGCGACGGGAATCTTTAGTGGCGTTTCGCCCGCGGCGCACTCTCTTGCCGCTGGTCGAGTGGTGCCCGCTCGCCAGCCCACGCCGTCCGACTCTGCCAAGACGAGTACGTCATGGCTGATCAACCGATGTTCGACAGTTCAGATGGGGGCGCGACGCGGTCGCTCCCACCGGCGCAGAACCCGTCGGCTATGGTCCAGCCATGATCTGGAAACGTAGGTCGTCCCCGAACCCACCGGAGCGCCTGAGTAACAACGAAATCATGGAACTGCTCCGGGACACGCTCGGGGAGATCGCACCCCCGCTGGTCAAGGACTGCCAGATCCGCAACGGCACGATGGGCGGCGCACAGGGCTGGAGACTCACGGCCTTGCCCAACCACACCGATGACCCTCGGCACTTCGACATCGGCTTCACGGTGTCACCTCAGTCCATGGTTCTCACGGACTGCATCAGTGGCATCGGGTCGGCGCACGAGGCCGCCGCCATGATGGCCCATATCTGGCGGGAGACCTCCGGCGCCTGTGTTGCGGAGATGCTGACCCGGCGGAGTGAGTACGCCTCCCACCTCGACGGATCCGACCCCGCCGGCCTGCCCGGCTGGCATTCGGTGGTCTCCGGCATCGTCGCCTACGGACCCGACCCCACCAGCAACAACGCCCTACAGGCGGCGCTGCTCGACCATGAGGTCCTCCGCGCGATCGCACCACAGCTGGTATCGGCGCTGGATCGACCGGCCCACAATGGGATCAAGGTGTTCTACCAACGCACGCCGACCTCGGCGACCGCCGAGATCCGCGTCAACGGCGCACCACATCAGGCAGCCGGCCAGGCTCTCGCCGCGCTGCCCTGGCCGAAGGTGACCGCGCCGACCATCGCCCGCTTCTACGCCGTCGCTGTCCACCCGGTCTGACTCCGCCCATACCCGCACTCATCTGCCGCGAGTAGGCGGGTGGACGTTGGCGCGACCCGGACCTTGTCGCACGACGAACTCGTGTCTACGGTGCCGGGTCAGGTGGTCGGTTCGGGGAGCAGGCCAGTGAAGTCGTCGCTGGATAGCTGGGAGATCGCGCCGAGCGTGTGGACCTCGGTCACTCGTGGGATGACGACGAGGTTGGGTTCCCGGAACAGTCGGGCGCCGCGATCAAGTTCATCCGTCACCACCTGACTCAGCCGCACCGGGTCGTAGAACACCGGCCGATAGGTCCTGCCATCGGGGGTTTCTACAACGAGGTCGGCGAACCAGCCCTTGGACTCGATCATGGCGGCATACTCGGCGAAATAGTCCGGGAAACGCACTCGGCACGGCCAGGGTTTGTCGGGCACGTGCTCGCCGGTGCGCGGATCGAACCACCCGTCGTCATCGAGCGCGAGCTGCAGGTCGGTGTGCGGCAGACCGAGCGCATCGGTGAACCGTGCCAGCTGAGCGCGCCGGTCCGGGTCGGGCAAGCCGTGAATCACCACCTGGAGCGTGGAGTGATCGAGGTGATGCTCCAGCATGAACTGTTCGCCCGCCGCCAGCTCAACCGCGGCGTATGCCACCGGCCCCGGCGCGTCCCACCGCCCGTCGTTTTCCACGAACTCCACACCGAACCGCACGGCGAACTCCTCGCCGGAGATGGCCGTACAGGCGATCGGCCGCCAATCCCCCCGGCGAAGTTCGCCATCGCCGACGTGACGGAACGCATCACCCATACGGAGCAGCGTAGCCAACCACCCAACTGACGGAGGTTCCAGAACGTCCTCTTCTGCCGCTGGTCGCGCGAATTTGCCGAGACGCGGAAGTGCCGCTCAGCCCCCGCCCAACTGTCGAAGCAGCCCCACATCGTGGAGGTCTACGTCTCGGTGCTCGTAGCCCTCGCGAAACCGCAACTGCTGCGGCACCGATAGGCACGCCACCCGGTGACCGTCGATGACGCCTTCTGTGAAACCGTCCGCGGAATAGGCGAAGGCGGCACCGTCGAGCCCTTGCTGAACGCCGCTGCCGTCGGGGGCGAGCGCAACCGGATGCAGGTCGACCACACGCCCGTCCTGCGCCGTCAGTTCCGCTCGGACCGGTAGCCAGTCCACCGTCGTGGTGAAGCCGATCGACGCCAAGAGCGCCAGAATCTCTCGCAGTTGGCCGCCGTCTACGGCGAGGTCTAGGTCCCCGTGGTCGCGGGTCTGTCGGCCGACGACGGCATCTACCGCCCAGCCGCCGGCGACCCACGCATGCAGCCCACGCTCGTCAAACGCGCTCATCAATGCCACGACCTGACCCGCCTCCATGGGTCAGGACCATAGCGGCCATCTGCGCCTGGAGGAGTTCGCGTGGTGAACAATGCGGTGCCCAACTCATCGCTGACGCGAACGGTCACCTTCACGCGATCACAAGCCCCCCATCCGCACATGCCGCTGTCCGCGCACGAACCGTACGGACGTGCCGAGTTGCGGGTGTGTGTTGGGGACTTGGTGGCAGTCCCCTGGCTTCCATGGGCTTGACCGAGTACTCGCCGCTGGGCTGGCCTCTGGAGGCGCTGTCCGTGCGCAACAAAGTCGATCTCGGTGGGAGGCCGCTACTGTGCGACACGTGCCCGCCTTTGAGGAGATCACTCGACACCATGACCCCGACCCGTCCGAGAACCTCTGGGTCGTCGGGCCGCCCCCGCCTGAGACGGTCACGATCGTCCCGTACAACCCCGAGTGGCCGCGCCGCTACGACACCCTGTCGGCGGGGATCCGCACGGCGCTCGGCGATGCGGTCCTGGGCATCGAGCACGTCGGATCGACATCCGTCGAGGGGTTGGCCGCCAAGGACGTCATCGACATCGACCTCTCCGTTGCGGACCCTCGGGACGAGGATGCGTATGTCCCCGCGCTCGAACGCCTCGGCTATGTCCTTACGGTTCGAGAGCCGTCCTTCCACGAGCATCGCTGCCTGAGGCTCGCCGAGCCTCGCGCGAACTTGCACGTGTTCGGCCCGGACTGCCCGGAGACCATTCGGCAGTGCATGTTCCGCGACTGGTTGCGTACGCATCCCGAGGATCTGGCGCGCTACGAGGACGCGAAGCGAGCAGCGATCCCCGGTGGCGGGAACGTCATGGACTACAACGCACGCAAGCAGGAGGTAATCCGCGAGATCTATGACCGGCTCTTCCGCGCGGCGGGAATGCTGTAGAGATCCCGAGCAACAGCCACACCCAACGCGCTCTCATGCCGCGAAGCGTGTTTCCCTCAGTGTCAGCGCCAGGGAATGGCGGTCAATGCTCCACGCCGCTCGGCGAGGGCACGATGACGGATTCCTGATTCCGAGAGATCCGGTACGTGCGCAGGTTCGAATGCGCTGCGGGTGCCGAAAATCCTATCCATGCCCTGTGACCTGCAGATCCTCGAGAACAGCTGATGACCACCGCACGGGCACGCCAAGATGGTCGTTCGTGCTGTTGCGACTGCCCTATCTGGCGCTCACGAGTGTGTTCAGCTTCTTGCGGCTGCTACCGATGGGCGACACCGACAAGGACATCGAGATCCTGACGCTGCGCCACCAGCTCGCGATCCTGCAGCGGCAGACCGGCAAGCCACGCCTCACCCCGGTAGACCGCGCTCTGCTCGCCGCTCTGCTGCACCGACTCCCCCGCCCCAGGCTGCGGCAACTGCATCTGATCGTCGCCCCGGACACGATCCTGCGCTGGCACCGCGACCTCACGCGCCGCCGGCACGCCGCCGTCTCCCGACGCAAGCGTCCCGGCCGCCCACGGACAGAATTTTCGGCACCCGCAACTTCTAATCCGACGGTCGGGGTCCTGGCCAGGTTTCTCCGGGAGGTCAGGCGGGGAATCGCACGCCGACCAGCCCCTCGGAGACCTCCCAGAGCCTGCGAGCGTCGTCCATGCCGCGCAGCGGAGGCCACAGGTCCCGCCGCGCAGGAGCGCCGCGCAGGTTGCTCCGTCCACTGGGGCCGAAGAACTCGCTCCCCCGCGAGTCAGGACCGGTCGCGGCCAGCAGCGCCGGCAGGGCTGCGGTGTCGATGGTGCCCGTCAAGCCCAGACGCGAGAGCACCCGGATCGTGCGTACCGAGCCGGTGTCCGTCTGCCGACCCATGCCGGGCTGCGCGGCGAGCAGGTTCGTCGGCGAGACCCCGGGGTGGGACAGGTTGCTGGTGATGCCCCACCCGGCCACGGCGCTGCGCTCGTCGAGCTCGCGCGCGAACAGGCCGACGGCGATCTTCGACTGGCTGTAGGCCTTCCGCACGTCGTAGCTGCGCTCCCAGTTCAGGTCGCCCCAGTTGATCGCACCACGCCGGGCGGCGATGCTCGTCTGATGCGTGACCCGGGCCCGGCCCTGCCGCAGCAGCGGCAACAGCCCCACAGTGAGGGCGAAGTGACCGAGGTGGTTGGTGCCGAACTGCAGCTCGAAACCGCCCTCGGTGACCTGCCGGCTGGGCGGTGTCATCACGCCGGCGTTGTTGATGAGGATGTCGATCGGACGGCCTTCGCCCACGAGCTGGTCCGCGAGGGCGGCCACCGAGTCGAGCGAGGACAGGTCAAGTGCCCGGGTGGCGATCTTCGCACCCGGAACGAGGCCGCGGATCCGGTCGGCGGCCTTCGCACCCTTGGCGGGGTTGCGAACCGGCATGATCACCTCCGCGCCCGCACCGGCGAGACGGGTGGCGATGACGAACCCGATCCCGTCGCTCGCACCGGTGATGACGGCGAGCTTGCCGCTCTGATCGGGGATCGCGATGTCGATCGTGCGAGCCATGAGTGGTCTCCTTCGTTCTGCGGCGGGCCCGCCGCGGGTCGTATCTCCATGCTGGAGGCTCGCCGCGCGCGGATTCAGGGCTCCCTGATCCACGGCTCGCCGATCCCCCTCTCGGCGGCATCGGCAGGCTCGGACGCGTGACGGACGAGGAGACGTCCAGCGGGCTACGGGACGGCGGTGGGCTGGGAGCCGGCGCGGCGGGCGGCGACGAGGGTGAAGGCGGCCAGCGTGAGGAGCACCGGTGCGGTGGCGACCTCGAGGACTGCCAGCACGGCCAGCTGATCTGCGCTGTAGAGCACGGTCCGCAGGACGAAGTTGACGAGGTTGATGGCGACCGCGACCAGCGTGGTGACGGTGTAGACGCGCCGGAGCGGGCCGTGGCGACGCCAGTCGCGGGGCCCGCCGGCCAGGCCGGTCAGCGGCCGGCGGACGAGCAGTGAGCCGAGGAAGAGCAGCATGAACGCGGCGGGCAGCACCGTGGGAAGCAGGAAGAAGGCCCGGGCCTCGCCGGCGACGGCGGCGACCAGGGCGCACACGGCCGCAACGGCGAGACCGAACAGCGCGGCTCTGAGCGACTCCCGGCGAGCGAGTCGCACCCCGAGCACCACGGGAGCGGCCCCGGCGAGGGCGATGAACGCCCAGGTCAACCCGCTGAGGGCGTTGGCGACAACGAATGCCACGGTGGGAGCGGCGGCGACGGCGATCCCGATCGGGCCCCCCGAGCGGTCCAGGGCCTGGCGGGCGGCCCGCGCGATGCTCGCCGGCTCGTCGTCGACGGGGAGTCGTCGCGAGGGCGACGCGACCGTTCCATTCGTCATGTACCGCTCCTTCGATGGGTGGGCCTGAGCCATCGAGACTTGCTCATCACCGGGAGGACATCCACGGCCTCTCGATCCGTGGCTAACCGAGCCACCGCAACGCCCGGAAGGGCGGATCAACGATCCGTAGTTGCCTCGACGCGCTGGCGGTAGAAAGGACGCAACACGGGGAAGGAGACGCATGGTGATCGATCGGCCCGGGCTGGCGGCATTCCTCCGGCGCCGCCGGGAGTCACTGCAGCCCGAAGACGTCGGCCTGCCGCATGGGCAGCGCCGCAGGACCAGCGGGCTACGGCGCGAAGAAGTGGCCACCCTCTGCCACATGTCCACCGACTACTACGCGCGGCTGGAACGCGAGCGCGGCCCTCAACCGTCCGAGCAGATGATCGCCTCCATCGCGCAGGGCCTGCACCTCTCCCTCGACGAGCGCGACCATCTGTTCCGTCTCGCCGGGCACAACCCGGCCGCCCGCGGCTCGGCCGGCGACCACATCAGCCCGGGCCTGCTGCGCATCCTCGACCGCCTCGACGACACCCCCGCCGAGATCATCACCGAGCTGGCGGAGACACTGCGCCAGAGCCCGCTCGGCATCGCGCTCACCGGCGACGCGACCCAGTACACCGGGCCGGCGCGCAGCCTCGGCTACCGCTGGTTCACCGACCCCGCCACCCGAGACCTGTACGCGCCCGAAGACCACTCGCTGCTGTCCCGGATGTTCGCCTCCGGCCTGCGCGCCGTCGTCACGCTACGCGGCCCGGACTCCAAGGCAGCGCACTACGCCGACCTCCTCCTCTCGCAGAGCGAAGAGTTCCGCAACCTCTGGAACGAGCACGAAATCGGCGTCCGCCCCAGTGATGTCAAGCGCTTCATCCACCCCGAGATCGGCCTGCTGGAACTGAACTGCCAGGTGCTACTGGACCCGGACCAGTCGCACCGCCTCCTCGTCTACACAGCCGTCCCAGGCAGCGAGAGCTACGACAAACTCCACTTGCTCTCCGTCCTCGGTACGCACACGCTCCGTTGACACCCCACGATTGGCGCCAGCGAGTCCTCGAACCCAACAGAGACAGCCGAGCCGGCGCCGTGGCGATGGCACGCGGCCAGGTACACAGCCGGGTCGGGCTTGGCTGACCTCACCGGCCGCGCACACGACATCGAACGCGGCCCGGAGACATGAGGAAGAAGTCAGGACCATGCCCACAAACCCCCTCGGTCGCGCCTTGCGCAACAGACGCGCCGGACACCACACGCTCGTGTGGGCGCGTCCCGGCCTGCAAGCGCCCGAGAACTTCACCCTCAGCAGCCCTGCCTTCGACCATGGCGCCCCCATCCCCGAGCGGCACCGTGGCAGGCTCTTCGGGCCGGACATATCACCCGCCCTCGCCTGGACGATGCCACCGGCCGGCACCGCGGAACTCCTGCTCGTCGTGCAAGACCCCGACGTTCCCCTCAGGAAACCCCTAACGCACGCCCTCACCCTCGGTATCGACCCATCACTGAGCGCATTCCCGAGAACGGCCTCACCGACCCCAGCCCGATCCCCGGACTCAAGCACGGCAAAGGCGGCCTCGGACGCCGCGGCTGGGCCGGCCCCAGGCCCATCCGCTCGCATGGACCACACTCCTACGTCTTCCAGCTCTTCGCCCTGGACCACCGACCCGAACCACCCGACACATTCACCCTCGCCGATGCACTCCAGGCCATGGCCGAACACGTCATCGCACGCGCCCGACTCGACGGCACCTACGAAATCCAGTGACCACACGCCAGCAGGCCGGGATTCGCCCGAGCCAAGGGCCGTCTCGAAAGGATCCCTATGCCATGCCTCGCTATCGCGTCAGCGCCACGACCTCGGCCCCCGCAGAGACCGTGTGGAGTCTCCTGGTCGACGGCCGCGCCTGGCCCCGGTGGGCATCCGGACTGGACGAGCTCGTGGAGGACCGCTCGAGCGGGCTGGACCCGTACGGGCGGGACAGAGTCGGGACGGTCCGTGCCTTCCGCACGGGCCGGACCGTCACCGGTGAGCGGCTCACCGAGCTCGTGGAGAACCGGCGGATGACCTACGAAGATGCCTTCAACCTCGCGCTGCAGGACTACCGGGCGGTGATCGAGCTGGAACGGACCCCCGCGGGCGGCACGATCATCACTTGGCAGGGCACCTGGCGTGCGCGGCCCGGGATCGGCTGGCTGATGCCGTTCATCCTCCCGGGAGTCATGCAGCGCATGGCCGACGACCTCGCGGCTAACGCCGCAGGCGCCGTGTGACACCGGCGCGCTGATCGAGGTCCTGCACCTGCCCCGCAGCATGACTCACGGACACGTCGTCGCCGGGATTGCCACCGCGCTGCGGGCCGGAGCACCCACCCCGGACGCGGTCGTGGTCGAGGCCTGCACCATGCCGCTCGCACCCGGGTGAACTCCGCGCGGACCTGGTCCGGCGCGGTGGCGCCGGGCACCGCGCCGGACTTGCGGGGCAGCTCCTCCAGGTAGAGGTCCAGCTCCAGGCGGGCCTCGCCGCAGCCAGTGAGCGGGCGTGCCGACCGACCGCCGTACGGCGGTCGGACACGACGAGTTCGGAGACGTGCCGCAGCACCCGCACCTGCCGGCCGATCACCCGCCCGGTCTCGACCGGCTCGTCCGGCAGACCTGCCGGCAGCGGTTGTTCGCCGGCGACGTGCTCGGGCGAGGGTCTGCTGCCGCGACCCGATCCGGCGCATGCCCGTGGTCGGCGTCCCGCTCGTCGATCAACACGTTCACCTCGGCCGGCGCGTTGAAGAGAGTCTGGGATCTACAGGAGTTTGTCGAGGGTGATGGGGAGGTCGCGTACCCGGATGCCGGTGGCGTTGAAGACCGCGTTGCCGACCGCGGCGGCCGAGCCAGAGGTGCCGATCTCCCCGAGGCCGCGGGCGCCGAGGCTTCTGGTCCCGACCTCCCCGCCGTCGTCGCCGAGGGGTCCGGTGAGCTGTGGGTCGGGCCGGTCGAGCAGGTGCACGTCGATGTCGGGGATGTCGGCGTTCACGGGCACCATGTAGTCGGCCATGTTGCTGGAGGCCAGCCGCCCGGTGTCGAGTTCCAGGTGGTT
This sequence comes from Actinomadura alba, assembly GCF_014323705.1. Classification (GTDB taxonomy): domain Bacteria; phylum Actinomycetota; class Actinomycetes; order Streptosporangiales; family Streptosporangiaceae; genus Actinomadura_C; species Actinomadura_C alba. The sequence goes on from NZ_JABVEC010000033.1 coordinate 67,288, forward strand.
GTGCTCCAGCAGGGCGTGCCCGATGCCGAAGACGACGCCGCCGACGAGCTGGCTCCGGGCGGCCCGGGCGTTGATGACGCGACCGATGTCCGCGACGGTGGTGAACCGGGTGACGCGGATCTCACAGGTGAACCGGTTGACCCTCACCTCGCAGAAGTGGGCGCCGAAGCTGTGGTACGAGTACTCGGCGGGAGCGCCGCCGGGTGCGGAGGCGGTGCCGTTGAGGCCACGCGATCCGACGGCGGCGAGCAGGCGGCCGAAGGACATCGAGCGGCCGTCCCCGTGCAGGCTGCCGTCCTCGTAGCGCAGGTCCTCGGCATTCGCTCCGTGCCACGGCGAGTCGGGACTGGTCACCGCGAGCCGCTTGAGTTCGGCGATCGCGTTGCGGGCGGCGCCGATGACCAACGGCACGGTGGAGTGCGTGGCGCTGGAGGCCACGGCGGGTGCGCCCTGGGGCAGCTTCGAGTCACCGATCTCGGGCGTCACCCGTTTCAGTGGGATCCCCAGGGCGTCGGCGCCGGCGATCGCCACCATGGTCCACCCGCCGGTGCCCAGGTCCGAGATCGCGGTCGAGACCACCGCGGTGTCGTCGTCGAGCAGCCGGATCCGGACACTCGCGGGGTGGCGGGTCGCCGGGTACACGGCGCTGGCCATGCCGGCGCCGATCAGCCACTGCCCGTCGACGCGCGCGCGGGGCTTGGCGCTGCGCTTCGACCAGCCGAAGCGTTCCGCGCCGATGCGGTAGCAGTCGTCGAGGTGCTTGCTCGACCACGGCAGACCCGTGGTGGGCTTGACCGTGGCGTAGTTGCGCAGCCGCAACTCGACCGGGTCGACACCGGTGGCGACCGCCAGTTCGTCCATCGCCGTCTCCAGTGCGAACAACCCGGGGGCCTCGTTGGGTGCCCGCATCGCCCGGCTGCCGGGCAGGTCCAGCATGACCATCTTCGCGTCGACGCTCAGGTTCGGCGTGCGGTAGAGCGTGTCCGAGGTGGAGTGGGCCGGGGTCATGGGGAAGTTGATGGTCGTCGGCATCTCGGCGACGCTGTCGTGGCTGATGGCGTTGAGGACCCCGTCGCGGGAGGCGCCCAGCCGGATGGTCTGGGTGAGGTGTGAGCGGTGGCCAGTCAGGGTGAACATCTGTTCGCGGGTGAGGATGAGCTTGACGGGGCGGTCCATGTCGCGGGCCGCGGCGGCGGCGAGGGGGGCGTCGCTCCACAGGACGACCCTGGCGCCGAAGCCGCCACCGACGTACTTCGTGATCAGAGTGACGTCCTGCGGGAGGATGTCGAGCCGCTGGGCCAGCAGGATCGCGTATGCGTACGGAATCTGCGCACCGGCGTGGACGGTCAGGTGGCCGCCGTGCCAGACGGCGAGGACGGCATGGGGTTCCATCGCGACGTGGTTCTGGATCGGCTGCTCGTAGGTGGCCTTCACGACGACGTCGCTGGCGGCGAGCGCCGCGTCGATCGAGTCGACGCCGGGAGCGAGCATCTTGCTGTCGCTCGGCGACCCGCTGACCGTGCGGCCGGACGGCACGCGGGGCTCGTCCTTCAGCGAGGTGCGCGGCTTCTGCGCGTCGTAGGTGGCGGTGACCAGGGCCGCGGCGTCGCGTGCCTGCTCGAACGTCTCGGCGACGACCATGGCGATGACCTGTCCGTGGAAGTGGACGGTCGAGTCCTTCAGGGGGAGGTAGTTCTCGGTGAAGGCACGGTACTCGTTCGCGACCGGGTACAGCTTCAGGCGCGGGTCGGGCGCGGCGTACACGCGCAGGACTCCGGGAGAGGCCAGCGCGGCCGCGGTGTCGATCCTGGTGATCGTGCCCCGCCCGATCGTGCTGGTAATGACGTGGGCGTGCGCCGTGTTGGGGGCCGGGTAGTCGCCGGAGTACGGGGCGGTGCCGGTGACTTTCAGCCGGCCGTCGACGCGATCGATGTCGCGTCCGACTGGGGAAGCGGTCATTGTGACTCCTGACTGTCGAGAAGGGCGCTCGGCTACGAGGCGCTGCGATGGTGGATGGGCACCCCGGTGCGCAGCGGTGCCCCGGTGCCGCCCTGCCGGTGTGCGACGATCTCGGCCGCTATCGACAGCGCGGTTTCCTGTGGGGTACGGGCGCCGAGGTCGAGTCCGATCGGTGAGTGCAGACGGCTGAGTTCACGGTCGGTCAGGCCGGCTTTGCGCAGTCGCACCAGGCGCTCCTCGTGGGTGCGTCGCGACCCCATGGCCCCGACGTAGGCCACCGGCAGCCGCAGCGCGGCGGTGAGCAGCGGCACGTCGAACTTGGGGTCGTGGGTGAGCACGCAGATGACCGTGCCGCCATCGAGACGCTGTGACCGCAGATAGCGGTGCGGCCAGTCGACGACGACCTCGTCGGCGTACGGGAATCTGTCCGGCGTGGCGAACCTGGCCCGCGCGTCGCAGACGGTCACCCGGTAGTCGAGGAATGTGCCGATGCGGGCCAGCGCCGCTGCGTGGTCGATGGCCCCGAACACGAGCATCCGCGGTGCCGGGGTGTTGCTCTCCACCAGCAGGGTCATCGGCTCCCGGCAGTAGCCGTCGGCCACCCCGATCTCGACCGTGCGGGTTTGGCCGGCGTGCAGGACGCCGGTCGCGTGGGCGGCGGCCACCTGGTCGAGCCGTTCGTCGCCGAGCGTCCCCTCGCTGGGCCGGTCGGGCCGCACGACGAGCATCCGTCCGAGGTGCGCGCTCGGGCCGCGCACGATCGTCGCCACGGCGACCGGCGAGTCATGTGCGGCGTCGGTGAACGCCGGCCCGAGTTGCGGCTCGGTGCCGGGGTCGTGGTGGCGCAGGAGGAGCTCGATCGTGCCGCCACAGGTGAGGCCGACGGCGAGAGCGTCACCGTCGGTATAGCCGAACCGTACGACCTGCGGCCGGCTGTCGCCGACCAGCATCTGCCGGCATGCGTCGTAGACGGCTGCGTCGACGCAGCCGCCGGACACGTTGCCCAGGACGGCTCCGTCCGCGTCGACGACCAGTGAGGCGCCGGGCTGGCGGGGAGCGCTGCCGTCCACGCTCATGACGGTGGCGGCCACGAACGGGGTCCGGCCGCGGACGCGTTCGAGAAGCTCCGCGGCGAGTTCAAGCATGACCGCCGCCTCGCCGGGCTGTCGGGGTCGCGGCCCGGCGCATGCGGGGGCGCGCGATGGCGGTGTCCTGCTGGTCGTTCATCGGCGCTCCTGCAGAACGGTGAGGGCCCGGATCAGCGTGCGTCGCAGCAGCGCGGGCTTGAAGGCGTTGTGCGCCAGCGGCCGGGCGCCGTCCGCGGCGTTGCCGACCGCCGACTCGAACGTCTCGGCGGTGGCGGGTCGGCCGGCCAGGGCTCGTTCGACTGTCGTCAGCCGCCACGGTTTGGTTCCCACTCCGCCGACGGCGACCCTGGCCTGCTTGATCGTGCCGCGGTGCAGTTCGAGCGCGACGGCCGCCGAGGCGAGCGCGAACTCGTACGACTGCCGGTCGCGGATCTTCAGATAGGTGGAGTGTGCCGCCCACTTCGAGCTGGGGACGGAGATGCCGGTGATGAGCTCACCCGGTCGCAGCACGTTCTCGACGTGGGGTGTGGTGCCGGGAAGGGTGTAGAACGTGTCGAGCGGCACGGTCCGGGTGCCCCGCGCCGAGGCCACATGCACGTCGGTGCCCAGCGCCACCAGCGCGACGGCCAGATCGCTGGCGTGCGTCGCCACGCAGGCGTCGCTGGTGCCGAGGATCGCGTGGATGCGGTTCACCCCGGTCAGTGCCGAGCAGCCGCTGCCGGGCTCCCGCTTGTTGCAAGCGGTCGCGACGTCCCGGAAGTAGCCGCACCGGGTGCGCTGCAACAGGTTCCCGCCGATGCTCGCCATGTTGCGCAGCTGAGCGGACGCGCTCAGCTCCAGCGCCTCGGCGATCATCGGATAGTGCCGGCGCACGGTGCGGTCGGCGGCGACGTCGCTCATTCGCTCGAGCGCCCCGACGTGCAGCCCGTCGCGGTCAAAGGTGATGCCGCGCAGCGGAAGCCGGTTGATGTCCACGACACGGGCCGGGGTCATCACATCGAGCTTCATCAGGTCGACCAGGGTCGTGCCGCCGGCGAGGTACGCGGTGCCCTCCCCCGCGTGCCTGATGGCCTGGCGCACCGAGCGAACCTGGGTGTAGTCGTACGGCTTCATCGGCCCATCACCTTCTGCGCGTCACGGATCGCGTCGACGATGAACGGATAGGCACTGCACCGGCAGATGTTGCCCGACATGCGTTCACGGATCTCCTCGCCGGAGCCCGCGTGTCCTTCATGGACCATGGCGACCGCCGACATGATCTGCCCGGGGGTGCAGAAGCCGCACTGCAAACCATCGTGGTCGATGAAGGCCTGCTGCATCGGGTGCAGCTCGTCGCCGTCGGCGAGACCCTCGATCGTGGTGACCTCGGCGCCGTTGGCCGTCACCGCAAGCGTCAGACAGGACAACACGCGCCGGCCGTCGACGTGCACGGTGCACGCTCCGCACTGACCACGGTCGCAGCCCTTCTTCGTCCCGCAGAGCTCCAGCCGCTCGCGGAGCGTGTCGAGCAGCGTGGCCCGCGGGTCGACCCGGGTCGTGACCGTCCGGCCGTTGATCCTGGCCCGGACCGCTACGAGACCGTCACCCTCCGCGGCCTCGGCCGGGGTGGCGTCCACCGCCGTTACCAGCAGCGGCGCGGCTGCCGCGGCGACGCTCCCGCCCAAGAATCCCCGCCGGGACACCCCCGACCGGCCGTGGCCCTCGTCATCATCTGGATTCATCGCAACTCCCTAGGGTTAGGCGCCGGACGGGCAGCACCAGAACCGCCAGTACGGTCGACCGGCGAAGGTGCTGTCTCCAGGCTGACCAACGACATCGACGGCTGCCAGGACCTACCGATCCGAGGTTCAGGCCACCCGCGCCCACCCCGACGACGGCGCCGGCTTCGCACCCTGGACGACACCGCAGCCCAACTGCTGTTCCGCCTCATCGCCGCCGCCTACGAACGCCGCTCCCTGGGCATCGGCTCGCACTGGTCCTTCGACCAATCGGGCCGATTCCTGCCCGAGCACACCATCGGGTGGTTCGTTGTCGTAGCCGCCCTCGACGAACAGGGCGTCGACCGCGGTGAGCACGGCGAGCACGGCGGCGCGCGTCCGGGCGGTTCGCCCGTCAGGTCGCTCCGCTGTCCAGGTTGAGGCACGACAGGATGCCGTTTGGTTCGCGGACGTCGGCGCTGTGCTGCCACGTCTCCAGGCGCGCGATCTCAGCAGTGGTGCGGAACCCGAGCGGGATGCGGGGGGATCCCAGATAGCGCCGCGCCCTGCCTTCAGGGAAAAAATCCCAAAAAAACCGTGCGAATACCCCCCGCTATGTCGGAGGCCGATCGCATATTTGCGGCCCGCGACCACTCCCACATGACCAACCAGAACCACCACGCCCGGTGTTCGGCCAGCGGCCTCCATGGCCCTCACCTGCCCGGATGACATTATCGGCTAGCGCAGAGTCGTGAGCCCAGGTGCCTGGGCTCACGGGCTGCGGGCTCAGCTTCCGGCGCCGGCGGTTTGCAAGGCCTGGAAGTAGGCTTTCTCGGGCCGTGCTCCGACCATCGTGGTGCTGTCGTTGAAGGAGATCCGCGGTACGGAACGGATGCCCCGCCCACGGACGCTGACGAGCTCGGCGTGCACCTCGTCGGCCGCCCCGTCGTTCCTTTCGACCCCGATCTCGGCGGCCAGCCGCTCCAGGATGCCGGGGTCGGCAATGTTCAGTCCGTCGGTGAAAATGTGCTCTGAACAGCCGCTCGACCATGGGCTCGGTCAGGCCGCGGGCAAGTCGGCACTTCTGGACCATGCTGCTGCGACGGCCGCCGACATGCGGGTGGTGCGCGGTGCCGGGGTCGAGTTCGAGAGCACGTTGCCTTTCGCTGGCCTGCACCAGCTGCTGCGCAGGTTCACCGGCCGCCTCGACTGCCTTCCGGCAGAGCAGACGCAGGCGTTGCGCGCGGCCCTAGGCCTGGGGTCGGCCGCCGGGGGTGATCGCTTCATGGTGGGTCTGGCCGTGCTCACCTTGCTCGCGGACCTGGCGGAAGAGCAACCCCTGCTGTGCCTGATCGACGACGCCCACTGGTTGGACCAGTCCTCGGCGGAGGCCTTGCTGTTCGCCGCCCGTCGCCTCGAGGCCGAGCGGGTGGCGATCATCTTCGCCGCGCGTGACATGCACGCCCCCGAATTTCCCACGCCCGGGTTGGCGGAGCTGCGACTGTCTCGACTGGACGGTACGGCCGCGGCCGACTTGCTGGCCTTGTATGCCGCAGACCTCGACCATCACCGGCGCGCACATGTCCTGCGCGAGGCCGAGGGCAATCCGCTGGCCCTGCTGGAGCTCACCACCGCACATCGCCAAGGCCGGTCGACCTCGCCGTATCCGGCGGTCTCGACAACCAGCAAGATCGAGCAGGCCTTCGCCGACCGGATCAGCCGCCTGCCGGAACAGACCAGGACGCTCCTGCTGGTGATCGCGGCCGATGACAGCGGCGATCCGGCCACCGTGTTCAAGGCGGCGGCCCACCTCGGTGCGGCCGTCGCGGACCTGGAGTCCGCGGAGCGCCGCAGCTTCGTCAGCTTGCACGAGGACCGGCTGATGTTCCGCCATCCTTTGATCCGCTCTGCGGTCTACCACGGCGCCCCCGCTTCGAGGCGATTCGCCGCACACCGAGCTCTCGCCGCGAGCCTGGAGGACGATCGGGCGGCCTGGCACCTGGCCGCGGCAACGACCGGGCCCGACGAGCACGTCGCCGCTTTGCTGGAGAAAAGCGCCCAATGGGCGCAGGATCGCGGCGGCCACGCCGCGCTGGCTACTGCCTATGAGCGCGCTGCCGCCCTCAGCCCCGATCCGCGAGACCAGGGCCGCAGGCTGGCGGTGGCGGCGCAGGCGGCCCTGGAGGCCGGCCAACTGGAGCACGCGGGTTCGCTGGCAGAACAGGCAAGCCTCCTTCTCACCGAACCAGTCTCGCTGGGCCGCGTGGCCGAGGTCCGGGCCATGGTCGCCGACCTGCAAGGAGACCTGCACAAGGCGCACTCGATCCTGTTCGACGCTGCGCTGTCCCTCGTTGACGTGGCCCCCGACACCGCCGGGCGCATGCTGGTCCAAGCCGCGGGGTCGGCCTGGGTCGCGGGCGATGCTGTGGCAGCTGAGAAGGCCGCCGACCACGCCGAGACACTTCCACAGGCACGGCACGCACGTGCCATGGCCCGTCTGGTCTCGACGGACGTGGCGCAATGGTCGGCCGCTGCGCGTGAGCTCGACGGGGAAGTACCGGCGAGCTCACTTCGGGCGGCCGTGTGGGCGGCGTGCCTGACCTCCTTGCTGCGTGACGACCAGATCGCACTGCGCCGCGCCTTCGCCGTTGAGCAGGAGTGCCGTACCCAAGGAGCGATCGGTGTCTTGCCGCACGCTCTGCTGGCACTGTCGAGCAGCCAGTTGAACCTCGGCAGGCATCGTGAGGCACGTGCCAGCGGGCTGGACGGCATGCGCGTCGCCGAGGACACCAGCCAGCCCAGAATCCGGGCGCACCTGGCAGCGGTGCTGGCGCATCTCGCAGCGATCGCCGGCGAGGAGGAACGGCATGTCGAGCTGAAAGCGACCATGGACACGGTGGATCTCCCGGACCTCAGGCACGAGGCTGTGTGGAGTCTGAGCATGCTGGAGCTCGGCCTCGGCCAATACGACGTGGCCGCCGACCGGCTGGCCGACCACTCCGTCGAGCAGGAGGTCCCGGGCTCGTGGCTCGCTGACCAGGTGGAGGTCGCGGTTCGCGCGGGCCGTCCAGAGTCGGCGGACAGGGCGTTCACCCGCTACGCGGAATGGGCCGGCCACATACGACAGCCCGCGATCGTGTCACGCTGTCGAGCGCTGCTAGCCGATGATCGAAAGGCGGAGCACCACTACCAACACGCCCTGCAGCTCGGTTCCAGCGCGACGGGCGAGAGCCGCGCGGCCTCCCATCACGAAACGGACCTGCTAGGCCGTCTCGCACCGCAAGAGCTTCAGGTAGTACGGCTGGCAGCCACGGGGCTGAGCAACAAAGACATCGGCGCTCAGTTGTTCCTCAGCCCCAGGACCGTCGGCTACCACCTCTACAACGCCTACCCCAAGCTCGGTGTGGCTTCCAGGGGAGAGCTGGCCAAGCTCGACCTGGTCGGATAGCCGGCGCGGTGCCAGGCGCAGGACCAGGGCACGGATCGACTGGACGGTGCGTGGGCCGTGGGTGCCGAGATCGGATTGGAGGTGAGCGCGGCGACGTCGACCGGATCACGGCGATGACACGCCGCGCACTCGGCCAGGACACGTTCGCCACCGAGTTCGGGTCACGGCCGCGAGTTGAACCGTTCAGAGGGCGTCTGTTCTTGGTTGGTCATGG
>NZ_JABVEC010000034.1 GCF_014323705.1 Actinomadura alba
TGATCATGCACTTGCGCACGCGCGCAAGTGCATGATCACGCCGGGGGATTTCCGCCGTACATCGGAGGGGAGGGCGTGTCACGCTCTGGATCCGCATGGCGCCAGGTCCGGGGACACGCATGGCGCCAGGTCCCGACGCATGGCGGCGGGTTTCCGGATATGCCTGGCGGCGGGTCTCGTGCCGCTGACGCGACCTCGTGACGATCAAGGATCTGTGTCGCTCCGGGTGCCCGGATGCTTGATCCACTCGTGCGCGGATGCCGGCCGCCTCGTGCAACCACAGGACCCTCAGGTTCAGTCGTCGCCGTCCGGAAGGCCGGCCGGAAGGCCGTGTGATCGAGCGATCCCGTCGAGCAGCCACTCCAGGCCCTGGTCGAAGGTCTCCCCCACCTGGGGCATGCCCGCGTCGAGCAGCGGGGCGAGGCGCGGGAACTCTCCGCTGCGGGCCATCCGCTGAAGGTACGGAAGCGTCGACGAACGAGCGGCCTCCGCGGCCCCTCGATCCGCGCCGCCGCCCGTCATGACCTCGCGGATCACGTGACCGAGCAGGTAGTCGTCCACCGCGGCGCAGATCAGAGCCCCCGCCGGGGGGTCGAGCCGCAGGGGGTCGAGGGCGGCAAGTGACTGTTCGACGTGCCGCAGCCCGTTGGGCCCGACCTGGGGGCGGCGGCCGGCCACCTCGACCATCCACGGGTGGCGCAGCAGGACGGCGCGCGTCCGCTGGGCGATCAAAATGATCGCCGCGCGCCAGTCCCCCGGGAGGCCGTCCTCGATCAGAACCTCGCGGTTGGCCTCGTCGAACATGAGGTCGAGGAGGTCCTCCTTGCTCTCGATGTACGAGTAGAGGCTCATCGTCCGCGCGCCGAGTTCGGCCGCCACCCGGCGGATGGACACCGCGGCGAGTCCCTCGCGGTCGGCGAGGGTGATGGCCGCCGCGACGACGGCCTCCTGAGTCAACGCGCTGCGGCGCCGATCCCCCGTCGGTCTCGCCCACACCGGACCGCGCTCCCGCGCGCCGGACGAGTCCTGATCGGGCCGCTCGGGCCCGGAAGTACGTGGCACCCGTCGAGTCTATCCGTACGCCGTATCGCATTGCCGATACAGCGTACGGACTAGTGTTACGGTGTACGAGAAAGCGCTACGGTGTACGGAATCGTGCGTGAAGGGACCCATACCATGACGAGAACCCATGCCGACGCGCCTCCCACGGAGGATGCCTTCGACCCGGCGCTGCTCCGGCTGGCGGTCGCGGTGCTCATGGGAGCGATCATGACCATCCTCGACAGCACCATCGTGAACGTCGCGATCAACACCCTCGGGCGCGACTTCAACACATCGCTGTCGACGATCCAGTGGGTGCTGACCGGTTACCTGCTGGCACTGTCGATGACCATCCCGCTGACCGGATGGGTGATCGAGCGCTTCGGCGCCAAGAGGATGTGGATCACGTCGCTGGCCCTGTTCATCATCGGTTCCGCTCTGTGCGGCGCGGCCTGGAACACCACCAGCCTGATCGTGTTCCGGGTCCTGCAGGGCGTGGGCGGCGGGCTGCTCATGCCCATCGGGCAGACCATGCTGGCGAGCGCCGCCGGGCCACGGCGCCTGGGCCGGGTGATGAGCCTGATCAGCATTCCGGCGATGCTCGCGCCGGTGCTGGGCCCGGTCTTCGGCGGGCTGATCGTCGACCACCTCTCCTGGCGGTGGATGTTCTACGTCAACGTCCCCTTCTGCGCCGCCGCCCTGCTGCTCGCGCTGCGCTGGATCCCCGCCGACCCGGAGCGGCGTGCCGGCGGCCGCCTCGACGCGATCGGGCTGACCCTGCTCTCCCCCGGCCTGGCCGCCCTGGTGTACGGGCTGTCCGAGGCCGGCAACGGATCCCCGCTGACGGGCGCGAAGGTGCTCGGTACCGTCGGCGCGGGGGTCGTGCTGCTCGGCCTGTTCTGCGCGCACGCCCTCCGCAAGGCCAAGGGTCCGCTGCTCGATCTGCGGATGTTCCGGAACCGGGGCTTCACCACGGCCGTGACCGCGCTCTTCGTCTACTCCGGCGCGATCTTCGGCCTCACCGTGCTGCTCCCGCTGTACGTCCAGATCGCCCAGGGCGAGAGCCCGCTGCGCGCCGGACTGCTGGTCGCCCCGTTCGGCCTCGGCGCGATCGTCACGATGGCGTTCGCCGGCCGCCTGGCCGACCGCCGAGGTTCACGAGGCCTCGGCATCATCGGCATCGCCGTGGCGGCGGCGGCCTGCCTCGCCTACACCCGGATCGACGTCACGACGCCACAGCCGTTCCTCGTGGCCGTGACGTTCGTCGCCGGGCTGGGACACGGGCTCATCGTGGCGCCGCTCATGGCGACCCTCTACCGCACCCTGCCCCGGGCGGCCGTGCCGGCGGCGACCACGACGGCCAACATCCTGGTCCGGGTCGGCAGTTCCCTCGGCACCGCCGTGCTCGCGGTTGTTCTGCAGATCTACATCAGGGCCGAGATCCCGGGTGCGAGCGGCAGCCTCGCCGACGCAGCGGCCGACCGCGGCCCGGGCGCCGTCGACGCCCTCGTCCGGGCGTTCGCCCACAGCTTCTGGTGGACCGCCGGACTCGCCGCGCTCGCGCTCGTCCCCGCCCTGATGCTCCCGCGCCCCGCGCCCGACGCCGAGGAGCGGCCCACAAGCAAGTGAGACGGACCGGCGCTGGTGACGTACTCAACAGGCGAGGTCTTCGTTGCGCTCAATTAGGGTCGACGCCATGACCGACTACCTTCAGGTGTCGACTACGGCGGACAGCCGAGACGTCGCGATGAACCTGCTCAAAACCGCTGTGCAAGCTCGGCTGGCAGCTTCAGGACAGGTCTTCGGTCCGGCCGCTTCGGTGTTCTGGCACGAGGGTCAACTCGGGGAGGGAGAGGAATGGCAGGTCTTCCTGCGAACCACTGCGGATCGGTATCCGGAGTTGGAGAAGCACCTCAAATCCCGGCACCCGTGGGACAACCCCGAGGTCTCCTTCACCGTGATCGACGGGGGAGCGCTTTCCTACCTTGAATGGCTGGCCCGGGCAACAAGGTAGCCGCACGCTCCAGGAGCCCGTTCACCGCGGGAAGCGCCGCGTCACGTCTCATTCTGTGCAGAACCTCGTGGATGCGCCGATGCGGACGGACCGAAGCCACGTCTGCTGACAGAGCGATGGCGCCACTCAGGGTGTCGGCGCCCTGTTCGACCTCTCCGGCGTCGAGGTAAGCCTCTGCGAGCCAGGTCAGGTACAGGGCCTTGTCCCTGGCGTGCGTGTCGTCATAGTTCGCGAGCGCACCTTCAAGCGCCGGAATAGCCCGCAGCGGCCGACCCAATGCGGTCCAACAGCGGCCGGTCATGATGTCGAGTTCGGTTCGATCTACCCAGGTCGCCCAATGAGGATCAGGACGTTCCCCTCCATCCACGAGCGCCTCGGCGCCGCTCGTCAGGGCAGCCTGCACCACATTCTCGTCAGAACGCGAAAGGGCGTGCGCCCAGGCGGCACGTTCGAACAGGAGTGCCCGCACAGCCGAAGGAGTCTCGCGTCCTGCCACTCGACAGGAGGCTTCGGCTTCCTCGGCCCCTGGATTCCCCATGCTGACCTTCTGGTAGGCAAGGAATGCCAAGGCATTCCCCATGAGAGAGGTATCCGAGGCGTCCGTGGCGGCGGAAAGACTGGTCTTGAACAACCGCCGCGCATCGTCATGCCAGCCCGCGTCGAACGCCGCCCAGCCGGCCTGCTGCTTGCTCCGCGATGAGCCCCAGCAGCGCGCGGCCTGTGGGCTCCGTGTAACTGGCCTCGCTTACCAGCTTGCTCGTCGACGCCAGCTCGGCCGCGTAGATCCGATAGGTGTCAGCACCTCCAAGAAAGTCGTCGAGGCGACGCAGCCGGGCTGTGCGTTGGCGTAGCCGCTCCACGACCTCCTTTCCGACTTGCCGTCCGGCGACCTCACAGTTCGGAACGGATGTCAGGGCCAGCCCAGTGGCTAGCGAAGCGCCGAGGAACTCCCTGCGGAGCACGTCTTCCTCCCGTGAGGTGATCGACGGCGAACTGAAAAGTTCGCCCTCGTCCACACCGAACGCTGCGGCATACGCGGTTCGCCAGTCGCGGGGATAGTGGTCGCCATTCTCCCAGCCGCGGATCTGCCGGACCAGCGACTTCAGAGGCGGGTATTCCTGCCCCATCGCCTTGTGGAGCCGGCGGGCCATTTCATGCTTGTTCCAGCCTCGCCGTTCACGCTCAGCGCGTAGGTGTACAGCCCACCACGGAGGAGCTTCCTCGGTCATCGCGCGCCTTCGCCTTGACCGGACAACTTCCCGGTCGCCTGAGTGTCCGCGTCCTTGTCCGCCCATTGTCCGCCTACCACTGCAGAGTGCGCAGGGTTTCACTGGCTGTGACCAAAAGCCACACCCTGGAGGAGTCAGTCACGGTGCACGCACAACGATCTAGTGATCCACCACGGATGTATTCGTGGTCGATCGTCGGTGAAGACGGCGCCGGCGCCTGCGGCGTGACCGACCATTACGAGCTCGCCTTGGACGAGGTCATGGATGCGCTCGCGGGCGCTCTGAGCGGTTCGCGTGGCCTCGTGCACCGAGTCTGCCTGAGTTTCATCCGCACCGCGTACGTGTACGAAGGGTTGATAGCGCGCTGCCGGCTCGACCCGACCGGCGATCCTGTGTGGGACGACATACCCCCACCGTCCACTTGGACCAGCCTCCGGCCGGCCTTCACCGATCCCGGCGAGGCCCTCGGTGACGCGATCCCGCCCGAGGCCATCACAACGGGCCTCGTCGACATCCAGGCCCACAGGCAACGCATCGAGGAGACCACGGCCTCCACCTCCACGGATCGGCGGTGACCCGTGGGGATCTCGTGGATCTGAAGACGTGGACGAGCCGGTGCGCGCCCGGCTAGTCCGCACAAACCCGGGCGGAGCGCACCCGGGAAGGTGCAGGAACGGCCGAGCCCCCGCGGCCGTCCTGCGCACGTGCGGCCCGGCGCCGCCTGGGACCTCCTCGGCGTCGGGCCGTACGACCGACCTCACCGTCCGCCGCTATCCGCTGGTGGGACGCGCTTCCTTGCTGGGCTGCACCCGCTTGGGCTCGCCGGGCATCTTGGGGTAGTTCGGCGGGTACGGCATGTCGCCGAGGCCCCGGTCGGCCTCGTCGCGTTCGACCATCTCGAGCAGCGGCTCGAGCGAGAACGCCCGGTCATCGATCGTGGCGTGCACGTCGCCGAGCGCGGCGAACCGCGCGGGCATGGTCTCGACGGTGAAGTCCTCGGGGTCGACGTCGGGCAGTTCCTCCCACGTCACCGGGGCCGACACCGGGGCGTGCGGCCGGGGCCGGATGCTGTAGGCCGAGGCGATGGTGCGGTCGCGGGCGTTCTGGTTGAAATCGATGAAGATCTCCTCGCCGCGCTCTTCCTTCCACCACTTCGTGGTGACCAGGTCGGGCATCCGGCGTTCGACCTCGCGGGCGAAGGCCAGGGCGGCGGCGCGTACCTCCGTGAAGGTCCACCGGGGCTCGATCCGCACGTAGATGTGGACACCGCGGCTGCCGGAGGTCTTGGGGTAGCCGACATAGCCGAGGTCGTCGAGCAGCTCGCGCACGGCGCTCAGCGCGACCTTCTTCGCGTCGTCGAAGTCGGTGCCCGGTTGCGGGTCGAGGTCGATTCTGAGCTCGTCCGGGTGGTCGACGTCATCGCTCCGGACCGGCCACGGGTGGAAGGTCAGCGTGCCGAGGTTGGCGGCCCAGGCCACCGTGGCCAACTCGACCGGGCAGACCTCGTCGGCGGACCGGCCGCTCGGGAAGTCGATGCGCGCCGTCGTGATCCAGTCGGGCGCGTTCTTGGGCACCCGCTTCTGGTAGAAGGCGTCGCCCTTGTTGTCGACGCGGGTGGACAGCTTGGCCCCCTCGAAGACCCCACCCGGCCAGCGCTCCAGCGTGGTCGGCCGGGACCGCAGCGCCCGCAGGATGCCGTCGCCCACGGCGAGGTAGTACTCCACCACCTGCCGCTTGGTCAGCCCGCGTTCTGGGAAGTAGACCTTGTCCGGGTTCGTGATCTTGACGATTCGCTCGCCGACCTGGATCTCGATGAAGGGCGATGCCATACCGGCACCGTAACCCACCCCACCGACAGCCGCCCGGGCCGCCCACGAGGACACCGCGATCAGCGGGTACGGTCGGGGACATGGAGAAGGTGCGCAAGAGCGAGGCCGAGTGGCGTGCCGAGCTGTCCCCCGAGGAGTACCACGTGCTCCGCGAGGCGGGTACGGAACGGCCGTTCACCGGTGAGTACAACGACACCAAGACGGTCGGGGTCTACCGTTGCCGCGCGTGCGGCACGGAGCTGTTCCGGTCGGAGACCAAGTTCGAGTCGCACTGCGGATGGCCCAGCTTCTATGCGCCGTCCGATTCCGACGCGGTCACGCTGATCGAGGACCGCTCCCTCGGGGTGACGCGCACGGAGGTCCGCTGCGCGACCTGCGACTCCCACCTCGGCCATGTGTTCCACGGCGAGGGTTACGGGACGCCGACCGACGACCGGTTCTGCATCAACAGCGTGTCGCTCACCCTCGAGCCCGCGGAGTAGCCGCGGGACCGGGGACCACGGGTCAGCGGGTCACGCCGACCTCGCAGTCGTCCTTCTCCCCCTGCTTGTTGGCGAGGACGACGTTGCCGTTGCCGCTGGTCTTGGCGTGGACGAAGACGACGGGGGCCCGCTCACCGCGCTTGTCCTTCAGATACTCGGTGGTCCACTCGCACAGCGAGATGGCCGGCTCGGAGTTCTCGTCACCCTCCGACAGGTCGGTGTAGACCCGGAGGAAGTCGCCGCTCTGGACGACCTCCCTGACATGTCCGGTGATCTTCTCGTCCGGGTCCTTCTCCTTCAGGAACGACAGCGCCTGGGGCGCCACATCGGAGCTCGTCTCGGTGCCGGTGCCCACGGGTTCCACCGGACCGTGCGCGGCCGGGGTGACGCCGCCCGCCGCGGCGGGCGGCGTGGCCGGCGGCGCGGACCGGGCCGGGGGTCGCGCGGAGGCCGCCGCGCCCGCGGTGGCGGCCGTCGGCGACTCGGCCGAACCCGCCATGGACATCCCCACGACCGCGGCCACCCCGAGCGCCACCGAGGCGGTGCCGCTCCACGCCACGACGATCTTGCGGCGGTTCCGCTCGGCCATGACGGTGCGCAGCGTCCGGTCGCACGCCCGGCTGAACTCGGACGGGGGCTTGGCATGCCGACCCCGGGCATGCCGTGGCGCGTCAGTCACGATCCCTCCCCTTCGGGTTCCCCGGGTCCCGGGCGAACCACCAACGGGCACACCGCCTCATGTGGGCGCGTCCCGACAGCGCACTCTACTTTGGTCGGCACCGTGACTTACCGGATACCGGCCGAAATGGTCTCTGTGAGTTAGTGCTCCGTTACGGAAGCCCGGCGACGAGCTCGGCGACCGGCTTACGCGCGCCCGTGTAGAAGGGGATCTCCTCACGAACGTGCAGCCGGGCCCTGGAGCCGCGCAGGTGGCGCATCAGGTCCACGATGCGGTGCATCTCGTCGGCCTCGAAGGCGAGCATCCACTCGTAGTCGCTCAGGGCGAAGGAGGCGACCGTGTTGGCCCGGACGTCGGGGTAGTCGCGCGCCATCATGCCGTGCTCGGCCAGCAGCGCCCGCCGCTCCTCGTCCGGCAGCAGATACCACTCGTACGACCGGACGAACGGATAGACGCAGACGTAGGGCCGGGGCTCCTCGTCGGCGAGGAACGCGGGGATGTGGCTCCGGTTGAACTCGGCCGGGCGGTGCAGCGCCATCGCCGACCAGACCGGCTCGGAGGCGCGACCCAGCGCCGTACGGCGGAACCGGCCGTAGATCTCCTGCAGGTCGTCGGAACTCGGCGCGTGCCACCAGAACATGTAGTCGGCGTCGGCGCGGAACCCCGCGACGTCGTACAGGCCCCGGGTCGTCACGTCCTTCTCGGCGGCCTGCCCCAGCAGGTCGCTGACCTCACCGGCGACCGTGTCGCCGACCAGATCCCCCAGAGTCCTCACCCGGAACACCGACCACATCGTGTACCGGATCGTCTGGTTGAGGTCGCGTGCCTTGGGCCTGTCCGTCGCTGCCATGTCTCGATTCTCCACGACTGTTCAGATGTTCGAGCACCCGCCCCGCCGCCGCCCGCGCGGTGGCGACGCAGGCCGGGATGCCCAGCCCGTCATAGGCCGCGCCCGCCACCGCCAGCCCGGGCACCTCCGCGACGGCGGAGCGGATCCGGGCCACCCGGTCGGCGTGACCCACCGTGTACTGCGGCAGGGCGCCGCCCCAGCGGGTGACGCGGCTGTCGATGGGCAGCTCGCCGACCCCGCAGGTCACCGCCAGTTCGGTCATGGCGGCGGCCTTCAGATCCTCGTCCGGGCGCTGGAGCGTGTGTTCCTCACCGTGCCGCCCGATGGAACACCGTACGACCACGAGGTTCGGATCCCGCTCGCGCAGGTGGGGCCACTTGACCGTGCTGAACGTCACGGCCTTGACCGTCCTGCCCTCCACGGCCGGCACCAGGTAGCCGCTGCCGCTCGGGAGCTGCGGGAACGCCGTCGACGCGTAGCCCAGGGTGACGATGGCCATGCTCGCGTACTCGAATCGAGCGAGCTCCCGGGCCGCCATCGGAGCGACATCGGCCAGCAGGCGCGCCGCCGGGGCCGCGGGCACCGCGACCACGACGCCGTCGGCCGTCAGGGCCTCCGGCGCCCGCGTCGGCCCGATCGTCAGCCGCCAGCCGCCGTCGGCCGTGGGGGCGAGCTCACGTACCACCGCCCCGGTCCGGACCGTGCCGCCCTCGGCCTCGACCAGGTCGGCAAGGATGCGCGGAAGCGAACCGAGCCCGCCGGGCAGCGTGGTGAACACCGGGCCCGCGTCCTTCGGGGCGGCGTCCCGTACGGCCCGGGCCGCGGCGATGAGCGACCGGTGCGCGCGAGCGGCGTCCGCGAGGCCCCCCAGCGTCGCGTCGAACGACAGTTCCTCGGTCCGCCCGGCGTAGACGCCGCCGAGCAGCGGTTCGACGATGCGGTCCACGACCTCGGCACCGACCCGGGCACCCACGTAGTCGGCGACCGACACGTCCGCTCCGAGCGGGCTCCTCGGCAGCATCAGGTCGAGCGGCGCGCGGGCGAGCCCCGCGGGCGACAGGATGCCCGAGGCGGCGAGCGCCCGCAGATCGCCCGGCACACCCATGACATGGCCGGCCGGCAGGGGCCGGAGCTCGCCGCGGCTGAGAATCGCCGCCGAGGTCGTCCCCGGATAGACGAGTTCCTCGGACCGGCCGAGGTCGCGGACGAGGTCGAGCCCCTCGGGCCGGCGGGCCAGCATCGCCTCGGCGCCCTCGTCGACCGGCACCCCGGCGATCTCGCTCACCCTCAGCTTGCCGCCGACCTCGGGCGACCCTTCCAGCACGGTCACCCGCGCACCGCCGCGCAAGAGGAACCGCGCGGCCGCCAGGCCCGCGATGCCACCGCCGATCACTACGACATGGGACATAGATTCCACGATCGCAGATAATCGGCGGTGTCCTGACCAGGGCACGACGGGTGAGCCGGAGGACCCCGGCCAGATCGGGCCCTAAATCTCACGGAATTCGCGAATCTCGCCGAACGGCGGAACTATGGCGTGGATCACATCGTCGAATCTCCGTGCATACAGTCAGAGCGGGGTTCGCGCTCGTCCCGGTGGTGGTGGCAGTGCTGCTGACCGGCTGCGCGGGCGGCGGGTCGAACAGCTCTTCCGGGGTGTCCAACGCGGCGGGCTCCGCGGCAGACGCGAAGCGGGAGGGGACCGCGCCGAAGGCGATGGAGCCGGGCGCCCCAGGCTCAGCGCCGCAGCAGATCAAGCTCTCCGCGCCGGCCGCACGTGCCGTCGTCTACACCGCGAGCATGGAAGTGGAGACCTCGGACGTCGAGGCCGCCGTGACCCGGGCCAAGGCACTGGTGACGCAGGCGGGCGGGCACGTCGCGAACGAGAACGCCACCACCGATCCGGTGGGGGCGAGCATCACCTTCAAGATTCCCGCTGAGCGGTACGGCACCGTCCTCGACGGGCTCTCCCACCGGCTCGGGACCCGTCGCGCGCTGCGGCAAGAGGCCGAGGACGTCACCGAGGCGGTCGCCGACGTCGAGAGCAGGGTGCGGTCGGCCGAGGCGGCGCTGAAGTCGTTCCGCAAGCTGCTCGACCGGGCCGGCACGGTCGCCGAGGTCATCAACGTCGAGCGCGAGATCTCACAGCGCCAGGCCGACCTGGAGGCGCTCCAGGCCAAACGGAGGGCGCTCGCCGAGCAGACCGGCTTCGCCACCGTGACCGTGCGCATCGAGCCCACGCCCAAGGCCGCGGCCAGGCCCGGCGGCGGCTTCACCGGCGGGCTGAGATCCGGTTGGGCGGCGTTCGTCGGCGCCCTCTCCGCACTCGCCGTCGCCCTCGGCTGGCTGCTGCCGTTCCTCGGAGCGCTCGCGCTCATCGGTGTCCCGGTCTGGCGGCTGAGCCGTCTTCGGAGGTGGCCGCGCCGGCCGCGCACCGAGACGCGAGACCTCAGCGACCGAGAACCCGCCGGTCAAGACCCCCGGTAGCCACCGGCAGTCGAGACCACCAGTAGTCGATACCACAGGAAGCCGACGTCCCGGCCGTCAGCCGCGCCCCCGCGTGACCGCCCCTGGCCGGGTGCCGAAGGCGGCCGGGTCAGGACTTCGCCGGCGCGCGCTCGCGGTCGGCGCCGACGGCCCGCGCCCTGGCCGGGCGGAGGAACAGGTACATGACTGGAACGACGTAGGCCACCCACATGGTGAGCTGCAGCCAGGTGATCTTCGGAGTGACGTTCAGCACACCTTGGAAGATCGTCTGAGCCCACTGGCCGGCCCTGCCGAACTCGGCGAAGAACGTGGCGGGCTCCAGCACCACCGCGTTCAGGCCGGGCAGCACGCCGGCCTCCTGCAGGTCGTGGAACCCGTAGCCGAAGACGCCCGCCGCGACCACGATCAGCGCTCCCCCGGTCCAGGTGAAGAACGCCTTGAGGTTCAGCTTCAGCCCGCCGCGGTAGAGGAGGTAGCCGAGCACGATCGCGGTGACCAGGCCGAGGACGGCGCCGATGATCGGCTGTGTGGAGTCCTCCGTGGAGTTGCTGATGTTCGTCCACAGGAACAGGGCCGTCTCGAGGCCCTCGCGGCCGACCGCCATGAACGCCACCACGGCCAGCGCGAACGGGCCCACGTCGAGGGCCCCCTCCAGCCTGCCCTCGAGCTCGGCCTTGATGCCACGGGCCGCCTTGCGCATCCAGAAGACCATCCAGGTGACCAGGCCCACGGCAACGATCGACAGGGTCCCGCCGAACAGCTCCTGGGTCTTGAACTGCATGTCCGAGGAGGCTGCGCTCAGCGCGATGCCGAACCCTGCGCTGAGAGCGACCGCCAGACCGATCCCCGCCCAGACCGGAGCGAGCGCGCCCCGGTTGCCCGTCCTGACGAGATAGGCGATGAGAATGCTCACCACCAGAGCGGCTTCCAGCCCCTCGCGCAGACCGATGAGGTAATTGCCGAGCAGCACCGTTGCGCTCCTCACGATCAAGCCGCGATCCATCCGGCGGCGGGGATTCTTACTTAGGAGAAGCTAACCTAAGCCTGGCCCGCCGGTAAACATCGCCCCCGGGTGAGCGGGGCCCAGGGCGTGCGCGCCTACAGGTCGCCCTTGGACTCCAGCCGCTGGAGCGCCTTCGCCAGCGGCACCGAGGCCAGCCCGATCTGCCAGCTCCTGGCCCCGAGGGCGAGTAGCACCGCGCTGAGCGCCTCCGCGCTGATCTCGTCGGGCGGTGACCACGCGAGCCGGCGAACGGCGTCGGGCTGAAGCAGGTTCTCGGTGGGCATGTGGTGCTCGTCGGCCAGGGCGGCGATCACGGCACGGGTCGCGGTGAGCCGCTTGGCCGCCTCGGGGTCGCGCTCCGCCCAGCGGTGGGCGGGCGGCGGGCCGTCGCCGCCCTGCCCCTGCTCGGGGTACTCGCTCTCCGGCAATGCGCGGGCCTTCGACACCGCACGCAGCCATACCGACAGGTGGCGGCGCGCGTTGCGCGTCCGCAGTGCCGGCATCGCCTGCAGATCGGCGAGCGTGTGCGGCACGGTCAGGGCGAGCTCGACGATCGCGGCGTCCGGCAGCACCCGCCCCGGTGACAGGTCACGGTCGCGCGCGATCCGGTCCCGGGCCTCCCATACCGCCCGTACGACCGCGAGGCCGCGCCGGTTGCGCACGCGATGGATCCCGGACGTACGCCGCCACGGCTCGGCGCGCGGCGGCTTGGGCGGGGCGGCCAGGATCGCCTCGAACTCCTCGGCGGCCCACTCCAGCTTGCCGGTGTCGGTGAGCTCGGCGTGCAGCGCCTCGCGAAGCTCCACGAGCAGCTCGACGTCGAGCGCCGCGTAGCGCAGCCATTCCTCCGGCAGCGGCCGGGTGGACCAGTCGGCCGCCGAGTGGCCCTTCTCGAGCGAGTAACCGAGCACGTTCTCGATCATCGAGCCGAGCCCGACCCTGGGATGCCCGAGCAGCCGTCCGGCGAGCTCGGTGTCGAACAGCCTGCGCGGGACCAGTCCGAGCTCGGCGAGGCACGGCAGGTCCTGGTTGGCGGCGTGCAGCACCATCTCGGCGTCGGCGAGGGCGCTGTCGAGTGCCGACAGGTCCGGGCAGCCGATCGGGTCGATGAGCGTGGTGCCCGCGCCCTCCCGGCGCAGCTGGACGAGGTAGGCCCGCTGCCCGTAGCGATAGCCCGAGGCCCGTTCGGCGTCCACCGCCACGGGCCCGGTGCCCGCCGCGAACGCCGCGACGACCTGGTTCAGCGCTTCGGCGGTCTGCACCACCGGGGGGATTCCCTCGCTCGGCTCGAGGAGAGGCGTGACGATCCCGCCGGAGTCCTGCGGAGCGGTCTCCCCCGATTGGGCCGATTGACTGGTTTCCGACACTCCCACGCGCCTACCGTACGCCGCTCAGGTGCCCGAACCGGTCAGCGAGGTGATTCCGGCCGGGGGCAACCCGGCCGCCATGCACATCACCTCGCACCACGCCGCCACGTGACCGGCCAGATCCTCGCCCGCCGGCGACCACGACGCGCGCATCTCCAGCTCGGTCGTGGAGGGATCGTCCTGTTTGTCGCCGAAGCTCTCCGAGACCGCTCGGGTGATGGTGCCGGACACGCCGGCGTAGCCGACGATGTCGAGCGCCTCGGTCAGCCAGCTCCAGGCGACCGAGCCGATGAGCGGATCGGCGGCGATCTCGGGCTCGAGATCGGCCCGGATATAGGCGACGATCCGGAAGCTCCCCACCCAGCCGCTGTGCCCGTCCGGGTCGTACAGCACGATCAGCCGGCCCATGGCGATCTCGGTGTCGTCACGGTAGACCGACGCCGAGAGGGCCGCCGCATAGGGCGCCAGCCGCTGCGGCGCGGGCATGCTCTCGAGTTCGAGCTCGGAACGGATCTCATCGCCCTCGACCGCGAGGCGCAGCGTGTCCAGGGCCCGCTGGAAGGGCGCCGGTACCTCACTTGCCTGGGTCGGGGGCGGCGTCATGCGCGGGGCGCCCATGGGCTGAGCGTAGATCGTTTTGCTTGAAGAACCCGGGACTGCCACGCCGGGCGAGGCGCCGGAAGCCGGATTCGCGGGGAATCCGGGCTGGTCATGGTCACGAAGAGTCTGGGCACTTTGCACGGTCTCGGGGGTGTCGGGGGTCGCTCAGGCGGCCCGGGAGGATACGTCCGGCTGTTCCGCCGATCCGGGCTGCAACGGCTCTAGCAGTGCCGCGATGAGCAGGGCCGCGCCGCAGTCGACGCAGGACAGCTCAGGACAAAGATCACCATGCCCGTCGGCGCAGGGCGGCCGCTCGAACGGGCGCTCGTCGCCGCAGGTGGAGCAGTGACGGATGGTCACGGCCATCATCGGATGCCTCCCTCGGCTCGCGGCTTAAGGGGTGAGAACCGCACGGTTGCACGCCGGAGCGGTGGATTGCGGGACTTCGCTCGGCGTGTCCGAAGTTCATGGCCCCGTGGTCCACCCCCGCGCCCGGCCGCCCGCGGGCGCGCCGCGACGGGC
Organism: Actinomadura alba; assembly: GCF_014323705.1. Classification (GTDB taxonomy): domain Bacteria; phylum Actinomycetota; class Actinomycetes; order Streptosporangiales; family Streptosporangiaceae; genus Actinomadura_C; species Actinomadura_C alba. Next base: position 14,104 of record NZ_JABVEC010000034.1, read on the forward strand.
CACACCGCCCACGCCGGACCAGCGGCGGAGCACTCCGGCCACCGTGTTGGCGACTCGGTGCGAATCGCCGGCGGATCCGTGGGACGATCCTAGGGTGCCTGTTGACAATGATGCCGTCTTCCTGCGGGCCTGCCGCCGCGAGCCGGTGCCGCACACCCCGGTGTGGTTCATGCGCCAGGCCGGCCGCTCGTTGCCCGAGTACCTGCGCGTACGGGCCGGCGTGCCGATGCTGGAGGCCTGCACAAGGCCCGACATGATCACCGAGATCACGCTCCAGCCCGTACGGCGCTACGCGGTCGACGCCGCGATCTTCTTCAGCGACATCATGGTGCCGCTCAAGGCGATCGGGGTGGATCTCGACATCAAGCCGGGCGTAGGCCCCGTGATCGCCGACCCGATCCGCGACGCCGCCGGGCTCGCGAGGCTGCGGCCGCTGACGCCCGATGACGTGACCTACGTCACCGAGGCGGTCGCCGGGCTGGTGGGCGAGCTCGGCGACACCCCGCTCATCGGGTTCGCAGGCGGACCGTTCACGCTCGCCTCCTACCTCATCGAGGGCGGGCCGTCGAAGTCCCACGACCTCACCAAGGCGATGATGTACGGCGCGCCCGAGCTCTGGGGCGAACTGCTCGGCCGGCTGGCCGACATCACGACCGAGTTCCTCAAGATCCAGGTGGCCGCCGGCGCGAGCGCCGTCCAGGTGTTCGACTCCTGGGTCGGCGCGGTGAGCGCGGAGGACTACCGGCGTTCGGTGCTCCCGCACACCAGCAAGATCTTCTCGGCGGTCGAGGGCCTCGGCGTGCCGCGGATCCACTTCGGCGTGGGCACTGGTGAGCTGCTCGGGATCATGGGCGAGGCCGGCGCCGACGTGGTCGGGGTCGACTGGCGGGTGCCGCTCGACGCGGCGGTGAGCCGGGTCGAGCCGGGCAAGGCGCTGCAGGGCAACCTCGACCCCGCGGTGCTGTTCGCACCGTGGGAGGTCATCGAGCAGCGGACCCGCGACGTCCTGGCCCGGGGCCGCACGGCGGAGGGCCACGTGTTCAATCTCGGCCACGGCGTGCTGCCCTCCACCGACCCGGACAAGCTCGCCCGCCTCGCCGACTTCGTCCACGAGGCCTCGGCCGCCGACGCGGTGACCCCCCTGCGCTGACCGCTCCCGTGCCGGTTGTCGCGCGCTGGCTATCGTGTGCGCTCGCCGAGTGTCGGAGAACGCACGACCCGAGGGCCTTGGGTGGTGCGTTCTCCGACACCGAACGTCGCTCGGCAGCGATTTCGGGTGTACGCGTGGCCACGGAGTGTCACCGTGGCCCTCATGCCGGCCGCCCGAGATATCCCGCCCGCCCTCACGAAGGGCCCTTTTCGCTGTGAGATCGCTTTCGGCCTGGGCGTCACGCGCCGACAGCTCACCGGAAGCCGGTTCCGGCGGATCTTCCACCGCGTCTACGTGAGCGTCGATCTGCCGGACTCCGTCGAGCTGCGGTGCCGTGCCGCGCTGCTCGCCGTCCCGACCGGCGCGGTGTTCTGCGGGGTCACCGCGGCCCGGCTGTACCGGGTCCCCGTGCCCGACACGGCCGACGACCGCGTTCATCTGGCCCTGCCGGCCGGTACTTCGACGATCCCGCAGGTCCGGGGGATCGTCACGCATCGGTACGGCCTCACGCTCGGCCAAATGCGCAAAGTCCACGACCTTTACGTTGTACGTCCGGAACGTCTGTTTGCAGAGCTCGCCGTCGATCTCGTCCGGCTCGATCTGATCATCGCCGGGGACCACCTGCTGGGAAAGGGCTGGATCGAGCCGGACGATCTGCGCCGCTCGATCGAGGCGAGCACGCCGAGACCCGGTCTGCGACTCGCCCGTGCGGTGCTCCCCCACCTGGAGCCGAAGACCGACTCGCCGATGGAGACCCGGCTTCGGATGATCCTCGTCGACGCCGGGCTGCCAAGGCCGGTGGCCAACGCCGACGTCTTCGACCCCGGCGGCGTGTGGATCGGCCGCCCGGACCTCTCGTACCCTGCGCTGAAGATCGCGTTGGACTACGAGGGCGGCCATCACCGGACCGACGCACGCCAATATCGCAACGACCTCACCCGCGACGACCAGTTCGCCGTCAACGGGTGGATCCATCTCAAGTACGACGCCGCGACGGTCTTCCAGGTGAGGCACCGGATCGTCGCGGACGTGCGCGAGGCCATCGCGCTCCGCCGTCAGCAGGACGGCACTGGATCCCGCGCCCTCTGACACCTCGAACGCCACTCGGTGTCGGCGAACGCACCACTCAAGAACGGTCTGGTGGTGCGTTCGCCGACACTGAACGGGCTTCGGGTCAGGTGACCGTCAGCGCCACCGTGGGCGACATGCGGGCCGCCCGCATCGCCGGATAGATGCCGGCGATCGTGCCGATGGCCAGGGTGGCGGCCACTCCCCCGCCGAGAGCCCACAGCGGCACGACCGGCGGCCAGTCGCGGTAGGCGGCGAACGCCACCGTCGCCAGGGCCCCCACGACGGCGCCCGCCACCCCGCCGAGGATCGACAGCAGCAGGGACTCCGACAGGAACTGCACCCGCACCTGCCCCCGCGTGGCTCCGAGCGACCGGCGCAACCCGATCTCGCGGCGCCGCTCCAGCACCGAGATGACCATGGTGTTCGCCACCCCGACCCCGCCGACGAGCAGCGCGACGGCGCCTAGCCCGAGCAGGAGGTTGGTGAACGCTCCCGCCGCAGCGGCCTTCGCCTCCAGCGCGTCGGAGGGCCGGCTGACGTCGATCTCCTCGGGGTTCTCCGGATTCACCGTACGGGCCAGCACGTCGCCCACCGACTCGACCGAGGCGTCGGCCGAGCGTTCGTAGAGCATGGTGGGGTGGCCGTCGAAGCCGAGGTAGCGCTCGGCCGCGGGCCAGCCGACGAGCGCCGACCGGTCGATCTCCGGAGCGAGCGCCAGCGGTTCCAGGATGCCGACCACCGTGAACCACCGGCCGCCCATCCACACCTGCGCCCCCGTGCCGTCCAGCCCCAGCCGTTCGGCCGCCGCGGAGCCGAGCACGACCGCGGGGTGGCGCTCGGTGGCGGCGTTGAGCCAGCTTCCGGTGCGCACCCGGCCGTCGAGCGTGGCCAGCAGCTCGCCCGTCGCCGCCTGTACGGTGATGCCGCCGGTGACCGCCTCGGGGATGCGATCGGTGCGGCGCACGGTGGCGTCCGCCGCCCCGGTCGCGCCGACGGTCCGCACCGGGCCGATGCGCCGGACCATGTCGACGGCGGTCTCCGGCATCTTGGCGTCCTCACCGAACACCGTGTTGCCGGGCTTGACCGTGAGCAGGTTTGTCCCGAGCGTGTCGAGCTGCCGCAGCAACTGCTCCTTGCTCGAAGCCGAGATCCCGATCACGGCGATCATGGTGGCGATGCCGATGGCGATGCCCAGGGCCGACAGCAGCACCCGAGTGGGCCGGGCGCGCAGCCCCGTGACGCCCACGCGCACCACGTCGCGGCCGCCGAGCCGGGCCGGGCTCAGCCGCTCCGGCGCGGACCGGCGCGATCTTCTGATCATCGGACCGGCTCCCCGGTCTCGAGCACGCGCTCACTCGCCACGACCTGGCCGTCGCGCATCCGCACCTGGCGAGGCGCCCACTCGGCGATCTCCATGTCGTGCGTGATGATCGCGATGGTCGTGCCCGCGCCGTGCAGTTCGCCGAGCAGGCGCAGCACCTCGGCGCCGGCCGCGGAGTCGAGGTTGCCGGTCGGCTCGTCGGCGAGAAGCAGATCGGGATCGCCCACCACCGCGCGGGCCACTGCGACGCGCTGCTGCTCGCCGCCGGAGAGCTGGTTCGGCCGGTGCCCCGTGCGGTGCCCGAGACCCACCCGTTCGAGCGCCCGCCCGGCCCGCTCCCGGCGTTCCCGCAGGGGCACGCCGTGGTAGAGCAGGCCGTCGGCGACGTTGTCGAGTGCGCTGACCCCGGCGGCCAGGTGGAACTGCTGGAAGACGAAGCCGATGTGCCGCGCCCGAAGGGCCGACAGCTCCCGGTCCGAGAGCGCCGCGACATCGTGCCCGGCGATGCGCACCGACCCGTCGGTCGGCAGGTCCAGGGTGCCGATCATGTGCAGGAGCGTGGACTTGCCCGACCCGGAGGGGCCCACGATGGCGGTGAGCTCCCCCTCCTCGATGAGCAGGTCGACACCGCGCAGCGCGGCGACGCCCCCCGGGTAGTGCTTGGTCACGCCGGAGAGTTCGACGACGGTCATTGCGCGGGCACCCCGACCTTCATGCCCTCTCGGATCGCGCCTCCCGAGACCTCGACCCGCCCGCCGCCGAAGCTGCCGGTGGTGACCGGCACCACCCGCTTCGCCGCGCCTTCGACCACCTCGACGCCGAAGCCGCCCTCACGCAGCGCCAGCAGGGCCTCGATCGGCACCGACAGCACGTTCTTCCGGCGCTCGCTCTCGAGCTCGACCGTCACGGGCGCCTCGTCGAGCCGCCCCGTTCCGGTCTTGCCGAGCGAGATGTCGACGCTCACGGTGGTCTTCTGGTCCTGCCCGGCGCCGGTCTGCTCGGCCACCGTGCCGACCTCGGTGATCTTGCCTTTGACGGTCCGGCCGCCGGGCAGCTCGATGCTCACGGTCGCGCCCTTGCGCGCCAGGTCCTGCTTGTCGGCGTCGAGGTCCACGTGCACGTTCCGCCTGGTGCCGGTCGCGGTGAGCGGGGGCTGGCCCGGGGTGGTCCGAGCCCCGACCGTCGCGTTGACCTTCTTGATCCGGACGGCCCCTGGGAGGAACACGACCTGGCCGGCGTCGACGGAACCCGTCTCGGCCAGGCCCCGGTCGTCCTGCCAGTCCCGGACGGCCTGCGCGGTCGCGGAGGTGAACTCGTCGTCCACGGTCAGGTCGTCGCCGTGACCGAGTGCCTTGAGGTTGCTCTCGAGCTGGCGTACGTCCGCACCGTCGGACACCCCCACGCTCAGCGGCCGGTAGAGCGGCGTGACGCCGTACATGAGCGACACCGGTTCACCGTCCACCCGGAGCAGTGATCCGCCCCGTCTCACCGTGGCGCCCTCGGCCGGCGCCCAGGTGACGGTCCCGGAGGCCCCCGTCCGCACCTCGCTCTCGTCGGCGTACCCGAGGATGCCGTCGACGCTCGCGGTGTCGACGAGGTCCCCTCTGGTCACGTCCGCGGTCGCCGTGGCGGTGGGGGGTGCCTGCCCGCTCGCCTCGTCGCCGCCGCCGGCCAGCACGACCGCGGTACCGCCCGCGGCCACGACCGCGGCGGCCGCCCCGGTGACGAGAATCCGCCTCACCGCTGACCTCCGCCGGGCCGGAGCGACGCGCACGCCTTCTGGGCCTTCTCCAGCTTGTCGCGGCCCCCTTCGCCGGGATTCCCCTTGATCATCAGACCGCCGTCAGGTCCGGGGTCGGGCATGTCGACGCCGTTCTCGCGCATGCACTGCGCGAACTTCACGAACTGGTCGCGGACCTTCGGGTCCTGCATGTTCGGCATCTTGCCGCCGGCCTCGAGGTAGGGCCGGCACTTCTTCATCGCCGCCTGCATCTTGCCCTGGTCGCCGGCCTTCCCGGTGGCCTGGATCCGGACCCGGCCGTCCGATCCCGGATCCTGCATCTCCACACCGTTCTCGCGCATGCACTGCGCGAACTTCAGCTGGGCGTCCTCGGGACTGAGTGACTGCGACGGGGAGGCCGCCGCGTTCTTCGCGCCGCCGCCGCCGGCGCTCGCGATGCCGTCGCCCTCTTCGCCGCCGCCACCGCACGCCGTCAGCGCCAGCACGGCAGGCAGCACCACGGCCACCGCCAATCTGCGCATCCTCATGTCGACCTCCACACCGGCGGTCGTTCGCCACCGGCGGGGCCATTGCAGCGGGATCGGCATTAAACCTGCATTAGTCACCACGGGTCCAAGCGAATCTGATCAAGTCTGGTCAAGTCGATCAAAGAGCCTCTCACCTGCAAGGACGCCGGGTGCTGGCCCACGACTAAGATCTCAGCCTCACGAAGGAGTCCGATGAGCGAGCTTTACCCCGGGGAGGCCTGGCGACGACACGTCCGTGATCAAGGTGACTTGACGAGGAGGGCCTTCGGCCGGTGGTGAGGCTGCCTTGGCGGCGGAGGGAGGCGCGGGCAGGGCAAGTAGCGAAGCCGCCACCCCCACCGCGATGAGACGCGCAGACCAGCCCATATTCGGTAACGACCTTCCGTGATCGACACTTGCTGATCAGGAGGGTGGCCGACGCCTGGCTCGTTCGTCACGAGCGAGGCACTGACAAGATCACGACATGTCGCGTAAATGACATGGGTCCGTCACGTGTCCGGGCCGTCGCGCCCGGCGCCATCGCGAGGGGTCGCTCCCAAGCGCGAGCACGGCGGCTTATCCACGTTTAACCCCCGGTAGGACAGGCTCTGAGCCGGGTGATTTCACGCACTGGGGAGGCCGTCATGCGCGTGCTCGTCGTGGAGGATGAGGGGCTGCTCGCGGACACCATCGCGGCCGGGTTGCGCGAGGAGGCGATCGCCGTGGACGTCAGCTACGACGGCGCCTCGGCTCTGGAGCGCACCTCGTATGTCGACTACGACGTGGTGATCCTCGACCGCGATCTGCCGGAGGTGCATGGCGACGAGGTGTGCAGACGGCTCGTCGCCGATCGCAACGGCGGCCGCATCCTCATGCTCACCGCCGCCGGGGACGTGGACGAGCGGGTCGACGGGCTGTCACTGGGCGCCGACGACTACCTGGCCAAGCCGTTCGTGTTCACCGAACTGGTGGCCCGGGTGCGCGCGCTGGGGCGCAGGTCCACACCGCCGCTGCCGCCCGTCCTCGAACGGGCGGGCATCCGGCTGGACCCGCGCCGCCGTGCGGTCAGCCGCGACGGCCGGGAGGTGACGCTCACCAAGAAGGAGTTCATCGTGCTCGAGGAACTGCTGCGCGCCGACGGCGGCGTCGTCAGCGCCGAGCATCTGCTCGACAAGGCCTGGGACGAGAACATCGACCCGTTCAGCAACATCGTGCGGGTCACGATGGCGACGCTGCGCAGAAAACTCGGTGCCCCGCCGGTCATCGAGACGGTGACGGGAGTGGGGTACCGCCTGTGAGGCTCACGTTGAAGACCCGGCTGACGCTGGTCTACGGGTCGTTGTTCCTGGTGACCGGCGCGGCCCTCGTCGGTGTGACGTACGCGCTGACCGCCAGCACGATGAACAAAAAGATCACCGTCAAGTTCCTCATGCCCAACGAGGGCTCGCCCTCGCCGGCGAACGCCCTGGGAGTGACAGGGCAGGCACAGCTCGGTTCGCTGCCCCAGGCGCCGGACCCCGACAAGCTGCTCGTGGCACGGCGCCTGGTCGCCGATCAGGTCGCCCAGCAGAAGAGCGACGTCCTGGAACTCCTCCTGCAGGGCTCGGTCCTGACGCTGCTCGCGGTCGGGCTGCTCGCCGTCGGCGTGGGCTATGCCGTCGCGGGACGGGCCCTGGCTCCGTTGCAGCACGTCACGGCGACCGCGCGGCGGCTGTCGGAGAGCACTCTGCACGAGCGCATCGCCCTCAAAGGACCCAGCGACGAGATCAAGGAGCTGGCCGACACCTTCGACGCCATGCTCGACCGGCTGCATCGCGCCTTCGACGCCCAACGCCGGTTCGTCGCGAACGCCTCGCACGAGCTCCGCACGCCGCTGACCGTCAACCGCACCGTCCTGGAGGTCGCGGTGGCGAGCCGCCGGTCGCCGGAGGAGACGCGCGTGCTGGCCCGTTCCCTGCTGGGCAACACGGCACGGCACGAACGGCTGATCGAGGGCCTCTTGCTGCTGGCCCGGTCCGAGCGTGGGCTCGACGCCCGTACGCCGGTGCCGCTGCACGACGCCGCCCGCGCCGCACTGGAACAGCTCGCCGACCGGGCCGAGGAGGCCGACGTGATGATCACCGCGGAGCTGGCTCCGGCGGTGGCGTCGGGCGACGCGGTGCTGCTGGAACGCTGCGCGGTCAATCTGGTCGAGAACGCGATCAAGTACAACGCGCCTGACGGCCGGATCCGGGTGCGTACGTGCGGTGAGGGAGGCGCGGCAGTGCTGCGGGTGGAGAACACCGGGCAGCCGGTCGACCCGCACGATGTCCCCACGATGTTCGAGCCGTTCCGCCGGTTGCGCACCGACCGGACCGGCTCGGCCCACGGGGCCGGTCTCGGCCTGTCGATCGTCCGCGCCGTCGTCCGGGCGCACGACGGGCTGGTGGAGGCGATCCCCCGCCCGGGCGGCGGCCTGGTCATCACCGTCCGGCTTCCGGCCGCCCGGGCTGCCGCGCCGACGCTATCCGGTCACGCACATGACCGCACCTCCGCCGCCGGTCGGGCCGCGAACGGCGAGACGTACGCGACGGCGCCCGGCCGACCCCCGTACTGGAAGGCGAGACCGCCCGGCGGCCCGTACGCGCCGGGGCAGAGATAGCGGACGAGTTCCCTGAGCGGCTGCGGCAGCGCGCAGGAATGAGCCGATCGTGGAGGTGTCAGGCCAGCACGTCCGCGCCCGGTAGCAGCGGCGTGCGCCGGGCCAGGCTGACACACGCCGCGTCCAGCCGGGAGGTGGATCGGTGGGTCAATCGGTGGGACGACCGTTGACCAGCAGGTTCCGCAGTTTGGTGGTCGCGGTCGTGTCTCCCACGGCCACGACCGCGTCGCCTTGCCGGAAGTGGAAGCCGGGGGGCAATGAGGTGATCGTCCGGCCGTCGCGTAGGACCGCCACGATGGACGCGCCGGTGCGGTCCTGGGCACGGGTATCGCCCAGCGTCCGGCCGCAGTAGGGCGACGCCGCCGCCAACGGGATCCGCACCGCCTGCAGTCCCGCCGCTTGTGTTCTGGTCAGCCCTTGGATCAGGTGCGGTACATGGTCGATGACCACCGGCAGTCCCAGCAGTTCGGCTAGCGTGCGGGGTTCGGCACCGGTCAGCACCACTGTGCACCGCACCCGGTCGGGGTTGAGCGGGTCGTACAGCACCAGGTCACGACGGCCGCTGCGGTGTGCCACCACACCGGCGCGCCGGCCATCGGCGGTGGTGAACACGTACAAGAAACCGACCTTGGGCAGGTTCGTTCTGTCCAACAGCATCGGCATTCCCCTCCCTGGAGTATGTGACTACGTCCATGACCGCCCGTGACCCCGTGACCTCCTGACGCATCGAGGTGGAGGGCCGGGCTTCTCCGGCACCGCGCCGTCCGGCGTGCTGCCCGGTCAGTGCACCTGCGGCGCGACCGTGGTCCGCACGGCCGCGGGGGTGAGGCAGACGCGGGCGAGGCCGCGGATGGTGGCGCGGGCCGGGTCGGGGGCGACGTGAATGGTCACGGCCAACTGGGCGGTGAGCCACCCGTGCAGGGACGGCAGCCGGGCGCCGCCTCCGGTCAGCAGCAGCCCTTGGGTGCGGGTCTGGACGCGCAGCCGGGTCGGCAGGTCGTCGAGTATCCGTTGCAGCTCACCTGCCCGCCGGGCGTTGCACGTACAAGGACACACTGAGCAGCATGCAGATCACCTCAATGAAGAATCCGGCACGATCGATCCCGGCGGCGAGAGCTGCCCTGAAGGGTCGGGCCGTCTGGACTGCAGACCGGCCGGCCGAGCACGTCGACGACCCGGCCCAACACGGGAGGCGTGTCCCGGCCCTACACGGGAGGCGTGGCCTGAGGAACGGCGCCGGACCGGTGCCGCCCGTAGGGGACGGCTTTGAGCAGCGTGACCGGTAGGACGGCGCCGCTGGGTACGCGGTAGGTGCGTTGTTGGCCCTGGCGTGCTCCGGCCAGCGCGGTGCCCAGGGGGGAGTCCGGGGAATAGACGTCGATGTCGCCGTCCTCGGCTCCGCGCACGCCGAGCAGGAATGTCTCGATGTCACCGGTGTCGTCGTACCGGACGGTGAGCACCATTCCTGGCTCGGCCACCCCATCGTCCGGCGGGTCCTGGCCGATCACGGCATCGTCCAGCAGGTCCCGGATCTGCTGGATGCGTGCCTTACGCTCGTGGTCGCCCAGGTCGTGCTCGCCGGAGTCGTCGGACGCATCCGCGAGCGCGGCCAGTTCATTCCGTAGCCGGTCTGCCGCCTGCGGTGTCAGCCACACGGGCATGGTGCTCTCCCCTCGGGTAACGCGCGTACAGGAATGGCCATACGGACCGGTGCCCGTACGGCCAGGAGGACTGGTGTGAAGACCATTCAGCGGAGCGGGTCGAACTCGCTCAAGGCCGCGGGACACTTGCCGGTGATGATCTGCTCGGCGAGCAGGCGGCCGGTCTCGGGGCCCTGCGTCAGCCCCCACATGCCGTGCCCTCCCGCGGCATAGACGCCGGGCTGGGCCAGTGCCCCGATGAGGGGACGGCCGTCCGGTGTGACCGGCCGCGGTCCGACCCACACGTCGCGCCGCTCGTCCCACCGCACGCCGTCCAGCAGCGGGCGGGCCGAGGCGACGATAGCGTCGGCCCGCGCCTGGGCCGGTGGCGCGTCGGGACCGCGGAACTCCATCGTGCCCGCGACGCGCAACGCTCCCTGGTACGGGGTGCACGCCACCCGTTCGACCGGTAGGTACACCGGGCCGGGCACGGGGCGCTCGACCGGCACGGTGAACGAGTAGCCGCGTCCCGCCCGTACCGGAACGCGCACGCCCAGCCGCGCCAGCAGCCGGGAGATCCACGCCCCGGTCGCGATCACCGCGGTGTCGGCGCTCAGCACCGTGTCCTCGCGTGAGCGCACAGTGACCTCGGTGGCGTGACCGCGGACGTCCACGACCTCCATCTGCTCGATGGACCCGCCCCTGGCGATCACCGAGTCGGCGAGCGCGCGCACGAACGCGCCCGGATCGAGATAACGCTGTCCATCGATGCGCACGCCCACGGTCAGCGCCGATGAGGCAAGCGGCACGAACTCATGCATCTCTTCGGCCGAGAGTTCGGCGTGGGACACGGGCTGCCCGGCCCTCTCCATCCGGGCGAGCTCCCCCAGCAGGCCCCTGGCCTGCTGGGCGGTCCGGAAAGCCGCGGTGATCGGCGCCTCTGTGGTCGAGGCTTGCACGCCGTTCGCGGTGAGCGCGTCGAACGCCGCGACGCTGTCCTCGTTGAGCGGCAGGTTCGCTTGGACGGCCCGCGTCCAGGATGACCAGCGGCAATTCGCGGCGAACCGGGTCAGGAACGTCCACAGCCCTGGGTTCGCGGTCATGGGTATGTGCAGCGGCGCGGTCGGACGGAGCAGTGAGCGCAGCCCGTACATCAGCGTCGACGGCTCGTTGAGCGGGATGGCCAAGCCCGGCGAGAGCCAGCCCGCGTTGCCCCAGGACGCGCCCGCGGCCACGCCGGTGCGGTCCACCACCGTCACTTCGACCCCGTGTTCCTGCAGGAACCACGCGGTCGACAGGCCCACGACGCCCGCGCCGACCACAATCGCCGACCGCGGCGCGCCGCTGATCCGTTCGACGTCGACCATCCCGAAAACCTCCACAGCGAGCAATGACCTACTCAACGAGTGTGGTCCAGGCACTCCAGCATCTGGTTGTAGAACTCTCACAACCAGGGCCGCTGCTCTTGTGCGGTTTCTACTCCGCAGACGCCTCGTCCTCGTCGGCGACGGCAAGTTCGATCATCATGGCCAGCCGCTTCCGGGCGTCCCGCAGGTCGAGGGAGGTCACCGTCTCCATCTTGCGGAGCCGGTTGCGCACCGTGTTCTCGTGGACGCCGAGGTGCTCCGCCGCCCGCGCATGGTCGCCCTGAGCCTCCAGCCACGCCCGCAGCGTCGCCACGTACCGTGTGGCATGTTCCCGGTCGTACCGGCGCAGCTCGGCGACCGGCCCCCGCGCTGGGACGCGGCCCGTCTGGGCGGCGGTGCGCAGCCGCTGCAGCAGAATGTCGTTCCACGACTCGTCGTAGGCAGGAGGTGCCGCGCCAGGCGAACGGCGCTCGTGCAACGCCAGGCACTCGTCGGCCTCCTGCCGCGCCGCCAGCAGGTCCGGGGTCGCCGCCGGGGCGCTGATCCCGGCCGACACCGTCACCTCCGCGGGCAGCGCGGCCCGCAGCGCGGTCACCCAGCGCCGCGCCGCGTCGGCCCCCTCACCCGGCAGGATCGTGTACAGGGTGTTGCCTGCCAGGGCGCTCCGTCCTGGACGTGACCACCCGAAGCCCGTCGTCGCCCGCTCGAAGGCGAGCAGCAGCGCCGCGTGCCGATCGGCCGCTCTATGCGCGCGGACGGCGATCACGCAAACCGGCCCCGGCGGCAACCCAAGCCTGCTCACCACCGTCGCCGCGTCCGCGGTCCCTTCCAGCAGCCGGATCACCAGATCCGACTCGACCTGCCGCTCCAGGTCCGCGCTGGCCCGCGACCGCAGCAGATGCAGTGCCACCGTGCGCGCCCCGTCGACCAGCGCCCGCCGCCGCGGCCCGTCCAGCGGCTCGGCACAGGTCACCCACACCGATCCCAGCAACTCCCGGCCGGCCCGTACCGCAACCGCCATCCGCCCGGTCAACCCATGCTCGGCGTCCGCGGACACGAACAGCGGCGCGTCCGAAACCTCCAGGTGCTTGAACACCCCACGGCCCTCGAACACCGCACGCAGCCGCTCAGGTACCTGCCGCCCCAAGATCGTCTCCACCCGCGCCGGATCGGCATGCCGCTGCAGACTCGAATATGCCAGCACTCGCGACAGGCGGTCCTCGATGGTCACCGCACCACCGATCGCGTCCGCCAGGCTGTCGGCCAACGCGAACAGATCGGTCGGCCCCCGTCCCGACTCGGTCTCACGTCCCTCCAGCACCAGCCCGTACACGACCCCGGCCAGTTCGCTCCAGGACACCGCCGAGTCGACCACCATCACCGCGACCCCCTCCGCCGTCCCAGCGGCAGAGTCATCAACCGCACCCCGGGCCAACACCACAACGGCCCGGGCCGAGGCCGCCCACCGCACCGCCTCGTCCACAGACCCCGCACCCACCGCCAGCAGCACGTCCCCTACCGCAGCCTGGCCGGCCGGCCCCTCGGGTATCACGACTCCACGCAACTCGGTGGCCCGAGGCACCGGACAACCCACCAACCGAACCCCGTAGCCACCCAACACGTTGACCAGCCGATCCAACCTGACCACGCCACACCCTCCTCCGCCTATCCTGGCACCCGCCACGGGACGTCAGGACGCCCCTGGCGCCGCATCAGGCGAATCCACCGGCCGAGCCGCCGGAGGGCCGCACACGAATAGGACCTCGGCCTACCGGACCTCGCCCGAACGTGGTGTCACCGACATGCCACCGCGTACCTCCACAAGCACCCGCTGGACGCGCGCGCCGGGCGCCGCGCCCTCGAACCCCTTGTCAACCTTGCGCGGCTCCACATCAGAGACGGCAACGGCGACGCATCGCTCCAGCTCCTCAGTACCCTCTACCAGGCCGTCAGCTCGCGGAACGACACCGTCATCGAAGGTCTGCCGCTGCCGGCCGCGAACCTCACCACGACCGCAGGCGACCACCAAGAGCTGCGTCAGTGGCTATGGACCGTCCTCATCGCCGAACGGGCACCGAACTCCAGGTGCGCCGCCACCCCGGAATGCTCCCCTGAGGCGACCCCCGCGGTTGAGATCGGTTCAGGTGATCGGTGCACTGGAGCGGGCGCGGTCCCGCGTACCGATCCTGGCGGCGGCCAGCGCGGCGAGCGCTGTGAGGACCAGGACGTAGACCACGACCGCCGGCCAGCCGCCGCGCTCGAAGGCCAGGCCTCCGAACGAGCCGCCGACGCTGCCACCGAGGTAGTAGGCGAACAGGTAGAGCGAGGCGGCCTGTGCTCGGGCGGTGCGCGCGCGCAGCCCCACCCACCCGCTGGCCACCGAGTGCGCGGCGAAGAATCCGGTGGTGAAGACGAGCAGCCCGGCCCCGACGGCCGGCACCGAGCCTGGCAGGGTGAGCACGAGCCCGGCCGTCATGACGGCGAGCGAGCCGGCCAGCACCGCGCGCCGGCCGGTCCGGTCGGCGAGCCGGCCTGCGGCGGCCGAACTCCAGGTGCCGCCGAGGTACATCACGAACATCAGCCCGATCACCAGCTGGGGCAGCTCGAACGGCGCCGCGACGAGCCGGTAGCCGAGGAAGTTGTAGACGGTCGCGAAACCGGCCATCAGCAGCAGGGCGATGGCGTAGAGGCGGCGAAGGCCGGGGTCGGCGAGGTGCCCGCCCACCGTCCGGCGGCCGGCCCGGCCCCGGCTGAAGAGACGGGACCGGGGCAGCAGCGCCCAGAAGGCGAGAGTGCACGCGAGCGATGCCAGGGCGATGGCGCCGAGTCCCCAGCGCCAGCCGGCCAGATCGGCGACCAGGCCCGGTACCAGCCGGCCGAGCAGCCCGCCCACGGTGTTGCCCGCGATGTAGAGCCCCATCGCCCCGCCGAGGGCCTCGGCGTGCACCTCCTCCGCGAGGTAGGCCATCGCCACGGCCGGCACCCCGGCGAGCGCGATGCCCTGCGCCGCGCGGACCGCGGCCAGTACGGGGAAGGTCGGGGCGATCGGGACGATCAGGCCCAGCGCCGCGGCGATGAGGGCGCACACGATCATGACCCGGGTGCGGCCGTACCGCTCGGACAGTGAGCTCACCGGGATCACCGCCAGCGCCAGCGTGCCGGTGGAGAGCGAGACCAGCAGGCTGGCGGTGGAGGGCGGCACCGTGAAGGCGTGCGACAGCGCGGGCAGCAGGGCCTGGGTGCTGTAGAGCGCCATGAACGTCGTGAGCCCCGCGGCGAACAGGGCGAGATTGACCCTGCGCAGTCCGGATGATCCACCCCGGTGACCCTCGGGAGGGGGCTCCGGCACCGGACGCATCGGCGGCTCCTTTCCCGCACCAGCCTGCACGCGGGCACATCGATGCGTCCAATGAAAGTTCGTCCGGTAATCGATGCTGTGCGAGCATCGATTCATGGACCTCATCACGGTGCGCTGGTTCCTCGCCGTGGCCGAGCACGGGCACGTCACCCGGGCGGCGGCCGAGCTGCGCGTCTCCCAGCCGGGGGTGTCGCGGGCGATCGGGCGCCTCGAGCGCGAGCTCGGCACGGTGCTCTTCGACCGCGAGGGCCGGAGCGTCCGGCTCAGCCGGTACGGCGAGGTGTTCCGCGAGCACGCCCGGCGGCTGGTCGCCGAGGAGGAGTCGGCCCGGCGCGCGCTCGCGCTCGCCGCCGACCCCGGGCACGGCGAGCTCCGGCTCGGGTTCCTGCACACCCAGGGGGCGACGCTCGTGCCGGATCTGATCCGCCGTTACCGCCGCCGGTATCCGCACGTGACGTTCCGGCTGCTGCAGGACAGCAGTGCGCGCATGCAGGCGGCCGTCCGAGCGGGCGACGCCGACTTCGCCATCATCAGCCCGCGCCCGGACGACCCCGCCTTCTCCTGGTGGCCGCTCGTGACCGAGCGCCTGCTGCTCGCCGTACCGGCCGGCCACCGCCTGGCCCGGCGGTCGAGGGTCCGGCTCGCCGACGTGGCGGGTGAGCGGTTCATCGCGATGCGTCCCGGGTACGGCCTTCGTACGATCACCGACGAGCTGACCCGCCAGGCCGGGATCCGGCCCGAGATCGCCTTCGAGGGCGAGGAGATCTCCACCGTGCGCGGGCTGGTCGGCGCCGGTCTCGGCGTCGCCATCGTGCCCCCACCGGAACAGGGAGATGGCGTGCGCCATCTGCCGATCGGCGACCCGGGGGCAAGTCGTACCCTGGGTCTCATCTGGGTGACCGACCGCACCCGCACCCCGGTCGTCGAGAACTTCCGCGCCTTCGCGACCGGCGAGGACGGCGACCCGGGGTCGGCGCCCTGAGTCAGTGGTTACTGACGAGTACCATAGGTGTTACCAGCGAGTAGCAACCCGCTCGTGCGCGTCGGCTCGCGTCGAGCCCAGCATCGAGGGAGAACTGACCGTGCCTCGTATCGCACGTGATGTCGTGTTCGTCGACGGCGTACGCACGCCGTTCGGCAAGGCGGGCCCCAAGGGGGTGTACGCCGAGACCCGCGCCGACGACCTCGTCGTCCGCGCGATCCGGGAGCTCATGCGCCGCAACCCCGCTCTGCCTCCGGAGCGCGTCGACGAGGTGTCGGTCGCCGCGACCACGCAGTCCGGCGACCAGGGCCTGACCATCGGCCGCTCCGCCGCCGTGCTGGCCGGGCTGCCGAAGAGCGTGCCCGGGTTCGCCATCGACCGCATGTGCGCGGGAGCGATGACGGCGGTCACCACGACCGCCTCCGGCATCGCGTTCGGCGCCTACGACGTCGTCATCGCGGGCGGCGTCGAGCACATGGGCCGTCACCCGATGGGCGAGGGCGTCGACCCCAACCCGCGGTTCCTCGCCGAGAAGCTGGTCGATCCGTCCGCGCTCGTGATGGGCATGACGGCCGAGAACCTGCACGACCGCTTCCCGCAGATCACCAAGGAGCGCGCGGACGCCTACGCCGTCCGCAGCCAGGAGAAGTACGCCGCCGCCCGCGCGGCGGGCCGGATCTCGCCCGACCTGGTGCCGACCGCGGTGCGCTCGGCCGAGAAGGGCTACGGGCTCGCCACGGCCGACGAGCCACCGCGGCCCGGCACCACGCTGGAGGACCTCGCCCCGCTGAAGACGCCGTTCCGGGTGCACGGCAACGTCACGGCCGGCAACGCCGCCGGCCTGAACGACGGCGCCACCGCCTGCCTGCTCGCCGCCGAGGACGTCGCGGCCGAGCTGGGCCTGAACGCGCGGATGCGGCTGGTCGACTTCGCCTTCGCCGGGGTCGAGCCCGAGGTCATGGGCGTCGGGCCGGTGCCGGCCACCGAGAAACTGCTCGCCCGCAACTCGCTGACCATGGACGAGATCGGCCTCATCGAGATCAACGAGGCCTTCGCCGTACAGGTGCTCGCCTTCCTGGAGCACTTCAAGATCGCCGATACGGATCCCCGGGTCAACCCGTGGGGCGGCGCGATCGCCGTCGGCCACCCGCTGGCCTCGTCCGGCGTCCGCCTCATGAACCAGCTCTCCCGGCTGTTCGAGGAGCGCCCGGACGTCCGCTACGGCCTCACCACGATGTGCGTCGGCATGGGCATGGGCGGCACCGTGCTCTGGGAGAACACCACCTACGAGGGGGCGAAGTGAGCACGGTCGAGACCTGGCGCTCGCTGCTGGCGAGCGAGGACCTGAACGCCGACGAGGTCGTCACGCACGTGCGCGTGCGTGACGTCGAGCTGCCACTCGGCGCCGGCACCGCCGCGCTGATCACCCTGGACAACGGCTTCGACCACACCAAGCCGAACACGTTCGGGCCGCGCGGGCTGCTGAAGCTGAACGACGCGCTCGACCAGGTGGCGGCCCGCGGCGACCTCGCCGCCGTCGCCGTCACCGGCAAGCCGTTCATCTTCGCGGTCGGCGCCGACCTCAAGGGCGTACCGGCGATCACCGACCGGGAACAGGCGGCGCTCATAGGCCGGCTCGGCCACGAGGTGTTCCGGCGCCTCGGCGAGTTGCCCGTACCGTCGTTCGCGTTCGTCAACGGCGCGGCGATGGGCGGGGGCGTCGAGATCGCGCTGCACTGCGCGTACCGCACCGTCTCCTCGGGCGTGCCCGCGGTGGCGCTGCCGGAGTGCTTCCTCGGGCTGGTGCCCGGCTGGGGCGGGACCTACCTGCTGCCGAACCTGATCGGCGCCGAGAAGGCGCTCAAGGTCATCATCGACAACCCGCTCGCGCAGAACCGGATGCTCAAGGGCGCGCAGGCGTACGAGCTCGGCATCGCGGACGCCATGTTCGAGCCGGCCGACTTCCTGGAGGAGTCGCTGCTGTGGGCCGCGCGGGTGCTCACGGGCGAGGTGACCGTCGACCGGCCCGAGGCGGATCGGGGCGCTGCCTGGGACCAGGCCGTCGCGAACGCCCGGTTCGCGGTCGAGGGCAAGCTGCACGGCGGGGCGCCGGCGCCCTACCGCGCGCTCGACCTGGTGGCCGCCGCCAAGAGCGCGAGCCGCGACGAGGGCTTCGCCGCCGAGGACGACGCGCTCGCCGACCTGATCATGAGCGATGAGCTGCGCGCCGGCCTCTACGCCTTCGACCTCACCCAGAAGCGCGCCAAACGGCCCGCCGGCGCACCCGACAAGAGCCTGGCCCGGCCGGTCACCAAGGTCGGTGTCGTGGGCGCCGGGCTCATGGCCGGTCAGCTGGCGCTGCTGTTCGCGCGCCGGCTCGAGGTGCCGGTCGTCATGACCGACCTCGACCAGGGGCGGCTCGACAAGGGCGTCGCGTACGCCCACGGCGAGATCGGCAAGCTGCTGGCGAAGGGGCGCGTCTCCGCCGACAAGGCGGGCCGGCTGAAGTCGCTGATCTCCGGGTCGCTGAGCAAGGAGGCCTTCGCCGACGCCGACTTCGTGATCGAGGCGGTCTTCGAGGAGATGTCGGTCAAGCAGAAGGTGTTCGCCGAGGTCGAGGCGGTGGTCGGGCCGGAGTGCGTGCTGGCGACGAACACCTCGTCGCTGTCGGTCTCCGAGATGGCGTCGCGGCTCCGGCACCCCGAGCGGGTGGTGGGCTTCCACTTCTTCAACCCGGTCGCGGTTCTGCCGCTGCTGGAGGTCGTACGGGCGGAGCGGACCGACGACGCGACGCTGGCCACCGCGTTCGCGGTCGGCAAGCAGCTCAAGAAGTCGTGTGTGCTCGTCAGGGACGCGCCCGCGTTCGTGGTGAACCGACTGCTCACCCGCTTCCTCGGCGAGGTCCTCACCGCCGTGGACGAGGGCACGCCGCTGGAGGTCGCTGACCGCTCCGTGGCTTCGCTCGGTCTGCCGATGTCGCCGTTCCTGCTGCTGCAGCTGGTCGGCCCGGCCGTGGCGCTGCACGTCGCGGAGACGCTGCACGAGGCGTTCCCCGGCCGGTATCAGGTGTCCGCGCGGCTGCGTGACTTCGTCGCCTCCGGCCGGCCGGGTGTGTACGCGCCCGACCTCTCGATCGATCCCGCGGCCGCCGAGCTGTTCTCCGGCGGCGACCGGCCCTCGACAGAGGAGGAGGTCCGGCAGCGGGCCGTCGAGGCGGTGGCCCAGGAGATCCGCATCATGCTCGACGAGGGCGTGGTCACGGCACCGGAGGACATCGACCTCTGCATGATCCTCGGAGCCGGCTGGCCGTTCCACCTCGGCGGCGTCACGCCGTACCTCGACCGCACCGGCGTCGCCGAGAAGGTCACCGGCGGCCGCTTCCTCGACCCCGGCGTCGCGTCACTGCCATAACGCCGGAGCGCACCGTCGCGCGGGAGCGCACCGTCGCGCGGGAGCGCACCGTCGCGCGGGAGCGCACTGTCACGCGGGAGCGCACCTTCACGCCGCCGCGAGACCCCTTGACCTCGGGTCTCGCGGCGGCGTCGCGCACGGACCCCGTCCACCGCCTCCGCCCGCCGATTCGGCGAAAAGAAGGCCGCGCAGGTGACTTTCGCCGTGAATCGGGGAGCATGCGTATGCCAACCGACCGTACTGACGGCGACACACAACGCATGCCCTTGGCGAGGAGGCGCCCGATGAACCTGTTCCGGACGATGCCGGTCGAGCGATCCATCAGAGACACCGAGGAACCGGAGCATCGGCTTCGCAAGGACCTCTCGGCGCTCGACCTGACCGTCTTCGGAGTCGGCGTCATCATCGGCACCGGTATCTTCGTGCTCACCGGAGAGGTCGCGCGGGAGAAGGCCGGGCCCGCGGTCGCCATCTCGTTCGTCATCGCCGGAATCGTGTGCGGGCTCGCCGCACTCTGCTACGCCGAGTTCGCCTCCACCGTGCCGGTGGCCGGCTCCGCGTACACCTTCTCCTTCGCCACGCTCGGCGAGTTCCCGGCCTGGATCATCGGCTGGGACCTCATCCTGGAACTGGCGCTCGGCGCGGCCGTCGTCGCGGTGGGGTGGTCGGGCTACGCCAAGTCGCTGCTCGACAGCATGGGCGTCCATCTGCCCGACTCGATAGCGGGCGAACACGCCATCTTCAACGTCCCGGCCATGCTGATCGTCGCGGCGGTGACGGCGCTGCTCGTCATCGGGATCAAGGTGTCGTCCCGGCTCAACGCCATCGTGGTGACGATCAAGGTCGCCGTCATCCTGCTCGTGATCGTGGCCGGGGCGTTCTTCGTCAAGGGCGCCAACTACACGCCGTTCTTCCCCAAGCCGGAGTCGAGCCCGTCGGTCGAGGGCATCAGGGCC
The DNA here is from genome assembly GCF_014323705.1 of Actinomadura alba. Taxonomy (GTDB): domain Bacteria; phylum Actinomycetota; class Actinomycetes; order Streptosporangiales; family Streptosporangiaceae; genus Actinomadura_C; species Actinomadura_C alba. Next base: position 34,248 of record NZ_JABVEC010000034.1, read on the forward strand.
CCGCTCATCCAGGGGCTGTTCGGCATCACACCGGTGAGCTACGGGTGGTTCGGCGTCTTCGCAGCGGTGGCGATCGTGTTCTTCGCCTTCATCGGCTTCGACGTCGTCGCCACCGCGGCCGAGGAGGCCCGGCGGCCGCAACGCGACCTGCCCATCGCCATCATCGCCTCCTTGGTGATCTGCACCGTTCTCTACATCGCCGTGTCGCTCGTCGTCGTCGGCATCGTGAACTACAAGCAGCTGAACATCGAGGCGCCGCTGGCCGAGGCGTTCAAGGCGGTCGGGCACCCCGGCTTCGCCACGATCATCAGCGTCGGGGCACTGGCCGGGCTGACCACGGTGGTGCTGATCCTGCTGCTCGGCCAGAGCCGGGTGTTCTTCGCGATGAGCCGCGACGGCCTCCTGCCCTCGTGGCTGGCCGCGGTGCACCCGCGGTTCGGCACCCCCTACCGCTCGACCGTCATCCTGGGCGCCATCGTCGCGATCATGGCCGGACTGATTCCGCTCGCGGCGCTCGCGGAACTGGTCAACATCGGCACCCTGTTCGCCTTCGTGGTGGTGTCGATCGGGGTGGTGATCCTGCGGCGGACCCGTCCGGACCTGCCGCGCTCGTTCCGCACTCCGTTCGTGCCTGTGCTGCCCGCCCTCTCGGTGCTCGGGTGCCTGTTCGTGATGCTGAACCTGCCGGTGGAGACCTGGCTGCGGTTCGCCGCCTGGATGGTGCTCGGATCGGCGATCTACTTCGTGTACGGCCGCCACCACAGCCGGCTCGCCGCCCCGGCGACCAAGATCGACGCCTGATCACATGGCGCCGTGCCCGATTTCGCCCGCCTTTCCTTGTAGGTGATCGGCCGCCGTGTGGGCACAATGCGAGGTGTGGCGGATCCAACGGTTTTGCGTGTGGCGGTCATCGGCTCCGGGCCGGCCGGGATCTACACGGCCGAGGCCCTGGTCAAACAGGCGGCCGGGCAGGTGCGGGTCGATGTCTTCGACCGGCTCCCGACGCCGTACGGCCTGGTCAGGTACGGCGTCGCGCCCGATCACAAGTCCATCAAGTCGATCGCGCGCTACCTGCAGGGCGTGCTCGAGAACCCGGCGGTGCGCTTCTTCGGCTGTGTCGAGCTCGGCCGGGACCTCACCCGGGCCGACCTGCTCGCGTGCTACGACGCCGTCGTGTACTCGACCGGCGCGATGGTCGACCGGCACCTCGGCATTCCGGGCGAGGACCTTCCGGGCAGCGTCGCCGCCACCGACTTCGTCAACTGGTACTGCGGCCACCCCGACGCCGCCGACCACCGGTTCGACCTGACGGCCGGCGAGGTCGCGGTCATCGGGGTCGGCAACGTCGCCGTCGACGTCGTGCGGATCCTCGCCAAGACCGCCGAGGAACTGCGCGACACCGACGTCCCCCAGGAGGTACTCGACGCGCTCTCGGCCAGTGCGGTGCGGCGGATCCACATGATCGGGCGGCGCGGCCCGGCGCAGGCCAAGTTCACCACCAAGGAGGCGCGGGAGCTCGGCGAACTGCCGCACGCCGCCATCCACGTGCGCCCCGAGGATCTCGATCTTGCCGCGGCCGACCCCACCGGAGCCAGCACGGCGCTGGCCGAGTCGGACCGGATCGTACGCGGCAACATGAAGGCGATGCGGGCCTGGGTGGAGCCCCCGCCGGGCGACCGGCCGCGCCGCATCGACGTGCGCTTCTGGCGTGCGCCCGTGGAGATCCTCGGCACCGATCGGGTGGAGGGCCTGCGGCTGGAGCGGACCCGCCTCACCGAGGAGGGGCGGGTGACCGGCACCGGTGAGTACGAGACGCTGCCGGTGGGCATGGTGCTCCGGTCGGTCGGCTACCAGAGCGTGCCCCTCGACGGTGTGCCGTTCGACCAGCGCTCGCACGTCGTGCCGAACGAGGAGGGCCGGATCCTCGGCGCGGACGGCCGGGTGGTTCCGCGAGAGTACGTCGCCGGCTGGATCAAGCGGGGCCCGACCGGAGTGGTCGGCACGAACAAGTCCGACGCGGCCGAGACCGTGCGGGCACTGCTCGCCGACCTCGGTGATCTCACGCACGACCGGCCGCAGCAGCGCATCGAATCGCTGCTCGAGGCCCGCGGAGTTCCGGCGGTGACCTACGCGGACTGGCTGAACCTCGACGCCGCCGAGATCGCGCTGGCCCGGTCGCTCGAGCGCGGCGACCGCGTCAAGCTCGGACGGTGGGCGGCCATGCGCGCCGCCTGCCGCCCCTAGCGGAACCCCCGTTTCGAGGGTTCCGTCGGCAGAAGTCCGGGATGTTGCCTTTGCGGAGAAGATTCTCCGTCGATCTCGGGACGCGCTAAAGGTCGTGACGCTCTTTTCGTACGACCTGTCGGGCGAATGCCGCCAAAGGCATTGCCGAGCGGATTGGGCGACCTGGAAATGGTGACGCGGACATGATCCGGGCGCTACCGTGCGCATGTGCCCGACGTTCCCGAGGTACATGGATTTCCCACACCCAGGCAGCTGCCGCAGCTCAGGTGGCTCGGCCCGGACTACGTCGCCGTCCTCGTGCGCGACCTCACCCGGGGCCTGCGGCGCCAGGACGCCGGCACGTCCGTGATGGGCGTGCGCTGTGAGTCCGAGCCCGTGCTCAAGGCGTCGGTCGACTCGCGCGGGATGATCCGCGATCACGACGCCGGCTTCCTGCTGCACGTGTTCGTCCAGGACGGCGCGGGCCGCCCATGGCGGCTGCGCGGCCGCTGGACCTACGTCGGCCGTGACCTCGGCACCGCCACGGCGTCGGTCACCCACTACTGGGAGCTCTTCTCCGCCGACGGCGTCTAGCCGGGTTCAGTCGGTCACGAGCCGCTGCAGCTCGGTGACATGCGTCACCCGGGCCACGGCCGCGGTGATGTCACGGGCCAGGGCCTGCGGGGTGAGCCCGATATCGCTGAGGATCTCGGCGCGCTTGGCGTGGTCGAGGAACTCCTGGGGGATGCCGAACGTGCGCACCGGGACGTCCACCTCGGCGTCGCGGAGCAGCCGGGCGACCGCGTCGCCGACCGCGCCGACCCGGCCGTTGTCCTCGACGACGGCGACCAGGCTGTGTTCGCCCGCCGCGGCGACCAGCGCCGGGTCGAGCGGCTTGACCCACAGCGGGTCGACCACGGTGACCCCGATGCCGTGCGCGGACAGCCGCTCGGCCGCCTCGCAGGCCGCCCCCGCCATCGATCCGACGGCCACGACGAGGACGCTGGCACCGTTGGAGCCGGACTTGCGGGCCAGCACGTCCATCCCGCCGAGCGAGTCGATCGCGTCGACGTCGGCGGGGACGGCGCCCTTGGAAAAGCGCAGGGCGGTCGGGCCGCCGGTCACCGCGACGCACTCGCGCAGCAGCTCGCGCAGTCGGGTGCCGTCCCGCGGCACCGCGACGCGCATTCCCGGCACGAGCTGCAGGATGGACAGGTCCCACATGCCGTTGTGGCTCGCGCCGTCGTCGCCCGTGACCCCGGCCCGGTCGAGCACGAACGTCACCGCCTGCTCGTGCAGGGCGACGTCCATCAGCATCTGGTCGAAGGCCCGGTTGAGGAAGGTCGCGTAGACCGCCACCACCGGGTGCAGGCCGCCCATGGCGAGGCCCGCCGCCGAAGTCACCGCGTGCTGCTCGGCGATGCCGACGTCGAAGGTACGCTCCGGATAGGCCTCGGCGAACGCCGCGAGGCCCACCGGATGCAGCATTGCGGCGGTGATGGCCACCACGTCGGGCCGCTGGGCGCCGATCTCGACCATCTCGTCGCTGAACTCGTTCGTCCAGATGCGCGGCTTGGGCTTCTGCACCCCGGTCGCCAGGTCGTACGGTCCGGGCGAGTGGAACCGCTCTTCCTCGTCGTTCTCCGCGGGCGAGTAGCCGAAGCCCTTCCGCGTGATGCAGTGCACGATGACCGGGGCGCCGAACCGCCGCGCCTTGCGCAGCGCGCGCTCGAGGGCGTCCTCGTCGTGACCGTCGATCGGGCCGACGTACTTCAGGCCGAGGTCCTCGAACATCGCCTGCGGCTGCAGGACGTCCTTGAGGCCCTTCTTGATGCCGTGCAACGCCTCGTACGCGACGTTGCCCACCACCGGCGTACGGGGCACGGTCTTCTTGATCAGGTCGAGCGCGTGCTCGTATCCCGGGGTCACCCGCAGGTCGGCGAGATGGCTGGCCAGCCCGCCGATCGTCGGCGAGTAGGACCGGCCGTTGTCGTTGACGATGATGATCACAGGCCGGTCCGGCCCGGCCGCGATGTTGTTCAGCGCCTCCCAGCACATGCCGCCGGTGAGCGCGCCGTCGCCGACGACCGCGACGACCGCCCGGTCCTTCTCACCGCGCAGCTCGAAGGCCTTGGCGAACCCGTCGGCGTACGAGAGCGCGGTGGAGGCGTGGGAGTTCTCGATGATGTCGTGTTCGGACTCGGCCCTGCTCGGGTAGCCGGACAGCCCGCCACGCTGCTTCAGCAGGCTGAAGTCCTGCCGGCCGGTCAGCAGCTTGTGCACGTACGCCTGGTGGCCGGTGTCGAAAAGGATCTTGTCACGCGGGGAGTCGAACACCCGGTGGAGCGCGATGGTCAGCTCCACGGCCCCAAGGTTGGGCCCGAGGTGCCCGCCCGTCTTGGACACCGCGTCGACCAGGAAATCCCGGATCTCGCCGGCGAGCTGGGACAACTGCGCCTGGTCCAGCCGCTTAAGGTCTTCCGGCCTTCTCATCGACTTCAACAGGCTCACATGCGCTCCTCGGATCAGAGACGACCTCGGCTCTGACTATTCGACGTCCTGAGTTTAGTGTCGGTTGCCGGTAGGGCCGCGCCGGTCTTGGATCTGTAAGGATCTTCCCACGGATTCCGGACATCGCAGCGATGGGGTAGGACAGAGACATGGGTGATGAGGAGATCGTGCTCCTGGACGAAGCGGGCGCGGCGGTCGGCACGGCACCGAAGGCCTCCAGCCACCACCGCGCCACGCCGTACCACCTCGCGTTCTCCTGCTATCTGGTGGACGACGCCGGGCGGGTGCTGATCACTCAGCGCGCCCACGACAAGCCGACGTGGCCCTCGGTGTGGACCAACAGCTGCTGCGGGCACCCCGCACCCGGCGAGACGTTGCGCGGCGCCGTGCTCAGGCGGCTCGGCGACGAGCTCGGGGTCAGGGCGGGCGCGGGCGGGTTCACGCTGCTCCTGCCGGAGTTCTCCTACCGCGCCGAGATGGACAACGGCGTGACGGAGTTCGAGCGGTGCCCGGTCGTACGGGTCCGCGTCGCCCCGCCGGAGGCCGGCACGGTACGGCCCAACCCCGTCGAGGTGGCGGCCGCCGAGTGGCGGACCTGGGACGAGTGCCTGGAGCTCGCCGGCCGGCCCGAGGCCTCCCCCTGGTACCGCCTCCAGGTGGAACAGCTCGACCCGCTCGGCATTCCGGCGGACTGGCCGGCCGCGCCGACGTCGCTGCTCCCTCCCGCCCTCTCCTGGTAGCCCGTCCTCCCGGCGGCGCGCGGCAGCACTCTTAATGATCACGGGAGCGTAACGAGTCTTGCTTTGGACACTGTCCAAGCAGACGCTTGGTCGTGGACACGCGCCGGAAACATCCGGGCATCGGGGGACGGCCAGAAACCCGAAGGGACATGGCGATGCGAGGACGGTGGACGGCGGTCGCCGCGGTAGCGCTGAGCGGTCTCCTGCTCGCGACCGGCTGCGGCGGAGGCGACGACGGTGGCGGTGGCGGCGGCAAGGCCGATACCAGTGTGGAGGTCTTCTCCTGGTGGACCGGACCGGGTGAGGCCGACGGCCTCGCCGCGATGAAGGCCGACTTCGAGAAGAAGAACCCCGGCATCAAGTTCAACAACGCCGCCATCGCGGGCGGCTCGGGCACCCAGGCCAAGGCGGTGCTGGCCAGCCGGCTGCAGAACCGCCAGCCGCCCGACTCCTTCCAGGGGCACGCCGGCGCCGAGCTGCTCGACTACATCAAGGCCGGGCAGATCGAGCCGCTCGACTCCTTCTACGACGACAACGGGCTGCGCCAGGTCTACCCGCAGCAGTTGCTCGACCAGATCAGCTACCAGGGCCACATCTACTCGGTGCCGGTGAACATCCACCGCTCCAACGTGCTGTGGTACAGCCCCTCGGTGCTGAAGGAGGCGGGCGTCTCCGGGGCGCCGAAGACCATCGCCGAGTTCATCACCGCTCTCAAGGCGGTGAAGGACAAGACCGGCAAGGTGCCGCTGTCGCTGGGCGCCCAGTGGACCTCCGACCATCTGCTGGAGAACGTGCTGCTGGGCGACCTCGGCACCGACGGCTACAACGCGCTGTGGAAGCCGGGCGCCGACTGGAGCGGGCCGCAGGTCACCAAGGCGCTGCAGGACTTCGCCGAGATCCTCAAGTACACGACCTTCGAGGCCGCCTCCACGGACTGGCAGGGTGCCGCGAAGGCCGTCGTCGACGGCAAGGCCGCCTTCAACATCATGGGCGACTGGGCCTACGGCTACTTCGTCGGCGCCGCGCCGAACGGCCTCGGCAAGAAGGCCGACACCGACTTCAAGTGGGCCGCGTCGCCGGGCACCGAGGGCACCTACATGTGGCTGTCGGACAGCTTCACGCTGCCGAAGGGCGCCCCGCACCGCACCGCCGCCGTCGCGTGGCTGAAGACGGCCGCCAGCAAGGAGGGGCAGGACCTCTTCAACCCGAAGAAGGGCTCCATCCCGGCCCGCAAGGACGGCGACAAGTCGCTCTACACCGGCTACCTGTCCGACGCCCTGGAGCAGTGGCAGTCGCCCACCATCAAGCTGGCCGGCTCGTTCTGGCACGGCGTGACGGCCAACAACAAGCTGCACACCGACATCGACACCGCGGTGGGCCTGTTCCTCCAGGACAAGGACGTGGCCAAGCTGCAGAGCGCCCTGGTCACGGCGGCCAAGAACGACATCCAATGACGCTGCGCCCATCCCCCGTCCGCGCGGACGACCGCGAACCCACGACCGGAGGGGCGTGAGGTTGCGGTCGTCCGCGCCCGGACGGGTGCCGAGAGCGCGCCGGATGCCGCAGTGGCTGCCGGGGCTGCTGCTGGTCTCGCCGTCGATCGTGGCGATCGGCCTGTTCGTGTACGGGCTGATCTTCTGGAACACCAGGGTCGCGCTGAGCGGCCGGCACGACGAGATCTCCCCGTACCGGTTCGACAAGGGCGAGAACTTCGTCGACCTGTGGAGCCAGCCCAGCTGGCCCGGAGCGGTGCGGCACGCGCTGCTGTTCACCGCGGTCTTCGTCGGGGGCGCTCTGCTGCTCGGCTGGTTCCTCGCCTTCCTGATGGAGAAGGGGATCCGGTGGGAGGGCGGCTTCCGCGCGATCTACCTCTTCCCGATGGCGGTGTCGTTCATCGCGAGCGGCGTCGTCTGGCGCTGGCTGATGAACCCGGCTCCGCCCGAGCGCGCGGTGGGCCTCAACCAGCTGCTGGAGAAGCTTGGGCTCGGCTTCGCAGCCAACGACTGGTGGCAGAACCCGCGCTGGGGCATGGCCGCGATGGCGATCCCCGCCATCTGGCAGATGTCGGGCTATGTCATGGCGCTCTATCTCGCCGGTTTCCGCGGCGTCCCCGAGGACCTGCGCGAGGCGGCCCGGGTGGACGGCTGCTCGGAGTGGCAGGTCTACCGGTACATCGTCTTTCCCCAGCTCCGGCCGGTGACTCTCTCAGCCCTGATCATCCTCGGCCACATCTCGCTCAAGGTGTTCGACCTCATCATGGCGATCGCGGGCAAGCAGATCATCACCTATGTGCCCGCCATCGCCACGTACGTGGAGGTGTTCGACCGGCATGACCCCGCCAACGGCGCGACCATCGCGACCTACCTGCTGCTGGCGGTGGCCGTGCTGGTGATCCCCTACCTCGTCTGGTCCGTACGCGCGGACCGCCGGTGACCGCGATCTCCCCCGTGCGCCGGGGACGTGCGCTGCGGACGGCCCGGCTGGTGATCCTGCTGGCCGTCGCGATGGTCTTCCTGATGCCGGTGTACGTGCTGGTCGTCACGAGCTTCAAGTCGCTGAGCGAGGCCGACCCGAGCACGGCCTGGAGCCTGCCGCAGGCGTGGAGCACCGAGGGCTGGCAGGCCGCGTGGACGGCGCTGAAGCCGGGGCTGGCCAACAGCTTCAAGATCGCGGTGACCGGCTCGCTGATCTCCGCGGTGCTCGGGTCGCTCAACGGCTTCGTGCTCTCGAAGTGGCGGTTCCCCGGGGCGGACGCCGTCTTCACGCTGTTCCTGTTCGGGATGTTCATCCCGTACCAGGCGGTGATGATCCCGCTCGCCGGCCTGCTGACCCGCATGGAGCTGGTGGGCAGCATCAGCGGCCTGGTACTGGCGCACGTGGTTTACGGGATCCCGATCTGCACGCTCATCTTCCGGAACTACTACGTCACGATCCCGGATGAGCTGATCGAAGCGGCCCGGGTGGACGGGGCCGGCATGCTGCGGACCTACCGCTCGATCGTGTTCCCGGTGTCGGGGCCCGCCTTCGCCGTGACGCTGATCTGGCAGTTCACCTCGCTCTGGAACGACTTCCTCTTCGCGGTGTTCCTCGGCGCGCCGAAGAGCTGGCCGGTCACGGTGATGCTGAACAACACCGCCGGTTCGGGCGCGGTCGCGGTGCAGTACAGCCAGCAGATGGCGTCGGCGCTGCTGGCGTCGCTGCCCACGCTCGTCGTCTATCTTCTGCTCGGCCGGTTCTTCATGCGCGGGCTGCTGGCCGGCGCGCTCAAGGGATGACCGGAACGACCGCCTCAGGACAACCGGATGACGCCATCGCGCGTCCTTTCTCGGACCGGGAATCTCCATCCCGCCGCGGCCGGTGAACGAAGCCGCTGGTGAACGGAGCCGATCGGCAGCATGAACGGAATCTCATCGGCATCAAGCCATAAATCCTTCTAAATCGGGCACACAGCTCCTGTAAACCCGGTAAGGATAGGTGTCAGATGCGCACCGAAGAAGAGGACAGAGGAGGCACTGCGTGCAGGCGATCAGTGTTCGGCAGCCGTGGGCTTGGGCCATCGCGCGTGGCCACAAGACGCTCTACAACCAGAGCCTGCCCACCGGCTATCGGGGACCGCTCCTCGTCCACGCCTCCATGCGGGTCGACCTGAAGGCCGGCGACTCGGCGCTGATGCACTCCGCCGGCTGGGACCCCGCGGACCCGCTCGCCACACTCGGTGCCGTCATCGCGGTCGCCGAGCTCGACGACGTCTGCGCGGCCTCCGCCGGTGGCGCGGTCCACGGCGAAGACGACCGCCACTGCTCCTGCGGTGCCTGGGCCGAGCCGGGCGCGTACCACTGGCGGCTCACGAACGTGCGCACCCTGCACCGGCCGATCGTCTCACTCGGCCGGCCGGGGCTCTGGCAGCCGCCGCCCACCCTCGTCGCCGACGTCGACGCGATGCTGGGGACCGCCGAGCTCAACCGCTGATCGCGGCGCGCAGACGGGCGAACTCGGCGGCGATCCGGTCCAGTGGCCAGCTCGCGTTGAGCCCGCTCGGATTCGGCAGTACCCACACCCCGGCCGCTCCGATCGCCTCACGCTGCGGTCCGATGGCCGCGCGGGGCCGCCCGAACGCGGTGCGGTAGGCGGTCACCCCGGCGATCCCGACATAGGCCGGGTGGTACCGCCCGATGAGGGCGAGGAGCCGCTCCGCCCCCTCGCGCAGTTCCTCACCGCCGAGCTCGTCGGCCCGGGCGGTGGCCCGGTCGACCAGGTTGGTGATGCCGAGGCCGTACGACGGCAGCAGGTCCTGTTCGGCCGGCTCCAGGAGCCGGTCGGTGAATCCGGACCGGTGCAGCGCCGGCCAGAAGCGGTTACCGGGACGGGCGAAGTGATGCCCGGTCGCACCGGAGTACAGACCCGGATTGATGCCGCAGAACAGCACCCGCAACGGTGCCCCGGCAGGTGGCAGGACGTCACCGATCGCGCGGTCGCGGGCGTCCCTCACCTGGGCGGCGGTGGGTCCCGATGCTCGCCGCCGGGTCATGTCAGCCGAGGCTCCGCATGACGAGGACCAGGGCGGCGGCCGCCGTGACGAGCAGGACACCGGCGCGCATGCGGCCATTGTCCAGGATCCGCCGCAGCGGCCGGGAGAGCACGAAACCGGCCATGGCGAACGGGGTGAGCACCAGCCCCGCCGTGACCTGCCGCACCGGCAGCTGGTCCACGGCGGCCAGCGTCAGCAGCGAGATCAGCGCCCCGATGGTGAAGAAGACGGCGAGGGTCGCCCGGATCCTCGGGCCCTCCTCGCGCTGGTACAGAAGAGCGAGCGGAGGTCCGCCGATCGAGGTGGCGGTACCCGTGGCCCCGGAGAACACGCCCGCCACCATCAGCGTCCGGGGGCTGCGCGGCATCCCGCGGGGCAACGCGGTGAGGCCGACCGCGGCCAGCACCATGCCACCAACGACGATTCCGAGGAGGCGATGCGGCAGCGCCACCACGACCCAGACGCCGAGCGGGGTGCCGGCCAGCCGCCCGCCGAACGCCCACCGCAGCCCGCGCCAGTCCGCGAACTGGACCTCGCGGACCAGTGTGAACAACGGCAGAACGGTCGCCGCGACGAGCACCGACCCGGGCATGAGCGACGGGAACAGCATCGTCACGACCGGCGCGGCGACCAGCCCGAGGCCGAGACCGACGCTGCCCTGGACGATCGCGCCGATGACGGCGGCGAGCCCCGCCACCGCGATGAAGCTCAGATCAGGCATGTCAGCCGTTACGTTAGTGACCGCGCGATCGAGGTGCATCCCCACCCCCGCCCGGTTCGGCCGGATGAAGCTGGAAAACGGATGACCTGACCGCCATACTTGAAGCGGCACGGGTTCGGGGCGACTCGCCGACCCGGACAGTTGGCGGCACGTGCCCACTGGAAGACGCGCCGGTCCGATGGCGGCACCCATCCGACTCGCCACTCGAGTGGCGTAGCGTCCTCCAGATTCCAGAACCTCCGGCGGACGAGCAGCGTACCCGTGACCGAGCATGCCGTGAAGCACCGGACCTCCGGTACTTCACCGCCATGGCAGGAGCCGCCCCCATGTCAGCGATGAAAGGCGATCAATCGGTCGCCCGTCTCATTACCGGCTACCACTCGCTGTCGGTGAGCCATCGGAACCAGGGCGCAGTCATCTATCACGCTCTGCGGGACGGCACCGACGCGCCCGCGGCGCTGAAGGTGCTGCGGCTCGAAGAGCCCGTCGCGACACCGGCCGGCGACGAGGAACTGTCCACCATGCTGCGCCTCTCGGAGCATCCGAACATCGTGAGCATCCTGGCGACGGCGGTCACCACGACCGGGCGTCCCTGCGTGGCGATGCAGTACTGCCAGGGCGGGTCCTACTCCGACATCCTGGCCGCCCGTGGCCCGCTGCCGGTGGAACGGGTCGTCGAAACCGGCGTCGCGATCGCCACGGCACTGGCCGCGGCGCACGCCGAGGGCGTGCTGCACGGAGCCGTGACGCCGAGCAACATACTCCAGGCGCAGTCCGGTCCCGCCTTGACCGACTTCCCCATCTCCCGCCCGCCGGAGGACCTCTCCGGCACGCTGGGAACGTCGACGCCGTACCACGCGGCGCCGGAGGTGCTCCAAGGGCTGGGGCACTCCCCCGCGTCCGATGTCTACAGCCTCGCCTCGACACTGTGGACGTTGCTCGCGGGGTACCCGCCGTTCGCCACGCCGGGTGACGCCGAACCCGACTTCTTCGCCTACCGCGACCGTGCGCTCACCGAACCCGCGCCTCCGGTGGCCGCCGACGACGTGCCGGCGCGTCTCCAGGACGTCCTCGCCAAGGCCCTGTCCAAGGACCCGGCCCATCGCCACGGCGGCGCCGAGGAGTTCGCCGCCGACCTGGCCTCGGCCGATACGCGCACCTCGCCCGCGTCGGCGCCGGCCACGGCGGAGCCGCGACCGGCGCCCGTGGCCCATCCGGAGAAGAGCCGCGGCTGGGGGTTCTTCGACGCCCAGCCCGACCTGGACCCGCCCACCATGGCCGCGACGCCTCCCGGTGCGCTGGAGCGGGCGGCCGAAGCCGGCTCGTTCGATCCCCCCGACGAGCACTGGACCGGCCCGGAGTGGGACGCGGAGGCGGAGTCGACCGCGAGCCCCCACTACATGGCGCCATCGGGTCCGCTGCCACAGGTGGACTACGTGTTCGACGCCGAGACGCCCGAGCCCCCGGCCGTCCCCGCACCCGACCCCGCACCCGACCCCGCCGCCGAACCGGACCCCGCGGCGGACCAACTGCCCGAACCGGACTACCTCGATCTCGATCTCGAACCGGACCACCTCGATTCCGAGCCTGATCACCTGCTCGAACCTGACTACCTCGATCCCGGTCCGGAGCCGGTCGCGCCCGAGCCGGGGCCGGTGGGGCTCGAGCCGGGGCCGGTGGGGCTCGAGCCGGGGCCGGTGGGGCTCGAGCCGGACGTCTCCGTCCCGCGGTCCGGCCACGAGCCGGTCCCGCCGGTGCACTGGGACCCGATGGCCGACTACGAACCGATCACTCCGACCACCTGGGCTGCGCCGGCCAAGCCGGCGTACTCGCGCGGCCGCCGCCCGGCGTTCGTCAAGGCCGGGGTGGGCGGGGTCGCGCTGGGCGTCATCGCGGTCATCGCCCTGTCGCTGGGCGGCAACTCGCCGGACGACGGTCCCACCGCCACGGCGCCGTCGCCGAGCGCGCCCGCTCCGGCCCCGTCCGGCCCGCTCGTCACGCCACGCGGCGACCTGCGCCACACACCGGGGCAGGTCCGCATCGCCGACCGGCAGATCGTCGTGGGGTTGTCGTGGCGCGACCGCAGTGACGGGAAGGCCGCCTACTACGTGGTGGGCGGGCCGTTGGGCCGGACGCCCACGACGCTGGCCGAGGTGCCCGCCGGCGGCACGAAAACCGAGATCAGCGGGGTGAACCCCGCGGCGAACTACTGCTTCACGGTGCTGGCGATCCTTGACGTCGATCAGGTCGCGGCGGCCGACCCCGTCTGCACCAAGCGCACGACGTGACCGCTCACCAGAAGAGCGGACGGGGATCGAGCCACCACAGCAGCCGGCGCAGGCGTGAGCGAGACCGCCTCAGCGTGCGCACGTGGCCGCTCGCGATGTCGGCCGCGGCCATCGCCTCGTCCGGCCCGACATCGTCGGCGAGCCCGAAGCCGACCGCGTTCGCCTGGACCGCCAGCCACTCCAGCCGGGGGTGATGGGCGGCGATGTCCCGGGCGGTGTGCGCGGCCGGTACCGGCCGGCCGGCCAGCCGCAGCCCGTCGAGCAGTTCCGCCCAGGCACCCAGGACCCGGTCGGCGGGCGTCCCCTCCCACAGCCGCCGCCGGGTCCGGCGGCGCCGCAGAACGGGCACCGCGACGAGCGGCGTCAGGAGGACCACCGCGATGACGAACGGCAGTACCGCCCTCAGGCCGGGGCCGCCGTCGGCCGCCTCGTTCCGCTCGGGTGGGGCGGCGGGAGCGGCCGATCGCCCGCCTCCGGGCGGCCGGGACGCCGCTCCGCTCGGCACCGGGCTCGGCACCGCGCCCTGAGGGGCCGCTCGGGAACCGGCGCTGGTCCGGCTGCCGGGGATCACGTCGAAGGGCACCCAGCCCACCCGGTCGAAGTAGATCTCGCCCCAGGCGACCGCGTCGCCGGTGCTGATCCGGTGACCGCCGGTGCCGTCCGGCCGGCCCGGACCGAATCCGACGGCGACCCTGCTGGGCAGCCCGGCCGCGCGCGCCAGTACGGCGAAGGCGCTCGCGAACTGGTCGGCGGTGCCCGCGCCGCGTCGCTGTCCGGGCATGACGAGGAACGAGGTGAGACTGACGTACCCGTGGCCGCCCCGGCCCTTGGGGTCGAGGACGTAGTTGCGGCGCAGGTACTCGGCCAGCCGCACCGCCTGCCGGTACGGGCTGTCGGTGCCGGCGACGAGCGCGGCCACGTCCCTGATGCGGGCGGCCGACCCTGGCGGCAGTTCCCGATAGCGGTCGAGCTCCGGGTCGGTCGGCACGAGTGCTCTCGCGGCGTCGGCGGGCCGCCAGCCGGGCACGTCGCCGGTGACCGTGTAGTGGTGCCCGGTGCCGTGCCCGTCCCGCGCCACCACCGTGCCCGACGCCTGGTCGTAGGCCACCGGCACGCCCTCGACCCGGCGCGGGTGTCCCACCGACGGCAGCCACGGGCCCGGCAGGCCCGCCACGGCCACGGTCGCCTGGCGCGAGGTGAGGCGCGGTGGCGGCGGGTCGGCCGGCGGCAGCGTCACACCCGCCGGGCTGTACCCCTTCTCCGGCAGCCAGGTGTGGCCGGTGAACTCCGACAGCGTCACCCAGCGCAGTTCCACGGGACGGTCGGCGCGCACCATGATGAGCGGATCGCCCGGCCGGGCGCCCCACGCCGGCAGGTAGCTGAGCGGGTTGACGGCCTCCTCGCGGGTGACGGGCGGATCCGCGTCATCGCCCGGGTCGGGTGGTCGCCGTGACCAGTCGGCCAGCACCGGCGGCCCGGCGAACGCGGCGAGCCCGGCGAGCAGTACGGCCATGGCGAGAGCGCGCAGGACCGCCCGTCCGTCCTGGTGAGCGCCCGGAGCCCGTGCGGTGGCGGTGCCGAGCAGGAGCGCCCCGCCGGCCACGAGCACGGCCACCGCGAGGTAGCCGGGCGTGCCGTCCGGCCCGGCCAGCACGAGCGCACCGGTCAGCAGCACCACCGGGGGTAGCAGGGCGAGCAGCGGGCGCCCGGCCCGCAGCGCGAGCACGGCGGTCGCGGCGGCCAGCCAGGTGCCCGCCAGCGGCAGGGCGAGCGTGTCCGCGGTCGCCGATACGGGCGGCGTCGGCGTCAGGATGCGGGCACCGGAGTTCAGCATCGCGTCGGCCGCGCCGGACAGCGCACCCGTGACCTCGCCGGGCCGCCACGCGGCGAGCACGACCACGGCCCCCGCCGGTACGGGCAGCCCGGACAGCAGCGCGGCGGTCGCCGAGAGCCCGCGGGCCAGCATCGCGGTGACCGCCACGGACACGACGGCCGTGCCGCCGAGCAGCACGCGCACCAGCGCGGCGTCGCCGTACAAGGGCGCGATGACCAGCGCGGAGGCCCACACCGCCACGGCCAGGCCCGCGTGGGTGACCGAGGCCGGGTCGCGGCTCCAGCTCATTCTCCGGCTCATCGCCACGTCGTCACCTCATCCCATCGGGCGGCCAACTCCTCGGCGCTCGCGGCCGTCAGCACGAGCAGGCCGGGCACCCCGGCGCGGATCGTGTCGCCGATCAGGCCGGCGACCAGGCCGGCATAGCAGTCGCGCAGTTCGCCGAAGACGGTCAGGTCCGCGGTGCTCGCGGCCGCGCTGATCAGGATGACCACGTCCCCGATCGGCCGCAGCCGCAGCAGCCGGCAGGAGCGGACCAGGTCGGGATGGGCGGGCGGGTCGGCGGCGCCTTCTTCGGTCACCTGCCCCGGGTCCGTGGGGGTCATCTCGGCGAGCAGGTCGAGCATGGCCGACGACCCCGACCGGCCGTCGCCGCTTCGGCCGCCGGTGAGGTGCAGTTCGCAGCCGAGCCCGGAACGGACCGCCACCGCCAGCACGGACGCGGCGGCGGACGCCACGTGGTCGAGCTCGTCACGTCCGGCCGCGCGCTGATCCACGAGCACGACGACCCGTGGCCGTGAGGTGTCGACGTACTCGCGCACCATGAGCCGTCCGTGCCGCGCCGAGCTGCGCCAGTGGATCTGCCGCAGATCGTCGCCGAGCACGTGCTCGCGCAGCCCGTGGAAGGTCAGCCCGCCCGCCTGGACGGCCTCCCGGTGCCCGTCGGGGTCGGAGATCGCCCCGCCGGGAACGCCTCGCAGCCGGTGGACGGGCGGATGCACCCACACCCGGTCCGTGGCGCCGTGGCGGCGGATCGTCGCGGCCAGGCCGAGCGAGTCGACACGGCCCGCTTCGAGCGGCCCGATGTCGAGCACTCCACGGCGCTGCGCGACGAGCTCGTACACCGCCTGGGCGGGCGCGGCCCGCAGCGCCAGGGGCAGCCGCGACCGGCCATCGGGATCGCTGATCCATTCGGCCGCGACCAGCCGGCGGCGCGCCGTGCGACCCGCCGTCTCGGCGCCGAGCTCCACGGTCACCGTGACCGTGTCGCCCTCGGCGACCCGGTCGACCGGGATCCGCCGCCGCACCTCGAACCTGGCCGGCCGCCCGACCATCGCGATCGCGATCACGACGGCGACCAGCGCCAGCGCGCCGAGCAGCGCCAGCTCGCGGTAGCCGAAGAGGAAACCCGCGCCGAGCAGGGCCGCCCCCGCCGCCGCGACCAGCAGTCCCCGCCGGGTCGGCACGGTCTCAGACGGCTTCCGGGGCCGCGTAGCGCACCCCGGGACGCGGCGCCGGCGTCGCCTCGAGAATCTGGTGGAGCAGCGCGGCACCGGTCAGGTCGCGCAGCGCGGCGTCGGGGGTCAGCACCAGGCGGTGCGCCCACACCGGCCCGACCAGCGCCTTGACGTCCTCGGGGGTCACGAACGGCCGGCCGTCGGCCATCGCGTGCGTGCGCGCCGCGCGGATCAGCGCGGACGTGGCGCGCGGCGAGACCCCGAGCCGCAGGGCGGGATGTTCGCGGGTCTGCCGCGCCAGCCTGAGCACGTACTCGTAGAGGGCGTCGTGGATGTGCACCCGCCGGGAGAGCTCGCCCATCAGGGTGATCTCCCTGGCGGTCGTCATCGACTCGACATCGTCCGGCGAGCGCAGCGCCGCGCCGCGCATCAGCGCCAGCTCGGCGGCCGGGTCGGGATAGCCCAGCGACAGGCGCATCAGGAACCGGTCGAGCTGTGCCTCGGGCAGCCGGTAGGTGCCGTCCATCTCCACCGGGTTCTGTGTCGCCACGACCAGGAACGGGCGGGGCACCCCGTGGCGTGTGCCGTCCACGGTGACGTACCGCTCCTCCATGACCTCGAGCAGGGCCGACTGGGTCTTCGGAGAGGCACGGTTGATCTCGTCGGCGATCAGCACGTTCGCGAACACCGGCCCCGGGTGGAACTCGAACTGCCGGGTCGCCTGGTCGAAGATCGTGACACCGGTGACGTCGGCGGGCAGCAGGTCGGGGGTGAACTGGATGCGCCGCCACCCGCCGCCGAGCACCGCGGCGATCCCGCGTGCCAGGGTCGTCTTACCGACCCCGGGCACGTCCTCGAACAGCAGGTGGCCCTCCGTGAACAGCGCGGTGAGCGCCAGCCGCACGATGGCGGCCTTGCCGAGCAGTACCGACTCGATGCTCGTGGCCAGCCGGTCCGCCTGGTCGGCGGCGATGGCCGCCTCGTTGACGGTCAGCGGTTTCTCCGCGTAGTTCACTGAGGTCGTCCCAAATCCTTGCCTGCCGCACTGCACTGGTCCGCATCAGGGGTTGCCATCCGCCGGCGGATGCCCGGGGATCATTCCCGGCTCGGTATCGATCGGGTCGGGCCCCTCGTTCGGGTCGACCGGGATGACCTCCAGACCGTCGCCCGGGTCCGGCGGCCCGATGGTCTTCTCCGGCGGCGGGGGGCCGGTGTCCGGCGGGGGGTTCGGCGTCGTGTCCGGCGGGGGATTCGTGTCGGGCGGCGGCGGCGGAGCGGTCACCCGGACGGTGTTGCTGGGCGCGCTGGCCCCGCTGCTGCCGCCGGTGGCGTTACGGGCGACCACGGTGAAGCTCCACCGTCCGGCGGGCATGCCGGTGATCCGCATCTCCACCTTGCCGTTGACGACGGGCTGGTCGCCCCAGGTGCGCGGCGCGTAGTCGGCGCCGCCGGCGTGGTTCGTCGCGGTGATGACGTACTCTTCGGCGTCGCTCACCTGGTTCCACCGCACCGTGACGTTGTCGCCCTGCGCGGCCGCGGTGACCCCGGTGGGTGCGGCGGGGCGCGCGGCGGTCGGCGTGACCTCCTCGGACTGCGCGGAGGGACCGGTGCCGAAGCGGTTGGTCGCGGTCACCCGGAAGCGGTACGTGCGGCCGTCGGTGAGCCCGGTCACCACGGTGCTCAGCCGGTCGCCGGGCACCGTGCGCGAACCGCCGTTCCACGTGACGTTGTAGCGGTCGACCGGCGCGTCGGGCGAGTGCGCCCGTGCCCACGACAGCCTGACCTGTTTGTCGCCCGCGAGCGCGGTCACCGGGACCGGTGCCCCCGGCGGGCCGCCGACGGGTGCCGTCGAGTCGGTGGGCGTGGTGCTCGGGACCGGGATCGGCGGGATGGACCGCGAGGCCGGCGGCGAGGTGGTCGGGGCCGGTGGGGCCGACCGCGACGGCGAGCCCGTCGGAGGCGCCGGCGGAGCGGAGTCGCTCGGCCGCGGGTCGCCCGAGGGCTGCCGACTCGGCTCGCGGCTGCGGTCGCCGCCGATGGTGGACGGGCCCTCCTTCTTGTCGACCACCTTCACATCGCCGTCCCGCGTGACGACGGCCGCCTTCTGGCCACCCGGGTCGTTGATGAACAGGCTGTCCTCGTGGACCTCGAGCTCCAGCCCGCCCCTGCCGCCGGGGATGCTGATGACCTCGGCTTGCTCGCCGCCCGGCGTGTACACGCGCACGCGGCGGCCGTCGCGATCCGGCGCGTACAGCTTGCCGCCGAAGGGCACCACCGTGCCGGCGCTCGCGTCGCCGAGCGGCGTCGCCCGCGCCTGTTCGCCGCCGCCGAGGACATCGGCGATCGTCACGATCGTCTTGGCGGGCGGCACGGTGACCGCGGCCAGCGATCCGTTGGTGCGGTCGGGCACGGTGGCCCCGGCGAGCGCCACCGGCGAGCCGACCTTACGGGACTTTCCGCCGGCGACCTTCACCAGGTCGCGACCGCTGCGGTCGACCGCCAGGGCCCCCTTGTCGAGCACGGTGAGCGCCAGGTCGCGGCCCGGCTTCGCGACCGACACCGTGTGCGCGACGACCGGCCGGCCGTCGCCCATCCGGACGCCGATGGCCGTGCCCTGGCCGGGCGAGGCGACCCAGAGTTCCCCTTCGTCGTCGAACTCCCCTCCGACGAGCGGGCCGGGCAGTCGCAGCGCCGGACCGGTCGGCTGCAGGGTGGCCGGGTTCACCACCCGCACTTCGCCGGTCCTGCGGTCGATGATGAAGGCGTCCTTGTCGTTCAGCACGAACCGGAAGTCGCCACGTGCGCCCACGTCCAGCCGGCCGGAGAAGCCCAGCGACTTCAGGTCCACCGAGGTGACCCGGCCGGTCACATGATCGTGCAGGATCAGGTACCGGTCGTTCTGGGTGACGCGCACGCGGTGCCCGCGCGCGTCCGACACCGGCTGGCGCAGGTCCACCCGCGCGGACTGCGCGTTGACCCGGCTCACCTGCGCCTCTCTGCTGCTCCACAGCCAGGTGTTGCCGTCGTAGACCTTGGTGACGCGGCCGAGCGCGCCGACACCGAACACCGTCGCCACCAGGGCCAGCGCCAGTGTCACCGCCGTGCCGGCCGATACACCGCCCCGGAGCCGGGGCCCTACGACGGCGAGCCGATCCCTCATGGAAGTCCTTCCGATGTCACCGGATCCGCGGCATGAGCGGAGCATTCGGCACAATCCTTGAAGGAACGTATCGACCGAGGCGGGCCGTACCCAGGGCCCTAGGACCCAATGTCGAGCGGACGGCGAACGGGCCGCCGCCCCGGATGGGGTGGCGGCCCGTTCGCGGCCGTTGGCGTGTTACCGCGCGATGAGCTGGCGCAGCACGTACTGCATGATGCCGCCGTTGCGGTAGTAGGCCGCCTCGCCCGGAGTGTCGATCCGGACCACCGCGGTGAACTCCCGGCCGTTGGCGGTGACGGTGACCTCACGCGGGATGCCGCCCTCGTTCAGCACCTCGACGCCGGTGATGTCGAACGTCTCGGTGCCGTCGAGGCCGAGGGACCCGGCGGAGTCTCCGTCCTTGAACTGCAGCGGCAGGACGCCCATGCCGATGAGGTTGGAGCGGTGGATTCGCTCGTACGACTCGGCGATCACGGCGCGGACGCCGAGCAGCGCGGTGCCCTTCGCCGCCCAGTCCCGCGACGACCCGGAGCCGTACTCCTTGCCGGCCAGCACGACCAGCGGCGTGCCCTGCGCGGCGTAGGCGGCGGAGGCGTCGAAGATGGTGGTCTGCGGCGCGTCGTCCTGGGTGAAGTCGCGGGTGAAGCCGCCCTCGACGCCGTCCAGTAGCTGGTTGCGCAGCCGGATGTTGGCGAAGGTGCCACGGATCATGACCTCGTGGTTGCCCCGGCGCGAGCCGTACGAGTTGAAGTCCTTGATCGCGACGCCGTTCTCCTGCAGGTAGCGGCCCGCCGGAGAGTCGGCCTTGATCGAGCCGGCCGGGGAGATGTGGTCGGTGGTGACCGAGTCGCCGAGCTTCGCGAGCACGCGGGCGCCGTGGATGTCGGTGACCGGTGCCGGCTCCGGCCGCATCCCCTCGAAGTACGGCGCCTTGCGGACGTAGGTCGAGTCCGGGTCCCATTCGAAGGTGTCGCCGGTCGGGATGTCCAGCCCCTTCCAGCGGGCGTCACCGGTGAAGACGTCGGCGTAGTCCTTCGCGAACATCTCCTTGCCGATGGAGGACTCGACGACCTCGGCGACCTCGTCCGTGGCCGGCCAGATGTCCCTGAGAAAGACCGGCTGCCCGTCGGAACCCTCGCCGAGCGGCTCGTTGAGGATGTCGATGTCCATCGTGCCCGCGAGCGCGTAGGCGACCACCAGCGGCGGCGAGGCCAGGTAGTTCATCTTCACGTCCGGGCTGATACGGCCTTCGAAGTTGCGGTTCCCGGAGAGCACCGCGGTGACCGTGAGGTCGTGGTCGTTGACCGCGGCGGAGATCTCCGTGGGCAGCGGCCCGGTGTTGCCGATGCAGGTCGTGCAGCCGTAGCCGACCAGGTTGAAGCCGAGCTTGTCGAGGTACGGGGTGAGCCCCGCACGCTCGTAGTAGCCGGTCACGACCTGGGAGCCGGGGGCCAGCGAGGTCTTCACCCAGGGCTTGCTGGTGAGGCCCTTCTCGACCGCCTTCTTCGCCAGCAGCGCCGCGCCGATCATCACGTACGGGTTGGACGTGTTGGTGCAGGAGGTGATCGCGGCGACGACCACGGCGCCGTGGTCGAGCTCGAACGACGTGCCGCCGGGAAGGGTCACCGGGATCGGCTTGCTCGGCCGGTCGCCCATGGAGCCGGCCTGCTCGCGCGGACGGTCGCCGTTGACCTGCTCCTGGGAGTTGGCCGGCGAGTCTGAGGCCGGGAACGACTCGTCCGACGCCTCGTCCACCGGGCCCTGGACGCTCGGCACGTAGTTCAGGACGTCGCGCCGCCAGGTCTCCTTGGCCACCGAGACCTGGATCCGGTCCTGCGGGCGCTTCGGCCCGGCGATGGAGGGGACGACCGTCGACAGGTCGAGTTCGAGGTACTCGGAGAACTCCGGCTCGACCGCCGGGTCCAGCCACATCCCCTGCTCCTTGGCGTAGGCCTCCACCAGAGCGACCTGCTCCTCGGAGCGGCCGGTGAGCCTGAGGTAGGAGAGGGTCTCGCCGTCGATCGGGAAGATCGCGCAGGTGGAGCCGAACTCGGGGCTCATGTTGCCGATCGTGGCGCGGTTGGCCAGCGGCACGGCGGCCACGCCCTCACCGTAGAACTCGACGAACTTGCCGACGACGCCGTGCTTGCGGAGCATCTCGGTGATCGTCAGCACCAGGTCGGTGGCCGTGGTGCCGGCCGGAAGCTCGCCGGTCAGCTTGAAGCCGACGACCCGCGGGATCAGCATGGAGATCGGCTGGCCGAGCATGGCCGCCTCGGCCTCGATGCCGCCGACGCCCCAGCCGAGCACGCCGATGCCATTCTCCATCGTGGTGTGCGAGTCGGTGCCGACGCAGGTGTCGGGGTATGCCACGCCATCCCGGTCGAAGACCACGCGGGCGAGGTGCTCGATGTTGACCTGGTGCACGATGCCGGTGCCCGGCGGAACGACCTTGAACTGGTCGAAGGCGGTCTGGCCCCAGCGCAGGAACTGGTAGCGCTCGCCGTTGCGCTCGTACTCCCGCTCGACGTTGCGCTCGAAGGCGTCCGGGGAGCCGAAGTAGTCGACGATGACGGAGTGGTCGATGACCATCTCGGCCGGCGCGAGCGGGTTGATCTTGCTCGGGTCGCCGCCGAGGTCGCGTACGGCCTCGCGCATCGTGGCGAGGTCGACCACGCAGGGCACGCCGGTGAAGTCCTGCATGATCACGCGGGCGGGGGTGAACTGGATCTCGTGGCTGGGCTGCGCGGTGGGGTCCCAGGCGGCCAGCGTGCGGACGTGGTCGGCGGTGATGTCAGCGCCGTCCTCCGTGCGCAGGAGATTCTCGAGCAGCACCTTGAGGCTGTACGGGAGACGCGCCGCGCCTTCGACGGCGTCCAGCCGATAGATCTCGTACGACTTGTCGCCTACCCGCAGCGTGTTACGGCTGCCGAAGCTGTTCGCGGACACGACTCCTCCTCCATCACGCCATGGCTCGGGCGCGACACGACTTCTTTCATGGGGGCATCTCACGCACCGGCACGGTCTTCGTGACGTGCCCTCGGCACTGCTCCGAGCCTTGCCGGCGCGGTGGTCTCCACCACTGAATCCTGCCTTAACCCATGGGTGCGCCTCGTACTGAGGCTCGCCTAACTTCCGCAGGATTTCTCTCGACGTCAAGCTACTGCAGATTTATCTCGACATCAAGTTACCTGGCGGGCGAGGGCGGCCGGTCAGGCCGAACGCCGGGCCGTCCGGTAGGCGTGCGGGGTGTCGCCGATCGCCTTCCGGAACACCGTGGTGAGGTGACTCTGGCTGGACAGCCCCACCTGATAGGCGACGTCGGCGATGGGCAGATCCGTGCGGGCGAGCAGTTCGGCCGCCCTTTCGACACGCCTGGCGACGACATAGCGATGCGGAGAATGGCCGGTGGCCTTCTTGAACGCGCGGCTGAAATGGTAACGATCCATGCCGGCCACCTCGGACAGGCGCGACAGGCGCAGATCGCTGGAGAGATGTTCCCGGATATGGTCGAGAACCCGTCCGAGACGCGGGCCCGTCAGCCTCGGCTGGCCACTGGGCCGCGGCGCGGCGAGGGTGGAGAACCGGCGGATGAGATGCCATGAGAGGGCCGTCGCCACGCTGTCGGCGAACAATTGCCCACCGGGGTCGGCGGTGCGCGCCTCGGCTCTGAGGGCGAGCGCCATCTGGTGAACGAACGGATCCGGCCGGTTGGTGAACCCCCGGAACTCCACGTCGCCGTTCCCGGCCTCGGCGTTCAGAAGGGCGACGCGGCCGGGGTCCAGCTTGATCGTCGCGTAGTCGATGGTGCCGCCCTCGTGCCAGGCGTGCCGCATCTGGTTCGCCGGAATGAAGGTCACCGCTCCGGGAAAGTCGGCGCCCTCGTATCGGGGGCCGTCCTCGATCGTGGCCTCGGTCCGCTTCGTGTTGCCGGCGAAAGTGACGAACAGCAAATGGTC
Organism: Actinomadura alba; assembly: GCF_014323705.1. Classification (GTDB taxonomy): domain Bacteria; phylum Actinomycetota; class Actinomycetes; order Streptosporangiales; family Streptosporangiaceae; genus Actinomadura_C; species Actinomadura_C alba. The sequence goes on from NZ_JABVEC010000034.1 coordinate 57,669, forward strand.
GTTCAGCCCGCAGAATCCATTGCCGCCCGGTTCCGCGTTCCAGCGAGCGAGCTCGAGGCGCAGCTCAGACCAGTCGCGATCGAATCTGGTGAGGAAGCGCCCGCCATGACGGCGGCCGGATCGGGGGCCTTCCCCACCCCGTGATTCTTCGGACTCTTCGGTCATCGCTCGCGCATATGTCCACATTATTCGACCTGCCACTCGCCCGCGCACATCCTGAATACAGCTAAAAATGCCGTAAAGGGTGGTCGGCCCGCGGGCCGGGACGTCCTGCCGCGCCGCCGCCGCCCCGGCCGAGGGCGTCGGGCCGCACCCCCGTCCGACCGGCGGGCCGCTCGAGCGGCCCGCCGGTCGGACGGCGCACGGGAACCGATCCTTGACACGAGCCGTTGTCGATATATCGTTAACGTATCTACAGTGGCTCTGAGAGACATCGTGGAAGGGCAGGGAGATGACAAGGACACAGGGCGGCCCCGGCGAACCATGGGGCGACTTCGCTGAGCAGGCGATGCGACTGGGCAAGGCGGTGGCGGGGATGGCGGCGCATACCGAGCGAAGGATGCACGGCAGGGCACATGGCATGCGGGGTCCGTTCCCGCCGAACTTCGGCCCCTTCGGTGCGGCGTTCGGCGGCCCCGGGCCGTGGGGACGCGGTGGCCCCTGGGGCGGCAGGGGGCCGAAGGCGAAGCGCGGTGACGTGCGAGCGGCCATCCTGAGCCTGCTGGCCGAAGAACCGCGCAACGGCTACCAGATCATCCAGGAGATCAACGAGCGCAGCCACGGTGCCTGGAAGCCGAGCCCGGGCGCCGTCTACCCGGCCCTCCAGCAACTGGCCGACGAAGGGCTGATCCGGGGCGAGGAGGGTGACGGACGCCGTACCTTCCACCTCACCGACGCCGGTCGCGCCTATGTCGACGAGCACCCGGAAGAGGTCACCGCCCCCTGGGAGGCGATGACCGCCGAGGTCGACGGCGACGTGGTCGACCTGTTCAAGGAGGCGGCCCAGATGGGCACGGCTCTCATGCAGGTCGTGCACGCCGGATCCCGCGGCCAGGTGGCCGAGGCGCGCCGGGTGGTCGCTGAAACGCGGCGGCGTCTCTACGGCATCCTCGCCGAGGACCAGGCCGAAGGTGACGACCTGGACGGACGGGCATGAGCGCCCGGGGCGGCTTCGGCGAGCGTGGCGGGTTCGACCACCCGGACCATCTGCGCGTGGGCGACGCCGAGCGCGACGAGGTCGCCGTGTCCTTGCACGACCACTTCGCGCAGGGCCGGTTGTCCCGTGAGGAACTGGACGAGCGACTCGAGGCCGCGCTGGGCGCCAAGACCGCCGGCGACCTGCGCGAGGTCACCCGCGACCTGCCCGATCCGCGGGCCCGCTCCGGGTGGCGCGACGGCGGGAAGGAGCCCTGGCCTGGTCACGGCCCCGGCGCCGTCCGGGCCCACGGCATGCCGCACCACGCCGCCCCGTGGCACGGTGGCCCCCCGCGATGGGATCACCGGCGCCATCGCCGTCGCGGGTTCGCTCCCCCGCTGATCGGTCTCCTCCTCATCGCGGTGATGATCGCCGGTCCGGGCTGGGTGTTCGCGGGTGTCCTCAAGGCCGTGCTGATCGGCTGGCTGATCCTCGCGGGCGCGGGCCTGTTCGCGCACCGCAGATGGCATCGCCTGCACGCTCACCGGGATCCGCACGCCCTGCGCTGACCGGCGCTGACCGGCGCTGACCGGCGCTGACCGGCGCTGACCGGCACTGACCGGCACTGACCGGCACTGACCGCACTGACCGGCACTGACCGGCACTGACCGGCACTGACCGGCGCTGACCGGCGCTGACCGGCGCTGACCGGCGCTGACCGGCGCTGACCGGCGCTGACCGGCACGCCGCGCCTCATCGAGTGTGGGGCCTGTCATCGGGCGCGGCGACGCTCGGTGTACGCCCGGGTCTTGGCCCGGTTGCCGCAGATCCGCATGGTGCACCAGCGGCGGGTACGGCTGCGGGTGGCGTCCCAGAAGACCCACCCGCAGGAGTGGTCCGGGCAGCGCTTCAGCCGGCGCCATTCGCCCGAGGCGCAGACCTGCGCCCACGCCGCGGCGATCCTCGCCAGTGCCGTGCGCGCCGCCACGCCGGTCACCGGCCGGAGCGGCTCCCGCGGGTCGGCGAGCCCGGCCGACAGCACCAGCCGGTCGAGCACCGTTTGCGCCCGCTCGATCTGACGGACGTCGCCCTCGCCCCCGCCGGTGACGAGCAGCCGTTCCCGCAACCCGGAGCGGAGCGTCACGGCCATGAGGCGGTCGTCCTCACCGAACGCGGGTTCGTTCGCGTCGCGTGGTGCCCCGGCCCGCGCGATGTCACCGAGCAGACCCTGCCCGCGCAACCACTCGGCGGCCCCGGCCACATCGGCCAGCGCGTCGGTCCGCTCCTCGACGTCGATGGTGTTGGCGAAGTCGCGGATGAGCGCCGCCGCTCCGGAGGGATCGGTCACCCCACCATCTAATCCGATAGACGGTTGCGCGCCAAGCAATGACGCGGCCATACTGCAACACCGGCAATCTCAAATAGACGGTGTGGAGTCCTGGATGGCGACGGTCGAACGGGAAGGTCCGAAGCACGGGACCGGGCAGCGGCGCGGCGCACGCAACGTCGGCGTGCTCGTGTCCTTCACGGCGATCACGAACCTGGCCGACGGCGTCACCAAGGTGGCGCTGCCGCTCATGGCGGTGGGGCTCACGGACTCGCCCGCCCTCGTCGCGGGGGTCGGATTCACGCTGACCCTGCCGTGGCTGCTGATCGCGCTGCATATCGGTGTGCTCGTCGACCGCGCCGACCGCCGGCGGCTGGTGAGCCTCGCGGAGGGCATGCGCCTGGTCGTGGTCGCCGCGCTTCTCCTCGCCGTCGCGGCGGACGCGCTGAGCCTTCCGCTGCTCTATCTCGCCGGTCTCGTCCTGGGCGTCGCCGAGGTGGTCGCCCAGACGTCCCTCACCTCCCTGGTCCCGGCGGCCGTTCCCCGCGAGCGTCTGGAACGAGTCAACGGCTGGGTGGCCGGTGCCGAGACGGTGGCGAACGAGTTCGCCGGACCGGCACTCGGCGGCCTGCTCCTGACCGCCGGCGCCGGAGTCGCGCTGGGCTCCACCGCGGCGGCGTATGTTGCCGGGCTGCTGCTCATCATGCTGCTGGCCGGTGGCTTCCGGGCCCGGCCGACCGGCGCGGCCGGGCGCCCACCGGCACCGGTGCGGGCCGACATCGCGGTGGGGCTGCGGTTCCTGTGGTCGCACCCGCTACTGCGCACGATGACGCTCACGATCGCCGTGCTGGCCGGCGCGTGGAGCGCGTGGCTGGTGCTCCTGCCGTCGTACGCCGAGGAGGCCCACCTGTCCGAGCAGGCGTACGGCCTGGTGCTGTCATGCCTGGGTCTGGGCGGGCTGACCGGCGTCTTCGCGGTCGGGACGGTCAACCGGCTCATGGGCCGGCGGCGCGTGCTGTTCGCCGACCTGCTGGGCACCTTCGCCATGCTGGCCGTGCCCGTGGTCACCGCGAATCCGTGGGCGGTCGCCGCAGGTGCCTTCGCCGGCGGCGTCGGCGGCACGCTGTGGACCGTCAACTCCCGCACGATCGTCCAGCTCACCGTGCCGGACGAGCTGATGGGCCGGTTCAACGCCGCCGCGCGGCTGCTCGGCTGGGGCACGCTGCCCCTCGGAGCGGCACTCGCGGGCGCGATCGCGCAGTTGGCAGGGGTACAGGCCGCGTTCATCGTCTTCGCGGCCGCGGCCGTCGTGGCCGTCGTGCCGTTCCTGCGTACGGTCACCCCCGCGGCTCTCGCTGAAATCTTCCCGCCCGGCGGACGCCCGCGGGAGAGCACGGGGAGGGCCTGAGCCGCTCCCCGGGATCCGGCCCGCGCACCCGATCCGGTAGACAGGGACCCTGAGCAACACGTCTTTTAGGGGGGAAGATGACGGAAACGACCGGCCGTCCGGCGACGGCGAGCGGCGAGTTCGCCCTCGGTGGCGACCTTCGCGTGAACCGCCTCGGCTTCGGCGCGATGCGCATCACCGGGCCGGGGATCTGGGGCGAGCCGGCGGACCGCGACGAGGCGCTGCGGGTACTGCGCCGCGCCGTCGATCTCGGCATCAATCTCATCGACACCGCCGACTCCTACGGTCCGTACGTCAGCGAAGAGCTCATCGCCGAGGCACTGCACCCGTATCCGGCCGACCTTGTCATCGCCACCAAGGGCGGACTCGTACGGCCGGCGCCGGGCGTTCCATGGGAGGCGGTCGGCCGCCCGCCGTACCTGCGCCAGTGCGTGGAGATGAGCCTGCGGAGGCTCCGGCTGGAGCGCATCGACCTCTACCAGTTGCACCGCCCGGATCCGCTGGTACCCCTGGAGGACCAGGTGGGCGTGCTCCGCGACCTTCAGGCCGAGGGCAAGATCCGGCACATCGGCCTGTCGAACGTCGACACCGACCAGCTCGAGCAGGCGCGCGCGATCGTCGACATCGTCTCGGTGCAGAACCGCTTCAACATCACGACCCGCGACTCCGAGCCCGTGCTGGAGCACTGCGAGCAGCACGGCATCGGCTTCATCCCATGGTTCCCGCTGGCCGCTGGTGAGACGGCCGAGGCCGGTCCGCTGGCCGAGACCGCCGCCCGGCACGAAGTCACCCCGGCACAGGCCGCCCTGGCCTGGCTACTGCACCGCTCCCCCGTGATGCTCCCGATCCCCGGCACTTCGCGGGTCGCCCATCTGGAGGAGAACGCTGCAGCGGCCCTGATCTCGCTCAACACCGACGAGGTCGAGCAGCTCAGCGCCCTCGCCTGAGCGTCGCCGCAACCGTCCGGGCCCGGAGTGAGCCGGCCGACGCCCGCGCAAACCGGCCCCAGACCTCACCGGTCCCGCCGCCTCACCGGGGGTTGTTCGGATGGGCGCCGTCCGGTCTCGCCCCGGTGCGCGCCCGCCTGGAGCAAAGGTCACTCCGGCGGCGACGGGAGGACCATGTGCCAGTGGCCTGCCGGAGTGATCCATACCAGCAGTCCCGGGAAGGGCTGGACCAGCCACCAAGTCCGGTGCTGCTTCGTGCGGTGATGGCGACGGCAGAGCGGAGCGAGGTTGTCCGCCCGAGTCCTGCCGCCGCCCGGAACCGCCGGATCATAGGGACGGGTGTGGTCGACGTCGCACGCCACCACCCTGCGATTGCAGGTGGGGAAGACGCAGGTGCGGTGACGGCGCTCGATACGGCGCCGCATCGCGGCGGGCGGCCGGTAGCCGTCGTGCGCCTGCTGGCCGGTGGCCGCACACCACGTGTCCCGAAGACCTTCGAGCGCCTTGTCCATCGCCGCCACGGCCTGGGAGACAAGGAGCGCGCGTCCGACCGGGCGCTCGCCATCGCGGGACTCGCGCCGGGCGGTGGCGAGAACGTCTTCGAGGTGTCGGTCGAGTTCAGTGGCGAGCGCCTCGGCGATGAGCCGTTCAACCTCGGCCACGGCCTCGTCGTAGGTGGGAGTCCGGGCCTTGCCATTGGGAGTCCGGGCCTCGCGGCGGGCGGCGGGCCGGACGGTGACGTCATCCGCGTCGGAGACCGTCCCGACCGCGTCGGCGGCATCGGCGGACGGCTCACCGGAAGCAGCGTCCCGCTCCGCGCCAGCATCCGCGTCGGAGACCGTCCCGACCGCGTCGGCGGCATCGGCGAACGGCTCACCGGAAGCAGCGTCCCGCTCCGCGCCAGCATCCGCGTCGGAGACCGTCCCGACCGCGCCAGTGGCATCGGCGAACGGCTCACCGGAAGCAGCGTCCCGCTCCGCGCCAGCATCCGCGTCGGAGACCGTCCCGACCGCGCCAGTGGCATCGGCGAACGGCTCACCGGAAGCAGCGTCCCGCTCCGCGCCAGCATCCGCGTCGGAGACCGTCCCGACCGCGCCAGTGGCATCGGCGAACGGCTCACCGGAAACGACATCCCGCCCGACGACAGGCGGCTTACCTGGAGCAGCGTCCTGCCCGACGCTGGAGGGCCCACCAGGGGTGGCGTCCTGTTCGGTGGCGGACGGCGCACCAGGATCGGCGTCCCGCTCGACGACGGAGGGCTCGCCAGAAGCGGCATCCCATTCGGTGGCGGACGGCTCACCGGGAGCGGCGTCTTCGGCGGGGACCGTGGAGCCGTCGTCGTACAAGACGCGTGCGGCCTCGGGCAACGGCACACCACGGAGCAGGTCGCGGTAGAGGTCGGCGCGGATGGCGTCGACCGGTCGCTGGTCCCCGTCGGCCCGCATGGCCCGCGCGACGGCGCTGAGGCGATTCATGATCGCTTCGACGTCTTCGGCGGCGAGATCACGACCGACCAGGTCGGCGGTGCCGGAGGAGTTCTCCCACATCTCCACCCGCCGCTCGCGCCGCGCCGCCTTCTTCTTCTCCTCGGCCGCTGCAGGGTCGGCCTTCTTGACCGCTCTCTTAAGCAGGGCGCGCAGCCTTGTGACGGTCTGCGACGGAGCATCGGCGATGACCTTCGACTCGATCCGGTCGGCCAGCTCATCATCCAGGCCGTCCAGTACCTCGACCACCACCTTGGCCCGCCGGTAGTCGATCAAGCCGGACACCAACGCCGACCACGTCCGCAGGTGCCGTTCCGTCAGCGCTTCGGCCAGCCACACCAGCTCCTGTGCGGCGCCGGAAGGAACCGTCAGCTCCGCCGCCACTTCATCGACCAGGCGTTCATGGGTCGACGACGTCCACCGCACATTCTCGAGCGACTCCTCGGCCTGTCGTCGCCGGGCCAGCTCGGCGACCGACGCCAGCTCGACGCTCTGCGCCCAGGATGTCTGCCGCCGCGCGGCCGCCATCACCCCGGTCAACTCGTCGTCGGGGAGCGCCGCCAGGTCGACCATCGCGAGGCGGAACCCGAGCTCCGGCCCCGGAGGCAGCTCCGCCCATTCCGCCCAGCACAATTCGGCGGGCACGGTTTCCGTGGTCATTTCTCGGCACCCCCTTCCTCGCGTGACAACAATGCTATTCGAACAAATGATCGAATACAACCCTTTCCATAACCGGCCGTCGACCCGACCGATTCCCGGCCAATCCGCCGATCAGGCCTTATTGAATAGCGCTATATCAGCATTAATCTCGATCTTTCCTGAGGGTCGCGGGTTCGGGATCACCCGACGCGTGAGCCATCTGTAGAAAGTCGGTCTACCTACGCATAGTGGCGGTCGTCCGGAGGCGTCTGAAGGGTGAGAGTACTTCGGAGGTGACGATGGATGCCGCGGCGGAGGGACGGTTCCGTGAGTTCGCGGTGGCGAGCTCGGCGGCGCTGATGACAGCACGCGGTGCGGCGACCCGGGTACTGGTCGTCGAGGACGACAAGTCGGTGGCGGACCTTCTCGAGTGTCTGTTGGCAGACGAGGGCTACCGGCCCATCGTGGCGCGAACCGGTCCCGAGGCGTTGGAGTTCTTCGACCGGTCCGGCGCCGAAATGGTCCTGCTCGATCTGCGGTTGCCCGGACTACCGGGCACCGATGTCCTCCGCCGGTTGCGCAGTACCTCCGACGTTCCCGTGATCATCGTGACGGGGAGGGACGACGAGATCGACCGTGTCGTCGGACTGGAGATCGGCGCGGACGATTATGTGACCAAGCCGTTCTCTCCGCAGGAACTGATCGCCCGAGTGCAAGCGGTGCTGCGCCGACCGCGGCGCGCGTCCGCTGAGACGCGTAGCGCCGATGAGGCGAAGGGGCATGTGACCCTGGCGGTGGGTCCCGTCCACATGGACGTCGACCGGCATGTCGTGACCGTCCGCGGCACGCCGGTGCGACTGCCGCTCAGAGAGTTCCAGCCCGGATAGACCCGGTGCCGGTGACCCGGCGGATCGAATCAGGCCTTTCGGAATGCGGTCACCGCGGCACGGGCCGGCCGCGGCGAACGCGTCTCACCGCGCGTGGCGGATCTTCAACCGTCCTAACCCCATGGTCCCAGAGATCCGGATCCTCGGCCCGCCGGGGCGGGAGCGCCGCCGGGTCTTGTAGAGCGGGTCCTTCCACCCGGTGCGCAGATCCTCGACGTCGACGATCGCGTCGCGAGGCACCGTGATCTTGGCTCTGCCGGTGCCGAGTTGCAACTCGATGTCGACTACCGGATGCTCGATGACCGCCCGGGACAGGTCCAGGTGCACCCTTCCGAGTGCGGACTCGACCTTGAGGATCCGAGGTACCCGCCATGCGCCGCGCCGCTGGATCCGTCCGCTGACGGCGGCGATCGTGGACGTGGTGCCCGCATTCTCCTCCGGGAGCGAGGCCAGAGCCGGCACGAGCTCGCTGTGCGTCTTGGCGGTGAGCACCTGGTGGAGGCGTTCGTCCATCTCCTCGTACGAGATGTGCCCTTCGGTGTACGCCTCCTGCAGGCGCCGCACGGCCGTGTCGCGGTCGTCTTCGCTGATCGGTGACGGCGGGTCTTCCGGCAGAGAGGTCACCGTTTCACCGTCCCCTGCGCTTGTAGGTACGGACCGACAGCGGGACGAACACCGCCAGCAGCGCGGCCGACCAGAGCAGGACGGCGGCCACCGGATGCGCGAGCGGCCAGGCCACGTCTCCGGACGGCACACCCGGATTGCCGAACAGCTCCCGGGAGGCGGCGGTGATCGCGCTCACCGGGTTCCAGTCGGCCAGGAACCGCAGCCACCCCGGCATGCCGTCGGTCGGGACGAACGAGTTGGACAGCATCGTGAACGGCAGGAACAGCGGCACCATCTGGTCGGCGACCTGGTCGTTCTTCACCACCAGGCCCACGTAGACGCCCACCCAGCTCAGCGCGTACCGCAGCACGATCAGCAGCAGGAACGCCTCGGCCGTGGGGACCAGGCCGCGATGCGGCTGCCATCCCACCAGCAGGCCCGCCCCCACCATGATGGTGAGCGACAGCAGACCGCCCAGCAGGTCGGCACCGGTCTGCCCGAACGGCACCGCCGACCGCGCCATCGGCATGGACCGGAACCGGTCCATCACGCCGCGGGAGGCGTCGGTGGCCACCCGCATCATGACCCCCATCACCGCCGTGAAGGTCACCATCGAGAACAGCCCGGGCATGAGGTACTCGCGGTAGTCGCCGCCGCCTGGCACCTGGATCGCGCTGCCGAACACGTACCCGAACAGCACCACCATGATGGCCGGGAAGATCAGCGCGGCGACGAGCTCCCCTGGCTCCTGCCGCAGCCGTCCCAGCTCGCGGCCGACCAGGGTCAGCCCGTCGGTGAACGTCCAGCGCACGCGGTGGCCCATCGGCGAGGTGAGGGCGGTCATCAGACGAGCTCCTTCCGGTCGGTGAGGCGCAGGAACACCTCGTCGAGGGTGGGGCGGCGCAGGCTCACGTCGGCCGCGGCGACCCCGGCGCGGTCGAGCTCGCGCACGATGTCGGCGAGCCGAAGGCCGCCGCCGGGCAGGGCGACGCTGAGCCGGTCGGCGCCCGTCATCGTGGGGTCGGTCCCGGCCAGGGCGTTCAGCACGGTCGCCGCCGGACGCAACGCGGCGGGGTCTTCGAGAACGACGTCGAGGCGGTCCCCGATCGTGGCCTTCAGCTCGTCGGGAGTGCCCGTGGCGATCACCTGCCCGTGGTCGATGACGGCGATGTCGTCGGCCAGCCGGTCGGCCTCGTCCAGATACTGCGTGGTGAGCAGCACCGTGGTGCCGCCCGCGACCAGCTCGCGGACGCTGTCCCAGATCTCGCCGCGGCTGCGCGGGTCCAGGCCGGTGGTCGGCTCGTCCAGGAAGAGCACCTCGGGACGCAGGATGAGGCTGGTGATCAGGTCGAGGCGGCGCCGCATACCGCCGGAGTAGCCGGCGACCTGACGATCGGCGGCGTCCATCAGACCGAAGCGTTCGAGCAGCTCGTCGGCCCGCCGGTGCGCCTCGCGCCGGGACAGGTGGTAGAGGCGCCCGAACATGCGCAGGTTGCCGCGGCCGGTGAGCTTCTCGTCCACGGCGGCGTACTGGCCCGCGAGCCCGATCCTGGCCCGCACCTTGCCGGCCTCGCGGACGACGTCGTATCCGGCGATGCGGGCGTGCCCGGCATCGGGATCGGACAAGGTCGCCAGGATGCGCACCGCGGTCGTCTTCCCCGCGCCGTTCGGCCCCAGCACTCCGCAGACCGTTCCTCTCGGGACGCTCAGGTCCAGGCCCCGCAGCGCATGGGTGTCACCGAAGGACTTGTGCAGCCCCTCGGCGACCACGATCGGCTCCGCCATGTTCCCTCCACTGGGTACCTTGTACGCGGTTATCGCGGCCAGACTAAGTTACTGGGTACGATGTACGCAAGTAGGAGGTGGAACGGTGACCGACGCCGAGTACGTGAGCATCTGGATGCGGCCCGAGCGCCCGGCCCGCGGGCCGAAGCCGACCTACAGCCGCGCGCAGATCACCGAGGCGGCGGTCCGGATCGCCGACGCCGAGGGGCTGGAGGCCGCCACCATGCGGCGGATCGCCGCCGAGATCGGCGCAGGCGCGATGTCGCTCTACCGGTACGTCCCGAGCCGCGACGACCTCATCGAGCTCGTGGCCGACCGGCTGATGGGCGAGATCGACGTCGAGGGCATGCCCTCCGGCGACTGGCGCGCGGACCTGACGCGCTACGCCGACGGACTGCGCGCCATGTGGCTTAGGCATCCGTGGATCGCCACCGTGCACCGGTCGCTCCACAGCTTCGGTCCCAACCAGCTGCTCTTGATCGAGCGGGTGATGGGAGCCCTCGACGCACACATCGCCATCGACCAGAACCTCAGCCTCATGGGCATTCTGAGCGGCTACGTCGAAAGCGCCGTCCGCGACGAGATCAGCTGGGCCGAGGAGGTCCGCCGCAGCGGGATCAGCGAGTCGGAATGGATGGCGCGGACCTCCCCGCGAGTCCACCAACTGCTGGAAAGCGGGAAGTACCCGATCTTCAGCAAGATCGTGATAGACGCGCGCCAGCCGCACCTGAGCCGCGAAGACCAGTTCCGGTACGGGCTGGAGCGCGTCCTCGACTGCATCGCCGCGGCTCTCCCGTCAACGATCGAGCCACCGGTGGCGGCGCACCGAGAGGGGCGGGAAGACCGCGACGATTAGCACCGGCCAGGCGACGGCCGGCGGCAGCACGTGCTGCGACGCCCAGGACTCCCCCGCCGGCCCGGGATTGCCGAACAGGTCCCGGATCGCGGGTGGAGCCTCTGCACCGCCGGCGTCACCGACCCGTGACACCGCGTCAAGAGATTTCGCAAGAATCCCGCAATTTCCCTGAAAAGCTGCAAATTTCGGTTGGCGCGGGGCCACGTGGGGTTGGGCCCGGACGACCCGTGTGCTGATGGGGAGGATTCGTCCGGGCCCACGCGTGCGGCGGCCCTCCGAAGCGGCGCCCGGCGCTCAGGACCGTACGAAGACCGCGACCGTCCGGCCGGGGACCGTGAGCGCGCCGGTCGACGCGTCGAACGCCGAGCGCCCGACCACCGGATCGGTCGAGGCGGCCTGCACCGGGTGCAGCGTCACCGCCGCCCCCTTGAGCGCGGCCACGGTCTGCCGCTGCGGCTCCGGCGTGCCGTTGAACACCACCGTGACCGACCGCCATCTCGGGTCGAGGCCGCGCCCGTCCAGGTGCATGGTGACCACGCCGGGGACCTCGCCGGTGCCGCTGAGCGGGAACGACAGCCGTCGCTGCACCTCGTCGGCCGATCCGAGCGAGAACACCGGCGACGAGCCCCGGATGCGCAGCAGTTCGCCGGTCCGTTCGCGGGCCGCCGAGAGGTCGGCGCACGACGGCTTGAGGCCCGCGTTCGTGAGCAGCGGCCGCGCGTACACCCACTTGGGCTCATTGTCGGCGGCCGGCGGCAGGCCGGCGCCGAACCCGTTGCCCTGGCGGCAGTCCCAGTGCAGCCGGTTGAACCAGTCCCCCGAGTCGTAGGAGTTGCGGTCCAGTGACTTCGACCGCAGCCGCTCACTGCCGGCGTGCAGGAACGCGGTGCCCTGCGCCAGCATCGGCGTGGCCAGCGAAAGCGCCTGCATCCGCACCCGGTCGCCCATCGGGGTGCCGGCCGGCAGCTTGTACGCGAGCGCGTCGTACAGCGTCTCGTTGTCGTGCGCGTCGACGTAGGTCACCGCCTCGCCTGGCACGGCGGTGTAGCCGGCCGGCGATCCGTTGTAGTCGACCTGCCCGCCGGTCACCTCCCGGCCGGAGGAGTCGGTGAACCGGTAGCCCTTCAGGTTGCCGGTCAGGCCCACCTTGATCTGGTCGCCGTACTTCAGCAGCCGTGCCCGCTGCTCGGCGGCCGACCCGTTCGCCGGCGAGCCGTTGGGCGCACCGGCCAGGCCGGAGCCGAGGCCCTGGATCCGCGGGTCCTCGTCGAAGGGCCCGCCGCCGCGCACGGCGTCGCGCAGCCGGTCGTTGAACGTGCCGATCCCGGTGCCCGCCATGTTCGCCTGGGTCGCCTGCTCGAACCGGGCGCCGCCCGCGATCTCGCCGAAGTCCCAGCCCTCGCCGTACAGCAGGATCGACCTGCCGTCCACGCCGTCGCGCTCGACGGTCAGTTCGTCCAGTGCCTTGCGTACGGCGAGCATGTTGGCCTTGGGGTGGTGACCCATGAGGTCGAACCGGAAGCCGTCCACCTTGTAGCGCTTCGCCCAGGTGACGACGGAGTCGACCACGAGGCGGCCCATCATCGCGTGCTCGGGGGCGGTGCCGGGGCAGCAGGTGGAGGTGGCCACGGTTCCGTCGTCGAGGAGGCGCTGGTAGTAGCCGGGCACGATCCGGTCGAGCACCGACTTCGGGTCCTGGCCGGCCGCGACGGTGTGGTTGTAGACCACGTCCATCACCACGCGGAGCCCGGCGCCGTTGAGCCCCGCGACCATCCCGCGGAACTCCCTGGTCCGTGCCGTGCCGTCCGGATCGGAGGCGTACGACCCTTCGGGCACGGTGTAGTGGACCGGGTCGTACCCCCAGTTGAAGGCGTCGGAGTCCTTCACGGCGGCGACGCACTTCTGCTGCTCGGCCGAGTCCGGTGGCAGCGCGGCGAGGTCGCAGGCCGGCTCCTTCCGGTCGGCGCGTCGCTCGGGCACGGTCCCGAAGTCGAACGCGGGCAGCAGGTGCACATGGGTCAGCCCGTCGCGGGCGAGCCCGCGCAGCTCGCGCATGCCGGCGCCGTCGCCGGTGAAGGCGCCGTACGTGCCGCGCCGCGCCGCCGGAACGGTCGCGTCGGAGGCGGAGAAGTCCCGTACGTGCAGTTCGTAGATGGACGCCCGGTCCTGGCGTACCGCCTTGGGCTTGCGGAGCGCCGACCAGCCGGCCGGCGCGGTCGCCGAGTCGGTGAGGTCGACGAGCACGCTGCGCGCGGAGTCGGCGGTCAGCGCCAGGCCGTAGGGGTCGGTGACCGCGTTGGTGACCACCTTGCCGGCGGCCGGCGCGAACACGGTGACCTGGAAGCGGTACGAGCGGCCCCTCCAGCTCCCCGGGCCGGTCACCGACCAGGCGCCGGTGCGGTCGTCGCGCCGCATCGGCACGCTGTCGCCGCCGATGTCCAGTGCCACCTTGCGCGCGGTCGGCGCCCACAGGGTCAGCGTCGGCCGCCCGTGCCGCCACACCGGGCCGAGGTCCGCCTTGACCGCCGGGGCGTACAGGTCGTCGAGCACTCCGGGCAGCTGCACGCCGGTGGTGGTGCGAAGGCCCCCGGCCGCGTCGCGCTCGACCGCGATCACCTGCCCCCGCACCGCCTCGGCGACCCGCCCCGCGTCCCGCGGGTCGACCGTGAAGGCCGCGTACGAGGCGAGGTGCGGCCATTTCCCGCGCTGTTCGGCGGTGAGGCCGCCGGGCACGCCGGCCAGCCGGAGCAGGTGCCGGTCGCCGGTGATCTTTCCGTCCTCGGAGACCGCGAGCGAGCCGTCCGGGGCGTACTCCAGCGCGTAGCGGTTCGACGCGGACGGCTCGACCTTCCAGGCGACGGTGCGGCGGTCGATCCACTGGGCCCTGGCCTTGGTCAGGTCGGTGTCGGGAGACGCCTCCGGCGCGGAGGCGTCCGCCGCCGCGGGCGACGCCACGGCCGGAATCGCGGTCAGCGGGGACGTGGTGAGCGCGACCGCGAGAACCGTCCTGAGCAGCCGGGATCGCCCGGCCCCGCGACGCCTCCGCGGATGACGAGAGCGGGCCACGTGCGCCTCCCACGACTGATTGGTTTCAGCTTCGTTGCGGGGAAGCTACAGAGATACGGAAGTTCTTGCAATAGCTCAGCAAGCAGTTGCAATCAATTCGCCAGGTCAGCCGCAAGATGTGCAGCACAAGCAGGGAAAAGGTCCGCCGGCCGGTTTGGGACCGCGAATGTTTCCAAATCGTTTCTGCAAGCTGTTTACAGCGTTACAGCCCGTTGCTAGGGTCCCCGCCAAGTTATCCCACGTGAGGACATGTGGGGAGGACTCGGGACCTCACGAGGGCCCGCGAGGAGGAGGATCGATGCGGTTCACCCCTATTGTCGGCGTGGTGGTCGGCCTTGCGCTCACGGTGAGCGCCTGCGGCGGCGATGACGGCGGCGATGACGGCGGCGGAGGCACGGCGAAGCAGTCCACCGAAGCGCAACTGAGCGGGCGGGGCCCGATCACGTTCGTTTCGGGCAAGGACACCTCGGGGAACAGGCAGAAGCAGGTCGACGCCTGGAACAAGGACCACCCGAACGAGCAGGCCCGCATCATCGAGCTGCCGGAGTCGGCCGACCAGCAGCGCGAGCAGATGATCCAGAACGCCCAGACGAAGTCGGACGCCTACACGATCCTCAACATGGACGTCGTGTGGACCGCCGAGTTCGCCGCCAATCGCTGGCTGACCGACCTGCCCAAGTCGCAGTTCGACGTGTCGGCGATGCTCCCGCCCACGGTCGCGACAGCCCAGTACCGGGACCGGCTGTACGCCGTCCCGCTCAACGCCGACGGCGGACTCCTCTACTACCGCAAGGACCTCCTCGACGCGGCCGGCGTCAAGGAGGCGCCGAAGACCTGGGACGAGGTCTGGGCCGCGTGTGACAAGGTCACGAAGACCTCCGAGGGCAAGGGCGTGAGCTGCTACGCGGGGCAGTTCGACAAGTACGAGGGCCTCACCGTCAACGTCTCGGAGGTCATCAACGGCGCGGGCGGCTCCGTCGTGGACGCGAGCGGCAAGCCGACCGTCAACACCCCCGAGGCGAAGAAGGGCCTGGACGTGCTGGTCCAGGCGGTGAAGGACGGCCGAATCCCCAAGCAGGCCATCACCTTCAAGGAGGAGGAGGGCCGCCGCTACTTCGAGTCCGGCAAACTGCTGTTCCACCGCCAGTGGCCCTACCAGTACGCGCTGGCGAACAAGAAGGGCACCTCCAAGGTCGTCGACAAGTTCGCGGTGGCGCCGCTGCCGGGCGTGAGCGGACCGGGCGCGTCGACCCTCGGCGGGCACAACCTCGCCATCTCGGCCTTCGCCAAGAACAAGGCCACTGCGGCGGACTTCATCAAGTTCATCACCAGTGAGGAGTCCCAGCGCGCCGACCTGCTCGCGACCTCGCAGGCCCCGCCGAACGCCGCGCTGTACGACGACCCGGAGCTGGTGAAGAAGTTCCCCTACCTGCCGACCCTGAAGGCCTCCATCCTCGGCGCCAAGCCCCGGCCGATCGTCGTGAAGTACGGCGACGTCACCACCGCCATCCAGGAGGAGACCTACAACGCCATCACCGGCAAGACGCCCTCCGATCAGGCACTGTCCAGCCTGCAGACCAAGCTCGGTCAGCTGATCCAGCCGTAACCGACGTGGCACCGGGGCGGGGCGTGTCGGGCACGCCCCGCCCCGGCCGGAGGAGTGGACCGAATGGCGACAACCACCAAGGAACCACCGTCAGCGGGCGCGGCGAAGACCCCGCGACCGCCGAAAAAAGAGCGTGACGTCCAGGGCTCGGGACGGCTCAGCGCCCTGCTGCTCTCCCCCACGATCATGGTGCTCGCCCTGGTCGTCGGCTATCCCGTCATCGCCGCCTTCCGCGAGTCGCTGTACAAGCGCGGTGAGGTGCTGGACGCGCAGGGCTTCATCGTCGAGAGCGAGCGGTTCGTCGGTCTCGACAACTACACGGCCATCTTCTCGGGTGAGAACGCGGACGCGTTCTGGAACGCCTTCTACAACACGACCTTCTTCCTCGTCGTCACGGTGAGCCTCGAGACGGTCATCGGCGTGGCGATGGCCTTGATCATGCACCAGGCGCTCCGCGGCCGGGCTTTCGTCCGCGCCAGCATCCTGGTGCCCTGGGCGATCCCGACCGCGATCTCCGGTCTGCTGTGGCGCTGGATCTTCCAGACGGACGGAGTCGCGAACGCGATCATCGGCCGGCAGATCCTGTGGACCACCGACGGGTTCCACGCCAAACTCGGCATCATCGTCGCCGAGACGTGGAAGACGGCGCCCTTCATCGGCCTGCTCGTGCTCGCCGGGCTGCAGATGATCCCGCGTGAGGTGTACGAGGCGGCCAAGGTCGACGGGGCATCGGCGTTCGAGCAGTTCCGGCGCATCACGCTGCCGCTCGTGAAGCCGGCCCTGCTCGTCGCCGTACTGTTCCGCATGCTCGACGCGCTGCGCATGTTCGACCTGCCCTTCGTGCTCATCGGACCGAACAAGGACTCGGTCGAGACGCTCACCATGATCGCGTGGCAAGAGGCCAACAACCTCCGCTACGGCCCCGCGGCCGCCTACGCCACAGTGCTGTTCGTCTACATCGCCGTTCTCGCGTACCTGTTCGTCAAACTGCTCGGCGCCGACGTCATCGGCGAGGCCCGGCAGCAGCGCAAGCCGTCCGCGAAGCGCAAGAAACTGGGGAAGGTGAGCGCATGACGGCCGTCACGGCCCCGGGGGCCGCCAAGAGTCCGAGGGCGTCGAAGGGCGCCTGGCGGCGCAGGCTGCTCTACGCCGGCGTCGCGCTCGTGGTGGGCTACTGCCTGGTGCCGTTCTACTGGATGATCGTGTCCGCCTTCCGGCGGCCGGCCAACCAGTTCGAGAACACCCCGCTGCCCGCGCCGTTCTCGTTGGAGAACTTCTCCGCGGTCTTCAATCCGGACAACGGGTTCGGACGCTCGCTTGTGAACAGCGTGGTCGTGGCCGGGGTCACGACGGTGCTGACCCTGATCGTGGGCGTCTTCACGGCGTACGCGCTCGCGCGGCTGGACTTCCGGTTCAAGAACGCCCTGCTCGGGATCATCATCGCCACCTCGATGTTCCCCGGCATCTCGCAGATCGTGCCGCTGCTCAAGCTGTTCACCGACATCGAATGGATGAACACCTACCAGGCGATGATCCTGCCCAGCCTCGGGTTCGCCCTGCCGCTGGCCGTGTGGAACCTCAACGTGTTCTTCCGGCAGCTGCCGTTCGAGCTCGAGCAGGCGGCGATGGTGGACGGCTGCTCCCGCGGGCAGGCGTTCCGGAAGATCATCATTCCACTGGCCGCTCCCGGGGTTTTCACCACGGCGATCATCACGTTCATCGCCGCGTGGAACGAGTTCCTCATCGCGCGCACCATGGTGAACGAGAAGGATATGCAGACCGCGACCGTGGCGATCTCGAAGTTCACCGGCAGCGCCACCTTCGACCAGCCCTTCGGCACCCAGATGGCGGCCGGGGTCGTCGTCACCGTACCGCTCGTCGTCATGGTGCTCATCTTCCAGCGGCGGATCATCGCCGGCCTCACCGCGGGCGGCGTGAAGTAGCGCCCCGTGCCACCGGCGGCCGGCACCGTGACCGTACGCCGGCAGCCGGTGGCACGGCACGTTCACGCGGAGGCCGTATGCTCCGCGGCGGCACTCGCGATCGCACCCCGCGCCCCCCACAGCGCGCCCGGATTCAGATAGGGATCTTCATGCCCCAGCAGCTCATCGACCCGCACAC
>NZ_JABVEC010000035.1 GCF_014323705.1 Actinomadura alba
TGTCCCGACTGGCACGTTTGTGGCACGACATCTACTTACCTATCACGGCGCGTGCCCGGGCCCCTTCCGAGCGACGTAGATTGGCAACTGGCTAGCCCGGTCCGTATCGGTGATGCGAATCCAGCCATCAGTTTCGTCTGATCGTGGCCGCCAATCCCGGTACGGCAGGTAGGCGATCCGCCACAGGATGCGGGTGCCCAGATCACTAGGCCGGCGATGGGTACGGCCAGGATCAGACAATCGAACCACCGGTAGGAGACCTTGGGGCACAGCCAGGCGAAGATAGCGAACTGGCACCCCAATATAACCAGGTCCGCTACATCCAGAACGCGTGCATCATTGCTCAACATCTGAAGTGAGGGGACTACCACTTCGTTGTGGAGAATTAGCGGCCCGACGAAGGCTGAGAGCCAAAGAACCGCGGTGATAGCGGCGCGGAGTACTCGGCCGCGTGGAGGACTCCCGCCCAGTGTCCCGGCTTCGATCATGTCCAACGTGACCACACCTCCCAGCCCCGGACGAACGTACTGCATCCGGGCGGCAGGGTGGAGCTGGACGGTTCCGGACTTGCGCGGGGGCGGGGCCTCTTAGCCTCGATCCACCGAGCAATGGCCGGTTCAGGGCTGGATATGAAGACGCGGATGCCCTCTGAGCCGGGATGATGGGACTTCCTACGGTTCCGCATCCACAGAGCAAGAGAGCACCCGCGAGATGCAATCTTCCCATGCCGCTTCGGCGGTGTCCGTCGCGTTCGATGAGGCGAATCTGGTCGCGTATGCCGGACTGGTCCCGGTGGTGCGGCTGGCCGAGCGGTGCGGGCTTTCGCGGTTGGTTGCCGAGAAGGTGAAGCTGACCGGGGCGAAGAACGGCGCGGGTGCAGGGGCGGACGCCAAGGTGATGAGCATCGTGGCCGGCATGGTCGCGGGCGCGGACAGCATCGATGACCTGGACGTCCTGCGGCACGGTGCGATGCCGGTCCTGTTCGGGGGTATCCGTGCCCCATCCACCCTGGGTACGTTCCTGCGCGCGTTCACCCACGGTCACGCCCTCCAGCTCCATGCCGTGCACCGCAGGTTCCTGGCCGCGCTGGCCGCACATGCCCCGCTGCTGCCCGGCGCCGGTGAGACGGCCTTCATCGATGTCGACTCCACCCATAAACGGGTCTACGGTCGCACCAAGCAGGGCGCCGAGTACGGCCGGTTCACCGGCATCCGGACCCTCCACCCTCTGCTCGCCACCATCTGCACCCAGCACTCCCGGCCGGTGATCGCCACCGTGCGGATGCGGCGCGGCAAGGCAGCCGACTCCCGAGGTGCTGCGAAGCTTGTCAGCGAGGCTCTGGCCACCGCTGTGGAGGCCGGCTGCACCGGCACCCGCATCCTGCGCGCGGACTCCCAGTTCTACAACGCGGTGTCATCGCCGCGTGCCGCCGGGCCGGCGCCCGCTTCTCCATCACCTGCGGCATGAACCCCTCCGTCAGACGTGCCGTCCTGGCCCTCCCCGACACCGCATGGCAGCAGATCACCTACCCCACCGCCGTGCCCGACCCCGACACCGGTGAACTCATCTCCGATGCCGAGGTCGCCGAGATCCCCGCCTACACCGCGTTCACCAGCCGCAAGAACAGTGAGTGGGTCACCGCACGGCTGATCGTGCGCCGCGTCCGCGACCTGGCCAAACCCGCCGTCGTGGGTGAACAGGGCGAACTGTTCCCCCTCTGGCGCTACCACCCGTTCTTCACCGACAACCCCGCCCCGATGCTCCAGGCCGAGCGCCAGCACCGCCACCACGCCGTCGTCGAGCAGGTCATCGCCGACAGCAAAGCCTCGGCCCTGGCCCACCTGCCCTCAGGGCACTTCCACGCCAACGCGGCCTGGCTCACCCTGTGGGCGATGACCCACAACCTGCTGCGAGCCACCGGAGCACTGACCTCCGCCTTCCATGCCAAGGCCACCACCGCCACCCTGCGCGCCCACCTCGTCCAGGCCCCGGCCCGGATCGCCCGCTCCGCACGACGCCTCACCATCCACCTTCCGCACAACTGGCGCTGGCGCAACACCTGGACACACCTGTTCGAGACGGTCCACGACCCACCAGCACCGGCCTGACCGTCCTTGCTCATCCCGCCCGCCAGGGCCCGACCGGAACCCAACCGTGGAAAAGCTGGGCAGACCAGCGGATACATGCCCCCCATCCCCAGCCCCCACCCAGCACCGGCGCAGAAACCCTCAGAAGACCACACTCAAGCCACGTCGGTGGATCGAGGCTTAGCCTTGCCGGCGGACGGGCTGGCTGACGCCCAGGGAACTGCGGCACAGCTTCGTGTCACTGCTGTCGGACGGTGGTCTTCCGCTGGAGGAGATCTCACGCCTGGTGGGGCACAGCAGCACGGCTGTCACGGAGGCGATCTACCGCAAGCAGATCCGGCCAGTTCCAAGGCGGAGCCGTGATCATGGATCGCCTCTTTGAGTCATGATCCAAAACCATGGTTACACAGCTAGACACTCAGGACCCTAGTCCGTTATCGGATTAGGGCCCTGACCTGGTCGGGGTGGCGGGATTCGAACCCACGGCCTCGTGCACCCAAAGCACGCGCGCTACCAAGCTGCGCCACACCCCGGCCACCACCGCGCGCGACCCGTACCAGGGCCCACCGTAGTGGTGACGTGAGCAGTGTAGTGCCGATCCGGACGGCAGCGCCTCCACAAAGAGACCCAATGGGGGCGCGTCCTCACCGGGACGAGCGATCTTCCCGATGCGGTCCGGGTCGCCCGGCCACCCAGCACGCGATCATGGTCTGGATAATCATGACGCGAACCGCCCCCGGGAACCGGTACGCTATCCAGGTGAGTGACCAGGCGGATCCCTGGTCACTCGTTGCACGCGGGCGTAGCTCAATGGTAGAGCCCCAGTCTTCCAAACTGGCTACGCGGGTTCGATTCCCGTCGCCCGCTCCCACCACAAAGGCCCAGGTCAACCGGCATTCCCGGACCTGGGCCTTTGATCTTCACTTGGTCTTCTTCCGCTTCCGTGCTGTTGTGTGCCCGATCGTTTCCTGGCCCGTCCCGAGCGGTCTTGAAGGCGTCCCCGAGCGCCTGCGCGATGATCTCGCGTCGCCGCACCGGCCGCGCATCGCGCCACCCACCCAGGTCTCCCGCCAACGGCGGTCACGGGTGCGCCGCACGCCCAGGTCGTCACGGGGGCCGCACCCCACGTGACAGCAGGCCCAGAGCCTCGCGGAATGGCTCGCACTGCTAACGAGTACTTATTCGCCGGTGGTTCCGTCGATGCGCTCCCGGAGCAGATCGGCATGGCCGTTATGCCGCGCGTACTCCTCGATCATGTGGGTGAGGATCCAGCGGAGCGAG
The DNA here is from genome assembly GCF_014323705.1 of Actinomadura alba. GTDB lineage: Bacteria > Actinomycetota > Actinomycetes > Streptosporangiales > Streptosporangiaceae > Actinomadura_C > Actinomadura_C alba. The sequence continues at coordinate 3,369 of NZ_JABVEC010000035.1, forward strand.
ACGTCCTTGTCGCGGTAGCGCCCAGTGATGTCGAGGGACTCGGCGGCGTGCACGATGTCACGGGACCGTACGCACTCCTCATCCCAGGCATCGAACGCCTCGTCGGGGTCAGCAGTGTCGATCTGGAAGTCGGCGTCATCGCCGGGTCGCTGTTTCCACCGGTACGAAATGCCCTCGCCGCTCAGCCTGATCCGGAACCAGACCCGTTCCACCTCGGCCATATGCCGAACCAGCCCCAGAAGTGACATGGCCGACGGCGGTACGGATCTCTGCTTGAGCTGCTCGGTGGTCAGCCCCGCACACTTCATGGCAAGGGTCTCGCGCTGGTACTGCAGGAAGCCGGCCAGCGATGTGCGCTCTTCGGCCACCAGCGGAGGTTCCGTCCTCCCTTGATCTTCCACCGGGTCATCATGCCACGCCCGCCGAGCGCGCACAGACGCAACCAGACTGCGAAGACCCCACACGGGTCGATGCCTGACGCTCCACCCACAAAGGCCAGGTCAACCCATATGCCGGAGGAATCCGAGTTTCGGTCTTCACGTAGCTTTTGGTGCTTCCACGCAGTGTCAGTTCCGGGCGAGCGCGGACCTTATTCCGGTGATGGTGAGGACGGCGGACGCGGACAGGTAGAAGACGCAATAGGCCCAGAGGAGACTGCCCGCCGCCGAACTGGCGGCGTATCCGGCGATCACCCCGCACAGACACAGCGCCCAGGTGACGGCGAATGCGGCGCGGCGTCCGGACGGCCCGGGGAGTATGAAGGCCACCGCGAGCGCCAGCAGGATCAGGCCCGAGTGGGAGAGAAAGTCGAACCATGCCTCGGCCCCTCCGGTCTCCCGGACGAACACAGACGACGCCTCGTCGGCCTCTCGGCCTCGTCGGACGAACGCCTGGACCCCCTCGTACTCTTCAAGGCCATTGTCCTGGCGACCGAGATCCGGCATCGGGCTGACGGCGAACTGTGGGATCACTACCAGGACGAGGGCGACGAGTCGCCATGGGATGGTGGGCCGGTCCCACAATCGTGCCTGGATGCTCCGCGAAGGCTCCGCCATCCGTGTCTCCCTCCGTTCCTGATCTTGTCGCACGACCCTAACGAAGTCACCGTGGCCCGTTGCGTTGACGTCGGCGTCAAGGTCTAGCGTCAGGTCCATGCGCATCGGTGAACTTGCGGAACGGGCTGGGGTCAGCACCCGGACTCTGCGTTACTACGAGTCGCGCGGACTGCTCTCCGCCGGTCGCGCGGTCAACGGATACCGCGTGTACGGCGACGAAGACCACGGCTCGTGGAGCAGATCCGCACGCTTCAGGATTTCGGGTTCGGCCTCGAGGAGACCCGGCCCTTCGTGGAGTGCCTGCGGGCGGGGCATCCGGCGGGCGACTCGTGTCCCGCCTCGCTCGACGTGTACCGGAGGAAGCTCGCCGAACTCGATGCGCTGATGGAGGAGTTGCGGGCGGTGCGCTCCCAGGTGAGCGCGCAGCTGGTGCGGGCCGAGGCGGAGCTGCCGGGCGGGCCCGACCCACGTTGCGAGTTGAGAGGATGACGATGATCAAAGCAGCGGGTGTGGACGAGGTCACGGACGAGACGTTCGACGACGAAGTGCTGAAAGCCGACCTTCCGGTGCTGCTGGAGTTCACCGCCGACTGGTGCCCTCCGTGCCGGCAGCTGGCCCCGGTACTGGGCGCGGTCGCCGCGGAGGAGAGCGACCGGATCAAGGTCCTGCAACTCGACGCCGATACCAATCCCCAGACGGTGGCGGCGTACGGCGTCCGGTCGATGCCCACGCTGATGGTCTTCCGCGATGGCGAGCCGGTGAAGTCGATGGTGGGCGCCAGGTCCAAGCGGCAGTTGCTCAAGGAGCTCGAAGACGCGATGTGAGCGCACGTCCGGCGGTGTCGACCGGGACATGACGCGGCACCGCCTCGGCGATCGAGGCGGTGCCGTTACTCCGGGTTCCACTCCTGGAAGTACCGCTCCACCAGTTCGGGTGGGTTGGCGGCCTTGGTGGCGATGCCCTCCCACCCGGGCCGGTACATGTCGAAGACCACGATCGGCACCGACCTGCCGAGCACGTCCGCGACCCGGCCACTGGTGTTCAGGTGGTGCGCCAGGTCGATGCAGGCCTCGTCGAAATGGACGACCAATCGCTCGGCCACATGCCACCGGTCCTGATCAAGAAGCTCGTCGTCGCTTTCGTCACGATGCCGTGTACGGCATTTCCGCGCGAAGTGGACCAGGCGCGGGCCATTGGCCGAGTGCTAGGCCACCGTGAAATGGAATCGCGTGCCCCGGGCCGCCGCCGCGATGAGCACGCCCTCCAGAGCGGTGAGGGCGCCGGCCAGGTTCAGGTCGGAAGGCCCGAGGGTCGTACGGATGGCGTCGATCGTCCGGATCGCGTCACGAGGCTCGTACCAGCTCGGCTCGGCTCCGACGACCAGCCCGTCCGGGTCTCCGGTGAAGTGGTCGGGGATCATAAGCGCGGCATACGCGTCGAACCTCAGCAGCGGGTCGGCGAGCGGTGACTCGAGCAGGGTCACGCCCTCGTCGGTCAGCCCATGGGATCGGCCGTCCTCGAAGACGGGCCACAGGGCCAGGCTCATGAGCCGAAGCGTATCCGCACCGGGGCCGGCGATGTCGCATTAACGGATCATGCTCCGAGCGAATCGAGCGCCGCGAGGCCGGCCCGGACCGCCTCGGCGTCCTCGTCCAGCGAGGCACGCGTTCTGGTGTTCCAGTCCGCGGCCAGCCGGAAGCCGTCTCCCTCGTAGCGCGGGAACACGTGCAGATGAAGGTGAAAGACCTCCTGGAAGGCGGCCTCGCCATCCGCCAGAAAGACGTTCACGCCCTCGCAGCGCAGGCCGGAGCGCCGGAGCGCCCTCGCCATGCGGTGGCCCACCTTCCACACGTGCGCGCCGGTCTCCTCGTCCAGATCCTCCAGCCCCACCGCGTGTACGCGCGGGATCACCAGAAGATGGCCGGGCGTGACCGGCCCGAGGGTCATGACCACGATCGCGAGATCGTCCCCGTACACCGCGCTCGCCTCGGCCTCGCCGCGAGCGATCGCGCAGAACACGCAGTCCGAGCCGTCAACGTCGCCCATGTCTCCAGAGCATGGCAGGCGATTCACCGGACGTCACCGGTACCGTGCCGGACGACTCGCACCAAGGCACCAGCTGACCGCGGCAGTAGAACCGAGCGGCAGTAGAACCGAGCGGCACTAGAACTGACTCGCCTCCGTCTCCTAGCATCGGGCGACCTCCCAAATGATCAAGGAGCGAATGGTGAACATGAAAGAAGACTCGGCCGGACGGACACCTGTCTCGACTCTCAGCAAGATCGGCTTGAGGTTGCGCCGCAGCCGCGCGCTGGTCGGCATGCTCGCCGCGGCGGTCGTCCTCGTCGGGGGCGTCTCCTTCACAGGGGCGGACGTCGACGCGTCCGTCAAATCGAAACCCCATGGCGACAGCAGGCTCGACGAGATCCAGCGGCGCGGCTACATCCGGGCGTGCACGCCGGGCGACTACCGGCCGTTCGCCCTGCGGCAGGCCGACGGGTCGTACAAGGGACTCGACATCACCATGGTCAACGACCTGGCGAAGGCGCTCGAGGTGCAGGTGCGGTACGTCCCCTCGCCCTGGTCGGCTCTCGTTCCGACGTTCACATCGCAGAAGTGCGACATCGCCATCGGCGGGATCTCGGTCACCTTGACTCGGCAGAAGGACGTCTTCTTCTCGAAGACGGTTCTCGTCAACGGAAAGGTCCCGCTGACCCGCTGTGAGAACGTGTCGAGGTTCCAGAAGATCGCCGACATGAACAAGCCGAGCGTCAAGGTGATCACTCCGCCCGGCGGGACCAATGAGGCGTTCGCCCGCGCCAATCTGCCGCTCGCCGACCTGATCGTGTGGCCGAACAACATCACGATCTTCGACGAGATCGTCGCGGGGCGCGCTGATGTGATGGTGACCGAGGCGACCGAGGCGGTCGTGCAGTCCAAGGTCCACCCCGAGTTGTGCGCGGTCAACCCGGACAAGCCGCTGCAGTACGGCGAGCTGGGTTACATGCTGCCCAAGGGCGACATCGTCTGGAAGGAGTTCGTGGACCAGTGGCTGCACCTCCTGATCGCGTCCGGCCAGTTCCAGAAGTTCTACGACGCGGACGTCAGGTGATTCGAACACCGACCTGCCGATGATCGAAATCAGGCGCGGTGCGTGGGATCCTCACTCCCGCCCCCGAGTCGCTGCCAGACCTCCTGGACGTTTTGGAAGGCGTGCTCGCGCGGCAGTGACTCCAGAGCCCGTACGACGGGGTCCGGCGCACGCAGCCCGCGCGCGCTCTCGACGAGGCGCTCACGAGTGGCCGGGAACTCTCTGGGCTGGAGCCACCGTGCGATCTCGGCGCGTCCAGAGACGTCCGCGGACGTCATGCCGGTCGGCGCGCCGCCACCGTGGTCGGGATCGGGCGCGAGATCCGCGATGGGGCCGCCTTCCCGGGGAGGCGCTGCTTCCCGCCACTCCTCCAGGTATGCCTCGATGGCCTCCGGCCGCCTCTTGAAGATCTCATCGCGGACCGGGCCGTGCTTGTCACTGCGTCGTTGGATCTCCACCGATCAGTCTCCTCTGCTGAGAGCCGCGGCTCATCCGTGTCGAGCTTTCGTCGAGCAATACCCAGAACTCTCGTCGGAAACATCCGGCGCCCCGGTCACTCGTCCACAGCGAGACGAGGCCCCACCGGGAGTTCCCGGTGGAGCCTCGCCTTTGTCGAAAGAGTCGAACAGAGCCGAACAGACCCGATCAGGACCCGATCAGCGACCGGGAAGCCTGAGGCCCACCACCACGGGGTCGTGGTCGGAGGAGCGGAAGGCGTCAGGGGCGTACAGGGCCGGCGGGTTGTACTCGGTGTTGTAGTCCAGGATCAGCGGCTCGTCGCTGTTGATGTGCCAGATCGACGCCCCGGAGACGAGGAACGACAGCAGCCGGCCGGCGAGCACGTGGTCGAGTTCACCGGCCTGCCCGTCGAACACGTAGCTGTAGCGCCGCGACGGCGGCACGAAGCGCTCGGTCTGGCCGACGAGCCCGCCGCGCTCGAGGACCTTCTGACCGTGTCGCCGAGCCGCAGCGCCTCAGGCGAGGTGTACGGGACGGTCGCCGGGTTCTGCCGGGTCGAGCCGTCGTCGACCAGCAGCCGGTGCCGGTCGTTCGCGGCCTGCGTGACGCCGTTGCGGTCGGTCGGCTGGAACAGCCGTCCGTCCGCGGAGACGGTCACCTCTCCATAGCGCCCGAGCTGGTAGTGCTCGGTGGCGGTGAGCCGCTCCGGGAACGTCACGAGGGTGTTCTCGTTCCGCTCGAAGGTGACCCCGTCGGCCCGCGGCAGGTCGTAGGGGGCCGGCGCGACGGTACCCGTGACGCAGACGTCGACGGCGATCACGGGCGACAGCTCGGTGAGGCCGTTGTACTCCACCGCCCGGCCCGTGACGAGCACCCGGTCGCACCGCTAACAATCGGGCGCGACCTGAGGACGCCGCCGGCCGGTGACCGGGGTCCGTGCCACCGCCACCCCGGTCACCAGGCCCTCCGCCGCACGATCGCCCCGAACGACGGAGGCGGCCCGGCCGGGTTTCGTGCACCCAAACGAGCACCAGCACAAGGGGAACCGGTCGAGCCGAGGTACCGGCGTCTCTCGCCGGGAGCGAGCCGTGGCTCCGGCGAGGACGCCATCATCGCCGATTTTCCCTAGTTCTACAACCTGTTTAGTGGGAAATACCCTTGAACGCCGTACGCGGGATCCACGGCATGGAGCGGGCAATGATCCAGACGAGTGGATCTACCGAACCGGAACGGGACTTTGAGGAGCGGGCGCCCGCGCGGCAGTGCCTCCCCACCCCTGGGGTACCACCACGCGAGCGCCACTTCACCGCGCCGCGTCGACCCGTCAGGCCCTCGCCCCTCGAGGAGGATCATCAGGCGAAGTCCCTCGGCCGTCGCGTCACAGCCTCCACGAATGAGAGTAGGGAACGTGTTTGCACGGCGTGCTACACCAAGGTGACGGTCTCGTTTCATGAAACTGATAACTTTCCTACTTGTGACAGCGTTCAGCGTGATCCCCCAACCGGTCTCGCTGACGCCCGTTCCAGAGACCTGCACGCTCACGGCCGACACGAGGATCCGGGTGACCCACGGCCCGGGCGAGGCCGTCGCCGCGTGGCTCGCCACGCTGCTGCGCCGCCCGACCGGTCACCACCTTCCGGTGGTCGCGTCCTCCGCCCCCGCCGTGGGTGACACCGGCGGCGACATCGCCCTGTTGCTCGACGACCCCGAGCGGCTGGGCCGAGAGGGTCATCTCCTGGACATCGGCCACCAGGGCGTACGGCTCCGCGCGCACACCGCCGAAGGGCTCTTCCGGGGGGTGCAGACCCTGCGCCAGCTGCTGCCACCCGGCGTCGAGCACGCCGGCGCGCGCCCCGGTCCGTGGACGATCCCCGGCGTACGGGTGGAGGACCATCCGCGGTTCGCCTGGCGCGGGGTCATGCTCGACGTGGCACGGCACTTCTTCGCCGTGGACACCGTCAAGCGCTTCATCGACCAGGCCGCGGCGTACAAGATCAACATCCTGCACCTGCATCTCACCGACGATCAGGGATGGCGGCTGGCGATCGACCGGTGGCCCCGGCTGGCGACCTATGGGGGCGGTACGGAGGTCGGCGGCGGCGCCGGTGGTCACTACTCCAAGGCGGAGTACCGGGCGATCGTCGAGCACGCCGCCGCACGCCACATGACGGTCGTCCCCGAGATCGATGTGCCGGGGCACACCAACGCGGCGCTCGCCTCCTACCCCGAGCTGAACCCGGGCGGCCGGGCGCCCGACCGCTACACCGGGATCGAGGTCGGCTTCAGCTCACTCGACGCGCACGCGGAGATCACCTACCGGTTCCTCGGCGACGTCATCGACGAGGTCGCCGAACTGACCCCCGGCCCGTACCTCCACATCGGCGGCGACGAGGCCCACAGTACTGACCCGGCCGACTACGCCCGGTTCCTCGCGCGAGCCCAGCGGATCATCGGCGAGCGGGGAAAGACCGTCGTGGCCTGGCAGGACGCCGCGTCGGCGCCCCTGACCCGGGGCGCACTGGTGCAGTACTGGCGCCCCGCCAAGGGGTCGGAACCGGACACCCGGGCGGCGCGTGACGCCGTACGCCAGGGCGCGCGCGTGATCATGTCCCCTGCCGACCACGCCTACCTCGACGGCAAGTACCACTCGGGCACGCCGCTGGGACTGGACTGGGCCGGCCATGTGGGCGTGCGCGACTCCTACGCCTGGGATCCCGCGACACTGGTCGACGGGGTCGAGGAACAGGACATCGCGGGCGTCGAGGCGCCGCTCTGGACCGAGACGGTCACCGGCGCGGGCGACATCGACTTCATGACATTCCCTCGGCTGCCGGCGCTCGCCGAGATCGGCTGGTCCCCCGCGCGGGGGCGATCGTGGGAGTCCTATCGCGATCGGCTCGCCGCGCACGGCGCCCGATGGACGGCCGCCGGAGTCGCGTTCTACCGCTCCCCCGAGGTGCCCTGGGCGGGTTGAGCACCACCGTCGGCGTTCAGGTACGGCGGTTCAGGTGGTACGGCGGTTCAGGTACGCCAGATGAGGACCAGGGCGCAGTCGTCGTCACGGGCGGCGGCCATGGTCTCGACGAGTTCCTTGGCCCCCTTGCGGAAGCCCTGCGGGACCAGTTGCTCCGCCTCGCCGAGCAACCGGTCGATCCCCGCGTCGAGGTCGCGACCGGGCGACTCGACCAGCCCGTCGGTGTAGAGGAGCAACGCGTCGCCGGGCCGCAGCAACCCGCTCTCGGGTTCGCATCGCAGGTCGGGGACCACTCCGAGGACGACGCCCTTGGCCGCGCTGACCTGCCAGGTGCCGCTGCGCGCGTCGAACTGCACCGCCGGCGGGTGCCCGGCGGACTCGACGACGTACTCCCCCGTGGCCAGGTCGACGACGACGTGCACGGCCGTGACGAATCCCTCGTCCCAGCGCTGCCGCTGGAGATAGGTATTACACGCCGGGAGGAAACGGTCACATTGGACCGATCCAAGCAATCCCCCGAAGGCTCCGGACAGCATGAGGGCGCGGGTACCGGCGTCGACGCCCTTGCCCGAGACGTCGACGAGCGCCACTTCGAGCGTCTTGCCGTCGCACGCCGAGACGACGAAGTCGCCACCGAACGACGATCCGCCCGCCTGGAGCAGCACCACCTGGGAGTCCCACCCGGCGGGAAGCTCCGGCATCTCGCCATGCTTGCGAAGCCGGTCGCGGAGTTCGAGCAGCATGTACTCGCCACGCAGCCCCTGGACACCGATCTGCTCCCGAGTGCGGGCCAGGGTGATCGCGAGGACGGCCGTGACGAAGACCGTGACCACGACGCCGGGGCCCACTTTCGGCCAGCTGACCACGAACCCGTCGTATACGATCATCACGGCCACCACGGCGAGCAGGATGCGCAGAGTGCGCACCCGCAGCAGCAGGCCGCCCGCGAGCACGGTGAGCACGATCGCGCTCGACGGGAACCAGGTCTGCGAGATCGGAGCCATCAACCCGATCACGATGGTGGCGAGGGCGAGCGCCACGAACATGTTGCGGTCGCTGGTGAGTTTGCCCCTCCGGAGCCACTGGTAGATCCGCACGAGGATGGGTACGCGCCGTAGGTAGGCGCGCAATCCCGGTGGGAGCAGGTGGACCAGACGTTGGAGCATCCCGAGAACTGTATCGAGCATCGACCCGACCTGGCTCGAATCCACGCCACCCTTTACCCTTTGTCACGAATAAATCACCTAACGCAGGTAACCGAGCGTCTACCGGCTTGACCTCCCCGGATGCCTTCTGCACCACCGCCACCTTCTCCGCGAATCCGGCCGTCGCATCGCCGTAGCACCCTCGTGTGACGAGACTCCATGCCTGACCACGAGTGGACGGAGATGTTGAAGGGTAGGAGGTGTGCTATGAATCAGCCCGGTATGCGCGTCACCCTCGACGCGGCGATGCGAGCGCGGGACGTGTCACGTCCAAGGGCTGAGGGCGAGGAGCCGCCCAAGCCGCAGCCCCCTCGCAAGCCCGCCAAGGGCGAACGCCGCCGGCTCGGCAAGCGGCAGGCCAGGCAGCAGAACGGCCATCCCGCGTCACCCTAGCGAGATCGTTTCGACGGCACGGGCAGAGAAGACCTACGGGACGAGGGGCAACTCGCCGGTCCGCTCGTACTTCGTGAGCATCGCGATCCGCCGGACATGCCGCTCATCGCCGGAGAACGGCGTGCTGAGGAACAGGTCAACGAACCGCGTCGCGGTGTCCAGGTCGTGCATGCGCGCGCCAATGGAGATCACGTTGGCGTCGTTGTGCTCCCTGGCGAGTTTCGCGATCTCCTCGCTCCAGACAAGAGCCGCCCGTACGCCCTTGACCTTGTTCGCCGCGATCGCCTCGCCGTTGCCCGACCCTCCGATGACGATGCCGAACGAGCCCGGCTCGGCCGCCGCCCGCTCAGCGGCCCGCAGTACGAAGGGCGGGTAGTCGTCGACGGGGTCGAACTCCGCGGGCCCGCAGTCGACCGGCTCGTGACCGCTCTCGGCCAGCCAGGCGACGAGGTGCTGCTTCAGCTCGTAGCCCGCGTGGTCGGAACCCAGAAAAACGCGCATGGCGGGAAGTCTGTCAGGTCCCGCCATCCGCTCGATCAGGTGGGGGGCGGAAGGCGGTCTTCCTCGTCGGGCAGCGCGGCATCCGGACGTCTCGGCTCCGCGTCGGCGGCCGTCTCCTCGGCATCGGCCGGCGCCGTACGGTCGGTGTCCGTACGGTCCGTCTCCGGGTGGTCGGTCACCTCGGCCGGGTCGGCCTCCCGCTCCTGGGGCGTCCCGCCGGACGCCGGCGGTGCCGGAGGCGGCGGTGGCACCGGCGGTGGTGCTTGCGGTGCGGAGGAGCCGGGCGGGTACCAACTCGGCGCCTGCTGGGCGTAACCGGGAGGAGGCGGTGGCGCCTGCGCTCCGAACGGCGGCTGCCCCAATGGCTGCCCCAATGGCTGTCCCGGTGGCTGTCCCGGTGGCTGTCCCGGCATGTGACCTCCGTACGGCATCTGCCCCGGCGGAGGCACGTGGCCGGGCGGTGGTGGCGCGTAGCCCATCGGCGGCGGCGGCCGGCCGGTGGAGGGGGGCGGCGACCAGGCCGCCGGCTGCTGAACCCCCCAAGCCCCCTGCCGCTGCGGTGGTGCGGGCCCGGGAGGCGGCGGTGGGACTTGGCCGCCGGGCGCGCCCGGTGGCATGGCCATCGCCGTGTCCTTGCTCCGGCCGACGTTGAAGACCAGCAGGACGGCCAGACCCGGCAACCATCCGTAGAGAAGCCCGAAGCCGGCGCCGGAGTCCACGCCGTTCCAGAAGATGAGCCACGTCTGCTCTGCCGGGAAGTCGTTCGTGAGCGCGATGAGCAGGCCGCGCACCGGGCCCGTCAGCCCCGCGGCGACCACCGTGGCCCACCAGCCCAGGATGAGCGCGCCGATCGCGCCGTGCCTCGGCTCCAGGGCGCGCGCTCCCGCCATCACGAGCAGGGCGATGAGGCCCAGCAGGAGGATCAGCGCGAAGTCCGCGATGACGACGGACGTGAAGTTCGGCCCGTACAGGCGCCAGTTCGGGAACTGCACCCGGGCGAGGAGGCGTCCGAAGCCGTCGTATTCGACGTCCTCGCGCAGGAGGTAGTCCTGGAGCCATTGGTTGCCGAACACGAGGGCGATGACGCCCACCGTGCCGACGGCGCTGAGGGCGAGGGGCACTGTCCGCCGTGCTGCCATGGCGGCAGGTTAGACCGCGATCACTCGTGGCGGTAGCCCTCGGCGGTGAACCCGGGGTCGATCTGCTTCTCGAGGTCTTGGCCCACGGCGCGGTTGGCCCAGCTCCGCGCGTTCTTGATGTGGAATTCGACGGCCTGCCGGTGGAATCCGGCCCAGTCCTTGGGGCGGGCGTCGACCGCCTCGAGCAGGTGCCCGAGCGCCGCCTCGTTGGAGGTCTCCAGCGCGACGTCGCCACGGCCCTGTTCAAGAGCGCGCACCGCGGCCGAATGACCCATCCAGGTCAGCAGGTCGGCGCCCACGTGCTCGCGCAGGTAGGCGACGTCGTCCGGACCGTGCACCTTGTTGCCGACCACCGTGATCGCGACGTCGTAGTCGGCCGCGTAGTCGACGTACTGGCGGTAGACGCCGACGCCCTTCCAGGTCGGCTCGGCGACGAGGACCAGCAGGTCGAACCGGGTGAACAGACCCGAGGCGAAGGTGTCGGCGCCCGCGGTCATGTCGACCACGACGTATTCGCCCGGCCCGTCGACGAGGTGGTTGAGGTAGAGCTCGACCGCGCCCGTCTTGGAGTGGTAGCACGCGACACCGAGGTCGTCCTCGGTGAACGGCCCGGTGGCCATGAGGGTGACGCCGGCGGCGCCGTCGCCCACTCTGACCTCGGTGGCGAGCTTGGTGTGGAAGGGATCGTCACCGCCCACCCGAAGCAGCCGCGACCCGGTCCCCGGCGGAGTCGTCTTCACCATGGCCGCCGCGGAGGTGATGCGCGGATTGTCGCCGCGGAGATAGTCCTTCAGCTCGGTGAGGTGCGCGCCCATCGCCGGGAGCGCCGCCGTCTGGTGCTCGTCGAGGCCGAGCGCGGCACCGAGATGCTGGTTGATGTCGGCGTCGACGGCCACCACCTCGCGGCCTCGCAGGGCCAGGTGCCGTACGAACAGCGCGGACAGCGTGGTCTTGCCGCTGCCGCCCTTGCCGACGAACGCTATCTTCACGCGAACCCCCGAATCTCGTTGATTATGAAAACCATCGTCGTTTCTACCAGGAATGAGTTTCCCCGCAGATCAAGATCAAATCAAGCGGAACAGGCGGACACGCAGGTCAACGAGCCAACGGCGGCCAGGCCTGGGCCTTTGTCAGACAGGGCCTAGCGGACCCGCCGGCGGAGCAGGAACACCGCCGCCACGCCCGTTCCAGCGAGCGCTTGGGCGACCAGATAGGGGCCGAGGGCGGGCGGCTGGGTGCTCAGGGCCATCAGGACGGGCGCGCAGCCGAGCGCGGCCACGTCCGCGCCGGTCAGCGCCCAGACGACCGGACCCATGGGAACGGCGCCGCCCAGGATGGGGATGATCGGCATCGAATGGTCGATCGGGCGGCGCCGCGCCATCCGCAGGGCCCCGGCGGCCAGGGCCGGCGCTGCGGCCGGGCCGAACAGCCACCACGGCCCTTCGCTCAGCGCGCCCGCCGCGACGAGCCCGGCGAGCGCGACGCCGAGCCAGCCGCCGCCCGCCAGCGCGGGCAACAGCGTGCGGGCCGCCAGCGCGGGCCGGGTACCGACGCCGGACAGCCGCGCCAGGCTCGGGTCGTCTCCGTCCCGTCGTGCCGCCGTCGTACAGGCCGCCGCGGCGGCGAGCGTTCCGGCGGCGATCAGGACCAGCGCGAACGTGGTGAGACCGCCTCCTGCCCGCGCGGCCAGGGCGGGCAGCGTGGCGCTCGCGAGCAGCAGCGCCGACCGGCCCGGACGCCGCGCCAGACGGCGCCAGTCGGGCCAGGCGAGCACCAGCGGGCCGTGGAGGCGCGGTGGCCACGGTCGGGACCGCAGGCCGCGCCCCCGCCAGTGCTCGTCCTCGGCGATCCAGGTCAGCGCGCTGGGATCCAGGAGAACCGTGGCGGTGGCCACCTGACCGGTACGCGTCGAGGCGGCCAGGACCCTGTGCGCGGGGACGCGTTCGAGCGCCGCCCACGCCCGCCGGGCCAGCACGGCGGCCGCGATGGCCGACACGACCGCGATGGCCGAGCCCACGGAGGCGGGCACGCCGGCGACGGCGGCCGGCAGTGGCCGCCACAGACCGCTGCCCAGCACCGCCGCGAGCACCGCGAGCGCCATCACGAAGATGATCGTTCCTAGCAGCCACGAATCCCACGCCTGCGAGGCCTGCGCCAGCACCGCCATCGCCATCCCGCCGATGGTCGCCGAGACCCCCAGCACCACCGCCGTGAGCAGCCGCAGCGTGAGCTGGTCGCGGACGCCGAGTGCGGAGAGCAGGCCCACGGCCAGGGCGAGCCCGCCCAGCAGCGAGATCGCGAGCAGAATCCCGACCGTCCTCCTCAGCACACCGCGACGCGGAAGCGGCGAGAGCAGCAGCCACGCCGCGTCGGCGGCCGAGGTGGCGACGGGACCGAACGCGCGCGCGAGTGCGAGATAACCCGCAAAGGCCAGAGCGACCAAGGCGATGCCCGCGCCCATCCTCGACGGGTCCACCTGCTGCGCGAGGCTCGTCACCACCGCGCTCGAGGCCGGGACCAGCAGCGCCACCGCCACGGCGGCTCCGACCACGGCGGAATACCGGTCCGACCAGGTCTTCATGCCGCCTCCAACGTCACCGAGCGAGCGCGGGTGACCTCGACGAGCCGCAGGTCGTGCGTGGCCATCACCACGGTGCCGCCTTCCGCCGCGTACTCGGTGAGGCACGCCGCCAGTCGCGACCTGAACGCCGGGTCGAGCCCGCGCTCAGGCTCGTCCAGCAGCAGGAGCCGGCTCGGCCGGATCAGCGCCATGGCGAGCGACAGCCGCTGCCGCTGGCCCGTCGAGAGCGACAGCGGCGCCATGTCGCCCCGCCCGGCCAGGCCGAACGTCTCCAGCGCCGTACCGACCTCCATCCGCGCCGCCGCGTGCACCGCGGGCATCAGTTCCAGATGCTCACGCACCGTCAGCCCCGGATACCACGCCGGCTCGTCCCCGACGAGGGCGACGTCGCGCCAGAACGCCGGCTCGTCCACCGGCGGCCGGTCGAAGACGCCGACCTTCCCCGACACCCCGGGCTGAAGGCCCGCCAGGCACCGCAGCAACGTCGACTTGCCCGCGCCGTTCTCCCCGACCACGGCGACGATGTCACCGCGGCCCGCGCGGAGGTCGACCCCTCGCAGAACGGGGCCACCGCCCAACTCGACTCCCACATCCCGGGCCTCGATGATCATTTGGGGCACCATCCGACCCTATCCACCGCCTCGGACACCCGGCGGCCGTTCCAGGGACGTCGCGCCGTCGCGGTCAGCGGGCCACGGCGGCCGGATCGAAGCCGAACGGCAGCTCGAGGCGGTGGGCGCGCAGCAGTTCGTCGTCCGTGAGGATGTCGGGCGTCGGCCCGTCGGCGACGATCAGGCCGCCGGACATGATGAGCGAGCGAGGGCACAGCTCGGCCGCGTACGGAAGGTCGTGCGTGACCATGAGCACGGTCACGTCCAGGGATGTCAGGACCTCCGCCAGTTCGCGCCGGCCGGCCGGGTCGAGGTTCGACGACGGCTCGTCGAGCACCAGGATCTCCGGTTCCATCGCCAGCACCGTGGCCACCGCGACGCGGCGGCGCTGCCCGAAGCTCAGGTGCTGGGGCGGCCGGTCGGCGACCTCGAGCATGCCGACGCGGGTCAGTGCGGACACCACCCGCCGGTCGAGTTCGTCGCCGCGCAGGCCCAGGTTGGCGGGGCCGAACGCGACGTCCTCACGCACGGTCGGCATGAACAGCTGGTCGTCGGGGTCCTGGAACACGATGCCGACCCGGCGGCGGATCTCCCGGAGCGACTTCTTGTCCGCCGGGTCGACGCCGAGGCCGGCGACGCGTACGGTGCCGAGGCCGCCGTGCAGGATGCCGTTCAAGTGCAGCACCAGGGTGGTCTTGCCGGCGCCGTTCGGACCGAGCAGGGCCACCCGCTCGCCCCGGGCGATCGTGAGATCCACGCCGTACAGGGCCTGGTGGCCGTCGGGGTAGGCGTACGCCAGCCCGCGCACCTCTAGAGATGGGTCCACTGGACCATCCAAGCAGTCGCCGCGACCAGCGCCGCGGCGGCGGGCAGGGCCGCGGCCGTCGCCCACTGGGCACCGGAGGCGCGGGCGTCCCCGTGCAGCACCGGCATCCGGCCGTCGTAGCCACGGCTGACCATCGCCAGATGGACCCGCTCGCCGCGCTCGTACGAACGCAGGAACAGCGCGGCCAGAGAGCGCGCCAGCACGCCGACCTGCCGGATGTCGCGGGCCTCGAAACCGCGGGCGGCGCGGGCGACCTTCATCCTGCGCAGCTCGTCGACGATCACATCGGTGTAGCGCAGCATGAAGGTGGCGATCTGGGTGAGCAGCGACGGCAGCCGCAGCCGCTCGACGCCGAGCAGCAGTGTGCGGGCCTCGGTCGTGGCCGCGAGCAGGATCGAGGCGACGACGCCCAGCGTGCCCTTGACCAGGATGTTCCACGCCCCCCACAGACCGCTGACGCTCAGCCCCACCCCGGCGACCGTGACGCGTTCACCGTGCGCCACGAACGGCATGAGCAGGGCGAACGTTACGAACGGCAGCTCGATCGCCATCCGCCGCGCGATGACCCCCGCCGGGACGCGCGCGGTGGCCGCGACGGCGGCGAGCAGCATGGCGTACAGGCCGAAGGCCCACACCTGCTCACGCGGGGTGGACACGACGGCCAGCACGAACGCGACCGTCGCCACCAGCTTGCACTGCGGCGGCAACCGGTGCACGACGGTCGCTCCCGGCAGGAACAGCCGGCCGAGCGAGGTGGTCGCCCCGCTCATCCGCCGGCTCCGCTCGCGCTCACGAGTCGCGGCGGCGGACGACCCAGAACAGCCCGCCGCCGAGGGCGAGGGTGACGCCCACGCCGATGACGCCGGCGAGGCCGCCGGACAGCCGCCCGTGGTCGACGCCCTTCACGCCGTAGTCGCCGAGCGGGGAGTCCGCGAACGCGTGGTCCTCCTCCTTGGCGTTGATGCCCTTGTCGGCCGCCACCTTCTCGAGGCCGTCCGGCTTGCTGCTGGCGTAGTAGCTGAGGATGCCGGCGAGGACGAGGGCGACGAGAAGCCCGGCGGTGAGGAAACGTCTGGTGGTCATGACTCTCCTTCTCAGACGCCCGCGGCGGACGGCCGGACCGGCGTGTTCTTGAGCTCGAGCTCGCGGACCCGGCCGCGAGCCGCGTAGACGAGGTCGGGCCGGACGGCGAGCACGCTCGACACGGTGACCATCGTGATGATCGCCTCGCCGAGGCCGATGAGGAGGTGCACACCGATCATCGCGCCGGCGACGGTGCCGAGCGGAACGTCCGTGGTGCCGCCGAGGGCGTAGACGCCGGTGAACGCCAGGGCGGCCGTGGGCACCGAGACCAGTGCCGCCACGAACGAGGCTGCGGACACCGCGGCCCGTGTTCTCGGCAGCACCCGGATCAGCAATCGGAACAGCCCGTATCCGGCCAGGACCGTGACCAGGCCCATGACGGTGATGTTCACCCCTAGCGCGGTCAGCCCTCCGTCGGCGAACAGCAGCGCCTGTACGAGGAGCACCACCGACACACAGAGCACACCCGTATAGGGGCCCACCAGAATGGCCGCGAGCGCACCGCCGAGCAGGTGACCGCTGGTGCCCACGGCCACCGGGAAGTTCAGCATCTGCGCCGCGAAGACGAACGCGGCGGTCAGGCCCGCGAGGGGGGCGGTGCGATCGTCGAGTTCCCTGTGAGCACCGCGCAGGCATACCGCGATGCCCGCGGCGGCGATGACGCCCGTGCCGAGGGATACCGGCGCGTCGATGAATCCGTCCGGTACGTGCATGCCGCCTCCTGATCGTCGCTGTCGAGCCGGTTTCAGACCAGTCTGACCGCTTGTCCCTGCTTGTTGCAAGATAGTCGCAACAAGCAGGGGATGGCGACAAGCCGTACCGGTCGAGTCGGTAAGGATCAGCGGACGAACGGGTAAAGCGCGGCCGACCAGGCGGAGCCGGTCAAGCGGAGCCGGTCAAGCGGAGCCGGCCGATCAGGTGAAGATCGGGTCCCGGGTGCGACTGCGCTTGAGCTCGAAGAAGCCTTCGGTGCCGGCCACGAGCCGCACGCCGTCCCACAGCTTCGCCGCCGCCTCGCCCCGGGGGATCGGTGAGACGACCGGCCCGAAGAAGGCGGCGCCCTCGACGTCGATCACCGGGGTGCCGACCTCGTAGCCGACCCGGTCCATCCCGTCGTGGTGCGAGGCGCGCAGTGCCGCGTCGTGCTCGTCGGTGCCGGCGGCGTCGGCGAGAGCGGGGTCGAGGTCGGCCGCGCGCAGCGCCTCCTCGATGGTGGCGCGATCCTTCGGCTTGCCCTGGTCATGGAAGCGGGTGCCGAGCTCGGTGTAGAGCCGCCCCAGGATCTCCGAGCCGTACTTCTGCTCGGCGGCGATGCAGACGCGCACCGGTCCCCAGGCGTTGTCGAGGAAACCGCGGTACTCCTCGGGGAGGTCCCTGCCCTCGTTGAGCACGGACAGGCTCATCACGTGCCATCGCGGCTCGACCGGGCGCAACGCGGACACCTCGTGGATCCAGCGCGACGTGATCCAGGCCCAGGGGCAGAGCGGATCGAACCAGAAATCCACCGGAGTGCGGTCGGACACGGCAGGCCTCCATACAGGGATCGAAGATCTATCAATTCCCTGAACCCGGAACCGAGGTGCCACATTCCCCACGTCAATCCCCACGTCAATCCCCACGTCAACGGCGCATCGCGACCACGTCCGTCGCGGCCGTCACGATCTCGTCGGGTCCGCCGCGGCGGCGCGCCGTGCCGGGGGCACCGGGCCGCGCCGGACCCTCCCCGGACATGGGAGGATGCCGGGAAGACCGTTGCCCGGAAGACCGAGCCGGGTAGTACAGGGCTCAGCGGAACAGGGCCGGGAACACCAAGGCCACGCGGCCACGTCGTTCGCCGCGGGCCGCTCAGGAGAACCAGGAGGGGCACGTGGCAGGCAACCTCACGCGCGACGAGGCGCAGGAACGCGCCAGGCTGCTGGCCGTCGAGTCGTACTCGGTGCGGCTCGACCTGACCACGGGCGATCAGCGGTTCGGATCGACCAGCGTGATCCGGTTCGGCTGTGCGGAGCCGGGCGCGTCCAGCTTCGTCGACCTGCACGACGGTGTCGTGCGTGAGATCACCCTCAACGGCCGCGCGCTCGACCCGGCCACCTACGACGAGGCCGCCGGCCGGATCCCGCTGCCCGACCTCGCGGCCGCCAACGAGCTCACCGTCGTCGCCGACTGCGCCTACTCCCGCTCCGGTGAGGGCCTGCACCGCTTCGTCGACCCCGTCGACCAGAGCGTCTACCTCTACTCGCAGTTCGAGACCGCCGACGCCCACCGCATGTACGCCTGCTTCGACCAGCCGGACCTCAAGGCGACGTTCGAGCTCGGGGTCACCGCGCCCGGGGACTGGCAGGTGGTGTCGAACTCGGCGCCGAACGACGAGGCCCGCGAACCGGGCGGTCCGGCCCGGTGGCGGTTCGCTCCCACGCCCCGCGTGCCCACGTACATCACGGCGCTGGTCGCCGGGCCCTACCACGTCGTGCGCGACGAGCACGACGGCATTCCGCTGGGCGTCTACTGCCGTGCCTCGCTGGCCGAGCACCTCGACGCCGACGCGATCTTCGAGGTGACCAAGCAGGGCTTCGACTTCTTCCGGCGGGTGTTCGCCCAGCCGTACCCGTTCGGCAAGTACGACCAGTTGTTCGTGCCCGAGTTCAACGCCGGTGCGATGGAGAACGCCGGCTGTGTGACGTTCCTGGAGGACTACGTCTTCCGGTCGCGGGTGACCGACGCCGCCTACGAGCGCCGCGCCGAGACGATCCTGCACGAGATGGCGCACATGTGGTTCGGCGACCTGGTCACCATGCGGTGGTGGGACGACTTGTGGCTGAACGAGTCGTTCGCCACGTACATGAGCGTGCTCTGCCAGAGCGAGGCGACCCGCTGGGACGGCTCGTGGACGACGTTCGCCAACCTGTGGAAGGCGTGGGCGTACCGGCAGGACCAGTTGCCGTCGACGCACCCGATCTCGGCGGACATCCCGGACATGCACGCGGTCGAGGTGAACTTCGACGGCATCACCTACGCCAAGGGCGCCAGCGTGCTGAAGCAGCTGGTCGCCTATGTGGGGCGCGACAACTTCCTCGAGGGCGTGCGGCGCTACTTCCAGCGGCACGCGTGGGGCAACACGGTGCTCGCCGACCTGCTCGACGCGCTCGAGGAGGTGTCGGGCCGCGACCTCACCTCCTGGTCCAAGGAGTGGCTCGAGACCGCCGGCGTCAACACCCTGCGCCCGGCCTACGAGCTGGCCGAGGACGGGACCTTCCAGTCGTTCGCCGTCGTCCAGGAGGCGCCCGGTGGGCACCCGACGCTGCGCTCGCACCGCGTGGCGATCGGCCTCTACGACCGCACGAGCGACGGCATCACACGACGCCGGCGCGTCGAGCTGGACGTGGTCGGCGCCCGCACCGACGTGACCGAGCTCATCGGCGAGCGCCGCCCCGACCTGGTGCTGGTCAACGACGACGACCTGACCTACGCCAAGATCAGACTGGACGACCACTCCCTGCACACCCTCGTCGAGGGCATCGGCGAGATCCGCGAGGGTCTGCCGAGGGCCCTCGGGTGGACGGCGGCGTGGGACATGTGCCGCGACGCCGAGATGGCCACCCGGGACTATGTGCGGCTCGTCCTGTCCGGCATCCGCGGGGTCAGCGACATCTCGGTCGCCCAGACCCTGCTGCGGCAGGCCCGCACGGCCGTCCAGCAGTACGCCGACCCCGCGTGGCGCGAGACGGGGCTGCGGCTGATGGCCGACGCGCTGTACGAACTGACCCGCGAGGCCGAGGCCGGATCGGACTTCCAGCTCACCTACACCCAGGCGTTCGTGGCGGCCGCCGCCGACGGCGCTCACCTGGAGTACGTGCGCGGGCTGCTCGACGGCACCGAGACCCTCGAGGGGCTCACGGTCGACACGGACCTGCGGTGGGCGCTGCTGCGCCGGCTGGTCGTCCGTGGCGCCGCGGGCGAGGCCGAGATCGCCACGGAGCTGGAGCGCGACGCCACCGCGGCGGGCGAGCGGAACGCGGCATCCTGCCGGGCCGCGATCCCGACCGCCGAGGCCAAGGCGGCCGCGTGGGACCGGATCGTCGGCGGGGACCTGCCCAACGCGGTGTTCCGGGCGACGCTGGGCGGGTTCGTGGAGCCCGACCAGGTCGCGCTGCTGGAGCCGTACGCCGAGAGGTTCTTCGCCGAGGTGGGCCGGATCTGGCAGGACTGGAGCAGCGACATGGCGCAGACCTTCGCCGAGGTCGCCTATCCGGTCCTGGTCATCTCGCCGGACACGATCGAGCGCACCGACGCCTACATCGAGGGGAACCGGCCGCCGGCCGGG
Source organism: Actinomadura alba (assembly GCF_014323705.1). Taxonomy (GTDB): domain Bacteria; phylum Actinomycetota; class Actinomycetes; order Streptosporangiales; family Streptosporangiaceae; genus Actinomadura_C; species Actinomadura_C alba. The sequence goes on from NZ_JABVEC010000035.1 coordinate 23,608, forward strand.
CTCGCCCGGCTGCTGTCGGAGGGCCGTGACGGCGTCGCCCGCGCCCTGCGCGCCCGCGCCAAGGACGCCTCCACCGCCTGACCCCGGCCCGCCCCTGGGCCAAGATGACGATCAAGGATCGTGGCACGCACAGATGCCACGATCCTTGATCGTCACTCCCCGGCTCGGCGGGGCTCTCGCCCGCTCACGGCGTTGATGACGGCGGCGACCGCCGTCCGTACGTCCGGATCGTCGCGCAGGTCCTCGAGCAGGACGGCGCGTCCCTCGGCGTCCGCGAGCGGCACACGCCAGTTCGGGTACTCGTCGGTCGTGCCCGGCTGGTTCTGGGTGCGGCGCTCGCCGACGGCGTCGGCCAGCGAGATCCCGATGAGCCTGGCGGGGGTACGGGCGAGGAAGGCGTGCAGCGCGGCCACGATCTCGCGGTCCGACCCGCCGCCCTGTTCAAGCAGCCCGTGTTCAAGCAGCCCGTGTTCGAGCAACCCGTGTTCGAGCAACCCGTCCTCGAGCAGCCCGAGCTCGAGCAGCCCGAGCTCGGTCAGCGACTTGATCCAGTCCGCGAGCGCGCGTTCGTGCTCGGCCAGTTCCTCGGCCACCGGCCGGGTGAGCAGCCCGAGCCGGTTCCTCAGCTCGATGTGGTCGCCGTGCAGAAACCCGGTGATCGGTGGCATGTCGTGCGTGCCCACGGTGGCGAGGCACAGCTCCCGCCACCGCTCGGGCGGGAGCGGCGCGCCCCGCTCGTCGCGCTCGAACCACAACAGGGAGGTGGTGAACGCGCCGCGCCCGGCGAGGTCCTCGCGGAACCCCGGCTCGACCACGCCGAGGTCCTCGCCGATGAGGACGGCACCCGCCCGCGCCGTCTCCGAGCACAGGACGTCCAGCAGCGTCGGCCGGTCATAGCCGACATAGGTGCCCTGGTCGGCGGCCGCGCCCTCGGGGATCCACCACAGCCGCGACACCTGCATCGCGTGGTCGAGGCGGAGCCCGCCCGCGTGCCGCAGCGCGTACGCGAGGATCTCGCGGTACGGCCCGTACTCCGCGGCCGCCAACCGGCCGGGGTGCCAGGGGGGCTGCCCCCAGTCCTGGCCACGCTGGTTGAACTCGTCCGGCGGGGCCCCGACGCGCATCCCGGAGGCGAACATCGCCCGATAGGTCCACGCGTCCGCGCCACCCGGGTGCACGCCGACCGCCAGGTCGTGCACGACGCCGATCGCCATTCCGGCCTCGCGCGCGCTGCGCTGCGCCGCGCCGAGCTGCCCGTCGAGCCGCCACTGCAGCCAGGCGTGGAGGTCGACCCGTCCGGCCAGCCGATCGCGGGCGGCGGCGACGGAGGGTGAGCGGGGGTCGCGCAGCTCGGCCGGCCAGTCCCGCCAGTCCGCCCCGTGCTCTTCGGCGAGGGCGCACCAGGTGACGAAGTCGGTGAGGGCGGCTCCCTCCCCCGCCCGGAACGCGGCGAACTCGGCCTCCTCCGCGGCCGTACGGGGACCTCGATGGAGTATCTCCAGGGCGCTCAGCTTGGCGGCCCACACCGAGTCCCGGTCCAGCGGCCCGGTCGCGTCACCGCGGCCCCGCGCGCCGTTCCTCATGAGCGCGGCGAGCCCGTCGACGCGCCTCCGGTCGTCCTCGGCGATGGCGGCGTACTCCGGCACGTCCTCGACCCGCAGATAGAGCGGAGCCGCGAAGCGGCGGCTCATCGGGAAGTACGGGGACGGCCCGATCGGGCGCACCGGCTCGGTCGCGTGAAGAGGGTTGATCAGGACGAACCCCGCGCCGAGCTCGTCACCGCTCCAGGTGGCGAGATCGGCCAGATCCCGCAGATCCCCGAGCCCCCAGGATGCCTCGGACCGCACCGAGTAGAGCTGGGCCATGAGACCCCAGGCCCGTGCCGCCGGGGGTTCCAGCCGGCGTGGCGCCACGAGCAGCGCGGCGCTCTCGTGATGAGCGCCGCGCTCGGCGTGCAGTCGGTGCCATCCCACCGGGATGTCCGGGGGCAGCCGGAGCTCGTGTTCCTCCCGGTCGCGCCCCAGTGTCTCGTGCCGCCGGCGGGCGGAGGGCCCCGCGCTCAGGGGCACGACGCCGCCGCCGTCGAGCTCCACCCAGACCCGGCCGGCCGCCGGAAGCCGGAGCGGCTCGGCCGGCGAGGCGCCCGCGGGCCGGTGGGACGACGCGGCCACCGCCGGATGGACGACCACCGGGGGCAGCAGCCGGGTGCTCCACTCCTCGCCTAGCCGGCGGAGTTCGGCCCGCACGGACGCCGGAGACGACGCGTCCACGTCCATCGCGGCCAGTACGGCCCTGATCGTGTCGGGTGGCACCTCGACATGCCGCCCGCGCCAGTCCGTGTAGGCCGTCCCGACCCGGTATTCGCCCGCAAGTTCGATCAGATCCAAGTCCGCCACAGCACAACCATGCCCATCGAAGACCAGAACAACGCGATCGCCGATAAAACGGGCGGCTGCGGCCGGATCCGGATCAGGCGGTCCAGATCGGCGGCTTGCGCCCGATCCAGGGGCGCGCGGCCTCGAGCTGGGCCGACAGCGAGATCAACGTGCCCTCGCCGCCCAGCCGTCCGGCCAGCATCACGCCGATCGGCAGGCCGTCCTCGGTCCAGTGCAGCGGCACGCTGACCGCGGGCTGGCCGGAGATGTTGTAGAGGGAGGTGAACGGAGTGAACCGCTTCTGCCGCTCGAAGTTCTCCGCCGGATCCACGTCGTGGAAGTGACCGATCGGCACCGGCGGCAGGGCCAGCGTGGGATGCAGGATCGCGTCGTACTCGGCCATGGCGGTGAGGCTCACCCGCAGCGTCCCCTGGAGCTGCGCGTGCGCCGAGAGCAGCGCATGGGCGGTCACCGCGTCGCCCCGCTCGCGCAGCCAGCGGGTGAGCGGCTGCAACCTGTCCGCACGGAGGGGGTCGACGGGCGTCATCGTCGCCATGACGCTCCAGAGCGTCTCGAAGATCGGCACCAGATCGGGGCCGTACGGCGGCGCGAAGTCCACGACCTCGTGGCCCAGTTCGGCGAGCAGCGAACCGGCCTCCTCATAGGCGGCGACGCAGTCGGGATGGACGACCGCGCCCGGCACGACCGGCTCGATCGTGCGCGCGATGCGCAGCCGTCCCGGTTCCCGGCGGGCGTAGGCCGCGAACGTGTCGCCCGCCGGCAGGGGCGGCGCGAGGAACAGGTCGCCGGGCTTCGACCCGGACATCACGTCGAGCAGCGTGGCCGCGTCCAGGACGGTCCGCGCGATCGGCCCGTTGGCGGACAGCCCGAACAGGTCCGGGATGATCGGGCCCTGGGACACCCTGCCACGGGTCGGCTTGATCCCGAACAGGCCGCAGACGCTGCTCGGGATCCGGATCGATCCTCCGCCGTCACTGCCCTGCGCGACCGGGGCGAGGCCCGAGGCGACCGCCGCCGCCGCGCCTCCGCTGGAGCCGCCGGCCGACCTGCCCAGATCCCAGGGGGTACGGGCGGGCGGAGCCACCGCGTTCTCGGTGTAGCACGGCAGCCCGAACTCCGGCGTATTAGTCTTTCCGATCATGATCGACCCGGCGTCCCGCAGCGATGTCACGACGTGATCGTCCGCGAATCCCGTAAGGTCGTCGAAGACGGCCGACCCGAAGGTCATCGGCACGCCCTGCACCATGTTGAGGTCCTTCACGGGGACCGGGACGCCGAGCAGCGGCGGCAGGCCGGCCGGATCCGCGGCCTCGAGCACGATCCGCTCCGCCTTGCGGGCCTGCTCTCGCGCCGACTCGCCGGTGACGGTCACGTAGGCGCCCACCTGGTGATTTACCCGTTCAATACGACCGAGGTAGTGATCAACGATCTCAACAGGGGAAAGCTCACGGTTGCGGACCGCTGCCGCCTGCCGCGTCGCGGTGAGGTCGTGGATATCAGTCACAAAGCCGAACAGTAGACGCCCCCGAAGCCCGGATCAAAGGTGGGCGGGGAGGGACGGCGCGGGAGGGACGGCGCGGCGGGCCGCCCCGGGGACGCACCTGGGCATGCCAGGAGCAGCGGTGCACAGAACTTACCCTGGCCGCCCGCCAATGAATCACACATGCGAGGCGACAAAAGTATAAACCTGACAAGACTAGTCGCCGGTAAACGAAATGCTTACTCTGCGCACAGAGGATCACGCATCTTCCCGGAGAGGAATACGGAGCGTTAAAAATGTCGATTATGGGGCGGGACGGTAAGACCCATTCGGCAGACGGCCATCCGCGGGGGGGCGAGTCCCCCCGGTCTCGGGAACAGACCTACGGTGACCTGATCAGCGACCCGCAGGTCCGCCGGTGGGGCCAGCGCGTGGGCGTCGCGATCATCATCGGCCTGGCGATCACCATCTTCTTCGGCCTCCGCGTCGGTTTCACGGTCGCCGTGGTGGTGGTGATCGCGGACACCGTCCGCCGGGCCCGTACGCAGTCCAGCGTCGACGCGTGGCGGAAGTCCTCCGCGGCCGAACGCCGCACCGAACGCCAGTTGCGCGGCCTGGAGAAGAGCGGGTGGCGGATACTGCACGCGCGCGCGGTCCCCCGCGACGACGATGGCGTCAGCGACGGCAAGATCGACCATCTGGTCATCGGCCCGAGCGGCGTCTACGCCATCGACTCGGAGAAGTGGGACAAGCGCCTGCCGGTCCGGACGCTCTCGCACCGCAAGCTCTTCCACGGCCCCTTCAACAAGAAGGACCGGCTCGACGAGGCGTGCTGGGAGGCCGGCCAGGCAAGCAGGCTGCTCAGCGCCCAGGTCGGCTTCGACGTACCGGTCCAGCCGTCGGTGGCCATCTACGGCCCGTCCATCCCGTGGAAGGTGATGACCGTACGGGACGTCGACGTCTACTCGGGCGGACGGGCGAAGTCCTATCTGCGCCGCCGCCCGAAGATCCTGACCGAGACCGACGTCCAGCGGATCGCCAAGGCGGCCGAGAACATGCTGCCGCCCGCCTACTCCGCCGACTGAGGCCCGGCCTGGCGGCTGAATGTCCAAGTGGTGGGACGGTCGTCTCATCCGAATCCCCGGGGCCGTACGATCGGGAGGACAGCATTCAGTTGGGAGAGCCCCATGCCACCGCTCAGATCACGTACGGTCACGCACGGCAGGAACATGGCCGGCGCCCGGGCCCTCCTGCGGGCCACCGGCGTCGCGCGCGAGGACTTCGGTAAGCCGATCATCGCGATCGCCAACAGCTTCACCGAGTTCGTGCCCGGCCACGTACACCTTCGTGAGGTGGCGCAGGTCGTGGCCGACGCGGTCCGCGAGGCCGGCGGGGTCCCGCGCGAGTTCAACACGATCGCGGTCGACGACGGCATCGCGATGGGGCACGGCGGCATGCTCTACTCGCTGCCCAGCCGCGAACTGATCGCCGACGCGGTCGAGTACATGGTCAACGCCCACTGCGCCGACGCGATGATCTGCGTGTCGAACTGCGACAAGATCACCCCGGGCATGCTGATCGCCGCGATGCGGCTCAACATCCCCACCGTGTTCGTGTCGGGCGGGCCGATGGAGGCCGGCAAGGTCACCGTCGTCGACGGCGAGGCCAAGACGATCCGCAAGCTCGACCTCATCGACCCGATGATCTCTGCGGCGGACGAGAGCGTCTCCGACGACGAGCTCACCGAGATGGAGGAGAACGCCTGCCCGACCTGCGGGTCGTGCTCGGGCATGTTCACCGCCAACTCCATGAACTGCCTGACCGAGGCGATCGGGCTGTCGCTGCCGGGCAACGGCACCACGCTGGCCACGCACACCGCCCGCAAGCGGCTCTTCGAGGACGCGGGCCGGCTGATCGTCGACGTCTGCCGCCGCTACTACGACGGCGACGACGACTCGGTGCTGCCGCGCAGCATCGCCACCCGCGACGCGTTCGAGAACGCGATGACGCTCGACGTGGCCATGGGCGGCTCCACCAACACGATCCTGCACCTGCTCGCGGCGGCCCACGAGGGGCAGGTCGACTTCGGCCTCAAGGAGATCGACGAGCTGTCCCGCCGCGTGCCGTGCATCTGCAAACTCGCCCCGGCGACCTCGAAGTATCACGTCGAGGACGTCCACCGGGCCGGGGGCATCCCCGCGCTGCTCGGCGAGCTCGACCGGGCCGGGATGCTGCACCGCGACGTGCACACCCTGTACAGCGCCTCGCTGGGCGAGTTCCTCGACGCCTACGACGTCCGCTCACCCAACGTGCACCCCGAGGCGGTCGAGCTCTTCCACGCCGCGCCGGGCGGTGTCCGCACGATCCGGCCGTACGCACAGGACACCCGGTGGGAGAGCCTCGACCTCGATCGGGCCGCCGGCTGCATCAGAGACGTCGAGCACGCCTACACCAAGGACGGCGGCCTGGCCGTGCTCTACGGCAACATCGCCCCCGAGGGTGCGATCGTCAAGACGGCGGGGGTCGAGGAGGAGCTGTGGACCTTCTCCGGCCCGGCCGTCGTCTTCGAGAGCCAGGACGACGCCGTCGACGGGATCCTCGGCGACCAGGTCAAGCCGGGCGACGTCGTGGTGATCCGCTACGAGGGCCCCAAGGGCGGGCCGGGCATGCAGGAAATGCTCTACCCGACCAGCTTCCTCAAGGGCCGCGGGCTCGGCAAGGCGTGCGCGCTGGTCACCGACGGCCGGTTCTCCGGCGGCACCAGCGGCCTGTCCATCGGGCACGCCTCGCCCGAGGCGGCCAGTGGGGGCCTCATCGCGCTGGTCGAGAACGGCGACCGGATCGTGATCGACATCCCGCAGCGGTCGCTGGAGCTGGACGTGCCCGAGCAGGAGCTGAGGGCCCGCCGCGAGCGGCTGCTGGCCGACCTCGGCTCCTACCGTCCGCGCGACCGGCAGCGTCCGGTCAGCGTCGCCCTGCAGGCTTACGCCGCGATGGCCACCTCGGCCTCCACCGGCGCGGCCCGCGACATCACCCAGCTCTCCGGCTGATTCTTACTTCTCATCCCGGTGCACCGTGCCGGGGGCGAAGGCGGGTAGGCAGACGGCTATGTACTCGGCGCCCTCGGCGCCGGGCGAGCTGTAGCGGACCCACTCCCCCGGCTTGGTGTGCACGGCCTGGCCGGCGCCGACGTTCATGCTGCCGCCCTCATACTCCACGAGGAGCGTGCCCTTCAGCACCACGGTGTACTCGTCGAACTCGGGGCGCTGGCCAGGCTCGGCCCAACCGGCCGGGCTGCGCATGTGGGCCACGCTGAGCCGCTCGTCGCCGGTGTTGACCCGGCCGACGTACTCGTCGATCAGCTTCGGCGGCTCGCCGGCGGCGGTCACCCGGGACGGATGTTCGATCAGTTCAGGCATGCCGCCAAGAATGCCCCACGGCCGGGCGGTCAGCCACAACAACCCCCGCCACAGCAACCGCCGCCCCCACCCGCCGGGCGGGTGACCGGCGCGGCCGCCCGGGAGGCACCGGTCATCGCGACCGTGGACAGCAGCTTGACGGTGTCATCGTGGCCGCCCGGGCACGTTGCGGGCGCGGACGACTCACTCATCGGGCGGGAGAGCTCGAAGCTGTCTCCGCACGCCCGGCATCGATACTCATAGCGCGGCACCCCCTCAGGGTACCTAGGCCGCGGGCTCGGTGACATACGGCGCCCATTGCGGATCACCGTCGTGGATGACGCCGATGAGCCGCCAGTGGGCGCCGCGTGGCACCACCGGGGTGACGTGCAACGCCCACCCCAGCTCCTCCAGGAGTCGATCGGCCTTACGGTGATTACAGGTCGAGCAGGAGGCGACGCAGTTCTCCCACGTGTGCTTGCCGCCACGGCTGCGCGGCAGCACATGATCGATCGTCTCGGCCCGGCGGCCGCAGTAGGCGCACTGGAAGTTGTCCCGCCGCATCAGCGCGGCGCGGGTCAGCGGCACCCGCGTCCGGAACGGGATCCGGACGTACCGGCGCAGCCGGATGACCGAAGGTACCTCGATGGACGCCGTCGCGGACCGCAGCCGGGCTCCGGTGACGTCGTGATGAACGACGTCGGCCTTCTCTCTGAGCACGAGACATACCGCCCGCCGGAGCGGCAGAGTGGTGAGCGGCTCGTACGTCGCGTTCAGGAGGAGGACCTGTCGCATCAGACGACCTCCGCGGGCGCACAGGCGCCGACCGCCCGCGGGGACACGCTGATGCGTGCCTCGGTGGGAGGCTCGACCTGTTCCTTCGGCACCTGCGCCACGAGGACCTCCTCAGGGGCGAACTCGAAGCTGCCATCAGTGTGGCTCGTGAGGGCCCCATCACGCTACCCGTCAATTTCGACACGCCGCGACGGTTGGTCATCCCGAGCCTACCTACGGCCCGAGAACACGGTGCTCCGCGTGTGATGGCAAGAACACGTAAAGTGGCGGATGGTGCGAAAGCGGGGCACGGAGCAGTCCTACCAGGACGTAAGGTGCGATCCATGAGCCGACCACCGTACCCGGCCGCGCAGCGCCAGGGCATCGTCGAGGATCTTCACGGTCATCAGGTCGCGGACCCGTACCGCTGGCTCGAGGACCCGCAGAGCGATGACACCAAGAAATGGCTCGCCGCCCAGGACGAGCTCTTCCACCAGTCGGTGGACGATCTACCCGGCCGGGAGCGGCTGCGCGCGCGGCTGACCGACCTGCTCGGATCGGGCAGCATCGGCGCCCCGGTATGGCGCGGCGACCGGCGCTTCTTCGTCCGCCGGACGGCGGAGCAGGAGCACGCCGTGCTCTACACCGTGGGCGCCGACGATGTCGAGCGGACGCTGCTCGACCCGATGGCGATCGACGACTCCGGGCGCACGACGCTCGACTCCTGGCAACCGGACAAGGAGGGCCGGCTGCTGGCCTACCAGCTCTCCCACGGCGGCGACGAGGAGTCGGTGCTGCGGGTGATGGACGTCGAGACCGGCGAGGAGATCGAGGGGCCGATCGAGCGCTGTCGGTACACCCAGATCGCCTGGCTGCCCGGCGGCGAGGCGTTCTACTACGTTCGGCGCCTGCCCGCGAGCGAGGTGCCCGAGGGCGAGGATCAGTACCATCGCCGCGTCTACCTGCACCGCGTCGGCTCCGACCCCGAGACCGACGACGTGATGATCTTCGGCGAGGGCGGCGAGAAGACCACCTACTACGGCGTGTCGGTGAGCAGGGACGGCAGATGGCTGGCCCTGTCGGCCGCACAGGGCACGGCTCCGCGCAACGACCTCTGGTTCGCCGACCTGTCCGTCTCGACGATCGAGGCCCCGGCGCTCACCGTGATCCAGGAGGGCGTCGACGCCGAGACGGGCGTCTACGTGGGCCGGGACGGGCGGGCCTACCTCTTCACCGACCGGGACGCGCCACGGGCCCGGTTGTGCGTCACCGACCCGGCCGACCCCTCGTACGAGACGTGGCGTGATCTGATTCCCGAGGACCCCGAGGCGGTGCTCAGCGACTTCGCCATCCTGGACGGGCCGGAGCTGGACCGGCCGGTGCTGCTGGCCGCCTGGACGCGGCACGCGATCAGCGAGATCACCGTGCACGACCTGGTCACCGGGGAGCGGATCGGCGAGGTGCCCACACCGGGCCTGGGCACGATCAGCGGAATCGTCGAACGCCCTGAGGGCGGGCACGAGGCGTGGTTCGGCTACACCGACCACGTCACGCCCACCTCGGTTCAACGCTATGACGCCCGCACCGGCGGGACCTCCCTGTGGCAGGCAGCCCCCGGCACGGTGAACCTGCCCGACGTGCGGGCCGAGCAGATCGCCTACGAGTCCTACGACGGCACCCAGGTACGGATGCTGGTCATCTCCCGGGCCGATGTGGCGGCCGGCGACCAGCCGCGGCCGACCGTCCTGTACGGCTATGGCGGCTTCAACGTGTCGCTGACGCCGTCGTACTCCCCGACCATCCTCACTTGGGTCGAGGCGGGCGGCGTCTATGTGATCGCCAACGTGCGCGGCGGCTCCGAGGAGGGTGAGGACTGGCACCGGGCCGGCATGCTCGACCGCAAGCAGGCCGTGTTCGACGACTTCCACGCTGCGGCCGAGAAACTGATCGCGGACGGCTGGACCACGCCGTCGCGGCTGGCCATCTCGGGCGGCTCCAACGGCGGCCTGCTCGTCGGCGCGGCCCTGACCCAGCGGCCGGACCTCTACCGTGCGGTCGTCTGCTCGGCTCCGCTCCTGGACATGGTGCGGTACGAGAAATTCGGCCTCGGCCAGACCTGGAACGTGGAGTACGGCTCTGCCGAGGTACCCGAGCAGCTCGGCTGGCTGCTGGGCTACTCCCCGTACCACCACGTCGAAGAGGGCGTGGAGTATCCGGCGACGCTCTTCACCATCTTCGACAGCGACACCCGGGTCGATCCCCTGCACGCCCGCAAGATGTGCGCTGCACTCCAGCACGCGACGTCGTCGGCGGAACCGATCCTGCTGCGCAACGAGGCCGAGGTCGGGCACGGGGCCCGTGCGGTGAGCCGGACGGTGCAACTGGCCGTCGACACGCTGTCGTTCATGGCGGCCCGCACGGGCCTGCACCTACGGGATGATCTGCCGGGTTGATCTACGGGTCTGATCTACGGGTCTGATCTCGCGGACGCCGGCACCTCAGGTCGGGCCGAGCACCTTCTCGCCGTAGATGTTGACGATGCCGCGGATGACCTCGCGGCGGGTCTCGCGCCAGCCGAACCTCTGGTAAAGGGCCAGCGCGGGCGCCTGCAGGTCGGTGGTGTCGCCCTGGAGTAACCGGTAGCCGAGCTCGATGGCCCGTTCCTCCAGGGCGAGGACGATCGCTGCACCGTAGCCCCGCCGCTGGACGTCGGGGTGCACACGGAGCCGCACCATCTCGGCGGTGTGCTCGTCGACCCGGCGCAGACCGCCCATGGCGAGCACCCGGCGCCTCTGACGGCTCTGATCCGTGAACCTGCCCGTGATCCGCGCGGACCGGCCGACGACGAACTCGCCGCCGTTGTCCAGGTAGATCTCCTTGAGCGCGGGGAAGTCATGGTCGTAGTAGACGCCGTCTCCGGGCCGCAGCCCCACCTGGGCGAGCCCATCGTGGTGCAGCGCGAGGACGGCCGTGTGGTCGGCGGAGCGATACCGCCGAATGGTGAGATCGCCGAACTCCCAGACAGGGGGCTCCGCGCGGCGCCGGATGAGCTCCCGGACACCGCTGTCGCGGTTCGTCATCCCGGCGGTCAGACCGGCTCGGGCGACGACGGCCGAGGAACCGGCGGCGTGATCGTCGGGCTCTGCACCGATGGACCGGACAGGGCCTCGCGGAAGTCCTTCACCTCGGGGATCTCGCCGTGCTTGGCGGCCACCGCCGCGTTGAGCTGCCGGGCGCGGTGCAGCAGGATGTCGGAGCGGTGCTCGTCGGGCAGCTCCAAGATCGCTTCCTTGGCCGTGGTCGCCGCGGCACCGGGTTCCCCGGCGTACAGCTTGCACGCCGCCCGGTTGAGCCGGACCAGCGTGCGGTCGACCCGCTCGGTCGCCGAGTACAGCGTCAGAGCGTGGCTCAGCACCTCTTCGCCCCGCTGGTGATCACCGAGATTGGTGAAGGTGTCGCCTTCGTAGAACGACATCTGACGCTCGGTGAAACCATAAGCGAGATCATTCAGATCGGCCTTGGACAACTGGTCGAAGACGGCACGGCTGCGGACGAGGGCACGCCTGGCGCCGGGTGCGGCGTCGGACCGGCCGCGCAACGCGAGCTGGCCGAGTGCCCGCGCCTCGACGGCGGGGGCCATGGCGGCCGCCACACTGGGCGTGCGGCCGGCCAGGTCCTGCGCCTTCCGGGCGAGGTGCAGCGCCTCCCGCGGGTCCCCGTAGTACATCGGGACCAGCGCCTCGCGCACGGTCACCCAGGCGCGCAACGGCCTGTCGCCGGTCTCGTCCGCGGCGGTACGGGCGGTGCGGAAGAACGAGCGCGCCAGCCGGTGGTCGCCCAGGTTGATCATGATGAGCCCCGACATGCCGGCGAGCTGGGCGGCCAACCGGCACAGCCGCTCCTGCAACTCGATGGGCTGCCGGTGATCGCACATGCGGCGCACCTCGCTGAAGTCCAGCAGCACGTCACAGAGCATGCGCAGGGAAGGAGTGGCCTGGTACTGCTGGCCGTACCCGAGGGTGGTCTCCTCCCACTGGTCGAGCATCGTGGGCGACACGGTGGCGTTGACCAGCGTGTCGTCCATCCTGCGGCGAAGGTTGTCGATAGCGCCGAGAAACTGACCATCGAGGGTCACGCCCGCTCCGGCGAGCAATTGCAGAAGGGTCCTGCGAAGCACGATGTCCTCCTCTCCTACATCCGCGCAGGCAGGCTCCCTTGCGCGGTCAGAGCCATAGAGACCTCTAACTTGATTGATCCAGTTCCGGTTGTCCGGCATGCTCACGACGACAGAGCCGACAAGTGCGTCCGATTCGCCTTGAACTTGGACTAACGGCGGCGTATCGGGACGTATGGCATGCTTCTGGCCGCAGATGCAGCGACCGGGAAAACCGAGCCCATCGGGATCGACCCGGAACACGCGGCACAGGTAGTGCAGATATTCCGGACCCGGCCTCTTGTAGCCGCTTTCATAAGCCGACAGCAGCGTCTCGCCGAGCTTGGGGGTGGGCCTGTCCTCGAGTTCGAACAGCGCTCTTACCTGGGCGACCACGTCCGACAGCGACACGCCGAGAGCAAGGCGATGCGCCTTGATCAGGCTGGTGCCGAAGAGGCGGCCGCATTGATCGTGTATATCCGATGCGATCTTGACGGACGTCTGCCGTCGGGCCAGACCTTGCGCTCGAATTCTGCGCGCTATGTCCGTTTCTTTCTGCGGGGGTTCGGACATCCGTTCCGGCCTCCTCGCCGCCAGGGCGACCGGTAATCAATCACGTTGATTACTCTTCGTGACGAAGCGTAACTCTCACGAGGCCGCAAGCCAACCCATTCACAAGAAATGAGGGTGCACCGGGTGCCCAGCACTGCTCGCGGGCGTAAATATGTCCTCCCAAGGATGAGAGACCTACACCGGGTTCGACATTTGTCCTCTCGCGGGCATACGCCGCGCTTGACCAACCAGCGAGGTACTTGCAATTCTCGCCCCGCATAGCAGTGCGTATCCGCTTGATCACACAGGACGGTCCCGAAGACGCCACCACGGACGGAAGAGGGTGCTCAGGTGTTACCCGACAAGCGCGTCGGCTACCTGGAAGAGCTGGTGCACGAACTCGGAACCCACGGGCTGATCGCGAGAGTGGTGCAGGCCCGAGCCGACGACCCCGTGTTCCTGCGGGTCGTCAATCCCGAGGCCGCGAGCCTCTCAGAGAACGTGACCTGCGCCCCCGCGCCGGACACCCGCGATGACTACTACTGGTGGTCATGGGGCGAGCGTCTGCACCAGGTCGGCGACCCGGGAGGCGCCGCCATCAAGGTGGCGCGCGTCCTGGACGTCCGCCGCCATTAGCCCGGGTGTGTCCCGTGTCCCCGGCTGGAACGGCGCGGCGGCCGGATCGCACGGGCACACCCGGCCCTCCTCCACACCCGCAGTGGTGGACCACGGGCCCCCGCCACGGACCCACACCGGATCGGCGGACGGCCCTTTCCGGACCTCGCCGGGCCGGCGCGAACCAGCGCGCGCCGGCCGGGCGGGGTTCGCCCCTCCCCGGGTCGAGATCCGTCCCTCCCCAGGTCGAGCCGTCCCTCCCCAAGCCGAGATCTGCGCGTCGCGCAGGCGGTGCCGGATGAACCGGTCCCCGCCGTCCCCTACGATCGGCTCGTACCGCCGCCGACCACGGCGATGTGACGGCGAACAGATCTGACCGGCCCGGGGAGGGTCTCACTCGTGCCACTGTTCTACGAGGCTCTGGCAACACTTCCCTTGTGGGGGCAGGGACGACCGGAGGACCACTGCGGCCCGGGCGAGCCGAGCATCGCCTGCCGGATCAGCTGGGCCACGACGCACAACCCGGACTTCACGAAGTTCTTCAGTACCTGGCTCGACCGGCCTCTCACCGCCCTGGTGCAGATCAGCATCACCCTCCTGATCGCGATGATCCTGCGGCACGCGGCACACCGGCTCATCACCAGGATCACGCTCCGCATGTCCGAGGGCACCATGCCCGAGCGGCTGCGCGAACGGACTCGTACGATCTTCGACGGCAGCCCCGCCCTCATCAGCGAGCGGCGCCGGCAGCGGGCCCAGACCATGGGATCGGTGCTGCGCAGCATCGCCTCGATCCTCATTCTGGGCACCGCGCTGTTCAGCGTCCTCGGGACCGTCGGCCTCAACCTCGCGCCCATCCTGGCCAGCGCCAGCGTCATCGGCGTCGCCGTCGGCTTCGGCGCGCAGAACATCGTCAAGGACTTTCTCGCCGGCATCTTCATGCTGCTGGAGGATCAGTACGGCGTGGGCGATGTGATCGACGTGGGACCGGCGAAGGGCACCGTCGAGGCGGTCAGCCTGCGGGTCACCCGGCTGCGCGACATCAACGGCGTGGTCTGGTACATGCGCAACGGAGAGATCCTCCGGATCGGCAACGAGTCCCAGAACTGGGCCCGCACCGTGCTCGACATCCCGGTCTCCCCGGACGAGGACGTCGACAAGGTGCGCGCGCTGCTCAAGGAGAGCGCCGAGGCGCTCGCCGTCGACCCGCCATGGGACGAGATCATCCTGGAGACGCCGTCCGTGTGGGGCGTGCAGGCGCTGACCGGCGACGCGATGGTGGTCAGGGTCGTGCTCAAGACCGCGCCGGGCAAGCAGGCCGAAGTCGCTCGCCAGCTCCGCGAGCGGGTCAAGAAGACCTTCGATGAGGCGGGCGTCGCGGTGGCCTCGCCGCCCGCATAGGGTTGAGCGCGATGGCTACCGACATGAACTACTTCGAGGCGGTCGGCGGCGAGGAGACCTTTCGTCGCCTCGTCCACCGCTTCTACGAGGGCGTGGCCGACGACCCGGTGTTGCGCCCGCTGTACCCCGAAGAGGACCTCGGCCCGGCCGAGGAACGCCTCCGGATGTTCCTGATCCAGTACTGGGGCGGGCCGTCCACGTACAGCCGGCAACGCGGCCACCCTCGGCTACGGATGCGGCATGTGCCGTTCACGATCGGCGTACAGGAGCACGACGCCTGGCTGCGGCACATGCGCGACGCGGTCAACGAGCTGCAGTTGGCTCCGGAGCACGAGGAGCGGCTCTGGAACTACCTCGTCATGGCCGCCCGCAGCCTGATCAACAAACCGGGCTGAGCCACCCGCCGTACGGGAACGGGCCCGTGCCGTCCGGCTGGACGGCACGGGCCCGTTCGCGATCCGGGAGGGTTACAGGGGCGGGCGGTTGAGCTGCAGCTCGTCGAAGGTGTCGAACGTGGTGTTGAGCTTCCTCGCCTGCTGCTGACCGGACACGCCGGCCCACCGCTGGAGCGCGGCGGTGGCCTTGGCCCGCTCGTCCCCCGGCAGGTAGCCGATCAGGCGTCCGTTGTGGTTGAGGCCGGCGACCTCGTACCAATAGGAGTCCCTGGTGCCTCGGCCCAGGCGGAACGGCTCGGCGCCCCAGGGGTCGTTGGCCCCGTAGAGGAACATCAGGTGACGGCCGTCATTGCGCACCCAGCGGTCGACGTCACGCATCGCCGAGGGCTCGAACCGCATCTTCAGCTCGGCCGGAACGAACGACCGCGGCTGGTAGAGGCCGGCGTACTTCGCGAGGCCCCGCAGGTGATCGAACTTCGGGTACGGCCAGCCCAGCTGCGTGCCGGCCTGGTAGTAGTACGGGACGTAGGGGGTCAGGCCCTGGTCGGAGTAGAAGGAGAAGCCGGCGATCTGGTCGACAAAGGCGTACAGGTCGTCGGTCGTGACCGTCTTCGGGTCGGGGACGCTCGCGCAGGCCGACTGCAGCATGTACTGCCAGAAACCCCACTCGAGGTCCAGCACCGAGGACTCGAAGGCGCGGTCGGGGGTCCCGAGGATGCCGAAGGTCAGGCCCTGCTCCGCGGCCGCCGCCTCGAACTTGGCCAGCATCGCGGGACGGCGCTTGAGCGACTCGGCCGCCAGGTCCTTCAGCCGCTGGCGGCACTGCGGGTCGGTGCCGACGGTCTTGAAGAACCGGTCGTAGGCGCTGTCCTCACGGTTGTCGGCATCGTTCGGCGCCACATAGGCGACGACGCCGTCCACATCCTTCGGATAGAACCGGCTGTGGTAGACCGAGGTCATGCCGCCCTTGCTGGCACCAGTAGAGATCCACTTCTCGCTGTAGATCTTCTTGAGGGCCGTGACCAGGCGGTGGTGGTCGGTGGCGGCCTGCCAGATGTTCAGGTTGCTCCAGTCGGCGGGCTCAGGCCGCGACGGCGTGAAGAACCGCTGCTCCACGGAGATCTGGTTGCCGTCGATGAGCTGCGCGGGCTCCGACCGGAACGTCGGCAGGTCGTTCAGGTTGTAGCCGGACGTGTAGAGCACCATCGGCCGGTCGACGGCCTTGTGCAGCAATGTGAACCGCTGGTCGAAACCGCCCCGCTCCGGGTGCCGGTGGTCGACCGGCTGCCGGTAGCTGAGCAGGAAATAGCGGAACCCCGGGTTGGTGGGCCGCTCAGCGAGCACCTTCATGCCCGGAATGGCCTTGAGCCGCGCGAGGATGTCCCCCTCGGTGGCGCTCGGCGACGCCTGCGCCGAGGCCGTGCTGCTGATGAGCCCCACCAGGAGCAACATCGACAGCAGCAGACCAGAGATCTTCCGCATCCCCACCCCTTTTATGTCGAATCAGCCTGTATCGGGCGTGACATTAGAGGCGAGCAGTGGATATGTGTACATCCGTGCGAGGTTTGTTATGTATCTGTGTTACTTAGGAGCAATGCCGCGAAAGACACTCCGGGGCACGGTGGTCGGTGCCTGGGTCGGTGCCGCGCCGTTCAGGAAGCCGGATGGAGATACCGGCCGATGCGCTCCCGCTCCTGCGGGGTGAACCGGCGCGGACGTACGGCGTCGACGTCGTAGGCGACGATGCGCGAGGTCGCCTTGGCATAGATGTGCTCGTCGTCGCGCACCTCGTAGGCCAGCCGGAACGAGACGGCTCCGGCCTCGGTGACCCACGTCTCGACCCGGATGGGCTCGATGCCGAACATCAGCGGCCGCCGGTAGTCGATCTCGTGACGGGCGATGACCATGCCCCGCACCGGGTGTTCGCCGTTGCGCACGGGGTCGGCGTGGAACATCTCCAACCGCGCGTCCTCGAGGTAGGTCAGGAACCGGACGTTGTTCACGTGCCCCTGCGAGTCGATGTCGCTGAAGCGGATGCGGAACTCGTGCACGTGGCGCTGGGCGGCCACGGGCATGGTCGCGATGTCTTCCATGTCCTCGCCTGATGATCCATGTCCTGGGGCCGGCTCCACGCCGGCCCCACGCGTGCTCAGTCCCGGGTGAGCTTGCGGTAGGTGACCCGGTGCGGCCGGGCCGCGTCGGCCCCGAGCCGCTCGATCTTGTTCATCTCGTAGTCGGCGAAGTTGCCCTCGAACCAGAACCAGTTCGAGCCCTCCTCCCACGCCAGGATGTGGGTGGCGATCCGGTCGA
Organism: Actinomadura alba; assembly: GCF_014323705.1. Taxonomy (GTDB): domain Bacteria; phylum Actinomycetota; class Actinomycetes; order Streptosporangiales; family Streptosporangiaceae; genus Actinomadura_C; species Actinomadura_C alba. Next base: position 41,082 of record NZ_JABVEC010000035.1, read on the forward strand.
GGAACCACCGGTCGTGCGAGGTGATCACCGCGCATCCGGGGAACTCGAGCAGCGCGTTCTCGAGGCTCGACAGCGTCTCGACGTCGAGGTCGTTGGTCGGCTCGTCGAGCAGCAGCACATTGCCGCCCTGCTTGAGGGTGAGCGCCAGATTGAGCCGGTTGCGCTCTCCGCCGGACAGCACACCAGCGGGCTTCTGCTGGTCGGGCCCTTTGAAGCCGAACGCCGCGACGTAGGCGCGCGACGGCATCTCCACCTGACCGACCTTGATGTGGTCGAGCCCGTCGGAGACGACCTCCCAGACGTTCTTCTTCGGGTCGATGCCACCCCGGCCCTGGTCGACGTACGACACCTGGACGGTCTCGCCGACCTTCAGCGCGCCGTCGTCGGGAGTCTCCTCACCGACGACCATGCGGAAGAGCGTCGTCTTGCCGACACCGTTCGGGCCGATGACCCCGACGATGCCGTTGGGCGGCAGCCGGAAGGACAGCTTCTCCATGAGCAGCCGGTCAGCGAAGCCCTTGGTGAGGTCGACGGCATCGATCACGGTGGTGCCCAGACGCGGGCCCGGCGGGATCTGGATCTCTTCGAAGTCCATCTTGCGGTACTTCGCCGCCTCGGCCGCCATCTCCTCGTAGCGCTCGAGCCGTGCCTTGCTCTTGGCCTGCCGCGCCTTCGGGTTGGAGCGCACCCACTCCAGTTCCTGCTCAAGGCGCTTCTTCTTCTTGGCGTCCTTCTGCCCCTCGACCTTCAGCCGCTCGGCCTTCTTCTCGAGGTACGTGGAGTAGTTGCCCTCGTAGGGGAAGCAACGGCCCCGGTCGAGCTCGAGGATCCAGGTCGCGACGTTGTCGAGGAAGTACCGGTCGTGGGTGACGGCCAGGACGGTGCCCTCGTACTTCTCGAGGTACTGCTCCAGCCACTGGACGCTCTCGGCGTCGAGGTGGTTGGTCGGCTCGTCGAGCAGCAGCAGGTCGGGTGCCTCCAGCAGCAGCTTGCAGAGCGCGACCCTCCTGCGCTCACCACCTGACAGTGTGGTGACCTCGGCGTCCGGCGGCGGGCAGCGGAGCGCGTCCATGGCCTGCTCGAGCTGGCTGTCCAGATCCCAGGCGTTGCGATGGTCGAGCTGCTCCTGAAGCTTGCCCATCTCCTCGAGCAGTTCGTCGGAGTAGTCCGTAGCCATCTGCTCGGCGATCTCGTTGAACCGGTCGAGCATGGCCTTGGTCTCGGCCACGCCCTCCTGGACGTTCCCGAGCACCGTCTTGTCCTCGTTGAGCGGCGGCTCCTGCTGGAGCATGCCGACCGAGAAGCCGGGCATGAGCCGCGCGTCCCCGTTGGACGGGTGCTCCAGGCCGGCCATCATCCGCAGCAGCGTGGACTTTCCCGTGCCGTTCGGGCCCAGCACGCCGATCTTCACCCCGGGCAGGAAGCTCAGGGTGACGTCGTCGAGGACGACCTTGTCGCCGTGCGCCTTGCGCACGCGCTGCAGCGTATAGATGTACTCGGGCATGCCTCAAGCCTATGGGGTCCTGAGGGCAGCTAGCGCCCTGAACCAGGGTGCCGCCCGCCATGATCAGATCGTCGGGGGACGCGGCACCGTGGTGGCCGGGAGGCAGACCCGGTCACGGCCGGACTCCTTGGCCCGGTAGAGCGCGAGATCAGCGGCGGTGAGCAGCTCGATCAGATCCTCGCCGTGCGTGCGGAACAGCGCCACCCCGATCGAGACCGTGACGCCGACCGTGCCGTCGTCGGCGGGCACGGAGAGCCGCCGGACCCAGTTGCGCAGCCGCTCGGCGACCCGGCACGCCTCGACGGTGTCGGTGCCGGGCAGCAGCACGACGAACTCCTCACCGCCGAACCGGCCGGTGATGTCGTAGTCGCGCAACTGGCCGCGCAACGTGGTGGCGACGCCGAAGAGCACCTGGTCGCCGACCAGGTGCCCGTAGGTGTCGTTGACCCGCTTGAACAGATCGATGTCGATCAGCAGCAGCGCCAGCGGCTCGTCGGAGCGGCGCGCCCGAGAGATCTCGGTGTCGGCCTCACGTTGCCAGGCGGCGGCGTTGAGCAGCCCGGTCTTGGCATCGGTGCGGGCGGCGGCCTTCAACTGCTGGTGCATCAGGCTGCGCTGCAGGAGCATGACCGGCGGCAGGGCCAGCAGCAGGTGGCTGAGTGAGATCGCGGCGGCGATGGTCACGAGCATGCCGACGCACAGTTCCACCACGTCGAGGATGAGGCTCTCGCGGTTCCACAGCACCTCGCGCCACCGGCTGTCGGGGGCCGCGCTGCGCGCCGCGACCGCGACCAGCGCCGTGTTGACCACCGTGAACAGCGCCGCGCAGCCCACGGCCGTGGCGACTCCCGGGCCGGAGTCGATCACCCAGGCCGGCGCCCCGCGCAGCGGGTCGGGCACGACCCAGTGGAAGACGTACGACGCAGAGGCGCCGGCCAGCCCGAGGGCCGACGCCACCACGACCCGGCGGTGCAGCAGTGTCCGGCGTACCCGGAACTGCAGCAGTGCCTGCAGCGGGATCGGGATGAGCAACGCGTAGACGGGCGGCAGGAGCAGCGCGACCGGTAGCCACCACGCGGACAGCAGGTCGCGCGCCACGCCGGCGGGCATGCCGAGCCGCCGGGACGCCTCGATGCACACGGCCCCGCAGGCCAGCAGCGCACCGAAGGTGAGCAGCTCGGTCAACCGGAACGGCGTACGCGTCAGCTCGCGCGCGGTCAGGAGTACGTGCAGGGAGACGATCAGGCCCACGTAAATCGCCAGCCGGAGCGGATGCGGCATCGGCGGCATCCGCCGCGGCCCGTGAGCCAGATCCGTCCGCTCGGTGGCGGATGGCTGCTGCACTGCCGTCATACTTCCCCCATCGGTCGGGACAGCCCTCGGTGGGTCCTGCGCACGCCGCAGTGATTCACGTTGTGTAACACGATAGTTGCAAAGTGTGCGTGGCGGGCCGTGAACGGGTACCTTCGTTTACGCACACGTGGGCGCATTGGGATCAACGCCCACGTTGGGACCTGCGGTCACGTGGTTCTCAGCACATCCCAGAGGGGGAGCACACCATGCGCGGCATTTCATGGATATGAGCGGCGCCTCCGGCCGCGGACGGCCGCGCGCCCTTCCACGCGGCCGGCGAGGCCGGCCGCACTGACCCTGCCTCTCGGCAGGGGCGCCGCCCCGATGAGACGACGCCCCGAACCGTGTGCGCTCGGACGGCTCACCCGCCGGTCAAGCCGCCGTGGTCCGCACGTCGAAGCGGCCGAGATCCGCTCCATCCCCTTCCTCGTCCTCTTCTCCCTTGTCCACAGCGGCGCCGTCGGCATCGGCCAGGTGCCCCTCGGAGGGCCCGGCCGACCCGGTGGTGGACGACCCCGTGGCGGACGTCTCGCTGGGCTCGAACTCGTCTTCGTCCGTCGTGGGAGCCGGCCCGCCGGCCTCGGCCCACCGGTCGTTGTGCTCCGCCGCCTCCGTGCGGTCCTCGCTGGTCATGACACCCCCGCGCTGGACCCGCCGGAACTCGGCGCACCCACGGGTGAGGTCATGGCCGAGAGTGGTCGCCTCGATCTCGGCGGAGAAGCGCAGTTGCTCGTCCTTGACGTACTGCCGGATCCGCAGCCGCCCGGTGACGAGCACCGGGTCACCCCGCTTCAGCTTCGAGGTGTTGACGTTGTCGGCGAGGCCCCGCCAGCAGTTCACCGTCACGAACATGGATTCCATGTCCTGCCATTGCCCGGTCTGCCGGTCGAAACGGCGCGGCGTGCAGCCGACCCGTAACGACAGGAAGGACGTTCCGTGCTGCGTGACCGTGTAGAACGGATCCTGGGCCAGCCAGCCGACCAGGGTGACGTGCGCGTCGTTCATCGAATCCTCCACTCGGTGTCTCGTGAGGCCGGTAACGACCCCGTCCGACACCACCGTGAAGCACCACACCCCTCAGCGGGAGCCCAGACCGCGATCTGTGGATAACTCCCCGTCACAACTGCATGATCACGGCGAGATGGTGCCCAACCCGCTCACGAAGAACATCTGCGAGCGGGCGCGCGGCGGCTGGACTGAGGAGCGAAGGAGTGAGGAACGAACGACTGAGCGACGAGGGAAGCCGCCGCGTCAAAGCGCCCGCGAGTCGCCGCGCCGGAGGCACGGCCATTCAACAGAGCGTCAAAGCGCCCGCGAGTCGCCGCGCGGAGCGCGGCCATTGAGCAGAGCCCGGTACCTGGCGTACACGTCCAGTTCCGCGCTGACCGGGTTGAGGACCCTTTCCCTGGCCACCGCTCTGATGCGGGTGCGCATGTGGTCCTCCATCCGTTCGCCGTGCTTGGCCGACGACAGCGCGACGACGTTGCGGCAGGCCGAGGAGGTGAGGGCGCCCATCCCGAAGGTACAGGCGACGAGGACGGCCACGTAGGGGATCAGGCCGGAGTCGCCGACCAGCCCGTCGGTGGCGTCGTCGGCGCCGAAGACGCCGTGGAACACGAGCAGGCCGATCCAGATCAGGCCGATCATCGTGACCAGGACGAGGAAGTACTGCCAGGTCTTGACCAGCCACCACCAGCGCGGCACCTGGTTGAACGCCGGGAGGGCCTCTTTGAGGGAGATCCCGAGCGCCTCCGGGAGGGACGCGGCATGGGAGCGGCTGGCGGCGCGTACCGATCGGGCCCAGGGCTCGGGAAGGCCGTTGACGACCTCGTCGGTCACGCCCTGCAGGGCGTTGTCGACGTCGCCCTGCTGGGCGCCCACCGGGCCCGTGAAGGCGCCGCGCAACTCGTCGCGCAACTCGGTGAGCCGCATCTTGCGGAGCGGGTCGCTGCGCAGCCGGGCGGCGGTGCGGGCGATCGGCCAGCCGACGTAGTCGACCGCGCGGAGTTCGTAGGCGCTCTCCATGACCTCGGCGACGGCCGGCGCCCCGGCCGCGTCGGTGAGCGCGTCGACCAGCGCGGTGGCCCGGCGGTCGTCGACGGCCGCCGGTGGCTCGTGTCCGCCGTCGAAGGCCGCGAACCGGTCGACGAGGGCGCCGAGGTCGGTGGCGAGCCGCTCCGTACGGGCCCGGCGGGCGGTGACGGCGTCGACGAGGACCTCGCGGATGCCGGTGACGCCGCCCTCGGCGACAGTCGAGGTGGTGACGATGCGGGGCTTGTGCAGGCCCTCGGCCTCGAGCAACCGGCGGAGGTCGGACACGCAGTCCTCGACCTCCTCGGGCTGCAACCGGTCGACCTGGTTGAGCACGACGAGCGTGACGCCGGCGTGCCGGGCGTACGGCACTATGTAGTTGCGGTGCAGGGAGGCGTCGGCGTATTTCTGCGGGTCCACCACCCAGACGAGCAGGTCGGCGATGGTGACGAACCGGTCGACCTCGGCGCGGTGGGCGGCCCGGATCGAGTCGTGGTCGGGGAGGTCGAGCAGGACGAGGCCCTGCAGCGATCCGTCGGTGCCCGTACCGGTCTCGCGGCCGCCCGACCCGTCGAGCGCGCTCGCCCTGGCGTAGCGGAAGCGCTTGTCGACGTCGAGCCAGTCCAGCAGGGGGCCGGCCCCGTCGAGGCCCCAGACGCAGGCGTGCGCCTGTGAGGTCATGGGCCGCCGCACGCCGACCGGGGACAACTCGAGCCCGCAGATGGCGTTGAACAGTGACGACTTCCCGCTGCCGGTGCCCCCGGCGAGGGTGACGACCGTGTGCTCACCCGACAGCCGCAGCCGTTGCCCGGCCCGCCCGAGCAGTGTCGCGGTCTCGTCCAGGAGCTCCTGGTCGAGCCGGCCGGCGCCGAGCTCGACCAGCTGTTCGAGCGCTTCGAAGCGGCCGGACACGCTGGTGCCGTCCGCGGACGGGTGCGCCGAGGGCTGGAACGCGCTGGTAGCGGTCGTGGTCATCGTGCGACCTCGAGGTTGTATGTCGCCTGGTAGAGCTGGACGGCGGTGTTCTCATCGGGGATCCCGGCGGCGTCGATCGCCTGCCCGAACCGGATGGCCTCCTCATCGAACAGCATTCCGATCCGGCTGCGCAGGTCGGCCCGGGCCTTGGCCCCCATGCCGCGCAGCGACTCGGCGCCGAAGAGCGCCTTGAGCAGCCGCTGCGGCACGGCGCTGGTGCCGCCTTCGACGGCGACGTCGCTCGTGCCGTACGCGAGCAGGCCGACCGTGAGCACCAGTGAGAGCGCCTCTTCGTCGAAGGACACCAGCTTGGCGACCGAGCGCTTGGTGACGCCGTCGGTACGGATCAGTTCGAGGACGTGGTCCTGCCAGGCGCTGACGGCCCGGGTGACGCGGCGGGCCAGTTCCGGCGAGGCGTGCTCGAGCGCGGTCACCCGTGCCGCGCCGGCCCCGGCGCCCTGGCCGCCCACGAGGATCTCGCGGCCCGCGGGGTTCTCCCGCCAGCGGGTGACCACCTGCTCGGCGGCATGGTCGGCACCGGCCAGGATCAGCGACTCCAGCCCCGCGCGCAGAGCGCTCTTGAGCGCCCTGACCCGGGTCGGGGTGCGACGCCGCCGGTTGGACTTGCGGGCGGCACGGCCGCGCTGGACATGCAGCGCGCGCACGAGGTCGCCGGTGCCGGCGAAGTCCTGCCAGCGGGCGAGCACCTCGCCGCGCAGCAGGGAGCCGTTGCGGGTGGCCTCGTCGAGTTCGGCCAGCGCGGTGGCGTAGCCGGCTTCGACGTCCGAGCGCAGCGCCGTCCTCAGCTCGACCTGGGTCTCGACCTGCTTGGCCAGCTCTGGGACACGGGTGCGGAAGCTGTCGAGCACGCCGCCGAAGGTGTCGCGGATCACATCGGAGCGGCGCTCGTCGCTGTCGGCGAGGCCGACGAGCCACTCGCGGACGTCCTCGACGCACTCTTCCGGCAGCCGGCTGGCCTCGATCTTGGTCTCGGGGATCGTGAAGCGCTCGGCCTCGCCGACGCCGTGCTCCTCGAGCATCTCGACGAAGTGCTCGACGACCTCGGAACCCGCGCCCTGCGGCACCCGGGACAGCACGGTGCCGATGGTCGCGCCGTGCTCCTTGGCCCGTTGCAGCATCTGCCACACCTGGGCGTCGGCGTAGCGGGCGGCCGTCGTCACGCACAGCCACAGATCGGCGGCGGCCATCAGCTTGGTGGCGAACTCGTAGTGGTCTTCGAAGACCGAATCGAAGTCCGGGCTGTCCAGCAGCGCGAGCCCCGCCGGCAGCGCCTCGCTCTGCATGATCACCAGCTGGTCGCCGACCACCGCGTCGGGGGCCGGGCCGGGGACCTTCGCCATGCCCGGCAGCAGGGGGCCCTCAAGGAACCACTCGGCGTGGTCGGGATGGCAGACCAGGATGGGGCTGCTCGTGGTCGGCCGGAGCACACCGGTGGCGCTCACCCGCTCGCCGACCAGGGTGTTGACGAGCGTCGACTTGCCCGCTCCGGTGGAACCGCCGAGCACGACGAGCATGGGGACGCCCGCGCTGCGCAACCGCGGCAGGACATAGTCGTCGAGCTGATTCCTGATCTCCAGCTGGGCGGCGCGGGCGTCTTCGGCGCCGGGCACGTCCAAGATGAAGCGGAACGAGTCGATCTGGTCGCGTAGCTCGATCAGGACCCGGCCGAGATCGGCCGAGGATGCGGAAGTGACCGCTGTGTACTTTCCGGTTCCGGCTCCGGCTCCCGCCGTCTGAACAGCGCTCTGATCCGCCGGGGTCGTCACGGGCCCTGTCCCATGTCCGCTCTCATCAAGTCGACTTCCCGCGCCACGTCCACCACGTCTCCGACGACCACGATCGCCGGAGGTCGCACGTCCTGTGCCGTCATCTCATCCACCACCGTGTCGAGCGTCGCCGTGAGCGCGCGCTGGCCCGGCAGCGTACCGTCCTGGATCACGGCGACCGGCGTGTCAGGGGACCGACCATAGCGCATGAGTGCTGCCGCTATGAGGGTCATGCGCTCGACGGCCATGAGCAATATCAGGGTTCCCCGCGATCGGCCAAGGGCCGCCCAGTCGACGGTCGAGCCGGACGCGTCCGGGGCCAGGTGCGCCGAAACGACGTGGAACTCCTGGCTCACACCACGGTGCGTGACGGGGATGCCCGCCGCCGACGGTACGGCCACCGCGCTGGTGATCCCGGGGACCACCGTGACCGGGACGCCGTGCCGGGCGCAGTGGAGCACCTCCTCGGCCCCGCGGCCGAACACGAAGGGGTCGCCGCCCTTGAGCCGAACGACGAACCTGCCCTGCCTGGCGTGCTCGACCAGCAGCTCGTTGATGCGCTCCTGGGTGGCCGACCGGCCGTACGGGATCTTGGCCGCGTCGATCACCTCAACGTCGTTCGCGAGCTCGTCGAGCAGCAGCCGCGGAGCGAGCCGGTCGGTGACGACCACGTCGGCGAGGGCCAGCAGCCGGCGACCGCGCACAGTGATCAGGCCGGGGTCGCCGGGGCCACCGCCCACGAGAGCGACGCCGACCGGCTTGTGCCGGGAGTGGCGGGACTCGATGCTGGCGTCGCGCAAGCCGTCGGCGACGGCGTCACGGATGCCGGCCGCGCGCCGGGGATCGCCGCCGGCGAGCACGCCGACCGAGGTCTCGCCGACGAGCGCCGTCGCCGGGGTCCAGGCGGCGGACGCCTCGGCGTCGTCGGCCCGCACGCACCAGGTCTGCCGCTCGTCGGCCTCGGCGGCCACGGCGGCGTTGACCTTCGGGTCGTCGGTGCACGCCTGGACCAGCCAGGCTCCCGCGCAGTCGCCGGTGGCGTACGGCCGGCGTTCCCACCGCACCTGACCACCGGTGATGAGGTCCTCGAGCGACGGCGTCACCTCGGGGGAGACGAGCATCAGGTCGGCGCCGGCGGCCACCAGCGAGGGAACCCGGCGTTGCGCGACCCGCCCACCACCGACGACGACGACACGTCGCCCGGTGAGACGCAGGCCGAGCAGGTACGGGGGCACGGTATCGATCTTTCTCATCGCGGAACCGACCACCACTTCGCCCGGTGGCCGGACCATGACAGGCAGGTGTGTTCGCGCACCAAAGTACTCGGCTTCACCTCGCTATGCCGAACCGTCTCGCTGACCGTCCAGTTGTTTCTCGGTAACACCCGCGGAATCGAATGTGGCCACCTCGTGAAGAACCCGGACGGAGCTCTGGACCAGGGGCAGGGCCAGAAGCGCTCCGGTCCCCTCCCCGAGCCGGAGCTCCAGGTCGACCAGCGGATGCAGTCCCAGGTGAACCAAGGTAGCGGCATGCCCGGACTCCATCGACCGGTGCCCCGCGACACAGGCCGCGACGGCGTCGGGCTCGACCGCCGCGACGATCAGCGCGGCCGCGCCGGCGATCACGCCGTCGAGCACGACCGGGACCCGGCGGGAGGCGGCGCCGAGGATGAAGCCGGCGAGGGCCGCGTGCTCCAGTCCGCCCACGGCCGCGAGGACCTCGAGCGCCCGCCCCACCCTGCCGTGATCATGCAGTTGCCCGCGCATCGCGCGGATCGGCTCCGCGTGCCGGTCCAGCGCGGCCGCGACCACATCGATCTTGTGGTTGTGCATGGCCTCGTCGATTCCGGTGCCCCGTCCGGTGACCTCGCCCGGGGCCAGCCCGGTGCAGGCGGCGATCAGCGCGGCGGAGGCGGTCGTGTTGGCGATCCCCATGTCGCCGGTGACGAGGCAGCGGTTGCCGGCCGACACGAGATCCCGGGCGACCTCGATCCCGGTCTCCACGGCTCGGAGCACCTGCTCGGCCGTCATCGCCGGCTGCTCGGTCATGTCGGCCGTCCCGTACGCCACCTTGCGCGGCAGCAGCCCCGGGGCCTCGGGGAGTTCGGCGGCCACGCCCACGTCGACCACCGTGACGTCGGCGCCGACCTGTCCGGCGAATGCGTTGACGACCGCTCCCCCGGCGAGGAAGTTGGCCACCATCTGGGCGGTCACCTCCTGGGGCCACGGTGTCACGCCCTGTGCGTGCACACCGTGGTCGGCCGCGAAGATGGCGACGGCGGCCGGGACGGGAAGCGGGGGCGGGCACTCCCCCGCCAGCCCGGCCAGCCGCACCGAGACGTCCTCGAGCATGCCGAGGGATCCCTGTGGTTTGGTCAGCCGGTCCTGGTGCATGCGGGCGGCGCGCATCGCCGCGTCGTCGGGCGGGCGGATCGCCGCGACCGTCTGCCGGATCAGCTCAGAAGTCCAGGTCATCAAGCACCTCCAGAAGGGTGTCGTTGGTGCGGGCGTCGCGTACCGCGATCCGGAGCCATTCCGGGCCGAGACCGGGGAAGGTGTCGCCCCGGCGCACGGCGTGACCGCGCTCGCGCAGCAGGGCCCGCAGTTCTCCGGGGCCGCGGACGCACAGGAAGGACGCGCGGGCCCCCGGCACCACGTGCAGGCCGCGAGCGCCGAGGGCCGTGGCGAACCGTTCCCGTTCGGCGCCGAGGCCCGCGGCCCAGGTGCCGGCCTCCGTGACCGCCTCGGGAGAGCAGCACGCCTCGATCGCGACGAGCGCGGGAGCCGACACGGCCCACAGCGGCTGCGCCCGCGCCAGTTCGGCGACCAGGGCGGCCTCGGCGAGAACGTAACCGGCCCGCAGTCCGGCCAGCCCCCAGGTCTTGGTGAGGCTGCGCACGATCGCGAGGCCGGGCCCGCCGTGCGAGGCCAGGCTCTCGGATTCGCCGGGCACGCAGTCCATGAACGCCTCGTCGACCACGACCAGCCGGCCGGGCCGGACGAGGCCGAGGACGCCCGCCGCCGGATGCAGGACCGAGGTCGGGTTGGTCGGATTTCCGATCATGACGAGGTCGGCGTCCGCCGGGACAGCGGCCGGGTCGAGAGTGAAGCCGCCGCCGAGCACCGCGCGCTCGACCGGGTGGCCCGCGGCCCGCAGGGCCGCCTCGGGCTCGGTGAACTGCGGATGTACGACGACGGCGCGGCGCGGTGCCAGCGCCCGCGCGAGCAGGACGAACGCCTCGGCCGCCCCCGCCGTGAGCAGGACCTCATCGTCGGGCCTGCCGTGCCGCCGGGCGACGGCGGCCCGGGCCGGGCCGGGCCGGGGATAGGCGGCCAGGTCGTCGACGGATCGGCGCAGCCGCTCGGCGAGCCAGGCCGGCGGCGTCCCGCCACGCACGTTGACCGCGAAGTCCACGAGCCCGCCGCCGACCTCGGCGTCGCCGTGATGCCCGAGATCTATGTCTGTGTCCATGGCCTCGCTCCGCTCGGCGGCTCGGGGCGCCTTGACGCGCTGTCTTCCCTCGTCGCTCACTCGCTCGTACCTCGCTCCCTCGCTCCTCAGTCCAGACAGTGCGGCGCCCCTCGCGGACTCGGCTTCAGTGGGCGTGGGCATGACCGTGTCCGTGCGTGGGATCGTCGGGATGGTGGTGGGGTCGTTGCGGGGCGCCGACGCGGTCGGCGAAGCCCGGCATGGCGATCCGGTAGACGCAGGTGTCACAGTTCATCCGGATGTCGCCGACGAGCGCCTCCTCGTATCTCTCCGCCACCAGGTCGGCGAGTTCGTCGCAGTCGCCGATCACCTCGGCGCACCGTACGTCGAACCCCGGATGGCCGGCCGCGTACTCCCGCGCCTGCGCCACCACGCGGTCCGGCAGGACGCCCGGGAACAGGAAGTACGGCAGCACGACCACGCGCCGCGCACCGAGCCGCCGGCAGCGGTCCAGGCCGGCGGCGACGCCCGGCCAGGCCAGTGACACGAACGCCGGCTCGGTGCCGTGACCGCCCGCGCCGTCCGCACCGCGGGACCACCGCGTCTCCCAGAACAACCGGGCGACCTTGTGCACCTCGGCGTTGGCGTCCGGATCGGTGGAACCTCGCCCCACCAGGAGGACCGCGGTGTCCGGCCCTCGCTCGGCCGGATCGAGGACCGCGTCCAGCCGCTGCTCCAGCAGCGAGAGCAGGGCGGGATGCGGGCCGAGCGGCCGACCGTACGCGTAGGACAGCCCGGGATGGCGCGACGGTTCCCGGTTCATCGCGGCGGGGATGTCGCCCTTGCCGTGCCCGGCCGCGACCAGGACCAGCGGCACGGCCGCGACCCGCCGGTGACCGCGCCCGTACAGCTCGGCGACCGCGTCGGTCAGCGGCGGCCGGGACAGTTCGATGAACCCTCCGGCCACCTCGACCGGCATCCGGCCGCGCAGCCGGTCGACGAACCGTCCGAACTCGGCGACCCCCTCGTCGTCGCGGGTTCCGTGCCCGACCACCAGCAGCGGCGGTTTCACCGGTCCTCCTCCTTCAGCTCGTCCTCGCGATCGCCGCCGGCGTACGGGCCGGCGTACAGAAGCGCGTTCACCGCGGCCGCCGCCTGCGCGGAGCCGCCCTTCTCGGAGACGTTGCTGAGCTGGGGCAGGCCGCTCGCCCGCAGCGCCGCCTTGGCCTCGGCCGCGCCGACGAACCCGACGGGCAGGCCGATCACCAGAGCGGGCGCCACCCCGAGCGAGATGATCTCTTCCAGTGCCGTGGGCGCGCAGCCGGCCACCCAGACCGCACCCGGCCCCACCTCGGCGTACGCAAGACGTACGGCGGCGGCGGACCGGGTGATCCCGGACTCACCGGCCATGCGCGCCGCGGCCGGGTCGCCGATGCGGCAGACCGCCGCACGGGCGGTCACTCCGGCGGCGACCATGGCCACGTCGGTGACGAGTGCCGCCCCCGCCCGCAGGGCCTCCTGCCCGCGCACCAGGTCGGCCTCGTCGGCGACGATGTCCGCGGCGTACTCGAGGTCGGCGGTGGCGTGGATCACCCGCTCGACGACCGCCCGCCGCAGTGGCGGCATCGTGGACAGGTCGATCCGCGAGCGCAGGATCTCGTACGACCGGACCTCGATGGGATGCGGCTCGCGGGTGCTCATGAGGTGATCTCCTCGATCGCGTCGACTGGACAGACCTCGACGCACTCACCACAGCCGGTGCAGAGCTCGTCGAGCACGAGCAGCGGGTCGCCGTGCGGGCGGATCGCTCGCTCGGGGCAGGTCAGCAGGCAGGCGCCGCACCCCTGGCACCGCGTGGTGACGACCACGCCGCTGATCACGCCCACTTATACCCCCTGGGGGTGACAAATCGCCCCGCCACCGTCCGGCTGCGGCTGGATCCGACGATCACCACGGTGAACATGTCGACCCCGGCCGGATCGATCTCGTCCAGCGTGGTCAGCGTCATGCTCTCCCCCGGCCGGGTGGCGTTGCGCACGTAGCCGACCGGCGTCGTGGGCGGCCGGTGCTCGGCGAGGATCGACAGCGCCTTCGGCAGCTGCCAGTCCCGCGCGCGGCTGCGCGGGTTGTAGAAGCAGACCGTGAAGTCGCCCTCGGCGGCGGCGCGCACCCGCCGCTCGATGACCTCCCACGGGGTGTGCAGGTCGGAGAGCGAGATGTAGGCATGGTCATGGCCGAGAGGGGCGCCGAGCAGGCCCGAAGCGGCCACCGCGGCGGTGATGCCCGGGACCCCCTCCACGACGATGTCCGCCGAGGCGAAGTCGAGGGCGGGGGCCGCCATGGCGTAGACCCCGGCGTCACCGGATCCGATGAGCGCGACCGCCCGCCCGCGCCCAGCCTCTTCCACCGCGGTACGGGCCCGTTCCTCCTCCTGGCCGAGGCCGCTCTCGATGGTCCTCGTGCCGGGACGGAGCAGGTCGCGGACCTGGTCGACGTACTGGTCGAGGCCGACGACGATCGAGGCCCTCCGCAGCGCCGCCTCGGCGCGCGGGGTCAGCAGGTCGCGAGCGCCCGGCCCGAGGCCCACGAGGGTCAGCCGGCCCTTGGGGGTCAGCCGCGCGACGGCGACCGTGGCGGCCGCCGACTTCCGCTTGCCGACGACCAGCTCCGCGGCCCGGCCGTGTGTACGGGCGCCGTGTGTACGGGCACCGAGGATCGCGGCGGCCTCGGCGACACTGGGCGTGCCCACCTCGGCCCGCACGATCTCGGAGGGATTCGGCACGTCGATCGCGGCGAGCGCGTCCGCGGTGAAGGTGATCACCTCCCAGCCGCGCTGCCCGGCGGCTTCGAGGAGGCCTCCCTCGTCCGCCTTGAGATCGACTGTGGCGACGCACCGCACCGACGCCGGCGCGAGCCCGGCGTCGGACAGTGCCGCGTCGATGAGCCCGCCCACCTCCGCCGAGGCCACGCCGCGGGCCGCGCCGACCCCGACGACCAGCGATTTGGGCCGCAGCACCAGGGTCGCCTCGGGGTCGGAGGGGTGGGCCGGGGTCCGGTCGTCGATCCGGATGAGCGCCCGTGCCCCGGCCCCCGCCGTGTCATCGCGGGCCGGGTCATCGCGGGCCGGGTCATCGCGGGCCGGGTCATCGCGGGCCGGGTCTTGCACGGTGACGTTGCCCGGCAGCGCGGGTACCGGCCAGGGACCCTGGTCGGCCAGGGCCACCGGCTCGCCGGACAGCAGGGCGGCGCCGACCCGGGCGAGCATCGAGGGGTTCTCGATCGTGCAGCCGAGGTCGGCGCCGAAGGAGTCGAGGGCGGGGATCCCGGCCGCGTCGGTCGCCGTGGTGACCACGGGCAGGGAGCCGAGCACGCCACCGACCCGGTCGGCCAGCGCGTTCGCGCCGTGGTGACCGCCGAGCACGGCCACCGCGAACCGCAGAGACTCGTCGACGCAGACGACGGCCGGGTCGTCGGCCTTGTGCCCGATCAGCGGCGCGAGGACCCGTACGGTGGCACCGACCGCGAGGAAGGCGACGACCGCGTCGCAGGCGTGCCACGCCGCCCGCAGCCCGTCGCCGGCCTTCTCGCCGGTGAACAACCGGACCTCGCCCGGCCACGCGGCGGCGAGCGCGGCGGCCGCGGTGCGGCCGCTCGCGGTCGCGGCGACGACGCCGATCACCTGCTCGCTCCCATGTTGACTCACGGGTCCCTCAGACGACTGTTCACTCACGCGTTCCCCAGACGACGAAGACGGGATTGCCCGCGGCGAGCCGGTGCACGTCGCCGGGCAGTGGCGACAGCCGGCTCGCCTGCAGTTGTACGGCCTCGGCGGTGAAGCCCGCCGTGGTGAGCGCGTCGAGCGACGGCCGTACCCTCTCGACGGCGGCGAGCGCCACGACCACGGAACGCAGTGCCCGGGCGGCGCACGCGGCCACCACGTCGGGGCCGCCGCCGCCGACGAAGACCGCGTCGGGATCGGGCAGGTGGTCGAGCACGGCGGGGGCGTCGCCACGCGACACGGCCACCTTGACGTGGTGTGCACGCACGTTGTGCCTGATGCGGTCGCACGACGCGGCGTCCCGCTCAACCGCGATCACCGCGGCACCGAAGCGGGCGCACTCGATGGCCACCGAGCCGCTGCCCGAGCCGACGTCCCAGACCAGGTCACCGAGCCGCGGCCCGAGCCTGGCCAGCACGAGGGCCCGGACCTCGGCCTTGGTGACCACCGAGTTGCGGTGCTCGAACGCGGTTTCGGGCAGCGCCCACTCCGCGGGGCCGGGAGCGGCGCCCGCGAGCCACCTCCTGGGTCCGGTTCCGCGTCCCGCGTCGAGGACCAGCACCACGTTGGGATCGCGCCAGGTACGGGTGGTGGCCTCGGCGGGACGGCAGCGGGTGACCCGCTCGTCCGGGCCACCGAGGTCCTCGCAGACGACGAACGACCGGGGAGTCTGCGGCGCGAGCTCGCGGGCCAGCTCGGCCGGGCCGGCGCCGGGAGCGGTCAGCACCGCGACCTTGGGGTGGGCCCGGCAGGCGTTGACGGCACGGCGCAGGTCGCGGCCGTGCGCGGACACGACGAGGGCGTCGTCCCAGGGCAGGCCGGCGTGGGCGAAGGCCGCCGCGACCGACGAGACGGCGGGGAGCACCTCGGGATCGTGGCCGTGCTCGCGCAGCGCCCGCACGATCCCGAAGAACCCCGGGTCTCCGCTCGCCACCACCACGACCTGGGGAAGGTCGCCGGTGTCCTGTGGTGATCTCGCGGTCGTCCGCGTGGGAGGCGGAGGATGCACGGCGTCGATCTCGCCGAGGGCGGCGCTCACGTCGCCCATGACGACGCGGCGCGCGCCCTCGGGCGGTCGCACCGCGTCGAGGTGCCGGGCCCCGCCGACCACGAGCTCGGCCGCCTCCAGCCGCCGCCCGGCCGCCGCGGAGAGCGCGGTTCCGTCATGTCCGATCACGGTGATCACGACGGCCCCCGCGCCAGCCGCCCGTACATGCCGATCATGCGCTGGCCGGTGAAGTCGACGAGCACGACCTGCGCGGCGATCAGGCCCGCACCGGTCGTGCCGGTCGTGCCGGTCGACTTCAACGCCCGCGGCTCACCCGCCGCACCGGCCTCCTCGCCGCCGGCGGTCGTGTCCGCGTAGCGCTCCAGTACGTTGGCGACCCGTCGGCAGAGCTCCCGGCCGCAGGGCCCGAGCAGGCCGGCCGCCTCCCAGAGCTCGTAGGCGTGCCGGGCGGTGTTGGCCCCCGCGACCTCGGCCGCCAGCTCGGCCGAGCCGCCCATGTCGGTGGTGATGTCGCCGAGCAGCTCGGTGGACACCCGGGAGCGGGTGTAGTGGGTCATCAGCACCCCGGAGGCGAGTTTGGTCAGCTTGCCGACCATGCCGACGAAGACCACCTGGGTGACCCCGTGCTCGACGGCACGGCGCAGCGCCGCGCCGGTGAAGTCGCCCACCTCGACGAAGCACACCTCGGGCAGCTTGGGCAGGAGCTTCATGGCGCCCCGCTCGGTGCGCCCGCCGGTGCAGAGCACGAGCGTCTTCTCCCCCTGTGCGGCGAGCACCGAGACGGCCTGCTCGACGCTGGCCCGCCACGACGCGGTGGAGAACGGCCGCACGATGCCGGTCGTGCCCAGGATGGAGATCCCGCCGAGTATCCCGAGCCGCTTGTTGGTCGTCTTGCGGGCCATCACCTCGCCGTCGGGGACCGAGATCACGACCCGCACGCCCCGGCCGGACCCCGGCTCGGCGATCTGCTCCGGCGCAGCGCCGGCGGGCGCGTCGAGCGCCTCGGCCACCGCCTGTGTGATCATCTGACGTGGTACGGGGTTGATGGCCGGACCACCGAGCTCCAGGCCGAGGCCCGGCTTGGTGACGACACCGACGCCCTCGCCGCCGTCGAGCTCGATCCCCGCGCCGGGCCGCCAGCTCACGGTCGCGGTGATGTGCGCACCGTGGGTGACGTCGGGATCGTCCCCGGCGTCCTTGACCACGACGGCCGACGCCCGGGTCCGCTCCTCGTCGGTGTCGGGACCCTCCACGGCGAAGGTCACCCGGTTGCCGGACGGCAGCGCGATCTCCACGTACCCCGGCAGCTCGTCACCGCGGAGCAGCAGCGTGGCGGCCTTCGCGGCGGCGGACGCGCAGGACCCCGTCGTCCAGCCGGTGCGCAGCGCCTTCTGGCGCACCTTCATGGTGCGCGGCAGGTCCGGTTCACGCAGCTCGGGATGCTCGTTCATGGTCGCCGACCCTCCCGGAGTTCCCGGCGGGCCGCGCGCTCGGCGCGCCGGAAACCGTGGAAGTGACCGGGGTGGTACAGGTGCGAGCGGGTCCCTCCGGCCGCCAGCGCCGGACCCACGAGCACGAGCGTGTGCTTCCACAGCTTGTGCTCTTTGATCGTGTCCGCCAGCTCGCCGAGCTCGCACCGCACGATCAGCTCGTCCGGCCACGAGCACTGGTAGGCGACGACGCAGGGAGTGCCGGGCGGGTATCCGCCGTCGAGCAGCTCGTCCTGCAGTTGCCCGGAGCGCGCCGCGGACAGGAAGAGCGCCATCGTCGTGCCGTGCCGAGCGAACTCGCGGACCTCCTCGCCCGGGGGCATCGGCGTCTTGCCCCCGCCCAGCCGGGTGAGGATCACCGACTGCGCGACCTCGGGGATGGTGAGCTCACGGCCCACCCGCGCCGCGACCGCGCTGAAGCTCGACACCCCGGGGACGACCTCGGTCTCCAGGCCGAGCTCGGCACAGCGATCGAGCTGTTCCTGCAGCGCACCCCACAGGGCGGGATCGCCGGAGTGGACGCGCGCGACGGTCAGCCCCTCGGCGGCGGCCCGGCGGTAGTAGGGCAGCACCCCTTCCATCGGCAGCAGCGCGGAGTCGACGATCTCGGCGTCCGCGCGGGCGTGGTCGAGCACGTCGGGATGGACCAGGCTGGCCGCCCAGATCACCACGTCGGCCTCGGCGATCGCGCGCGCGGCGCGGAAGGTCAGCAGGTCCGCCGCTCCCGGGCCGGCGCCGACGAAGCTCACCCTGCCGCCCACCGTGTCGCCCGTACTGCCGCTCACCGCGCCGGTCGTGGTCTCGCTCATCGCAGCTTTCCTCCCCTTGTGTCGCGGCGTCCGGGCACGAGAAGCGTGGAGAGGTACGGGAGCGGGCCGTGGATGTCGCGGGCGACCCGCACGTCCTCACCGGGCAGTCCGAGGCGTGCCCCGTAGACCGCGTCGTCCAGCCGTCCCGTCTCCTTGAGCACCTCGTGCACCTCGCTCGCGACGCCGCCGAACTTGTACGCGACGACGGTGTCGCAGGTCTCCAGGGCCCGCCGGAACGACTCCACCCCGCCGGTCAGCGGCAGCAGCGCGACCGACTCGGTGCCCTCGGCGAGCACCGTCGCGGAGCGGGCGGCCAGATCCTGCATGGCGGTGATGCCGGGGACGGTCTCGACGATGACCTCGGGCAGGGCGGCCCGTACGGTCTGCGCGAGATAGGTGAAGGTGGAGTAGACGTTCGGATCCCCGATGGTCACGAACGCCACCGCCCGCGCGCCGTCCGCGAACTCCGCCGCCACCCGGCCGGCGGCGTCGTCCCAGGCGGCCGCCCGCCGCTCGGTGACCCCTCCGCGGTCGTTCAGCGCGAAGACCACGCGGGTGACCTCGATGCCGTGGGCGTCGGCGACGGCCTCGGCGCGGCCCCGCTCATCGAGGGTCATGACCGGGGCGAGCACCACGTCGGCCTCGCGCAGCACCCGGAGCGCCTTGACGGTGACGAGCTCCGGATCGCCGGGGCCGAGCCCGACGCCGATCAGCCGCCGCCCTCCGCCGGGCGCGGTCTCGATGTCGCCGGCCGTACCGCCGGACCCACCGCCGGACATATCGTCGGTCACGCCGCCGGTCATACGGCCGCCTCCACGAATCGTCGCGCCGCCTGCGGGCTCGCTGCCCAGTGCAGATGCAGGTAGGAGGCGACGCAGTTCCCGTGCACGAAACCCTCAGGGCCGGCCGTGGACCACTGCCACGCCGCGACCGCACCGTGGCCTGGCGCGACGGCGGTGCGGTGGAACTCGTGGCCGCGGACCCGTTCGCCGGCGCGTGCGATGACCGAGTCGCCGACGGCGACCGCGTTGCGGTAGCCGAGCGTGAGCTGCGGGGTCATCTTCGCGGTCGCGTCGAGCACGCCGCACATGGGGGCCCCGTCCAGCTCCCGGGTCAGATAGAGGAGGCCCGCGCACTCCGCGTAGACCACCCCTTCGAGGGCGAGTCTCGCGATCCGCCTTCGGAGCGGCTCGTTGGCGGACAGCTCGGCGGCGTACATCTCCGGGAAGCCGCCTCCGATGATCACCCCGGCCGTGTTCTCCGGCAGGGACTCGTCGTGGAGCGGGTCGAATCGGACGACCTCGGCGCCGGCCGCCTCCAGCAGCTCCACGTTCTCCTCGTACCCGAAGGTGAAGGCCCGCCCGCCCGCCACGGCCACCACCGGCCGCCCGCTCCCACGCCCGGTGGGCGGGGTCCAGGGGACGGCGGCGAGGCGGGGAGCGGAGCGGGCGAGGGCGACCAGCTCCTCGAGGTCGCAGCACTCGGCGACGAGCGCTCCGAGGCGCTCGACCGCGCCCACCGCCTCGGCCCGGCGCTCGGCGGCCGGGACCAGCCCGAGGTGCCGTGACGGCGCCGCCACGTCGTCGCGGCGGCGCAGCACCCCGAGCACCGGCAGGCCGGTCTCCTCGACGGCGTCGCGGCAGATCCGCTCGTGCCGGTCGGACCCGATCCGGTTAAGGATCACGCCGCCTATCCGCACGTCCTCGAAGGTCCGGAAGCCGTGCACGGTCGCGGCCACCGAACGGCCCGCCGACGCGGCGTCGACCACCAGCACGACCGGTGCCGCCAGCAGCCCGGCGACGTGCGCAGTGGAGGCGAACCCGCCCTCCCCCGCGACGCCGTCGTAGAGGCCCATCACGCCTTCGACCACGGCGATGTCGGCTCCGTGCGCGCCGTGCAGGAACAGCGGCGCGATGAGCTCCTCGGACGTCAGCCACGGGTCCAGGTTGCGGCCCGGCCGGCCGGTCGCCAGCGCGTGGTAGCCCGGGTCGATGTAGTCCGGCCCCACCTTGTGCGGCGAGACCGAGAGGCCCCGGGCGGCCAGCGCCGTCATCAGCCCGGTGGCCACCGTGGTCTTGCCGCTGCCCGAGGAGGGCGCCGCCACGACCAGCCGGGGGACGTTCACCTCGGCCGCCCTGGTCGCACCGGACGGCCCAGTCGCCCCGGTCGCCCCGTTCGTCCCGTTCGCCACGCGCCGGGCGACGTCCGCGGTGTCGCCGGACGGGTCACCATTCGATGCCCTTCTGACCCTTCTGTCCACCGTCCATCGGGTGCTTGACCTTGCCCATCTCGGTCACGAGGTCGGCGAACCCGATCAGGTCGGGGTGCGCGTCGCGGCCGGTGATGACGACGTGCTGCTGTCCCGGGCGGGACCGGAGCACCTCGATCACCTCGGCCACGTCGATCCAGCCCCACTTCATCGGGTACGTGAACTCGTCGAGCACGCACAGCCGGTAGGTCTCGTCCGCCAGGTCGCGCTTGATCTGCTCCCAGCCCTCCCGGGCGTCGGCCTCGTGGTCCTCTTCGCTGCCGGGCCGCTGGATCCACGACCAGCCCTCGCCCATCTTGTGCCAGGTGACCGAGCCGCCCTCGCCGGACTCGCCGAGCACCCGCAGGGCGCGCTCCTCGCCGATGCGCCACTTCGCCGACTTGACGAACTGGAAGACCCCGATCGGCCAGCCCTGGTTCCACGCGCGCAGCGCCAGCCCGAACGCGGCGGTCGACTTCCCCTTGCCCGGCCCCGTGTGCACGACCACCAGCGGCCGGTTGCGCCGCTGCCGCGTCGTCAGGCCGTCCTCGGGGACGTGTGCCGGCTTTCCCTGCGGCATGTCAGGCCACCTTCCGCGCGTTTCGCGCGTTTTGTACAACTCGTACGACTCCGGTCAGCGAGTCGGCGGCCAGCTCCTCCAGCCGTACGACGTCGGCGCCCAGCCGGGTTCCGAGCCGCTCGGCGAGACCCAGCCGGACCGGCCCGGACTCACAGTCGATGACGACGGACGCCTGTTCGGCCAGCAGGGCGGCCGCGGCGGCCGGGTCGGGGCCGTGGGTGGCGCGGCCGTCGGTGACCACGACGAGCAGCGGGCGACGCGCCGGATCGCGCAACCGCTCCACCCGCAGGACCTCCGCCGCGCGCAGCAGCCCGGCGGTGATCGGGGTACGGCCGCCTGTGGGCAGCCGCTCCAGCCGCCGCGCCCCGGCCTCGACCGAGGATGTCGGCGGCAGCACGAGTTCGGCCGTCGAGCCGCGGAAGGTGACCAGGCCGACCTTGTCGCGCCGCTGGTAGGCGTCGAGCAGCAGTGACAGGACGGCGCCCTTGACCGCGCGCATCCGCTGCCGGGCGGCCATCGATCCGCTGGCGTCGACGACGAACAGCACGAGGTTGCCCTCGCGGCCGTCGCGCACGGTCCGGCGCAGGTCCTCGCGCGCCACGACCAGTCCGGCGCCACTGCGACCGCGCGCCAGCTGGTACGGAGCGGCCGCCCGCAGCGTCGCCGTCAGGTGCAGTGAACCGGCGCCGGGGCGAGCGCCCGAGACTCGGCCGTAGGCCGTGCGGGCCTTGGACCTGCGGCCGGGCGCTCCGCTGCCCAGGCCCGGCACGGTGAACAGGCGGGGTCGGTACGCGGGGTCGGCCGCGGCCTCCTCGGCCGGCCCTGCCTGCCCGTCGACCCCTCGCTCCGAAGGCCGCTCGGCACCGCCCTCGCCGGTGGCGGGGGCGATCACGGGATGATCGGCCTCCTGTACGGAGTCTTGTCCGGCGTCGTCGCCGGAGCCCGGCGCGCCGGGGCCGCCCGGACCGCCCGGGTCTTCGGGACCGCCCGGGTCTTCGGGGCCGTCCGGGCCGTCGTCAGGCGGTTCCGGCTCCGAATCTTCGGAGGTCAGGTGCTCTTCGAGTACGGAGTCCAGTTTCCGCTGGTCCAGGCCCGGCGGGTCGAAGGGGTCACGGCGGCGCCGGTGCGGCAGCGCGAGCCGCACGGCGACGCGGACGTCCTCGGCGGCCACCACGTCGCGGCCGTGCCAGGCGGCCAGCGCGATCGCCGCCCGTGCGGTGACCAGGTCGGCGCGGAGCCCGTCGACCTCGAAGGCCGCGCAGATCGCGGTGATCTGGCGCAGCCCGGCGTCGGTCAGCTCGACCCGCGGAAGCCGCGCCCGGGCGCTCGCGATGCGCTCGGCGAGTTCGGCCTCGGCCTCGACCCACTCCGCGGCGAAGCCGTCCGGATCCTCCTCGAAGCGCAGCCTGCGGCGTACGACCTCGGCGCGCTCACCCGGCTCGCGCGTGGCCGCCACCTCGACGGTGAGGCCGAACCGGTCGAGCAGCTGCGGCCGCAGCTCGCCCTCCTCCGGGTTCATGGTGCCGACCAGCAGGAACCGCGCCGCATGCCGTACCGAGACGCCCTCACGCTCGACATAGGAGCGGCCCATCGCCGCGGCGTCGAGGAGCAGGTCGACCAGGTGGTCGTGGAGCAGGTTCACCTCGTCGACGTACAGCACGCCGCGGTGCGCGGCCGCGAGCAGCCCCGGCTCGAACGCCTTGACCCCCGCGGTGAGCGCTCGCTCGATGTCGAGGGAACCGGTCAGCCGGTCCTCGGAGGCACCGACGGGCAGCTCGACCAGCCGGGCCGGGCGCGCGAAGGCGCCCAGAACGTCGGGCGTCGATCGGGGAGCCGGCACCGGACCGGCGGGCTCATGGGGACCGTCGGGACAGTTCGGGTCGGGAAGCCGCGGATCGCAGGAGAACCGGCAGCCGGGGGCGACCTCGACCTCGGGCAGCAGCCGGGCCAGGGCGCGGACGATCGTCGACTTCGCGGTGCCCTTCTCTCCGCGGACGAGCACGCCACCGACTCCGGGCGAGACCGCGTTGATGAGGAGGGCGAGCTTGAGGTCGTCCATGCCGACGATCGCGGCGAAGGGATAGGGGGTCACGCGTCGTTCAGGCACGTCGTCATGCCGGGTCGTCCTTTCCTCGGGTGTCCACGCCCGTGGGTGGTCAGCGCCGACGGCCGGAGTCTCCTGGCTCCCAGATCCCAGCTCATGTCTCGGCCTTCCGGCATGCGCCGTGGCCCTTGTGTGAGGTGAGCTCCCTGGTCACAGTTGCGGGACAGCCCCGGATTCGCACCGGGTTCCTCCGCTTCCGTCGCCTGCACAGGATGACATACCGGACACCCCGCCGCCCAGAGGGGGCGATTCCACGACGACGTGGAAGATCAGGCCGGATGGAGGTGACGGGTGCCCTCGCAACGGTGGACCATCGACCGCAGCACCGCGAACGGCACCTGGCACGCGAACCACACCGCCTTGCCCGGCACCTCATGGTGCAGGCGGGACCGCGCCGGATGTGCGCCCCAGCGGCCATGGGAGATCTCGGCCACGATGCTGAGCCCTCGGCCGAAGTCTCCAGAGAAAGAGTTGTCCGCGAGCAGACCGAGGTCGGGCAGCGCGTCGAAGACGGCGCACACGATCTCGCATGCGCCCGGGTCGGCGGCCGCCCGGTCGAGTTCCCCGCCGGGGAACAGCCAGAGCTCGTGCGGTCCGTGGTGACCCGCGTGCCGGAAGGCGTTGGTGGCGAGCTCGCTCACCATCAGCTCCGCGTCACCGATGGTCTGGGGCGGCACGTCGAACGCGTTCAGCGTCCCGGCGAGCAGCCCTCGTGCGCGACGGGCGCACATCGCCCCCAACGGCAGGCTCCATGTCCAGCCACGGCAACCAGTCGATGGCACCGTCTGAGCGGTGACCTCTGGCAAGGTGTTCAAAGCACCCTCCCGCCACTACGTCTCGTACCGAACCGTCACGCTGCGCTCTCGTTCGGTCACTGAAATCAAGCGTCTCGTGAGATTCTCATTCCCGCAACTCTCTTCGTGGAAATTCTGTAAGTTTCCGTCACCGCTCACGCACGCAGGAGACTCGCCATGACGTACAAGCCCACCGTCCGAGGTCGCCGGCTCGTCCGGGAACTACGCCGGTTGCGCGAGGAAAAGGGCCTGACCTTGCAGGACGTCGCCGATCAGACCGGCTGGTCGCGCGCGACGGTATCCCGGCTGGAGACAGGACAGACGCGGCCGCGCCATGGAGATGTGGCTGATCTGCTCGGCTTCTACGGCGTGTCGGAACCGGAGCGGGAAGCGCTCGTGACACTGGCCAAGCAGGCCGGCACGCGAGGCTGGTGGACGGCGTACGTCGACGTCTTCACCGGCAGCTATGTCGCCCTTGAGGACGAGGCGTCCGGGATCCGCACCTGGGACGCCCAGCTCATCCACGGGCTTCTGCAGACCGAGGACTACGCCCGCGCCGTCATCACCGCGGGGCGGATGCTCCCCACCCAGCGGGACGTCGACCGCCGGATCGACGCCCGCAAGACGCGGCAGGAACTGCTCGACCGCCTCGACGCCCCACGCCTGCACGCGATCTTCGACGAGGCGGTGATCAGGCGTCCCATCGGCGGCCCCTCCGTCATGAACGCCCAGTTGCTCGCGCTGGCCGACGCCGCGCGCAGGCGGAACGTCACCATTCAGATCCTGCCCTACGCCGCCGGCGCCCACGCGGGTCTCGACGGCCGCTTCACGATCCTTTCGTACGCGGACGACGCCGACCCCGATATCGCCTACGTAGAGGGCACAATGGGCGACGTTTACTTGGAGCAGGAAGCGGAAACAGATCAGCATAGAAAGCGATTCGAAGAGATTACCGCGCTGTCTCTTACCCCAGCCGAATCACTCAGCCTCATCATCGAGGCAGCCAAGGAGTAACCGAACGTGAACCTCCTGCAGCGCGACCTCTTCGGCGCCACGTGGCGCAAGTCCTCGTACAGCGGCAGCGGCGACCAGTGCGTCGAGGTCGCCTCGCTCGCGGCCGGTGCCCACGCCGTACGGGACTCGAAGGACACCGGCGGCCCCGTTCTGCTGTTCACGGCGGACGAGTGGCGCCACTTCGTCGACGGCCTCAAGACACACCGCGCGCCGCGGGACTGACCTCACTCCACCAGCACGAAAGCGAACGACAGGGCCCGGCCGGGTTCCCGGAGTCCACCGTGATCCGGGAGCCCGGCCGGGCCCCCACGCGGGTGAGGTCACCCGGCCGCATCGGTTCCCCCGGAGGTAGAACACGTTCTAAAGTCGTGCTGTCACCAAGTGCGGGAGGACGCTCATGACCGGGGAACTCAAGCTGGGCGTCAACGTGGGCTACTGGCAGCGCGACCCCGATGACCAGACCGAGACCGTGCTGGCCGCCGAGCGGCTCGGCTACGACTCGGTCTGGACCGCGGAGGCGTACGGCTCCGACGCGTTCACGGCGCTCACCTGGTACGGCGCGCGTACCTCACGGATCCGGCTCGGCACCGCCGTCGTGCAGATGTCCGCGCGCACGCCCGCGGCGACCGCCATGCACGCCCTCACCCTCGACGCGCTGTCCGGCGGGCGGCTGATCCTCGGCCTCGGCGCATCCGGGCCACAGGTGGTGGAGGGCTGGTACGGAGTGCCGTTCCCGAAGCCGCTGGCCCGCACCCGCGAGTACGTCGACATCGCCCGGCAGGTGTGGCGCCGCGAGGCGCCGGTCACCAGCGACGGCCCGCACTACCCGCTCCCCTATCCCGGCGGGGCCGGGCTCGGTAAGCCGCTGCGATCCATCGTGCACCCGCTGCGCCCGCGGATCCCGGTCTACCTGGGAGCCGAGGGGCCCAAGAACGTCGCCCTCGCCGCCGAGATCGCGGACGGCTGGCTGCCGCTGTTCGTCGACCCGGCGCAGATCGAACCAGTCTTCGGGCCCTCGCTGGCGGGCCGGCCGGAGGGCTTCGACATCGCCGCCACCGTCACGACGATCGTCACCGACGACCTCCCGGCCGCCCTGGAGTTCGCCAAGATCCCGCTCGCCTTCTACATCGGCGGCATGGGCGCCCGGCAGCGCAACTTCCACCTCGACCTGATCGGCCGGCTCGGCCATGCCGAGGCGGCCGCCGTCGTGCAGGAGCTGTTCCTGGCCGGCCGCCGCGACGAGGCCATCAAGGCGGTGCCCGACGAGCTGGTCGACGCCATCTCGCTGCTCGGCCCGATCGGGCGCATCAAGGAGCGCCTCCAGCTGTGGCGCGACTCGCCGGTCACCACGCTGCTCATCGCCGGCGTACGAGACGAGCCGACGCTCCGGGCCATCCGCGACCTCGTGCGCGGGTGACCCGTGAGCGACGACTCGGCATCGCCTCGCGCGGCGAACTCATCCGGCTGGACCTCGCCGGTCGGCCTCGCGCGCGGGTGACGTGCCGACGGACGGCCCCCCGTCGGGCCCCGGGGACTCCGGGGTCTCCGGCGGCCGCTCCGACGTCGTGGGCGGCCGGCGACGGACCAGCCGGCGGGCCAGCGGCCAGAACAGCACCACCGCCACGACGGCGTAGACGGTGATCGAGAACGGCGTGGTGAAGAGCCCGGTGACGTCGCCGTCACTGAGCTGGAAGGCCCGGCGCATCTGCTGTTCCGCACGCGGCCCGAGGATCACGCCGATGATCACGGGGACGATCGGCAGGCCGTACCGCCGCAGCACGAAGCCGACCAGGCCGAGCACGAACATCACCACGAGGTCCACCGGCGAGGCGTTGACCGAGTAGACGCCGAGGCTGGCGAAGACCAGGATCCCCGCGTAGAGGTGGGGACGCGGGATGCGCAGCAGCTTGGCCCACAGCGGGGCGAGCGGCAGGTTGAGCACCAGCAGCATGGTGTTGCCGATGAACAGGCTCGCGATCAGGCCCCAGACGAGCTCGGGCTCGCGCTCGAACAGCAGCGGCCCGGGCTGCATCCCGTACTGCTGGAACGCGGCCAGCATCACCGCGGCGGTTGCGGTCGTCGGCAGGCCGAGGGTGAGCATGGGCACGAGGGTGCCCGCGGCCGAGGCGTTGTTGGTGGCCTCCGGCCCGGCGACCCCCTCGATGGCGCCCTTGCCGAACTCCTCGGGCTTCCGCGAGAGCCGCTTCTCCAGCACGTACGACAGGAACGTCGGGACCTCCGCCCCGCCGGCGGGCAGGGCTCCGAACGGGAACCCCAGGGCGGTGCCGCGCAGCCACGGCTTCCATGACCTGGCCCAGTCCTCCCGACCCATCCAGGGCCGGCCGACCGGGATCACCTCGGCGGACCGGCGGCGCAGGTGCGCGGCAACCCACAGCGCCTCGCCGACGGCGAAGAGCCCGACCGCGACGATGACGACGTCGATCCCATCGGAGAGCTGCGGGAGGCCGAAGGTCAGCCGCTGCTGTCCGGTCTGCGGGTCCAGCCCCACCAGGCCGATCGTGAGGCCGATCGCCAGCGCCGCGTAGCCCCGCACCCGTGACTTACCGAGCACGGACGTCGCCGCAATGAACGCCAGCACCATGATCGCGAAGTAGTCCGCCGCGCCGAGCTTCAGCGCCAGCTTGACCACGAGCGGCGCGCACATCACCAGAAGCGCGGTCGCGATCGTCCCGGCGACGAAGGAGCCGATGGCCGAGGTGGCCAGGGCCTGGGCGGCCCTGCCCCGCTTGGCCATGGCATTGCCCTCCAGCGCCGTTATCACAGAGGCGCTCTCCCCCGGCGTGTTGATCAGGATCGCCGTGGTCGAGCCGCCGTACATGCCGCCGTAGTAGATGCCGGCGAACATGATGAACGCGGCCGTGGGGTCGAGCCCGAAGGTGACCGGCAGCAGCAGCGCCACCGCCATCGCCGGGCCGATGCCGGGCAGAACCCCGATCGCGGTGCCGAGCGCTACACCGATCAGCGCGTAGAGCAGGTTGATGGGGGTCAGCGCCGTCGCGAACCCGTCGAGAAGACTGCCGAAGGCGTCCATCCGATCAGAGCACCCCCTCGAGAAGTCCCGCCGGCAGGCCGATGCCGAGGCCGCGCGCGAAGAGCAGATAGGTGCCGAACGACAGGGCCAGTGCGATCAGCGCGTCGCGCACGAAGCGCCGGCTGCCGAGAGCGTACGTCCCGCCCCAGAAGAGCACCGCCCCGGAGATCGGCCACCCGGCGCGGTCGATCAGCGCCACGTTGGCCAGGAACGCCCCGGCCAGCAGGGCGATCGTGCGCCAGTCGCTCGGGTGCGACAGGTCGACGTCCTCGCCCTCCTCGGCCTCGCCCCGGCCGCCGCGCATGACGTCGACCGCGAGCAGCACCGCAACGACGATCAGCAGTACGCCGACGACGGCGGGCACGGCCTTGGGCCCGACTGGACCGCGCTGGGTGAAGTCGGTCGAGATCCGAGCGGTGTCGACGAGGACGAGCACGCCGACGGCGAGGAGGAACGCGGCCACCCCGTACTCGGAGTGGCCGCGAAGCCTCGCGATCATGCCAGCCCCAGGTCCTTGAGGACGGAGCCGACCCGTGTGTTCTCCTGCTGCACGAAGGCACCGAACTGGTCG
Organism: Actinomadura alba; assembly: GCF_014323705.1. Lineage (GTDB taxonomy): Bacteria > Actinomycetota > Actinomycetes > Streptosporangiales > Streptosporangiaceae > Actinomadura_C > Actinomadura_C alba. The sequence goes on from NZ_JABVEC010000035.1 coordinate 69,610, forward strand.
CCTTCGAGGTAGGCGTCGGTCCAGCCGTTGCGGGCCAGTGCGTCCTTCCACTGCTGGGACTCACGGAGCTTGCGCACCAGGGTACGCAGCGTCTCGATCTCCTTGGCGTCGAGCCCGGGCGGGGCGACGATGCCGCGCCAGTTCACGAACTCGACGTCGATGCCCGACTCCTTCAGCGTGGGCGCGTCGACGCCGGGCACCCGCTGGGCACTGGTCACCGCGAGCACCCGCAGCTGACCGGCCTTGACCTGGTCGGCGTACTCGCCGACGCCGGAGACGCCGAACGCGACCTGCTTGCCCAGGATCGCGGCGAGCAGCTCACCGCCGCCGTCGTACGGCACGTAGTTGACGTCCTTGGGGACCAGCCCGGCGGCCTTCGCGGTGAGCATGGGCGCCAGGTGGTCGGGGCCTCCCGGCGAGGAGCCCCCGCCGACCGGGAGCTTGCCGGGGTCGGCCTTCCACGCCTTGACCAGGTCTCCGATGGTCTTGTACCGCGAGTCCTTCGGCACGACGATGATGTCGGGCTCCTGGAGCAGCCGGGCCACGGGGGTGGTCTGCTGCAGCGTCGCCTTGGACTTGTTGGTGTAGACGCTGCCGACCACACCCAGGCCCATGCTCATCGCGAGCTTGCCGTTGCCCTTCTCGTTGACGAGCCGGGCAAGGCCGACCGTGCCGCCGGCCCCGGGCAGGTTGAACACCTCGATGTTGCGGGCCAGTTTGGCGTCCTCGGCCGCCTTGGCCGCCGTACGGGCGGTCACGTCGTATCCGCCGCCGGGAGTGTTGGGCACCATGACCCGCAGCCCGGTGACCGGCTTGCCCGCCGTGTCGCTTCCCGAGCCCGCGCAGCCGGTCACCGTGAGTGCCACGGCCACGGCCGTGGCCGCGAACGTTCTCAGTCCTCGCATGTTCCTACCTCGAAACGTTTCGGCCGTGTTATCACGGCGTTTCGTGTTGCGGCGATAGTGATGCACTCTGAGATACACGTCACGCTTGTGGTCAGGAGTCTCGTTATGGTCGCTACGCCTGTTGTGGTCGTAGTGTTCACGGCCGAGCGGGAACCTCGTGCCGCATACTGTCCGCCACACGTTATGCGACGAACCAGGAGGTGAACGTGCGACTGTCGCTTGCCGGGCGGTTCCTCGCCCTTCAGCTCACGATCATCGTCGTCGTGCTCGCGGCCGTGGCGGCGCTCTCGCTGGCCCAGGCCGATCAGCAGTTCCGTGGCAACGAGGGACGCCGGCTGCTCTCGGTGGCCGAGACGGCGGCGGCCACCCCGGCGCTGCGCGTCGGCCTGGAACGCGACTTCCGCGACTCGGTGGCCGCCATCGCCGAGGGCGTACGGGGGGTGTCCGGCGCGTCGTACGTCACCATCGTGGGCGTCGACCGGCGGGTGATCGCCTCACCCGACCCCGCGCAGATCGGCCGCCCACTGCCGCTGGGCGGCGCGCCCGAACGCTCCTGGGTGGGCGTGCGCGGCCATGACCTGATCGCCCATGTCCCGGTGATCGGCGACCGGCACACCCTGGTCGGCGTGGTGGTGACGGGCCGCACCTATCCGACGTGGTGGGAGCGGTTGCGGGCGGCCACCCCGTACGCGCTGATCTATCTCGGCATCGCCGGCCTGATCGGGCTGGCCGGATCGTTCCTGCTGGCCCGGCGGATCAAGCGGCAGACCTTCGGCATGGAACCACAGGAGATCGCCGGGCTGGTCGAGCAGCGCGAGGCCGTCCTGCACGGGATCAAGGAGGGCGTGCTCTCGGTCGACCTGACCGACCGGGTGACACTGGCCAACGACGAGGCGGTGCGGCTGCTCGGGCTGCCGGCCGACTGTGTGGGGCACCCCCTGGAGGGGCGGCTCCGCGAGCTGCTGACCGAGCCGGGCGAGGACCGGATCGTCGTCTTCGCCGACCGGGTCCTCACCCTCAACCGGATGCCCGTGTCGTCGCGCGGCCGGCACCTCGGCTGGGTCATCACGCTGCGGGACCGTACCGAGTTGGTCGCGCTGCGCCGCGAACTCGACGTCACCCGGCACACCAGCGACGCGCTCCGGGCGCAGGCGCACGAGTTCACCAACCGCATGCACACCATCTCGGGGCTGCTGGAGCTGGGAGAGTACGACGAGGTGGCGCGATTCGTCACCGGGACCAGCCAGGCCCACGAGCGGCTCAGCGCACAGATCACCGACCGGCTCGCCGATCCCTCGCTGGCCGCACTGCTGATCGCCAAGGCGTCGCTGGCCGCCGAGCGCGGGGTCGCGTTCTCGCTCGTGGAAGGGTCCGTCCTCGGCCGCTTGGACGAACAGCTCTCCGCCGATCTCGTCACGGTCGCCGGCAATCTCATCGACAACGCCCTCGACGCGCTCGGAGCCGCGCCGGGCGGCCGGATCACGCTCGAGGTCCGCGACACCGGCGGGGACGACGACGCGAGCGTGGTGATCGGTGTCCGTGACAGCGGCCCCGGCGTGGCGGCCGAACCCGCCGAGGCGGTTTTCGCCCAGGGCTTCAGCACCAAGCGGGGAGACGAGCGCGGCCTCGGGTTGGCGATCGCGCGGATGATCTGCACGCGGCGCGGCGGCTCGATCACCGTGCACAACGACGGCGGTGCGGTGTTCACGGCCCGGCTGCCGGTGCGGGAGCGCCCACCGGCCCGGCGCGAGGCGGACCAGGCCGGGCGCCGGACCGGATGGGACGAGCCGGCGGCGCGGCCGGTGAGCGGTGCGGGGATGAACGGAGGGCGGCGATGAGCGGGCCGGGCGGGTCCGATGCGCCGGCGGGCAGCGCGATCAGGGTGCTCGTCGTCGACGACGACTTCATGGTGGCCCGCGTCAACCAGGGCATGGTGGAGCGCCTGCCCGGATTCACCGTGGTGGGCCAGGCGCACAGCGGCTCCGAGGCCCTCGCCGCCGTGCGGTCGCTCGAGCCCGATCTGGTGCTCCTCGACGTCTACCTCCCGGACATGAGCGGTCTCGAGGTGCTGCGCCGGCTGCGCGAGGGCCGGTACCCGGGAGTGGACGCGCTGGCGGTGACCGCCGCCCAGGACGTCGACACGATCCGTACGGCCATGCGGGCGGGCGTGGTGCACTATCTCATCAAGCCGTTCACCTTCGACGCCCTGCGCGACCGGCTGGAACGCTATGCCCAGGCCCATCGGCGGTTGTCCGCAGCGGCCCAGGCGACGGTGGCCCAGAGCGATGTGGACCGCGTCTTCGGTGCCGTGCGCCCGGGCCGCTCCACCCGGTCCGAGCTGCCCAAGGGGCTGGCGGCCGAGACCGCCCGGCTGGTCGAGCAGGCACTGCGGCAGGCCGCCGGAGACCTGTCTGCGACCGAGTGCGCCACGCTCACCGGGCTCGCCAGAGTCAGCGCCCGCCGCTACCTCGAGCATTTCGTGGTCACCGGCAGGGCCGAGGTACGGCTGCGTTACGGCAGCTCGGGGCGCCCAGAGCGTCGCTACAGCTGGAGCTGAGCACGGGACTGGCACAATCGCCCCGTGACAGTCCCCGCAGCGGCCACCCGCGCCGGAGCGCGGTGAGCCGCTTCGGTGCGATCGTTCCTCGCGGCGTTTCTCGCGGCGTTTCTCGGGCCGGCGCCCCTCGCCGCGCTGTGGTGCGGAGCGCTGGGCGGCTGGGCGGTGGTCGCCGCCGGTCTCTGGCGAGGGCTGACCGGCCAGGCGCGGCGCGCGTCGATGTTCGCCCACTCGCTCACGCTCGGCGGGTTCGTGCTGTGCAGCATGCTGATCGGGTACGGGCTGCTGCAGATCACGATCGCGGCCACCGCGGGCTGGTGGGCGCTGGTGGCGGTCACCGGAGCGCGCCCGCAGCGGCTGATCGATCCCGAGGGCGCGGGCCTCGTGCGCCTGGCCGCGTGGGCATCGCTGTCGGTGGTGCTGGCCATCGCCATCCGGGAGTCACTCTTGTGACCTCTCGGTCACGGTAAAAGCTACGTAGTATCCGGGAAGGACCTGGTCGCGATCCTCCGGAGGTGCGCCATGCAGTGCGCGCTGTGCGGCGACATCATCCCCACCCAGGTCGACCGGTGCCCGGCCTGCGGCGCATTGGCGCGCCGCCGTGACTATCGGGCACTCGGCGTCGCGGTCTTCATGCTGCTCGGCTTCAACGCCTTCATCGCGCTGGGTTCCGGCGTCAGCCTGACCCGGATCGTCGGGACCCTCGGCGGCGCCACCGCCGACTCCTACGACGCGGGCGCGATCGGGCGGATGCTCTCGCCGTACTCCGATGTCCTCGCGACCTCGATGACGCTGGCGATGGTGACCGGTGCGCTGTACCTGCCGTGGCTGTGGCTGGCCTACCGCAGGGCCGCGGAGCCACGGCGTTACCGGCGGGTGTGGGTGATCGCCGGCTGGTTCTGCCCGGTGGTGAACCTGTGGCTGCCGCCGCGGCTGGTCTATGACGTGTGGGTGCGAAGCGGCCGGTTCCGGCTCGCCGAGCGGCATGCGATCGCCGCGGTCGTCACGGCCTGGTGGTCGGCTCTGCTCACGGCCCTCTGCCTGATGTGGGTCTTTCCGCGGGTCGACACCCAGACGGTCGCGGAGGCCCGCTTCGCCGTGCATCTCGGCATCGTCGCGACGACCGCGCAGGCGCTCGCCGCCTCGCTGTGCATGGTGACCGTGTTCGGGATCACTCGCCGGCAGATGAGCCGCCCGGACTGAGGTCGCCCTGATCACGCCGCTCCGATCCGGATGGCGCGGGGTCGGCG
>NZ_JABVEC010000036.1 GCF_014323705.1 Actinomadura alba
TTACGCTGCGCCGTGAAGAGCCAGAAATATCCGACCCCATCCATACCATTCGATGCCATGAGATACCCGCTGGGACGGCATCCCATCTACGAGTTCACGCCCTGCCGCACGTGCGGCTGCACCCCAGAGAACCAGTGCCCCGGTGGCTGCAACCGCGACCCTTACTCTCGCATCGGAACGATCGGGCTGTGCTCGGCCTGCATGTCGCAGCGCCGAGCACTTAACACCTTCCCCGGAACCAAGATCCACGCCGACCGGAGGAACACCCCGAGCAAGGAGGAGGTCGAGCAACTCGGCGGCTGGCGCTGCTTGATCTGCCTTCAGGAGTACGACTACCTCCCCGACGAGGGCGGCCGGGTCCTCGGATTCTTCCGTCACGCAGACGACCCGGCCGCTCTTGGCCTCGTCTGCTCAATCTTGGCACCAGGAAACATCAGCGGCCCGGGCGGCTGCGCTGGCCCGTTGGGGCGTATCGCACGCGGCACCCGCCACGGATCCGTCCGCAGGCTCAAAGCACTCAAGGAATACCGCGACAACCCGCTGGAGTTCGGGCCCCGCCCAGACCTCGTGGACCGCCGCATCCACCGGGTTGCTGAAAACCAGCGCAGCCAGGGGGTGCAGGTCACGGCCGCCGACGTGGCTGGCATGTACGTTGCCGCTGGCGACTGCTGCCAGATCTGCAAACTGCCACGGACGATGCCGCCGAAGAGAAACAACCTGCACATCGACCACGATCACGAGCACCAGCGAGTTCGCGGAGTGCTCTGCGGAGGCTGTAACTCATCGATGGACCTGCTCGACCGCGATCCCTTGTACTACGAGCGGGCACGCTGGCTGTTCCGCGACGCCCAAGGCATCCGGTCGGCCCCGTGGTACAGGACGCCTCCCTGGTACCACGACATGGCTCCTGCCTAACAGGCTCGCCCTCGCGCCGGCGACCGTGACGGTGGGCAGTGATTGCACGGTGACCAGCCCCACCCGCACTTACATGCTGACAGCCGTCGGATTGGGGAGGCGCACATGCCCGAGCACACGAATCCGGTCCCGGGGTCGGCACCGGAGCTGGACAACCCGATGGTGGGGACGGAGAGGTCGACCGGTCGAGGGGACGACCCGACAAGACTGGTGATCGTGGCCAGCAGCGCGCTCGGCGGTGTGCCAGCCGCCTACATCGCGTCCCATTCCGTACCGGGCACCGCCATCGCCGCGGCAGTCGCGGCTGTCCTCGTGTACTTGGGAAGCCGTAGACGGCCGCCTGAGGGCCTATCTGCTCGGGTCGTTGCACATGCGCGAACCTCCGAATCAAGTCGCGAGCCTGCCAGTAGGCCACAACTCACGCGTCGGATCTTCGCCATGTGGGAGGTAGCGCATGACGGCGTCAGACTCGGCGGCAGCGATCTCGAAGCTCGGAGATGACGGCTCTCTCGAGCGCGTTGACGGCGCCGTCCACAGTGGCCACCCGGTTGGCCACGTCGAGGATGTCGCTCAGATCTCCTGGCTCGGCGTCTAGGCGTCGCCACACCTCGGCGGGGTCGATATCAACAAGGTGAGCGAGCTGTCTATCGACCACCTGATGCTGATCCCGGACCAGCCTCACCAGGTGTCGAATCAACAGCGCCTCATCGTCGACAATCTTATGGTCCGCCATAATGACGAGCCACGCGACCCACAGCATCAACTGCGGGTGCTGACTCCGCTTGCTCAGACCTTCGGCGAGTTCGATCACCCGCGCCTCGTTCCGGAAGACGGCTTGCGCGTGCCGCCCCGCGAGCAGCGTCGTATAGCGGTTCAACACCACCGCAAGGGGAACGCCGACGACAGGGATACCAATCTTGATGACGTTGCGCTGCAGGAGAAACTTCCCGACGAAGGGGAGCCCCTTCGCGGCGGTCAGTACCTCTCTAGAGTAGAAGCGCTTGATCACCCGCCGCACTATGAACGGGACCCCCTTGCCCATACCTGCCCCGACCATTCCCCCGCTCTTGATCGTGAAGGCCACTCGAATGAGCTTCCACATGTCATCGGGGTCGGACGGGTCGAGCGGGACCCGATAGAGCACTGAGACGTCGTAGGCCAGGCGGAGCTGGAGCCGGGTGATGAACGCGACATCAACCATCATGGTCGCGCCAGCGGCCGGGACAGTCGCCGGCGAGGCACCACCACGGCTCCCGAGGGTGGCGACGACGGCCGCCGAGTAGGCCCCGGAAGAGAGCCCACCTTCGAGCGCGGCGTACCGAGCCGCCATCTTGATCCGCTGATCGACGATGGCATCCGCGGGTACGCCCTCATACCGCTCCTGGAAGTACTGCCAGTCGACCTTGTCGGTGTAGGAGCTCAGGGCCTGAGCGCTGAGCTTGATGAACCAGCCGCCCGACTTGATATCATGCGGGCTCAGCCCCTTGATGAACTCCCGTAGCTCGGCCCGCTCATGCTCGACAACCTCCCGGTCGGCATCGTCGCCGCCGGCGTCAATCGGAGCTTCGGTCATGGCGAGTTCTCCCAGGCCGTTCAGCGTATTGCCAGGTTTGGACAACCCCGCTGACGTCTCAACACGCTGACTCAGTAACCAGCACATCTGTCGACGAATGTCCCGCTGAGCTGCAACCCTAGCCGTCATCATGCGGCTGGTGCCATCGTGTCGACCCCCGTCATGCGGAGGCGGAGGCGCGTCTCGGTCGGGGACCTGCCCAAGGTGCCCGCCCGAAGCGGAACGTCGTCAAACGATCTGCAGACCGTGAACGACTCGTTGCTTGTGCTATGCCGTCCGCAGCACCCTCGCCCACACCGCAGTCGGACCTCATGTCGTGATCTTCCAGACAGATTGGGGACGCATGACGTAGAAACCACCCATGGCACCCCTACCGACCGTCGGCGACTGCGGGGCATCAGACCCTGCCGACCCTGAAACGCCGTGCGGGGCCGAGGTAGTGGCGCATCATCGCTGCCTGGTGCACCTCACGCCCGACGAGCGCACCACCTATCTGACCACGCTGGAACCGGGTTCGGACGTCCACGTACGGGGTGTGGTATTCACTGGCGAACTACTCACTGAGCTGCTGAACGTGTTGCGCGACGACCAGGGCATTGTGCGGATCGGAACAGGCGACTTTTCCGAGGCAACGTTCTCTAGACGCGCCAACTTCAGTGGAGCGACCTTCTCCGGACGCGCCAACTTTCGTGGAGCTAAGTTCTCCGGATACGCCGACTTCGCCCAGGTGACGTTTTCCAAGTCCGCCGACTTCGACCGGACAAGGTTCTCCGGATACGTCGACTTCGATGAAGTTAAATTCCTCGGGAACGCCGACTTCATCCTAGCCGTGTTTTTCAAAGCCGCTAGCTTTACTACTGCAACATTCTCTCATCACGCCAGCTTCCACGATGCACGGTTCTCCAAACGTGCCGAATTCTCGAGGGCGACTTTTTCCGGCCGAACCGGCTTTGGAAGGACGATCTTCTCCGAAGAGGCTGTCTTTACTAGTGTCACGTTCTCCGCCTTCAGCACGTTTGCAGAAGCAACATTTTCTAGCGAAGCCAACTTTACCGAAGCGACGTTTTCCGAGCGCACAGCCTTCCCCGAGGTAACTTTTTCTGAGCGTGCAATCTTCCTTGGGACGACGTTCCTCAGGGATGCCGAGTTCGCGCAGTCGACGATCGCCGGGGACGCCGTGTTCGGTGCGGCGAAGTTTACACAGACCGCCCGCTTCTCCGAGACGACATTCGCGCAGCTCGCCGACTTTGCGAACGCGACGTTCTCCGGGCGGGCTGACTTCAGAGGGGCATACTTCTACGAGGACGCACGCTTCAGCAGGGCAACGTTCGCGGGTATTTTGCAGCTCATCTGCTGCGCTGACTCGCTGCATTTCGATAATACGATCGTTGAGGCGGATATGTGGCTCGACGCGGCCGCTCGGATCGTCACTGTTGAAGAAATGCGCGCCAGAGGGCGAGTCAGTCTCCGGCTGCGGGCCGCACGGGTTGACTTGACCGGAGCGGTGTTCAGTGAGCCGGTGACCGTCCACGGGTTGCAGCACCCCATCCCTGGCGTAGATGAGGTTAGGCTCCTTGACCCGGCAACTGGACTGGTTCCCGCAGTGGCGGTCGTGTCACTGCGTGGGGTCGACGCCGAGTCTTTGGTACTGACAGACGTGGACCTGAGCCAGTGCAGGTTTACTGGGATGCATCGTGCCGACCAGTTGCGCCTAGACGGCCGATGTACGTTCGCCACAGCCCCACGCAGCCGCCGCCAAGTACTTGCAGAGGAACACCACTGGCGCGCACAAGATGGTCACAGCTCCGACGGCTGGACCCCCGCTCCGGGGACGGTAGAGGCGGTCGGGCCAGCCAGACTCGAGGTGCTGTACCGACAACTGCGCAAAGCCCTAGAAGACGCCAAGAACGAGCCTGGCGCCGCCGATTTTTATTACGGCGAGATGGAAATGCGCCGCAATGCCTCCACGTCGCCGGTGGAACGTCTTCTGTTGACACTGTACTGGGTAGTGTCTGGATATGGGCTTCGAGCGTCCCGTGCCCTCACTTCGCTGGCTTTCGTCATCGCTCTGCTAGCATTCGGTATGCAGTTTGCCGGATTCCCCGGCCAGCATCATCCGGCCTATCTCGACACCTTGCTTTACAGCCTGAGAGCCGCGTTCTCAGTAGACGTCAAAACCGCCGCGCTCCCGGAGAGTATCACCCGCTGGGGCCAGGTGTTCAGGGTCATGTTGCGGATCGCCGGGCCTCTCTTCGTCGGCCTGGCCGCTCTGGCAATACGCAATCGCGTTAAACGCTGAGGAGCAACCACCTCCCGGCAAAGCTTGGCGGCGGGCCGCGTAGACGGACCACAGGACTACGGTGTTCGCACACGCGCAACGAATCGGGAACGTGTGCGGTCGGTTCAAATCCCCCCACCAATCGACACTCCCATGCCCTAGGTTCGCAAATGGCATGGAACACGCACATTATGCAGCACCATAGCGACAGCTGATCGCGAGGCGACGACCTAGCAGTAGGCGGGGAGATCATGCAGCCATCTGTGTGGCTCGCTTGACGAGTCGCATCTGTGCCTTGAGCCATTCGACGTTTGCTTAGGAGATCTTGATATGCGGTGTCGCAGATGAAGTATTTGCCTGGAGGTCGGGCGCGGCGCAAGTCCCACTGGGCGCATCACATTGCCTCGCCGCGTTGTAGGTGGGTCGTGCGCACCCAGTACGGGTCGTCGTCTGCGGCCGCGATGGCCCGGTCGAGCTGGGTACGTAGTTCCATGAGCTCGGCATGGGTGCTGTTGGCGGCACCCGTCTGCTCAGCCAGCCGTAGCGCTTGACGGGCCTGCCGCCATGACAACTTCGGTGTGAAGGTGTCGTGGATCGGGGTGACATGCCGAAACAGGGGTGGCGGGATCGGCCGCCACCCGAAGCCGAGCATGTACCGGATCAACGTTGCCTCCCGGTCAGCATCGGGGTCTTCGGGATGGACGGCTTCGCCGACCGTGAGTGTGAGGTAGCCGCGGAATCGCTCGACCATGATCCGGTGCCCGGTAACGGGGTCGGCGAACGTGCGGTCGGCGGGCAGGCGCCAAGCGACCTCCCACAAGTGGCGGATCACCGGTTCGTGCTCGCGCTAAGCGCTCCGGGGGCGCGGGCCGACCAACCTCCCGAGACCGAACGCGGCGACCAGCGAACCTGCCGCCACCAGCGGCAGGCTAGAGATCCACAGGTAAGAAGAGGCCAGTGCGATCCCACCAGCGACGACGGCGGCGGCAGGCAAAGCGTGATCCAGTCACACCGGGGTCTCCCTTGTCGGTGGAGGAACCTTCGTCCCATAGCCATCTGCAGACGAAGCGCTCCGAGGAGAAGCCAGAGTTCAGATGCGGACGCGCCAACCGGCCACTGTGGCCCACGGGGCCGCGACGCCGAGATCAATCGCCAGGCGTTGCGCATGGACGGACAGCGAGTGGAGCAAGCGCCGCGCGAGCTACGAGGGTAGATCATTGCTCCGTAACTCGTGTTCGTGGTGCCCACTAGCGTGGGCGGCGTCCCGGGCGGGGATACGCGGCCAAAGCATGACGGCGACTCCTTTCCACCTGGTCTTACCCGCCCGAGAAAGTTTGTTGTGCTCACCACGCCGTACTGGAAGGCTCAGACCGTGTCCGAGAACACGCAGTCGGCACCGGGCCGTCTCGGAGCGGGTCCAAGCGCTGCCGGCCCGTATGAGGGTGAGGGACGTTTACCACGATGACACGTTCGGCGATGCCTGAGCCGCCCCTCTCGGCTGCGAGTCGCCAACTCGATCGGCGGCAGCTGGAGGTCGAACGCCTCTTGCGGCTGATGGGCGGAATGCTCGCGGACGCCTATGCCGACGCGTGTGTCATCCTTACTCAGCAGCCGCGTTTGGCTACGGCATCGCATCTGCTGAGTCATCTGGCTAGGGAGATCGACTCCGGGTTGCGGGAGCTGCTCACGGCAATGCTCCCGACGAAGCGACAGGAGCACTTGGACTCCCTGCGTGAAGAAGGATCGCGCGACGCACCGCGAAGGCATGTCATCGCCGAGATATGCGATTTTCTGGGCGTGCCGACCGAGAACGAGGTGTGTAGAGTCTGGGTCTCGCTGGAATGGCACGGTCGCGCCCACCGCGGTCCGCTGCGCGAACCGCGAACGCTCGACGACAGGTTTCTGCGCAGCTGGAATCAATTCGACTACGTGCTGCACGAAGTCGCGAGGCGGTTTGAGGCGTCGTTCCTTACGGCGCTACCGTTGATCGATGCCCTGGCTGCGCTCACGTGTCCGACAAAGGACGATCTCGCCAGGCTGAAGAACCAAGTGCCGCAGAGCATGGTCGCGATGGAGCGTTTCTATGCCGCCGCGGGTCCAGGCTGGTTCCCCCTCCTGCGTAGGGGCGGCTTCTTCCGCAACCCTGCAAACCTGCGGCCAGATGACGCCGGCATGGTGACCTACGTGCCTTGGCCGGCAGGACCCTACCTTGTGCGCATGGCGGCTGAGCCGAAGTACGCAGCCGAGGTCATCACCCTCTTCTCGGAGCTCGACACCGACAATCCTCAGGCGGGCGAGTCGGCCGCCGATGTCGCCCTCGTGGTTTCTCCAAAGCACGCCGCCCGGCTCGCCGCAAAGCTCACCCAGTTCCTCGCGTCCTTCGCGCAGTGGGCGCTGCCGTCGAAGGCAAGTGAGGTGGTGGTACGACTTGCAGCTGAGGGCGAGCAGCACGCTGCACTGACGATCGTGCAGGCGCTGATGCCGGTTCCTAACCGAGGCGCGGCTCGGCGCCGGTTCATCCCCGTCGCCCTCAGCGCGCCTGTCTACATCGATCTGGGGATGCCGATCATCGTAGTCCTAGCCGACCTGCTCTGTGCGGCCGATGAAGACCCTGACAACGATGTCACGCTGGCGTACTCGTCGATGTGGCGGCCTGTGATCGAGCGCGACAGGTACCGTGACAGCCGCGACAAAGTCTTGTCCGCGCTTCGCGATGCGGCGACCGCGGTTGCGGGCTCGGTGAACGCCGCCGCAGTCGTCGAGGTTCTGGACGGCTACGAGCCGATCGTGTTCACGCGCCTCAGCCTTCACGTTCTGACTCGCTTTCCGGACCTTGAGCTCGTGTCAGCGAGGTTGACGTCCGCCGAACTGTTCCGCAGCTCAGAGGTCGCCCACGAGTACACACAGCTGCTGCGCGCCGGCTACAGACTCCTCAAACCCGAAGACAAGGTCACTATCGCCGGATTCATCGAAGCGGGCCCGCAATGGGAGGCATCCGCTGACGACGTCGAGCGATGGAAGCTCGGCCAGCTGGCCAGGTTCGGTGACGAGCTACCCGACGAGCTGCGCGAACCGTACGAGACCCTGGTGAAGCGGCACGGCCAGCCGACACAGGACGACGACCCGTTTGAGTTCGCCGAGTGGCCCGGCACGCACTCCCCAATCGACGCCGCAGGGATCGCCGAACTGTCGGACGACGAACTGCTCAGCTTCCTGCGCACGTGGCAAGCACCGGGTGGATGGCGGACGCCCACGGTCGAGGGCCTACGCAACCAGCTCGAGGAGGCGGTGGCCGCCAATCCCGCACGATTTGCAGCACTCTCGCCACGATTCATCGATCTGGCGCCGGACTACGGCGCGGCCGTGCTGGTGGCGCTCACCCGAGTGCTCTCCGCTGATCGGCCGAACCCGCCGGGCGACGACGCACCAGATGATGACGACACCTGGTCGACGGGGGCAGAGCCGTTCGGGTGGGATGACGTGCTGGACTTCGCCCAAGCGGTGATCGATACATCGCGCTCGCAAGACGACCAGCAGCCGCAGAGCGACCTCTACGGGCTGACCTGGCACGACTGCTGCCGGAACATCGCCGAGCTACTGACCGCCGCGATGCAGCGGCAGTGGATCCACACAACCTTCGCCGAGCGGGTCCTCGCACTCATCCGGGAACTTGCTGAGGACCCACGGTCACGGCCGGGGCAACAAATAGTCCTCGACGGCGACGATCCTGTCGCCGAAACTCTCAAGACCACGCGAGCGCTGGCCCTCGTCGCCGCGATGCAATTCCTCCAGTGGATATCTGGCGACCACGACGCCACAGCAGCGCCGACGGCATCTGTCGAGGACGTCGTAGCTCTGCTCAACGCCCACCTGGACCCCGCCGTGGATGACAGCCACGCAGTGCGCAGTGTCTACGGCATGTACTTCGGCGTACTCGCCACGCTTCTTGGGGAGTGGACGCACGCACACCGCGCGATGATCTTCAGCGATGGGGACGATGCCGACCTGGGTTCTGTCGCGTGGCAGTCGTTCTTGCGGTGTAACCGCCCGTCTGAGCACACATTTCGGCTCCTGGCCGAGCAGTACGGTAAAGCCGTTGTGGACCTGACCGGCCGAGCCGCAGATGCTGAGGACCATGCAAATCGCGCCGCGAGCGAAGCCGTAGCCATGCTGCTCGACCATCTCGCGACACTCTACGGGCTGGGCCTGATCGGGCTGAAAAGCGACACCATAATCGCACTGTTCGCTGAGGATGTGCCCGTAGAGTATCGAGCCCGCATGCTGGAGATCTGTGGGCAGATGCTGTCCAACACCGCAGGCCCAGCACCCGCGATCGTCGAACGACTCCAAGCGCTATGGGATTGGCGCGCGGACGAGCTGGACGCTGGGCGCACGCAGGTTCAGGAGCTCGCCGGCTTCGGGTCGTGGATATCCTCAGAGAACTTCCCGGCTAGCTGGGCCTTGATGAAGCTGCGCGCGCTGCTTACTGCTGGTGGATGCCCCGAACCGAGTGACATGGTTGCCGAGCGCCTAGCCGGGCTCAGGCAGGAGTTCATGGCAGAGGCGGTCGCATGCACTTCTCTGCTCATCGACGCGCCCACCGACCCATGGTTCATCGATGCGTCTCGCAATGAAATCTCCGCAGTGCTCGCCGAAGGCGTAAAGGCGGACGATCCCGAGATTCGCAAAGTCGCGTCCGAGACGGTCAACAGGCTGGTCGCCCGCGGCCGCATATCTTTCGCGCAACTCCTCAGCTGATGCTTCGAGGGCGGTCACGCACGCCGCACGCTGGCGTTGATAGACATCATGAAATAGGGCAAGCGTGCATTAGAGCCTCGCGCAGCCGGTCATGGAACACGCTTCGCCTGCCGAACCCGGGCATGGAGGCTCCGGCACCTATGCCTATGAGGTCCCCGCCTGGCCCTCCGTGGACCTGTGCCGTGCCAATATCCGCGCATCGGTTGGGGGCACCACACAGATGGCTGCATGATCGTCGGTATTGGTCGTCGCCTCTTGGCGTTCTGGCCTGTGCAGCAGGTGTTGCGCGGCCTGTATCAGCCGGGGGTAGCGGTCTGCCTGGAGGGCCACCAGTTTCGCTCGCCGAGCGTCACCGCGATAGCGGGGACGAGCAGGGCCCGGACGAGGAAGGTGTCGGCGAGCAGGCCCAGGGTGACCACGAAGCCGATCTGAAACAGCGCCTCCATCGGAACCGCCATCAAGGTCGCGAAGGTGGCGGCCAGCACGAGGCCAGCGGAGGTGATCACGCCGCCGGTTCGCTCAAGGGCCTCCGTCACCGCGCGGCGTGTCTCGTGCTGTCGACGCAGCTCGCTGATCCGGCTGAGGAGAAACACGTTGTAGTCGACGCCCAGGGCGACGAGGAAGATGAATGCGTACAACGGCAGGCTTGGATCTGAGGCCGGCTGGCCGAGGATGTGGGTGAAGATGAGGGAACTGACGCCGAGGGCGAAGCCGAAGGAGAGGATCACGGTCGCGATCACGTAGAGCGGCATCACCACCGCGCGCAGGAGCAAAGTGAGGACGAGGAGGATCAGGGCAAGGCTGACCGGGACGATCAGCCTGGTGTCACGCCAGAGTGCCTGGCGGGCATCGTAGTTCTCGGCCACGGTCCCGCCGATCAGGACGGTCCGGCCGTCGGCCGCGCGGTCAGCGATCTCGCGTAGCGCTGGGACGGTGTCGGTGGCCCGCTCTGAGAACGGATCCATCCGCAGGTCTGCATCGAAGATGAGCAAGTTCGTCGCGGACCTTCGCTGGCCTTGCGCCTCCGCATCCAGGAAGCCGCCGTCCGCCGCGACCGACCTGGCCACCGCGTGCATGTCGGCGACGGGTGTGTGCGTGCCTTCGGTGAGAGCGCTCTGGACCTTCCCGCTTGCCTCGTCGGCTACGACGATGCGAAGCGGCGCCGCCCGGCCGGGGATGAAGTGGTCGCGGATCACCTGTTGGCCGCGGACCGAGTCCGGCGCCTCGCGGAAGGACTCGGAGAAGTCGAGCGCCGGACGCCCGCCGATGTTGGCCAGCGCGCCCGCAGCGAGGAGAGCGGTGACCGCTGCAGCGATCACTCCAGGGCGCGCGTGTACGAGGCCCGCGACGCGCCCCCAAAACGTGACTGTACGTGCGGACTCGGGCTCGCGGCGGGGAATCGCGGGCCAGAACGCCCGTCGTCCGAGGGCGGTGAGCACTGCGGGCAGGAGCGTCAGACCGGCACAGACCATGATCGCAACACCGAGGGCGAGGATCGGGCCCATCTCGCGCGTGGCGTTGAAGTCGGCAATGGCGAGGACCAGCATCGCGCCGACGACGATTGCTCCGGCGGAGAAAATCGCCGGGGCGGTGCGCTGGGCGGCGGCGACCATCGCCTCCTCGACGTCCCGCGCCCGGCGCAACTCGTCGCGAAACCGCGCCACGATCAGCAGACAGTAGTCGGTGCCCGCGCCGAACATCAATACGATCAGGATCGCGGTCGTCTGGCCGCTGACCTCGGTGAGGCCAACGGCGACGAGGCCGTAGGCGAGGCCGGCGGAAACGAGATAGGCGAGGGCGACGACGGTCAGCGGTACCAGAGCAACCAGCGGCGAGCGGTAGGTCGCGAGCAGCAGGAGCAGCAGCATGACGACCGTGACTGTCAAGAGGGTCTCGTTGATCCCTTTAACCGCAGCACTTCGATCGGCCTCGAAGCCGGCACGGCCGGTGACGAAGGCCCTCAATCCGCTCTCGTCGCCGGCGGCCGGCGGGACGACCTCGCGGATTGCCGCGACGGCCTGCTCGATGGCGGGCGTCGAGTCGTCGGTCATCAGGACTGTGCCCAAGATGACGCTGTTGTCGGGTGAGGTGAGCAGCGAGCCGCCCGGGCTCATGTCGAGCGGATCGGTCTCGCCGCACGCGCGCTGGTACGGGGTGGCGACCATCGTCAAGTTCGGGATCGCGCCGGACCGGCACAGCGCGAGGGCGTCGGCGTCGGCGCGCCGCCCGTCGTCCGCTGTGATCCCACCCTCGCGGAAGTAGGCGATCACCGCCGCTGTCTCGTTGCCGCGCCGGAACCGCTCGTTGATGATCTGCTTGGCCTCCGCCGACTCCGATCCCCGGACGAGGAAGGTCTCGCTCTCGTCGGCGGCCCGCTCGCTGAGCCTGGCTTGTAGCGGCACCGCGAGCATCGCGAGCGCAAGCCACACCGCGATCACGACCCACCGTGACCGTCGACCGGCGGCGATTACGGAAGCCCTGGTGAGAGGTCGCATCGGGTCGCCGACCCTAGAGCCCACCGCCAACGCCCTCTACGTAGCGGACGGCGCCATGCTCGACGTAGACGTAGATCCTCGTCGGGTCGATCTCCATCGGCACGGGTCGGCTCTTGCCGTCCTCGCGCGCAACGATGATCTCGCAGTCGTGACGGGCCGCCTTCTCACGCGCCTCCGTGAGTTCCTTCCCGAGCAGCTCCGCCGTATTGAAGGCGTTCTTCGCGGGCTTGTACTGGTTGGCACCCCTCTGCTGTCCCGTCTCCACCATCGGGCATTGAAGCGCGGTCAGATCGCGCTCCCGCGTCTTCGCCTCGCCGGAATCGCCGCTACATCCCGTCAGAGCCAGCGCCCCGACGGTGATCGCGACTGTGGGCGCAGCAACGCTGAGAAGCCGCCTGTGAACCCTCTGCCCGCTCATAGATGGGGACGCTAGCTATTGAAACCGTCTCGTTCAAGACAACTAACGTCATTCCCGACAGAACTAACGTTTTAGATCAAAGTTACTTCCCTTTCAGACAGCACAACTTACGTCTCTGAGTGTCTAAAGTTCCGCATTTCCAGACGAAAGCTCTTGACAACGAATCAAAAGGAGATCACGTTCAACCTTCAGGCGGTCGCACCATGTCGCTCCGATCGCGGGGCTGGTCGCTGCCACATTCGGAGAGGAAGTGAGTGGCATGCGGAACGCCGCGCGGCCCGCGCGGAGTGTGAGGCGTTCTGTTATCGCGCTGATCGCGGTCGCCGCTCTTGGGGCTCAGATGCTCGCCCCGGCGGCCACTGCCCAAGCGACGAGCACCCGACGGGCTCCTAGTATCCATCCGGCAACTGCTGCCCCGGCGACGAGCGCCCTCCCTGCGGCTCCTGCCCAGGCTGAGGGCAAGAGGGTCCTCATCTACACCGGTACGACCGGGTACCGGCACACCGATGCGATCAACAACGGTCGCCCAGTGCTGCAGGCCGCTCTCAAGGACGCAGGCTATGAGGTCGACTGGGAGGACTGCGATAACAACGGTGGCGGCCCGAACAACTGCAACCACCCGGACAAGAATCCCCGGATCTTCACTGACGAGAACCTGGCCCGATACGACGCGATCGTGCTCCTGAACGCGTCGTGGTCGTGGGCCGGCGGTGGGCGGTCCGGACCGCTCCTCGACCATCACCAGCGCGAGGCGTTGATCCGCTTCACCCAGCACGGCGGCGGGATCGCGGCCGTGCACAACATGACTGACGCCGCCGCCGGCGTGTCCGCGTGGGACTGGTGGGACGGCGGGCCGGACAGCGTCGTCGGCACGACGATGCTCGGCCACTCGAGTGGGTCTTCGACCGGCAACGCTGCGACCGTCCAGGTCGCCGACCGCAACCACCTCTCTACCAAAGACCTGCCCGACACCTACAAGATCGCCGACGAGCACTACAACTTCGCCCGCAACGTCCGGGGTGACCACCACGTGCTCGCGACCTTCGACGAGCGCACCTACAACACCGGCACCCACTCAATGGGCCAGGACCACCCCACAACGTGGTGCAAGCTCTACGACGGCGGCAGCGTCAAGGACGGCACCGGCAACCCACGGCCCTACAACGATGGGCGGACCTGGGTGACCTCGCAGGGCCACTACGGCGTGCGTTACACCGAGAACGGCGGCGACAACCCGCTGATCAAGCAGATCGTCGGAGGGGTGCGCTGGGTCGCCGGCGAGGGAAAGAAGACCGACTGTTCTGGCACCGTGTGGTCGAACTTCACCCGTACGACCCTGGTCGACAATGTGAACGGCCCGATGGCTCTCGACGTGGCGCCGGACGGCAAGGTCTACTGGACCGAGATCGGCTCCAAGCAGGGGTACGAGTCCGAGGGCTACGTGAAGATGTACGATCCGAACGGCCCGCCGAACAACTCGACCACGGTCGCGACGATCCCGACCCGCGCCGACCACGGCAACTCCGAGGACGGCGTGCTGGGAATGAGCCTGGAGCCGGGCTTCGACCTATCGAAGCCGTCCAAGCACGACATCTACGTCTACTATTCCCCGCGTAACCCCGGCGACTGGCCGACCACCGGCGACCAGCAGTCGGTCGGCTACAACCTGATCAGCCGCTTCACGCTGAACAAGACCGGCACCGCGTTCGAGCCCGCACCAGGCGGGCCGAAGCACCAGGACCCGGCACATCCATACAAAGAGCGGCAGATCTTGCGCGTGCCCAAAGCGAAGATCTCGGGCAAGCCCTCCGGTTTCCCAGGTGGCCCCACCGACAACGGCCCCGGCCATGTCGGCGGTGCGAGCCTGGTGTTCGACTCCGAAGGCAACCTCTACGTCGGCGTCGGCGACGACGTTTCCCCGAACGCGCCCGGCCACAACCGCTACGCGCCGATGGACCATCGCGCCTCGGAGCGCTGGGACGCGCGCAAGACGGCGGCCAACACCGCCGACCTGCGCGGCAAGATCCTGCGCATCAAACCGCGCGAGGGTCCGCCGCAGACCCCAGGGCGCGCACCCGATCCCGGCCTGGACAAGACCTACACGGTCCCGAAGGGCAACATGTTCGCGCCGGGGACCCCGAACACCCGACCGGAGATCTACGGCATGGGCTTCCGGCAGCCGTTCACGGTGCACACCGACCCCGCGAACCCGGGTTCGGTCGTCGTCGGCGAGTTCTGCCACGACAACTCGGTGGACCAGCCCAACCGCGCCCCGGCCGGCGTCTGCGAGTGGAACAAGGTCGACGGACCCGGCTTCTACGGCTGGCCGTTCTGCGTCGGCGATAACTCGAAGATCAACACCACCTGGCGCTGGAACTACGAGGCCAACTCCTCAACCGATCAGCAGTACGACTGCTCGCTCGACAAGCTCCCGGCCGACCTGAACTGGGCGCCGCCGGGCGGTAGAAATTCGCAACCCACATTCGAAGGCGCCGATGAGATCCCAGGTCCCGCGAAACCAGCGACGATCTGGCGCAAGTACCCCGGCAACCCCGGCGGTCAGGATCCGAAGGCCTTCGGCGACCTGGGTGCCGGGGGGATGCAGCCGGTCACCGGCCCGGTCTACCGGTACAAGGACAGCCACGGTCCCGGCGCCTTCCCGCCCTACTACGACGGCTCGTGGCTGATCACTAACCGTGGCACCGACAACGGGTTCTGGAAGGAGGTCCGCCTGCGGGAGGACGACAACCAGATGCTCCGGGTCAACGACTGGCTGCCTGTCAACCACTTCGGCACGCCGAACAACAGCTTCGTGATCCCGAGCAGGTTCGGGCCCGACGGCGCGCTCTATATGGGGCGCTGGACCTTCGGCTGCTGCCGCAACCAGATCAACCCCGAAATGAAGATGCAGTTGATCAAGGTCGAGTTCACGCCCGAGGCCGACCAGTGCAAGGACACCCAGGCACCGACGGTCTCGCACCAGATCCAGGGCCAGGCCGATCCCGACCAGCAGAATACCTATATCGACTCGGCCACGCTCGGACTCACCGCCAACGATGTCGGCTGTGCCGGTGTGGACAAGGTCGAGTACCGCGTCAACGGCGGAGCGTGGACCACCTACGGCGGGCCGGTCCCGTTCAACGACGCGGGGACGTACACGGTCGACTATCGAGCCACCGATCGCCTTGGGAACACCTCCGAGCCAAAGAGCACCATCTTCACGGTGCGCGACGGCGGCGGGACGCTCCCCACGACGTGCGACATCTACGCCACGGGCGGGCAGTGGAGTCCCAATAACTGCAAGATCAGCCGCGGCGGCACCGTCACCTGGCGCTTCAACGAGCCGGACGCACGGTTCCCGCACGATGTCTGGCTCGTGCCGCCCGGCGGCAATCCGGACCCGAACGGCGGCGACATCTTCCAGGTCACCAACGGACCTGTCCCGCCGGGAGGTCCGCCGGTCTCATACACCTTCGATCGGGAAGGGACCTGGACGGTCATCTGCAGGCTCCACTCCGGCTACGGCGGCGGGCAGTGGGTCGGCATGGTCGCGACAGTCACGATCGGAGGAGGATGAGTTAAGGCCTGATGGCCTGATGGCCTGGTGGTCGGGCCCGGACACGCGGTCCAAACTCGACCACCAGACCCAGGCCTCTCCTCCTCCCCGAATTCGGTGCTGTGGCGGGTCGCCTACCAGCAACTCCCCGGGCGGCCTACCTCGCTGCTGTTCGTAGACGGCCGGCACCCGGCGCAGGCATCTGGTGTTGAAGAGTCCTCGATCGCGAACCGAGCTGGGACCCGAGATCCGCGGCCCCGGCTACCGCTGCTCGCCGCCTCCCGCCGAGGTTGTGCTCTTTGCGCCGGTCGGCGACGCGGCCCGACTCAGTGGCGACCACGTCTTCTCCGCCGACCAGTTGCCGGAGCCGACACGAAAGGGAATCCCAGGTGACAACGCAGGACAGCGCGACGGCCCGAACGCGCGCCCACCTCGCCACGGCCGATGCGAGGCTCGGCATCGGCATGGTCGGTTACTCCTTCATGGGCCGCGTCCATTCGCATGCCTGGCGTAACGTCGCCGCGTTCTTCGACACGCCGTACCGGCCCGTGCTGGCCGCGATCGCCGGGCGCACCGGCCCCGACGTGCGTGCGGCTGCCGACCGGCTGGGCTGGGCGACGGCGGAGACGGACTGGAAGGACCTGATCCACCGGGACGACGTGCACCTCGTAGACATCTGCACGCCTGGCGACTCGCACGCCGAGATCGCCGTGGCCGCGCTGGCGGCCGGCAAGCATGTGCTGTGTGAGAAGCCGCTCGCCAACACCCTCGCCGAGGCAGAGGCCATGGCCGCTGCGGCGGACACGGCCCGCGCCCATGGCATGCGCGCGATGCTCGGCTTCAACTACCGGCGGGTCCCCGCAGTGGCGCTGGCCCGTCGGCTGGTCGCCGCCGGCCGCCTCGGCACGATCCGCCATGTACGGGCCCACTACCTGCAGGACTGGCTGGTCGATCCGGAGTCACCGCTGGTGTGGCGGCTCGACAAGGAACGCGCGGGCACCGGGGCGCTGGGCGACATCGGCGCGCACATCATCGACACGACGCAGTTCATCACCGGCGACCTGCTGACCGGCGTCACCGCGCTCACCGAGACCTTCGTCAAGGAACGTCCGCACCCGGACGGCACGGCCCGCGGCCCGGTGACCGTGGACGACGCGGCGGTCTTCCTGGGCCGTACCGAAGGGGGCGCGCTGGCCACCTTCGAGGCGACGCGGTTCGCGACCGGACGGAAGAACGCGCTGCGAATCGAGGTCAACGGCTCAGCGGGCAGCCTGGCCTTTGACTTCGAGGCGATGAACGAGCTGTGGTTCTGCGACGCGGCCGACGACCTCGCGGGGTTCCAGCGGATCCTGGTGACCGAGGCCGACCACCCCTACGCGGGTGCCTGGTGGCCGCCCGGGCACCTGCTCGGCTGTGAGCACACCTTTACGCACGAGGTCGCCGACCTGCTGACCGCGATCGGCACGGGCACCGACCCTGATCCCTCGTTCGCCGACGGGCTGCAGGTGCAGCGGGTCCTGACCGCCGTCGCAGACAGTGCCGCCGGCGGCGGCTGGATCCCGATCGGAGGTTCGTGATGGCCCTGCTGACGATGACGGGGATCTCCAAGAGCTTCTTCGGCGTGCCCGTACTCGCCGACGTCGATCTCTCCCTGGCGGCGGGCGAGGTGCACGCGGTCGTCGGCGAGAACGGTGCCGGCAAGTCCACGCTGATGAAGGTGCTGGCCGGGGTGCATGCCCCGGATGCCGGAACCATCGAGATAGACGGTCACCCGGTGACCTTCGGTCATCCCTCACGGGCGCAGGCGGCCGGCGTCGCCACCATCTACCAGGAGCTCACGCTGCTGCCCGAGCGCACGGTCGCGGAGAACATCTTCCTCGGCCGCGAGCCCACCCGCCACGGCCTCATCCACCGGGCGGCGATGGACGGACGCACAGCGGAGCTTCTCGGCGAGCTCGCAGAGGACTCGTTCGGCCCGCGCACACCGGTGCGTACCCTCTCGGTCGCCCAGCAGCAGGTCGTCGAGATCGTCAAGTCGCTCGCCACCGACGCCCGGATCCTGATCATGGACGAGCCGACCGCAGCCCTCGCCGACCATGAGGTCGAGCTGCTGTACGCGCTGGTCCGCCGGCTCGCCGAGCGCGGCCTCGGCATCCTGTACGTCTCGCATCGGCTGCGCGAGGTCTTCGACCTCTCCCAACAGATCACAGTGCTCAAGGACGGCCGCCTCGTCACCACGCTCCGGACCGCGGACACCGACGTCGACCAGGTGGTCCGGGCGATGGTCGGCCGTGAGCTGAGCGCCTACTACCCGGATCGCGCGACGCCCGGCGAGGTCGGCCGGCCGCGGCTCTCGGTCAACGGCGGGCGCAACGCCAAGCTGTCCGGCATCGACCTGGAGCTGCGCGCCGGAGAGGTCGTCGGGGTGGCCGGGCTGCAGGGCTCGGGTCGTACCTCGCTGGCCAGGGCGATGTTCGGGGCAGGCCCGTTCACCGCGGGCGAGATGCGCGTGGACGGCGCCCCTCTCCGCCCCACCGCGCCCCGCCAGGCGATCCACGCCGGGATCGCGCTGGTCACCGAGGACCGCAAGGCCGAGGGGCTGGCGCTGCGCCAGACCGTCCGTGACAACGCCCTCCTCGTCGCCCGCGCCACGCGACGCAAGGGCATCGCAGTGGGCGACGTGCTGGAACGTGTCCGGCTGCGCGCCCGCGGGCACGACCAGCCAGTCCGCTACCTGTCCGGCGGCAACCAGCAGAAGGTCGTGATCGCCAAGTGGCTGGGCATGCGGCCCAAGGTCCTGATCTTCGACGAGCCCACCCGCGGTGTGGACGTGGGCGCCAAGGCCGCCATCCACGACCTCGTACGGGAGCTGGCCCGGGACGGAATGGCCGTCCTGATCATCTCATCCGAGCTGCCGGAGCTCATCGGGATGAGTGACCGGGTGCTGATCATGCGCGAGGGATCGATCGCCGGGGAGCTCCCCGCCGGCCCATCCGAGGAGGACATCATGCGACTGGCCACAGGAGGCCGCACCAATGACTGAGGTGGCCGTGCGGACCGCCGATCGACGGCAGGCCCGCGTGCCGGGGCTCACTGATCCGGTTGTGATGGTCTACCTGGCGCTGGCCGGAGTGACCGCGCTGGGCTTTATCACCGTGGAGGCCCGTGGCGGCGACTTCCTGACCCTCACCAACGTCGTCGGCATCCTGCACAACTCGGTGGTCCTCGGGTTGGTGGCGCTCGGCCAGACGGCCGCCATCCTCACCGGGTCACTCGACCTGTCGGTCGCGTACCTCATCAGCATCTGCACGCTGGTCGCCGCCGAGACCATGAACGGGCAGGACAGCCGTGTGCTGCCGGCGATGCTCGTGGTGCTCGGGATGTCGGCCACGGTGGGCTTGATCAATGGGATCGTCATCACCAAGCTCCAGGTCAACGCCTTCATCGCGACGCTCGGCGTAGCGTTCATCCTGCGCGGCTACATTGAGGACAACTACACGGGTCCGGCCGGGAAGGTCCCGGTCTCCTTCCAGCACCTGGGCTACGACCGGATCGGCCCCATTCCGGTCTCGGCCTTCGTACTGGCCGGGGCCACCGTCGCGCTGTGGCTGGTACTGCGCCGCACCAGGCTGGGCTACCACATGTACGCGGTCGGCGGCGACGAGCAGATCGCCCGGCTGTCCGGGGTCCGTACCCACCGGGTCAAGATCGCCGCGCACGTCCTTTGCTCGCTGTCCGCCGGGGTCGCCGGGCTCATACTGGCCAGCCGGCTCGGCGCGGGCGCCCCGTGGGCGGGCACGGAGGCGCGGTACGACCTGGAGTCCATCGCCGCGGTGGTGCTCGGTGGCACCGTCCTGGCCGGCGGGCGCGGCGGCGTCGCAGGAACCCTCGGCGGAGTCCTGATACTCGCCGTCCTCGACAGCGTGTTCAACCAGCTCGGCGTGGACCCCTTCTTCAAGAACGTGGTCCGCGGCGCGGTCATCATCGCGGCGGTCGCCCTCTACGCCCGCCGCGGCCAGAGAGCGGGTGACAACACATGACAGCACTCGCGGTGGATATCAGGCGCGAGGGGCTGCGGCGGGCGCTGCAGGCCGGGGCGCCTGTGTACCTGCTGCTCGCGGCGCTGCTGGTGGCGATCGCAGTCGCCGACCCGGGATTCTTTGAGCCGGACCGGCTGCTGGCCTTCGCCAAACGGTCGGCGCCGCTGGTCATCCTGGCCGCCGGTCAATACCTGGTGATCGTGTCGGGCGGCTACGACCTGTCCGTCGGTTCGCTGGTCACCGTCGGCGTGGTCGTAGCGGCCGAGACGTTCAACGAGTTCCCCGGCGCACCGTGGCCGGCCGTGGTGGCCCTGCTGCTGGCAGGCGGCGCGCTGGTCGGCTTGGCCAACGGGCTCATCGTCGCCGTGCTGCGAGTACCGTCGTTCATCGCAACCCTCGGCATGATGCTGATCCTGGAGGGCGCGGTCTTCTACTGGACCCAAGGATCCCCGCACGGCAGCCTGCCCGAGGATTTCCGCGCGCTCGGCCGAGGGAACGCGGTCGGTTCGTTGCCCTGGGCGGTCGTCATCTGCCTGGCCGTCGGCACCGCGACCGTGCTGCTGATGCGCGCCGCCTTCGGCCGGACCCTGCTGGCGACCGGCGACAACGAGCGCGCCGCCGCGCTCGCCGGAGTTCGCGTCGCTCGCATCCGCTTGGCCGTGTTCACGCTGTCCGGCCTGGCGGCGGCGATCGCCGCAGTGCTGGTCGGCGGCTTTTCCGGGATCTCCGCCCAGGCCGGACGAGGCGACGAGTTCGAGGCCATCACGGCCGTGGTCCTCGGCGGCGCGGCGCTCGGCGGCGGCGCCGGCTCCGTGGTCGCCGCGATGGCCGGCGCGTTCTCCCTGCAGGCACTGTTCACCCTGCTCAACTTGCATGGCGTCTCGGGGGCGCTGGAATCCACCGTGCAGGGGCTCATCGTCATCGCCGCGGTCTGGCTTGGGGCCGTCAACTGGTCCCGCGTCCGCCGTCGCCCTGCAACCACCACCCCGCGAGGAGAAGCATGAGACGAACAAACCTTTCCGCCGTGGCGCTGGCCGCCGGGACACTCGCCGTCGCGTCGGCGCTGACCTCGTGTTCCAGTGACGTGCCAACGGGGGAAGCCAACCCGGGCACGTCCACCAGCGCCGCCAAGACCGGCGACGCGCAGTCGAAGTTCTTCGAACAGGCCGAGTACGACAAGCAGCTCGCGCTGCGGAACAAGACCCCGCAGGGCCCGGCCGACCGGCCGTGGGAGCAAATGTTCGACCCGCAGATGGTGCAGACCGACAAGTACAAGAAGAGCGGCGGCCTCCACCTGTGCTTTTCCAACGCCGGGGTGTTCAACCCGTGGCGCCAGGTCGGCCTCAAGAACATACGGGCGGAGGTGTCGCAGCACAAAGAGATCACCGAGTTCACGGTCTTCGACGGGCAGGGCAAGGACGACAAGCAGATCTCCGATATCCAGGAGCTCACCGGCAAGGGCTGCGACGCGCTGATCGTCTCGCCCAACACCACCGCCACGCTCACCCCCGCGGTCACCTCCGCCTGCGGCAAGTTGCCGGTGATCGTGTTCGACCGGGGTGTCGACACGGATTGCCCGGTCACCTTCATCAACCCGATCGGCGGCTACGCGTACGGCGCCACCGCGGCCGAGTTCCTCGTCCAGAAGGTGAAGCCGGGCGGCAAGATCCTGGCACTGCGGATCTCCCCGGGCGTGGACGTCCTGGAGAACCGGTGGTCAGCGGCCAAACTCGCGTTCGACAAGGCCGGCTTGAAGGTCGCGGACGTGCAGTTCACCGAGGGTGATACGGCCAAGACCAAGAGCATCGTTGCCGACGCGATCCAGCGCAGCGGCGGCGTCGACGGGGTCTGGATGGATGCCGGTGCCACTTCGGTCGCCGCCGTCGAGGCGTTCGAGGACGCCGGGCGGGACGTACCGCCGATCACCGGCGAAGACCAGCAGGACTTCCTGAAGGTGTGGAAGGACAAGAAACTCACTGCGATCGCCCCCACCTACCCGACGTTCCAGTGGCGGACGCCGATCATCGCGGCGCTGCGGATCCTGGCCGGGCAGCCGGTACCGAAGGAGTGGAAGCTCCCGCAGCCGACCATCACCGAGCAGAACCTCGGGCAGTACTACAAGCCCAACATGCCACCGCTGCACTACGCGATGTGCGGCTGCGAGAATCTGCCCGGCTTCCCGCAGGCCTGGGGCGGCAAGTAGAAAGGAGCTGGTCGAGTTGTTCCCGATCGGCGTCAACACCTGGATCTGGGAATCCCCCCTCACCGGCGGCGCCCTCGCCGCGCTCGCGCCCAGGATCCGCGGGTTCGGCGCCGATGCCGTCGAGCTACCGGTGGAGGAGCTCGACGACTGGGACCCGGTGGCCGCCCGCAAGGTCCTGGACGACAACGGGCTCACTGCTGCGGCGGTGTGCGCCGTCATCCCTCCGGGCCGTGACCTGGTCGCCGCCGACCCTCCCACGGTGGCCCGCGCCCAGGACTACCTGCGCCGCTGCATCGACGCGGCGGCGCAGGTCGGGGCGCCGGTGGTGGCCGGGCCGATGTACGCCGGGGTCGGCCGGACCTGGCGAATGGACCCCGGCGAACGGGCCCTGCACTACGCCGAACTGCGGGCGGCCCTGGAACCGGTCGCCGAGCACGCCCACGCCGCCGGCGTGCGGCTCGCCGTCGAGCCGCTCAACCGGTACGAGACCAGCCTGCTCAACACCGTTGCGCAGGCCATGGAGGCGCTCGACGGGCTGCCCACCGAGACGGTCGGCCTGGCGCTCGACGTCTATCACATGAACATCGAGGAGCACGATCTCGTCCGACCCGTCGCCGCCGCCGGATCCCGGATCGCGCACGTCCAGGTCTGCGCCAACGACCGTGGCGC
The DNA here is from genome assembly GCF_014323705.1 of Actinomadura alba. Lineage (GTDB taxonomy): Bacteria > Actinomycetota > Actinomycetes > Streptosporangiales > Streptosporangiaceae > Actinomadura_C > Actinomadura_C alba. The sequence continues at coordinate 22,906 of NZ_JABVEC010000036.1, forward strand.
CCCCGGCACCGACCACCTCGACTGGACCGGCTTTCTGACCGCCCTGCGTGACGCCGGCTACACCGGCTCGCTGTCCATCGAGTCCTTCACCGCGCACAACGCCACGATCGCGGTGGCCGCATCCATCTGGCGGCCGCTGGCCCGCAGCCAGGATGCGATCGCCGCCGACGGCATCGCATTCCTGCGCCGCATGACCGAGTCCCTGTCCAGCTGACTCCCCCGCCCGTCCGAACAAGCCTGATGTCAGGGAGCGTTCGATCTGGTCGATCACGTAGCGCGACAGGTTCTTGCCGAGATCGTCGCCGCGGACGAAGAGACTGCCTTACCGGGTGCCGTGAAGCACTGCCAGTCGAGCTCGATGTTTGCTCGTCGTTAGCTCGGATGTCGCAGAACGGCACGTCACCACCCAACAGGCGCCGACAGCGGAACCGGTCGAGTCGCGACCGGTGCCGGCCGCACCGGTCCCGGCTGGTCTACCGCCCAGGGCGCAGGATATGAACACCCGACTCATTCACGCACGTCAAGGCAGGTTTGAAGGTCGCTTGGCAACACGCATCATGCAGTGCCAAATCGGCGGCTGATCACAAGCCGACCACCCGACACCGCCCAGGAGATCATGCAGCCATCTGTATGGCTCCCTGTTGGGGATTCGAACCCGTGCAACCGACACCACCGCGCGGCCTGCGCAATCAAGGCGCTGGCCGAGTTCGCCGCCGGTCGCTACTCCCGGGGCAAGGTCGTCGTCACCGTCTGAGCCGTCCAGTCGTCCCCGGGCACCCGTACAGCGGGACGCCAGTGCCTCGCCCGGCGGGCCCCGGGGCCCGCCGGTGCCATCCGCGCACGGTGACGTGCAGGCGCCGGACGCGCCACGCTTGACTTCTTCCACCCAGCGAGCGTGTCGGGCACCTCGTCGGCGCGATGGCCTGGGAGCCCGACGTACAGCGCCGGGAACCTGGCGGACGGCGACCATCGTAGAGAACCCGTCGAAGACACCGGGAGCCACCACTAGTTCGGCACGGCCGCGGCCAGCGACCAGGGTTCGGCGGCGTCATGGCTCGGCATGCTTCCCCTCCTCATCCTCATGACCACATCCTTGAAACTGGGGTCCTGGAATCGGGACCGGCTCTAGGCACCGGTAAAGGCGTGCAGCTCGGCGGCGCAGTGGGCGGAGAAGACGGTCACCTGATCGCCGTGGTCGCGCACCAGGTCGAGCAGCCGCCGCTGGTTGCCCCGGCGGGCGCGGCGATCCGCCTGGACCAGCGTCTGGAACATCGCCAGGCCAGGCGGGCAGTGTGGACGGGCCGAATCGAGCTCGTCGTGGTGGAAGTAGGAGTCGCCCGCGTGCAGTAGCCAGCCTGCGCCGGTGTCGACGGCCATGCCCGCGTGCCCGCGCGAGTGGCCGGCCAGAGGGATGAGCAGGATTTCCGGCGGCAGCCCCTTCAACTCCCGGACGGCCTCGAACCCGAACCACGGCTCGCCCGCGTCGGCATAGGACGTCCAGTGCGGACCGTGGGTGAACTGGACGGCGCGGTAGCGGGTGCGCTCCACCCGGCCCCGTGGTTCCCACAGCGCTTGCAGTTCCTCGGCGTAGACGTGCACGTTCGCCTCGGAGAAGTCGACCAGCCCGCCAATGTGATCGGCGTCGAGGTGGGTGACCACGATGTCGCGCACGTCCCTGGGGTCATACCCGAGCCGTTTCACCTGCTCGACGGCGGTTTCCAGCGGGGCGCCACCGTCTGTCGTGCCGAGTCCAGCCGTCTGTCGTGCCATGGACGCGCTCGACCCGGGCCGCTGCCTCTGACGTATCGTCGGCTCGCCAGCACGACCGGAACCTGATCACCGGCGGATTTGGCCTGCTGCCGGTCCCGGGTCAGCGCGCGACCGCGGTCGCCCAGGCTCCTACGAGTGCCGTCGTCGCGATGCCCGCCTGCTCGGCGGCGGTGTCGACGGCGATGTCGATATCGCCCGACTCGCTCCTCCACGCGCCGTCGAGTAGGGGGCGGCGAATCCGTGCGCGGTGGCTGCCACGGCGGCGGCGAGCTCGTCAGCGCGCGGCGTGACTTCCCGTGCCGGTTCCCGAACGCATCGACGATCGGTCGGGCGACAACGGCCAGCTCGGGATAGCGCGCCTTGTCCAACCCGGAGCCGTAGAGCACCTGGAACAGCGAGGCGTGCTCTGCGGTGAATCGCACGTAGGTCTTAGCGGCGGCAGCGAGCCGCTCCGCTGGCGGAGCGGCCGGTTCGACCCGGTCGGCCAGCGCCGCCGCCAGCTCCCCCACGGCGCGGGCGGCGGTTGCGGCGAGCAGCTCGTCCCGGTCGGCGAATGCCGCGCCGCAAAAACCGGACACCCTCGTCGCCGCCGATTCCAACGGCAACGACGCCACCCTGGCGGTGTGCAGCGTGAGTACCGGCCAGGCCGACCTACATGCGAAGCGCGTTGATCCAGGGCCAGACGGGTGCGCGAGCCTAAAGGACCTCGCCTTGACGCCGGATGCCGGGCGGGTCGTTGTCGCCTGCGGCTCGCCCTATTACCACCAGGCGTTCCGCACCGCCGACCTGTCGGACGACGGCCGCTACACCACCGGCACCTACCCCAACGCGGTGGCCATCGCCTCCGACGGAGTGATCGCGGCGGGCAGCGACAGCTCCACCTCGTCCGACGTATACCTGCTGGACCCCCCGCAGCTCGGGCCGCCCTCGCCTGCTCGGCCCGGCGACGGCGTTCCAGCAGCCACTCGGGAAAGTACGAACCGCGGCGCCCGCAGGTTCAGACCCTGAACCGCTCGAAAATTGGCTTCAGGCGCTGTCCCGCAGGTTTCACGCAGGAGTGCGCCTGGACACTTCGTAGGCAGCCAATCGGCACACCCCCAACCAGCTGCGCGTCACATTCTGCCCGCTACCTGCCACGAGATGCCTAAGATCACCGCTGCCGGCTTCGGGCGACCTCTGCTACCGGCCAGATGAGCAGAGCAATATGCGCGCACCGTAAGCGGTGCGAATCGTGTGCGACCGAACGACGTCTGAAGCCCTAACGAACCCCAGACCGCCCCGCTCCCCCGGTCGGTGCTCCCGTTGCTCCCGCCCGGAGCGGGGAGCAGCGGGAGGCACACATGGTCCCTGAACCGTCCTGAACAGGCGTCAACAAGCGTCATCGCACGGCGCTGACCTGCGGCATCTCAAAAAACCGCAGGTCAGGGCATGATCGGAACTACCTTGACACGGTAGAGGTCACTGGTTCAATCCCAGTATCGCCCACCACATCATCCCCAGGTCAGGATCATGATCCCGATCTGGGGATCTTTGTTTTCCGGGTGGATCGGGAGCATATCGGGAGCACGCTGCGCTGGACCGTGATCGCGTCGAGGGGCGGGTTTCGGCGTCCGGCCGGTCATGCGGCGCGGGGACCGAATCGGTAACCGGTCCGGCGTCATGGCGTTGACCTGCGAGTATGCGGATTCCCAGAGCGGACAGAATGAGGGTTCTGTCTTGTCAGCGCCTCGCGAGTACCTGGTGACAGCTCCCTTAACGACAGGCCAAGTCCCTGAACCGAATCGATCAGTTCGGGACTTCGCGCTATCGGCCGGATATCTCCCGATTATGCCGGTCCGCGAGTGACCCGACGGGGGTGCAGTACGATGCGCCGGAGGTCTTCGACCTCCCACGTCGCCCTGGCGGCTGCACGCTGCTCGGTCTGGGTCGCGTCCCAGTAGCGCTCGGTGAGCCTGTCGGCCAGTTCCTTGCCACCGTCGGGGTGGACTGTGACGTCGGCCTCGATCGACACCCACCCCTCGGTCTCGCCGGGCGGCTTAATCACGACGAAGGAGGCTTGCGGATCGGCTTCCAGCCGACGGAGCCGCGGGGCGCCGGCGAGCGAAAACAGCTGCACGTCCCCGTCAGGCGTCGCCTCGAACCACACCGGTCGTGGAGCCGGCAGGCGACCGGCCGCAGGCGACACGGTTAGAAGTCCGAACAGCGGACGCGCGAGCAGAATGCGATCGGAGTCAGTGAACACCGGTACCTCCCAGAGGTGCCAATAGCGGAGCACAGCTGGTTAACCAGCTGTGCTTGGGCTCGAGGCACGCTGGAGCGTGCGATAGACGGTCGGTCGGAACACGGAGAGTACCCCTGGCCGTAACATCCCTGGGCTCGAAGACGTTCCCGACATGGGCCACACGAGCCGCGTCTGGCTCGGCCCCGAGTGGACGGGGCAGACCATGGCGCGACTCTGGCGATCCGGGCATCGGGGACGAATAAGAAACAACCCCAGAGTTTCCTGAGCTCTCTCCTCCTCCTGTAGTCGCTGGACCTGGGCTTACTTCCCGGATCTATGCCTGTTCTGGTACACACTGGGCAGATGCGCGACGAGCCTGAGGTCCGCATCGTCAACGGCCAGATCGTCAAGGCACCCGGAGTCGGGCCGATCGCGCGGGTATGGCTTCCCCAGCACGGCGAGGTCATCGCGAAGTTCCGGCCGAGCCGAACGAACAGATGGTGGCTGCGCGGGCCGGTGGGCATCCGGTCTCCCCGGCTCGACGGCGAGCGGTGGCACCTGCCACGCAGCTGCCTCACCCGGCTGGTCAACGCGGCGATCGACCGATATGGCTACGTCGCTCTGTGGCGGGACATGTCGAAGCTCTCGCACTGCAACAAGGCGTGCCTAGAAGCGACCGGGATGGACTGCGACTGCTCCTGCATGGGCGTCTTCCACGGCGAGGGGGGCGGTAGTTCGGTGCGGTCAGGCATCGTCGTTTCCGCGAGGCGCGGGGGTTCCGTGCCACCGGAAGGGGGTGTCTTCCAGCGCCGAGCGGTCCCAGCGTCCGCGGTCCGCGGCGGCTTCGTAGGTGGTGTGGAGGAACTCGGCGACCGCGCGGTCCGGGTCGGGTGCGGCGCGGGCGGCCTCGTAGGGCAGCAGGAACTGCTGGAACTCGGTACTGAAGTACGCGCCTTCGGGGCGGATCGGCTGATCGGCGAACCCGTCGGGCTCGGGGTAGGCATAGGAGTAGAAGGCGCCTTCCTCTCCGCCGCCGGGCCAGAACCCGCAGCTGGACAGTTCCCGGGAGTAGCCCTCGACCATGACCCAGTCCCCGCAGTTGGGTACTCCGCCGGGGTGCGGCGGAGCCGACCGCCCGGAGAAACGGGTGCAGGCGAGATCCATCCCTCCCCAGAAGAAGTGCACCGGGCTGACCTTGCCGACGAAGTGCGACCGGAACTCGCCGATCACCCGGTTCGCCTGCAGCATCTGTTGCCAGAACAGGCCGACCGCCTCGCCGTCGTAGGAGGCGTGGGTGTGGTCTTCGGCGAAGGGGATCGCCGGCTCGACCTCGTTGGGGTGCGGGCGGATCGGTGCGTCGATCCCGAGCCGGCCGAGCATGTCCAGGATCCGGGTGTAGAACTCGGCGACCGGCATCGGCCGGAGCGGGAGGCTCCGCGTGTTGCCGTCGCTGTGGCGGACCTCGAGCTGGTGGCCGACGAAGTCGAACTCGATCTCGAAGGCCCCCGTGCCGTGCGGGATGGTCGACGTCGTCAACCCGCGCGGGCTGACGTACAGGGTCACCTGCCACCAGTGGTTGACCAGCGGAGCGTGGGCCATGCGGATCTTGCCCACGATCTGGGTCCACATGTGCAGGGTGTCGCGGGTGGGGGTCCAGTCCGAGACCCGCAGGCTCGGCCAGCTCATCGTTGCCGTGCCGGTCATCGGTTCTCATACCCTTCGCGGCGCGACGAGAGGGTGGCGGTCATTGTGCTCCTGTCCTGCGTACGGGCTCCTCGAGCCCGGTCGGGGTCGTTGGTGAACTGCAAGCCCGGTGTCGCCGGTCCCAATCGAGGGATGTTCAGGAAGTCCCTGACGCTCTGCGAGCGCGTCCGGTCGCGCTGCAGTTCGCTTAGCAGATGCACGTGAATCGGTAGGCTCGTCACTGGTGTGCTTCCTTCGTGTGTGAGGTGGGGTGCGGCTCCGTACCTGCCTGATCCGAGGGGCCTGGCGTTGCACCGACGACTCCGACCCTTCCTCCTGATGGGGCGGCGCCGGTTCGGTGATCGGCCATCTCGTCCCCTTCCTGCGTGGTCTGCCTGCCGGAACCGACGCGCCGGGCTCCGTCGTCTCGGAACCTGCCGGAGGTGATCAGCGGTATTCGGGATTGGCGTTGTCGGGGCGACCACCGGCTTCCCAGGCCGTGCGCTGGTTGCCGTAGGCCGGGACCCCACCGGCGCGCCGGATCATCGACGCGAGGTGAAGCAGGTTGTAGGTCATGAACGTGATGTTGCGGTTGGTGAAGTCGTTGTCCGGGCCGCCGGAGCCCTCGTCGAGATAGGAGGGGCCGGGGCCGACCTCGCCGAGCCAACCCGCGTCGGCCTGGGGCGGGACGGTGAACCCGATGTGTTGCAGGCTGTAGAGGATGCTCATCGCGCAGTGCTTGAGGCCGTCCTCGTTGCCGGTGATCAGGCAGCCACCGACCCGGCCGTAGTAGGCGTACTGACCGTGCTCGTTGAGCACGCCGGAGTAGCCGTAGAGCCGCTCGATCACCCGGCGGGTCACCGAGCTGTTGTCGCCGAGCCAGATCGGTCCGGCGATGACCAGGATGTCGGCTGCCAGGACCCGGGTCAGCAGTGCGGGCCATTCGTCGGTGTCCCACCCGTGCTCGGTCATGTCCGGGCGGACGCCGGTGGCGATGTCGTGATCGACGGCGCGGATCTGATCCACGCCGACCCCGTTCGCCTCCATGATCGCCACGCTGCGGTCGATCACACCTTGGGTGTGGCTGCGGCCGGGGGAACGGTTGAGGGTGCAGTTGACGTACATCGCGCGCAGCCCGGTGAAGTCCGGTTCCTCGGTCACGGATGCGGTCATGGGGTCCTTCCGGTGCTCGGTCGTGCTGTCGACCCGCGTGGCCGGCTCTCGTGTCCGGGGCGGTGGCGATGAAGTGGATGTGGGCCGGACGAACTCCTTGCGGACCTCGTCGCTGATCTGGCCGGCCTCGGCGACTCGGTCAGCGTCCCTGGGCGGTGGTGGGTGTGCCCGTTCGGGTCATCGGTCGGGATCGCTTTCGGCCACGGCGGTCTCATGTTCGAGGGCCGCCAGGATGATGTCGCTCATACCGGCCTCCGTCACTGTCGTGTCCGACTGTTCAATCGCTGACCTTGCTGCGGGACCGGTACAGGAGGTCCTGGTACTCGGGATGGCGGGCGATCCAGCCCGCGAAGAAGGGACAGGTCGGCAGTACCCGCAGGTTCGCGGCCCGTGCTTCGTCAAGGGCGGTACGGGCCAGAGCGGAACCGACTCCCCTGCCCTCGTACTCCGGCGCGACCTCGGTGTGCACGAACGCGACGAGTTCCGTCGTACGGATGTAATCCGCGACGCCCGCGACCTTGGGCTCTTCGTCGACGCGGGCCTCGTAACGCTTCGCCTCGGGCACGTCGCTCACTTCGACCGCCATATGTCCTCCTCCTGGGTCGGTTGGCCAGGCCACCACACTACCGGATTAAGTTGATGCATCAACATTTTCTTGTGGCGGACCGACCCACACCGCCACCACCCCCTCACCGCGACCCCGGCACCCCACTTCAACGGGCACCAGGTACGACCCTGCACCCTCCTACGGTTGATGACGGGTCCACCAAAGGAGGTCTCGCCCATGCGTATCGTCCGCACCGGGTGCCGCGGCCTAGCCGAGCGGGCATCCCGACCGGCACCGACCTGCCGGGGCCCGTCGACGCGGCCTTCGCGGGCCCGGACGCGTCGACGGAGAAGGACAAGCCGGCAGTCGTCACCGGCCACCTGAGCGGCTGCCCGGTCGGCCGGGCGCGCCGATCGCGGGCCCGTCACAGCCGCGCTCAAGGTCCGAGCGGAGCGAAACGGGTCGCCGGAGAATCCGGCGACCCGTCCCGATGGCTGCGGTTGGCCTCGTTACTCGGCGGTGAGAGTTTCCGCGTAGGGGAAGACGAACTCTCCGGAGGACGATTCCGGTGGCGAAACCACGATCTGCCGCGACCCGTTCCGGAACTGCCCGACCTCATGGCCGGAGATTCCCTGGAACTGGACCTGCAGGACCCGCGGCTCCGACCACTCGCCCTTCACGCCGAACCGGACATCACCCATGACGGTCGGGAAGGTCTGCTCCCGTGCGTACGCCGAAGGACGGCGTCGTCGAAACCGCCCGTCGCCTCGACGGCTTGGGCGACCACCTGCATCTGGGCATAGGCGAGCGGCACCATCTAATGCCCCAGGAGGTCGACACCGGCTTCGCCGGCCCGCGCGCGAGGTGTTCGGAGTCGAGCCGATCTGCCGCGTCCTGACCAGCCACGGACTGAAGATCGCGACGAGCACCTACTACGCCGCCAAGAACCGTATTCCCAGCGCCCGGTCGGTTCGCGACGCGGAGCTCAAGACGCAGATCAGCCGCGTCCATACCGACAACTTCAGCGTCTACGGAGTGCGGAAACTCTCCGCGACGATTGCCATGAGCGGGCCGCTGACCTGCCCAGGCGCGACTTCACCGCGTCTCGCCCGAACGAGCGGCAGCGTTGACGTCCTCGCGCCAGATCTCATGGGCGAGACGGGCCGACCGGCTGTTGTCCGCGAGGGGACCGGTCAGATTCGGGCTCATGGGCCTCGGCGTCAACAACGCGCTCGCCTATCCGAACTACTTCGCCATGATCCCGACCGGACCGGATCCGAATGCCGCGCTCACCGAGGGGTTCTTCGAACTCGCCGCGCAGCAGAATCCGCGGCCGACACCGTGGCGCTCGGGGTCGCCGACTTCACCTATGTCGCCACCTGGTCCGGGATCGTCTACGTCGCATTCGTCGTGGACGTTGTACTCCCGGGCAATCGTCGGCTGGTCCGCCGCCACCAGCAAGCGGGCCAAGCTCGTCCTCGATGCCCTCGACATGGCGTTGTGACGCCGAGAGCCGGCCGGAACTCCCGCTGGGCCGGGGCTGGTTCATCATTCGGATGCGGGTACTGAAGCGCTGCATAGGCCCGAGCCGCGTGCGCAGGCTGCGTCCGCGTGAGCTCCTTCACGCGTCTTCACGTTGTGCGTCCTGGCCAGTCGACCACGAACCTGCGGGTCCATGCCCCAGAATCAGCCCATGCACCCGTGACTTCGCGTTCAAGCACCTTCAGTTTCCGTGAACTCGCGGGCCTCGTGGGGGTCGAGTAGGAATCGCGCAGAGAGTGCAGTTTGGTCCCCAATTTGACACCCCGGCTGGATGCCGGTCGAGATCGAGGACTTCGCCGCGCGGCCACCATGATCAACCTCGGCGTCAGCCACGGGTACCACTGATCCCCGAGACATTCCCCTGTCGTTGGCCGGTCAGCGGTGCTCCATGGTGAAAGGGCCGCCGTCGCCGAAGGCAAGGCGGGCGAAGCGTTCGCCGATGTGCCGGTGGGTGGCAGGGTCCGGGTGGAGTTCGTCGGGTAGCGGCCGTTTTGCATGATCGGGCTTGCTGTAGAGGTCGAGGCCGTCGAGATAGTGCAGGTTCGGGTCGGTGGCGGCGCGCTGCCGGACGATGCGGGTGAGCTCGTCGCGGATCACGGTGAGGGTCAGCTTCCCGGCGGCGATCTGCGCGGGGTCGCCGGTGCTCATGAACCGCAGCCGCCCCTCGCTCATCGCGCTGACGTCCGGGGCGCTGGGCCCGGGGGTGTTCTCGTGGATGGGGCAGTAGATGGGGGATGCGACCAGTAGAGGGGTGGTGGGGTGTCCTTCGCGGATGGTGTCGAGGAAACCGTGGACGGCCGGGCCGAACGCGCGCAGCCGCATCAGGTCGGCGTTGACGATATTGATGCCGATCTTGAGGCTGATCAGGTCGGCGGGGGTGTCGCGGATCGTGCGGGCGGTGAACGGGTCGAGCAGGGCGCTGCCGCCGAATCCCAGATTCACCAGCTCCACCTTGCCCAGGGCCGCGGCCACGGCGGGCCAGGTCCCGGTCGGGGTAGTGGCGTTGGAGCCGTGGCTGATCGAGCTGCCGTGGTGCAGCCAGACCTTGCGGCCATTGGGCGGTGCGGTCCGGATGGGGGCGTTGGTGTGCAGGGTGACCAGTTGGGTGGTCTCGTCGTGCGGCAGCCAGATCTCGACGTCCTTATCGTCGCCGGACAGGCTGGTGAACCGCAGGGTCTGAACCGGCCCGGGTCGGGTTTCTGCGGTCCCGGCGGCCATGTCGATGGTGAGTACGTCGCCGTCCGTCACGCTGGCCCGGCTCGCGAGCCGTCCGGCGACGAGAAGCTCGTACACCCCGTCGGGGCGCGGCGGCGCTCCGACGTAGGCCCGCTTGGTGGCCACGACGTCCAGCTCGACGGCGGTGGCCGGGGTGCGGAAGACCAGTCGCACGCCGGAGGGCTGCGACTCGGCCATCGCCAGCTGGCCGTCGGGTATCTGCTGGCGGGCGTACGCGGGCAACCGGTGGGGCAGTACGCCGCGTTCGGTGTGTTCCAGGTCGAGAGCGCCGCGCAGGAGGTCAGAGGTGATGGGGGTGGTGGTCCAGTCGTGCTCGGTGTGCATTTCCTCGGTCTCTTTGATCAGGAGGGGCAGCTGGCAGAGGTGGCCGGAAGATCGGCCGGGAAGGTTGGTCAGGAGGCGGTGGGCCAGGTGCGCAGCAGGGTGTCGAGCGCGTTGAGGATCTCGGTCCAGCTTTCCTGTGCGTCGGGGGCGCTGTGGCTGAAGGCCCCGGCGGTTTCCAGGCTGACGTAGCCGCTGAAGACGCTGCCCAGCAGCCGCACCGCGTGTGTCTGGTGTGGTTCGGCCAGGTCGTATCCGCGCAGGATCGCCCGCGTCATCTGGGCGTGCCGGACGCCCGCGCTGGTGGCCGCCGTCTCCGGGTCGAGCCGGAACTGGGCGGCGGCGAAGCGGCCCGGGTGCTTGATGGCGTAGTCGCGGTAGACATTCGCGAAGGCGGTCAGGGCGTCTTTACCGGCCCGCCCGGCCACTGCGGCGGATACCTGGTCGGCGAGTTCCTCCAGGGCCATCAGGGCGATCTTGGTCTTGAGGTCATGGGCGTTCTTCAGGTGCGAGTACAGGCTCGCGGTCTTGACGCCGAAGCGCCGGGCGAGCTCCGCGGGGGTCGTCTGCTCGAAGCCGATCTCGTCGGCCAGATCCGCTCCCGCCCGGACCAGGCGCTGCGGGGTCAGTCCTACCCGAGCCATGCCCATCCTCCGAGTCACTTCCGAATTATGCCATAGATGATTATGCATTTGCCTACTCCAGTTAGGCAAATTAACGTATCCTTCATGAAGCCACTGACTGAACCCTTCTCGGTAACGTCTCGTGACGTCTAGTGATCTTCGTTCAGGCGGTACGGCTGTGTTCGAGCTGGAGGAGGACGATGGCGGCTCGGGCATTCGGGTGCAGTACCCGAGGAAGTCGTTCACCGAGCAGATCGAGCAGATACCGGCCGGCGCGCGGATCACCACGCGGCTGCGCGGTGCCGCCGGGCGCCGGGTACGCGACGCCGCCTCCACCGTCATCCAGGCCGCCCGTGACCTGCACCTGTCCTGGCCGACCGTGATGGACGCCTTCCGTACTGCCGCCCGCGAGGTCACCGAGGCACCGCTGCCCGAGGTGCAGGTGCTGGGCATCGACGAGACCCGGCGCGGACGGCCGCGCTGGGAACAGGACCCCGCCACCGGCAAGTGGCACCTGGTCCGGGACCGGTGGCACACCGGCTTCGTCGACGCGTTCGGCACCGGCGGGCTGCTGGGCAAGGTCGAGGGCCGCACCACCGCAGACGTACTGGCCTGGCTCGCCACCACCCAGCTGACCTGGAGAAAGAGCATTCGAGTACGTGGCCATCGACATGTCAACCACCTACCGCGCCGCCATCCGCACCCGTCTACCGCACGCCACCGTCGTGGTCGACCACTTCCACGTCGTCCAGCTCGCCAACAAGATGCTGTCCGTGGTCCACCGCCGAGACCGGCGGCCGGCGCGGACGCGCCAGTGACCCGGAATGGATAGCCAGACGGCACCTGCTGCACAACCGCGAGGACCTCACCGACGAGCAGTTCACCACGATGTGGAACGCCCTGCTGGGCGCGGGAAGTATCGGCCAGACCCTGCTGACGGCATGGATCGCCAAGGAGAACCCCCGCAACATCCTCGCGTGCGCCCGCACCGGCGCCGACCGCCACCAAGTCGGGCACGCCCGCTGGAAGTTCCTCACCTGGTGCGCGGACTCCGACATCCCCGAGGTCAGATAGCTCGCCACTACCGTCGACCGCTGGTGGCCGGAGATCGAAGCGTTCATCGCCCGGGGTCGCGAACGGCCTCTTGCGCGCGCAGCCGGTCGATGGCTTTCTCATGTGACGGACGCTGGGGGTCCCAGTACGCCGCGGCTCGGCGCGGTGCCTGCTTACGCGCACGGCGACCGTCGCGGGCGCCGGCGGTGACGTTCTCTGATGCGCGAACGCGTGCGACCGGCTCACTGTTCATGCATCAAGTCTCTCTCTTCTGCGGACGGCTCTTCCGCTAGGCCACCTTGTGCGGCGGAATCACGGCTTGTTCCACGTTGCCTACGACTGTGACTCGGCCACCATCGCCGGGATCGGGATCGGGCATGATCGATTCCGGGTCGACGAGGTAGACCTCGTGACCATCCAGCGTGAGCCGACGCGCGACCTCCAGCAACATGCGCCGTGCCACGTCATCGATCGAATAGACCATCGTGAGGTCCAAAGCCACCCTGACTTCTGAGGGGGCAGTGTCCACGGTTTCCCGAACAATTCTCTCGGCTCCGGCAAAGCCGATCCCACCTTGCAGTTGGAGGACCCGGATCGCATTCGGTCCGCTGCCGACGACGTGGTTGGATCGCACGACCGCACGCGCAGCGGCCGGGACCTCCATCACATGCAGACCCATATCGGAGGAGAATCGTTCGAATAGTGACACCCCGCGAACGCTGTTCCCGTGAGGGTCTAGTCGTGGTGAGAATGTGGCGATGCCGATCTGGCCAGGGAGCGCGCCGATCAGGCCCCCAGCCACGCCGCTCTTCGCCGGAATGCCGACCTGGGTCGCCCAGTCACCGGCCGCGTCATACATTCCGCAGGTGAACATGACGCTCAGCACCTGACGCACCACCGGTTCGCGTATCACTTGCTCACCCGAGAGAGGATTTACCCCGCGGTTGGCCAACGTCGCGGCCATCATGGCCAGATCTCGCGCGGTGACGAGCACTGAGCACTGGCGGGTGTAACCGTCGACGACGGCCCTCGGGTCCTCGGTGAGGATGCTGTGGCTGCGGAGCATGTGTGCGATGGCGAGGTTGCGGTGCGCGTGCTCCATCTCCGACGCGCACACCGCCTCATCTATCTTTAGTCTACGACCGGCAAACGCCGAAAGGCCGTGGACCACGCGCTCCACGCGCTCTGCCGGATTCATGTCCTCCGAGCCGGCCAGCGAGTGGGCGGTGATCGCACCGGCGTTGATCATGGGATTGAGAGGGCGCCCAGTATCGCTTTCGAGGGAGATCTGGTTGAACGCCTCTCCCGATGGCTCGACACCAACTTTGGCGAGCACAGGGTCGAAGCCGCGATCAGCCAGTGCCAGCGCGTACGTGAACGGCTTGGAGATCGACTGGATCGTGAACTCGGTATCGATGTCGCCGGCACCGTAGACCTCGCCGTCAACGGTGGCAAAGACCGCGCCGAGGCGCTCGGGGTCCGCTGCCGCGAGCTCGGGGATGTACCCCGCCGGCTCTCCGGAAGTGTCCGGCTCGACATCTCCGAGTGCCTCGGTCAGATAGTCGGGAATGACTGACCGCATTCGTCCTCCTCCATGCAGATGGGCAACTTCTGCGCTGTGACGTCAGCGCTGAGGCCGCCGTAGTGCGTGTGCCTTCCTGACGCCTGCCGGCGCCTCACCGAATCACAACGTCGATGTCTTTCGTGAGACGGCGTCACGGCTTGGGCCACGGTGTTTCCCGTTGCTGAGTCGTCGTGTGGGAAGCGGTAGGAGACCAGAGATGGTTCAGTGTCCGGCCGAGGTGTTGACTATCGGTTCATGGGCGCTCCAGGAGTGTGGCCGGAGCAGGGATGCTCATGAGAGTGCGAAGCTGGTCGGCGCCGACGTTGGCGCCGAAGGCAGGGGTGCCGGGCTCGAGCCGGGCACCCGCTGCGAGGTCGCCGATGGTGAGTGGGTCGAATCCGAGCGTCTCGATCAGCTCCGACACGACGGCGAGATCCTCGGGTGAGTCGCCGGCGATCGCGATCGCCTTGCGCCCGAGGGTTCCGGCTGGGCGGGCCCCGTCTTCGAGGTCGTGGTAACCCATGTGGTTGAGGGCTTTCACGACTCGCGCGCCCGTCAGGAACTGTTGCACGACCTCGCTCGAGGAGGTACCGGGCGGGACGATCGTTTCGCGGGGACCATCGATTTCCCACCAGTGGTTCATCGCGTCGACGACCAGCTTCCCTACCAGCTCCGGGATCGGGAGGTTGCGGTGTTTGCTGAGCGGTAGGGCGAGGATCACCATGTCGGCGGCGTCCGAGGCCTCGGCCGGCCACGCGGCGGTCGCGCCGGGGGTGAGGATCTCGGTGGTCAGCGCGATCTTCGCCGGGTCTCCGGATCCGGAGACCAGGACCCGGTAGCCGGCTGCGACCGCCAGGCGCGCCAAGACGGTGCCGACCTTCCCGGCCCCCAGGATCCCGATGGTGGTGACGGGGGTGGTCATCGTGTCGCCCCCGCCCTGACGGTGGGCTGTTCGGCCAGAAGCTCGCGGACCCGGGGGATGACCTGGGTGCCGTACAGCTCGACTGAACGTAGCCGGGCGGTGGTGGAGACGGTGCCGGCGGCCGAGTAGATCATGTCGAACCGGCCTGCATCGAGCGCCCGGATCGCGTGGGAGATCTTGTTCGCGACCGTCTCGACCGAGCCGACATACAGCGATCCGTGTTCCACCTCGGCGTCGAACTCTTCCCGGCGGATCGGCGGCCAGCCGCGCAGCGCCCCGATCCGGTCGCGAGTCTCCTTGAACCCGGGGTAGAACAGATCTTTCGCCTCGGCGTCGGTGGCGGCGACAAACCCCGGCGAGTGCATCCCGACCGGCTGTGCGGTGGTGCCAAGCTGCTCGCTCGCCCGCCGGTACAGGTCAACATAGGGAGCGAACCGGTCGGGGGCGCCGCCGATGATGGCGAGCATGAGCCGAAACCCGTAGTGGGCGGTGCGGATCACGGACTGTGGTGACCCGCCAACCCCTACCCAGGTATCGAGACGTCCCGACTCGGTCTTCGGGTACACGTCCGCATCATGTAGGGCGGCACGGGTGGTGCCTTCCCAGGTAACCGGCGTCTCGTCCAGGAGTCGGTGGAACAGGTCGATCTTCTCTTCGAACAGCACCTCGTAGTCCTTCAGGTCGTACCCGAACAGCGGGAACGACTCGGTGAACGAACCCCGTCCGAGGATCACCTCGGCGCGGCCGCTGGAGAGCGCGTCGACGGTGGCGAAACGTTGGAACACTCGCACCGGGTCGTCCGAAGACAGAACCGTCACCCCCGAGGCGAGCCGGATGCGCTTCGTGGCGGTCGCGATGCCGGCCAGCACCGTCTCAGGGCTTGAGATCGCGAACTCCGGCCGGTGGTGCTCACCCAACGCGACCACGTTGATGCCGACCTGATCGGCCAGCACCGCCTCGGTCACAGCCGCGCGGATCGCCTGCGCATGCGAGACGATCTCCCCGCGGTCGTCACGGGGCCGGTCCCCGAAGCTGTCGATACCGAACTCGATCTGCGAGACATCCATCATTTAACTTCCTCAGAGCTTTCGTTGTGTCCGTGTGTGACGGTGCGAGGTCATGAGGCGCGGGCGGGTCCACCGCCCTGAGTGATCTGCGCAAGTTCCCTGCCGGTCGGCTCCCACGTGTCGTCGCTGCCAGCTAGAAGTTCACGTACGCGCGGGGCGACCTGCTCGCCGAACAGTCGGATGTTCTGCTCCCGCGCCTGGCGCGGCAGGTGTCGCAAGTCATACTTCAGTTCGAACCGGGACAGGTTGTTGGTGCGGACGATACGTGCGATCTTCTGCGCCACCGTCTCCACCCCACCGACGTACAAACGCCGTTCGTGGCGACGACGTCTGGCGGGTGCGGGGTCGGCCCACCGGCAGTCGGATCGGATCCAGCTAGTGGCCTATGGAGTCTTCACGCCGCCAAGACTGCTCCGGGGTGCGCCGCAGGTAAGGAACCGCACCTCAGTTGCCAACAGCCGATGACGAATGCTTTCCGGTCTCGTCGCGGATCTAGCCGAGGAAGGAGCGCAGGGCTGAATTAACCTCATCTGCGTGCGTCCAGAGCAACCCGTGTGGGGCGCCCTCAATCTCCACATACTGCGCCTCGGGCAAGTCCCGTCGAAAGCGGCGGGCGGTAGCGTCGATGGGTAGGATCCTGTCGGCTGTGCCGTGCAGGATCAGAGCTGGCTTACCGCTGTCGCGGACCGCTTCGACGTCGGTGCGGAAGTCTTCGATCCAAGCGGAAACGACCGCGTAGGCCGCCACGGGGGCACTCGACGTCGCCACGTTCCAGCTCGCGGTGACGGCCTCCTGGCTGATCCGACTACCAAGGTTCTCCTCAAGATTGTAGAAGTTCGAGAAGAATTGCGTGTACCAGGCGTACCGATCACCTTTCGCCGCTGCCTCGATTCCGTCGAAGACCTCCTGCGGCACACCCTCGGGGTTGTCGTCCCGGGCGACGAGGAAAGGCTCCAGCGGGGCCAGGAACGCCAGCTTGGCGACCCTTTCATGTCCGAATTGTGAGACGTAACGGGCGGCCTCGCCCGTACCCATCGAGAATCCCACCAGGACGACGTCGCGAAGGTCGAGCGTCTCCAGCACGGTGTTTAGGTCTGCGGCGAAGGTGTCGTAGTCATACCCGGAGTTCACCTTTGACGATTTGCCGAAGCCCCGACGGTCGTAGGTGATGACGCGGTATCCGGCGGCTAGAAGATTTCGCGTCTGGCGCTCCCAGCTGTGACCGTTCAGTGGGTATCCGTGGATGAGGACGACGGGCTGACCCGCGCCCTGATCCTCGTAGTAGAGCTCGACCGGCGTGCTGTTTTCATTCCCTACGGTGATGTACCCCATTTACTCGTCCCTTCTGAGTCGCTGTGGGCGTCGAGGCACGGAGGATCAGATCCCCTATGTTCCATGCTTACTCTTAGACTGGCGTCGAGGGCGCACATCCGCTTTCGAGCCTTCGCTGGCCGACACCGTGACGCACGTTAAGCGGCCGGATCTCCAGACCACCATCTTCAGATCGCGGTCCAGCAGCATCAGCTCATGCGCATCTCGCCAGCACACTCATTTGGCTCGACCATGATCGGCAAGACACTCCCTAGCGCCGATCGGCAGGGTGGAGCGGCGCGCTAGTACGCTCCTCCCTGCCTGCCTGGTGTCAGACCATCGGGTTGCCGCTGACGGTCGCGTCGGGGGAGGTGAGGTCCTGGATGACGTCCCAGTGTTCGACGATACGGCCGTTGTCCAGCCGGAAGATGTCGACGATGACGACGGGGTCCGGCGCCCAGCCGTGGACGAGGCTGTGGGTGAATACGAGATCGCCCTGCGCGGCAATCCGCTTCGGCTCCCACGAGAAGCCCTCCAGCCCCGGCACCACAGCGCGGAGCGTGTCCAGGCCGCTGGGCATTTGGGGACTGTGCTGCACGTAGGGTTCAGCCCAGTACCGGTCAAGCGCGGTAATGTCCTTCTCGGTGAAGAGTTCCCGCATGGCGGTAAGCACGATTTCGGTGTTGCGCTGAGCCTGGTCTGCCGCAGAATTTCCAGTCATGGTTATGCCTCCTCGATAGTTCCGACAAAGTTGTAGAGAGTGCCGCCGACAGTCACGTTGGAATACAGCGTCCCATTGGCGAAGTCCTCGACGTGAGTGACGGTGGCACCGCTGGCCTCGGTCCACGAGTTCAGGTAGACGCCGTCGCGGATCTTTTTCAGGTCGAGCTTTACGGTCTCCGCGTGCCCGTCGGGCGCGAGCCCGCCGCCCTCCGCGACGACGAAGCTGCCCTGCGTCTGCGAGTCGAAGGTGAACCGCACCTTCAGTGCGCCCATGTTGAACTTGTAGCTTTTACCTACTAGCTGCTCGATCATGACGCTCTCCCATCTTATTTCCGGACCTCCGGCTCTTTAGTTGAACTCTCAAATGGTTCCGTCCATTCCCAGATGTCCCGAAGCATTTGGCGAGTCCGCGCGGGCGGGCTGGTGAAGCACCCGGCGCCCGGAGATGGGCACGCACACCGCGCGTCGCAAGATGCTTCGCTGTATCCGCCACACAGTCAGGACAGAACCGGCTGTTGTTTTTGGGCACCTGACTTACCTAGGCGCCAAAGCGCGGGGCGACGATCGACCACAATCTCGACCTCACAGGTATCGCCAGCCACGTCATCGACGTGAGTCCGAAGGCCGAGGGCAACGGCCGCATTGAAGCCATCCGGCACCCGCAGTGAGTCGCGAGTGAGTCGCGGCGTCATCCGGCCGCCACCTCGCCAAGACCATGGACGTCCGACCCCTGTGCAGCCATTGAACTCGAAGGGCGTGCTGTCGTTGTTCGTGGGGCGTCGCGCCCTTACGCGGGGAGCAGTACGAGCTTGCCTCCCAGGTGCCCGGACTTGCTGACCTTGAGCGCGGCTGCCACCTCGCCGAGGGGGTACGTCCGCTGGATCGGGACGTGCAGCCGCCCCGCTTCGATGAGGGCGAGGATGTCCCTGAGCGCTCGGAGCCCGCCGGCTCCCGGCTCGGTCATGTGGATGTGGATACCGCTCCCGGCCGCATCGAAAGCCACGAGTGAGAGGACACGTTCCGGGCCGCCGGCGAGTTCGATCGAGTCCGGGATCTCACCGCGACCGGAGGCATCGAGGACCGCGTCGATTCCCTGCGGAGAGATGCCCCGCACGCGCTCGACCAGCCCCTTGCCGTAGGTGACCGGTTTCACTCCGAGGGAGCGGAGCTGCTCGTGGTTGCCCTCGCTCGCGGTGCCGATGACGCGCACCCCCCGGTCGACGGCAAGCTGCACGGCGAACGTGCCCACACCACCGGCGGCGGCATGGACCAGGAGGGTCTCACCCTTGGCGATCTTGAGCTTGTTCAGCGCTTCCCAGGCGGTGATACCCGTGCCGGCCAGGGTTCCGGCCACCTCCCACGGGACAGAGGCCGGCTTGGCGACCAGCGCGGCCGGGTCGGCGAGCGCGAACTGGGCGTAGGACGGGGTGATGGAGGCTCCCAGCACCTCGTCCCCCACGCTGAAGGCGGTCACGCCTTCCCCTACCTGGTCGACCACACCGGCCACGTCGGATCCGAGCCCACCCGGGAGGTCGAGGGGCATCGCCTGGCGCATGTAGCCATGCAGGATCTTCCAGTCGATCGGGTTGACACCCGCGGCCCGCACCGCGAGCCGCACCAGGCCAGGGCCCGCGGTGGGCGGCGGAACATCGACGACACGCAGCACGTCAGGGGTGCCGTACTCGGAGAACTGCACTGCGAGGGACATCTGCTCGACTCCTGGTTCTTCTGGGGCACTTACGCGTGAGAGGGCGGGTCAGCCCGACGCTGTCTGACCACATGGCCCCGCGTGGTCGCAGTACGGCTGAAGACGGCTCTGCCCGCAACCGCACAGAATGACCCTGGTCTCCGCGCGCGGGCCTGCCGCCGTGTCCATGCTCAACTCGCCGCGCGCGATCAACTGCCCGACGGAGTTGCGCGTGATCTGCGTGGGCCGGTCCGGGGTCTCCGCCCGTCCGTCCACGAGTTCGTACTGCAGCGCACCCGAGGGACAGCGCCGCACCACTTCGGCCAGGTGCTCGGCCTCGGCGCCGTCCGGCCGGACCCACGGGCGCTCGCCCGGGTCGAAGACCTCCGGCAAACCGTGGACGCATTCGGCGGCGTGCAGGCAGCGCCTGGCCTCGAAGGTCACGGTGATCGACTGGCCCTCGTACGCCTTCTTCTGGGTTCCGCTGCTCATGCCGGCCTCCGTCGCTGCCATGCCCGGTGTTCAGTCGCTGACTTTGCTGCGGGACTGATACAGCAGGTCCTGGTACTCGGGGTGTCGGGCGATCCACCCCGCGAAGAACGGGCAGGTGGCCAGCACCCGCAGGTTCGCGGCGCGCGCCTCGTCGAGGGCGGTGCGAGCCAGCGCTGCCCCAACCCCTCTGCCCTCGTACTCCGGCGAGACCTCGGTATGCACGAACGCGACGAGTTCCGTCGTACGGATGTAATCCGCGACGCCCGCGACCTTGGACTCTCCCTCGACCCGGGCTTCGTACCGCTTGGCTTCGGGAACGTCACTCACTTCCACTGCCACGTGTCCTCCATGTGCCTTCCGCGTGGGCCTTGCTTCACGCTAAACCCAATCCAGTTGATGAATCAATTTGTCTAATTCGCAAGCATGGCCACATCCACTTACCGCAACTTCAGCATCCCACCTTGAAGTGAGCACTCATGGGAGGCCGGTACACCAGGGCGTTCCCGAGAGTCTGGGCAACGTCCTAGTCCTGAGCGATTCGAAAACGGGTCGCCGCCATATCCGGCGACCCGTTTCGGAAAGGTTGAGGTTGGCCTCCGTCACTCGGCGGCGAAAGCTTCCGCGTAGGGGAAGATGAGCTCTCCGGAGGACGATTCCGGTGGGGACACGACGATCTGCCTCGATCCGTTCTGGAATTGACCGACCTCATGGCCGGAAACTCTCTGGAACTGGACCTGCAGGACACGTGGCTCCGACCACTCGCCCTTGGCTCCGAACCTGACATCACCCATGACGGTCGGGAAGGTCTCCTCCCGTGCGTACGCCGAGAGACTCGCGCCGTCGAAACCGTCCGTTGCGTCGACGGCCTGGGCCACCACCTGCATCTGGGCGTAGGCGAGGGGAACCATGTAGTGCCCTAGGAGGTCGACACCGGCTTCGCCAGCCCGTTCCTGATAGGCGTTCAGCAGTTCCTCAACGCCCGGGAACATCATTTTGGGCACCGGCGCCCAATATTCATAGTTCACGACACCGTTGAGCAACGGGCCGAACTCCGTCCTCACCGCCGTGTTCTGTGGACCGATCATGGCACCGCCGACCATCTTCGGCCGGAATTCATGAGAACGAAGCGCTCGCACCAGACCTATCGAGTCGGCCAGGTAGGAACACAGGAACAACAAATCGCTGCCGCTTTCGGCGACCGCGTCGATGACGGGCGCAAAATCCTCGGTCGACAACGGATACGCAGCCTCGTGGACCACCTTGATGCCGTACTTCTCAGCATTCGCCTTGGCACCGATAATGGGATTGCGCGAGAACTCGGCGTCGGCAGACACGAGCGCCACGGTTTCCGGCCGGGGACTCTGCTCCGCCGCGATAGCGAAGAACCCCTCGGTGAGTGCGGCATTCGGATCCGGCCCGGTGGGGATCATGGCGAAGTAGTTCGGATAAAGGAGCGCGTTGTTGACGCCGAGGCCCATGAGTCCGACGAAGAAGCGCTCTCGCTCCACTATCAGCGGCATGGCCGGCAGCACGGTGTTGGTGCCGTATCCGCCTATGACGAGATCCACCTTGTCCTCGTCGATCAGCCGCTCGTAGATCCCGGGAACGAGGTCGGCGTTTCCTTGGTCGTCGTAGCGGACGAACTCGACAGGGCGGCCGAGCAGTCCGCCTCGGCTGTTGATGTCCTCGCGCCAGATTTCATGGGCGAGACGGGCCGACCGGCTGTTGTCCGCGAGGGAACCGGTCAGCGACAGGCAGTACCCGATACGGATGGGAGCCGGCGCAGTAGTCATGTCAGGCGCCGCTTCCGGCGCGCTCGGCAAGGAGCTGCATCTCCCAGGCGAAGGCCACACCGGTGGCACCGCCGTGCTCCTGCTGGATCTCGGCGGCACCCGGCACGGTCTTCTCGCGGGCCCAGTCGCGCTGCCACTCGCCCATGACGGCCAGCCAGGTGATCGGAACCACGCCCGCCTGGACCATGCGCCGCACTGCCATGTCGTGGGCCTCCTTGGAGACGCCACCCGAGGCGTCGGTGACGGCGAAGACCTCGAAGCCCTCGCCCGCTGCCTGTATGGCCGGCATCGCCACACAGATCTCCGTCCAGAGGCCGGCGATGATCAGCTTCTTGCGTCCGGTTGCCTTGACGGCGTCCACGACGCGCTCGTCCTCCCAGGTGTTGATGAAGGTCCTGTTGATCGGCTTCTGCTCCGGGAACACGTCCTGCAGGCCCTGGACGAGAAGGCCGCCGCGCTCCTCCAGAACGGTCGTCAGAATGGTCGGGACGTCGTACACCTTGGCGGTCTTGGCGAGTCCGATGACGTTGTTGACGACCATCGTCGGTTCGTGGCTGTTCAGGTTGGCGAACTGGAACGGCTGGTGGTCGATCAGTACGAGGACGCTCTCCTCGGGCGTCAGCAGTGCGTTGAGTCCGGCCTTGTTCTCAGTGCTCATGGGATTCCCCTTCTGGAGCTTCGCGTCCGCGGGCCTCAGACGGTGCACCGACATCTCGATGCCTGCAGTGAGCCGAATACGGGCTGATGGGCTGACCGGCTGGCGGCCCCAGACCATTTGGTTGACGCATCATCTACATTAGGTGCCAGTCGTTGATTCGTCAACTAGTTGCCGAGTCGTTGACCTGTCGACGCTTGCCGGGTGGATGGATGCCTGGCCCAAGCCCCCCACTGGAGCCGTCCACCTAGAAGCGCCGGGTGCTACGGGAGCGGGCGCGACGTCGGGTGGCGGCCCAGGCGTTGATGTTGCGGTGCGGGCCGTGGCGACGCGTACGGAAGATGGGGCAAAGAGGGCCAAAAGGACATCTTCCGCGACTGGCCGCAAGCCGTGAGGCGTCAAGGGTGCCGGTGCTCGCGGCGTCCCGGACGTTCTGGGCATTGATTCAGAATCGGCCGCGCCTGGGGGATGGATGAGCTGTCGGCGATCTCGTTACGCTCCCTCCATGTTGCGTCCTGGAAGCTGGTCCAGGCCTGCGGGTGGAAGTCCCGTCCGGGTAGGCACTGGAGCGCCCGGTAGCAGGCTCCGGTTCGTCGTTGAGAGGCGGCGGGCTGAGCGGGGTGTCAAGAGCCTCTTTGGAGGGAGCACGCACGCGGGCCGTAGCGTTAAGCGAACCTTGCAGCCTCGTCACAGCTACAGCGTGGGAGCCGAGCCGGTCATGCCGCGGCGAAGGCCATGTCCGGGGGGCCTTGTTCCAGGGTCGGCCTTCCGGGTCCTGCCGGGGTACGGAGGATGGCACGTGTGCATGGTCTGGGCCGGAACAGGAGACTGTGGGAGAGGGTAAGCGCGAGGGCAGTGACCGGGCTTGCCTGGTCCAATCACCCCGGCGGGCATCAGCCTGTCGTAGTGACCGGTGGGGCGGGTCGCGTTGATGGCCGTCCATCGATCATGAAAGTGCGAGAACTTCAACGACGGCTATGGGCTGCGGCCAAGCAGTCTGCGGAGCGGCGTTTCCACGCCCTGTATGACCGTGTCCACAGAGGTGACGTGCTGTGGGAGGCGTGGGAACGGGTCCGGGTCAATAAGGGTAGCGCCGGGGTGGATCGGGTCACCTTGGCGTTCGTGGAAGAGGAGTACGAGGTCGAACGACTGCTTGCCTGGCTCCAGCAAGACCTCCGCACAGGTCGTTACCGTCCCGCGCCCGCCAGGCGTGTGGAGATCCCGAAACCACAGGGAGGCAAGCGGCCGCTGGGCATCCCCATCGTCCGCGATCGTGTGGCTCAGCAAGCCGCCAAGCTGGTGCTTGAACCCATCTACGAAGCCGATTTCTTGTCGTGCTCGTACGGATTCAGGCCGAAGCGGTCGGCGACGCGGGCGATGGAGCGGCTCCGCAGCGGTTTCATCGAGGGCTGCGTGTTCGTGGTCGAGTTCGACATCGTCAACTTCTTCAGCGAGATCGACCATGATCGGTTGCTCGCTGAGGCGGCCAGGCGGCTTTCGGACCGGCGGGTGCTCAAGTTGCTGCGGTTGTGGCTTCAAGCAGGTGTGATGGCGGATGGACAGTTCACGCGGACGGTCGCGGGAACTCCCCAAGGCGGCGTTATTTCCCCCTTGATGTCTAATATCTACCTGCATGTCCTGGACTCCGAGCTGTCCAAGCGCGGGGTGGGTGAGCTGGTGCGGTACGCGGACGACGAAGTCGTCCTATGCCGGTCACAGGCCCAGGCCAGGGCGGCCCTGCACGCGGTCGAGGAGGTCTTCGCATCGCTGGGGTTGAGGCTGCACCCGGACAAGACGAAGATCGTTGACCTCAGAGAGGGCCGGGAAGGACTCGACTTCCTCGGCTGCCACTTCAGAGCCCGCTTCGGGCCGGTCATGGCAGAAGTACGGTACCGTCCGCTACTACCTGCACCGCTGGCCGAGTCAGGCGGCGATTGATCAAGAAGCGGGGCCGCAACCTGCGAGCCGGACAGACCCAGGCGTGGACCGAGGAGTGGTTCAACGGGCACGGCCTGCACCGACTGCGAGTCACCATCCGCTGTCCAGGCAGCGTAACCATGTCAAGAAGATCATCGGTAAGCCGTATGCGGGAAAACCGCACGTACGGAATTGAAAGGGGGATGGGGAAACGGGCCTTCGCGGCGCCGCGCCCCTGACTACCAATGGACGCAACGCCTCGCTGGCTGACCTCGGAGCAGGCGGCCGCCTGGGACAGTTTCATCCGCATGCAGGAGAAGCTCATCGGACGGCTTTCCCGCCGAGTCCAGGCTGACTCCGGGATGTCCGCGTCCGATTACATCGTGTTGGCCAAACTCACCGAAACCGGCGACGGGCGGATGCGCTTCATGGACCTGGTGAAGCTGGTGGAGTGGGAGAAGAGCCGTATGTCCCACCAGGTCAGGCGGATGACGAAACGCGGACTGGTGGCCAAGGAAGAATGTCCCGACGACGGACGAGGAGCGTTCATCGTCGCCACCTCGGCCGGCTACAAGGCGATCGAAGACGCCGCGCCCGTACACGTCGAACACGTCCGCCGACTGTTCATCAACGCCCTCACCCACGAAGAACTCGACACGCTCGCCCGGATCTCGAACCGCGTCCTCGCACATATGGAGAAGCAGCCCGACTGACGGATCGGACAGCAGGCTGCTTCCGACGAGGTGGAATGGAACTGCAGCGCCGTGAAAGCCACGCTCGACGGCGAGACCGATCCTGTCGACTCCACCATCGTCCGTGCCCTGCGGGTGCCGAAAATCCTATCCATGCCCTGTGACCTGCAGATCCTCGAGAACAGCTGATGACCACCGCACGGGCACGCCAAGATGGTCGTTCGTGCTGTTGCGACTGCCCTATCTGGCGCTCACGAGTGTGTCCGGATAGGTGAGGTAGCCGTCGTCGCCGCCGGTGTAGTAGGTGTTGGGGTCCGCGACCGTCAGCGGCAGGTCCGTTCGGAACCGCTCGACGAGGTCGGGGTTGGCGAGGTACGCGCGGCCGAACGAGATCAGGTCCGCCCCGTGGGCCAACCAACGCTCGCGTCGTCCCGGGTCGACGGGAACGGGATTGCTCGGCGTCGAGGGGTTGATGATGAGCGCGCCGGGCCATCCGCGGCGCAGCCCGAGCAGGACCTGCTCGTCGGTGCCCGCCAGATGCACGTACGCCGGGCCGAGCGCGATGAGCTCGGCGAGCAACGTGCCGGACAGCTCGGGGATGTCGGCGTCGATGGCGTCCCAGATGCCGGCACCCGGTGACAACCGCAACCCGACGCGGTCCGCGCCGATCGCGTCGATCGTTGCCGCCACAGCCTCCACCGCGAATCGGATACGTCCGGCTACGGACCCGCCGTAGCGGTCGGTGCGGAGGTTGGCGTTGCCGGAGAGGAACTGCGCGATCAGGTAGCCGTTGGCGCCGTGCAGTTCCACGCCGTCGAAGCCGGCCTCCACCGCGCCCCGCGCCGCTGCCGCGAAGGACTCCACTTCACCGGTCGACAGCGCGCGGGGCGTCGGCGCGAGCTGCGGTCCGGTGGGAGTGAACACGTACGCCCCGCGTGCGGCGACCGCTGAGGGCGCGACCGGCTGGTGCCCGGTCGTGCCCGGGTGGCTGACGCGCCCCGCGCGCATGTGAGATGCAAGTCTTGGGTGTGCGACGTGGCGTGGTTCACCTGGAACACGACCCGTCCCGCGCGCCGGGCGTACCGGTCTCGATCCACTCCGGCAGCTCTGTTTACGGCCTCGGATCCAGATGGCCGATGTTGAGGCGTCGTGCCATCGTCAGCGGGTGCGGTCGTTCCTACGGCGGGTAGCTCAGCTGATGTTGCGGCGGTTATCGGCGGGGCTCCCAGCGGAAGAGTCGGGTGGCGAGGACGACGGCGACGATGACCCAGCCCAGCGTCGGTGCGAGCAGGGCAAGGGATTCGGTCACCGCGACTCCACCGTTCCAGGCGTTCATGGTCAGCTCGGTGGCCGAGCCGCCGGGCAGGATCCGCTTGAGCAGGGTGAGGTCCTCGGTGCCGCTGATGCCCACCCAGGAGGCCACGGCGATCACGCCGAGGGTGACGGGCAGGGTGGTCACCTGGGCGTGCTCGGGTGAGTTCGTCAGTCCTGCGGTGGCCAGGGCCAGGCCGGTCATCATCGCCAGGGTCGCGAGGACCGCCACCACCAGCAGGACGACGTTGGCCGGCTCACCGGCGACCACGGCCAGTGCGGTCAGGATCGCGGTCACCTGCACCAGGGCGAGGACGACGACGGGTAGCAGCAGGCCGGCGAGGATGCCGGCGTCGTCGGCGGCGGTGGATCGTAGCCGCTTGAGGAAGAGGTTCTGACGCCGCGACGCCAGGGTGGTGACGGCTGTGGTGTAGAGCCCGAACGCGGCCACGGTGAACATCACGATCGCCGCGATGTAGCCGAGGCTGCCGATGGTCGCGAAGGTCTCGTGCTGACGGACGAAGAACACGCAGACCACCACGGGAATGATGAAGCTGGTGATCAGCACAAGCCGGTTTCGAAAGATCTGGATCAGCTCGCTGGAAGCGATGGACAACACGGTGACACTCCTCTCGAGAGAACGAATCAGCTACTGATGGCGCGGAACACGTCGTCGAGCCGGGTTGCCCCGGCCTCCAGACCCCGCAACTCAACGGCGTGCTCCTGCGCCCACCTGAGCAGGAGATGCAGGTCCTCCTGCAAAGCAAAGGTCTCGACCATGACCTTCCTGTCGGCGTCGACGACAGCCGGCAACGGCAACGGCAACGGCAACGACGGTGCCGGTGCTGGGAGGGAGAAGCGGATGACCGCCGGCAGGGTGCGAGTCAGCTCGGAGACCGTGCCTTCCCGGTGGAAGGTGCCCTGATGCATCAACCCAATGCGGTCGGCGCGCTGCTGCGCCTCCTCCAGGTAGTGCGTGGTGAGCACGATGGTCGCGCCGTTCTCACGCACCCGGTCCACCGTCGCCCACACGGCGTCGCGGGACTGGATATCCAGGCCGGTGGTCGGCTCGTCCAGGAAGATCAGCTCGGGTGTTCCGTAGACGGCGGTCGCGAAGTCCAGCCGTCGTTTCTCCCCGCCGGAGAGCTGGGACACCTTTCGGCCGGCCCGGTCGGTGAGGTCGACGAGGTCGAGTAGCCGGTCGACGTCGTCGGTACGCCGGGTGAGCCGGCCGACCAGACCGACGGACTCGCGGACGGTCAAGTCCGGGGAGAACCCGCTCTCCTGGAGCATGACGCCCATCCGGGGACGTACGGCGCTTCGGTCCTGCGGGCTGCGCCCGAAGACGCGCACGGTGCCGGAGGTCGGCCTCCGGTGTCCCTCGATGGTCTCCAGCGTCGAGGTCTTCCCAGCCCCGTTGGTGCCGAGCAGCGCGTACAGCTCCCCCCGCCGTACCTCGAAAGAGAGATCCTTCACCGCGTGAAAGTCGCCGTACGTGAGGTTCAGGCGTTCGACTTCGATGACTGGTGTATTGGACATGCGTCCATGACAGCGGGACTCGCGGCCACCCGTCAGTGCAACCATGTCACGGCTACATGTGATGTGGTGTCACTGGTCGCGGCCGGTGGATGCCGGATACTGGGGTGGTGACCGCAAGATCGCCGCGCTTCACCGAGTCGACGCAGGGACGGCTGCGCCGGCTCAATCTCGCGACCTCACTGCCGCCGCTCATGATCGCTGCGGCAGTCCTCCTGTTCATCGACGTGCATGCCTGGTGGCACGTCGTCGTCCTGGCTCCGGGGGTCGCGGCGGGCCTGGTGGCCTTCGAACGGTGGACGGCCAACGACCTCGCCCGGGTCGCGCTGCCCGGCGTGATCGTGGCGGGAGCCGTGTGGCCGCTGGGGGTGCTGCTGACCGGCAGCCCGAACGCGTACTGGGGTGTCTGCGCCGTGGGTTCCCTCGCCCTGCGCGAGGTGCGGCGGCGTCGGGCCCTGGTGGTGGCTGCGCTGTTCTCCTACGTCGCCGTCGTCGGCGCGGCGCGGCTGCTGGTGGAGCGGGACGACGTACACGAGGTCCTGGTCAGCTACGTCCTCATTCCGACTGCCCTCACCGTCCTGGTGACGGTCATGACGATCGTGGGCGAGCGGTTCTACGACCTCATCCGGGAACTCGAACAGACCCGGGAGCGCGAGGCGGAGCTGGCTGTCGTCCGGGAACGCGTCCGGTTCGCCAGCGACCTGCACGACATCCAGGGCCACACCCTGCACGTGGTGAAGCTGAAGATCGCGCTGGCGCAGAAGATGCTGCTCCGCGACGCCGGACGGGCGGAGAAGGAACTACGCGAGACGTACGCCCTGGTCAGCGACACCATCGCGCAGACCAAGGAACTCGCCTACGCCCAACGGCGGCTCAACCTCTCGGCGGAGATCGAGAACGCGAAGAACCTGTTCGAGGCCGCAGGCATCCGGGTGCGGGTGACACGTGAGGCCGAGGTCGACGCCCGGGCCGGCGAAATGCTCGGCCAGGTTCTGCGCGAGACGACCACCAACATCCTGCGGCACGCGCAGGCCACCCAGGTGCAGATTACGCTTTCCGAGGCGGGTATCACGATCGTCAACGACGGGGTGGCGGGCAACTCACCTCCGGAACTCAGGGGGCTGTCGGCCCTGCGACAACGAGTGTCCGGCGACGGAGGTGAGCTGACCGTGGAACAGCACGAGGGGCGGTTCCGGACGGCCGCGATGTTCCCCTCCGCCCGTGCCGGCACGACCGCGGCCGGGCGGGAGCACGACCGATGACGACCATCGTGCTCGCCGACGACGAGGTGCTGCTCCGCACGGCCCTGGCCGCACTACTGCCGCTGGAGGGCGACATCACCGTCCTCGCCGAGGCGCAAGACGGACAGACGGCCGTCGAAGCCACCCTGCGGCACCGACCCGACGTGCTGGTCATCGACCTGGAGATGCCAGGCGTGGATGGCCTCGGCGCGGTCGCGCAGATCCGCCGCGCGCGCCCGGAACAGGTGGTCCTCATGCTGACCCGGCACGCGCGGCCGGGCGTGCTGCGAAAGGCCTTGAAACTCGGTGTCCAGGGCTTCGTCAGCAAGTCCTCCGAGCCGGCCCACATCACCTCGGTCATCGCCACCCTGCACACCGGCAGGCGCTGGATCGACCCGGAGGTCTCCGCGCTGGCCGTCATCGACGACTGCCCCCTGACCGACCGCGAACTCGACGTCCTGCGGGAGACCGGCTCTGGTTACTCGGTCGCAGACATCGCCGGCCGACTCCACCTTGCGCAGGGCACGGTGCGCAACTACCTCTCCAACGCCATGCAGAAGACCCAGACCCACACCCGTCACGAGGCGGCGCGCTACGCCCGCGAACACGACTGGCTGTAAGCGACGGTCCGGATGGGTCCCCGCCATCTGGCCTTATCCGACATCGACCAATGGATTGAGAGGATGCAGTTCACTTCGGTCACCACGCCGATCACCACGCACTTCCTGCGCGGCGCGCTAGTCCTGCAGGTCGCTATCGACGCCCACACTCGCCTCGTCGTGGCTCTCGGCGACCCGCAACCCGGCAACCGCAACGACACGATGAGGTGCCCCGGACCTTCCGGACAGTGACCCAGCTAAGGTTGGGTTGTCTGGAAAGGAAGATGGTTGTCGCAGAAGCGTAGGAAGCTCTCTCCTGAGTTCAAGGAAGAGGCCATAAAGGCGGTGATCGAGACCTCGCGTCCGATCGCTCAGGTCGCCAAAGAACTCGGTATCCACGAGGGAACCCTTGGCAATTGGGTCAACGCCTACCGTCGGGAGCATGCCGACGATGAGCCGCCGTTGAACGTCAGCGAACGCGCACGCCTCCGTGAACTTGAGCGCGAGGCTCGGGAACTCCGCATGGAAAACGAGTTCTTGAAAAAGGCCGCGGCGTACTTTGCCAAGGATCATCGGTGAGCGACAAGTTCGAGTTCATCGACGCCGAGTACGCGGCCAACTCCACTGCGAACATCGCAGAAGTGCCATCGATCACCAAGATGTGCGCATGGCTTGAGGTATCCCGTTCCGGATTCTACGACTGGCGCGATCGGCCGCTTTCTGCGACCGCGGGGCGTCGCGAGGCGCTGAAGCTGTTCATCACCAAATCCTTTGAGGACTCCGATGGCACCTACGGTCACCGGCGGGTGTACGCCGACCTGGCCGACTGGGGCATACCGTGCGGGCCTGAGTTGGTGCGCTTCCTCATGCGTGAGCTTGGGGCTGGAGCCCTGTCAGCCCAAGCCTTGGCGGCACTGCCTCACCGAGGCCGATGTGCAGGCCGGCCCGATCCCCGACCTGGTGAACCGCGACTTCACCGCGGACGCACCGGGCGCCAAGCTGGTCGGCGACATCACGTATATCCCAACCTGGGAAGGATGGGTTTATCTCGCCACGGTCATCGATTGTCACACCAAGGCTGTGATCGGATGGGCGATGGACGATAACTACAAGACACCGCTTATCGAGGCCGCTATTGACATGGCCGTCCGCAACCACCGACTCGCCGAAGATGCGATCTTCCATTCCGACCGTGGAAGCAACTATACTTCTACGCAGTTCGCCAAGAAGCTGCAGAAGCATGGACTCCGGCAATCAGTCGGTCGGACCGGCATTTGTTACGACAATGCACTGGCCAATCGTTCTTCGCGGCTTTGAAGAATGAACGCGTCCACCGCACCCAGTACCCCACGCGTGAGCGCGCACGCCGCGATATCGCACGGTACATCGAATTGTGGTACAATTCTCGGCGTCGCCACTCGGGACTCGGGTACCGGACCCCGCTACAGGTCCACGACGAGTACGAGAACCGGCAGCTCGCAGCGTGAATTAGCCGTTAAGCAGCTGTCCGGAAAACGCGGGGCGCATCAGAACCCGCCGCGTGAGCGGCCCAGCGCCTGGGCGTCCTGCCCGCTTTCGCGATCATCCTGTTCGATCGTCCCCCGCTCGGGCCCCCTCTCTCCGCGCCCCAGCGGCATGCTGGTGAGCGCGGGCGATGGAGGAGTCGATGGCGACCACCTCCAAGTCCAAACTCCCGAGCGAGTCGTCCTTGACCTGCACGCACTCCAGCAGGCGGGCCCAGGTTCCATCCTCGTCCCAGCGTTTCCACCGCTCGTAACAGGTCTGCCAGGGCCCGTACCGCTCCGGGACATCCCGCCACGGCGACCCGGTCCGCAACCGCCACAGAATCCCGTTGATCACCTGGCGGTGATCCCGCCACCGCCGCCCCCGCCCATCGACCTGCGGCAACAACGGCTCGATCCGGGCCCACGCCACCTCGGTCAACTCACCACGTCTCACCACAAACGATCATTCGACCGGAACCAGCCGACCAACGATGATCATTTATCAGACACGGCCAAGTACTACAGTCGCGCTTATGACGCGTGTCCGCGTCGCTGGTAGTGGTGTCGGCGGGCGGTGTGCTGGTGTCTTCGTCGCCAGCGTGAGCGGCGCAGCTGAGCACAGGACGCCTCCTTCAGCTTCCGTTCGCGGCCGAGCGCGGTGGCTGCCGTGCCTGGTTCCGGAACTGTGCGGGCGATGAGCCGACCACGCGGCGGAACGCGGTGCTGAACGCGCTCTCGGACAGGTAGCCCGTGGCCCGTGCGAGCTCGGAGATCGACAGAGTGTCGCGGGCGAGGGCGTCGCGCGCGAGGCTCATGCGCCATTGGATCAGGTACTCCAACGGCGGGACCCCGACGTGGCTCTTGAAGGCCTGGGCGAACGCGGAACGCGACATGTGGCTGATCTCGGCGAGCTCCTTGAGGCTCCAGGAGTGGGCCACGTCCGCGTGCACGGCACGCAGGGCGGCACCGATGCCGTCCTCGTTCAGGGCGCCCAGCCAGCCGGTGGGCCGGTCTGTCTGACCGGCGTGAGCACGCAGCATGTGCACGAGCAGGATCTGTGCGAGGTGGTTCTGCACCAGCGGGCCGCCGGCGGCGGCGACCCCGACCTCGGTGGCCAGGAGATCGATCAGCTGCGCGAGCCGCCTGCCATGAGGATCGGCCACGCGGACGATCACGAGCGGCGGCAGAAGATCGGTCAGGAGGGCCGCGTTCCTGTCGTCGAACGCGATGTGCCCGACGCAGAGGTAGAGGTCCTCCTCGGACTCCGGGCCGATCCGCACGAACCCGTCTTCGGCACCCGCCCACACCGGCTCCGCAGGGCGCGGGCTTGCGTCGAGCGTGCTGGCCAGCACGTAAGGCGGCGGGTTGCCCAGCATGAAGGTGTCACCCTCCTGCAGGAGCACCGGCTCGTGCCCTTCGAGGATCAACCAGCACGTGCCGCGCACGAGGCCGCCGATCCGCACGTGCAAGAACGTGTCGAAGCGCAAAGCCCACTCACCTGCGGCCCGGAGACTGGGCCCGATCACCGTGCGGGGCCGGAGCAGGCCGATCGCGTCAGCCACTGGATCCCGAAAGCCAAGCAACGACGACACCTCCTGGACGATACGTAAGGAAGTCTGGACCATGCGTCATGGATCGTACTTCGTTTCTCGCGCAGTATCGATGTCGCAAGTGAACGATGAGCACACGAGTACAGCCCGGACACGGGCGAGAAAGGCAGTCATGTCCGACTTCAACACGCGCGAGTTCTACGACCGCTACTGCGAGGCCCTCAATGCGCATGAGTGGGACCGTATGGACGAGTTCGTTAGCGAGTCCATCCTCTCGCACGGCCAGCCGGCCACTCGTGCGGATGTCGTCGCGGCGCTCAAGGGCATCGCCGACGCGGTTCCCGACATCCACTGGGAGATCAAGGAGGTGGTGATCCATGGTGAAACTCTGGCCTGCCATTCCGTCAACCACGGCACCCCCACCAAGGAATGGCTCGGGGTGGCTCCCACGGGCGCTCCCATCGAGATCGACGAGGTCGCCATGTACCGGATCCACGACGGAAAGTTCGTGCAGATGTCAAACGTCCACGACGTCGAGGCACTAAAGAAGCAACTCGCGGGCTGACCCAGTCGGGCTCAGCCGCACAGTGCTCCCCGCAGGCGGTGTCTGTGGGGAGCACTGCCGTAGGAGCACCGGCTCGCCGCGGCCCGGAGGCTGGGCCCGATCACCGTGCGGGGCCGGAGCAGGCCGATCGCGTCAGCCACTGGATCCCGAAATCCGAGCACCGACGACACCTCCTGGACGATACGTAAAGAACGCCGGACTCTGCATCATGGATAGTATTCCCTTTCTCCCGCAGTATCGGTGTCGAACGGATCGGCATCGAGAGAGTGATGGAGACACCCACATGGGACAGCTGGATAGCAAGACGTCGGTGGTCACCGGGGGCAGCACCGGTATCGGTCTGGCCACCGCCGTACGGCTGGCGGACGAGGGCGCGTACGTGTTCGTCACCGGCCGACGCGAGTCCGAACTGGAGGCCGCCCTTAAGACCATCGGAGCAGACCGGGCCACCGCGGTCGTCGGCGACATCTCGAAGCCGGAGGACCTGGACCGGCTCTACGAGGCGGTCCGGGCGCGAGGCAAGGGTTTGGACGTGCTCGTGGCGAACGCGGCGGTCGGTGCGTTCGTGACGCTGGAACAGACCACCGAGGAGCACTTCGACCAGACCTTCGCGGTCAACGTCCGAGGCACGCTGTTCACCGTGCAGAAGGCGTTGCCGCTGCTCAACGACGGAGCCTCGATCGTCCTGGTCGGTTCGACGGCCGGCGACCGTGGAGTAGAGGCGTTCGGCGCGTACGCGGCGTCGAAGGCGGCCGTCCGGTCCTTCGCGCGGACGTGGTCCAACGAGCTCAAGGACCGTGGCATCCGGGTCAACGTGGTCTCGCCGGCATGGATCGAGACTCCCGGGGGCACCGCCGCTTTCGGCGACGAGGAGACCGCCCGGGCCGTCAAGGAGAATGTCGCCGCGACCGTGGCCAAGGGCCGCATGGGTCAGCCTGAGGAGGCCGCCGCAGTCGTGGCCTTCCTGGCCTCGGAACAGAGCAGCTACGTCGTCGGCGCGAACATCTACGTCGACGGTGGCACGAACCAGATCTGAGCAGGCACCACACGGTGGGTGGCATCTGAAGCGTTCCAGGTTCTATGCCGCTACTACTAGGAGCGTGCGGTGAACCGCCCGTCGCCTCGCTTGCGCACCACCGGTGACCACCGCGCAGACCAGCCGCCCTCGGGCGGTCGGCCACACTGCGCTCGCAGGCGCCGCAGCCCATCCGCCTCTGGCCACGCGCACACTTCCCTGGACACGGTCGGCTCGGCGTTCTGGTTGCTGACCCATGGCCCCGCTCCGCTGTCGCTGGACGGCGCCACGGTCGGGCATGGGCTACCGCGCCGGCAGATTCCGCTGCAGCAGGTCAGGGCGATGCTGCTGCAGCGCGGCCGCGCCGTAGGTCCAGTTAGCAGCGCGCTGGCCTGGAGGTGGCGGTCTCTGTCGGCCACATCAAGGTCCTGGCTGCACGCGCACCGCCCCACTGACGAATATTCAGCGCCCGCTCCCGGATCATCAGCTGAGGCTGTCGTACAGCGCATGGGTGCGATGGGCGATCCGGGACCACGAGAAGTGGTCGACCGCTCGCCTGCGCCCCGCCTTTCCCATGACGGCCGCGCGCGCCGGCTCGGCGATCAGGGCGTTGACGCGGTCGGCCAGATCGGCGACGAAGCGGCCGGGGTCGACGGGTGTCCCAGTGCCGTCGGCGGTCTGCTCGATAGGCACGAGCAGACCCGTCTCGCCATCGGCGACCACCTCGGGAATGCCTCCGGTCGCCGTGGCCACGACGGGCGCCTCACAGGCCATGGCCTCCAGGTTGACGATCCCCATGGGCTCGTAGATCGACGGGCAGACGAAGACACCGGCGTGGGTGAGGAGCTGCACGACATCGGGCCGGGGCAGCATCCGCGTGATCCAGATGACGCCGTCGCGGGCCTCTCGCAGACCGCCCACCAGAGTCTCGACCTCAGCGGCGATCTCGGGGGTGTCGGGCGCTCCGGCGCACAGCACGAGTTGGACGGCGGGATCGAAGGACCGTGCCGCCCGCAGCAGATAGGGCAGCCCTTTCTGCCGGGTGATGCGCCCCACGAACACGACCGACGGGCGGGCGGCGTCCACGCCGAGCCGGGTGAGCACGTCGGTGCCGTGGTCGGGGGCGTACTCGGCCGTGTCGATGCCGTTGTGCAGGACCGTCACGCGGTCCGGGTCTACGTTCGGATAGCAGTCGAGCACATCGCGGCGCATGCCCTCCGACACGGCCACGACCGCGTCGGCCGCCTCGATGGCCGTGCGCTCCGCCCACGAGGAGACGGCGTAGCCCCCGCCGAGCTGCTCGGCCTTCCAGGGCCTCAGCGGCTCGAGGCTGTGCGTCGTCATGACGTGCGGGATTCCGTGCAGCAGCTTCGCGACGTGCCCCGCCAGGTTGGCGTACCAGGTGTGGCTGTGGACCAGGTCCGCGCCCTCGGCGGCGGCCGCCATCTCCAGGTCGACGCCCAGCACCTGCAGAGCGGGGTTCGCCGCGGTCAGGCCACCCGGGACCCCGTAGCCGGCGACGCCCGGCTCCGGCCGGTCGTCGCCGAAACAGTGGACCCTCACGTCGCAGATGGCGCGCAGTTCGCGAGCCAGATATTCGACGTGGACGCCCGCCCCGCCGTACACGTCCGGCGGATACTCACGGGTGAGCAGATCTGCGCGCATGTTCGTCAGCGTAGTGCGCAATAGGCGGTTTGACCTGTTCCCGGGATGGGCGGGCGGCTATGGTCACATCATGGCGAGGCCTCACGTGCTGTCGATGGTGCTGGCGGGTGGCGAAGGTAAACGGCTGTTGCCCCTGACGGCCGACCGGGCCAAGCCGGCGGTCCCGTTCGGCGGCATGTACCGGCTGATCGACTTCGTCCTGTCCAACCTGGCGAACGCCGGCTACCTCAAGATCGTCGTACTCACGCAGTACAAGAGCCACAGCCTGGACCGGCACGTGTCCTGGACCTGGCGGATGTCGACGCTGCTCGGCAACTACGTCACGCCGGTCCCGGCCCAGCAGCGCCTCGGCCCACGCTGGTTCGCGGGCTCGGCCGACGCGATCCTGCAGAACCTCAACCTCATCGAGGACGAACGCCCCGACCACGTCGTCGTGTTCGGGGCCGACCATATCTACCGCATGGACCCGCGCCAGATGGTGGACCAGCACCTCGACTCCGGTGCCGGCGTCACCATCGCCGCGATCCGCCAACCGCTCGCGCTCGCCGACCAGTTCGGCGTCATCGAGACCGGTCCGGACGGCGTCAGCGTCTCCGCGTTCCGCGAGAAGCCCAAGGACGCCACGGGCCTGCCCAACGCCCCCGACCAGGTCTACGCCTCGATGGGCAACTACGTGTTCGACACCCGGGTGCTCATCGACATCGTGAAACAGGACTCGCTCGACCCGTCGAGCAAACACGACGTCGGCGGAGATCTCATCCCCAAGCTGGTCAGTGCCGGACACGCACAGGTCTATGACTTCGCCGACAACCAGGTACCCGGATCGACGGACCGGGACCGCGGATACTGGCGCGACGTCGGCACCCTCGACGCCTTCTACGAGGCGCACATGGATCTCATCTCGGTACATCCCATCTTCAACCTCTACAACCGGGAATGGCCCATCTACACGGGTCACGCCCCCCTGCCGCCGGCCAAGTTCGTCTTCAACGAGGAAGGCCGGCGCGGATACGCGACCGACTCGATGGTCTCCCCCGGCGCCATCCTCTCCGGCGGAACAGCCGAGAGATCGATCCTGTCCCCGGCCGTCCATCTGGACGCGGGCGCGACGGTGTGCGACTCCGTGCTCATGGACGGCGTACGGGTGGGGCGCGGCGCCGTCGTCCGACAAGCCATCATCGACAAGAACGTCATCATTCCCGACGGAGCCGAAATCGGTGTCGACCTGGCCCGTGACCAGGAGCGCTTCACCATCACCCCGAGCGGAGTCCGGGTCATCGAGAAGAACCAGATCATCCCGCCTTGAACCGACAATCGCGGCCCGCGGATGACGCCCCCGCCCGCGGCGGAGTCCCCTAGTAGTACTTTGTTAGGTCAGTGTGTCGTGGGGGTG
Organism: Actinomadura alba; assembly: GCF_014323705.1. GTDB lineage: Bacteria > Actinomycetota > Actinomycetes > Streptosporangiales > Streptosporangiaceae > Actinomadura_C > Actinomadura_C alba. The sequence goes on from NZ_JABVEC010000036.1 coordinate 60,278, forward strand.
CGGGCGCGCTGCGAGTAGTTTTATCGTGCAATGACCCCTGACGAGCTTTCGGTTGTGCGGCAATATTTCACGGTACACAGGCGGCTGTCTGGCGGAACGTTCGCCTGGCACCCCCTGCGCTCGCCGAACAACGGCGGCGCGCTCGGAGGTGGCCCGCCGGCTTCAAGTACGGATACGACTACAGATTGTAGCCACCGGACACCTCTATGTTCTGGGCGGTGACCCAGCGGCTCTCCTCGGAGAGGAGGGTAGCGATCATCGCACCGATGTCATCGGGTTCGCCGACCCGGCCGAGAGCGGTCTTCGCCGCGAGGGCCGGGATGACCTCGGGAAATCGCTCGAAGGCGTCATCGCTGATCCGGGTGCGGGTCGAGCCCGGAGAAATGGAGTTGACGCGAATGCCTCGCATGCTGAACTCCTTGGCCATGTAGCGGGTCAGCACGTTGAGTCCGCCCTTCATCGTTGCGTAGGCCGAATATCCGGGCTCCAGGCCGTATGCGGCCGCGGAGTTGCTGCTCGTGTTGACGATGGCCCCGCCGTCCTCCATCAGCGGCAGCAGCCTTTGTGTCAGGAAGTACGGCCCTTTGAGCAGAACCCGCATCAGTCTGTCGAACGTTTCCTCGGTCGTGTCTTCGAGCATCGACGCGTGCGCGAAGCCGGCGTTGTTCACCAGGTAGTCGAACGTGTCGCGCTGCCAGATATCGCGTAGCACCTCGACCACGGACTGGCGGAACGCCGGGAAGGTGCCGGTCTCACCGACGTCCAGCTGCAGCGCGACAGCTGTGCCGCCTTCCTTCTCGATGGCGGCCGCCGTCTCCAACCCTCCTTGCGGGTTGTTGCCGTAGGTCAGAATCACTCCGATTCCGCGCTTGGCGATCTGAATCGCCGCGCTCTTCCCGATACCAGAGCTGGCGCCAGTGATGACAGTGACCTTCATGATGATCCTCCTGGGTTGGTGGTCGGTCGACGGACGCCGGATGTGACCTGGTCCGTCGGTGTCCCGTGCCCGGCGTCGCGGCACTGTGCGACGGAAGCCGGGGACAGGAAGGGCTAGGGGTTCGGTCGGCGGGCCTTCAGAAGGCGGCCTTGCCGTGGAGCGGTACGTAGTCGGCGTACTCGGGCTCCTTGGCCAGCATCCCGTCGATCCGCTTCACGATGGCCCGTGCGGCGTCGCCGGCGAAGATCTGGTGGTGGTCCTCCTCGCTGGTCCAACCCTCGGTGACATGGACGAGGTCAGGGTTGGACGCCGAACGGCAGACGAGGTAGACGACGCAGTATTCGCTCGCGCCGGGGTTGCCCTCGCTCAGGCCGGTCAGCAGCAGGTCGGCCAGCTGATCACCCATTCCGGGCTTGGCGGTCAGGGTGGCATTGAATCCGTAGTTGGCGATCACGACTACCTTCTTCTGTGGGCGGCGGGGTGTGGTCCTGGAGCAGAGGCCATCGACCTCCTCCTGGAATCGAGTGATTCCATTCAATGCGCGTGACCTGCGGAAACGTTAGAACGATGATGGCGGGCACTTGCACAATCCTCTCCCGTAAGGGAGCTGGCGACCGGACATGTGCTGCACTGGGGGTATGTACCTCGAAGAGCTCCGCACCTTGCTGACCCGGCACGCGCGGCCCGACTGGACCACCGCCATCGACGGCGTCCACATCTCGAAGGTTGAGCGGTCCGACCCGCCGGCGCCATCGATGTCCGGCACGGTGCTGGCGGTCATCGCCCAGGGCTCCAAGCGCCTCGCACTGGGCGACCGTGTGTTCGAGTACGGTGCCGGGCAGTACCTCGTCGCGTCGGTGGACCTGCCCGTGACCGGACAGTTCATCGAAGCCAGCCTGGAGCACCCGGCATTGGGCTTCGGTCTTACGCTGGAACCGTCCGCCGTCGCTGAACTGCTGCTACAGGCCGGGCCCGGAGATACCCCCCGCGCCGGCGGGAGCGCCTTGCCGGGCATCGCCGTCAGTGACGCTCCAGGCCCACTGCTCGACGCGGTGGTCCGGCTGCTGCGCCTGCTTGATGAGCCCCGCGACCGGACAGTGCTCGCCCCGTTGGTCAAGCGCGAGATCCTGTGGCGGCTGATCACCGGCGAGCAGGGCAGCATCGTGCGCCAGTTCGGCCTCGCCGACAGCAGTCTCAGCCACGTCGCGCGGGCAGTGAGATGGATCCGCGAGCACTACGCGCAGCCGTTCCGGGTCGAGGACATGGCGCAGCTGTCCGGCACGAGCGTCTCCGCCTTCTACCGCAGCTTCCAGGCGGTGACTGCGATGAGCCCCATCCAGTTCCAAAAGCAGATCCGGCTGCAGGAGGCCCGCCTACTGCTCGCCACCAACCCCAACGACGTCACTGGAGTCGGCCGCCGCGTCGGTTACGACAGCCCATCACAGTTCAGCCGGGAATACCGCCGCCAGTTCGGCGCGCCCCCCAGCCAGGACGCCGCCCACCTGCGTCACGCCGTGCGCACCGCTGAGGGCCTTCTCCCCCTGACGTAAACGGGACATCAGCCGGGCCCAGCAGAGTGCACGGCTGGCGATTCCGTCTTCGGGCTTCGCCGCTCCGTGGGCTTTGGTCGGCCCGCGGAGTTGAGGTGCAGTAATCCGTTGGCGAGAACCCGGATTCATCTGAGCTGCCCTTGACGGCCGAAGTTAACAGATTCTCAAGGTGCAAGGCATTAATGGCTGGGTTCTGTGGTGCGAAGTGGGTCATGGTAAGGCGAGTAGGATTGTGCAAGACTCCGCCATTTTTAGGCAACGCGATTCCCCATACGGCTGGTTGACTGTCTGCATCCCCTATGGATTCGCCGTGGGCAAAGGCTTTCGGATGTGCTCGGAATCCGGCCGTACGCACGGGCATCCACTGCAGGCGGAGAAAGGAATAACAGATGACGGACGACATCCGCAGCGAGATATTGCTTCATGTCAACGGCCGAACACACCGATTGAGCGTCGACAACCGCAGGACTCTGCTCGACGCACTACGGGAAGGAATGGGGCACACCGGGCCGAAAAAGGGCTGCGACCGCGGGCAGTGCGGCGCCTGCACGGTACTCCTGGACGGCCGGCGTGTGGTGTCCTGTCTGACGCTGGCGGTCGCCGCAGACGGGGCAGAGGTCACCACGGTCGAAGGTCTCGCCGACGACGGTGAACTGCGTCCGCTGCAGCAGGCGTTCATACAACTGGACGGCTTCCAATGTGGGTACTGCACACCCGGGCAGCTCTGCTCGGCCATCGGCATGCTAGCCGAGCACGCTGCGGGCTGGCCCAGTGCGGTCACCGCCGATATCTCCCCCGACGGCCCGGCACCGGAACTTGACGCTGGGGAGGTGCGCGAGCGGATGAGCGGCAACCTATGCCGCTGCGGCGCGTATCCGTCGATCGTGCGCGCCGTGCTCGAGACGGCATCTCGCGAGGAGGTGACGAGGTGAAGGAGTTCGCCTATCACCGGCCCAGCCAGATCCGTGAGGCCCTCACCATGGTCGTCGGGAACGAGGGCGCTCAGTACCTCGGCGGCGGAACGAATCTCGTGGACCTGATGAAGGACGGGGTCGAGATGCCCACCAGGCTGGTGGACGTGCGCCATCTGCCGCTGGACGGTGTCCGCGCGGCGCCGGGCGGAGGGCTCGTCATCGGCGCGACGACGACCAACAGCGATGCGGCGGCCCATCCCGAGGTGCGCCGCCGGTATCCAGCGCTGAGTCAGGCGGTGCTGGCGGGCGCGTCGGGGCAACTGCGCAACATGGCCACGGTGGGCGGCAACCTCCTGCAGCGCACCCGATGCGCCTATTACGCCGATCCCTCACAGCCGTGCAACAAGCGGAGCCCCGGCAGCGGGTGTTCGGCGATCACTGGGGAGCACCATAACCACGCGGTCCTCGGCTGGTCCGATCACTGTGTGGCCACCCACCCCTCGGACATGGCGGTGGCCCTGGCCGCGTTCGACGCGGTCGTGCGCTACGAGACGCTGGACGGGACCCACGAAATCCCGCTGTCGGAGTTCTACCTGCCCGTCGGTGCCACGCCGCAGCACGAGACGGTGCTGCCGTCGGGCGCCTTGATCACCGCGGTCAGCCTGCCGAAGTCCGCCGTGTCCCCGCGTTCGCAGTACCGCAAGGTCCGCGAGCGCGCGTCCTACGCCTTCGCCAACGTGTCCATCGCGGCGGCTCTGGACGTCCACGAGGGAACGGTTCGGAGTGCGCGGATCGCCTTGGGCGGTGTCGCCTCATGCCCTTGGCGCGCTCGGGTCGCCGAGTCCGTCCTGCAGGACGGAGCCGCCACCGCCGACAAGTTCCGGGCCGCCGCCGATGCGGAGCTGTCGGCCGCGAAACCGCTTCGCGACAACGGATACAAGGTGACGTTGGCCCGCAATCTCATCGAGGCCGTCCTGACCGAGCTCGCCGCCCGGACCAAGTGACGACCGGCCACAAGTCCTTAAGGAGATCCAACGTATGAACGCGTTCCCTACCAGCGCATCTGCGGACGCGGAACGACCGGCTGGGCACCGCACCGTAACTCCGTCTGCCGACCCGGCGAATCCGCCCATGAGTGCCGTAGGAACCGCACGGACCCGGGTCGAGGGCCCGGGCAAGGTCACCGGCAGCGTGCGCTACGCAGCCGATGAGCCGATGCAGGACCTGGCCTTCGGCTGGGTCGTCACCTCCACCGTGACCCGGGGACGCATCCGCGATATCGACATCTCCGCAGTGGAGGGCATGCCCGGCGTGCTGGGTGTGATCGACCACCGCAACGCGCCCCGGCTCAACCTGGAGGCAGGATCCTTCTTCGGCCCCGATGGCGGCATGCACCTACTGCAAAACGACGAGGTCCCCCACTCCGGCCGGCCGATCGCGCTGGTGGTGGCGGAAACGATGGAGCAGGCCCGATCGGCGGCCGCAGCGCTGCGCGTGACATACGACGAGGAACCGCACGACGTCAACTTCTCACTCGAGCACCCGGCCGCCCGGCCGGCGACGTCGTTCTTCGGCGAGGACGCGACCGTCGGTGATGTGGACGCGGAACTGGCCGCGAGTGCGGTGGTCGTGGACGAGCGCTACCGCACGCCCGAGGAGCACGGCGCCGCCATGGAGCCGCACTCCGCGACCGCCTGGTGGGAGGACGAGCGACTGCAGGTCATCGACTCCAATCAGGGACCTTTCCTGGTCGCCATGACGGTGGCCACGCTGTTCTCTCTCGACCCGGCGCAGGTGCGCGTCCGCGCTCCGCACGTCGGCGGGGGCTTCGGGTCCAAGTCGGCGGGTTGCGGTCCCCAGCTGGTCCTCGCGGTCATGGCCACGACGACGCTCGGTCGTCCCGTGCGCGTCACCCTGACCCGGAGTCAGGTGTTCCAGACGGTCTCGATGCGGCCGGCGACCGACCAGCGGGTCCGGATCGGGGCCGATGCCGACGGCCGTCTGCGGGCAATCGACCACGCGTCGGCCTTCGAGGTCTCGGAGCTCGCGGATTACCTCGAGAACTGCACCGAGCTCTCCAACACGCTCTATGCGGCATCGGCGATCCGTACCCGGCGCACCGCGGTCCCGGTCGACATCCTGCCGCCGTACTCGGTGCGCGGGCCCGGCGCGACGCCCGGTTCGTTCGCGCTCGAATCCGCCATGGACGAGGTGGCCGAGCGGTTGCGCATGGACCCCCTCGAGCTCCGGCTACGCAACGAGCCCACCGTCGGCCCCGTGTCCGGCCTGCCATTCAGCCGCCGCAACCTCGTCGCATGTCTACGGGAGGGCGCTCGCCGGTTCGGCTGGGTCACACGTGACCACCGGCCGCGGACGCGGAGGGAGGGACGCCTGCTCGTCGGCACCGGGATGGCGGCCACGTCATTCGGCGCGGGCGCACTGCCCTCCTCGGCATCGATCACCGCCGAGACCGACGGGACCTTCACCGTAGCCATCGGCGCCAGCGACATCGGCACGGGCGCACGCACCGCGCTGTCCGCGGTGGCGGCCGAGGCGCTGCGCGTTGATCCCGAGCAGATACGGCTCCTGATCGCCGACAGCGACCTCGGTCCCGCGTGGAGCGCCGGCGGATCCCGGGGGACGACGTCCTGGTCCTGGGCGATCACCGAGGCCGCAGCCGAACTGCGCTCCCAGCTGGGCGACGCCACGCTGCCACTGACCGTCTCGTTCGACACCACCGAGTCGCTCGGTGAGCTGCCCCCCATGGAACGGCACTCCTACAGTGCCGTGTTCTCCGAAGTGACCGTCGATCCGGCGACCGGCGAGGTGCGCGTGCGGCGGCTGCTGGGGATGTTCGCCGTGGGCCGCGTGATCAACCCGCTCCTCGCACGCAGTCAGCTCGTCGGCGGCATGATCATGGGGCTGTCGATGGCCCTGCACGAAGAAGGCGTCCGTGATCCGGCCACGGGACGGCACGTCAACGCGGACTTCGCCGGCTACCACATCGCCGCACACGCCGACGTACCCGACATCGAAGCCGACTTCGTACCCGACTACGAGCCCGGCGACCCGTCAGGCATCAAAGGCGTCGGTGAAATCGGCACCGTCGGCACCGCAGCCGCGATCGCGAACGCCGTCTGGCACGCCACCGGACTCCGTCAACGGACCCTGCCCATCCGTCTCGACCGCGTCCTGGAGGAGCGTGTGGGTGCCGAAAACTCGGCCACCCGATGCGACCTGCGCTAATTCGTGGAGCAAGCCCGCCGAGTCGATCGCGTCAGGTGATCTTGATTTCGGATCATGCCACGACCACCTCCGTCGGTCCAGCCGGGTGGCCACCGACATGCCCGTCATAACGCCGGCGGCACCGATGGGAATCGCCATGTCCGCTCGGTGTCCGCTCGGCGACATCGGTACGGACCAGCACGCCACGGAACGGAGCGGCACGCGAACGCTATGCAAGCCGGGCAGAGTGGTATAACCCGATAGCGAGAGCGCTAGTCTGATACGAGAGCAGCGGACTCTTTATCCGCTGGTTCGGATCTGCAGGTAGTGCAACCCACGTCGAAACGACGCTAGGAAACCCACAGGCACGCGGTACGTTCCCTCGCGGAGAACTCCGCGGCTTCATAGGGAACGGGCCGCCTGTACGCAGACCCGCTTAGGCAGCCCATAGCACTCGATCGGCAACCCCCACCGCCCGCGTGCCCATGTTCTGTCCATGCCGGCCTTGACCTTGCCGAAGATCACCGCCGCCCGGCACCAGCTGAACTCCTGCCACCAACCGAACGAGTTACCGGCCAATCACCTGCCGCGCACCTGCTCGGCCGATGATGAAGATCACCCATCGCCGGTCCAACTTCATCTCAAGCCGTGGCGAACCCATACCGCACCCCACTCCCCCGGTTCGTACTCCCGCTGCGCCCGCCCGGAGCGGGGAGCGGCGGGAGCACGCAGGGTCCCTGAACCGTCCTGCTGAACGGCTGCGGACTTCAGCTCGGATCGGGTGACCAGCGCCTGCCGGAACCGTTCCAGCAACCCTGATGCCGAGGGGATCGCGGTGCCGTCGGGGTTGAGCACGGCATGCGCAGCGGCTGGCATCTGCCCGGCCAGCTCAGCGAAGGCGGTGTCGGTGTGGCCGGAGCCGACCAGCCGGACGGCGTCGCACCACGCCCACACCGACGCGCCGAACACCCCGTCCGGGCCGGTGAGGGCGTCCAGCGCGGGTATCGCGGTCCAGATCGACGAGCCGCACCGGAACGTCCGCCGCGACGATCACACGCTCCCGGTCGGGGACAGCGAACCCGCAGGATCCCGGCGCCCCTCGGGAAGCCCGTTTTCTCTCAGGACGGCGGCGACCTCACCGGCCCCCACCATGCCATCGCGCTCTCGGCCGGAATGAACGTGGCCTGGATCAGGCCGGGCAGTTCGACATCGGACGGCAAAGTCCTTCACTCCCCTACGCTCTGCGTGGCCGGGTCGGGTGAGGCGGTGGGCTTGCGCGGGAGCAGGAAGGTCGCTGCGAAGGCGGCCGCCAGCAGGGCGATGCCCAGCCACAGCGACGCGGCCTGCGCATCACCGAACCCCTTGGCGAGAGCCTGCGGGGTCTGTTCGATGTCCTGCACCCGAGTGAAGAAGAAGGTACCGATCACCGCGACGCCGACGGACGCGGCCAGTTGTGTCACGGTGTTGTAGAGCGCCGAACCCGAGCCCGCGTCGGCCACCGGCACGTCGTCCAGCGTCAGCTGCAGCAGGGGGGCCACGACCATGCCCATCCCGGCGCCGCCCACCAGCACGCCCCATACCAGGTCCAGCCATCCGGTGCCGGGGGTCGCCCCGGCGGTCTGGATCGCCACGAGCGCGAAGCCTAGGGCCAGCACCATCAGCCCGATCTGCACGGTCGCACGGCCGATCCGCGGCAGCAGCAGGGCCGCCGACAGGGTCGCGAACACCGGGACCGCCACCGACCAGGGCAGGATCGTCAGGCCGGACCGCATCGGGCTCATCCCCAATCCCAGCTGCAAGAACAGCATGAAAACCATGAAGAAACCCATCGTCGGGACGAAGAACAACATCTGCACCAGCAGCCCGCCGTTCACCGAACGGAACCGAAACAGCGACATCTGCACCAGCGGCGCGGCGACCCGCCGTTCCCAGAAGACGAATCCGGCCAGCACCACCAAGCCGGCACCGAGAGAGATCCAGGTCCACAGCGGCCAGCCGGACCGGTCCGCCGCGGTGATCAGCGGGTACAGCACCAGCAGCAGCCCGGCCGCCGACAAGGCGACGCCGACCAGGTCGAGCCGGGCAGCTGAATTTGCACGGCTGTCGGGCAGCAACTTCAGTGAGGCGACCACGGCGAGCACGGCCAGCGGAACGTTCACCCAGAACACCAGGCGCCAGCCCGCCCCCCACAGGTCCCACTCCAGCAGCGCCGGTCCGGCAATCGGCCCCAGCGTCGCCGCCAGTCCCGACAGCGCCGCGAAAGCCGCCATCGGGCCGCCCCGCTCCCGCGGGGCGTACATCACCTGGATCTGGGACAGCACCTGCGGGATCATCGCGGCCGCGAACAGCCCCTGCAGCACCCGTGCCCCGACGAGCAGGTCCGGGCTCCCGGCCAGGCCGCACAGCGCCGAGGCCGCCGCGAATCCGGCGATGCCGACGATGAACACCCGCTTGTGCCCGAGCAGATCGCCCAGCTTGGCTCCGCTGACCATCCCCAGGGCGAACGCCAGGGTGTAGCCGGCCTGGATCCACTGCAGGTGCGCCGGGCTCGCCTTCAGATCGGCCTGGACAGCCGGCAGCACGACGTTCAGGATCGTCACGCCGATGAGGTCCAGGAACGCGGCGAGCAGGATGACGACGAGGGCCAAGCCCCGCCCCTTCCCGGCCGCCCCGACCTGGTGGGTCACGGTGGTGGACGTCAATGCGGACTCCTTGTTCGATGTCGATACACTCAGTCCGTGCGCCGCACACTTATTGCGTCACACAATGATTGCGCGACGCAAGTTATTGCGAAGGATCGAGGCTTGTCAACATGACCGAGCAGAAGCCACCGGCGGACCGCAGGGCGGCGACCGACCGCATCATCGACGCGATGCCGGATTGGGTGACCGCGTCGGTGCAGCTCAACAGCCTGATCGCGGAACGCATGGGTGTCGTGGCGTCCGACTTCCACTGCCTGCACGCCCTCAACCGCGGCGGACCCGCCACCGCAGCCGCCTTGGCCGACCGCGTGGGCCTCACCCCTGGATCACTGTCACGCATGATCGACCGACTGGAGTCGGCAGGCCTGGTCAAACGCCGTCCAGACCCGCACGACCGGCGCAAGACCCTCATCGAAGCGACCGCCGAAGGGCTCGCCCGCATCAGCGACTACTACGCCGGTCTGAACGCGCGCACCCGGGACGTCCTGGCCGACTTCACCGACGACCAGCTCGACTCGGTACTCCACTTCGTCCAAGCGGCCCACGCCGGCACCCAAAACGAGGTCGACCGCCTGCGGACCCGCCCCCCAGGGTGTCGGTAAGGCTCTCGTCACCAGGTAGGGGTGCGGAACTTCGGATCCTGCATACGACCTCGCGCCGCCTCCATCTCGGCGTCGGTCGGCGTGAACACCTCCACCAACTCCCACGCCGACACCACCCGAGCAAACCGCGGATAAGCGGTCAGATCGACCGACGTCACTTGGCCTTGGGAATCTCTCAGACCACCCAGCACGGCTGGACTTCCGCGCAAGCGCTCGTTCCCATCGGGGTCAGCCTCGCGGCATGCAGCCGCCGTGGTGGGCGCGCCAGCGGACCCACGACCTGTGAACCCGTCGGGCAGACCCGCCTGACGGACAGGAGAGCAGCCGAGATCAGACCACTTCTATCAAGAGATCGGACCAATACTCTTGTTACGGCACGGTTTCGGTGCTTACCTCCTCTCAAGGTCACCTTGTGATCGGAGGAGCCCATGACCCACTCCGCACGATGGCGTCACCATTTGAGGCTGATTGTCGCATCGGTAGTCGCGATCGGCCTGACCGTGACGGCGCCGGCACAGGCCGAGCCGGAATCGCCCGCGCCCACCAAGACATCGGATGACCTGACCCTGTGGTATGACAAACCGGCGACCGACTGGGAGACCCAGGCCCTGCCCATCGGGAATGGACCCTTGGGCGCTACGGTCTTCGGCGGCGTTGCCACCGAGCGACTGCAGTTCAACGAGAAGACCCTGTGGACCGGCGGTCCCGGTTCTCCCGGCTACGACTTCGGCAACTGGAGGTCGCCGCGGCCGGGTGCCATCGCCGAGGTCCAGCAGCAGGTCGACCGCGACGGCCGGATGACGCCCGAGGCCGTGGCGGCCAAGCTCGGCCAGCCCAAGACCGGCTTCGGTGCCTACCAGACCTTCGGCGACCTGTACCTGGACATGGCCGGCGCCCCGCAGAACCCCACCGGCTACCGCCGCGAGCTGGGCCTGCGCGAGGCCGTGTCCCGGGTCGGCTACACCGCCGACGGCGTCACCTACTCCCGCGAGTACTTCGCCAGCAACCCGGGCAACGTGATCGTCGGACGCCTCTCGGCCGACCGCGGGGGCAAGGTCTCCTTCACACTGCGGTACACCTCGCCGCACAGCGGCACGACCGTCACCGCCTCCGGCGGCCGCCTCACTATCCGCGGCGAGCTGGCGGACAACAAGATGAAGTTCGAGGCCCAGGTGCAGGTGATCACCCAGGGTGGCACCCGCACCGGCACCGGTGACAGAGTCACCGTCACCGGCGCCGACAGCGCCGTGTTCGTGCTGTCGGCCGGCACCGACTACGCCGGCACCTACCCCGGTTACCGGGGCGCGGACCCGCACGCCAAGGTCACCGGCGCGGTGGACGCGGCCGCGGCCCAGGACTACGAGCGGCTCAAGGCCGCCCATATCGCCGACTACCACAGGCTGTTCGACCGGGTACGGCTGGACCTCGGCCAGTCGGTGCCGGCGGTCCCGACCGACCGGTTGATCAGGAACTACACCGGCGGATCGTCGAGCGAGGACCGGGCGCTCGAGGCCATGTTCTTCGCCTACGGCCGCTACCTGCTGATCTCCTCCTCCCGCGAGAACGACATCCTGCCCGCCAACCTGCAGGGCGTCTGGAACAACTCGACCAGCCCACCCTGGTCGGCCGACTACCACGTCAACATCAACCTGCAGATGAACTACTGGCCGGCCGAGCAGACCAACCTGCACGAGACCACGAAGCCCTACGACCGCTACATCTCCGCCATGGTGCCCCCAGGGCGTAAGACCGCCAAGGACATGTACGGCGCGCTGGGGTGGGTGGTCAACAACGAGACCAACCCGTTCGGCTTCACCGGCCTGCACAACTGGGCCACCTCGTTCTGGTTCCCCGAGGCCGCGGCGTGGACGACCCAGCACATGTACGACACCTATCGGTTCACCGGCGATGTGAACTACTTGCGTCAGACCGCCTACCCGGTGATCAAGGGGGCGGCCGAGTTCTGGCTGAACTTCCTGCACACCGACCCGCGTGACGGCAAGCTCGTGGTCTCACCCAGCTACTCGCCCGAGCAGGGTGATTTCTCCGCCGGCGCCTCGATGTCACAGCAGATCGTGTACGAGGTCTTCACCAACGCCCTGGCCTCGGCCAGGAAGCTCGGCGTGGACGCGCCGCTGCAGGCCGAGCTGACCGCGGCGCTGGCCAAGCTCGACCGGGGCATCCGAATCGGCTCCTGGGGTCAGCTCCAGGAGTGGAAGCAGGACTGGGACGACAGGAACAACACGCACCGGCACGTCTCGCACCTGTACGCGCTGCACCCGGGCAACCAGATCACCGCCGGCACCCCGGAGGGCGAGGCCGCGAAGGTCTCGCTGACCGCCCGCGGCGACGGCGGCACCGGCTGGAGCAAGGCATGGAAGATCAACTTCTGGGCGCGGCTGCTGGACGGCGACCACGCCCACAAGATGCTCAGCGAGCAGCTCAAGTCCTCCACTCTGGACAACCTCTGGGACACCCACCCGCCGTTCCAGATCGACGGCAACTTCGGCGCCACCTCAGGCATCGCCGAGATGCTGGTGCAGAGCCATAGCGACGTGGTGCACGTTCTGCCCGCGCTGCCCAGCGCATGGAAGACCGGCTCGGTGTCGGGGCTGCGCGCCCGCGGCGACGTCACCGTGGACGCCGCCTGGAAGGACGGTTCCCCCGACACGATCACCGTGCGCCCAGGGAAGGCCGGACCGCTCAAGGTCAGGTCGTCCTTCATCGCCGGGCTCTACCGTGTCCACGACGAGCAAGGCCGACAGGTGGACGCGCGTCGCGACGGCGACACTCTGAGCTGGAACGCCCGCGCGGGTGCGACGTACACGATCGAGAACCAGGCGTCCGTCAGCCTGGCCACGCCCTCCTCGGCCGTACCCGGTACCCCCTTCGAGGCGAAGGCCACGGTGACGGCCACCCGCGGGCGCGCGGTGCCCGCCTCGGACGTGCGGCTCACCCTGCCCAAGGGCTGGACCGCCGAGCCGACGTCGGTGCGCCTTCCGGCCTCGGCGCCCGGCCGCCCACGCACCGCAACCTTCACCGTCAGCCCGGGCACGGCGAGCGGTACGCGCAGCGCGCAGATCTCAGCGACGGCCACCGGCGACTCCTGGAAGGGCTCGGCCACGGCCACGCTGGCCGTCCCCCCGTGCGCCTCTCCGGAGCCGGGCTCGGTGCTCGTCGCCTGGGACCCGAAGGAGGGCGATACGGTCACCGACGCCTCAGGCAACCGGCGCGATGCCACCGTCACGGGCGGGAGCGCCTCCTACGATGCCACCGCGCCCACCGGCAGCGGCCTGGTGCTCACCGGGAGCAACTATCTGACCACCGGGAACACCATGCTCGGCCACCTGCCAGAGGCCACGTTCGCCGCTGATGTCAGGATCGGAGGCTCCGGCTACCGCCGGCTGTTCGACTCCCAGCCGTCCGGCGACCCGGGCACCGACGGGATCATCATCGATCTGACCCCCGACAACAGGCTGCGGTTCATCGGCGCCGGCCTGAACACGACCCTGAACACCACCTTGCCCACCGGCCAGTGGATCGACCTGGTGGTCACCCTGGACCGCGCCGGCGCGATCACCGTCTACGTCGACGGTGTTCAGAAGGCGACCGGCCAGGCCACCTCCGACGGCATCACCGGCTGCACCTCGCGGCCGCTGCGCTTCGGCGGCGACCAGAACGGCGGCCAGCGACTGACCGGCGCGGTGGACCGTGCCGCTATCTTCGCCGAGACTCTGTCGGTCGATGAGGTCAAGAACTGGAAGGAATCGGCCTTCCCGCCCGAGACCGCGTCTCGGTGATCGGCTGGTCGCGGGCGCTCGAGCCGTTGCGCGCCTCGCCGCCAGTGCCCGCGTAGTACGCGGGACCCGGTGGTGTGTCCGGTGGCCGTCCC
>NZ_JABVEC010000037.1 GCF_014323705.1 Actinomadura alba
CGGCCGGTCTAACCGGTGTGGTCGTTCAGCCGGTGACGGGCAGGTCTCCCGGCACCGGGGTCGGCACGGGGGCCTCGCCCTCTGGTGTGCTGACCGGGCCGCACGTCGCTGAGGCGATGCTGATCGTCTGAGACTTGCCGGGCGCGAGCCCCACACTCAGCTCGAGGGCGGTGACCGTGAGGCGTCCGCTGGAGTCGCGGACCTGCTTGTTCAGGATGACCGAGGCCCCGCCGATCCCGTCGAGCCCGACGGTGAGGGCGGTGTTGGGGGCGGCGTCGGCCTTCAGCGGTCGGCCGCCCAGGACCACCTTGGCCAGGGCGGAGGTGCCGACGCCGTTCTCACACCGTGCGGTGATCAGGTGTGCGCTGAGACCCAGCTTGCCGGAGCGGAGGTCGGCGACACTGGCCCGGGCCCGGCCGGGGGCGGCCGTGGTGCTCAGGACCGATGCCTTGAGCAGCGGGTTGGCCGGCAGGTCGACGATGCTCGCCCGCGCCGGCTGTCCTGAGGACGCCACGGCGGGGGTCGGCGGGAGGGACACGAGTCCGCTGGCCGCGATGCCGTAGGCGGAGGACGCCGCACCGGTGCTCGCGTGCGCGGCCGGGGTGCCGACCGCGAGCGGTGCGGCGATCACGGCCGAGACCGCCGCGACCTTGGTCAACTGTGTCAGACGCATGGTTATCTCCTCGGGGGGTTCTCTTCTTGTGGTGGTGCTTTTTCGGGTGGTGCTCATGGGGTGGGGCTCTTCGACGGTGCTGCTCTTCAGGGGTGCTCTTCGGGGGGTGGCTCTTCGGGGGGTCGCGCGTGAGCCGCCCGCCTCGGGCGCCGTGCTGCCGAGCGGCTAGTCCGTGATGAGGACGGGCGTGCCGAGCGGTACGCGGGAGAGCCGCTTGAGCGCGTCCGGCGGTACCCGTACACAGCCGTGGGTGACCGCCCGGCCGAACACCGAGCTCGTCGGCCAGCCATGGAACGCCACCGTGCCAGGGCCGCCGCCGAAGGTGTCGAGCGTCGCGGAGTGCGCGCCGACGGGGAGGATGAGCGGGCTGGGGGTCTTCTTGGCGGGCGCCAGTGAGGCGAGCATGAACGTCCGCCCGGTGGGGGTGGGCGTCTTGGCCGCGCCCACCGCCACGCTCCACGTCCCGGCCGTACGGCCGGCGTCGAGGAGCGTGAGCCGCCGTGCGCTCAGATCGACCTTGACCACGTGCGAGCTGCGCGCCGTCTGCAGCCCGCCGCCCGAGGGGATCCACCCGGTGGCCCGGTTGGGCCGGCTGGGCAGCAGCACCCGCAGCCATCCCGCCTTGGTCTCCACCACCGGTACCCAGGTGGGGCCGCCCAGTTGCGTGACGGGCAGTGTCGCGACGGGCGGCCCGCCAGGGCTCGCCGACACGGAAACCGCGGCCGTCGGATGGACGACGGTCCCGTCGCTGTCGGCGAACGGAGCCGGGTCCTGGGGAATGCCCTTGATGTCGGTGTAGGTCGTCGCCTGCGGCAACTTCGCGGTGGCGGCCGGGGCCGCCGGGGCCGCCGCCCCGCCCTGCGGCGACCGTTTCCCTTCATCGTCCCCTCCGCAGCCCGCCGCCAGGAGCACGACGGACGCCACCGCCGCGGTGGCCGCGACGGCACGGCGTGAGGCGCCGGCGGAAGGAGGCGCCGGCGTCTCACCGCCTGGAGGTGTGCGTTTGAAAATATTGCTCACGAAAGCTCCAAGAGATCGTGAATTCGGGTGAAGCGCGGGAAGTCCGCCGGCCGGGAACAGTCCCACCGTGAGGAATGAAGCGGCACGGGTTAAATCGCCGATGAAATCGGTCCTTGTCACGCAGCTCGCCTCTTCCCGTTGGGCCTTCTCCGTACCGTCCATACGCATGGGCCCCGGCATGGGTTGCACGGCATTCGGAAGATTCTTGTACCGGGCCTGGTCATCGCGGCCCGGCGATCATCGGGTCCCGGTTGCGTCCTACGGTCAGGGGTAGTGAAATGACCGAAATGCCGATTTGGAAGGACCTGCTGCGATGTCCGAAAAGCAAAATGACGTGATCGAGGTCCTTACTCGCGATCATCGCCGGCTCGAGGCGTTGCTCAGTGAGCTGACCTCCACGTCCGAACCGCAGGAACGGCGGCGGCTGGCGGACGAGCTGACGGTCGAGGTCTTACGCCACTCCGTCATAGAGGAAAGACATCTTTACCCTGAGGTGCGGCGGCGGGTTCCGGGTGGGACTGAGATCGCGGACAAGGTGATCATCGACCAAACCGAGGTCGACAAGCACTTGCACCGGCTCGCGACGGCGGACCTGTCAGGTGCGGACTTCGAACCCCTCGTGACCAGTTTGATGGAAGACCTGGACGCGCACATCCGCGACGAGGAGAACTACCTGTTCCCCTCGCTCACCGATCACTTCGAGTCCGACGACCTGGTCCGGCTCGGCGAGCGGATCGAGTCCGCCAAGCGGGAGGCCCCCGGTGAGGGGCTGACGGATCGGGTGCGTGACCACCTCGGCCGCGACGGACCCGGCCGCGACTGACACCGCCGCGACCGACCTCTCATCAACGGTCGCTAGCTTTGCCCGCCATGACCAACGGACCAGGGACCCCTGAGGCAGTGGCTCTCTCGCGGGGCGTGCTGCCGGCCGCTGCCGGCGCCACCGCGTGCCTCATCGTCGTGGATTTCGCGATCAGGAGCTATCACGAGTACGTCGAGCCGGTACCGGCCCTGAGGGCGATCTTCAACGTCGGCGCCGAGAACAACCTGGCGGCGTGGTGGAACAGCACGTTGCTGCTCACGGTGGCGGGCATGGCGATCGTCGCCACAGTGCTCACCGGGCGGACGGCCCGGCCGGGCCGGTGGTCGTGGCTGGCATTGGCCGTGGTCGCGGCGTGGCTGAGCCTCGACGAGTCGATACAGGTGCACGAGCGTCTCGCCGGGCCCGGGCAGGAATGGGCACGCGGCCTGGGCGTGTCCCTGCCGACGTACGCCTGGGTGCTGCCAGGGGCGGTCATGGCGCTGGCCGGGGCGGTGTGCGCCGTCCTGTGGGCCCGTCGCTTCCCGCGTGACGTGCGATTCGGCCTTCTGGGCGCCCTGGCGATCTACCTCACCGGCGCGCTCGTCGTCGAGGCCTTCAACGGCTGGGCGCGCAGGCAGGGGGCGAACGCGGTCTACGCGTTCGGCACGAGCCTCGAGGAGGCGATGGAGATGGGGGCGTGCCTGCTGGCCGTCGCGGTACTCGCCCGCCTCGTGATCCACACCCGCGACCCCGGCTCGAACCGCATCGTGGTTCGCCTGCGCTGACGGCTCGGGCCCCATGTGCGGGCCTTTGCGGGCGTTCTCCGGTGAGGAGCGGATGAGAGGGTTCTCATCGTGGCCTTACCGGCGGCTCATCCGCGACGGAGAGGTTGGGACGGGTGAACGTACAGTGGATCGCGACCGTCGCCTCGATCGGGGCACTGGGCGGGCTGTTCCTCGGGGTCGGGTTGCCGGTGTTGCAGCAGCCGGAAGCGGTCGCGCCGATCAACGTGGTGGTCCCGGTGGCCGGGGATCCGCCGGCCCCCCGCGTACGCGCCGACGACACTGACGATGACGCCGATGACGGTGGCGGGCGAGTCTCCACGGGCACGGCCGAGCAGGATGACGATCGCGATGATCGACCGCGAAGGGGTCCGGTGAGCGGTGACGGAGACGACGGCGCCGCTGACGACGGTGATGACGACGGCGGGGACGACGACGGACCCGACGACGGGGACGACTGACCGCCCGCCGCCACGCCGCCGGTTGCTGGGGCTGCGGCTCAGGTTGCTGGGCTGGGCGATCGTCCTGCTGACGCTGGCGACGCTGACCTCGCTCGTGGTCGTACGGCAGGTACTGGTCAACCAGCTGGAGAACCGGGTGACCGCGGATCTGCGTCAGGAGACCGGCGACTTCCGCCGGGTCGTCTACGAGGAGAACCCGGCGACCGGCCGTCCGTACGGGGAGAACCTCCGCACGGCGGTCGACCGGTACCTCGACCGGAACGCGCCGCACGACGGCGAGGCGGTGTTCACGTTCGTCGGCGGGCGGTTCTACAACGGCACCGAGGGCCCACCGGCCGACCTCGCGGCACGGGCCGATCTGACCCGCCAGTGGACCCGCTCGACCCGGTCGCGCTATGGCGAGGTCGTGGACGCCTCCGCCGGGCCCGCGCGCTGGCTCGTGGTGCCCATCGTCGTCAACGGGCAGGTCCGGGGGCACTTCGTCGTCGCGCAGTTCACCGGGGCCTCCCGCGAGGCCATCGACTCGGCCGTACGGCTCATGGCGGTGGCCTGCCTGCTTGTGCTGGTGCTCGCGGCGGGGGGCGGCTACGCCTCGATGGGGCGTGCTCTGCGCCCGCTGCGCACGGTCACCGAGACGGCCCGGGAGATCGAGGAGACCGACCTGTCCGGGCGGATCGAGGTCGACGGCGCCGACGAGGTCGCCGATCTGGCGCGCACGTTCAACGGCATGCTCGACCGCCTGGAACGGGCCTTCGACGTACAACGGGCGTTCGTCAGCGACGCCGGGCACGAGCTGCGCACGCCGATCACGGTCGTCCGGGGGCACCTGGAACTGATGGGCGATGACCCGCAGGAGCGGCGCGACACCATCGCGCTGGTGACCGACGAACTGGACAGGATGAACCGCATGGTCGACGACCTCCTCGTCCTGGCGAAAGCGGAGCAGCCGGACTTCCTCCACGTCCAGGACGTGGTCGTGGCGGACCTCGTCCGCGATGTCTTCGCCAAGGCCTCGGCCCTCGGCGACCGTGACTGGCGTCTCGGCCCACTGGCCGACGCGACGCTCCCGGCGGACCGGCAGCGGCTCACCCAGGCGCTGATGCAGCTGACGCAGAACGCGGTGCAGTACACCGGGCCGGCCGACAGCATCGAGCTGTCCGCCGAGGCCTCCGGCGACCAGGTGCTCTTCACCGTTCAGGACTCCGGGAGCGGCATCGAGTTCGCCGAACAGGAGAGGATCTTCGAGCGGTTCGCGCGGGGTGACGCGGGCCGCGCCCGGTCCGAGGGCGCCGGTCTGGGGCTGGCGATCGTACGGGCGATCGCGGAGGCGCACCGCGGCACGATCGCCGTGGAAAGCGCCCCGGGAGTCGGCTCGGCCTTCACACTGGCCATCCCTCGAGAGGTCGTGCGGTGAACCGGGTGCTGATCGCCGAGGACGAGCCGCGCATCGCCTCGTTCCTGGAGAAGGGCCTGCGGGCGGCCGGCTACTCCACGACCGTGATCGACAACGGCGTGGACGTCGTGGCCTATGCCCGCGACGACGACTTCGACCTGCTCATCCTCGATCTCGGGCTGCCCGGTCAGGACGGCCTCGCCGGGCTGGGGCAGGTCCGGTCGCGCGGCGAGCGGTTGCCGGTGATCGTGCTCACCGCGCGGGACGGGGTCGCCGACCGTGTCGCCGGCCTCGATCTCGGTGCCGACGACTACGTCACCAAGCCGTTCAGCTTCGAGGAACTGCTCGCCCGGGTACGGGCCAGGCTGCGCGACCGGGGAGCGCCGGCGTCGACCGTGCTGGAGGCCGGAGCGGTCCGGCTCGACCTCGTGGCGCGCCGCGCGACCGTGGCTGGCCAGGAGGCCGAACTGACCGCACGTGAGTTCCTGCTCGCCGAGACGTTCCTGCGGCACCCGGGCCAGGTGCTCAGCCGGGAGCAGATACTCGACCGGGTCTGGGGCGTCAGCCACGATCCCGGTTCGAACGTCGTGGACGTCTACATCGGCTATCTGCGGCGGAAGCTGGGCGCCGATGTGATCCAGACCGTCCGCGGCATGGGCTACCGACTTCGCGCCTGACCGGGCGGGGCACTCGGGCGGGCAGGGCGCTCGAGGCGTCGACGGACCGCGAATAAATGCATGATCACGGCGGAGAAACTCCGGCCGTGATCATGCATTTATTCGTGGAAGAACGGTCCGGCAACACGCGGGCGGGGCACTCGGGCGGGCAGGGCGCCGGAAGAACCGGGCGTCCTGCCCGCTGAGGCGTCGCCACGTCGCGATCAGCGCTCGACGGCGTAGACGACGATGTTGTCGCGGTAGCTGCCGCGGCCGCGGTCGAACGCGCCGCCGCAGGTGACGAGCCGGAGCTCCGGGCCCGGCGTGGCCCGATAGACCCCGGCGGGCACCCCGGTCTTCCGGTAGCGGGCGATCCGGGTCACCGAGAACCGGGCGGTGCTGCCGTCCACCCGGTCGACGTCGACCCGGTCGCCCCGGCGCAGATCGCGAAGACGGAAGAAGACCGCCGGGCCGCTGCGTGAGTCGACGTGCCCGGCGATGACGGCGGTGCCGTTCTCGCCGGGCTCCGGCCCCGCCTCGTTCCAGCCGGCCACGTCGAACGCCTTCGGCGCGACGAGCCTCCCGGATCGGTCGATCGGCAGCGAGATGATCCGCGCCGACACGCCGATCGCCGGGATGCGGACCCGTTCCGGGGCCGCGGCGTCCCGGCCGGACGCAGACGGCCGCACGGGCTTCGAGGAGGCCGGCGCCGCCGTTCCGCCCGGTGATCCCGGCGACTCTCGAGACGCGGGGCCTGCCGAGGACGCCGGTGTCTCCGGAGCCGCCGGGGGCCCGGACGCCGCCGGGACCCCGTCGCCCGTACAAGCACTGAGCGCGGCGACCGCCATGGCGGCCGCGAGGATCATGATCTCGCGACCGCCATGGTTTCGAGCCGATGTGACCACGGTCAGCTCGCCATGCCGCGCCGTCGCAGCCACAGGAGCACGCCACCGCCGGTCAGCAGCGACCCGCCGATGAGCGCGCTGATCGACAGCGCGGTCAGCTCGCCATCGGAACCGGTGCCCGCCGTGCCGCCGAGGCCGGTGTCGACGCCGCCACGCGGCTGCTCGTCGTCGTCATCGTCCAGGGCACCGCCGAGGCCGGTGTCGACGCCACCGCGCGGCTGCCGGTCGTCGTCGTCATCGTCGTCGGAGGCGGGCTTGGCGCCACCGCCGTTGCCGTCGTCGTCGCGCCCGCCGTCGTCTCCGCCGGCGCCGTCGTCGTCGCGGCCGTCGTCGTCACCGTCGTCATCGCCGGCGCCGGCGCCGCCGCCGTCGTCGTCTCCGCCGTCGTCGTCATCAGCTCCGTCGTCACCTCCGTCATCACCGTCGTCGTCACCTCCGTCGTCGTCGGGGTCGTCGTCGCCGTCGTCGTCATCGTCGGCGAGCGCGACGGCCGACACGCCGGGCCCGCCCAGGCCGGTCGTGGTCGTGACCGCGGCGACGGCCGCCGACAGGCCGAAGCCCAGAGCCAGCACCAGCAGGAACCGCTGGAGCACTGCCACCATGCCAACCTCCCGAGGAGAGGGCCGCGGCGTCTCCGCGGCCTCGCTGCCTAGGCTGGAGAGCGCAGATGGGCCTGGCGTGAGGTGACGGTGAGACGGTCCTCATGCGGGCTTCCCGACGCGACGAGTGCCGGGCGATCGAGGTGTAACCCGCGCATGGTGGGCACAACTGAGCTGTGGAAATGCGAAGTTTCGGGGTGGAAGAGGAACTACTACTCGTAGATCCGGACACTGGAATTCCTTGCGCGGTCGCGGGCGGGGTCATCGACTTCGCCCAGAACCTTGGGGAGGACCGCGACGACGGTCACGGTGCCGAAGCGCTCGAAGCGGAGTTTCAGCGAGAGCAGCTCGAGACCATCACCCGGCCGAGCCGCTCCCTGGACGAACTCGCCGGGCGCATCCGCGACGCGCGGCGGGCCGCATCCGAAGCGGCGCAAGGGGTTGGGGCCGAGATCGCGGCGCTGGCCACCTCGCCGGTGGCGGTCCGGCCGTCCGTCACTCCGTCCTCCCGGTATCTGCGGATGGCCCGCGCGTACGGCCAGACGGCCGACGAGCAGCTCACCTGCGGGTGCCATGTGCATGTGAACGTGGAGTCGCCGGACGAGGGAGTCGGGGTGCTCAACCGCATCCGGCCGTGGTTGCCGTCGTTGCTGGCCCTGACCGCGAATTCCCCGTTCTGGCAGGATCGCGACACCCGGTACGCCAGCTTCCGGCAGCAGCTGTGGGACCGGTGGCCCTCGGCGGGCCCGACGGGGCTGTTCGATTCGATCAAGGCCTACCGGGACACCGTCGACGCCATGCTGAGGTCGGGCGGTCTGCTGGACGAAGGAATGGTCTACTTCGACGCCCGGCTCTCCCGGCACTATCCGACGGTGGAGATCAGGGTCGCGGACGTGTGCCTGGTCGCCGACGACACCGTCCTGCTGGCGGCGCTGGCCAGGGCACTGGTGGAGACGGCGGCCGCCGCCTGGTGCCAGGGTGAGCCGCCGGATCCCGTACGCACCGAGGTGCTCAGGCTCGCCATGTGGCGGGCCGGTCGCTCGGGGCTGCGGGGCGAGCTGGTGCATCCGGTCGGCCACCGGCCGGCTCCAGCGGCCGACGTGCTGCGCGCCCTCGTGGAACATGTCACGCCGGCGTTGGAGCGGAGCGGAGATCTTGACACCGTGCGGGAACTGCTCCGTGGGCCGCTGCGCCGCGGAACCGGCGCCGACCTGCAGCGCGCCGTCCACGAACGTACGGGCGACCTGGCGATGGTGGTGCGGTCGGCCGTCTCTCGGACCCTGACCTGACCTGACCTGACCTGACGAGCGTCTCAGGGGCTCCCGAGGGCCTCGTCCCCGCGCAACGTCAACTGGCGCCCCGCATCACCGGACATCCACTCCAGCAGCAGAATCGTCGAGTCGTCGGAGAGCCGGCCCTGCTGATAGTCGACGACCGCGTGGGTCAGGCGGCGCACGGTCTCCGGTGCGGACATGCCGCGGGCGCTGTTCCGGATGACGAAGTCACTGAGCCGCTTGAGACCGAACTGCCGCCCGTCGGCGCCGCGGCCCTCGACGACCCCGTCGGTGTAGAGCAGGAGCCGGTCACCGGGCTGCAGTTGCTCACTGTGGACCACTGGCGGGACGTCCCCACAGCGGATGCCGAGCGGCAGATGCGGTTCGCGTACCAGTTCCTTGACCACCTGGTTCTCCCGGATGAGCAGGGGAGGCGGATGGCCGCACACGACCCACGTCAGGAGACCGGTCGCGATGTCCAGCTCACAGATCAGCGCGGTGGCGAACCGGGATTCGTCGAACTGACCGGCGATCGCATGATCGACGCAGTCGACCAGGTCGAGCAGGTCACCGCCCGACCGGCGGGTGTTGCGACAACCGGCCATGGCGACACTGGCGATCAGTCCGGCGGTCAGATCATGGCCGGCCGCGTCGATGACCGCCACACTCAGCCGGTCACCGAGCAGCGAGTAGTCGTAGGCGTCACCGCCCGCCTCGTACGCCGGCTCCAATGCCGCCGCCACGAGAACCCGCTCGGTGGCGAAGGTCGGCGGGGCCATGAAGGCCCATTCCATCTCGGCTTGCATCGCCAACAGGCGGGTGCGCTGTACCTGGGAGTACACGTCGCTGTACGCGCTCTTACTGACGATCACCAGTGCGGCGAGCGAGGCCAGCATCCGGCACCGGCGCAGCGTCGCCTCGCCGACGTCGGTGACGATCAGTTCGAGCACGCCCAGGCGCTCGGTGCCATCGAGGACGGGGACCCAGAGGCGATAGAGCCCTTCGTCGTCCTGAACCTTGTGCACGGTGATCGATTGGAAGGCCCGCCCGGCGAGTGTCGTGTCGATGGGCAACGTCGCGGGCGGTTCATCCGGCCCGTCCCGCCGCTTGGACGGCAGCCGCCGCAGATGTCGCTGCTGCAGATCGGCGAGGTAGACGTCCAGCTGCAGCACACCGAGAGGGCGCGCCCGCTCACCGAATGTGTCGGCCAGCGCTTCCAGCGGCATGAGGTGCGCGTCCTCGAGCAGGCCCGCCATCACCCGCTCGACCGCATTGGCCCCGTCGAACGCGCCGGCGGAGTCGCCGGAGACTGCCGGGTCCGAGAAGTTCGCCATCAGTGCGGGTCTCCGTCCGATCCAGGGTGCCGTACGGCCCGACCCGACCACCGGGCTGCTCCTACCCGCGCAGGCGGCACCGACACCTCGGCGCGACCCGTGGGGCCGAACGCCGCGACGGGGTTCGGGCCGCCCGGCATGGAAGAATCCGCCATGGACCAGGCAGACGTTCGCTCGTAAGACGGCCCTCGTCGCAAGTCTCGAGATTGGACGGATCGATGACCGCATCCACCCGCGTGCCCATCACCGTGTTGCTGACCGTGGGCGACCAGGCCGAGCTCGTCACGCCCATGCGCGGCCCGAAGGAGCCGCTACGGGTGCCGGCCGCCGAGATCGCCGACGACGTCGGCCTGCCGATCGACGAGCTGCCCGGCCGTAAACTGACCGCCGTCCTGGAAGGCGAGCGGCTGCGGGACTTCCGCCTCGCCGAAGAGCACGGCCGATGACCGCACGACCCGCCCAGGCGGCACCGGAAGGCGGGGCGTTCATGAGGTACGGCGGCCCGCTCCCGGAGGGCGCCGACGTCGTCGTCCAGGCTCACCACAAGGGCTTCCCCGCCCACGCAGTGGGCCGGCCGGTGGGCGAGCTGCGCGGAAACCTGCGGCTGGCGGCCGGTGGATTCCTGACCCCGGTGCTGCTGCTCGACTCGGCCGCGATGGATCACAATGTGCGCGCGCTCCAGGGCATGTGCGACGAGTCGGGCCTTTCCCTGTCACCGCACGTGAAGACGACCATGTCGCCGGAGATCATCGGCCGGCAATTGGACGGCGGTGCGTGGGCCGTCACGGTCGCGACGGTGACCCAGGCGAGGGCGCTGCGCGCCGTCGGCGTGCCGCGAATACTGATCGCCAATGAGCTGGTCGACCCGGCGGCGGTCTCGTGGCTGGGTGGGCAACTCGATGACGAGGACGGCTTCACCGGTTACTGCTATGCCGATTCGGAGGCGGGCGTCCGGGTGCTGGAAGAGGCACTCGACGCCAGGGGGCAGCGGAGGCCCCTGCCGGTGATCGTGGAGCTCGGAAGGGCCGGCGGCCGCGCCGGGCTGCGGGACGTGGCGGACGTGGTGCGGCTGGCCGAGCGGGTCGGCCGGTCGCGATGGCTCCGCCTGGCCGGGGTCGGCGGTTATGAGGGTCTCATCGGCGGGTCGTTCCGGCCCGAGGACCTCGACGAGGTCGAGACCTACCTGCGGGCGATGCGGGACGCCGCCGACAGCGTGTTCGCCCTCGGCCTGCACGAGGACGGTCTCCATGAGGACGGTCTCCACGAGGGCGAGGACTTCATCGTCACCGCCGGCGGCAGTGCCTACTTCGAGCTGGTACGGGACGTCTTCGACGTACGGTGGCGGGCCGGCCGCCCGATCAGACCGGTGCTGCGCAGCGGCTGTTACGTCGCGCACGACTCCGTGGCCATGCAGGACTACCGGCGGCTGATGGCGTACCGCTGCGAGCCCCTCGAGCTGAGGCCCGCGCTGGAACTGTGGGCCCGCGTGCTGTCCAGACCGGAGCCGGGCCTGGCGATCGTCGACTTCGGCAAGCGCGATACCGGCACCGACACGGGCATGCCGGTGCCGCAGCACGTCATCCGGTGCGGCGAGACCACGATCGAGCCGGCGCCCGCGGTGAGGGTGACGGCGCTGAACGATCAGCACGCCTTTCTGGAGCCACTCGACGCGGCGGAGCCGGCGCCGCTGGAGCTCCAGGTCGGCGACCTGGTCGGCTTTGGGATCTCGCACGCCTGCACCACGTTCGACAAGTGGCGGCTCATCCCCGTGGTCGACGCCGACCGTGGGCTGATCGGAGCGGCGCGGACGCTGTTCTGAGCCCGTGCCCTGCGGGGCGGCTGTGCTTTGCGGGGCGAGTGTGCCGTACGGGGCGGCTGTGCCTGCGTGGCGGCCGTGCCACGTGGAGCGCCGTCCGGTCCGCCGTGGCCGTCCCGTCCGGTGGAGTCAGTCGGTGACCTTGCTGCGGTTCTGGTAGGCGAGGTCCTGGTATTCCGGGTGACGGCTCATCCAGCCGCTGATGAACGGGCAGGTGGCCAGCACCGGCAGGTCGCGGCGGCGTGCGTCGTCCAGCGCCGCACGGGCCAGCGCGCTGCCCACGCCACGGCCCTCGTAGGCGGGATCGACTTCGGTGTGCGGGTAGACGACCAGGCGGTCCGTGCGCATGTACTCGGCGAATCCGGCGAGCTCGCCATCAACGCGCGCCTCGAAACGGCTGCCGCTCTCAGCGTCGGTGACCGTGACATCGGTGGTCATCGGCTACCCCCTTCCGTACGCCTGTGGCCCGCATGGGCGCAAATGACGATATCGCCTTCCGCCGCGCCGCCCGCCACCCCTCGCCTCACGGCGCACCCGATGCGCGGCCCCGGACGCGGACCCGGGGCCTCACCCGGCCTCCCTGACGTTGAGGAGGTCGGCGAAGGGGTCGTCGAGGCCCACCGCCGGTTCGTCTGGATCCAGCAGGCACGAGTCGAGCTCGGCGTGGAGGCGGTCACGGTCCAGGCCGGGCCCGGTGAAGACGAGATGCTGGACGCGATCGCCGTGGCCGGCCGACCAGTCGAGGGCGGCCGCGACCCGGCGGGCCGGCGGCACCATCTCCCAGGCCGCCTCGGGCAGTGCGGCCAGCCACGGGCCGGTGTCCTGGACCGTCACGACGCCGGCCACCGCCTCCAAGGCGAGCAGCCGGTCGGGCCGGTTGGCGAGCCAGAACCGGCCCCGGCTGCGGATCGACTCGGCGGCGAGGCGGTCCATGGCGTCGAAGAAGCGCAGGGGATGCAGTGGACGGGTCCGGCGCCAGACCACGGTGTCCGCCGCGGGCGTGTGCCTGTCGCAGGGCAGTTGCGCCGTGGGCTGGTCGACGCGCGCGGCGAGCTCTCGCGTGCAGAGCGTGGCGTGCGAGAAGGCCGGCGGCGACTCGCCGGGCATCGTGACCGGCGTCATGGGGGCGAGATGGTCGAGCACCTCACGGCAGAGATCGAGGTCGTCGTCGGTCACGCTCGGCAGCGGCGGCGGCAGCACCTCGGGGAGCACTAGCGCGGTGGCGTACTCGATCTGCCGGGTCAGCACCTCGGCCAGGCGGCGGTCGTCGCCGACGGCGCCGGATCTGCCGATGTCGGCCAGCCGCTCGCCTCGGCAGACGTCGGTGGGCGTCAGTTCGGCGTCCAGCGCGACCAGGACGGCGGTGAGCCGGAGCTCCTCGCCCAGGTCGGTGCGGTCCAGTGCCTCGGCGACCGATCGGGGTTCCACGCAGTCCCACAGATCCACGATGAGCGTGCGCGCGTGAGCGGCGTGCCGTCGCAACTGCCGGATGAGGTCCTCGCGGATCGTGCACGTCGCGCAGCCGTGGTCCAGGCGGACGACGGCGTGCTCCACCACCATGGCGGCGTCGCGGACGATCCGTACGACGAGCCCGGTGGTGACGCCGCGCAGGTCGTGGTGGATCGCGAGCGAGCGGGGGTGTTCCCGCAGCAGCCGGTCGACGACGGCGGTGCGGGCCGGGCCGTGGAACCCGGAGACGACGACGACAGGGACGGACACGTGTCCACCTCCATGAACAAAATGAAAACCGTTATCGCCATCATGACAGAGTCCGTACGTGTCCCCGGCATGCGAGGTGCGGGGACGAGCGGATACGAGATTCCGTCAGTGCTCGCCGGCCAGGTTGAGCCCGACCACTCCGACGGTGATCAGCGTGAGCGCCGCGATCTTGAGCGGGGAGGCGCTTTCGTCCATGAAGAGCATGCCGGCCAGCGCGGTGCCGACCGCGCCGATGCCCACCCAGACGGCGTACGCGGTGCTGACCTCGAGCTGTTTCAACCCCAGGTTGAGCAGCCCGAAGCTGACGCCGGCGAAGACGACGAAGCCCAACGAGGGGTAGAGCACGGTGAAGCCCCTGCTCAGCTTCAGGGAGAGGGCCATCGCGACCTCGAACAGGCCTGCGACGATGATGAGGATCCAGGCCATGGTGGCCACCTTCCGGACAGAGACGACTGATGTGGGTCGCGTCGTCTTCGCCTGACCGGGTACGGCGCGTCTCGTCCGGGGCGGAACCGCAGCGGGTTCCGCACGCTTCAACGAAACCCCCTGAAGCCACCGCTTGGCAAGCTCGGCCGCCTGTTGGTGACGCGTCTCACCGCACCGAACATGTGACGAGCGCGCGGCGGGTCGCCAGTGGGTATCTCGCTCTGTATCACCTGAAGCCGGCGGCACCCTGGTGACGGCCCGCGTCAGGTCCCACTCAGGTCATCGCGTCAGGTCATCGCCCGGATCGGGTCTCCCGCCCGGTAGGCGGCGATGTCCTCGACCGCGTCCCGGTAGAAGATCTCGTACACCTCCCGGGTGACGTAGCCGAGGTGCGGGGTCAGTGTCACGTTGGGCAGGGCGCGCAGCGGATGGTCGGCCGGCAGCGGCTCGGTGTCGTAGACGTCGAGCGCCGCACAAGCGATCTCCCCGTCCCGCAGCGCGGCGATCAGGGCCGCCTCGTCGACGATCGGGCCCCGGGAGGTGTTCACCAGCATCGCGCCGGCCTTCATCAGGGAGAGCTCGGCCGCCCCGACCAGGCCGCGGGTGCGGCCACTGAGCACGAGGTGGATCGACAGCACGTCGGACCGGCGGAACAGCTCCTCCTTCGCGACCGCCGTCACGCCGTGCTCGGCCGCCCGCTCCGGGGTCAGGTTCTGGCTCCAGGCGATGGTCTCCATCCCGAACGCCTGTCCCACGGTCGCCACCATGGACCCGAGCCGGCCGAGTCCGAGCAGTCCGAGGGTCTTGCCGTGCAACCCGGTGCCCACAGTGGTCTGCCACCCCCCTTGGGGCATCGCGGGCAGTTCGGTCGCCAGGTTTCGGGCCGCGGCCAGGATCAACGCCCAGGTGTGCTCGGCGGTCGGGTACGGGAGGTATCCGGTTCCGCACACCACGATGCCGTGCCGCCGGGCCGCCTCCAGGTCGATCGCCGCGTTGCGGCGGCCGGTGCTCACCAGGAGCCTCAGATCGGTCAGCCGCGCCAGCAGTTCGGCCGGGAAGCGGGTGCGTTCCCGCATCGCGACCACGACCTCGGCTCCGGCGAGCCGCCGTACCAGT
Organism: Actinomadura alba; assembly: GCF_014323705.1. GTDB lineage: Bacteria > Actinomycetota > Actinomycetes > Streptosporangiales > Streptosporangiaceae > Actinomadura_C > Actinomadura_C alba. Next base: position 14,977 of record NZ_JABVEC010000037.1, read on the forward strand.
TCGTCGGCGTCACTGATGGGGGAGGTGAACACCTCGATCTCGGCACCGAGGGAGTCCCAGTCCGCACAGCCGAGGGCGACGCTCTGGTAGTCGTCGAGGATGGCGATCTTCATGACCGTACGGTAGTTCACGCGCGGCCGGGGACGTCCAAGCGGGTGAACCGGTGGGGCCCCAGCGAGGGCCGCGGGAACTGTTTCCGGCCTATCGGGCAATACATGGTGTCAGCTCTTTTGCCCGGAAGGACCGGCCATGCCCGCCTCTCCGCCGCCGCAGTCCGCGCGTCGCCGGCCCCCCCACCCCCATTCCTCCTCCGCTTCCCTCTTGATCTGCACCGGCTCGATCTCCTCAGGCTCGATCTCCTCGGACTCGATCTCCTCCGGCTCTGTTTCCTCGGACTCTGTTTCCTCGCGCTCCACCTCCTCCGATGAGTGCTCCCTCCAACCACCGCCGGCCGTACCGGCGGAGGTTCCTTCCGGGAACACGTCACTCCTGGAGGGACCGCCGGTGCCCTACTCCAGGCGGCCGGTGCCGGTCCCGCCTCCGGCGGACGGACGGCCGGCCGGAAGCGCCGGGCGGGCGGTTCCGCCATCTCGCGCGACCCGGTGGCGGATTCTGATCGTCACGGCGCTGGTGCCGGTCCTGCTGGCGGCGCTGACCACAGTGCAGCTCGTCCGCCCGGTACCCGATCCCGTCGTACGGCTGACGGCCTCCGCCGCGCACACCTTCGAGGGCGCCGCCCCGGTGCTGCCGTGGCCGGCCGGCGGGCAGGCGGCGGTCGACGTTGAAGGGCTCGGCGCCATGGGCTCCTCGGGCGGCTCCGTTTCGACGCCGACCGCCAGCGTGGCCAAGGTGATGACCGCGTACGTCTTCCTGCGCGGCCACCCGCTCGCCGCCGGGGCGGACGGTCCGACCTACACCATCTCGCCCGCCGAGGCGGCTCAACTCCCGGCACGCAAAGCCCGCGGGGAGAGCCACATCGACGTGGTCGCGAACCAGTCCTTCACCGAGCGCGAGGCCCTCGAGGCGCTGATGATCGTTTCGGCGAACAACATCGCTCACGAGATGGCGCGCTGGGACACCGGCGGCCTCGCCCCCTTCGTACGCAAGATGAACGCCGCGGCCCGCAGCCTGGGGATGACCGCCACGACCTATACCGACCCCAGCGGCTTCGACCCCGGCACCGTGAGCACCGCGGCCGACCAGGTGAAGCTGCTCCGCGCGGCGATGCGGATCCCCGCGTTCGCCGAGGTGGTGGGCGAGCGCGTCTACGTGCCCTCCGACGGCGGCCTGGCGCGGACGGGCGGTAACACCCTGCTCGGGCAGGGGGGCGTCATCGGCGGTAAGACCGGCTTCACGAGCGCGGCGGGCGGGAACTACGTCTTCGCCGCTCGCAGGCGCGTGGGCGGCGTCCACACGCTCATCGTCGGCGCCGTGATGGGCCAGCCGGCCATCACAAGCGCCGCGTCGGCGGTCGAGGCAGGCCGCGGGCTGATCACCGCGGCCGGCGACGCGCTCACCGCGGCGACCCTGGCCCGACCGGGCGATCGGGTGGCGGTCGTGGACGACGGGCTGGGCGGCCGTACCCCGCTGGTCGCCTCCGCACCGGTCACCGTGATCGGCTGGCCCGGTCTGACCGTACGGCTGCGATTGGACGGCGTGGTCCCGCGGCCCGCCGCCGAGGGCGACCGGCTCGGCTCACTGACCGCGGGCGCCAGGCGGTTCCCGCTCGTCCTCGGCGGACCGCTGGACGGCCCGTCCGTGGAGCACCGGCTGCTGCGCCTCCCCTGACCTCCAGCCCTCGGAAGCGCGTCCATGTTCTCCACCAGGGCGTCAGTGATCACGTAGTCGAGAAGCGTCTCCTCGGCGTCGACGACGCCTTCGGTCAAGGACTACGCGCAGAAACGCCGGTAGTGAAGCGGCCGCCAAGAAGTTAGGGGACTGGGAGTTGCGGTCGTGCGGCGTGCTCACCGCCACATGTCCAGGTAGAACTCCTCCAGCAACGGCCCCCACAGCTGACGCGGGTCGGCCATGGCGTGCGATTCATAGGTGCGCAGTTCCAGGATCAGGTTGTCGCCAGACCAGCAGGAGGCGTCGGGATGCGCGTCGCGGCCGCGCCAGAGCCCCCGATCACGGGCGATCGCGTAGGCGAAGTAGGTATAGGACTCCACGTTCCGGTGGGTGACGAAGGCCTCCTCCAACGACTCGTAAACCTCGTGGACGAGCCCGGTGGTCCCGTCAAGCAGCAGATACCAGGTGTGCATGAAGTCCAGCACGAACACCGAGTCAAGGTCGCCGGGCAATCCCGAGCATGCGCGCAGATTCCGTACGGAGTCCTCGCCCCACCACCGCGTGATGGGCTCGAGAAAGCGCGGCGCATCGTCCACGAAGTCATCGACCACGCCGTCCTTCGGCACGCCCACGTTGGTGAGGAACCGGCGGGTGGAGGTGTGGGTGATGTGGGGGTGCAGCTGTTCGGGGGTAAGTCTGAGCAGGCCGTCGGTGCCGAACACCGCCTCCAGCATCGCGCGGGTGACGCGCACCGGCGGTGGGCACGGGTTGAGCGCCGCCACGTCTTCAGGTGTGGTGACGCCGGCCAGGCGCAGGTGGTCATCGAGGTGCTCGCGGACATAGTCGGCCGGTCCCAGGTCGTCCGAGGCGGGCCAGCCCCGCATGATGGCCGCCAGTTCCCGATGTGCTCTGGCGTGATCAGCGGCGGGCGGGGCCACGGCCCCGATGAGGCTCGGTATGCGCAGGAAGTAGGCGGGGATGCCGAGTTCGGCGGTGGGCAGGTGCGCGGCGGCCTCGTCGACGCCCCGGGAGGCCGTTCGCGGATCGTGGGGATGCCGGCCGCAGTGCAGCAGCCGCCAGGTGGCCAGGCCCATGGGGGCGACGGCGAGAGCGAGGGTGGCGGCGGCGTCCCGGGCGGTCTCGGAGAGCCCGTTGAGCCACGCCCGTGCCGCCCGTTCCGCGATGGGGTGGCCGGGGCCGGGATCCGTGCCCCGGGCACGGGCGGCGATCACTGCGACACCGGGGCTCGGGTGGACCTGACCGGCGGTGAAAGGCGAGGCGCCGGGCGCGCTGCGGCACTCCTCGGCGTACCACCGGTTGAAGAGCTCGGGGTCGGTGCAGCGCGGGTCGTCCAGGTCCAGCACATAGTGCGCGTCAGTGAGGCCGAGAGCGCCGGAGTCACGGGCCTCGACCACCAGTGCGACGTGCCCGTTGGCGGCCAGGGGACGGATCAGTTCGGAGATGACACGCCCGGGGTCGAGGCTCTCGTGCAGCTCGGCGAGGGTGATGAGGGCGGGCACGGTCGTCGCGGCGACGGCGGCGATGGGGTCACCGGCGGTCTCAACCTCGATACCCAACTGGGCGGCGAGATGACGGGCGCAGTCCTCGACGCCCATGACCCGAAGCGAGGTGGCGACCATCGTCGGCCCCGAGCCGGTGCCGGACGCGGACCAACTCTTGGTGGTGGACATGGTGAACCAGGACAGCAGGTGCGACTTGCCAGAGCCCGGCGAACCAGTGACTACGCAGACGTCCGGCCCGTAACGGTCCTCCCGCCAGCGGAGCAGCGCCTCCGCGGCGGGCGTGCGGCCGGCGGTGTACTCCGGCCGCGTGCCCGGATCGGGGCACCCCGCGATCCAGGCGGGGGAGGCGCCGCGAAAGTAGTCGGGGACGGCGGGCACGGCGGCGGCACGCCGGAGCAGGCGAGCCGCAGGCCGCGCGTACTCCTCCTCGACCAGGGCGTGGAAGTCCACGGCCTGATCGCAGATGTGCTCCCATTTCTCCCGGACTTCGGCCACGCAGGCACGATCACGGTGCTGGCTGACGCGGATCGCACTGCCTTCGTGCCTGTCGATGAGCTCTTCGAGGTCGTCGAAGAACCGACGCTCGGTCTTGCGCATCACCCGCACGAACTCGGTCAGACGTCTCTCCAGTCTTTCGATGGCCGTTGGGTCTGTTCTCGGTCCCTGGGGCGATCCGGCCGAGTTCGGTCAGCAGGCCTTCGTAGCGGGCCATCCGCAGATCCGGCCAGGCGAGTCCGACAGCATAGAAGGCGGCAGCGAGTGCGCGAGGAAGACTACTTGGCGCGTCCATAGCGGCCACACTTTAGTCCGCCCGCTGTCCAGACGGTGGCGCGGCGGCCGCCCACCCGCAGCCCAGCCGAATCGGCAACATCGCCAAAGCGGCACTTGTCGTCACCCACTTCGAACACGGCAAGATCACATAAAGTCAGCGAGAAAACGTCGGCAAAGGATATGTTGGCGAGCTGATGCGGCCGCCGGTTTGGGCCCTTCGTGACAGCGAACGCCTCGATCTCAATGAGTTCTCCATGCGGTTCTCCGAGGCATGGTCGGCGCTGACGTCCCGGTTCCTCAAGCTCGAATGTCGGCAGAGTTATCGAGAGATCGAGACCAACGAGTCGCAAGCCGCCTATGAGAGCGGTGACGTTGACGAAGCCAGAGAACTGCTGCGCTTCGTAAGACCGCCCTGCCGATTGAACAATACGCTGGGTGAGTAGCGTGATCTCGACACCGTAGGGCATATGAGCTGACGTTGCCTGCAGGCAGTTGGGGGTGTCGGCTACGTTGGGCAAGGGTGCCCGTGTTGCGCCTGTCCCATTGGTGGCGAAGGAGTGCATTCATGGCGTCCAAGCAGTTCGATCCCGCGTCGGGTACGCGTGACTTTCTGGCCGGTGAGTTGCGGCGGCGGGAGCGGGTGTTCGCGGCGGCGCGGGGCGTGTTCGAGCGGTACGGGTTCGAGCCGTTGCAGACGCCGGCGTTCGAGCGGCTTGAGACGCTGACGGGCAAGTACGGGGACGAAGGCGACAAGCTGATCTTCAAGATCTTGCGTCGGGGTGAACATGAGGCCTCCGGTGAGGCGGACCTGGCGTTGCGGTACGACCTGACGGTTCCGCTGGCGCGAGTGGTCGCGGCGTATGGGAGCAGGTTGCCCAGCCCGTACAAGCGGTACGCGATCGGGCCGGTTTGGCGGGCCGATCGCCCGGGCAAGGGGCGGTTCCGGGAGTTCACCCAGTGCGATGTCGACGTGGTGGGGTCGAGGTCGCCGTTGGTGGAGGCCGAGGTCGTGTGCGCGGGAGCGGACGCGCTGGACGCGATGGGTGTCACCGCCTACACGATATTGATCAACTCGCGCCAGGCGCTGAATGGCCTCATGGAGGTGTACGACGTACCCGCCGAGTTGGCGCCCGCCGCGCTCATTACGTTGGACAAGCTGGACAAGCTCGCGCCTGCGCAGGTCGTGGCAGAGCTGGTCGAGGGCCGCGGGTTGGCGCAGGCGACCGCGTCCAGCCTGGTGGAGGACCTGACCGCCGAGGACGCGGTCGCGCGCATGCGGAAGGTTTTGGCCGACCACGAGGCCGGTCGGGTGGGGCTGGCGGAGGTCGACCGGCTCCTGGAACTGGCGGGCCCGCACATCGGCCAGGAGCGGATCCGGTTCGCGCCGAGCCTCGTGCGAGGGCTGGATTACTACACGGGTGCCATCTGGGAGGTGACCGCGCCCGGGATGCCTGGCTCGATCGCCAGCGGGGGCCGCTATGACCATCTGATCGAGACGCTGGGCGGCCCAGATCTCCCGGCGTGCGGGTTTTCGTTGGGTGTAGAGAGGATCCTGGGGATCCTCATGGACGGTGACGAAGGGGCGGCCGTTATCGATGTTGCGGTCACTGTGATGGAGGAGGAGCACTCTACTGAGGCGACGCGGTTGGTCGGCGGCCTGCGCCGTGCCGGCCTCACTGCCGAGGTGTACCTCGGCGGCAGTCGTAAGTTCGCCAAGCAACTCAAATGGGCCGCCGACCGGGGAGCGCGGTTCGCGATCCTGTCCGGGCCCAGCGAGCGCACCGACGGCGTGGTCACCGTCCGGGACATGTCCTCGGGGGAACAGGAACGGATCACGGTCAGCGACGTCTTTACACATCTGATGAACCGATGTGCGATGTAGGTCGTACCGCACTGGCGGCCTGACAGACCCCGATCGTCACGCGCCCCTATCCCATTGCGCTGCTGTCACTGCAGTTCAGCTGGCGCTACATGAAAGATCACGGCGTCCGTGCGTTCTATGCGATGACCGCCCGCTACGTCGCAGACCTGATCGCGAGCAATTGAGATGGCGTGAGGCATTCGAGACCGAGTATGCGACCGGCGTCCTGGACCGCATCACAACTGTCGAATGCGACCTGGTCTCCGAAGAAGCGCCAATGCACTGCGACATCTGCAAGAAAACCATCACGGCACTGCTCTACCTTGACCGTTGACCTGCCTGAGACGAAGCTCGAGCGGATGCGTTCTGCGCCGAGGGATGGGCCGCGCAGGTCGCATGTGGGGTATGGCCAGAAACCTGCCGCTGTGGCGAATGACGCCGATGCTACGAGGCCGGTTGCCTAAAGTGCATCACTCAGCGCGACGCTTGTCGCTCATACCGGCTCTTCGAACTTGGTCGGGGTGTGAGCGTCCGGAGGCCGGTGTTCGCCTGCGGGTGAAGGGGCTGTGGGGCCCGCGACCATCGGATCTCCTGGCCGATCGCCTCGGCCGCGTTCACCGCCCACGGTATTGGCGTTCTCCCCGTTCCAGTACCCCAGGTGGAGCATTGGGGATGGACGAGACCCGCAGGGGCAGGCCGAAATGGGTGTGGAACACGCTGCTCGGCTCGTGGATCGTGGTCGCGGACCGCTGGCATGTCGGATTCGTCGATCTGGCCGGTGGGCAAGGGCTGCTCGGCCAGGTGGAAGGCCGTACGAAGGCGTCGGTGGTGGATTGGCTGGAGGCGCGTGGCACTGAATGGAAGAACGCCGTGAAGGTGATCGCGATCGACATGTGCAGCGTGTTCAAGTCCGCTGGGGTTGCGGAAACCAACGCCTGCGCACCCGCTGCGCAACCCGAAAAGCCCGCGGACACCTCAACCCCGCTTAACTTCGAAGAGCCAGGATGACGCGCGGCGGTATGGGCCTGGAGTTGCCGCTGAATTATCCCAAGCCTAGCCAATCGTCAGGATTCGGATGGTACATATCCTGTAATTGGGGCATCAGGGGTTCTCCTTGTCGGTGTTCAGGCATCTCCACGTGTCGCCCCACTCGCTAAGGTGGCATCATGCCCTTGACCCGCCTGACCGTCGAGAACTATCGATGCTTTTCCCAACGGCAAGATCTAGAGATACGTCCGCTTACGGTCGTCTTGGGCAAGAACAATTTCGGGAAGAGCGCGTTGGTGCGAGCCCCCAGAGTCATGTCCACTGGTATTCGGAATGACTCCCCTCTCCCGCTGGACCTCTCGCTGCTCGGCGAGGAGCCTCCCGACTTCGTCGACCTCGTTCATGGGCACCTCGAGCATGGCAACATCACCGTCGGTCTGGAGTTCGCGGCCGACATTCAGCCGCTTCGGCTGGAAGCGACCGTTCAGAACATCGACGAGTGGCATACCCAGGTGGTGAGCCGTTGGCTTCTCGAGGCAGGGGACGGGTCATTCTCGCTTGACTGGTTGGACAGTGAGGACCATGCGGACGGGGACGAACGTCCCTACCGCTTCGCCGGGCCCGGTCCGCTGAACGGCGAGCAGGTGATGGTGCGTTTTGAGGGGCTGCTTCCCTTCATTTCCGGGCAACTGGATGTGGAGCTGATGCTATTCCGGGACATCATCCGCTTGGAATTCGATCAGATACGTTACCTTGGCCCCTTTCGAACCAGGCCTGGCCGTACGGGCCGGTTGTCCGCCAAGCCCCCCGGGCGGGACGGCGACATCGGCCGCGATGCCGCAAGCCTCCTGATTTACGATCATGTCCGGCGAGGTGGCCGATTGATCACCAAGATCAATGAGTACATCGATGGTCACCTGCCCGGCTGGGAATTGGACGTGGTTCCGAAATACAGTGCTTACGCGGTCGGGCTGCGATCCAAAACGGAACGGACGCTATGGGTCAACCTTACCGACGCCGGCACGGGAGTCGCCCAGGTTCTGCCCATTCTTGTTGGCCGGGCCTTGGACGAACTCGACCCGCCGAAGCGACCGATCCTGGAGATCGTCGAAGAGCCGGAACTGCATCTCCATCCGTCCGCGCAGGCCGAGTTGGCTGATCTCTATCTCGTCGCCATCGAACGGACCAAGGTGCGGTTCCTCATCGAGACGCACAGTGAGACCTTCCTACTCCGGCTCCGTCGCAGGGTCGCCGAGGGGCGTCTGCATCCGGACCGGCTCGCTCTCTATTTTGTGGAAAAGAATGGAAAAGGTGCGGTCGCCCACCGCATCGCTGTCGATCCGCTCGGCAACGTCGACTACTGGCCACAGGGCGTCTTCGCCGAAGATTTCGAGGAGACGAGGGCGCTGACCCTCGCGCAGCTCGACCGGCAGGATGACAATGCGGGTTGAACTCACAACTAAAATCTTTGTACAAGGCGAACACGTCGGAGAGGTTCTTGCGCTGCTGCGTCATTTCGCGCAGGGCCGTCACGAGTGGGTCGTCTCGCCCATCGACACTGACACCGTCGCGGACTATCTGGACAGTCATGCCCAGGGACTCGCGAAGGGCTACTCCGAACTTGCACGGAAGGCTGCGGTCAATCACGCGGCATGGAGTGTCGCAGATGCACGGCCGCTCGTTCGAATCCAACCCGAGGAATTAAGCGATCACGTCGCCGACCTGGAACGCCCCGCGATCGTGGCGGTCGAGAACAACCGGTCCGACCGCTGTTTCCTCGAAGTGATCGCCAAGGTCTTCGGAGCGCCGGAGATTCTGCTGGCCGTGAAGCGGGACTGGTTGGTGATCGACAACGGGGGTGGGCTGGCCGGCGCAGGCCGCCGGGCGAAAGAGGAACGGGGGAAGTTCCGGCTTATTCCGCGGGTCGCGGCGCTCTTCGACAGTGACCGGATGGTTCCGGCCTCCAGCGAGAAGGCTCACGCACTGGCCGAGCGGCTACGAGGGCACGACATCTTGGTCCATGTGCTCGAATTCCGTGAGGCTGAGAACTACATCCCCAACCGTGTGCTGCACACCCTGAAGCCCTATCACCTGATTCACCCACGGATCGACGCTCTCAAGCGACTGTCCCACGAGCAGCGCGGTCACTTCGACATGAAGCGTGGCTTCGACAAGACTTCGGGGGTCCCTGACTCTCAGAAGGTACTGTTCGCAGGGGTGCCGTCCCAGGTCATCGCGAAGCTCGGCCAGGGATTTGGAAGCGACGTCATCAAACAGCTCGGCGAGAGGGCCGACACTCTGAGCGAGACCGACTTCGCGGGCTTGGGTCCGGACGTGTGTCGTGAGCTGCGGAGCATCCTTGAGATGTTGCGAAAGATCGTTTAGGGATGGTGCATGGCCGCCGAAGATTACGAGATCGACGTAAGGCCCGAGATCATGCTCATGGAGCAGGTTCTCGAGCCCCTGATGTCCGGCGCTCTGCGGATCCCCAAGTTCCAACGGCCGTTCGTCTGGCGGCCGGAGCAGATGCTCGACCTCTTCGACAGCATCGAACGCGGCTATCCGATCGGCAGCCTGCTGATCTGGGAGACCTACGAGAAGCTGGCCAGCCTCGACCGCATCGGCGACCTGGAGGTCCCCGAGGCACGGCCGGGGCTGCCCGTCTCGTACGTGCTCGATGGCCATCAGCGGCTGTCGACGTTGTTCGCGACGCTCCGCCGGCCGGTCGACGCTCCCCGCTCCACGGAGCAGCGTGACTGGATGTGGTGGCCCTACCGGGTTCTGGGCGATGCTGACGAGGGTGCGAACCGGTACCGGCATTGGAGGTCGTCGAATCCGCCGCCGGCCAACTACCTCCCGGTTCGGTCGGTGCTGCGCACGCGAGATTTCCTGTCCTACGCCCGCGACCTCGCGAGGGATGCTTCTGCCGAGATGGACGTCGACCGGCTGACGAGTGAGGGTGAGGTCGTTGCCCAGCGCATTAAGTCGTACAAGCTGGCGGTGGTACGGCTGGTCGGCGGCGAACTCAAAGACGCCGTCGAGGTCTTCTCGCGGGTCAACAGCACGGGGCAGCCGATGCGTCCGGCGCAGATGGTCTCGGCCCTCACCTACCAGGCCGGCGGCCGGGAAAGCCTGGCGGACCGGCTGGACGGTCTGCTGGAACAGGTCGCCGACACCGGGTTCGGTGAGGTCTCCGCCGATGCGGTGTTCCGTGCGGTTCTGGCCGTCACCGGTGAGGAGAACGTGCAGGAGGCGCGCTGGGACGTGCTGGCACGCCGGGTCAAGGACTCGGTTCAGGAAGCGGTCGACGACACCGAGGAGGCGCTGATCCGCGCCGTGGCCTTCCTGCGGGAGACGGTCCGCGTTCCACTGGCCAGGCTGGTTCCCTACGACGCTCAGTTGATGCTTCTCACCACGTTCTTTCATGGTTGTCCGAACCCGACACCAAGTCAGCGCCACGAGCTGACCCGTTGGTTCTGGACCACATCGTGGTCGGGTTACTTCGCCGGGGCCAACTCGACGCAGGTCAAGCAGGATCTGATCGAGATGAAGAAATTCGCCCGTGATGGCGGAAAATTCTCGCTGATCGATGAGCGGCCACGGCCCTTTCCCGATCGGTTCGATCTGCGTAGCGCCCGAGTGCGCGCTTTCATCATTTGGGAACTTGCGGCTTTTCCGCAACGGCTTACCGTGACCGGCGAACAGATCTCGGCCGTGGACGTGCTCGCGAGGGGGGCGACATCGGCTTACCGACATGTGGTCAACAAGGCCGGGATGGCTGCCGCCTCCAGTCCGGCGAACAGGCTCATTATGCCGACACCGCCGCGGGTCTCCCTGAAGAGAGCACTGCTGAACCTGCCGGACTCCATCCGTGCCGACGTGCTAGCGAGCCACGGCATTCCGCCACTCGCGCTGCAGCGACTCGCCGTCGGCAATGATGAGGGATTCATCGAGACCCGCAGGGCCACGCTCGCCGAGCGAGAGGCCGCCTTCATGGCGAATTTCGGCGTCTACGCCAGCCCGGACGCCATCGGCGAAGCGGATATCGACACCACTTGAAGCAGATGTTCATTGTTGCGACCCGGTGTCCGAATGCCGCTACGCGCGCTTATTCGTGATGTCGTGAGACGAAAGTGTGCACGCTCAATCCGTTGACGGGCGCTTGGGCGTAACGGATGCTGGCCGCATGGGTGTGGAGCGGGTCCCAGCACCAAAGCGGTCCTGTTCGATGTGCGACCGTCCGGCCGTGTGCGGAGGCAGACTGCCCGGCGACCGCAAAGCGCGGGCACTGTGCCAGTCCCACGCGGATGCGGTGTTCGGTCCGGTAGACCCACCGTGGCGTTGGCTCGATGCCAAGACGCAGCGGGAGATAGTCGATGAATGGCTGCGAGGGCTGACGATAATCGCCCACCCTGACGGCCGTACGCCCGAGGAGTTGCTGGCTGAGATCGCTGAGGTGAACCAGATGACGGTCGACCACATATCGATCGTTTCCCCGTTGCTGCCTGGCGAGGCGCGCACGCTTACTGAGACGACGCGGGCGAACTCCAGGCTGCGGAGCAGGGAGACGAAGGTGCACGCCTTCGTCACCCTGCTCCTCGTGGACTGGTTGGCCGAGGAGACCGGTCAGACTCGCTCTGATGTCCTCCACCGCCTGGCTCTTCGACTCGACGCGTGGTTGAGCGAGCACGACAGGCCGGATGCCGAGGACAAGGCGGAGTAGCCGTCGGCGTCCGGCGGCTGCGGTCAACCCTCCGGGCACAGGGCCATCACCCGGACGATGATGTCGCTGAGCCAGGCCGGCGGGGTGGTCACAGCCTCGATGGCGGCCTGCCGGTAGGTGACGAAATTCTTCCCTTCGTTACCGCGGCCCTCCGCGACGATCTTCTGGCGAGCGGAACACCATTCGGGCCACTCGCTCTCCAGGTAGGTCTCCAAGGTGTCGCGCAGGACCGCGTAGGTGTCGTGCACCTTGGTCTGCGGCCAGTCCTCGGGCACTGCGCCAAGGTATGCGAGCACTCTGCGGTTCTCCGCCTTCTCCTTCGCCCCGATGGGTGCGACCTTGGCGGGTTCCTTGCCCGAGTCCTGAGCTCGCTGTTCGCAGCCCGCGTCGCCGTCGAAGACCACGAAGCAGGGAACGCCGAGTTCCGTCAGGATCGCATGGGCGAGCGGGATGTTGCCCTTTCCCTGGACTTCGACCACGATCACGCCGTTCTTATTGAGCGGATCGTGCCGGAGTCCGCAGCCTTCGAGGAGCCCTTGTTCCGTCGAACCTTCCACCAGGATCGCTACACGGGCGAACAGCGCCTCAGGGAGTGAGGCCAGGCAGACGCGCATGAGCTGGCGATGAATCTGGTCCGGCTTCACCACCCCGTCGAGCCGCCGAGCGACAGATTCGGCTGTGGCCGCCGCGATCCGAACCGATGGCGCACCGCCGTCCACGATCGTCCGGGTCATCCGGCGGATCTCGTCGAAGCCCTCGGACTCCAGAAAGTAGGGGCTGTGGGTGGCATAGGCCACCTGCACGCCGCGGCCCGTCACACTTGAGATCTTGCGCAGCACCGTCGCGAACGCCCGCGCCTGGATGGGGTGCTGGAACAGTTCCGGCTCCTCGATGGCCAAAAAGATCGTACGGTCGAGCTCTGTCTCCTTGCTCTCGGCCAGCAACCGCAGTGCCGAGATGAGCAGCGCGCGCTGAAATCCGTGCCCCTGCTGGTCGATGCGCGTGCGGGCACGGCCGTCCACGACCGATACCGAGAACTGCACCTGGGGCAGGCGGAACTCGGGTACGACGGGCGTGACATTGATGCTGCGTCCGCTGGTGAGCTCCCCGACCGCCGAGGTGAGACTCTCGGAGAGGGTGTCCAGTTGCTCGCTGAAGTGCTCGGTATGGATGTTCTCCCGGCTGACCGTGACAAGGTCGCTGAGCTGCGCCATCTCCACGTCCGCCTGCGTACGGTCGACGGCCTGTTCCAAGATCCGGCCGATGATCGAGCCCTTGATGTCCCGGCCCTCCTCACCGGCGCGCAGGTCGGCGCTGACGAAGACGTAGTCGAACAGGCCGGTCATCTTGGCCTGTCCCGCGAAGCCGAAGAAGTGGGTGTCGGCCTCCAACTCCGTGCTCGTCAGGTTGCCGGGGTGCTCCTTTTCCCACTGCGACAGCGCGATTTCGAGTTGAGTGGCGCTGCGAACCGCCGGCAGGTTCAGCTCGGGACGTTCCCTGCGCAACTCGTTGTAGCGGGTACGCCGCTCCATTGCGCCGGCGATCTCTCGGAGTTCGGTGAATGGTGGAAAGCTCATGGCACGGCCGGAGAGCTTGTCCACGCCGTTCTCCCAGCGGCGCCAGAGCCGCACGGTCGGTGCACCGTCAGCGGCGTACTTGCCGAGGGCGGTCCGGTCGAGGTCGGTGAGGTGCCCGAACTCCACCTCGACGGTGATGCGTTCAGGTGTGATGCCGACGGAGACGTCGTCGTGAGTGAGGGTCGTGGCCCGGTCGCCGTTGAAGAACCAGTCCAGCGCGCGGAGTACGGAGGACTTGCCGACCCCGTTGGGCCCGATGAAGGTCGTGATGTCGTCGAACGGGATGTCCACGTCGCGGAGACAGCGGTACCCCTGGATCCTCACTCGTTGAATTCTCACCCATCTAGCACAGCGGTAACAGCGGTCACAACGCAACTCGATATCGGAGAATGAATTACGGGCTGCGCGTGGCCATGATTTGATTCAGGCGTTATTTGGGATTTAGTGCACTTCGCGAGAATAGCCGTCAAGTATTCCAAGCCGGATATGTCTCGCTTTAGAGTGCTCGATTGCTTATGACGGCATCGACGGATCATCCTTGCCGGTCGAGGTGTTCGGTGAGACCCTGAGGGAGGTCTCGCGGAGTAGGGAGCGCTCATGAGGGCCGTTCGACGGCTGGGCAGGACCCCGGCGGAACTCGGGAACACCACGGGCGTCAGCGGGTCCCCGGACATCATCGAGTTGGACGATGGTTCCATCGGAGTCATCGGCACCGACATCACCGACGAACTCGGACGCCAGCCGTTGCGCGACGCCAGGTGTGCGCCGGATGAGCGGATCGTGCGCATCCCCCGCAACACGCTCCTTCATGCGGCGAAGGATGTGTTGGAGAGCTGATGCGGCCGCCGGCGTGGGCCCTGCGGGAGAGTGAACGCCTTGATCTCGATGAGTTCTCCGGCTGGTTCTCCGAGGCGTGGTCGGCGCTGACGTCCCGGTTTCTCAAGCTCGAGTGCCGCCAGGATTATCGAGAGATCGAGACCAACGAGTCGCAGGCCGCCTATGAGAGCGGCGACATTGAGAAGGCGAGAGAACTGCTGCGCGTCGAGGCCGAGGCGGATCGGCCGCTGTACGAGGACGTGATCAAGCAGAGTATCGATTACGCTCGCATCCGGCTCGTCCAAGAGCCACTGTCGCCGTATCTCCGGTACGAGCTGATCAGCTACGAGATCCGTCAGGCGATGGGAGAGAACATCGAGGTCGTCCGCGTGCCGGGAGAACTGGCGCTCCCCAACGAGGACTACTTTGATTTTCTGCTGTTCGACCGGTACGTGGCCCTGATCCACGACTACGGAGAGAGCGGTGCGCAGTCCGGCGGGTGGATGACCCGCCACCCCGGAACGATCGAATCCCTTGAACGGACCCTACTTGCGCTCCGCGAGACCGCCGTGCCGATCGACCAATACGCTCGGTGAATAGGCGCGTCCTGCGCACAGCGCTCACGGCCGCGGCTCTTTTCGGCGGCATCGCTCTGGTGGCCGCCAGTCTTGTCATACCGGCCTTGCTGTTGCTCCAAGCCGATGATCGGACACTCGACAGGTGGTCACAGATCGGGCAGGCCGTCTCACCTGTCGGTGTCTTCTTCTCCGGGATCGCCTTCATCGGCATCACCTTGACGCTGTTCTTGCAACGGCGCGAGCTCCACAACCAGCGCGAAGAGCTCACCATCGCCCGCGAGGAGCAGCAGCGCAGCAGCGAGATCGCGCTACGCCAACTGCACACTGACCTCATCAAGATGGCCATCGACGACCCTGAGCTTCGTGAAGTCTGGCCACAACTCGTTCCCGGAGTGGAGGAGACCAAGAAGGACCATTACTGCAATCTCATTCTCAATCTTCAGAAAGTGGCGTACGAGACCGGGACGATCGAGTTGGAGGAGCTCAGAGGCGCCCTCGCCTATCTGATGAGCAGTCCCGACATGTACTTGTTCTGGGAGAAGGCACGAACCGCCCGCGCGAATGTGACCAGTGGGGACGAGGCCGAGGACTTCTTCACCACCGAGATCGACAGGGCGTTCACGGCCGCTTCGCCCCAGCCGCCCCAGTCGCTCATGCGGCTCCTTCGCCGTGCGGTCGCCCAGTGGCGCGCCGGCCGTCATGGAAGGCGCTGAGCGCCGCCCCTGCGATGCTCAGCGATAGGCGCTCTATCGTCCGTTACACCCATGCCGCGAAGGCGTGGCGCCGCCATCGTCCAGGGCGAGGAGTAAGGCCTCGGCGGCATGGTCGTTCATGCAGACGAGCGCGCTGGGCCGGCCTGCGGGGTCGACGTAGGGGGAGATTCCGAAGGTCGCGGTGATGATCCCGCGTCGGGCGAGCCAGTGGCCGAGTCGATGGCGGAGGCGGTCTGCGAGGTCGATGGCCTGGCGCTGTTGGTCGCTGAGGTGCTCGACGGGCGGTGGCACGGCGGTGGTCTCCTTGGTGAGATCAGGTGGGGCGGCGGTGGCGATACGGGGTGGCGAACGGACGGAGCGGTCGCGCACCTCCTCGGGGCGCGGCGGTGCGGGAGGCTCCTCGGGGGCAGGGGGCTCGACCGCGCCGCCGCGCCGGCTTCGGGGGTCGTACGGCCCGGCGGTCCTGCTGCTCCGGCGACAGCCGGGCCGTACGGCGTCACCCGGACGGCGTCGCCCGCCCGGACCGGGGGTGAGCGGGCCGCCGTGTTCGTCGGGCGCGCTCGCGTACTCGGGAATCCACCACAGGGGCGGGTCGTACCAGAGGATCATCGGGAGGTCCGCGCGCGGGCAGAGGCGCAGTGTTCCGCCGTGCCGACGGCGGGGGAGCAGTCGAGCTCGAACCACATGGTGCGGCCCGCTTCATGGGTGCGCATGCCGTACCGCCCGCCCGTGATCTCTCGCAGTAGGCGCAGGCCACGGCCACTGACCGCGTCAGGCCCGCCGTCGACGAGGCGCGGGATGCTGGACGCCGATCCGGCGTCGGTCACCTCGACCCGGATGGTCTGGCTGGTGGAGAGTACGGTGACCGACACGAACCCGGGGCGTCCGCACTCGTCGAGCCTGGCCGAGTCGGAGTGCAGGATCGAGTTGGTGATCAGTTCGCTCCCCAGCAGTTCGACCTCGGACACTGCCGGGTGGTTCTTACCGAGCAGTTCACGGAGCCAGTGCCGTGCGGTGCGGACCTGATGGGCTTCAGCCGGGAAATCGATCGAGCCGAGGACGATGGGACCGCCGCCGATGCCGCACTGCGCATGCGGGCTCGGCTGCCCGGATGGAAGCTGATCAATTGGCTTCATGCCCTGTCCTCACCTGTGAAATCGGTATCCACAGGGTCTCGCGGACGGTCTACCCTGAGATAGGCAAAACACAGGCAGCCCACCTGCACAAGGTTTGCTCGGCAGAACTACGGAGATGTGCGGACGATGGCCGGTAATCACCTGACAGCGCGAGCGTTTCTTGCTAGGGAGATTCGTCTCGCGCGGGAGGCAAAAGGGATGAGCCGGGCCGCACTTGGTAAAGCGGTCTTCGCCTCGGAGTCTCTCGTCACGGCATGGGAGAAGAGCAGGTACGTTCCGAAGCCCGATGCGATAGATCGTCTTGAGGGAGTGCTCGGAACACGTGGCGTTCTCTCCCGCCTCCTTGAGGATCTCGTGAGCGTCACGGTCCCGCTGGAGTGGTTCGGAAAGTGGGTGGAGATCGAGGGTAGGGCCACAGCTTTATGGTCATTTGAGTTGGCCGTTGTTCCAGGCCTTCTGCAGACAGAAGATTATGCGCGTGCCGTGTTGCGTGCAGCGAATCATCTTGCCGATACAGAGGAAATGGTCATTGCGCGGATGAACCGGCAGCGGATCCTGGCCAAGGAAGACGCTCCGGTACTCGTGGCGCTCATGGATGAAAGCGTGCTGCAACGCAACATTGGCGGTGCTGCGGTGATGCATGATCAGTTGCTGCATCTTGCCGAAGTGGCACAGCGGGACAACGTGGTCGTACAGATTGTTCCGCTGATGGCAACGGTCTGTTCCGGATTTCTCGGCGGATTCGTGATCGCCAACTTCGACGGCGGCAACGATGTGGCGTATGTGGACAACCAACTCAGCGGCGAGGTCGTTGAGCGTGCTGAGGACGTCGTGCGACTCCGGCGCATGTTCGAGATCTTCAGAGCGGACGCTCTCCCGCAGCGGGAAACAATCGAACTGATCACTAGGGCGGCGGAACAGTGGAAGGCTTGAAGTGGCGCAAGGCGTCACACAGCGGAGCGAACGGTGGGAACTGCGTTGAGGTAGCCCGTGCCGCACATCAGATCGCCGCACGGGACAGCAAGAACCCCGATGGTGGAACCATTTGGATCTCGTCCGCTGATTGGCGGCGATTCATCACTGAGATCAAGAGTGGCCTACTGGACTCGTGAAATCGTTCGAATTCTGTTTCTCGGCTCGCGTTCCCGACTGCCCAGCCAGCGGGTGGTGGGATGGCGTCTGCGATTTATGCGGTTTCGCTGGTCGCGGGCGCTTATGCGGCTACGCATCGGCCCATCCCTCGGAGTTCGAGTAGGACTCATAGGAGTAGCGAGTGCTGCGATCCCACTCCTCGCCGGTGATGTGTTCGTACGCCCTGTCCGGCGCGTAGAGCAGGCTCTCGGCCCAGATGAGATTGGTGGCGTACGGAACGAAGTGCGCCGGAATCTGGAGCACGTTCTCGTACGTTTCGCGGCCGGCGGCGACTACGGCGGCGCGCGTGTAGAGGAAGCTGTCGCTCGACAGGTCCCACCCGTACTCCTTGCGGTCCAGCCGGTAGAGGGCCCACGACAGCTGTTCGGCGAACCCGATGACCGCCGCCAGCGGACCGGCGGACAGACGAGCCGTCAGGGTGGCGGCCAGATGTTCCGCGTCGGGATCAGGCGTGGGAGGTCTGCAGTCGTCGATGAGCTGCCAGAAGGTGTTCTCGTCCATGCCTCAGAGCATGACGGACGGCTCTGATAAGGGGCCGGCGGAACGCCGCGCCGTCGTAAGAAGCGACGTCTTAGTGGCTGTTGTCGCAGCGGGGGAGGCGGAGGACGAAGCGGGCGCCTTGTGCGCTGTCGTCGATGGTGAGGGTGCCGTCGTGGGCTTGGGCGATCTGGCGGGCGATGGGCAGGCCGAGGCCGGTTCCTCCGGCGTCGCGGCTGCGGGAGGCCTCCAGACGGGTGAAGCGGTCGAAGACGGTCTCGCGGTGTTCGGGGGCGATTCCGGCGCCGTCGTCGAGGACTTCGAGTACGGCCATGGGGCCGTCGGCCCGGACGATGATGGTGATCTGTTCGTCGGCGTGGCGCTCGGCGTTGTCGAGCAGATTGGTGAGCAGCCGGATGACGCGCAGCCGGTCACAGTCGACGACCACGGAACGGGAGAATCGCCGGACGATCCTCACCCGGTAGGTCCGGCGGTCCAGTTCAGCGGCGATCATATTCGCCAGGTCGGTCGGCCTGCGGTTCAGCATGACCCCGGCGTCCAGTTTGGCGAGGTTGAGCAGATCGGTCACGATCGCCTGCAGGCGGTCTATTCCGGTGAGTACCTCGGTGGCGGTTCGTGGCCAGTCGGTGTCGTCGGGGTACATCAGTCCTTCCTCGACCTGGGCCCGCATGGCGGTGATCGGGCTGCGCAGGTCATGGGAGGCGTCGGAGGTGAACTGCCGCAACTGCTCGTAGGCGCCTTCGAGGCGGTCCAGGGTGGCGTTCACCGTCTCGGCCAGCAGCCTGATCTCGTCCTGGTTGAGGGGTACCGGGACCCGCCGGTGCAGTCCGGTGCCCGTGATCTCCTTCAGTTCGGTGCGGATGGCGTCGACCGGACCCAGGGTCTTGCCGACCGCCCGCGAGACGCCGACCGCCATCATCGTGGTCATCAGCAGAGACATGCCGATCACCAGGGACAGCACAGTGCGGTTCCCGTACCAGGGGACGCCCGGGACCGCCACGTTGACGAGCCAGATCCCGTCCGGCTGGAAGACCTTGAAGAGCACGACGGTCTTGCAGCCGGTCAGCCCGTCCACATGGCACAGACTCCGTTGGCTGCGCACGGCCGCGTCGTTCCCCGGTGGGAGTGTGGCGATCGGCGGCCGACCGACGAGCTGATGCGTCGCCGAGACCACCCGGCCGTGCGCGTTCAGGACCTGGATCGCATCGCCCCTGCTCTCCGGCAGTACGGAGGGGAGCTGTCCCAGCTTGATGATGGGCAGCACCCGGTCCCAGCCCGCGGTGGCCCGGGTCTCGGCCGACTCGCTCTCCTGGTTGCCGACGAAGACGAGGAACAGCATGCTGAACCCGATGCACACCAGTGCCGCGACGGCACCGGTCGCCCACGTGGTGCGGGCTCGTAGTGATGATCGGTTCCAGGCCGGCATCCGGACTCCCGGAGGAGCTGCTCCTCCACCTCGAGTACGCCTCTATCACTGCGGGCGTCCGGCAACGGGCGTCCGCCTGCCTGCTGGGATGCCCGTAGGCGCGCGGGTTGCCACAGAAGCGCACTAGATTTGCCCTGATTCGGTAGATATGTCAGAGCTTGTCGCTAAAGCACATCATAGTCCCTTCATGGCTTCCTATTGAAGGCCTGCCATGGTTCGTGGTAGTGGGACCGCTCGGGGACTCATCTCACCCGGTACGGCTCGGCGTCGGGGTACTTGAGCGTCACGCCGAGGCCGGGAGCGTCGTCGCGGGGACGCACTGTGCCGCCGGCGGACGACAGGGTGCCGTCGAAGAGCCGTTCCTCGATGCGGACGTGATCATGGAACCACTCGATGTGCCGCGTGACCGGGGTCGACGACATGACGGCGGCATGCAGATGGGGGGCGCGGTGCCCGGACAGCTCACGCCCCCTCGCACGGGCGAGGGCGGCGACGCGCTGGAACTCGGTGATCCCGCCGCAGCGGGTGACATCCGCCTGGAGGCAGTCGACGTTTCCGATCATTCGCGCGAAGTAGGGAAGGTCGAAGCCGTACTCGCCCGCCGCGACCTCGGGGGCGACGGCCCGCGCGACCGCCCGTAGGCCGGGCAGGTCGTCGGCGGGCACCGGTTCCTCCAGCCACCGCAGATCGAGGTCCTCGGCGGCGCGGGCAACTCTGATCGCCTGTTTGACCGAGTATGCGCCGTTGGCGTCGGCGTACAGCTCCACCCCCGCACCCACGATCTCGCGCGCCAACCGGAGCCGGGCGAGGTCCCGCTCCTCGTTCGCACCCCGGCCTTCCCCGATCTCGATCTTGACTCGGGGAATCCGCAGGTCGTGGGCCCAGTGCTCGAGCCGGCGGCGGAGCCGGTCGTCTCCGAGGGTGGTGAACGCGCCGGAGCCGTACACCGGGACCTCCGCGCGCACGACGCCGAGCAGGTGGTGCAGGGGAAGGTCCAGCGACCGGGCCTTGAGGTCCCATAGTGCGCAGTCGAGTGCCGAGATCGCGAGCGAGCACATGCCGACTCGGCCGGCGTCGCGCACCGCCCGGCACATCGCCTCATGGCACCCCGGGACGTCCAGCATCGGCCGACCGCGCACGACGGGGGCCAGCTGGTGCGTGATCAGCGTGGCCGTCGCGGAGGGGCCGTAGGTCCACCCGATCCCGGTGACGTCGCCCGCATGCGCCCGGGCCAGCACCAGGGTGGTCTCCGACCGGGTGAACGTGCCGTCGGCCGCAGGGTCTTCGCTGGGAACGGTGTAGGCGGCGGCGCCCACGTCATCGATCCGCTCGCCCGTGTTCACAGCCGATGTCGCCCGGCGCCGAGCCGGCCTCTCTCCCGCCGCGCCCGGATCGGGTACCGCCCTGCGAGATCACCGGTGCACCGTGGCGGCGGCACACCACCGCGGCCACGGCGTCCCCCGGTCGCCATCTCCAGATCCCTGGTCATAGCAGGTCACAGCGTTACGCGGACCATCGGTCGCCGGTCGGGCCGGGCGGGGCCTCACGGTCGCTAACGCTCGCCGCGCCCCGGCTCTCTCTCGTGCTGGAACATGTTCGGCCGCCCCTTCTGCCCCTTCTGGCGCATGCCGACGGCCATCGCCCCCAGCCCCAGCAGGAGGATCACGGCTCCGGTCACGACGTTGTTCCAGATGCTCGCCCTCGTGGCCGAGTGCATCACCCATGGCGCGATGATCGTCCACACGCCGATGAGCGGTGCGATCCAGGTCAGCCCGTGCATGCGCCCGAAGGCCGACGCCAGGCCGAGGGCCAGAGCCGCTACGGCGAGGCCGGTGATGAGGTTGCTGACGGACAGCCGGGACAGGCCCTGGAAGCCCACCACCCATGGGGATATCGCCAGATACAGGCCGGAAAGCATGGTCAACCCGTCGACCGCCTGGGCGGCCGGAGTGCATGACGCCCGTTCGTATCTGTCCCTCAGCTCGAGGATGTCCGGATGCCGTTCAAGGCCTGGTCGAGTCATTGACCTCGGCCTCCTTAGTTCGCGGAACTGACAAATCCCCCGTACCCCGGCCGAATCGGTGTTCCACGCTGGTCAAGGCAAAGTTTTCATGTACCTGGGCTCGCGCGAGCGCCCGGAACCCCGCCTGTCACGGGGGCCGCCTGCCGCGTGGAGCTTTATTACCGTCATCACGGGTTTGGTCGATTTATCAGGGAATGTCCAGGAGAACGATACGCATGGAGGGAGACGTCACCATGCCGCGTACGGTCGGGGACTATCTGCTGGAACGGCTGCGCCAGTGGGGCGTGGAACGTCTCTTCGGTTACCCGGGAGACGGCATCAACGGGATCATCGCGGCGCTGGGCCGAGCCGGCGACCGGCCCGCGTTCGTCCAGGCCAGGCACGAGGAGATGTGCGCCTTCCAGGCCGTCGGATACGCCAAGTTCAGCGGCCGGCCGGGTGTTTGCGTCGCCACCAGCGGGCCGGGGGCCGTCCACCTGCTCAACGGGCTGTACGACGCCAAACTCGACCACGTGCCGGTGGTGGCGATCGCCGGCCAGACCGCCCGCACCGCCATGGGCGGCAACTATCAGCAGGAGCTCGATCTGATCTCCCTCTTCAAGGACGTCGCGAGCGCCTACCTGCAGATGGCCACCGTTCCGGCCCAGCTGCCCAACCTGATCGACCGGGCGATGCGCATCGCGCTGGCCGAACACGCTCCGACCTGCCTCATCATCCCCGCCGACCTGCAGGATGAGGCCTACGAACCGCCGGAGCACGCGTTCAAGCAGGTGCCCTCGTCGACGCCCGGTTACGTGCCCCCGATCACCCGGGCCCCGGACACCGAGATCGCCCGCGCCGCCGAGGTGCTCAACGCCGGCTCGAAGGTCGCCATCCTCGTGGGACAGGGCGCACGCGGGGCGGCGGAGGAGGTAAAGCAGCTGGCCGACCTCACCGGGGCCGGCGTCGCCAAGGCGCTGCTCGGCAAGGACGTCCTGCCCGACGACCTGCCCTACGTCACCGGAGCCATCGGGTTGCTGGGCACCCGCCCGTCGTACGAGCTCATGCGCGACTGCGACACCCTGCTCATCATCGGCTCCAACTTCCCCTACACCCAGTTCCTGCCGCCGTTCGGCCAGGCCAGGGGGGTACAGATCGACATCGACGGCCGATTGATCGGGATGCGTTACCCGACCGAGGCCAACCTCGTCGGCGATGCCGCCGAGACGCTGCGGGCCCTGATCCCCCGGTTGCGCCGCAAGGCCGACCGGTCCTGGCGGGAGACCATCGAGCGCAACGTGGACCGCTGGTGGGGCATCGTCGAACGACAGGCCAAGGTGCCGGCCGACCCGATCAACCCGATGCTGCTGTTCTGGGAACTGTCCTCGCGGCTGCCCGTCGACGCGATCGTGACCGCCGACTCGGGCTCGGCGGCCAACTGGTACGCCCGTGACCTGAGGTTCCGGGCCGGTGTCCGCGGCTCGCTGTCGGGCAACCTGGCGACCATGGGGTCCGGCGTGCCGTACGCCATCGGGGCCAAGTTCGCCCATCCCGGCCGTCCGGTCATCGCCTTCGTCGGCGACGGCGCCATGCAGATGAACGGCATGGCCGAGCTAATCACGATCAAACGCTACTTCGAGGAGTGGTCCGACCGCCGCCTGATCGTGGCGGTGCTGCACAACAACGACCTCAACCAGGTCACCTGGGAGCTGCGGGGCATGGCCGGCGCGCCGAAGTTCGAGCAGTCGCAGGCGCTGCCCGACGTGTCGTACGCCGCCTTCGCGCGCTCCATCGACCTCGTGGGCATCGAGGTGGACAAGCCGGAGGCGGTCGGGCCCGCGTGGGACCGGGCGCTCGCCGCCGACCGGCCGGTCGTCCTCGACGTGCACTGCGACCCCGACATCCCGCCCATCCCGCCGCACGCGGACTTCGAGCAGATCAAGGATGCCGCCGAGGCCATCATCAAGGGCGATCCCGACGCGTTCGGCATCGTCGCCAAGGGCCTCAGGACCAAGGCCCAGGAGCTCTTCGGCCGCAGGGGCGACTGAGTAGGCACAGTGCGTACGGCCTCAGCCGTGGCGCAGTGCCCGCAGTGACTGCCTCAGGGAGCCGAGGGTGGCGAGTACGGCCGTGGGCTCGTATCCGCAGTGCGCCATGCAGTTGGCACAGCGGGGATCGCGCCCGCGACCGTACGAGCTCCAGTCGGTGTCGTCGATGAGCTCCTGGTAGGTCTGCGCGTAGCCGTCGGCCATCAGGTAACAGGGGCGCTGCCAGCCGTGCAGGGAGTAGGACGGGATGGCCCAGGCGGTGCAGGGGAAATCGACCTTTCCTTCGAGGAAGTCCAGGAACAGCGGCGTGTGGTTGAACCGCCATCTGCGCCGCCTGCCGTCGGCGAACGCCTTGCGGAACAGCCGCCGGGTCTCCTGGACGCCGAGAAAGCAGTCCTGGTCCGGTGCCTTCTCGTACGCGTACCCAGGAGAGATCATCATCTCGTCGACCCGCAGGTCGTCGTTGAGGAAGTCGAGCACGTCGATGACCGTCTGCGGGCTGTCGGTGTTGAAGAACGTCGTGTTGGTGGTCACGCGGAAACCCCGGCGCCGGCACTCGCGGACCGCGGCCACGGCCTCGTCGAAGACGCCCTCCTTGCACACCGAGGCGTCGTGGCGCTCGCGCAGCCCGTCGAGGTGCACCGTCCAGGCGAAGTAGCGTGACGGCTCGAACTGCTCGATCTTCTTGGGGATCAGCAGGGCGTTGGTGCACAGGAACACGTACTTCTTGAGGGCGATGAGTTCCCGGACCAGCTGTCCGATCTGCGGATGCATGAGCGGTTCCCCACCGGCGATCGACACCATCGGGGCGCCGGCGTCCTTCACCGCGGCCACGGCCTGCTCGACCGGCATGCGCCGCTTCAGTACGTCGGCGGGATGCTGGATCTTCCCGCAGCCGGCGCACGCGAGATTGCACGCGAACAGCGGCTCGAGTTCGACGAGCAGCGGGAACCTCGCCCGCCGGCGCAGTTTCTGCCAGAGGATGTAGCCGCCGACGCGCAGGCTCTGGCGGATCGGCATCGCCATCAGGATCGAACCCGCAGAGGCAGGGTGAAGCTGATGGTCTCCTCGGCCACGGGATTCTCCTCGATGGTCACCGGGCCCAGCCCCCGCAGCTCCGCCACCACGGCGTCGACGAGCCACGGCGGGGCCGACGCGCCCGCCGTGAGGCCGACCGTGCGGGCGCCGGCGAGCCAGTCCAGCGCGATGTCGCTCGGGCCGTCGATGAGGTGGGCGACGGTGCCCTCGCGGGCGGCGACCTCGGCGAGCCGCCGGGAGTTCGACGAGTTGGCGGACCCGACGACGAGGACGAGGTCGGCGCCGCCGGCCACCGCCTGTACGGCGCGCTGCCGGTTGGTCGTCGCGTAACAGATGTCATCCGTGCGCGGACCCTCGGCATCGGGGAACCGGCGCCGGATCGCCGCCGCGATGTGCCCGGCCTCATCCGCGGCGAGAGTGGTCTGCATGAGGTAGGCGATCCGCCGATCGCCCGGCAGGGTCGCCACGTCGTCGACGTTCTCGACGAGCACGCCACGGCCCGGTATCTCGCCGAGGGTGCCCTCGACCTCTTCGTGCCCGGCGTGGCCGATCAGGACCACGAGGTCGCCGCGGGCGGCGAACCTGCGTGCCTCGGCGTGCACCTTGGCGACCAGCGGGCAGGTCGCATCGATCACCTGCAGGCCGCGCCGCGCGGCGTCCTCTCGCACCGCCGGTCCGACGCCGTGCGCCGAGAAGATCGTGACCGCCCCGGCCGGGACCTCGGTCAGCTCTTCGACGAAGATCGCGCCCTGCTGTTCCAGCTCCTCGACCACGTGCCTGTTGTGCACGATCTGCTTGCGGACATAGACAGGAGGCCCGTGCCGCTCCAGGGCCCGGACGACGATCTCGATGGCCCGGTCGACCCCGGCGCAGAACGATCTCGGCGCGGCGAGCAGTACCCGCCGGGGCCCGGCGGCCGCGGCCCAGCGCACCAGGACCGGGCCGACGCGAGCGAGGGTGCGGCGTGCGGCCAGGCCGCCGGTCAGGGTGTGCGGGCCGAGCATCGCGTGGTTCGGAGTGTCGACGATGACGCGCACCGCCGCGAACGGCCGGCCTGCCGCGGCACCGGCCAGCGGCCCGGCCTCCATGTCGACCGCCCGCGCGCCGGCGGCCGACAGCCGCCGGCGCTCCGCTCCGGTCACGACGTGGTCGCTGGTGACGAGCGGGCCGATCTGCGCGCGCATCCCGGCGCGCACCAGCTCTCCCGCGAGGAGCGCGGCCGAGGGGCAGGGGACCACCCGGCCGCCGAAGCGCACCTCGCTAGCCACGAGCACCTCTCCCGGCCGGAGGTCCTCGTCGAGGGCACCGCCCACCCCGGCCACGGCGAGTGCCCCGAAACCGGGCAGCAGCGCCCCGGCGCGCCGGGCACGGACGGGACCCATTCCGGTGCGGATCAGCGTCACCTCCGCCGGATCGCCGGGCAGGCCGCGCCGCAGCGCCCGCGCCTCGATGCCGAGCGCGGTGCAGATCAGCAGGCGCGTCATGCCGGTATCTCCGCGATCGGGTCCACGGGATCCATGTCCTGGGCCCGCCCCCGCCCCGGCCTCGGCCCCGGCCCCGGCTTCGGCTTCGGCCCCGGCTTCGGCTCCGGCTCCGGCCTCGGCTCCGGCTCGGGGGCCGAGCCGAGATCTCCCTGCGACCTGAGGTCCGGGCGCAGGCGCAGATAGCGCCCGAGGGCGCTGATGGGGAAGACCAGCCGGTAGAGGTGGTAGTTGATGTAGAAGTCGCCGGGGAACCCCGTCCCGGTGAAGTGCGGTTCGTCCCAGGTGCCGTCCGCGCGCTGATGCTCGACGAGCCAGGCGATGCCCCCGTCCATCGTCGGCGTGCGCCGGCCCGTGGCGAGCAGGGCCATGAGCGCCCACGCGGTCTGCGACGCGGTCGAGGCACCGCGGCCGATCCAGGCCGGGTCGTCGTAGGAGCGCAGGTCCTCGCCCCAGCCGCCGTCGTCGTTCTGATGGGCCTCCAGCCAGGCGACGGCCCGTCTCACGCACTTCGCATCCGGCCGGATGCCGGCCGCGATGAGGGCGGGGAGCACGGCGCCGGTGCCGTACAGGTGGTTGGCCCCCCACCGGCCGAACCACGATCCGTCGGCCTCCTGCGCCTTCAGCAGCCAGGTGACGGCCCGTCCGATGACGGCCGTACCGGGTCGTTCGGCGGCCAGCGCCTCGATGACGTGCGCGGTGACGTCGGCGGACGGCGGGTCGATCACGGCACCGAAGTCGCAGAAGGGCAGCCTGGTGCACAGTTCGCGGGTGTTGTCGGCATCGAAGGCCGCGAAGCCACCGTCACGGGACGCCATGCCGGTCATCCAGCGCACCGCCCGCTCGATCGCCGGCCGGGTGCCCGGACGGCGGACGCGGCGGAGGGCGAGGATCACTTCGGCGGTGTCGTCGGTGTCGGGATAGCCGTCGTTGTCGAACTCGAACGCCCAGCCCCCGGGGGCCAGCGACGGCCTTCGCACGGCCCAGTCGCCGGAACCCTTGACCTCCTCGCCGACCAGCCAGCCGGCGGCCCGCACCAGAGCCGGATGATCCTCGCTGACGCCCGCGTCGGCCAGGGCGTTGATCGCGAGTGCGGTGTCCCACACCGGGGACTGGCAGGCCTCCAGCCGGCGGCCCCGCTCGTCGCGGATCGTGAACCGCTCCAGCCCGGCCAGGCCCTTCCTCATCACCGGATGGTCGAGGCCGTACCCCCGCAGGTCGAGGGCGATCAGCGAGTAGACCCACGGCGGCTGGATGCCGCCCCAGGAACCGTCCGCCTCCTGCCGCGCGACGATCCAGTCGGTGGCACGCCTGAGCGCCGCCCGCCGCAGACCCGGGATCGGCCGCCGGCCGTAGCGGTGCAGGACACGGTCGAGGGTCCTGAACGCCCCATCCCAGCCGACCGACGGGCGCGGCCGTACGGGACGTCCCGTACGCAGTTCGGGCAGGTCGAACGGGAGCGGACGCACCGGCCGCCGGGCGCTCACCACCGTGAGAGGCACGATCGTCTGCCGGGCCCAGCAGGCCCAGTCATAGATGTTCAGGGGGACCCACGGCGGCAGGAACATGAGTTCGGGGGGCAGGACGGGCAGTTCGTCCCACGACCACCGGCCGAACATCGCCAGCCAGATCCGGGTGAAGACGCGGCTGGACTCGATGCCGCCGGCCTGCCGGACGAACGCGGCGGCCGAGCGCATGTGCGCGGCGTCGGCCGGGTCGCCCGCGAGCCGCAGCGCGGTGTAGGCCTCGATGGTGGTGGACAGGTCGCCGGGCCCGCCGTGGAAGTTGGCCCACGTCCCGTCGTCGCGCTGCTCACCGCGGATCCAGCGGGCCGCCTCGGCGGTGTCCCGCTGTTCGCGGATGCCCAGGAACTCCCGGAGGAGCAGGTCCTCGGCGTCCATCGTGACGTTGGTCTGCAGTTCGCCCTTCCACCACCCGGCCGGCGCCTGCAGTCCGAGCAGGTGTTCGCATGCCGCCGTGGCGGCGAGTTCGGCGCGGGACGCCGACGGAGGTGCGTCGAGTGCGGTCATGTCAGTGATCCCGGGATGTGATGAAACGGGCGATGGCCAGGAACTCGGCGCGGACGTCGGCGGGCATCCGGGCTTCGGCGAGGTGGCCCTCGGCGAGGTCGAAGAGGTGTTCCGCCTCCTTCTCGGCCCACGCGCGGCCGCCCGCCTCGTCGATCAACCGGGCGGCCTCGTGCAGGTCGGCCTGCGACCTCGGCCCCGGGACGACCAGCGACCGGGCGAGCCGTTCGCCCGCCTCCGTACCGCTGGTGAGGGCGGCGACGATCGGCAGCGTCTTCTTCCCCGCCCGCAGGTCCGACATCTGCGGCTTGCCGGTCTTCTCCGGGGTACCCCAGATACCCAGCAGGTCGTCGGTGAGCTGGAAGGCCAGGCCGGCATCGGCGCCGAATGCCGTCAGCGCCGTGACCAGCGGCTCGGGCGCCTCCGCCAGCGTCGCGCCGATGGAGCACGCGCAGGCCAGCAGGGCTCCGGTCTTGTCCGCCGACATCTGCCGGCACTCTTCGAGGCTCACGTCCGGGCGCTTCTCGAACTCCAGGTCACTGGCCTGCCCGGCGATCAGCCGCCGGGTGGCGGCGGAAAGGCGGCGGGCCGCACGCACGCCGCCACGGGTCCCGTCCCGCAGGAGCAGTTCGGTGGCGAGAGCGAGCAGGGCGTCGCCGGCCAGGATGGCGGCCGAGCCGCCGAAGACGGTCCAGGCCGCCGGCCGATGCCGGCGCATGTGGTCGCCGTCCATGATGTCGTCGTGCAGCAGCGAGAACGCGTGCACGAGTTCCACGGCTGCGGCGGCCGGCGCGCATCGCTGCGCGTCTCCTCCGGCGGCTCGCGCCGACAGCACCGCGAGCGCGACCCGCAGCGCCTTGCCGCCCGCGTCGACCGGCCGGCCGGCCGGATCGACCCAGCCGAGGTGGTAGGCGGCGACCCGCGCCGACAGCGGATCGAGACGGTCGACGGCCTCGCGCAGGACGGGCTCGACGAGGTCGCGGGCGGCCGTCACGGACGGCGGGAGAGCCGCGGTCATCAGCCGGCGTCCCTTGTCAGATGCCGTCTGACCAGGCAGGCCGCGTTGAGACCGCTGCGCACGGCTCCCTCCATCGTGTCGGGCCAGCCCGTGTCGGTCCAGGCGCCGGCGAGGTAGAGCCCGGGCCACCGGGTAGTCGCCGGAGGACGGAGCGCGCCGCTGCCCGGGCCTTGGCGGATGGTGGCGCGCCGCTCCCTGGTGACGAAGAAGTCGATGATCCTGGCCCCGCGCGCGGCGGGCAGGAGCCGCTCCAGCGCCGTGACGAACACCGAGCGGATCTCGGCGGTCGGCAGGTCGATCCATCGCTGTGCCGCGGAGACCGAGACGGCCAGGTACTGACCCTCCTGGAGCCCGCTGACCCGGGTCTTGTCGAAGACCCACTGCACGGGGGAGTCGACCGCCGCGGCGAACGCCAGATCGGTCACCCGCCGGTCGTAGATGACGTGCACGTTGACGATCGGGCTCGCGCCCAGGCCGCTCCAGCGGTCCCGGTCGGGCACTGCGTCCGGGGGGACCAGTGCCGCGGCGTGTTCGTGCGGTGCCGCGACCACGACGGCGGACGCCTCGACCCTGGTGCCGTCCACGACGATCGCGGGCCCGGGCTCGATGGCCTTGATCTTCGCCGACAGGCGAACCTCACCGCCGCGGGCCTCGATCGCGGCTCGCGCCGCCCTGTCGTGCAACTCGCCGAGCGGCGCCACGAAAATGCCGATGTCGGCCGCGTCGGCCCGGCCGAGCAGGGCGGTCTGGAAGACCAGCGCCGCCGCGCCCACCGCGGCCTCCCGCATCTCGATGTTCAGGGCGGCCAGCGCGAACAACTCCCACAACATGCGCCGTGCCGGGCCACGCTGCCCGTGGGTGGCCAGCCAGCCGTCCAGATCCATCCGGTCGAGTGCCGGGTCGGCCGGATCGAGCCTGCTCAGCGCGTACGACCCCCGTACAGCGCGCAACCGGTCGGCCGGGGCGAGCAGGGAGTATCGCGCCAGCGCGGGCAGCAGGTGGAAGGGACCGGGCAGCCGGCACCGGCGCAGCCGCCCCTCCCGCCCCGCCGGGCTGAGCACCTGGACGTCGAACCGGTCCTGAACGCACACGTGGCCGGCCGCGCCGAGCCGGGCGAGCAGTCCCAGGTACGCGGTGCAGCAGCGAAGGAACACATGCTGTCCGTTGTCCACCATCAGCCCGTCCCGGCTGAAGGAGTGGGTGGCGCCGCCGAGCCTCGGCCGCGCCTCGTACAGAGTGACCGGGCGGCCCATCTCGCCGAGGGCCAGGGCCGCGGCGATGCCCGCCAGCCCACCTCCCACGATCGCGACCGGCGGCGCCGAAGCGCCGTTCATCGCCCCGCTCCGGTGAGCGCGCGCGCCGCCACCAGCGTCTTGTCCCATGGCGACAGCGCGAACCGGGTGCCGAGCGCCCCGACCGGGTCGGCCGCGATCCGGTCGAGGAGCGACCGGTAGATCCCGGTCATCGCCGCGGTGCAGGCCGCGCTGCGGCGATCGAGCAGGGGCAGCAGGCGGACGCCCCGCTCGTACCATTCCCGCGCCCGGTCCACCTCGTACCGCATCAGCTCGGTCAGCCGCTGCGGCGTGTCGGTGAACCCGCCGTCGGCGTCGACGTCCAGGGTGCATCCGAACCGGCTGAGGTCCTCGGCGGGAAGGTAGATCCGCCCGACCCGCCGGTCCTCTCGTACGTCGCGGAGGATGTTCGTGAGCTGCAGCGCGACGCCGAGCGCGTCGGCCAATGGCGCGGCCGCCGGGGGATCCTCGGCACCGAAGACGCCGAGTGACAGCCGGCCGACCGACCCGGCGACGCACCGGCAGTACGCCACCAGGTCGTCGGGACTCGCGTAGACCGATCCGCGCACGTCCGCGGCACAACCGTCGATCAGCTCTTCGAACGCGCTCAGCGGAATCGGATAGCGGATGGCGGCGTCACGCAACGCCACGAGGACGAGGTCGGACCGGTCCGGTACCGCCTCGCGGAGCGCGGATCGCGCCTGTGACAGGCGGGCCAGCCGCTGCGGCGCCGGCCCCTCGCCGTCCCCGATGTCGTCGATCCGGCGGGCGAACGCATAAACGGCGCTGAGTGCGCGTCGTTTGGGCGGCGGCAGAAGCCTGATGCCATAGGAGAAGTTCCGTGCCCGCGTGCGGACGACCCGCTCACAGTGCCGGTAGGCGACGGACACGCTCACTTGACCGCCTCGCTCCCTCTCATCAGGACCCGCGACCACTCCAGTGGCAGCCGGGCGGGATGGGGGCGCACCGACCGGCCGAGAACCTCGTGACCGGCCCGTTCCAGGGCGGCGACGGTGGCGCGCCCGCCTGCGATGTAGCCCGCCACCGCGGTACGGGCGAAGCCGCTCAGTGACGCGGCGAGCGGGTCGCCGGCCTCAAGAAGCCGCATCGCCCGCCGTGCTTGGAGCGCGACGACACGGCGCAGCCGTGCCGGGGCCGTGGCCCCGCCCAGGTCGGCCTCGGTGCAGCCGAACCGGCGGAGGTCTTCGCCCGGCAGGTAGACCCGGCCCCTCGCGTAGTCCTCCCCGACGTCCTGGCAGTGCTCGATGATCTGCAGCGCGGAGCAGACCTGGTCCGACAGGGCCAGCCGGGACGGGGTCGCGGCGCCGAAGACGTGCAGCACGATGTGCCCGACGGGGTTGGCGGACAGCTCGCAGTAGGCGAGGAGGTCGTCGAATGTGTCGTAGCGGGTGACCGACTGATCGCGCCGGTTGGCCGCGACGAGCCGGTGGAACGGCTCGGCCGGGACGGAGCACTGGCGCACGGTGGGGGCGAGCCGCCGGACGACCGGCAGCAGCGGAGCCTGCCCCGCGTACAGGCGGATCAGGTCGGCGTCGATGTCGCCGAGCCGGCGCAGCCGCTCACCGGGTCCGGTCTCGTCACCGCCCTCGTCACCTGCCGCGTCGGCCACCTCGTCACCGACATCGTCGACGAAGCGGGCGAAGCCGTACACCGCCATGAGATGGCACCGATACCGGCGCGGCAGCAGGCGTGAGGCGACCGGGAAGTTCTCGCGCCGGGCCTTGAGCGCGATGTCCCTGACGTCACCGGAGAGCATGAGGGAATGCTTTCCATCAGGCGACCGGATAAACGCTGGGAAATGCTGGGATGAGCTTTATTAGGCCCGGTCGGGGGGGCGAAATAAATAGGCGTTTCTTTTGACTTCTCGGAGCTTGATCAAGCGCCGGTCATGGGGGTTCGAGGCGATTGTGGCGAAAGCCCGCTGCCTCGTGTCCACCGATGCCGACCTGGGTAGGGACACTGGGATGGGCGGCGATCGGCGGCGATGGGGCGGTGCGGCCGAGCGGTGGGCGGTCGGCTGAAAAAGAGGCGAGAAACATGCGTGGGCGAGAATTGTGCGGGTCGCGTCCGGCTGTGCGTTCATCGGTTACTCGAATTGTCGAGTCGGCATCGGCCGACCCGGTGGTCGCGCAGCGGCCCGACGGCGAGTCGCGCGGCACGGCAATGCCGCACGAGCTCCGGAAGGGCGCCGAGCGCCGAATGCCACGAGCCCGGCGCGGAGGTGTGGTCGGAATCGTGCAGGAGGAGGGTCGCGCCGCCGCGCAGACCGGGTGCCAGGGCGGCCAGGACGGACGCGGCGGTCGCCGACTCGGTCCAATCCCTGCCCCAAGCGCTCCAAAGCACCGGACGCAGCCTCCACCTGCGGGCCGCCAGCAGGGCCTCGGCGCTGAGCACTCCGTAGGGAGGCCGGTACCAGGTCGGGCGAACGCCGGCCACCGCGGTGACGAGGTCGGCGGTGCGGCCCATCTCGGTGGTGACCCGGCCGGGCCGGGTCAGCAGGGCGTTGTCGTGCCGCCAGCCGTGCACGGCCATCTCGTGCCCCTCCGCCACGATGCGGCGGCCGAGATCGGGATGGCGTTCGAGCAGTTCACCGAGGACGAAGAACGTGGCCCGGCAGCCGAGCCGCTCGAGCTCGTCGAGGAACCGCGGCGTGGATCGCGGATCGGGCCCGTCGTCGAACGTCAGCGCCACGTGGTCGCCGGCGCCGACGCCCGAGAGCCCCGGCAGCCCCCGGCGCACGGTGGGCATCCAGGTCGCCGCCGGCCCGGCGTGGAGCGCGGCCAGGCCGGTCATACCGAGTACCAGCGGATTCATCACCTCAAGTCTGCGGGAGGGACGGGGCGATGCCAACGAGGCGGCTGCTGATCCTCAGCGCGAGCATGGGCGCGGGGCACGATGGGGTCGCCGGTGAACTGGCCCGGCGGCTCGCCACGGGCGGGGTCGACGCCGAGGTGATCGATGTCCTGGATCTGCTCCCGCTGCGGCTGGGAGGGGCGCTGCGCTGGTGGTACGGCTGGATGATGCGCACCGCGCCGTGGCTGTACGCCGTCATCTACCGGGTCTTCTTCGTGTCCGACCGGGCGCCGTCGACGTCGCCGTTGACCGCCTTGGCGGCGGCCCGGCTGGAGCGGCTGGTCCGCCGTCGCCCGCCGGCAGCGGTCGTGTCGACCTTCCATCTGGCCGCGCAGGTGACCGGGCATCTGCGGGAACGCGGCCGCCTGTCGGTCACCAGCACCGTCCTGCTCACCGACTTCGCCGTCCATCGGCTCTGGCTGCACCCGGGCAACGACGGCTACCTGTGCCCGACCGCGGCGGCGGCGCTCGGCGTGACCGCGGCGACCGGACGCCCGGCGTCCTGCCACGCGCCCGTTGTACGCGAGGAGTTCCGCCGGCCGGGTGCCGACCCCGCACAGGTACGGAGCCGGATCGGCGCGCGACCGGACGACCGCCTGGTGTTGATCTCGACCGGCGCTTGGGGCGTCGGACGCGCCGAACGGACGGCCCGCGTCCTTGTCCGGTCGGGGCGCTACGTGCCCGTGGTCCTCTGCGGGAACAACGGCCGGCTGCTGCGCCGCCTGCGCGGCGCGGGCGGGGGTGTCGTCGCGCTCGGCTGGCGCGACGACCTGCCCGAACTGATGGCCGCCGCTCACGCGGTCGTGGACAACGCCGCGGGGCTGACGTGCACGGAGGCGCTCGCGGCGGGTGTCCCCGTCATCTCGTACCTGCCGATCCCCGGTCACGGCCGGGCCGGCGCGCGAGCGATGGCACGGGCCGGGCTGAGCGTCCACGCCTCCGACGCCGCGAGTCTGCTGGGGGCACTGGACCGGCTGGCGGACTCGTCGGAGCGCGACCGTCAGATCGCCCGTGGAACCGCCCTGTTCAGCTCACCGCCGGCCGAGGCGCTGCTCGCGCACCCGACGGTCTGACGGCTCCGTGGCCATGGATCGCCTTCTCGATCTCTCGCATAGGACCAGTTGAGAGAGGGCATGCGCGCCGTATCCGCCCGGTTCGTCCGTTGCAGAAATCCCCACAACTGCTGCGTTTCGTAAGGAGGGTTCTGCGAGCAGGGCTCCGAGCTGGGACAAGCCGTGAAGATCAGTCTCAGCGTTGACGGGTGTACGCATGTTTCCCAACCCTGCGAACGTTCGGCAGGGCGCTCGAACGTAGAGTCACCGACTGAGAAAAGCGATAGACCAAAGAGGTGTGCAGTGCGATTTTTCCGAGCAGGACTCGCGGTGGCCCTGCTGGCGGCGGTGTGCGGTTGCGCGGTGACCGGTTCGGGTGAGCGCCCGAAGGCGGCAGAGACCACCGATGCGACCGAGCCCTCCGCGAAGGGCGCCAAGGAGCCCATCGACGCGCGCGAACTCTATCTGGAGTCACTGAAGCAGCAGGCGCTGCAGCCATCCATCAACCTGGTGCATGAGTACTACCGGCAGGAGAAGTTCTATCCAGAGGGCAGTCGTGACGTCGTGGTCTCCGGGTTCGACTACAGGACCAAGAACGTGCGCCTGGAGAGATCACAGGTGATCGTGGCGGACGGGAAGACCTCGACGGCCTGGGGGACCTGGTGCCTGGGTCGGTCGGAGGACTGGTTCTATTCTTCCGGCGTTCGCCGGCCCTGGGAGAAGAGGTCCACCACGTGCCCGAGCCTCACCGACCAGACGTGGCTCAACGACGGCCTTGGCGTCGGCGGGCTGACCGCGCAGCAAGCCGACGCTTTCGTCGGGTACCTCGGCGACTTGAAGGGGTTCATCAATGCGGGCGGGATGAGCTCCGTTACGCGGAACGGCAAGCCGTACGTGCGCCTCGAGATCAAGGTGAAGCCGGTGAAGCTCGCCGGTGGGGGGCGCCCGGTGGGCGCGGACCTGTACCAGGACGCGTTCAAGTACACCGAGCTTGACTCGCTCACTCACCCGTACGGCTACCTGGCCAGTGGCGGGTCAGCGCTGGACATCGTCCGCTACATCGACCCCGAGACCCGGCTGCCCGTCTACTCGGAGACGCTGGAGACCGGCGGAGGCGTGTGGAAGATGCACCGGGTCGAGTACGAGTTCGGCCGCCCGGTGACCAAGAGCACCCTGCCCGCCGCCGAGCCTCCCATCGCCCGGCTGACGTGGCAGCCGGAGAGCAAGTCGGGATCCCAGTAGGTCGGGCCGGGCCCTGCGCCGTGGACCGTGTCGGGCCCGGCCCACCGGGAATTGAACGGATCATGAGGCTTGCGGGCAGTCGTGTACTGATCACTGGTGCGTCCTCCGGGATCGGAGCGGCGACCGCCCGGGCCATGGCCAGGGCTCGGGCGCGGCCGGTCTTGGCCGGGCGCGACCGCCCAAGGCTCGACGCGGTGGCCGCCGGCACCGGCGGTCAGGTGCTAACGGCCGATCTGGCGACCGGCGCCGCCGAGCTCGCGGCCATGGCCGGGCCGGTCGACGTCCTGGTCGCCAACGCCGGGGTGGGATGGGCCGGACCCTTCGCGGAGATGCCGGACGACACGATCGAGCGGCTGATCGCGGTGAACCTGACCGCCCACATCGTGCTGACCCGGCTGCTGTTGCCCGGCATGATCGAGCGAGGCCGAGGCCATGTCGTCTTCGTCGCCTCGATCGCCGGCGCGGTAGGGGTGCGCGACGAGGCCGTGTACTCCGCGACCAAGGCAGGTCTGATCATCTTTGCCGAGGGGCTACGGCACGAACTGTCCCAGGTCGGCGTGTCGGTCGTGCTTCCCGGCGTGGTCGACACGCCGTTCTTCGACCGGCGTGGAACGCCCTATCGTCGCCGGCGGCCGGCGCCGATAGCCGCCGAGCGTGTCGCGCGCGCCATCGTGTCCGTGGTCGAGCGCGACCTCACGGAGGCGTACGTGCCGGGCTGGCTCCGGCTGCCGGCCCGCGTGCGAGGTGCCGCGCCGAAGGTCTTCCGGACGCTGGCCGGGCGGCTCGGCTGAGCCGTTCGGGTTCCTTCAGTTCGTTGACTCGTGGCGTGTCGGGCTTCCCAAGCACCTGGAAGCCCCGACACGCCACGAGTCAACGTCGGCCCGCGCCGGTTGGATCTTCCCGGCATCGGGCGTCGCGCGAATGCGAGCGCTGATGGCAGATATGGACCGTGCTTGCCAGGGAGAGGATCTGTCCTGACCGGATTATGCGAGGGTATGGTGATTGATCGTGACGATGTTTCGCATCAGCGAGGCCGCGGCGGTGCTGGGCGTCAGCCCGGACACCGTGCGGCGATGGGTCGACGGCGGTCGGCTTCCCGCGGAACGCGACGAGCACGGCCACCGGATGGTGGCGGGTGCGGATCTGGCCGGGTTCGCGCGGGACCGGATCGACGCCGAGAACGGGTCGGGCGTCTCCTCGGCCCGGAACCGGTTCCGGGGGATCGTGACCGCGGTGATCAAGGATTCGGTGATGGCCCAGGTCGAGATCGTGGCCGGGCCGTTCCGGGTGGTTTCGCTGATGAGCCGTCAGGCCGCCGATGAGCTGGGCCTGGAGGTCGGGGTGGTGGCGGTCGCTGTGATCAAGTCCACCAATGTCGTCGTGGAGATCAGTGAGGTACTCACGCGGTGAGTCGGTAAAGGAGCCCTGGTGTTCAGACGCTTGTCCCGGTGGACCGTCGCGGTCCCGCTCACCCTCGCCCTGGCGGCCGGTCTGTCCGGCTGCGGCGGCGACGACTCCGGAGGCGCTTCCGGCGCCGCTTCCGGCGGAAGCGGTAAGACGCTGACGGTGTTCGCCGCCGCGTCACTGACCGAATCCTTCACCGAGCTGGGCCGGACATTCGAATCCGCTCACCCGGGCACGAAGGTGAGGTTCAACTTCGGGTCCAGTGCCACGCTGGCCCAGCAGATCACCCAAGGTGCCCCGGCGGACGTCTTCGCGGCGGCCAGTCCGGCGACGATGAAGACCGTGACCGATGCGTCGTTGGCCACCGCCCCGGCGACGTTCGTACGCAATCGGCTCGAGATCGCCGTTCCCGCCGACAACCCGGCGAAGGTCGACGACCTGCGGGATCTGGCCGACTCGAAGGTCAAGGTGGCGCTGTGCGCGGAGCAGGTCCCCTGTGGCGCGGCGGCGGCCAAGGCACTCGACGCGGCCGGGCTGAAAGTCGAGCCGGTCACCCTCGAGCAGGACGTCAAGGCCACTCTCACCAAGGTCGAGCTCGGTGAGGTCGACGCCGCGCTGGTCTACCGGACCGATGTGCTCGCCGCGGGCGGCAAGGTGAAGGGCATCGGCTTCCCCGAGGCCGACAAGGCGATCAACGACTACCCGATCGCGGCCCTGTCCAAGGCGCCGGCCGCCGACCTTGCCCGGCAGTTCGTCCAACTGGTGCTGTCTGCCCAGGGCAAGAGCGTGATGGCCAAGGCCGGATTCGACGTCCCCTGACCCAGTCCTTGATCGCACCTTGCCTCCGGCCTCGCCGACCCGAGACCCTGGAGCCGGAAGCGCCCTTGGCCGGAAGACCCTCTTGATCGGATGCCCCTGGTTGGAAGCATGCTGACACCGAGGCCGGGCTCCAGCTCGGGCTCGGCGGGGTCGAAGGGATCAGCGGGCCGGGGTCGTGCGCGGCGCGACTCCGGCCCGGCCGGCCGTGTTCCGTGGGTTCTGGTGGTGCCCGCCCTGGTCGCGCTCGTGTTCCTGGTGGCACCGCTGGCCGGGCTGCTCGTACGGGCACCGTGGTCGACGCTGGCCACGCGGCTGGCCGAGCCCCAGGTGCTGACGGCGTTGCGGCTGTCGCTGGTCACCGCGACCCTGGCCACCGTGCTGTGCCTGCTGCTGGGGGTACCGCTGGCGTGGGTGCTGGCCAGGGTCGACTTCCCCGGTCGGCGCCTGGTCCGGGCGCTGGTCACGGTTCCCCTGGTGCTGCCGCCGGTGGTGGGCGGCGTCGCGCTGTTGCTCGTACTCGGCCGGCGCGGGCTGGTCGGCCAGTGGCTGGACTCCGCATTCGGGATCACGTTGCCGTTCACCACGACCGGCGTGGTGCTGGCCGAGGCGTTCGTGGCCATGCCGTTCCTGGTGATCAGCGTCGAAGGGGCACTCCGGGCGGCGGACCTGCGGTTCGAGGAGGCCGCGGCCACCCTGGGCGCCTCCCGCTGGACGGTGTTCCACAGGGTCACGCTGCCGCTGATCGCGCCGGGCGTCGTGGCCGGGGCCGTGTTGTGCTGGGCCCGGGCGCTGGGCGAGTT
Organism: Actinomadura alba; assembly: GCF_014323705.1. Classification (GTDB taxonomy): domain Bacteria; phylum Actinomycetota; class Actinomycetes; order Streptosporangiales; family Streptosporangiaceae; genus Actinomadura_C; species Actinomadura_C alba. The sequence goes on from NZ_JABVEC010000037.1 coordinate 53,623, forward strand.
CGGTGCCACTATCACGTTCGCCGGCAACTTCCCTGGCCGGACCCAGACCATGCCGCTGGCGGTCTATCTCGCGCTCGAGACCGAGCCCGAGGCCGCGATCGTGCTGAGCCTGGTCCTGCTCGCCGTCTCCATCCTGGTCCTGGCCAGCCTGCGCGACAGGTGGGTCACCAGCCCATGACCCTGCAGGCACGCCTCGTCGTCGAACGCCCTCGTTTCCGCCTCGACCTGGGCCTGGCCGTCGACGCCGGCGAGGTCGTCGCCCTGCTCGGCCCCAACGGCGCGGGCAAGACCACTGCCTTGCGCGCTCTGGCCGGGTTGGTGGCCCTGACCGGCGGTCACATCGACCTGGACGGCACGCCCCTGCACACGCTCCCCACCGAAGACCGCCCCATCGGCATGGTCTTCCAGGACTACCTGCTCTTCCCGCACCTGTCGGCACTGGACAACGTCGCCTTCGGGCCACGCTGCCATGGCGCGTCCAAGTCGGACGCGCGCGCGACGGCCGCGTCCTGGCTGCGGAGGGTCGGCCTGGCCGAGCATTCCGGGTCCAAGCCCCGCCGGCTGTCCGGAGGCCAGGCCCAGCGTGTCGCACTGGCCCGCGCGCTCGCCGCCGGGCCACGGTTGCTGCTGCTGGACGAACCGCTGGCCGCCCTCGACGCCCACACCCGGCTCCAGGTCCGCTCCGAGCTGCGCCGTCACCTTGCCGAGTTCGACGGGGCGACCGTCCTGGTCACACACGACCCGCTGGAGGCGATGGTGCTGGCCGACCGGCTCGTGGTCATCGAATCCGGCACGGTCGTCCAGCAGGGAACACCCGCCGAGGTCGCCCGCCGGCCGCGCACCGACTACGTCGCGCGGCTCGTGGGGCTCAACCTGCATCGCGGGACGGCCGACGGGCGGAAGGTCACGGTGGGCGACGTGCTCTTCAACGTCGCCGAGGATCTGCGGGGGCCGGTGTTCCTCGCCTTCTCACCCGCCGCGGTGGCTCTCTACCGGTCCCGGCCGGACGGCACTCCGCGGAATCTGTGGGAGGCCACGATCGAGGGCATCGAGCGGCACGGTGACAACGTCCGCATCCATCTCGACGGGTCGATCGCGGTGGCCGCCGACGTGACCCCGGCCGCCGTCGCCGACCTCGATCTGACCCCGGGGCAGCGGATCTGGGCGGCCGTCAAGGCGACCGAGACGCACGCCTACCCGGCCTGAGACGCATGCCTACCCGGCCTGAGGCACGCGTCCCTCTCCGTTACGCGCCACCCGGCCGGGGGGATGGGGCGAATCGGCGAGATGCGGTCACCGGCGGGTGGCCAGGGCGAGGAACCGGTGGGGCGCGTCGTCGTACCCGTCGAGGTGCCAGCCGGCACCGGCGAGCAGCGGGCCGAGACGTTTCCGCGCGAGGGGTTCGTCGGGGTCGAGGGTGCGCCCGTGCCGGGCCGCGAGCGCGGCTCGTCCCGAGGGGTGGAAGATGACCAGCCGTCCGCCCGGACGGGCGACGCGGGCCAGTTCCGCGAGACCCTCGCCGATGTGGGGCAGATGGTTCACCAGGCCGGCGGTGAAGACCGTGTGGACGCTGGCGTCGCCGAGCGGCAGGTGGCGGGCGTCGCCGACGAGCAGGGCGGCGTGCTGTGCGCGCCCGCCGGCCTTGGCGACGGCGAGCATCTGCGGGGTGAGGTCGAGGCCGATCACGACTCCGGTGGGGCCGACGGCCGAGCGCAGGGCGGGCAGGGCACGGCCGGTGCCGCAGCCCACGTCGATGACGGCGGCGCCGACCGGGATGCCGGCCTCGTCGACGGCGGCGGTGTACGCGGGCATGTCGTCGCCGAACTTGGTGTCCCAGGTGGCGGCGCGGGTGGCGAAGAAGGCCCGGCTCTCGGTGATGTACCAGCGGCTGTGCCCGGCCAGCCGGCGGGCAACGTGGCGGATCACGGGCCAGGTCTCGTCCCGGAGGTCGATCACGATGTCGGCGTCACGTTCCCCGCCCACGTTCGGGGAGTGGCCGGTCGGCCGGCAGGACAGCCAGACGACGACGTCCCACCCGGTGGCCGGCGGCCGGGCGCGCAGCCGCGGCCCATCGGCGAGCGTGACCGCGCCGGGGGATCGGTCCGCGTGCCAGGTGTCATCGGACGGGGGCGATGTTCCGCCGGTCAGGCGGGTGCAGAGGCGTCCGTCGGACGACAGGGCGTGCGCCAGCCGGTCGGCGACCTGGGCGGCGTGGTCACCGGCACCGTCGACCACCACGCACGCGGCACCGGTCGGGAGCATCCCGGCGAGCGCGGCCAGGACCTCCTCCCACCGGCCGGACTGCGCATCGGTCATCGCCTGCCCTCGCGGTACCGCCTCATCAGACATCTCTACATGATGCACAGGCGATATAGATCCCGCCAATCAGCTCGAAATCACCAGCAGAAATGGCGATTCGGCCTCGAACCTGCGATGCGTTACCGCGCTGCGCCGCGTGATATCTCGATCATGGTGAGTGACATCGCGCCGTCCCGCGGCCCAGGTCTGGCCAGGTTTTAGAAAAGCATTCTAGAATGCACGTCGCACTTACGCAGGTGCCCGGTGTTGAGCTCAGCGTCATGCTCGCTCGGCGACGGCGGGGGACCACCAGTCCCGGCATCGCGACGCGTTCGCGGTGTCACGAGTGAGCGGAGTTGCGAGTGGCACACCGTAAATGGCGCTCGGTCATCGTCGTCGCCGCATTGGCGGCGGCCGTGCCGATGCTGACGTACGGAACGGCGGCCGCCGGGCCGGCGTCCCACGGCGGACGGCCGACCATCGAGACCGTGTCGAACCCGCGGCCCGAGGTGGTCAGCGGCGGGCAGGTGCTCGTCCGGGTCGTGCCGCCGGCGAAGACGCACGCCAAGCGGATCAGCGTCAGCGCCAACGGGCGTGACGTGACCTCCGGCCTTCGCGAGCAGCCCGACGGCAGCCTCCTCGGCCTGGTTACCGGCCTGCGCGACGGGCGCAACACACTGGAGGCCAGGCAGTCCGGTTCCCGTGCGAGTCTGCGCGTCACCAACCACCCGATCACCGGGCCGGTGCTGTCCGGTGCGCAGCAACTCCCCTTCTACTGCGAGACACAGGCGTACGGCCTGCCGGCGGCCGAGCAGCCGCACTGCGGCGCACCCACCCAGGTCGGCTACCAGTACCGGACGACGGCGGGAGCGTTCGCACCGCTGCCCGATCCGTCCGCGCGACCCGCGGACCTCGCGACCGCCACGGTGGACGGCCGGCAGGTGCCGTACATCGTCCGGGGCGAGCGCGGGACGATCGACCGCGCGGTGTACGAGATCGCGGCGCTGTACGACGGCGCCGCCCCATCACCGGTCACCCCGGATCACGCCTGGAACGGCAAGCTCGTCTACACCTTCGGGGGCGGCTGCAACTCCGGCTTCCACCAGGGCAGATCGACCGGCGGCGTGCTGAACGACCTGTTCCTCGGGCAGGGCTACGCGGTCGCGTCCTCCAGCCTCAACGTGCTCGACAACAACTGCAGCCCGATCATCTCGGCCGAGGCGGCGATGATGGTCAAGGAGCACTTCGTCGAGACCTACGGCCCGGTGAAGCACACCATCGGCTGGGGCGGTTCCGGTGGGGCCATCCAGCAGTACGACATCGCCGAGAGCTACCCGGGCATCCTGGACGGCATCATTCCCGGTGTCTCCTTCCCCGACCCGCTGAGCACGGCCGGCCCGGTCTCGGACTGCCGCCTGCTGAACCGCTTCTTCGCCGGACCCGGCGCCTCGTTCACCACTGCGCAGAAGACCGCGATCTCCGGCTTCCGCACCTATTCGACCTGCGTCTCCTGGGACGCGACCTTCGCCAGCCGGTCGACCGCCACGGAGAGCTGCAACGCGGCGATCCCGGTCGCGGTGCGCTGGGACCCGGTCACCAATCCCAACGGCGTCAAGTGCAACTCGACCGAGCAACTGGTCAACCAGATCGGCCGCGACCCGAGGACCGGGTTCGTCCGCGGCGTGCTCGACAACACCGGCGTACAGTACGGGCTGGCCGCGCTGAAGGCGGGAACGATCACGCCGGCCCAGTTCACCGCCGTCAACGCCGGCATCGGCGGCCTGGACCACACCGGCAAGCCCGTGCCGCAGCGCACCGTCGCCGACCCGAAGGCGCTGTACGCGGTGTACGCCAACGACATCGTCAACTCGGCGTCGCAGGGCCTGCGCCAGACCCCCATCATCGACCAGCGCACCGACCTCGACCTGGCCGGCCCGGGCAACGACATCCACACCACCGAGTGGTCCTTCGTCATGCGCCAGCGGTTGCTGCGGGCCAACGGCAGCGCCGGCAACCAGGTCATCATCGAAAGCGCCCCGACCCCGGCCGAGACGGCGGCGGCCGCCCGGTACGAGCTCGACGCCATGGACCGCTGGCTGACCGCGATCGGCGCCGACCGCTCGGGACGCGACATGCGGCACAAGGTGCTCACGAACCGGCCGGCCGACCTCGGCGACGGCTGCTACCTGTCGGCCACGCAGCGTATCCGCCAGGAGCTGACCTACCCGCCGGACGGGCAGTGCGGGGAGAGGTTCCCGGTGGCCGCGAACACCCGTATGGCCGCCGGACAGAAGCTCTCCATGGACGTCCTGAAGTGCGCGCTGAAGCCGCTCGACTTCCGGGACTTCCCGGTCACGTTCTCCTCCGCCGAGCGGGCGCAGCTGCGTGCCACGTTCCCTGGCGGGGTCTGTGACCACGACCGCCCCGGCGCCGGGCAGCGCAAGCCGATCGGCACCTGGCTGAGCTACGGCGACTCGTGGACCGGGACGACGCCGCCGACCAGGCTGCCGAGCGGGCCACACCGCTCATGATCACGCTGTGCCGCGAGCAGCCCCCCGGCCGTCGCCGGGGGCTGCTTTACTCTCGCCGCCTGGCCGCCTGGCCGCCTGGCCGCCTGGCCGCCTGGCCGCCTGGCCGCCTGGCCGCCCCACCGCTGCGCCGACCTGCGACTGCGGACCGTGAAATGCGGTTCCGTAATCTGGGAGCGACGAGGCCGACGGCAAGGTGGCGAGAAACCGGATGGCACGCAAGTCGAGCAGCCGCCCGAGCGTGAGCGCCTGGCAATGGAGCCGTACGGCGGAGACGCGCCGGGGGATACTGGGCGCCGCCCGTGAGGTGTTCGCCGAGCGGGGCTTCGCCGAGGCGAGCGTCGCCGATGTGGTGGAACGCTCCGGTTCGAGCGTGGGCAGCCTGTACCACCATTTCGGCGGCAAGGCCGAGCTGTTCCTGGCGCTCTACGAGGGCCACCAGAACGCGCATGAGGAGGACGCCTCGGCCGCCGTCAGCGCCATGCGCGAGTCGGGCGAGTCGAATCCGCTGGAGCTGTTCATCGCCGGGGCGCGGGCCTTCCTTGAGGGGTCCTGGGAGCGCCGGGACCTGGTCCGGTTGTTCATGGACTGTGACGGTCCGCCCGGGTTCGAGCTGATGCGCCGTACCCGCAACCGCGAGTGGGTGCGGCAGAACGCGGTGCTTCTCGGTGCCGGCAGCGGCCCGGTGGGCCGCGCCACGGTCGCGATGCTGACCACCGTCATCGGTGAGGCCGGTCGCGAGATCGCCGCCTGCGAGAACAAGATCGAAGCGGACACCGTCACCGCGGTCACCCTCCGCTTGATCCGCCGTCTGGATCCCCTCACGGCGGGCGACGAGGTCTGACCAGGGTCTCACCAGGTTCTGACCGGCGGGAACCGTCCTCCGTCACAGGCGATTCTCCATCCGGGACGCCACGTTTCCGTCGACGCGGCCCGGCACCCCCTGGTTGCGCGGTCTATGGTCCACGGATACCTTCGAATAAGGGGCTTGACCTGCTCTTTTGCAAGAGGGGGGCATCTTGGGATGCAGGCGGGGTTTACTTCTGCCCCACTCGCTTCGGGCGCGCACCACGCTGGCCGTCGGGACGCTGTCCTTGATCTTCCTTTCCGCGATCGGCACCAGCATCGACTTTCTGATCTCGGACAGGGCCCATGCCCGCGTCGTCCAAGAGGCGCAGCGAGTCGCCACCAACTGGCTCGGGTCCTTCCGGCCCGGCGTCACGCCGCGGCCGGATCCGAAGACGCGCATCGACCTCCTCCAGCTCGTCGACTCGCATGGCCGGGTGGTGGCGGCCAGCGCGGCCGCGACGGGCAGACCGGCCCTGAGCGGCGTGCGCCCCCCGATCGATGATCGGATCGACGACGACACCGTGTGCTCCCCGCAGGGCGGGTGCGTCATACTCGCCGCCGTCCGGACTCCTCCGCTGGAGACCCGCGAGCTCTGGCGGGGTGAGCCCCATTTCGTCTACGCGGGAACGGCCGAGCCGGCCCTCCTGGCGACACACCGCCTGCAGTTGCTGACCGGCGCGGGAGTCCTGCTCGGCGCCGCTCTCACGGCGTGGGGGAACTGGTGGGTGAGCGGCCGTTCCCTGCGCCCTGTGACGGCGATCCGCGAGACCATGGCCGCGATCTCGGTGAGCGACCTCAGCCTGCGGGTGCCCAAGCCGCCCGGTTGCACTGAGTACGCGCTGCTGGCCGCCACCGCCAACGAGACGCTGGCCCGGTTGGAGGAGTCGGCGGAGCGGCAACGCCGATTCGCCTCCACCACCTCGCACGAGCTCCGGACCCCGCTCACCGGTCTGCGTGCCCGGCTGGAGGAGGCGGTGCTCTATCCGCGAGACGTCGATCCCCACGAGACCATCCACGAGGCCCTGGCGGTCACCGACCGGCTGGAGACGATCGTCGACGACCTGCTGGTGCTGGCTCGTCTGCGTGCCGGCGTCCCGGCGGCGCAGGGGCCGCTCGACCTCGGCGCGCTGGTGACCGCGGAAGTGGCGGAGGCCGCGGCCAGGGCGGACGGCGTGCCGGTGGACGTGCGCGCCGGCCGCGATGTGAACGTCCGAGGCAACCGGATTCAGCTGATCCGGATCCTGGACAACCTCCTGGCCAACGCCCGGCGGCACGCCGAGACCAGTGTCGAGGTCACCGCCGAGCGTGCCGGCGATCAGGCCGTCGTGACAGTCACCGACGACGGTGACGGCATCGCGCCACAGGACCGGGAACGCGTCTTCGAACGCTTCACCCGCTTGGACGGCGGGCGCCGTCGCGATCCCAAGGGGAGCGGGCTCGGCCTGGCCATCTCCCGCGACATCGCCCAGAACCACCACGGAACCCTGCTGATCGAGGACTCGCCGCGCGGTGCGCGCTTCGTACTGCGGCTGCCGCTGATGGACACGCCCGCGCATCCGCCCGCGCATGGCGTCCGCGCTGAAGTACGCGGCTTCGCCGGCGATGGGACCCCTTTGTGGAAGACCTGACCGGGTATCCGCCGCCGGGGCCGGCTCAGGGATCGGGGCGCGCGTTCGGGTGTGAGCGCTCATGTCATTGCATTACCCGATGCCCGAGAACATGCCTGCGCTTGACCTCGCCCTGTCGGGGCAAGCTGAGCCAACCGCACGGCGTGATAAGGCCAAATTCGTGCCAACACCTGCGATTGACAATTCAACCGGGTTGATTTCCCAAATCACGGCATGTGAGATGTGAATACGTGTTGTGGTTGGAGGTTCAAGAATCTTCCGCCAGATAACCGCGACTTTACCTTTACTGCATTCAGGAGGGACCTTCCATGACCATTCCCAAGTCGATCAGTATGGCCCTCTCCACCATGGCATGTGCGGGGATCGCCGTCTTCACATCCGGTGCGATGACTCCGGCGAGCGCGCAGACGGTGGCGGCCGCCGCGGAACAGCCCGCCGTCGTGCAGGGCTGTAACTGGCGTTGGGGCAACTGCCACCACAACCACTGGCCTCGGCACCATAACTGGCACCAAGGGCACCACGGGCACCACGGGCACCACCACGGCGGCTTCCATGGTCACCACCACGGCGGCTGGCGCTGATCCTCTGGCGCCTCGCCTCCCGCGGCTCGCGTCGCCGATCACGGACACTTCGTGATCAGGCCGATGACCGCTGACGGTGCCGGTGACCGCCGCCCGCGAGGGCTCCGCGAATCGCCGTACCCCGTGCCGTGACGGCCCCGCCCGGTCGCTCCGGCGGTCGGCCGGGCCGTACGGTGCCCGTCACGAGGACGAGCGCGCCCCCGTGACCGGAAGAAGGCGCTGCTGCCGTCGTGGCAAGCTCTATTGCCGGTATGGCAAGCTGGCGGCATGGACGACGACCTCGACCAAGCGCTCGCCGCGGTCGGACCCCGGCTACGCGCGCTGCGCCGGCAGCGCGAGACCACGCTGGCCGACCTGTCGGCAGAGACCGGCGTCTCGGTGAGCACCCTGTCCCGGCTGGAGTCCGGTGCCCGCAGGCCGACCCTCGAACTACTGCTTCCCCTGGCCAGAGCCCACGGCGTCTCGCTCGACGAACTCGTCGGTGCCCCGCCCACCGGAGACCCGCGCATCCACCTGCGCCCGGTCACCCGCTACGGCATGACCATGCTGCCCCTGACCCGCCGAGCCGGCGGCATCCAGGCGTACAAGCTCGTGATCCCGGCCGGCAGCCGCCGAGGAGAACCCGATCCACAGACCCACGAGGGCTACGAATGGCTCTATGTCCTCAACGGACGGCTGCGGCTCGTCCTCGGTGAACAGGATCTGGTGCTCTCACCAGGTGAGGCGGCCGAGTTCGACACCCGCGTACCGCACTGGTTCGACGCCACCGGTGCCGAACCGGTCGAGTTCCTCAGCCTGTTCGGCAGGCAGGGCGAACGCGCACACCTCCGCGCGCGCCCCAAGACAAAGCACCCACCTGGGCGAACCGACCAGTTATGATTCCGGGCCAGGAGCGGCTGTGCGCCCCTCGTGTGGCCGCCGAGCCGTCCGTACAGGCCCGTACTTTCGCCGGTGGTGGGCCGCCCACCATCAATCCCCGCGCTGTGTGCGACGGCCGCCGGTTCGGGGCCGGCGGCCGTCGCTCGCTCAGGGGGCGGTGAGTTCGTTGGGCGCCTGGGGAAGTTGCCCGGTGACCTGTACCTTGCCCGACTCGATGTCGACGGCGTGCACCTTCTTGTCGGCGGGGTCGGTGACATAGGCGGTACGGTCCCGGACGTGGAGCGACGGGCGGGTGTCCTGCCACTCCAGGGGTTCCTCCCACGGATCGACGACCTTGACGGTGGCAGTGATCCTCCCGGTCTCAGGGTCGATGGTGCGCAGCGCGCCGTCGGTTCCCAGGATCAGTGCCTCGCCGTTGGGGCCACGCCCGAGGGACCGGAAGGAGTAGCTCGCCTTGACGTCGATGAGCCGTATCGTGCCGGACCGGGTGTCGATCAGGGAGACCTTCTTGGGCCGTTCGAGTTCGGCGTCGGGGTCGGTCTTGTAGTCGCCCAGGACGATGGGAGACTCCTCGTGGCCGGCCTGATTGCCGATCCGCCCGTACGCGTCAGGCGACGTGACCTTGGTGATCGTGCCGCCCTTGTAGACGAGCGCGCCGTTCTCGCAGCCGATGACCACGGTCTCGTCCTTGACCGTGGATTCGCCGTGCACGCCGGGGCAGTCCTCGTTGCGGGCCGTCTCCTTGCGCGCAGCGTCCAGCACCTGGATGCCGGTGCGTTTGTCCTCGGTGCCGAGGGTGAGCACCATCTGCCCGTCCTTGAGCACGACGGCGACACCGTGGTGGGGATGTTCGGCCGTGTGGCTCGAGGACTCGGGCAGGGTGGTGGTGCCCAGGTCGCGCGGGTCGAAGACGGTGACCTTGCCGGTTCCGTCGGCGAACAGCACGGTCTTGCCGGCGTGCCGGACGACGTGGCCGGGTTTGACGGCGGCGAACTGCTCCTCGCGCAATGTCGCGCCGGCGGCGTCGAGGACCCGGAAGCCGCCGGCCGTTGAGACCAGGACATGCCGGTCGTCCCCGGCGGCGTTGACCCGGTTGAACCCGGGGAGGGGGAGGTCTTGGACAAGTTTCAGCGTCGTGCGGTCGAGGACGTAGACGCCGCCGTCATAGGTCAGCACGAGGGGCTCACCGACCTTGACCGGGGCCTTCGGGGCGGCTTTGCGCCCGGACGTCTCGGAGCCGGTCTCGCCACATGCCGCCACGCCCGCGCCGAGTGCCATCACGGGGAGCGCGGCGGCCGCGGCCATGCGCGATCGGAATCGCATCCTGTCCTTCATTCTTGTTCTTCCGTTCTCAGGGAGTCGTTGCCGGTCGAGCGGGATGCGGGGGGAGGCGACCTCGCCCGGCGTCGCGGTGTCACTGCGGCGACAGGCCGGCTGCGATGGTCTCCGCGTTGGAGCGCATCATCCGCAGGTAGGTGGGGGCTCCGCCGTTCTGGTCGGTGAGCGATTCGGAGTACAACGGCGAGACCCTGATGTCGAGACCGGTCTCCCCGGCCATGACCCGGGCGAGCCGGTCGGGCTGGGACGAGTCGGCGAAGACGGTGGGAACCCCGGCTCGGCGCACGGCCTCGGCCAGAGACCTCAGATCCGATCCGCTGGGGGAGGCGAGCGTGGTGCCGCTCGGGATGACGGCGCCGATCACGGTGAAGCCGTAACGCTCCGCGAGATAGCCGAAGACGTGGTGGTTGGTGACGAGATTGCGGCGTTCGGCCGGAATCCGGGCGAAGGCGGCGGCCATCGACCGGTCAAGCGCCTCGACCTGCCTGCGGTAGCCGGCCGCGTTGGCGCGGACCTTCGCCGTGTCGACCCCGGGAACCTTCCGCTCGACGTGCGCCGCGATGGTGTCGACGGCCGTCAGGACCCGGCGAGGATCGGTCCAAAAGTGCGGATCGAGGGCTTGGGCGTTCTTCCCCTCGCGATAGCGGAGCGGGTTGACGCCCTCGCCGACGGCGAGCGTCGGGACGCCTGCGGCCTCCGCCGCCTCGACGCTCCGCGTCACCCCTTCCTCCAGGCCGAGGCCGTTGTGGATCAGGAGCGCGGCCCGCTCCACGCGGGCGGCCTCCCGAGCGGAGATCCCGAACGAGTGCGGATCGGCGTTGGGCTTCATCAGGACGGTCACCTCGGCCTCGTCGCCCACGATGGAGCGGGTGATGTCGCCGAGGATGTTGGTGGTGACCACCACGCCGGAACGGTCGTCGCCGCCCGGCCCGCACCCCGCCAGGCAGCCGCAGAGCGCGAGGGACAGTGCGGCCAGGATTTGGACGAGCCCGCCCGGGCCACGCCGGGACGTCATCCCGCTCACCATCCCGTCTCCACCATGTGGCCGGGGCTGAAGGGCAGCTTGAAGGTCCGGGCCAGGCGCAGGTCGTCCTTGTAGTCGATCTCGTAGACCGCGTTCGCGGCCGGATCGTTGACGTAAGCGCGTGCCGTGTTCGCCCGGATCACGGGCGAGGGCTTCCCCTGCCGGACTCTCTTGATCAGTTCGGTACTCGCGAGCGCCTCGCCCGTCTCGGGATCGTAGGAGCGCAGGCGGCCCTCTTCGCCGAGCATCAGGACGGGAGAGCCCTCGCCAGTCCCGCTGACCGCGGCCGCGGGGCCGGAGTGGACGCGTGTCCACTCGCCCGCGGCGATATTCAGGATCCAGATTCCGTCGCGGCCGGCCTTGGCGGCGAGAACGGCGGTTCCGGGACGATGATGGAACGCCATCGCCCGCTCGTCCTCGGTGACCCGCCCTGGATAGGCGATCTTCTTGCCGGAGAGTTCGGTTCCCCGCCCGGTCACCACCAGCGCTCCATCGGCGCACCCGAAGACCGCGCCGCGCCGGGTGATCGCCTGGCCTCGCGGGGCGGGGCAGGACTCCTGGATCCGGCCGGCCGGCCGGCCGTCCCTGCCGTAGATCGTGACGGTGCCGTCAGCGCCGTCAGTGGCGGCGACCAGGACGTGTTCGGCATAGGCCAGCGCCGCCCGCCCCCGGGACCGCATGGTCACGCTGACTCTCCCGCTCTCCAACGCCTTGCGGTCAACGACGTGCGCTTCGTCTCCGGTGGTCAGGGCGGTGATCGCGGGGTCGCCGGCGACCGTGGTGGAGGCATCGGGAGCCGTGCCTGTCTGGTACTCGCCGATGACCCGAGTGGCGGCGCGGTAGTAGTGCACGTGATCACCGTGGTCGCCGGTCCAGACTCCGCTGTCGAAGACGCGGACACCGCTGCTGGTGGCGAGGTAGGCGAACCGGCCGTCACTTTCCACATCTGTGATCCCGCCGGTCCGGGTCGCCTCGGTGACCTTTTCGGTAGCGGGGTCGAGCAGGTGTGCCGTGCCCGAATCGTCGGCGAGCACCAGCCTCCATTGCGCCTCGGCTGTCTCCTCGGCTCCCTCGACGTATCCGTGCGGGCGCTGCTCTGGTGCGGATGTGCCTTCGGTGCCGGAGGAACCGCATGAGCAAAGGGCGACCCCCGCGGCGATCACGGCGAGCGTTGTACGCCCCGTGCGGTTGCCGATCATGATGCGTGCTCCGGTTCCATGCGGGGGGCAGGGCCGGACGTCGGTGCCGTGCTGCGCGACCTGCGGTCGCGCAGCCGGGCGGCCAGTGCCGAAAGGAAGAACAGCGCCACCGCGGTCGCGGCGATCGTCGCCCCGGCGGCGGTGCCGAGATGCCAGGAGATGAGCAGGCCCGTGACGGTGGAGAGGGCGCCGATCAGGGCCGCTCCGGCCATGACCGCCGGTACGCTGCGCGCCCACAGGATGACGGCGGCGGGCGGCGCGATCAGCAGCCCGAAGACCAGAAGCGTGCCCACCACATGAAACGAGGCCGTGATGGCGAGCGTCAGCAGGCCGAGCAGCAGGGCGTGGGCGAGTCGCGGGCGCAGGCCGAGGGTCTGCGCCTTGCGCGGGTCGAAGGCGAGCGCGACGAAGCCCCGGTGCCCGACGACCGCGACGACGCCGCTGACGGCCAGCGCCGCCGCCAGCACCGTCAGATCGCGCGGGCGCACCGCCAACACGTCGCCGAACAGGAAAGCGGTCAGGTCGACCGCGAAGCTCTGCGAACGCGAGACGACGATCACACCCAGCGCCAGCATCCCGACGAACAGCAGGCCGATCCCGGTGTCCTGGGACAGTCGAGGCGACCGCGACAGCGCGGTCACGCCCGCCGCCATCGCCGCCGCGCTCGTCAGGGCGCCCAGGAAGAGGTTCCCGCCCAGCAGGGACGCCACCGCGACGCCGGGCAGCATCCCGTGCGACATGGCGTCGCCGAGAAAGGCCATGCCGCGCAGCACGACCCAGGTCCCCGCCAGCGCGCAGATGCCCGAGACCAGCAGACCACCCCAAAGCGCCCGTTCAACAAAAGACACCCCAAACGGGGTGAAGAACCATTCCATGGCCGTACTCTACAATGAAAACGGTTATCAAAATCAAGCGGGGAGTCATGATGGCACAGCCAGGTACGGTGATCACGCTGCGGGGCGTCAGCGCAAGGTACGGGAGCACGGTGGCGTTGAGCGACGTCACCGCAGAGCTGCCGGGAGCGCGGGTCACCGCGCTCGTGGGCCATAACGGGTCGGGCAAGTCGACGCTGTTGGGCGTCCTCGCCGGCACCCATGCCCCTTGCGGAGGCGCCGTGGACCGATCCGGTGTCCGGCGGCCGGCGTTGGTCCTGCAGCGCAGTGCGGTGTCCGCCGCCCTGCCCATGACCGCGCTGGACGCGGTCACGATGGGGCGATGGGCGCATCGTGGTTGGTGGCGGCGCCTCACCCGGCATGACCGTGCGGTGGTCCGGGACTGCCTCGAGCGCATGGGCATCGCCGAACTGGCCCACAAGCAACTGGCGGAACTGTCCGGGGGGCAGCGTCAGCGCGTCCTCATCGCTCAGGGACTCGCCCAGGAATCGGATCTCCTGCTGCTCGACGAGCCCGCTGCGGGACTGGATGACGCCGGCCGTGGGCGCATCCTGCAGGTCCTCGAACAGGTCAAGGCGCAGGGCGTCACGGTCGTCCACGCGACCCACGACGCCGAGGCGGCCCGGCATGCGGACCATTGCCTGCTGCTGGCGGAAGGACGCCTGCTGGCCCAGGGGCGCTATGAGGAGGTTCTGCCCTCCGGTCCGGACGGCCACCAGGCCGAGAGGCTCAGATCGAGCGACGTCGTTGCGGATTCATTGGTCGACTCTGCTCGACAGGTCCCCGTCACGGAGTCGGCGGGTCACGGTGCTCGACGGTGATGCGGGCGAGTTGGACGCGGGAGCCGATGCCGAGCTTGTGGAAGACCTGGCGGAGGTGGAACGACACCGTGTGGGGAGAGAGGAACATCCGGGTCGCGACCTGGCGGTTGGTCAGTCCCTGGCCGACGAGCGTGGCGACGTTGCGTTCGGTCTCGGTGAGACTGTCCCATCCGGCGGCCGGCCGTTCGGTGTAGGCCCAGTGGCGGCGTCGCACACCAAGCCTCCGCAGCCGGGCACGCACCCGGGCCGCGTCCCTCTGCGCGCCGATCTGTTGGTAGCCGTCGGCGGCTTGGTCGAGACTGCGGACGACGGCCTTGTGGTCGGAGTCGGCGGCACCGCTGGTCAGCAGGACCGCCAGATCCTCCGCGGCGGAGGCGCTGCCCCATGGGTCGCGGTATTGGGCGGCGGCCTGGGCCAGGGCCACCGGGTCCTCGTGGAAGATGCCGTGAGCGTGGGAGGCGGCGACGGCGAGTGCGGGGAAGTCGGGGTTGTCGTGCGCGATCTGCTGGGCCGTGTCGACGATGGCCTGGGCGGCCCCGCGGCGCCCGGCGGCCAGGGCGGTGCGTGTCATCCAGGCCGCCGCGTTGAGCTCGAACATGAGCATCCAGCGGCGGTCGCGTACGTCGCTGTAGCAGTGATCAAGCAACTCCATCGCCCGTTCTGGGCCGCCTTGGGCCTCGCCGAGCAATGCCACGGCCCAGGTACCCCAGGTCGACCCGAACTTCGGTCCATGTGCGGCCTGCTGCTCGGACTGGAAGCGCTCGATGTGCTTCGCGGCCATGCCGACGTCCCCGCGCCGCAACGCCACGATCGCCAGCACGGCCAGCCCCAACAGGACGAACTTGTGCGTTTTCAGCTTGTCCGCGGTCTTCAGCCCCGCCTCGGCCTCTGCGGCGGCGTCGTCGAGCCGGCCGGAGCTCAGCAGAAGGCAGGCCCGGAAGAACGCCGGGCTGGCGGCGTGCGCGGTGTGTCCGAGTGCTTCGACATCCTCGGCGGCGGCCTGGATGGCGGCCTCGGCCTCGGCCAACTCTCCCACTCCCACGAGGCAACGGGCCAGGTAAAGGCGCGGATGGGCGCGCCGGGCCGCTATGGATCCGCCGCTCGCGATATGTACGGCTTCGCGGATGTAGCGGAACGCGTCGGTGACCCGTGCCTCTTCCCAAGCGATGTGCGTGCAGAGCATGAGGGCCCCGACCAGTGCGGTGTCGGTGTGCCCTCGCCTGTCGGCGACGATGGCCTTCGCCCGTTTCCTGCCACGCCCGAGGTCGTGCAGCGCCAACAGTCCCTGGAACATCGCCAACTCGGCGACGCCGCGCAGTTCATCGGAGAGATCCCGCTGAGCGAGCAGATTCTCGGCCTCGGCCACGGCTTCGGCCGGCCGGCCGCTCAGCAGCAGGATGGATGCCAGCTCGTACTGTATGCGGGCCGCCCACGGGTGGGGTGGCGCCAGGCGCAGTGCGTCATGTGCGAACTCCGTGGCCTCGGACAGCCGCCCTGCGGCCGTCAGGGCGTCCACCGCCATCGCCGAACGTGCGAAGCGGTCGGGATCGGGCGGGTCGGTGAGCTCAAGTGCCCGGATGGCAAGATCCGCCGCGGTCTGCGGAGAGTAGGGCAGTACCTCACGTGCCGCCCGGTCCAGCCCGGCGAGCGCCCGCGCGTCACCGGGCTGGGCGCAGCGCATGAAGTGCGTGGCCGCTGAGACGGCCGAGCCGCGGTTCAGCAGCATCTCTCCTGCCTGCCGCTGCAGCGCCGCGCGCACCGGCGCGGAGATCCCTTCCGTCACGGCCTGCCACAGCAGATCGTGACGGAAGGTCAGCCTGTCCACGGCGGACACGACAACACCCTCCCTTACCGCCTCGCTGAGCCCTGGCAACAGCCGGTTCACGGGTTCGCCCAGCATTTCGGCCAGATCGTCGACCGAGAAGGAGCGGCCAAGGGTTCCCGCCACTTGGAGCAGATGAAGGGTCTGTGGGGACAATCCGGTCAGGCGGCATCGCATGATCGCCTGATTCCGCTCTGTCGAGGTCAGCCGCACATTGCCCTGGGCCACCTCGACCTCTCCTTCCTCTCTGAACGTTCTCAGCAGCTCGATGAGCAGGAACGGAGTCCCCCTCGCGCCGGCCGCCAGCTCCAAGACGTCCGAGGCGGGCGGCGCGCCGAGCTCATCCGCGACGACCTCGGCCACCGCCCTGTCGCCGAGCGGATTCAGCACGATGCGGCAGGCGCCCTCCTGTTCCAGCAGGCCGTACAGCCGGTCAAGGCCGGGGTCCCCGACTCCGCTGGTTCGGGCCAGCATCCACACGAGCGGATAGGACGTCAGTTCTGGTACCAGTGACCGCAGCACCAGCCGGGTCGTCGGATCGGCCCATTGCAAGTCGTCCAGCGTGATCAGCAACGGGCCCTGCCTGACCCGCTGCTCCAGGTGAGCCCGCAGCTGCTCCACCAGCAACAGCCGCAGATCGACGATCTCAGCGCCCGGCGTGCCCAGCTCCGGCGGTGCGCAAGCCGGCTCCCCGAGCGCGGACGTCAGCGGAGCCAAGGGCGCCAGCTGCTTTGACTCGTCGGCCGCTCCCTGAGCGACCGCGATTCCGGTTCTCATCGCCTCGTCGGCGGCCTCGGCGAGCAGCCGGCTCTTGCCCATGCCCTGCCGTCCCTCGACCAGAATCGCACCACCCCGGTCGGCCCTGGCCGCCCGCAGCAGACTGGAGACGGTATTCCACTCCCCGGGCCTGCCACGCCAACCAGGCCAGGACCGCTTTGAGTCGGCGCCGGCACCAGCAGCCTGAGGCTGCCGTGGGGCCGCGCCGCCCCGAAATGCGCCCCCCATGTGTTCATGAGACACCTGCCCGGAACGCGCATGCAACTCGTTCAGGCGACACGCAGCCCAACGACGATCTACACAGCGGCGGGATCGGCTTCTACGACGCGACAACTGCAAGATCACGACGAACCTACACGGATGTGCGGTATGGGGGCCCCGGCCTGCGGGTGAGTATGGGGGAGTTGTCGAGAACCCCTCGGTGACGTCAAGGTCGATCAAGGAAGGATGTTCCCGAACATGGCAGACCTGATCAGTCTGCGGACCCGCTTCGACAGACTGGATGGATCTGGAAACGCCGGTCACAGACAATACGACTTTCTCATGAGGCGCACTGAACACGAAAGCGAGCAGCTGTCCGGGACCGTGACGGGCCAACTGGGACAACTGGGACAACTGGAACGGGAGCTCCAGAGCCAGCGGCAGTTCGTCTCCGACACCGCACACGAACTTCGTACACCCATCGCCGGCTTGCGGGTGCAACTGGAGGAGGCCCAGCTGCATCCCGAACAGAGTTCGCTGCCGAATGTGCTCGCCCGTGCGCTGAGCGACGTGGATCGGCTGGAGAGGATCGTCAGCGACCTGCTTCTTCTGGCCCGGCTGGGGGCCGGTGCGCTACCGGCACGGGAGAAGGTCGATCTCGCGGAGTTGGTCGAGACGGAGGTCTCCCGACGGGTGGTGGACCGGATCGCGGTTCGACTCAGGCTTGAGCGCGAAACGATCATCGATGCCGTGGGCGTCCAGATTGGCCGAGTGCTCACCAACCTGCTGGACAATGCTCAACTGCACGCCGAGCGAACAGTGGAGATCGAGGTGTGCCGCAACGGAGACTGCGCCGAGTTGGCGGTCACCGACGACGGTGAGGGGGTCGCCGAAGCCGACCGGGAACGGATCTTCAAGCGATTCACCCGGCTGGCGGCCGGCCGTAGCCGCGACACCGGGGGAACGGGCCTTGGTCTGGCGATCGCCCGCGACATCGCCCGCGCCCACCACGGGACGCTTCGAGCCGAAGCCTCCACCGGCGGTGGAGCGCGGTTCGTGCTCCGGCTGCCCCTTGCCTGAAACAGACGACCCCGTATCACCAAGGTTATATATAGAACGATAAAAGACTTTATCTATACATATCGTGCAGATCCCCATGTCTCATAGCCTCGATTGGGCATCGTTCATCTGCTCGACCCCGGCCGGTGGAAATGGGCTGGGCTCCCATCACCTGACCGTGAGGTTGACGCGTTCAGCCACCGACGTCGGGAGTAACTCACCGATGAATGTTGAAAGTGCCACGACTTCACCCTGTAACGGGTCGGTCCGTACGATCGAACTGCGCCCACTGCTGGCGGCCATGGAAGCCCTCCGCGATGGTGACTTCCGGGTCCGGTTGACGACAGAGCACGAAGGCATGCCGGCCGAACTCGCCGCCGTCTTCAACCAGATCGCCGCCCGCAACCAACACTTCGCGGACGAGCTGACCCACGTACGCCGCGAGGTCGTTCGTCACGGCCGTCTCGACGAACGGCTGTCGGCGAGTCCGGGCCAGGGCGCCTGGACGGCGAACGTTGGCGCGGCGAACGCGCTCGTCGACGCGTTGATCATGCCGATGACCAACGCGACGCACGTCTTAGAGGCAGTGGCCGGCGGCGACCTCACCCAGCGGGTGGACCTGCACGATGATTGCCGTCCGCTCCGCGGCGGGCTTCGCCGGGTTGGCCAAGCGGTCAACCGTATGGTCGACCAGCTGTCGTTGTTCACGGGCGAGGTGACCCGCGTGGCCCGTGAAGTCGGCATCGAAGGACGGCTGGGCGGCCGCGCCAAGACTCAGGGCCTGTCGGGCAGCTGGCGAGACGTGACGGAGGCCGTTAACGCGATGGCCGCCCGGCTCACGGCTCAGGTGCGGGACATCGCCGTGGTGACGACGGCGGTCGCCCGCGGGGACCTGACCCGGACGGTGACCGTCGAGGCGACGGGCGAACTGTTGGAGCTGAAGCTGACGGTGAACACGATGGTCGATCAGTTGTCGGCCTTCGCCGATGAGGTCACCCGCGTCGCCCGTGAGGTCGGCACCGAAGGGCGGCTGGGCGGCCGCGCCCAGGTTCGCGGGGTGTCGGGTGTCTGGGAGGACCTCACC
>NZ_JABVEC010000038.1 GCF_014323705.1 Actinomadura alba
GGCGGCGCCGCGCGCCTGCACCCGATACACCGCACAGCGGTCCGGAAGTGGGGTGAGGGCATGACCACGGCATCGACTGCCGTGCCGGCCACCGACGCGGCGGCCGGCCGACGGCGCCGGTGGTGGCCGAAACCGAAACTGATCATCATCGTCGCCGTGGCCTGTGTGATCGGCTACCTGGCGCTGGTGCCGCTCTACTACCTGCTCTGGGGGACCTTCTTCGACGCCCAGGGCTTCACCCTGGACGGCTTCTCGCGTGCGTACGGCGACGACGAGATCGGCGCGCTGGTCGTGAACTCGCTGTGGTTCGCGATCGGGTCGGCCGTGCTGTCGCTGGTCGTCGGCACCGCCCTGGCCTACTTCAACGTCCGTACGAACGTTCCGTTCAAGGCGTTGTTCTTCGCCGCGTCGATCATTCCGTTGATCATCCCGGGCATCCTCTACACGATCTCGTGGATCTTCCTCGCCAGCCCGGACATCGGCCTGCTCAACAAGCTGCTGGAGCCGGTCTTCGGCCCGGGCGTCCTCGACGTCTTCACGGTCTGGGGGATGATCTGGGTCGAGGGCCTGCACCTGTCGCCGATCGTGTTCCTGCTCATGGTGGCGGCGTTCCGGTCGATGGACCCCTCGCTGGAGGAGTCCGCGCTGATGTGCGGGGCGAGCCGGTGGCGGGTCTTCCTGAAGATCACGGTGCCGCTGACCCGCCCGGCCATCGTCGCGGCCGTGCTGATCATGGTCGTCCGCAGCCTGGAGAGCTTCGAGGTCCCGGCGCTGCTCGGCCTGCAGAACGGGATCTACGTCTTCACCAGCCGCATCTACTTCGTCCTGCGAACCTATCCGCCGGACCTCGGCGCGGCCGGCTCGCTGGCGGTGGGCCTCCTGGTGCTCGCGATGATCGGTGTCGCGATCTCCAACATCGTCGGCAGGTCCGGGAAGAGCTTCCAGACCGTGACCGGCAAGGGCTTCCGGCCCCGTC
Organism: Actinomadura alba; assembly: GCF_014323705.1. GTDB lineage: Bacteria > Actinomycetota > Actinomycetes > Streptosporangiales > Streptosporangiaceae > Actinomadura_C > Actinomadura_C alba. Next base: position 977 of record NZ_JABVEC010000038.1, read on the forward strand.
CGATGGAGCTCGGCAAATGGCGGCCGGTCATCGGGGTCGCCATCGTCCTGTACTTCTTCTGCACGGTGGTCGGGCCGCTGCTCGTCCTTCTCTACACGTCGTTCCTGCCCTACTATCAGCCGCCGTCGCTCGCCGCGATCAAGTCGATGACCCTGGACAACTACCGCGAGCTGCTGGAGATGTCCCAGGCGATGACCGCGCTGAAGAACTCTCTCTTCCTCGGCATCGGCTCGGCCACCCTCGTCATGGCGGGGATGGCGATCGCCGCCTGGATCGTCGTCCGCTCCCGGATCCCCGGACGGCAGCTCGTCGACCAGTTCGCGTTCGTGCCGCTGGTGATCCCCGGGCTCGTCCTCGGGCTCGCGCTCTCGTTCGTCTACCTGCGCAGCCCGATTCCGATCTACGGGACGATCTTCATCCTGCTGATCGCCTACTGCACGCGGTACATGCCGTACGGCATGCGCTACGCGGTCACGTCGATGCACCAGATCTCCTCGGAGCTCGAGGAGTCCGCGCAGGTCAGTGGTGCCAGCTGGTGGCAGACGTTCCGGCGGGTGCTGCTGCCGCTGCTGTCACCGGGCCTCATGGCCGGATGGATCTACATTCTCGTCGTCTCGTTCCGGGAGCTGTCCAGCTCGATCCTGCTCTACAGCCCGGGCAACGAGGTCCTCTCCATCCTCATCTTCGAGCAGTACGAGAACGGCCAGTTCACCGTGTTGTCGGCGCTCGGCGTCGTCATGGTGCTCACCCTCGTCGTCCTCGTCAGCATCGCCTACAAGCTCGGCGCCAAGGTCGGGCTGCGGCAAGACTGAGCCAACGCCCAATCAGGAGGACAAGTGCTCCGCATAGACAACCTCGTCAAGACCTTCGACGGCGAGCGCCGCCGGCGCCACGCGCGCGGGTCGAAGACCGACAAGACCGAACCGGCCAGGGTGTTCGCCGTCAGCGACATCAGCTTCAACGTCGAGAACGGCGAGCTGTTCACCCTGCTCGGCCCGTCCGGCTGCGGCAAGACCACCACCCTTCGCTCGATCGCCGGCCTCGAGCGTCCCGACTCGGGGACCATCGAGGTGGGGGACCGGGTCCTGTTCTCCGGCGGTGCGGGGCGCAAACCGGTGAACGTCCCCGCCAACGAGCGGGGGCTGGGCATGGTCTTCCAGTCCTACGCCATCTGGCCGCACATGTCGGTGTTCGACAACGTCGCCTTCCCCCTGCAGGTGAAGAGCCGTAACGAACGGCTCGGCAAGAAACAGATCGCCGAACGGGTGATGCGCGTCCTGGACACCATGGAGCTGGCCGAGCTCGCCGACCGGCAGGCGACCAAGCTCTCCGGCGGGCAGCAGCAGCGGCTCGCCCTCGCCCGCGCGCTGGTCATCGAGCCCCCGCTGCTGCTGCTGGACGAGCCGCTGTCCAACCTCGACGCGAAGCTCCGCGAGTCCCTGCGTTACGAGCTCAAGCGGCTGCAGCGCGACCTCGGGATCACCTCGGTGTACGTCACGCATGACCAGACCGAGGCGCTGGTGCTCAGCACCTCGATCGCCGTCATGAAGAGCGGCGACGTCATGCAGCTCGGGCGTCCCAGGGAGATCTACGAGAACCCGAACTGCCGGTTCGTCGCCGAGTTCATCGGCACGTCGAACTTCATCGCGGGCAACGTGGTGTCCAAGGAGGGCGACCGTTACACCGTCAACACGGCGGACGGGTTGCTCGTACTCGACGCGGCCGCCGCGATCCCGATCGGCGGCGACGTCATCGTCTCGATCCGCCCTGAGGCCGTGGAGGTCAGCACGGGCTCCCGCGCGGGCGAGGTGCCGAACGAGTGGACGGGCACCGTGACGACCCGCGCGTTCCTCGGGGAGTCCGTCGACCATGTCGTCAGCGTCGGCCGCCACGAGATCCGCGCCCGGGGCAACCCGGCGGTGTCGATCAAGCCGGGGACCGAGGTCTACCTGCGCCTGGATCCCGGCAAGCTGGCTCTGGTACCGGTCGACTGAGGGGGGCGGATGAGCCTGCCCGCGGTCCTGCGCGACCGCGACTTCGGTCTCTACTGGGCCGGGGTCGTCTTCTCGCAGATCGGCACCCGCGGTACCGTGGCCGCCAACCTCTTTCACCTGTACCAGCTCACCGGCTCGATCGCCTACACGGGGCTGGTCGGGGCGGCCCAGGCGGTCGCGCTGCTGGTGCTCAGCCCGCTGGGCGGGGCACTCGCCGACCGGGTCGACCGGCGCCGGCTGCTCCAGGCGGCGCAGGCGGTGGCGCTGCTCGTGGCGGCGACGCTCGCCTGGCTGACGCTGACCGGCAACGCGCGTGCGTGGCACGTGGTCGTGTCCGTGGTGCTCACCACCGCCGCGGCCACGTTCGACCAGCCCGCCCGGCAGGCGCTCATCCCGGCGCTGGTGCCCAAGGGGCAGATCGCCCAGGCGATCGCCCTGCTCAACCCGTCACGGGAACTCGCGATCCTGGTCGGGCCGCTGATGGCCGGCGTGCTGATCACGCTCGCCGGCCCCGGCCTGATGTACGCCGTCGACGCGGTGACGTACGGGCTGCTCGTGGCGGTGCTCGCCATGCTCAGGGTGCCGGCGCTGCGCCCGCCGGAGGAGCGGCGGTCCGTGCTGGGGTCGATCGTCGAGGGAGCGCGGTACATCTCGCGCCGCCCGCTGATCTACAACCTGATGGCGCTGGACATCTCTGCGACGGTGTTCAGCGCCTACCGCGTTCTGTTGCCCGCGCTCGCGGTCGACGTGCTGAAGGTCGGCTCGACCGGGTACGGCGTGCTGTCGAGCGCACCGTCGGCCGGGGCGCTGCTCGCCACCTACTCCGTGTTCCGCACCGTCGAGCGCAGCCGCCGGCAGGGCCGGGTGCTCCTGTGGTCGACCGTGTTGTACGGGGTGGCCGCTCTGCTCCTGGCCCAGTCCCCGGTGTTCGTACTGGCGGTCCTCGCCGCCGGGCTGCTCGGCGCCTTCGACGCGATGGCGACCACGATCCGCCATGCCGCCGTACAGATCGACACCCCGGACGAACTGCGCGGGCGGGTCACCGCCTTCTACCAGATGTCATCTCGTGGCGGACCGGCCGTCGGCGACGTGGTCGTCGGCGCGTTCGCCGCGGTGGTGGGGCCGATGACGGCGCTCACCGTCGGAGCGCTGGGCCCGATCGTCGTGGGGGGCTCGTTCCTGCTGCGCGGCAACGTCGTTCGCGGCTACACCGGCGGGGTGGAGGAGGACGCCGATCCCGGCGCGCCTCCCAAGGCCGCGGGCCCGTCGTCCCCCGAGGTGACCGCCCGGCGGGGAAAGGACGGCTGACGCCCGCGCCGGCGGGCCGCGAGGGAGCGGCCGCCGGCGCGGACGTGCGCGAGGTGCCCGAGGTGCCCTGCGCGAGGTGCGCGAGGTGCGCGGACACCGCTATTTCGGCCGGCACACCACGTCGACCAGGGCCGGGCGGCCGGTCGCGAGTACGTGGTCCGCGGCCCGGCGCACCGCCTCCCGTACCCGCTGCGGGTCGGTCACCGGGCCTTCGGCCCACCAGTCGAAGCCACGGGCGATGGCCGCGAAGTCCGGCGCCGGCTCGTCGATCGCCATCCCGACGCTCGCCCGCTCCAGCGGGGTGCCCCGCTGCCGCGCCAGCCGTTCCTGATGCTCCCAGTCGTTGTAGTAGGCGCGATTGTTGAACATCACGACGAGCAGCGGCAGCTCGTACCGGCTCGCCACCCAGAGAGCGCCGACGTCGAACATCAGGTCGCCGTCGGGCTGCAGGTCCACCACGAGCCGGCCGGAGCCCTTGTGCGCGAGCGCCACCCCCAGCGAGATGCCGATCTGGGTCGCCGTGCCGAGCTGGCGGCCCGGGTGACGATGCGGGCGATCGAAGTCCCAGGTGCGCAGCGCCCACTCCGCGGCGGTGCCCGCTGTGAGCACCCAATCGTGGTCGCGGACGACCTCCCACACCTCGGCGGCGAGCCGGGAGGTCGACACGGGCGACAGGTCGGCCATCTCGTCGGCCGTGCGCCGCCAGCCGTCCCAGGTCGAGCGGTGCGTCGCGCGCAACCACTCCCGCCAGTGCTCCCGGTCCTCCCGGCGGTCGTGCGGCTCGTCGGCGAGGACGCGCCGGCACTCCTCCAGCAGCATGGGCAGGGCCACCTCGGTGTCCGCGGTGACCTGCAGGTCGGTCGCCGTGAGCTCGGCGTAGTCCTCACTCCAGGAGGAGATCCCGACATCGTTGAAACCGAGGTCCAGCACGGCGCACCCGGCGGCCAGCCGGGAGGTCATCCGCCGGGTCGTCGACTCCAGGCGCTGGGTCGCCTTGCCCATGTCCTTCACGTCGACGAAGAGCACGCAGTCCGCGTTCTCGATCGCCTCCGATCCGGTCACGTTGAGTTCGTGACGGTTCGGGAAGTTCAGCCGCCAGTGCGTGTCGACCGCTCCGACGCCGACCTCCTCGGCCAGCCGCACGAGGACGTCGAACGAGCCGGGGTGACGCCCGGGGTAGCCGAGGACCATCACCGGACGCCGCGCGGCGCAGAGCCGTTCGGCCAGCGTCCGCAGCGCGCCCGGTTCCGGCGCGTGCGGTGACGGTACGGCGGCGAGGCGGGGAACGTCGTCGACGGGTACGGGATCGGTGATCCGATCCTCCTGCAGCCCGGCGTCGAGCGCGACGTAGACCGGACCGCGTGGCTGCGCCATCGCGATCCGGTGGGCGCGCGAGAGGACCGTGGGCACCGAGGCCAGCGAGCGGGGCTCGTGATCCCATTTCGTATAAGCGCGCACCGCTTCGCCCTGGACGTTCGCTGAGTGGATCCAGTCGATGTTCGGTCGCCGCCGGGCGTGGTCGGCGGGACCGGATCCGCCGAGGACGAGGACCGGCGTCCGGTCGATGTAGGCGTAGTAGACCCCCATCGTGCCGTGCAGCAGCCCGACCAGGTCGTGCAGGATCACCGCCATCGGCTCGCCGGTCGCCTTGGCGTAGCCATGTGCGACGCCCATGGCGATCTTCTCGTGCGGGCATTCGATCATGGTGATCTCGTCGCCGCCGTAGTTCACCAGCGAGTCGTGCAGACCGCGAAAGGACGAGCCCGGATTGAGGGCCACGTACTTCAGTCCGAGCCGGCGCAGGACGTCGACCATGACGTCGGACCCCCACACCGGCTCGTCGTAGGGCGCGAAGTTCGTCACCAGAGCACCTCCATGTTCCGGGCGCGGGGCGTCGTACGGCCCGGCGCCGTCCGCCCGCGCGGGTTCAGCACAGGGTCACCGCGACGGTCTTCTCGCGGGTGAAGGACAGCAGGTCCTCGAGGCAGTTCTCCTTGCCGAGACCGCTGCTCTTCCAGCCGCCGAAGGGCGTTCCCGCGGGGCGGCGGCCCGTGCCGTTGACGTAGACGTAGCCGGCCTCGAGCGCGGCGGCGGTCCGGTGCGCCGCGGTCACGTCCCGGGTCCACACGTTGGCCGTCAGGCCGAGCGGTGTCGCGTTGGCGCGGCGTACGACCTCGTCGACGTCACGCCAGGTGAGCACCGACATGACCGGGCCGAAGACCTCCTCGCGCACCACCGTCATGCCGTCGTCGAGGCCGGTCAGCACGGTCGGCTCGACGAAGAAGCCCCGGGCCCTCCCGGCCGGGCGGCCGCCGCCGTACGCGACCGTCGCCCCCTCCCGGCGGGCGGTGTCGAGGTGGCCAAGAACGCGTTCGTAGTGCGCGCGGAACGCGAGCGGTCCGACCTCGGTGCGATCGTCCATCGGGTCGCCGACCCGAAGCTCGGACAGGCGGCCGACGAGCTCTTCGAGGAACCGGTCCGCGATCTCGGCGTGCACGAAGATCCGGGAGGTGGACCCGCAGGACTGCCCGGTACAGCGGGCGATGTTCATCCCGGTGACGGCGGCGCGCGCCGCCGCGGCCACGTCGACGTCGGGGAAGACGATGATCGGGTTCTTGCCGCCGAGTTCGAGCGTGACGTGCTTGACGGCGTCGGCGGCGCCGCGGAGCACGGCGCGACCGGAGGGGACCGATCCGGTGAACGCGACACGGTGCACCTCGGGGTGGGCCACCAGTGCCGCACCGGCGGTGGGACCACGGCCGGTGACGACGTTGAGCACCCCGGCGGGCAGCACGTCGGCCCCGATGCGGGCCAGCTCGAGGGCCGACAGCGACGTCTGCTCACCGGGCTTGAGTACGACGGTGTTCCCGGCGGCCAGCGGGGCCGCGATCTTGCCGGCGGCGAACTTGAACGGGTGGTTGAACGGCACGATCCGGCCCACCACGCCGTACGGCTCGCGGGTGGTGTAGACGACGGTGTCCGGGGCCGGCGGGGCGGTGCTGCCGCGCGTCTCCGAGGCGATGCCCGCGTAGTAGAGGATCTGGGAGACGGCTCCCGTGAGGTCGCCGCGCATCCCCGCCAAGGGCAGGCCGGCATCGCGGACGTCCAGCCGCGCCAGGTCCTCCGCCTCGGCCTCGACCCGGGCCGCGAGTTCCCGCAGCAGCGCCGCGCGCCGGGCCCAGCCGAGGTCGCGCCACGCTCCGCGCGCCTCCTGTGCCGCCGCCACGGCGGCGGCCACGTCCTCGGAGTCGCCGTCCGGGAAGGTGGCGATGAGCTCCTCGCTGGTGGGATCGACCGCCTCGATGCGGCCGCCGGCCGCGGCGTCGACCCAGGACCCGCCGATGTGCATCATCCGGTGCCGTACGGGGTGCCGGCCGGCGGCCTCGCCCGTCCCGACCTCTCCGCTCATCTCAGCGTCTCCCTCGCTCTTCACCCGGCTGCTCATCTCGGTGCCACCCTCGCGTGGACGACCGCGGTCGCCCCGTCCCGCGCGGCGTGAACGGCGCGGCGCAACGCCGGGCCCAGATCGTCGGGAGCCTCGACCGGCCCTTCGGCCCAGCAGCCGTAGGACCGGGCCAGCGTGGCGATGTCGACGGCCGGATCGGCGATGCGCATGCCGATCCAGCGGTTCTCGACCGGCCGGCCGCGCTCGCGCGCCACCTGCGCCTGATGCGGCTCGTCGTTGTAGAACGAGCCGTTGTCGTTGACGACGATCAGGGCCGGCACCTGGTAGTGAGCGGCGGTCCAGAGCGCGCCGGAGGCCATCAGCAGGTCCCCGTCCCCGATGATCCCGACGCCGAGCCGGCCGCCGTCCCGGGCGGCCAGCGCACCGCCGACCAGGGCACCCGGCCCGTAGCCGACGCCGCCGCCACCGGAGTGCCCGAGGTAGTGGCCGGCCCCGGCCAGCTGCCACAGACCCTCGGGCCAGGTCCGGGTGTTGCGCAGGCAGAGCAGGTGATCGACCTCCCGTACGGCTTCCCACGTCTCGGCCACCAGACGGGCCGGCGAGATCGGACGGTCGGCGAAGCGCGCGGCGGCGCGGTCGCGCTGCCGCCGCCGCAGGCCCGCGGCGCGGGCGACGACGGCGTCGCGGCGGGCCGCCGCCGCGCGCCGGTCGACCCGGTCGGCCAGCGCGTCGTGCAGCAGCCGCAGGCCGAGCAGCGGGTCGCTGAGCAACTGGACGTCGCGGGGGAGCGGCGCGGCGAACGCGTTGCTCCACGAGCGAAGGCCCAGGTCCCCATGGGAGAGATCGATGACGACCGGGCCATCGGCAACGCCCGCCGGAGCCCGCTGTCGCGGCGCGCCGGCCGGTCCGCGGCCGTCCCCGGAACCGGCGGGCCCTTGGCCGCTGCCGGAAGCGGCACGCCCGCGGCCGTCCCCGGCAGCGGGACGCAGCACGGCGGCGAGGTCGACCACGTCGACGGCGAGCACGACGTCCGCCTCGTCGATGACGCTCCGGTCGCCGGTGCAGTTCTGCGGATGGGCGGTCGGCAGCGCCGACCAGTTCCGGTCGTCGTGGTAGGCGGCACCGAGCACCTCGACCAGCGCCGCGAGGGGCGCCGTCGTGGCCGGGTCGAGGGCGACGCGGCCAGCCAGGACGACCGGGCGCTTGGCCTCGGCGAGCACCGTCGCGGCGTGTTCCAGCACGGCGGGGTCGGGGCCGAAGGCGGGAGCCGGTGCGAACCGGGACAGGTCGGGTGGCGGTACCGGCCGGTCGAGCCGTTCCTCCTGTACACCGGCGTCGAGCGAGACGTACGCCGGCCCGCGCGGGGCGGACAGCGCCCGCTGCCGGGCACGCACGATGTCGGCCGCGAACGCGGCCGGGGTGGCGGGCTCGGCGTCCCAGACCACGAAGTCACGTACCGACTGGGCCTGGGTCGTCGCGGAGTGGATCCAGTCCACCGGTCGGCGCCGAGCCGGGTCGGCCGGGCCGCTCCCGCCGAGCAGCAGCAACGGCGCCCGGTCGCACCACGCGTTGTAGACGGCCATCGAGGCGTGCATGAGCCCGACCAGGTCGTGCACGGCCGCCACGCCGAGCCGCCCGGTCGCCTTGGCCCAGCCGTGCGCGACCGCGACCGCGATCTCCTCGTGCAGGCACAGCAGGAGCTGCGGTCCGTCGTTGCGACCGTGGTTGACGATCGAGTCGTGCAGTCCACGGAACGAGGAGCCCGGATTCATCGGCAGGTACGGCACGTCGAGCGCGTGCAGCACGTCGACGACCACGTCGCTGCCCCACGCGGCGGGCTCGCGCCCCCCGGGGAGCCCGGCGGGCCGCTCCACCGCGCGGTGGCCGGCGGCGGCCGGCCCACGTTCGAGCTCCGCCGTCATCGCGCACCCACCGGTGCAGCGAACCCGGCAGCCTCGTCCACCGCGGCGAACAGATCCTCGGCCGTGAGCCGCGTGGGGTCCTCGGCCAGCACGGGGCACCGCGCCACGGCGGCGAGGATCACCTTCCGGGCCCGGCGGCCGTCGAAATCCGCGCACCGGCCGGCGAGTTCCGCGTGCAGTACGCCGTCCTCGGCGAGGGGCCGCACCGCCGGCCACAGTGTGGCGAGCTCGGTCAGCGACGACCCGATGATCCTGGCGAGAACCTCCTCACCCGGCAGGCCGAGTTCGAGCACGAGGTCCGCTCGGGACAGGAACGCCTCGTCCACGGCGGCGGTGAAGTTGGTGGTCGCCAGCAGCAGGACGTGCGGGCAGGCGGCACGCAGCGCGTCGAGGCCGGCGAGCACGGCGTCGGTGGCCCGGTGCACGTCCACCGGGTTGGTCTCGAACGACGCCGTGGCACGGCGCACGGCGAGCGCCTCGACCTCGTCGACGATGACGACGGTGTGCGGCCGGCGCGCGGCGAGTTCGGGCAGCGTCTCGGTGAACAGCCGGCGTACGGCGCGCTGGCTCTCTCCGAGCATCTCGCTCGGGAAGGCGTGCGGGTCGACCTCGGCGAGCGTCGTCGCCCCCCGCCCTGCGACCGCCGTCGCGGCGGCCTGGGCGAGGCCCTGGCACAGGGTGGTCTTGCCGGTGCCCGGCGGCCCGGAGAGCACGACCAGGCCGTGCGGCGGGCCCGACAGCGACCGCAGCGCCCGGCCGTGCCGGAGCACGAGGACCGCCGTGCCGAGCAGGCGTTCCTTCGTGCCCGGCGGCACGATGATCGAGTCCCAGGGCCCGTCGTGATGGCCGGCGGGCAGGACGTGGATGCCGCTGATCCCCTCCGGCAGGTGTGTCACGGTCACTCCGGTCACCCGTCAGGGCCAGGTCGGGCGCCTGAGCGCCGGCCACTGGACGGTCGTCGGATCTTCGGCCTGCTTGTCGCGGATGTGCGGGGGCGGCTCCTCGAAGAGCACCAGGGGGTCGCACAGCGCTCGCATGGTCTCGAGCAGGCTGTCGAACATGTGGATCCGCACGACCTTGGCGGTCTTCTCCGGGTCGTCGTTGAAGTGCCGGTGCCAGAGGAAGTGGTCGACGACGATCAGATCGCCCTTCTTCCAGGGGTGCACCGTGCCGCCCTCGGGCTCGGTGCCCAGGTAGGTGTGGCCGGACCCCTCCACCACGTAGAGCCAGGCCTCGCCGGGATGCCGGTGCATCGACTGGCCCCGGCCGGGGGCGATCTCGAACATGGCCATCGTGATGCCGGACGCCTGGTAGCCGATGGCGCGGTCGAGCAGGAAGGTGGTCCGGGTGCCCCGGGGCGTGTTGACCAGCTCGAGGTCGTCCCAGCTGGTGTGCAGCCGTCCCGCGCGCCGTGACCGCTGCTCGCGGCCGAGGCGGCGGACCCTGCGGGCGTACGGGTCGTCACCGTCGAGGTGCTGCGTGTACGCCGGGCGGCCGGGGAGTTCGGAGTGGGGTGTGTCGCCGGCGTCCTCGAGGACGGACATGCCCATCGTCTCGAGCATCGGCTCGCTGGAGAAGGTCAGGTAGCGCGCGGTCTCGGTGCCCTCGTTGCCGGAGCGGTGCCAGGCCCAGGCCGGGAGGTGCAGCGCGTCGCCGGGGCCCCACTCGATCCGCTGCCCGTCGATCTCGGTCCAGCCCCAGCCCGCGACGACGAACACCATCGCGTCCCACGAGTGCCGGTGGACGGTCGTCGTCGTTCCCGGATCGAACTCGTGCACAAGGGCGTCCATGGTGCGGGTGGGACGGTCGCCGTCGGCTCCGACGTAGACCCCGACGCGGCCGCCGCGCTCGGTCGGGTGTGTCGTGACGTCCTCGAGGGCCACGATGTCCCGGTGGTTCCGGCGCCAGTCCTCGATGAACTTGGCGCGCCTGCTCTTCTGGACCTGGTAGTGGCTGACGCCTGTGGTCGTCCGGGTCGTCACGAGCATACCTCCAATGGACTTACCATTAGACATACCTTGTCAGATAGAGGTGGGCCGCACAAGAGCACGGCTGCCCGCGCCCACCGCCGGGCTACGCATCCTCGCCGCAGGTGCCAGGTCGGGGAGCGGGCGGCCGGTCGTCCCGCACCGGACCGCCTTCCGGCCGGCCGTGCCGGTCACCAGTGGGCGGCCGGGGGACCCACCGCGGCGTCCGCGCGCAGTAGTCGTCATAGGCCGGGCCGAACTGCTCGCGCAGCCGCTTCTCGTCCTGGCGGACCCGGTCGGCGAACCACCTCAGGTGCCAGCCCAGCAGGCCGGCCGCCACCGGTGACCCGGACGAGAGCGCGAGCCCGGTCAGGAAGACGAGGTGCCCTCCGTACATCGGGTTGCGCGTCCAGCGGTACGGCCCGTCCTCGACGAGACGCTCCGGCATCCCCTGGGACATGCCGGGCGGCCCGCCCGACCTCGGCAGTCGGTACGCTCCGGCGAGCCGGTAGGCGGCGTAACCGGCGGCCATCAAGGGCAGGCCGCTGCCACGTACGCGCCGGCGGCTCAGGGCCTGCTCGACGCCCACCACCAGCGGCCAGATCACGAACGTCCGGGTGGACGTGGACGACAAGGACATCCGCATGTGGGTCTCCGGAAAGGCTGAGACGGCGGTCCCCCCCCCGCGGGGCGAGTGAGGGACACCGCGAACCTGGCGATGTCGTAGATCAGCTTCTCCGGGTACATCGCGCTGATCTGTCCGCCCGGCTCGGGCAGTGAATCCATGACGCTCACCGACAACCCACGGAAGCCGGCGCAGTGGGCGCCGTAGAGCCCTACCGGGCCCGGCACCAATGATCAGCACATCGGCATTGGGTGCCTGCCGCAGTTGCGCGTCCATGCACTCCCTCGCGGATCTAGAGCATCATGGTTAATGGTATAATCTTTTTACCAAGAACCGCAATGGCGTGCCGGTCGTACCGCTTCGCCGTCATCGGCAGGCCACCCGCCGGGGACCTCAACTCCCGGTCGGCGGGACGTTCCCCCAGTACTCGTGCAGCGCGCTGATCCGCTCGCCGCTCACCTCCACGATGATCGTCTCCCAGTTCAGGTATCCGGCCGTCGACGGCGAGCCACCACGGGACTCGTACTCGTAAAGAACCCGGCGGCCCATGGTCGTCACGCCCGTGCGCTCGCCGATCACGCGGTTGCCGTTGTCGGCGTGGAACCTCGCCCATTCCGCGACCGCCCGCCGCCCGGCCTCGCCCTCGTGACGCCCTCGCCACTCGCCTTCGGGGAACCAGAAGGAGAAGCGCGGGGTCAGGACGGCCAGGAACGGATCCCACTCGCCGGTGCGCCACCCGTGGTCGAAGCGGTCCATGGCTCGGTCGGCCGTCCTCCGCACACCGCCGGAGCCGGTCGCCGAGGCGTGCCCCGGGGTGGCGAGCACGGCGGCACCGGCCAGGCCGCCGACGGCGGCACCGAGCAGCGCCCGCCGCGACCCGGCGTCGGGCCGGCGCGCGGCAGGACGATCGGTCATCAGTGGTTTCGCTCTGTAGATCATGAGACCCGAATAGACCATGAGAGACCGAAAGACCGGATAAGCGACGAGGACCGTCGACGGGCACCCCCGGGCACGTCGTTCGGATGCCTCGCCGCCGGTGGTCGGCTACCCGCCGAAGGCGCCGCCTTCGACGAGGATGAGCAGGCCGATGGCGATCAGCACCAGCGGCAGCAGGACGTGCCCCCATCGGCTCAGCGCCTCGGCGATGATCGGACGGGTGGCGAAGAACCGTCCGGCGAGGCACCAGACCGCCACCAGCGCGAGGAAGACCACGGCGTACACGCTCATCGCACCGGCGCCGGCGGCGGCGAAGACCGGTACGTAGACACCGATGTTGTCGCCGCCATTGGCGAAGGTGACCGCGGCGACCTCCAGCAGGCGCGGTCCGCTCCGGCGGGTCCGGTCCGGGTCGTCGTCGCCGCTCCGGCGGGTCTTCCACGCCTGCCAGGCGGCCTTCAACCCAAGGGCGAGTGGGAGCAGGCCGAGGTAGGGGACGGCGGGCTCAGGCAGGAAGGTGGCACCGTACGCGGCGGGTACGGCGACCGCCAGGATCCCGGCGAAGCCGAGGTACTGCCCGGCCGTGATCCGGACGGCTGAACCGCGGTGCCCCGCGCCCTGGGCGAAGAACAGCGAAAGGATGAGGATGTCGTCGATGTTGGTGACGGCGAACAGCCCGGCCGCCTGCCCGATGATGCCCAGGTTCACGAAGGGGTGATCTTCCTCTCGGGGGTGAGGAGCCGGAACGCGTGACTCCCTTCCTACCGTGGGCCCGTGCGGGGGTGATGCCGCTCATGGCCTGGTCTCTTCTCAGTGGGGGGGCAGGCGTCCGGGCGATCAGGGGCTCTGTGGCGCGGTGTCGGTGCCGGTCGCGGACGGCGGCGGTGGCTCCCATCGGGGCAGCCGCAGGATGAAGCGGGCTCCGCGCTCGCTGTCCTCGACGGTCAGGGTGCCGCCGTGCACCTCGGCGATCTGGCGGGCGATCGCGAGTCCCAGCCCGCTGCCGCCGGCGTCTCGGTCGCGGGCGGTGTCCAGCCGGACGAAGCGCGTGAAGACCACCTCGCGCGCCTCGGCGGGGATTCCGGCGCCGTCGTCGGTCACCTCCACGACCGCTTCGCAACCATCGCCTCGCACGGTGATCGTGATCTGTGAGGTGGCATGGCGTTCGGCGTTGTCCACCAGGTTGGAGAGCAGGCGGGTGATCTGTGTCCGGTCGAACCGTGCGAGTACGCCCGGCTGGAGGTTCCTGACGACCTCCACCGCGTGGGTACGGCGGTTCAGTTCGGTCTCCACTATCCCGGTCAGGTCGGTCGGGTCGCGGGGGAGGGCCGCTCCCGCGTCCAGGCGGGCGAGGAGCAGCAGGTCGGTCACGAGTTCCTGCAGGCGATCGGTGGCGGCGAGCACGGCCTGCCCGATCTGCGGCCAGTCGGTGTCGTCGGGGTACATCAGCGCCTCCTCCATCTGGGCGCGGATGGCGGTGAGCGGGCTGCGGACCTCGTGTGAGGCGTCGGAGGTGAAACGTCGTAGTTGCGAGTAGGCGGCCTCGAGCCGGGCGAGGGTGCTGTTCACGCTCGTGGCCAGGACCCCGATCTCGTCCTGGCTCCCGGGCACCGGGACCCGCCGGTGGATGTCGCTGGCCGTGATCTCGTCCATCTCGGCCCGGATTGCCTCGACCGGCGCCAGGGTCCGGCCGACCGCCCGGTAGACGCCCATGGTCATCATCGCGGTGATCAGCAGGGCAACGGCCACCAAGAAGATCACAAGGGGACCGTCGGCGTACCAGGGGACCACGGGAAGCGCGATGTAGACCGTCCAGTTCCCGTCGGGCTGGTACATCTTGTAGGCCACGACCGTTCTGCAGTCCCGGAGACCGATGGGGGGACACAGCGTCCGCTCGGCGCGGACCCGGTCGCCGGTCGGCTGGAAGGCGGCCATCGGCGGCTTGCCGGTGATCTGCGGGGTCGCCGTGACGACCTGTCCTCGCGGGTTCAGGACCTGGATCGCCTCGTCCCCGTTCGGGGCGAGTTTGATCGGGAACGAGCGTTGCTCGATGTGGTTCCGCATTCGGTCGACGGCCTCGGTGACCAGTCGCTGCCTGTCGTGGGTCTCCCTGTAATGGACGTCGACCACCACCAGCACACCGATGATGGTGCAGACCAGCGCGGCGAAGATGCCGGTCACCAGCGTGATCCGGACCCGTAGAGACGATCGAATGGAGACGGGCACCCGACCCCCTGAGGGTGAAGTGATCATCTCTTTAAAGCATGGACCCGAACCAGCCCCCACCAATCCCACAATGGGGCAAAAATCCGTCGTTCTCGCATTAACTCGCTCGCACGTGCCGCGGCACGTGCGCGCTCTCTGGGCATCGCCGTTAGCTCGAACGGCGATGAACTAGGAACCGACGACGCCCGCGTCGTGCGCGATCAGCCCGGCCTGGGTGCGATTCACGCAGCCCAGCTTGTCCAGCATCCGCGACACATAGCCCTTGATCGTGGCTTCCGACAGGTAAAGTCGCGCCGCGATCTGCGCGTTCGACAGGCCCTCGCCGACGCCGGTGAGCACCTCGACCTCCCGCTCGGTCAGCGACGCGACGAGCTTCCGCGCGCGGTCGCGAGCCGGCAGGCTGTCGGTCGATGCCGCGATCAGCCGGCGGGCGGCGACGGGCGACAGCACGGTGTTCCCCTCGGCGGCCACCTGCACGAGACCGATCAGATCCTCCGGTGGGGTGGACTTGACCAGGAACCCGGCCGCGCCGGCCCGCAGCGCTCGCAGCACGTACTGATCGGCGTCGAACGTCGTGAGCACCACGACGACCGGTGGGTCGGCGAGCTCACTGATGCGCTCGATCGCGGTGAGCCCGTCCATTCTCGGCATTCGCAGGTCCATGAGCACCACGTCCGGCCGGCAGCGCACGACCGCGTCGACGCCGGCGGCCCCGTCGTACGCCTGGCCGACGACCTCGATGTCGGCGGCCGAACCCAGAATCGTACGCAGATGCGCGCACACCATCGGCTCGTCGTCCACGACGACCACCCGCACCACGGTCACGCCACCGATTCCGCGGTGGGCACGTAGGCGGGCAGCGTCGCCTCGACGCGGAATCCGCCGTCCGGCGCGCGCCCGGCGCGCAGTGTGCCGTGCACGAGCTCGATGCGCTGCCGGAGGTTGACGATGCCCAGGCCGGAGCCGGTGTCGGCCAGGCCGCTGGGTCGGCCCGTCGGCGGCGTGTTGCGGATCGTGAGCCGTACCTGCGTCTTGTCGTAATGGACCCGCACGGTCACCCGCGCGCCGGGCGCGTGCTTGCGCACGTTCGTCAGCGCCTCTCGTACGATGCGGTACGCCGTGCGCCCGACCAGCGGTGAGGCGAGCGCCGGGTCACCGTCCTCGACCAGTTCGGCCGGTGTCCCCACCGCGGTCGACTCCGCTATCAGCGTGGCGAGACCCGATACCGAAGGCGTCTCATCTCCCTCCGGCACCGTGCGCAGGATGCCGACCAGGTCCCGCAGCTCCTCCAGCGCCTGGCAGCCCGCAGCCCGCAGTTCCTCCGCCGCCTGCCGGGTCGCCTCATCGGGCGCGGTCACCCGCATCGCGCCGGCCTGCAAGACCATCAGGCTCACCCGGTGGGTCACGATGTCGTGCATCTCGCCGGCCAGCCGCGCCCGTTCGTCGGCACGGGCCTGCTCGGCGAGCAGGAAGCGTTCGCGCTCGGCCCGCTCGACGCGTTCGGTCAGCATCCGCACCATCCGCCTGCGGGCGTCGCAGTACAGGGCCAGGAGCGGCCCGAGGGTCGTGCGGGACAGCCCGATCGTGATGATCATGAGTGACGGCTGCCACGGGCGCGCGACGATGATCGCCAAGACGGCGATGGCGATGTACGCCGTCCGCCGGTTCCTCCGGTAGAAGATCGGCCCGTACGCCGCCAGCGCCGTCGCGAAGGGTGCCCACACATTGCCGGCATGCGCGGGCGTCAGCGCGCCCGCCGGCCAGATCAACAGCGTCACCGCGAGCGTGAACGCGCCCAGGACGGCGACGACCGTCAGCGGTGCCCGGCGGCGGGCGGCCAAGGAGAGACAGGCGGCCGCCTGCACGCCCAGCATGACCCAGGCGAGCGTGCCGGGGTGGGCCGGCCACCACGTCGCACCGGCCAGCGTCGCCGCGGTATCGATCACCACGAAGAAGATCGCGATCGCCACGTCCATCGCGAACCAATGCCGACGATGCCACGGCCCGTCGGTCGTGCCGCACACGGCCGGTCCGTCAGTCATGGCGCATACGGTATGTCATCCTCGCGCGCGCAGGGCGTGCGCGAAACGTTCGGCCGGGGCGACAACCTACGAAAGTCGTATGCCCGGGCGTTACGGGCATCCCATCGTCGTTTCAGGACCAGACCGCTCGCCCTGCCGGACTGCACCCCGGTGACCGTGCAATGGGTGCATGCGAACGAACCGAGATCATGCTGAGACGGCACCCCGGCTGGGCCGTTACGAGGTCGACGCCGGCCACTCGACCGTCACGTTCCGGACCCGGCACCTGTACGGCCTCGCGCCGGTTCGCGGCACCTTCGCGATCCGGACCGGGACGATCGACATCACCGAGCCGCTCGCCGACTCGGGCGTCCACGTGGAGATCGAGACGGCGAGCTTCCACACCGGAAATCGGCAGCGGGACGCCCAGGTGCGCTCGGCGCGCTTCCTCGATGCCGGCCGGTACCCCGTCATGACCTTCGTTTCCGGACGCCTGGACGGTTCCACCCTCACCGGCACGTTGACCGTACGCGATGTCGCCCGGCCGGTCAGCCTGTCGATCGAGAGCTCCGTCGTGGCGCCGCGGTCGTTCACTTTGCGCGCCACGACGCGCATCGACCGGACCGAGTTCGGGGTGACCGCGTCCCGCGGGCTGACCGGACGTTACCTCGACGTGTCACTGGAGGTCCGATGCGTGAGCGACGTCGGCGGGCTCACGCATGCCTGACGCGGTCGTGGTGGAGGGGCTGAGCAAGAGGTACGGCGCGGTGGAGGCCGTGCGCGGGGTGAGCTTCACCGTCGGGCACGGAGAGATTTTCGCGTTGCTCGGTCCGAACGGCGCCGGCAAGACCACCACGCTGGAGATCCTCGAGGGGTTCCGCACGCGTGACGCCGGACGGGTCGAGGTGCTCGGCCGCGACCCCGGCGACCGGGCGGAGGGGCGGGCGCTGCGCGAGCGGATCGGGCTGGTGCTGCAGGACATCGCGGTCGAACCGTATCTGACGGTGCGCGAGACGATCGCACGCGATGCGGGCTACTACCCGTCGCCCCGGGACGTCGACGAGGTCATCCGCTTGGTCGGCCTCGCAGGGCAGGAGAGGCGGAAGGTCAAGGCCTTGTCCGGCGGTCAGAAGCGGCGCCTGGACCTGGCGCTGGGGGTGATAGGTGACCCGAGCCTGCTGTTCCTCGACGAGCCGACGACCGGGTTCGACCCAAGCGCGCGCCGCAGCGCGTGGCAGAACGTGCGCGACCTGCGCGACGCGGGGACCACCATCGTGCTCACCACGCACTACATGGACGAAGCGCAGGCGCTGGCCGACCGGGTGGCGGTGATCTCCGACGGCGAGATCGTGGCCGAGGGGACACCGTCCACCATCGGCGGACGCGACATCGCCCGGGCCCGGATCCGGTTCGCCCTGCCGGACGGCTGCTCGGTCGCCGAACTGCCGGTTGCCGGACTGCCGGTCGATGCCGTGCCGGCCGAGGCCGTGCCGGGCGACGGTCTGGTGACCGTGGAGACGAGAAAGCCGACGGAAGCGCTGCACGAGCTGACCGGCTGGGCCCTGCGGCACGGCATGGTGCTCGACCGGCTCACGGTCGACCGGCCGAGCCTCGAGGACGTCTACCTGCGCCTGACCGAGCACGGCGCACCGGAACACAACACGCGAAGGAGTACGCGGTGAGCACCGCCACCCACCGGGCCTGGCACCGTGACCTCGCCCTGTTGTGGCACCAGATCCGGTACGAGCAGCTGTCGTTCTGGCGCAACCCGCAGAGCGCGTTCTTCACGTTCGTGTTCCCGGTCGTGATCATCACGATCTTCGGTGCGATGTTCGCCGGAGGTGATGAGGACTCGTACTTCTACGGCCTGTCGGCCCTGGAGTACTACGTGCCCACGATCGCAGCCGTGTCCGTGCTGGGCTCCTGTTACAGCCAGCTCGCGATCGTGCTCGCGATGCGGCGTCAGAACGGGATCCTCAAGCGGGTGCGGGCGACGCCGCTGCCGGCATGGATGTACTTCCTCGGGCTTCTGGCGCACTGCGTGGTGGTCAGTGTCGTGGACGTCGCCCTCATCGTCGGTGTCGGCGGCCTCTTCGGAGTGCCATTCCCCTCTCCCGCCCAGCTGCCCGCGATCGCCGTGACCCTTGTGCTCGGAGCGGCCGCTTTCTGCGCGCTGGGCGTCGCGGTGGCCTCCCTGATCCGCAATTCCGAGGCCGCGCCATCGGTCGTACAGGTCATCCTGTTCCCGCTCGTTTTCATCTCCGGCACGTACTTCCCGATTCACTCCGGCGTGCTGAACCGCATCTCCGGCGCGCTTCCGGTACGGCCGTTTAACGAGGCCCTTCTCGGGCCCTTCGCCCAGCACACCGGTTTCGACTGGCGCAACCTCGGTGTGCTGCTCGCCTGGGGGGCTGTCGGGGCAATGGTCGCCGTGCGTCGGTTCCGCTGGGATCCCCGACCGGAATGAGAAGTTCCGACTCGGCCCCGCCGTTCCGGGAGGCACTCTAAGATCACCCGTGTGACGTCCGGTACGGCTGTGACAAGGGGACCGAGATGACAGATGATCTTCAGCGTTCTGTGTCGGCCGGGCAGAGGTCTCCCGCGATCGATGTCGAGACTCCGCACGCGGCGCGGATCTGGAATTACTGGATGGGCGGTAAGGACAACTACGCCGCTGATCGTGCGGCCGGGGATGCTGTGGCGCAGGTGTATCCGGAAATCGTGACGATGGCGCGGGAGTCGCGTCATTTTCTGATCCGGGCTGTGCGGTATCTGGCGGCCGAGGCAGGGGTCCGGCAGTTCCTGGACATCGGCACCGGTCTGCCGACGATGCAGAACACCCATGAGGTCGCCCAGCAGGTCGCACCGGACTCCAAGATCGTTTATGTCGACAACGATCCGCTGGTGCTGTTGCACGCTCGTGCTCTGCTGGTCAATACCACCCCTGAGGGGGTGACCACTTATGTGGACGCCGACTACCACGATCCAGAGCAGATCGTCGCCGACGCGGCGAACGTGCTGAACCTGAACCTGCCGGTCGCGGTCATGTTCATGGGCGTGCTCGGCTACGAGCCCGATTTCGAGCGGATCCGCTCGATTCTGGGCACCGTGATGGCCGCGGTCCCCTCCGGCAGCCACCTGGTGGCCTGGGACGGCACCGACACCGGCGAGGCCGTGGTCGAGGGCGGTGAGAAGCTCGTGGAGAGCGGCGGCGTCCCCTACGTGCTCCGCAGCCCCGAACAGCTCGCCCGGTTCTTCGACGGCCTCGAGATGGTCGAGCCCGGCCTGGTGCCCATCCCCGAGTGGCGGCGCGAGATCGCCGGCATCGGTGCGGCGGAGCGCTTGGACGCCTACGGCGCCGTCGCCCGCAAACCCTGAGACGCCGTCAAGTTGGCGGAGCTCCGGGAGCGGCTCGTCGCGGCGGCCCGCGAGATGGCGGACCGGCTGCGGTGATCACTTGTGTGGTGCCCACCCCGCCGGTGTGAGCGTCACATTCCCTGGCCGGAAGCTGACAGCGTGTCCTGCCCTCTGGCCACAGGCCCCGTACCGGTGGAACCTCGGAACGTGATGAGCAGCGAGCGCGAGCCGGACCGGGCGCAGGCGGTGGCGGTCGATTTCCAGCCGGTGAAGTTCACCTCGTCCTGGCGCGAGGAGGCACTGGCCCGGATCTGTGAGTTGCGCGCTCTGACCGGCTCCTTGCGGTTCCGTGAGGGACTGGACGCCGAGGCCGCCAAGCTCCTCACCGATGCCGAGACCGAACTCGCGCACGCGCACCAAGCCGCGCAACGGCGGCGGATCGGCGGGGCGCTGACCGGCGCCGCGGTGCAGCGGGTGCACGCTCATCTCGACGCGGCCGAGGTGCTCGTGCTGCGGGCGGCTCCGCTCGGGTACGTACGTGGCCAGACGGCGGCCCTCGTCGTCTACATCCGACGTCACCTGCTGCCCAGCGATCCGCGCTGCCAAAGCGCGGAAAAGGTGCTCGAGGCGGAGGGCATCGGCGTGCGGGCGACCGACGTCCCCGCCGGCGGGGACGCGACGCCCCGTACCGCCGTCGGCACCCGACGCGGGCGCGGTTCCGCGGCCGCCGCCCCGGCCGGCGCCCGGCAGATGTCGCCGGTCGACCGGGAACGGCTGGTCGCCGCGGTGCAGGGCTCGATGGCCGAGGCCCGCAACGAGCAGATGCGGGTGCGGAGCTTCCGCAACCTCCTGCTGATCTTCGCGGGCGTGCTCCTCGTGCTGGCGACGGGTGTCTGCGTGATCGGAGTGGCGGCGCCGGAGAAGCTCCCGGTGTGCTTCCATCCGGTGCAGGTCGCACAGTCCCAGGCCCAAACGCGAAGGATCGTCTGCCCTACGCGGGAGTCCGCGCTCCCGGCGCAGGCGGACGTCGATGACGTGGTCGCCGACACGGTGGACCCATGGGACGTCCCGCTGATCGAGTTCCTCGGACTCCTCGCCGCGGCCGTCGCCACGGCCACCGCGCTCCGCAAGGTCCGCGGCACGAGCACGCCGTACAGCCTGCCCGCCGCGCTCGCACTTCTGAAGCTGCCGCTCGGGGCGCTGACCGCGCTGCTCGGCCTGATCCTGATGCGCGGCAACTTCGTCCCGGGGCTGAGCGCGCTCGACAGCTCGGCCCAGATCATCGGCTGGGCCGTGGTCTTCGGGTACGCACAGCAGGCGTTCACACAGGTCGTCGACCGCAAAGCACAGGACCTGCTGGAGGACGTCGGTGGTGCCGAGCAGCGAGAGAAACCGGCGGCCGCCGCGCCGCAACGCCAATGACCCGGCATCCGGCCCGGCGCCACGTCGACCGCGCCACGGGAGTCCTCGAGGCGTTGGCACGGTCTCAGACCGTGATGACGACCTTTCCCGGGACGTGACCCGCTTCCTGGTATTCGACGGCCGCCGGGATCTCGTCGAATGCGAAACGCCGGTCGATGACCGGAGTGATCCTGCCGTCCTCAATGAGCCGCGTCAGCGTCATCAGGTTCTGTTTTTTCTCCTTGCATCGGACCACGTCCGCCATGGCCAGTCTCTGGGACACGAACGGCGACGCCGCGAGCGACGCGAACACGTGACCTGCGGGTTGTAGCCATCGACCGGCCGGCCCACCGACGGCGACGTAGGTCCCTTTGCGTGTCAGCACCCGCCGGCATGCCGATCCCGATCGGCTTCCCGCGACGTCGAGCAGAAGTTCGTAGCGCCGGCCATTCCGCGTGAAGTCCGCTGTGGTGTAGTCGATGACCTCGGTTGCGCCGAGCGATCGGACCAGGTCCACGTTGCGCGTGCTGCAGACGCCGGTGACCTCCGCGCCGAACGCCCGGGCGATCTGGACGGCGAACGTACCCACGCCTCCCGAAGCCCCGTTGATGAGGACCTTCTGCCCCGGCTGGATTCGTCCCTGGTCGCGCAGGCCCAGCAGGGCGGTGTTGGCCGCCAGCGGTACCGCCGCCGCCTGCTCGAACGAGAGGTTCTTCGGTTTCGGTGCCAGTTCGTCTTCCCCGACGCACACGTACTCGGCGAATCCGCCGTGCTCGAGTTGCGCGAACACCTCGTCGCCGGGACGGAACCCCGTCACGTTCTTGCCGACCGCCTCCACCTCACCCGCCATGTCGGAGCCCAGGATGCCGAACCTCGGCTTGCGCAGCCCGGGGCCGCCCGGCATCAGCCGCGCGATGTACGGCTCGCCTCTCATGTGGTGCCAGTCATAGGGCTGTACGGAGGTGGCGCGCACCCGCACCAGCACCTCGTCGTCGCCGGGCACGGGCTTGTCGATGTCGGTGAGATCCAGGACCTCGGGTGAGCCGTACGAGCGCAGGACGAACGCCTTCATCACATTCCCCTGATCCATCGCGGGTGGCCGGTGTGCATGTGGCAGATGCGGACGAGGTCATTCGCATGATCACCGCACTGCGGACGGAGCCGGTGATTCGGTCGTGGATACATGGGGCCTCTTCCTCCCTCGCGGAACGCTCTTCGCTTTCGTACGCCGTAAGTCGTACGTCGTAAGGTAATCGTACGGCGTAAGGCAGTCAAGGGATGGTGGTGACCAGGTCGTTGCGCGGGTGGTTCAGCAGTCGCCGGTCGTGCCGGCGGGCCCGTTCGTCGTCGCGCGCGATGGACGATCGGAAACGGGGGAGGTCAGGCCGTCTCGCGTATCCTGTCGAGACCGTCGAGGATCAGATCGAGCCCGAACTCGAACTCGAACTGGTCGTCGCACCAACCCAACGTGGAATCGGGGTCGTCATGGGCGACCTCCATCATCATGCCGACGAGGTGGGGGAGTCGGTCGGCCATCTCGAGCATGGCCGCGCCTCCCTCGTCACCGGCTCCGTCGCTCGGATCGAACAACTCATGGGTGAAACCCAGGGCCCGGCTCCCCAGGGCATGCAGCGCGTGGTGCGCCAGGTCGTTCGAGAAGCCACCGTCTCGCATGAGCCCGACCAGTGCATCGATGTACTGCACCACCGCCGGGCTCAGGTTGGTGCGCGTGTCGAAGACGCCAGGCGCCCAGGGGTGGCGAAGGAGGACCTCGCGAGCGGACAGGATCCTCTGGCGCACGGCCTTCTTCCAGTCGGGTCCCTTGGAGGGCGCATCGATCTGGTCGACGACGTCATTGATCTCCGTGGCGATGACATCGGCGATGCCGTCCAGGACCTCTTCCTTGTTGGCCACGTGGTAGTAGAGGGACATCGCCTCGGCCCCGAGCTCTTCCGCGAGCCGGCGCATCGTCAGCGACTCGATGCCACCTTGGTCGGCGACGTCGACCGCGGCCCGTAGCACCCGCTCTCTGCTCAACGGGATTCGGGGCTCGGGTTTCCGCTCGTTTCGGGCGGTCACTTACATCAACCCTCCTCAGCGCCATATCGTACAAGGTAAGTCTGGGCGCAGCGCCGCTGGCCGGCTGAGGTTGATCATGCTTCGTCCGGGCGCCGATCCTCAGGCGGGCGGCCGGGCTGTGCGGGGGCGCATGATGAGCGCGGCGACGTAATACGTGCACGGCCCACGGCCGGGATTGGCGTAGGCGTGGGTGACGTCGGCGGCGAAGTACGCCGAGTCTCCCTTTTTCAAGTCGACGGACCTGTCCGCGATGGTCAGCCGGAGCGTCCCGGACTCGACGACGACGTACTCGTGGGAGCCCGGGGCGTACGCCGGGTACCGGCCGGCGTCGCAGTCCGGCGGCAGGGTGGAGCGGATCCATTCGAAGTTCACGCCGGGCACGACCGGTGTGAGGATCACCCTCCGCCACCCGCCGGGTTCATCGACGCTGTCCTGGTCGGCGGCGCGGCGCACGATGATGCGGTTGTCGTCGGGTTGGGCCACGAGGTGGGAAAGTGAGACGCCGAGCCCGTCCGCGATGCGGGCGAGCACCAGGACCGTTGGTGCCTTCTGACCGCGCTCGACCGAAGAGAGCATGCTCACGCTCACGTCCGCCACCTCGGCCAGCCGCTGAAGCGTCAAGGACTGATCGCGC
The DNA here is from genome assembly GCF_014323705.1 of Actinomadura alba. Taxonomy (GTDB): domain Bacteria; phylum Actinomycetota; class Actinomycetes; order Streptosporangiales; family Streptosporangiaceae; genus Actinomadura_C; species Actinomadura_C alba. The sequence continues at coordinate 24,853 of NZ_JABVEC010000038.1, forward strand.
CGCAATGCGTGGATCCGCCTGCCCAGTGCTTCGAGATCCAACATTCCTCTATAATGCCACTTATTTTCGCTATAGAGAAATGAGCGTTCGTGCCGGTCTCAGAAGCCACGATCCGCCCGGCGACCTCCGCAGACCTCGGGGCCGTGGCAGACGTCTACGCCCACTACGTCACCCACACCGTGATCACGTTCGAGGAGACCCCGCCGACGGTCGCCGACTGGCAGCGGAGGTTCGACCACTTCGCCGGTCAGGAGCTCCCCTTCCTGGTCGCCGAGGTGTCCGGCGAGGTCGCCGGGTATGCCCATGCCCGCCCCTGGCGTTCCAAGCCGGCCTACCGGTACACCCTGGAGGACACGATCTACCTGTCACCTGATCGGGTCGGCCGGGGAGTGGGCAGCGCCCTGCTGGGCGCGTTGCTGACCCGGTGTGCCCAGGCCGGTGCACGGCAGATGATCGCTGTCATCGCCGACACCGGAAGCGACACGTCGGCCGTTCTCCACCGTCGCTTCGGCTTCAACCATGTGGGCCGGCTCACGAGTGTCGGGTACAAGCACGGCCGCTGGATCGACACGCTGCTGATGCAGCGAGTCCTGACCGCGGGCCAGAACGGATGAGCCGGGACGAGGGGAGCGTCCAGGCGCCCGCGCCGGCAGCCGCCGGACAAGCGAGGCGGGCCCTTGCCGCCCTGTGCGTCACCGAGATCACCAGCTGGGGAATCCTCTACTACTCCTTCCAGGTGGCGCTGACCGAAGTGACGCACGACACGGGTTGGTCGGCAACGGCGGCGATGGGCGCGTTCTCGTTAGGTCTGCTCACCAGTGCGGCGGCCGGTGTGCCGGTCGGCCGGCTTCTGGATCGGCACGGCCCTCGCAAGGTGATGACCACCGGGTCGGTGCTGGGGACCGGCGCACTCGTGGCGGTGGCCGCCGCGCCGAGCCTTCCGTGGTTCGCGCTCGCATGGGTGCTGACCGGGCTGGCCCAGTCGATGCTGCTCTACCCGCCGGCCTTCGCCGCCCTCACCCGCTGGTACGGCCCTGACCGGATGCGGGCTCTGACCACCCTGTCACTGGTCGCCGGGCTGGCCAGCACCGTGTACGCGCCGTTGACCGCCCTGCTCGTCACCCACCTGGGCTGGCGGGCGACCTACCTGGTGCTGGCCGTGCTCCTGGGCGCGGTGACCTTCCCACTGCACATCTTCTGCTTGATCCCGCCCTGGCCCACGGCGTCCGTGCGATCGCGAGCACAGTCCACCGCCCGCGTCCGCGACGTGGTGCCCAGCCGAGCGTTCCTGCTCTTGGCCGCCGCGATGTGCCTGGCCGGTTTCGGGCTCTACGCCGCCACCACCAACCTGGTGCCCCTTTTCATCAGCCGTGGAATCAGCACCACCACCGCCGCAATCGCTCTCGGCCTCTGTGGCGCCGGGCAACTACTCGGGCGCCTCGCCTACCCCGTCCTGACCCGAAAGACGAGTCCCCGGGCTCGTACCACGGCCATACTGGCCGCCGGTGCCGTCAGCATCGCGGCGCTCGCCGCGATCCCCGGCCCCCTCCCGCTGCTGATCGCGGCGACCGTTGTCGCGGGTGCCGTCCGTGGGGCGTACACGCTGATCCAGGCCACCGCCGTCAGCGATCGCTGGGGCATCCACCATTTCGCCACCCTCAATGCGATCGCCATCGCCCCGGCCGGCATCGCCATCGCGCTCGCCCCGGCGTCCGGGGCGCTGTTCGCCGCCCATCTCGACGGCTACCCCGCCGCCTTCTCACTTCTAGCCGTCGTCGCCGTCATTGGCGCCGGGCTCGCGACCGGCACGGCAGCCGGACATCCGGACGATCGGGCACCGGACCACCCTGAAGGTGCGCTCGCTCGCGGAAAAGCGTCATCATGACCGCCGGCGACGGAGATCGCAGTACGGAAAGTGGGTGCCCGGTCATACGTCGTTGTACGGAACCGGCCATCGGTGCAGCCGGACCGGCAGGGATGTGGTGGCCGGCAGTCGGCCGGATGGCCAGATCCGCCCCGACGAACTTGTCCACAGCTCGCCCTCAGTTGCATCGGCAGGACTCTCGCCGTCCAAGAGGGAGGCGAAGGCCTCGGCCCACTCCGCTTCGATGAGGACCTGGCGATGCGCACCCTCGGGCCGGCAACCGGCCGAGTGGAAGTCGCGGGAGAGCAGATCGTCTCTCGCACTCCACGAGCTTTGCGTCGTGTGGTGAGGCTGTACCTCTTCCTTCGCAAGGCCGACCGCTTGCGCCCGCCTACGGAACCGACGGCAGGAAGAGCGCGGTGACCGTGGCGATGGTGCGGCTGGTCGTGAACGTGGCCGTGCCTGCTCGAAGCCTTCCGGATGTACGTGAGCCGGGTGGCGAGTATCGCAGGGCATCCTGACAGCCCTGCGAACGCCCACGCGCGCTCCCGATCCGCCGCGCGAACAAAGATCGCCACGTCGGAACCCGGGTTCCGACGTGGGGATGTGTGGTGGGCGATATTAAAATCGGATTTCTACCGTGTCAAAGTAGTTCCGAACATGGGCTGACCTGCGGCGCTTTGACGTACCGCAGGTCAGTGCCGCGCAACGGTCAGCAGTTCGGTATGACGGTGCCGTTGTTGTCCCTGGCCTCGTCATTGCCCCATCTCGACAGGTAGTAGGCGGACACGTAGGCCCCCCTGCCGTTCTTGCCGGGATAGGTCACATCGAGGTCGGTCTTCAGCCACCAGTGGTTGTACTGCGAGCCGACGCGGACTTCGGCGCCCCAGACCTTGCAGTACACGTAGTTGGTGCCGGCGTAGAGCACGCCCTGAGGGTCGTTCGTGTTCGCGTTCCGGTAGCCGGTCGCGTTGGCGAACGTGTCGACCCAGTACTTTGCGGTGCCGCAGCCGTTGTCGCTGGTGAGGTACCTCTGGTTGTACGAGCCCGGGTACGGCGCGAGCGACTGGCCGTTGATCACAATGGTCTGCCCGGCTCCGTTGTAGAGCTGCTCGTAGTGGATGTGCGCGCCGGTGCTGTTGCCGGTCGAGCCTGTCGCCCCGATCGACCGGCCCTGTGCTACGTAAGACCCGTTGCCGACACCGAATGAGGCGAGGTGGAAGTAGTACGTCTTCCAGCCGCCGCCATGGTCGATGACGACGTAGTTTCCGGCGCCGCCGGCCTGGTAGTAGTTGTAGGCGGTGCCCGGCGCGGAGGCCAGCACCGGCGTGCCGGCGGTCGAGCCGCCGTCGGCACGGACGAAATCCAGTGCGAGCCGTACCTCCGCCGAATGGTGGCTGTAGGTCCATCTCTGCCCACAGGGGTACGGCGCCTTGAAGTTCGGCGCCGCGACAGCGGGTTGCGCCGGTTGTGCGACGAAGAATCCCACGACCAGGGCGAGCGCGGTCAGCGCCGCGCGCATGCGGGCCATCGGCTTCCTTTCTCTCGGTCCGGAAGTCGGGAAGCACCGCGCCGTCGTCGCCTATGGCTTCGTCGTTTTCTCACCGTGAGAGGCAATAGTTTGATTGCCATCTGGCCGCACGGCGAGTTCGGGGTCGCCGACGTTCTTTTCGAGGAAAGATCGGCGATGAGCACGGATACCGTGAACAGCGCAGTCAGGAAGGCGGGTGGGGTGGTTTCCCGGCCGTTCATGGCCCAATGTTCCCGTCACTTGACGCGAATTGCGGCAGGTAAGATTGACAATTATGTCAAAGTCATGCGGGCTGAACTTGCCATTGCCCTTAGCGGATTTCCGCCTGCAGTGTCTGGAGTTCTTCACCTGGGTCGATGCCCAGTTCCTCGGCCAGATGCCGGCGTGCAGTGCGATAAGCCTCCAGTGCCGGCAAAGGGCAGCCGCCGTCCATCACCGGCGCCGAGGTCAGCGGACTGCAGATCGACTTCCATGAGAAAGTGGCGAACTTGCGGATGATGTCCTTCCGGCCGGGGACCGAGTGGGGCCGGCCTGCGAACCGAAGGCGGTCAGGAACCGGTCGCGGAACGCGCTCATCCGCCAGACCGGGGCCTTCGGGCCGGGCTTCAGACCGTCCTGCCAGCCCCACCCGGAGATCCGGTCCAGAACGCTCCGGTCCCGGGCGACGATCGTGATCGGCGCATCGTGGCCGGCGCCGTGCCCGGTGACGATCGGGGCGGCCTGATGGTCGCCGAGAAAGATGAGCACGAGATCGTCGTTGCCGTAGGTCTCCAGGTAGGAGATGAGGGTGTTCAGCGAGTACTCGATGGAACCCCGGTAGGCGGCGCGTACCCGGGCGGGGTCGCGCCACACGCCGTCGGGCTGGGAGCCGGTCGCGGGCATGCCGTCGAAGACCGAACCGTCACCGACGTCCTTCCAGTCGATGAGCCGGGGGGTGGGCGCCCAGGGCGCGTGACTCGTGACCATGGGGATCTCCGCCATCACCCGGGCGCGACGCGGCGTCGCGCGCTCGAAACGTTGGAAGGCCGACAGGGTGTACTGGTCGGGCGGGGTGCCCCAGTTGAAGCGCGGGCCAAGATATCCGAGGTTCCAGCGGTCGTAGACCCGGTCGTAGCCGAAGAACTCGCCCTCCGGCCAGGCACGGGTGATGCCCGGCATGACGCCGACCGTCCGCCAGCCCGCGCGGCGGAAGGCGCCGTTGAGGGTCAGGCGGTCGCTCTTGACGAGGTTCTGGTAGCGCTGCTGGTTGTCGACCCACAGGCCGGAGAGAAGCGTGCCGTGGGCCAGCCAGCTGCCGCCGCCGGACGTCGGTGAGGTGAGGAAGGCGCTCCGGGAGTCGAATCCGGCCGCGCGCAGCCGCCGGTTCCCGGCGTCGAGCACCGCACCGACCTGCGGTGCGAACCGCGGATTCTCGACCGCGTCGCGCCCGTAGCTCTCGACGAAGGCGAGGACGACGTCCTTGCCGCGCAGCGCGGTCAGTAGTTCGTTGCCGGGAGTGTCGCGGAAGGCGTCGACGGCGGCTTCCGCGGCGAACACCTTGCGGTCATGCAGGCTCGTGCGTACCTGGAGCGAGCGGTCGAAGGCGACGACGGCGACCGGCGAGCCTGGGACGATCTGCGCGCCGAGCACCGCGCAGGTGAGCCAGGCGACCCCGAGCACCGCGGCAGCGCGGGCCGCGGTGGTGTTGTGCCGGACCACGAGGCGGCTCAGGCGCAGGAGTGACAGCGCCATGAGGACGAGCACGGCGCAGGCGAGGACGGCGGCCGCGACCGTTGAACCGATCGCGCCGACCCGGCCGACCGACGTCGTGAGGAACTCCATGGCGTTCGCGGCAAGAGGCCAGTCGAACACGAGGTCGAACGGCCGGCCGAGAACCGCGTAGAAGCCGATGTCGACAACCTTCACGATGGCCAGAAGGCCGAAGCCCACTCCGAGAAAGGCCGCCGCCACCCGCCTCGCGCCCCCCGGCAGCACGAGGACCAGGGCGACACCAAGAATTCCCTCCAAGGGGATGCGCACGAACGCCCCAGGCGTGAGACGACCGACCTCGTTCGGAGCGATGAGGGCGAACAGCACGAGCAGGCAGGCGAGGGCGGTGATCACCCGCGCCGTGACCGTCCGCCGCACTCGGGGGCCGTCAGCGTGGTCGCCCGTGGGGTCGCCCTCCACGGCCGTCCCGTTCTGAGCCGGCGACCGAAGAAAACGTCTGATGAACGACACGGCCACAACGCCCTTCCTCCATGCGCAGCCCGGTGATGGTGGTCACTGCGGCGAACGCCGGCCCGGGCCGCGGAGAAGCGCCGGCCGCCGACTGTACATACGGGCCGCTGCCTGCGGCGGTTCAAGGGTGGCGGACCGTACTCGGCACGTCGGCCACCGTCGGTCGCGAGTTGTCGGAGGTGGCAGACTTCCGTGACGACCTCACCGTCGCACTCCCGTTGGGACCAGGAACCCGGAAAGGACCGGCAATGACCGCGTTCGAGGGATCGCTTCTTCCGCTGAGCACCACGGCCGAGGAACGGGACCGGGGTGCGCGGGTGGCGGTGCTGCCGATCGGCAGTTTCGAGCAGCACGGCGCCTTCCTGCCGCTGGCGACCGACACGGTGATCGCGGTCACGATCACGAGGGCGATCAGCGCCGTCTACCCGGTCCTGCACCTGCCACCGATCACGATCTCCTGCTCCCACGAGCACGCGGCCTGGACCGGGACGGTGAGCATCTCCGCCACCACGTTGTCCGCGGTCGTACGCGACGTCGCGGACTCGCTGCACCGGTCCGGCGTTGACAGGCTCGTGCTGGTCAACGGGCACGGCGGAAACTACGTACTGTCCAACGTGGTTCAGGAGGCCGGGCCGGCCGGCCGCCGCATGGCGCTCTTCCCTTCGGTGGAGGCCTGGGCGAAGGCGCGAAGCGCGGCGGGGATCGTGACGTCGGCCGATGACGACATGCACGCGGGGGAGCTGGAGACCAGCCTGCTGCTGCACGCGCACCCGGACCTGGTACGCCCGGGATACGCCTCGAGTGATCATCTCGCTGCCGACCGGGAACATCTGCTCACCCTCGGCATGGCCGCCTATACCGAATCCGGTGTGGTGGGCCGTCCCTCGTTGGCATCGGCGGAGAAGGGCCGGGACGCGCTCGCGAGTCTGGTCGGGTCGTTCGGCGAGACGCTGTCGGTACTGGGCTGACCGAGGACGTCGTCCAGGTGCGGGAGGCTGTGGCCGAGCCGTTCCTGTTTGGTGCGCAGGTAGCGCAGGTTCTCCTCGTTCGGCCGGATCAGCAACGGGACCTGTTCGCTGACCTGGACGCCGTAACGCCGCAGTGCCTCCAGCTTCCGCGGGTTGTTCGACAGCAACCGCACCGAGCGTACGCCGAGGTCGTGCAGGATCTCCGCGGCTACGCGGTAGTCCCGCGCGTCGACCGGCAGCCCCAGCGCGAGATTCGCCTCGACGGTGTCGAGGCCCTCGTCCTGTAGCCGCATGGCCTTCAGCTTCGACAGCAGCCCGATGCCCCGCCCTTCGTGTCCCTGCAGGTAGACGAGCACGCCTGCACCTTCCGCGACGATCGTCCGTAGAGCCGCCGACAGCTGGTCACCGCACTCGCAATGGGTGGAGCCGAAGACGTCGCCGGTCAGGCATTCGGAATGCACTCGGGTGATCACGTCCTGCCCGGTGACGTCGCCGTGCACCAGCGCCACTTGTTCGCGGGCGTTCCCGCAGTCCAGATACCCGATCGCACGGAGCTCCCCGTACGAGGTGGACAGCCGGGTGTTCACCACGCGCTCGATGGTCGACTGCGCCGGAACGTCCAGCGCCACATCAGCTTTCGACATGCACCTTCCTTTTCCTCATCCTGCGTGCGTATCGGCCGACCACAAGAGTGGTGTGTGCCGTTCCGGCCGGTGTGCACTGTTGCCGTACGGCCTTGGTCCGCGCTGATGGTGCGCGATTCGGTGGGACGCCGGACGTTCGGACCGCGTCCACGCGAGGTGCGGACGCAACAGCACCGCGGCACCGGGCAGGCTCGCGACCAGCGCGAGCACCCCGTACACCACGGCGGTCGTAAGGCCCTGCGCGGCGCCCAGCCCGGCCGCGCCGAACGCCAGCGCCGCCACGCCTTCGCGCGGTCCCCAACCGCCGACGTTCACCGGCAACACCATGGCCAGCAGTGTCAGCACCATCAGCGGCAGCAACCCGGTGACCGGCGCGGCCGATCCCGCCGCACGGGCGGCGACCAGGAAGAGGGCGAGGTGCCCGGCGAAGGTCATCAGCGACAGGAGCACGACACCCGGCCAGACGTCGCGGGCGAGCAGGCCGCGCCGGAGGTCATCGAGGGAGACGGCGGACGCGCGGCGCCATTTCGAGCCGCTTCGCGCCCAGCGCTTCGGGGCCATGACCGCGACGGCCGTCACGGCGATCGCAAGCACCACCACCACAGCCCCGGTGACGGTGACGACGTCGCGGTAGGGCGCCGGGACCACGGTCGGCCGGGCCAGCAGCACCGGCACCGCGACGGCGACGACCACCACCTGACCCGCGACCCGCTCGAGGACCACCGCCCGGACGCCGCGGCCGACATCGCCCTCCTGCCGTCCGTGCCGCACCGCACGGTGGACGTCGCCGAGGACGCCCGCGGGCAGCACCGCGTTGAGGAACAGCGCCCCGTAGTAGTCCGCGACGCCCTTCCGCAGGGGCAGCCGGAGGCCGAGCCGCTGTGCCACGAGGCGCCAGCGCCAGGCGCTGAACACCGTCGTGGCCAGGCCTATCGCGAGTGCGGCCGACACCTCGCGGACGTCGATGACGCGCAGCCCGTCCAGGAACGCCCGGGTGCCGAGCCGCCACAGGAGCACGCCGATGATGCCCACGCCGATGAGCAGCCGCAGCCAAGCCCAGACCACACCCTTCACGGATCACCCACCGGCCGGGAGCGCGAGCAGGTCTTCGTGGCCGATCACGACCCGCAGCACGGCCGCCGCGCAGGCGTCCAGCCGCCGGCGCAGGTAGGCGTCCGCCAGGGGAGCGAGGTCCGGTCGCTGCTCGGCAGCGGCCGCGACCCAGCCCTGGAGCCATTGCGCGGTGAGCGCGGCCTGCTCCGGGCCGAGCCGCCAAGGGCTGGAACGGCGGTGCACCGCCGCGCCGTACCGCTCGAAGGCCGTCGCGGCGGCGTCGACCGCGTCCGGGCCGAGCAGCCGGCGGCCACCCGTGTCACGACGTTGGTGGTCGTCGAACGCGGCGGCGAACTCGGCGTCGAGCGGGTCGGCCGGGGCGAACTCGACGCGCCCGATCACGGAGAGCGCCAGAAGCGCCGGGCATCCGGCCTCCGCGCACGCTGCGGCCAGTCCGGCCACCTCGTCGGCGGTGAGCAGGTCCAGTAGCGCGGAGGCGGTCACCAGCGACGTGCCGGCGAGATCGGTCGCACGGAGGCCGGTGATGTCACCCTGCTCGAGCACGACCATGACCGAGCCGCCGTCGGGAGCCGTACCGGACAGGCCGGTGGCGGCCCGGGCGAGCAGGCCGGGATCACGGTCGTGCAGGATCCAGCGTTGCGGGCCGGGCAGCCGGCCGGCCAGCCAGCGCCCCATCGAGCCGGTGCCACAGCCGAGGTCCCGGATGACCAGCGGGCCCTCCAGGGACGGGAGCAGCAGGTCGGCGAGCTCGGCCGAGCGGGCGGCGGCATCCGCGTCCTCACGCAGTTCCAGCCACTCCGGGGCGTACGAGGTCGCTCCGGGCCCACTCACCGCAGGCTCCAGGACATCCGCTGCAGACGGCCCAGCACGTCCGCCCATTGCCGTGCCGTGGTGTCCCAGCCGTCCAGGGCACCACGGCGAAGGTGTGCCGACGCCCTGAGGCGGCGGCGCAGTCCGGGGTCGGCGGACCAGCGTCGCAACGCCCCGGCGAGTGCCGTCGGGTCCCCGGGCGGCACCAGGATCCCCGGCACGCTCCCGTCCGACGCCCTCCCGAGCGTTTCCGGCACTCCGTCCACGGCCGTGGCCAGCACCGGGATTCCGCGCGCCAGCGCCTCGGTCACGACCATGCCGTACGGCTCGGCGCGCGACGGCAGCACCGCCAGGTCGGCCGCGGCGTAGCCGCCTTCCAGATCCTCGCCGGTCCGCGGGCCGGCGAGCGTGATCCGGTCGCCGAGGCCGCGCCGTTCGATCAGCCCGCGCAGCCGCTCGGCGTACGCGGGGTCCCGGCGCACCGGGCCGACGCATTCGCAGCTCCAGGGCAGGTCGACGATGGCGGCCAGCGCCTCGACGAGCAGGTCCTGCCCCTTGCGCGGAGTCACGGCGGCTACGCACACAAGCCGCGATCGGCCATCCGTGCCGGGGGCGAGCGGGGCGGGATCGGTGCCGGGCGGCACGACATGGACCCGGTCCGCGGCGAGCCCGTGGTGCGCGACGAGCCGGCGCGCGGTCCACGCGCTGGTCGCCACGACCGCGCCGGCCGCCTGCAGGGTCTCTCGCTCGCGGGCGTCCAACTCCGCCGCCGAGGCGGGAGCCGACCCGGTCTCACTGGCCAGGGGCAGATGCACCAGCACCGCGAGCCGTAGCCGGCGCGCCTGCGGGACGACGACCTCCGGCACTCCGCAGGCGACCAGCCCGTCGAGCACCGTGACGGTGCCCTCGGGGAGCTCCGCCAGGACGCGGGTCAGCCGGTCACGGGCGGAGGTGTCCGGCCGCGGCCAGGTCCCCGCGACGGCGACCTCGCGCACGGGCCGTCCCGCCGCCGCCAGGGCCTGGCAGGTACGGCGGTCGTAGGTGTTGCCGCCGCTCGGCACCGTCACGTCGTCGACGTCGCCCGGCAGGACGAACGTCGGCGCCGGGGCGCTCACAGCGGTCGCTCGTAACTCGCCCAGGCGATATGGGACTCACGCAGGGTGACGCAGATATCGGCCAGTCCGCGGGCGCCCTCACCGAGCTCACCCGCGTGCACCCGCTCGGCCAGCCGGTCGGCGACGACCTTGGCCAGGAACTCGGTCGAGGTGTTGACGCCCGCGAACGCGGGATCGTCGTCGAGATTGCGGTAGTTCAGCGCGTCGAGCACCCCCCGAAGCTCGCGGGTGGCCAGTCCGATGTCGACGACGATGTTGTCCGCGTCCAGCTCGTGACGCCGGAACGTGGCGTCCACCACGAACGTCGCTCCGTGCAGTCGTTGCGCAGGCCCGAAGACCTCTCCGCGGAAGCTGTGCGCGACCATGACGTGATCACGGACGGTCAGACTGAACACTCGACCTCCACGCTCGAATACCTGATTGATGTCGATCTGCTACGAGCCGTACACGACCCGGTGGCACAAGGTGGGCAGCTCACCGCCGGCCAGGCGAGGCAGTACCTCGGGCAGCTCCTCGAACCGGCACTCACTGGTGATCAGCGCGTCATACGCGGGATCGGCGAGCAACTCCAGGGCCAGCGCCAGCCGATCGGCGTAGTCACGGCGCCCGCGCCGGGCCGAGGCCACCGCCCCCACCTGGCTGCTGCGCACGACCAGGCGCCGGGAGTGGAACGCCTCCCCCAGGGGCAGACTCACCCGCCGATCGCCGTACCAGCTCAGTTCAAGCACCACGCCCTCTTGTACGAGCAGTTCGAGCGATCGGTTCAATCCCGCCTCGGTCGCGCTCGCGTGCACGACCAGGTCGCACTCGCCCGCGGCCTGTTCGGGCGTGGCGAAATCGACCCCGAGCGCCGCGGCGACCGAGGCCCGCGCCGGATCGGTGTCGACCAGTTGCAGCCGTACCGCCGGGAACCCCGCCAGTACCTTGGCGACACAACACCCGACCATGCCCGCCCCGACCACCGCGATCCGGTCGCCGAGCAGCGGAGCCGCGTCCCACACCGCGTTCACCGCGGTCTCCACGGTTCCGGCCAGCACCGCTCGCGTGGCGGGTACGGACGCGGGCACCGGGGTCACCGCGGCGGCCGGCACGACGTACCGGGTCTGGTGCGGGTAGAGGCAGAACACGGTCCGGCCGCGCAGCCCGGGCGGCCCCTCCTCGACCACGCCGACGTTGAGGTAGCCGTACTTGACCGGGCCGGGGAAATCACCCTCCTGGAACGGTGCCCGCATGGCCTCGTACTGGCTCACCGGCACACCGCCGCGGAAGACCAGCGCCTCGGTGCCCCGGCTCACCCCGGAGTAGAGCGTGCGCACCAGCACCTCGCCCGCGCCGGGCGACGGCAGGTCGGCGGGCACGATCTCGCCCTCGCCGGGCGAACGGAGCCAGAACGCGCGGTCCGAACTCTCCATCGGCAACCCCTCCCAACGCCGGCGGTCACATCAAGTCCGAGTGAACGCACCGAAACCTACGCGACGATCAAGGACGACACTCGCTTAGAGCGACAGAAGTGATGAAAAGAGCGGATTCGCGGGACTGGGGCGGGATTGAACCGATCACCCGAGCCGCTCGTACAAGAGAGCGTGATAACTGAACTGAGCTGGTACGACGACCATCGGTGGGTGAGCGGGTGAGCCTGCCACGGGGTGAGACGATCCACTCCAGCAGCTTGATCGTGCGCCGCAGGCAGGTGGGGACGGTGGCTCCGGCCCGACTCGGACGCCCCCGCACGCCCGGCGTGCCGGTCCGATCGCCCTACCCGCACCGGTTCCCCTCGGCACCTGCCGGCGGGGTGGTCGCCCAGCTGATCCTGCTCGCCCTGCTGACCGCGACCACCGGCCTCGGCCCCGCGGGCTGGGTCGCCGGAGTCGTGTACGCCGTGGCCGTCGGCATTACCCTCAGGTCCGCCCTGCGCCGCCGCGGTCGGCGCTCGCTCGGCCCGGCCGACCACGTCACCCTGACCAGGGCCACGCTCACCGGATGTGTGACCGCACTCGTCGTGGACACCGTGCGCGCACCGGCCCCGATCGGCCTGCTGGTCACCATCACCGCGGTGGCACTGATCCTGGACGCCGTCGACGGCCAGGTCGCCCGGCGCACCGGGACCGTGTCCTCACTGGGCGCGCGGTTCGACATGGAGGTCGATGCCTTTCTGATCCTGGTACTCAGCGTTTTCGTCGCCACGTCCCTCGGCGCTTGGGTGCTCGTGATCGGAGCCATGCGGTACGCCTTCGTAGTGGCGAGCCGGCCGCTGCCGTGGCTGAAGGCCCCACTGCCGCCGCGCATGACCCGCAAAACCGTCGCCGCGCTGCAGGGGATCATCCTGATGGTGGTCGCCGCCGACGTGCTGCCGCGCCCGGTCGGGGCGGTCGCGACCGGACTGGCCCTGGCGGTGCTCGTGTGGTCGTTCGGCCGCGACATCATGTGGCTCTACCGGCACCGCGACGCGACACGAGTGGAACCACGCCCGCGCGGCGTCCGCCTGCAGCCGACCGATGTTCTGTACCGCGTGGACATCAGCGCGTGACGGGCCAGGGCGAGGGTGCGTCAGTGGATCCGGGGGCGAAGGCGCTCAGGTGAGGGCAGGAGGCCGCGCAGGACGTAGGGCATGATGCCGCCGTGCCGGTAGTAGTCGATTTCGCGTGGCGTGTCGAGGCGGACCCTGGCTTCGAAGGTGAGGGTGTTCGCTTCGATGGTGAGGGTGTCGGGGAGCTCGCGGTTGTTGATGGTGGTCAGTCCGTGGATGGCGTAGGTTTCCTCGCCGGTGAGGCCGAGGGTGTCGGCGTCTTGTCCGGGGAGGAACTGCAGGGGGAGGACGCCCATGCCGACGAGGTTGGAGCGGTGGATGCGTTCGAAGCCGACGGCGAGGATGGCACGGACGCCGAGGAGGGTGGGCCCTTTGTCGAGGTTGTTCGCCGAGATCTTCTTGACCCACGGGTACTTCTTCTGGAAGTCCCGGAAGATCGGTGCCCAGTTCTCCTGGTCGGTGTTGGAGTAGATGTTCAGCGTGCCGCCCTCGCCCTTGGAGGTCTCGATGACCTGGGCGTAGTCGGCGGGGTAGTACGACGGGGCCTGGCCCGTCGCCACCGCGTTCGGCGGCGGGGCGTCCTCGCCGCCGCACGCACTCAGCGAAAGGGCCGCCACCACCGTCAATCCGGTGGCCAACACTCCGAACTGCGAACGTCTGCGGCCTGTGCGCCGGCTGGACACTCCAGACATGGGCACTCCTCCTCGGTCCATGATGGCGCTCACTTGCTTCGTTATAAGCTATAACGTCAAGACAGAGCTGATGTATTTCGTAATTTTCTTGAAATATCCGCAGCTCACGGTGCGTCTCTGGCATGCACCTCGCAACGCGCGTGAGCACGGCGAGCCGGGGCGCTGTAGGTTATAACTGTCAGCGAAGACGATGGGGGCGTTGTGGGTGAGCCGGCGGGACTGTTCGCGACCAAGGCCGAGTACGCGTACCTGCGGGTGCGCGAGCTGATCTTGTCCGGGTATCTGGAACCCGGCGGAGTGATCGCGCAGAACAAACTGGCCACCGAGATCGGGATCAGCACCACCCCGCTGCGGGAGGCGCTGCGCAGGCTCATGAGCGACGGCCTGGTCGCCCTAGACGCCCACCGCAACGCCCGCGTCGCCCCCCTCACCGCCGAAGAGGCCCGCGACCTGCTGGAAATGCGGCGGTCCCTGGACCCGATGGCCGCGGCCCTGGCCGCCGAACGGCGCACCAAGGACGACATCCGCGACCTGCGAGCCTCGATCGAGGACCTGGCCCCGCTGCCCGGCGACCCCACCATCGAGCAGCTCGTCGCACACCGGCGCTTCCACGCTGCGATCTACCGCGCCTCCCACAACGACCTGCTCATCGAGACTCTCGACGGGCTGTGGGACAAGGCCGACCGGTACCGGATGCTCGCCCTCAAGGCCGACCGCGGTCAGGCCGACCGCGACCAGAAGGCCCACGAGCACGACCAGCTACTGGAGTGCGTGCTCAGCGGGGACGCCGAAGGCGCCGCCACAGTGATGCGCGGCCACATCGACACCAGCCTCGGCGCCCAGGCCGCCAGGAGACTCCGCGAACCCGCCGGCTCCGAGCTCGCCGACCTGCAGGCTCCCGCCGACCTCCCGGCTCCCGGCGCCTGACGGCGGGTCCCACGTACATGACCAGGCCCACCCGCCTGACCTGGGTGCTGCTGACCCACTCGGTGGTCACCCAACTCATCACCTTCGTGCTCCGGCCGACCATGTCCTACCGGGCACTGGACCTCCACGTGCCCGCCGCGGGCCTCGGCGTTCTGGCCGCCAGCTTCGCCTTCGCCCCCCTCCTGCTGGCGCTGCCCGCCGGGCAGCTCACCGACCGGCTCGGCGAACGGCGCGTCATCATCGCCGGGGCACTGTGCGTGGCCGCCTCCAGCCTCGCCTTCGTCCTGTTCGGCCACCACAGCGCCGGACTGGTCTGCGCGAGCGTCCTGCTCGGCACCGGCCACCTCGGCTGCGTCGTCGGCCAGCAGGCCTTGGTCGCCAACACCTCCGCACCCGGCGGCTACGACACCGCCTTCGGCCACTACACCTTTGCCGCGTCCCTCGGCCAGGCCCTCGGACCCGCCCTCATCCTGCTGTTCGGCGGCAACCAGAAGATCCCCGACACCGGCCAGATCTTCGCCTGGTCACTGGGTGGAACCGTCCTCCTCGTCCTGCTGTCCGCCGCGCTCCCCAAGACCCGCAGAGCTGCCGCCCCAACGGCGGCGCAGGCGGACGGGCTGCGGCCGCTCCTACGGCTGCCCGGACTGCTACGCGCCCTCACCACCAGCTGCATCGTCCTGGCAGCCGTCGACATCAGCTTGGCCTACCTGCCGGCCCTCGGCGCCGAACGCAATCTGGCCTCCGGCACCATAGGCCTGCTCCTCACCGTCCGCGGCACCGCCTCGATGGTCTCCCGCTTCTTCCTCGGCCGCCTCGCCGCGCGCCTCGGCCGACGCCGCCTCCTGGTCGCCGGCACCCTGGCCGCCGGAGCCGCCATGGCCGCCCTGCCCCTGGACCTGTCGCTGGGCTACCTGATCGTCCTGCTGGTCATCGTCGGCTTCGGGCTCGGCGTTGGCCAGCCCCTCACGATGTCCTGGCTCGCGGAATCCGCCCCACCCGGACTCCGCGGCCGCGCCATGTCGCTGCGCCTGGTCGGCAACCGCACCGGCCAGATCCTCCTGCCCAGCGCCGCCGGCCTCCTTGCCGCCGGCCTGGGTGCCGGAGGGGTCCTGTACGCCACCGCCTTCACCCTCGGCTGGGCCGCCTTCTCCGCACGCAACCTGCCCGTCGACGCCGCACCCACCTAGATCAACGAACCCATTGGGGGACCACGAACGTCATCACCGCCATGTCGACCAGCTGCTCGCGCATCCGGTCGCCATAGAGAGAACGCCGTAGGTGTTGACGCACTTGCCTAGACATTGTGAATACGCAATACTTCAGCTGTGACGGACAAGGCTGCGCGAGGCGAACGCAAGCGAACGTCTCTGTACAACCGGCTTTCAGTGCTCCGTGCCGAGCGCGGCGTGTCCCGGGCCGAGCTGGCCGCCGCCGTCGGCGTGAACCCGCAGACCATCGGCTTCCTGGAGCGCGGCGACTACGGCCCCTCCGCCGAACTGGCGCTGAAGATCTGTGAGTTCTTCGAGCTCCCGTTCGAGGCGGTGTTCTCGCTACGCCCCTTCACACCGATGTCCAGACAGCTCTACCGCCCCGTAGACCCCGGAGGACAGTGATGACCCGCTCGAACGACAGGGCTCCAAAGGTCCGGATGCAGCACCACCGTGAGATCCTCGCGGCCGCCAAGGAAGCAACCCCCGAGCAGCGCCGGGAGATACTGGAGGCCGTCCGCCGGGACGCACGGGTGCAACGGCGAGCGCGGCCCGTCCCGCGGTGGCTCGCACGCCGCGCGAATCGGCGTGCGCTCGCCCTCATCGCCGCGGCCCCCTTCGCCTGCGGAGTGACCAGCGCCTTCATGACGCCTGAGGCTCTTGCCACCTCCTTGGTGCAACTCGCCGGCGCGGTGGGCCTGCTGGCGGGCCTGCTGCTACTGCGACGGGTGACCAAGGAGCTGACCGAGATCCCCGACGCTGACCTCGACGAACGGGAACTGGGGGAGCGCAACGAGGCTCTCAGGATCGCCTACCTGGCACTTGTCGGCTGCCTGGTCCTCGTCGGCCTCATCGCCATCACCGACGGTCCCGTGCTCGACATGGCCGATTGGAAGCCGCTGTTCTTCGGAACCTTCGGCACCGCCGTCCTGCTGCCCTCGGCCGCCGCAGCCTGGAAATGGCGCGACCTCGACGACGAGGCATGAGAACCGCTTTCTCCGGTGCTGCCCCCCGAACAGGGGCCCGCACCTCCCGGTGCTGGACCCCCGTCCCTGGGCACGTGCGATGCGGGGAGCGGCCAGATCACCTCCGCCCGTTCGCCGCCGTCACCTCTGCCACTCCTGTCGCCGCGCTATCAGTCGAAGTCATCGAAGTCATCGAAGTCGTCGCAGTCGTCGAAGTCATCGAAGTCGTCGCCGAAGTCGTCGCAGCAGCAGTTGAAGCGCTCGAAGCAGCGGTGGTGGCCCCGGCGGCCCCGGTTGCCCCAAGAGGGCAGGTTGACGCTTTGTGCGCTGACCGTGGCGGTGGACGCCGCGGCCGCAGGGGCGGCCGCACCCAATGTGAGGGCCGACGCACCGGCGAAGAGTAGACCGGAGATGGCGAGCGACACGCGCTTCTGAATTCCCACAGAACTACCTCCTTGGAGAATTCGAGCCATGAAGGCTGGAATTCGTGCCTGCGCGGCACGGGGCCAGCGGTAATCGGGCGACATCGACCGTCACACCGCCCGGACAATAGGTACTAATTGAATCTATCGCCCAGATAGCCACATACTGCGCCTTCCGCTAACGCCATCCCCTGGACAAATACCCCCAAAACGCGACATGTCCATACTTGGCGTTGCTCCAAGACAGTCGCGAACGAGCCTTTGGATACAGCGGGCATAAGAAAGCGATCCCGCGCCGTATGGCGCAAGACCCCTTTGGTACCAGGGCCTACGGGCGGCGATAAGATCGCCGCGGCCTGACGGGCACGGCCACTGCCAGCGGTATCGATGCCGCTCGGTCGGTCCAGTCGCCATCGCCCAAGTCATCACTGTCCAGCTATAGAGAGGCTTCTGGGTGATCACTACTCAACGGTAGAATTTCTATACGTTTAGAATCTCCTGGATTGGATCGATCTGCTTCCAACAGAGTGGTTGTCGGTCCCGAAAGCGAAAGTTCAGGTGCCGTACGGTTTAATGTCGGCACGTGTGAATCCAGGGGTGCGCCGCAACGAGGTGTCGGCAATAACCGGTCGGGCAAACTGGTGAGTCGGGGAGATCACGTTGCCGGGTCGTTTACTCAAGTGCGAGGCCGGTGGGGATTTCGTCGGGATGCAGGTCGGGGTGGCTGGGGCACGGTCGCCTGTCCGGCCGGCCAGCAGCCCGGCGTCGTCTACGTCGTCAAAGCCGACGCCGACACCCTCGGCAAGTCCGCCACCCGGCAGCCCGTCCGAGAACAGGCATGCCGCCATCCTTGACCACCTGGCAACGGTCCGGCGCCACCGAGCCAGAGCCGCCGGCGGGGGAGTGGCCTCCCCAGCGTGCGGAGACCGTCTCGTGCGCCTGGCCACGTCGGCATCCGTCGTGCTGCTGGCGCTGATCGCGGCCACCGTCTCCTATCGACACATGCATGAACTCGCTCTCATGCATGGCTCTCGACACTCTGGACAGGAGCATATCGTAAGGCTAGGCTTACCGTTCGTGGTGACTTACCAAGCGGGGGATGGATGGGAGGTGTTGGGGGATCGCACCAGGCGTGCCATCGTCGAATGCCTGGCCGAGCGACCGCAGGCGGTCGGCGAGCTTGCCGCAGAGTTGCCGGTCAGCCGACCCGCGGTGTCCCAGCATCTGAAGGTGCTGAAGGACGCGGGACTGGTCACCGAGCGCGCAGTCGGCACCCGCCGGATCTATCGGCTCAACCCGGTCGGTATGAGCGCATTGCACGACCAGCTCGAAACCTTCTGGAACCGAGCCCTGGCCGGCTACAACGACGTCGTCGAACAACCGACAGGAGATGTCATGACCCAAGCAGCGACCACGGTGGTTCGCGGGCAGGTCATCGTTGAGGCACCAATCGACCGAGCCTTCACCGTGTTCACCGAGCGGTTCGGCGATTTCAAACCCCCAGAGCACAACCTGCTCGGTGTGGCGATCGCCGAGACCGTCTTCGAACCGAAGGTCGGTGGTCACATCTACGATCGCGGTGTCGACGGCAGCGAATGCCGATGGGCACGCGTTCTTGCCTACGAGCCGCCGGACCGTGTTGTGTTCAGCTGGGACATCAGCCCCCAGTGGCAGATCGAGACTGATCCGGACAACACCAGCGAGGTCGAAGTCCGGTTCGTCGCCGAGACCCCGCAGCGTACTCGGGTAGAGCTGGAGCACCGCAATATCGACCGTCACGGCCCCGGCTGGCAGGCCGTCGGCGATGGCGTCGGCGACGACGCCGGATGGCCGCTGTACCTGGCTCGGTACGCCGCACTGTTCATCGAGGGCAGCTGAATGCCGTCGATCGTCACAAGTACCGAGGTGAACCGGTGCGCGGAGGACGTGTTCGCCTACGCCACTGACCCGACCCGCTTTCCCGAGTGGCAGAAGGGCGTCGTCGCCGGTTATATGGACGAGCCGGGCACCCCCAGCGTGGGCGCGCGATGCCTGACCACCCGGCGCATCGGCTTCGTCAAACGTTCGATCACGGCCGAAGTCGCGCACATCGACCCACCCAAGACCTGGGGTGTCTGCGGTATGGACGGACCAGTCCGGGCCCGCGTCGACGTCACCGTCGAGTCCCTGACCGCCGATCGATCCCGCCTGACCATCGCCATCGACTTCGAAGGCCACGGCATCGGGAAGGTCCTCGTCCCGCTCGTCATCCGCCGCGAGGCTCGCAAGGAGATGCCGACCAACCTTGCGACGCTGAAGCAGCGCCTCGAGCGCCAGACCTAGTCTCGCGGTTCATTTGCGGCGGTCCCCGGATTTTGATCGGGAAGGCGAAAGTGCCTTCTGAACCGGGACGATGTGGCTTGTCTGCCAAGGCCTCCGCCGCTCGCCAGGAAGGCACCTTCCGCGTGCACGCCGCCGGGTCGCGTCGAAGCTTGCCGTCTCGGCTGACGGCACCCGGATCATCGTCCGCCGCGAACACTCCCACACCGCCACTCAGCCATGGCCACCGATACCAGCGGCGGCCGAAATCGCCAGTCCACGGCCATCAGAACAGCTCGGGCATCCGAAGCGAAGCTCATCGGGTTTCGATCGTCTTGGACAGGAGGCGCTTGGCTGCTTCGGCGATCAGATTTGAGGCTTCGGTCACGTCGTCGCGCGTGGTCCATCGGCCGAGGGACAGTCGCAGGGCCGAAAGGGCGCGATCGGCGGGCTGGCCCATGGCGGAGAGCACAGGTGAGGGCTCCGGGGCACCCGAATGGCAGGCCGAGCCGGTGGCGGCGGCGATTTCGGGGATCATGGTGAGAAGGTCTTGGCCTTGCAGCCCCTTGATGCCGATGTTGAGAGTGTTGGGCAGCCGGTGGTCCGGGTGGCCGTTGAGGTGCAGCCGTTCAGGCAATCTCGCTTCGAGGTTGTCGTATAGAAGATCGCGTAGGCGGCTGAGCCGCCGCTGGGAGCCTGCGAGGTCGATTCGGGCTAGCTCGGCGGCTGTGCCGAGGGCGACGGTTAGGGCGACGTTCTCGGTGCCGGCTCGGAGGCCGCGTTCTTGGCCGCCGCCTGGGACGATGGGTTCCAGAGGGACGTCGGGGCGTACATAGAGGGCACCGATGCCCTTGGGCGCGTACAACTTGTGGCCTGCGATCGAGAGCAGGTCGACATCGTTGACGCTCACCGGGATCTTGCCTACGGCCTGGGCGGCGTCGGTATGGAAGAGAGCCCCATGGTCATGGGCTATGCGGGCGAGTTCGCTGACGGGTTGCAGCACGCCGGTCTCGTTGTTCGCCGTCATGATCGACACTAGGGCCGTACGAGTGGTGATGGCGTCGGCGAGGTCGCGCGGGTCGACTCGGCCTTCGCGATCGACGGGCAAGAAGGAGACCTCCGTGCCGTACCTGCGTTGCAGGGCTCGGCAGCATTCCAGTACCGCTGGATGCTCGGTGACCTGAGTGATCACGTGCGCATCGGCGGGATGCCGGGCGAGGGCGACTCCATGGATCGCGAGGGCGTCGGCTTCGGAACCTCCGGAGGTGAAGACGATCTCCGAGGCATCGGCGCCGATCAGCTGTGCGAGTTGCGTGCGGGCTTGGGCGAGGGCCCGGAGGGGTTCGTCGGCGTACCAATGGCTGCTCGCGGGATTGCCGAAGTGCGTGGTGAGGAAGGGCAGGGCTGCCTCGGTGACGCGCGGGTCGACCGGTGTGGGCCCGTTGTAGTCGAGATAGATCGGACCGCTGTCGAGGCCGTGGCTCACCGGGTTCTCCAGAAGGTTGGAATCTCGTACCAAGAAAGTCTGGGTAGCTGACCGGCGTCTCGACACTGCCCTCCTGCGGTCCGCCAATATCGGGAGGGTGCAACATGGTGAGTTGCCTACACATCGAACTGGTGCCCGTATGGAGAGGTGCTTCGTGGGCGTCACTCCTCACCGACCATGAAGCACTCGGTCGAGGTCAGGAGGCGGTTCTCCGCACGTTGATGGCGCCGGCCGGCCCGGCGGCCGTGCGGCCGATCACCGCGGCCGTCAGCCCACGCCGCTGGAGGGCGGCGAGCAGTTCGGTGTCCTCCTGGGGAACCGACAGCAGCAGGCCCCCGGAGGTCTGAGCATCGTGCAGCAGCGTCGAAAGGGCCGAGGTCACGTCGCCGTCCACGGTGACGGCGTCTTTGAGCCGTTCGATGTTGGCGCGGGTCCCCCCGGAAACGAAACCGGCGTCGACGAGGTCGATCGCCCCCGGTAGCAGCGGTACCCGGTCGGCGAAGACGGTGGCGGCGACGCCGCTGGCCCGCAGCATGCGGTGCAGGTGGCCGAGCAGGCTGAACCCGGTCACGTCGGTGGCGGCCCGGACGCCGGCGGCCAGTGCCAGTTCGCTGGCGCCGGCATTGAGAAGCGTCATGCAGTCCACCGCGGCTTGGATGGTGGACTCGTCCGCGGCCCCGTTCTTCAGTGCCGTCGCGACCACGCCGGTGCCAATGGGTTTGGTCAGGACCAGCTGTTGGCCCTCCGCGATCTGGTCGATGGCGAAGAGGTGATCGGGATGGGCCATGCCGACAACGGCCATGCCGTACTTGGGCACCGCGTCGTCGACGGTGTGACCGCCGACGACCGGACACCCGGCCTCGGTGGCCACGTCGGCGCCTCCGCGAAGGACGTCGCCGAGCAACTCGATCGGCAAGTCGCTGCCCGGCCACGCGGCCAGGTTGACCGCGATGAGCGGGCGGCCGCCCATGGCGTACACGTCGGACAGCGCGTTGGCTGCCGCGATCCGGCCCCAGTCATAGGCGTCGTCGACGATCGGCGTGAAGAAGTCCGTGGTGAGCACGAGCGCGCGTTCGTCGTCCAGACGCAGAACCGCCGCGTCGTCGCCCTCGAGCGCGCCGATCAGGAGATCGCCTGAGGCCGGCTGCAGGCCGGGCGTGAGGGATGAGAGGAGGTTTTCGAGCTTGGACATCGGCAGCTTGCATGCGCAGCCTGCGCCAGGAGAGAGGGATGTCAGGCGGGCGGCCTTGGCGGCTGGAACGCTCATCCAATTCCTCCGCAATTCTATGGAGTTCTATTTATCTGGACGTTAGCAGGTGCCCGGCTGTGGGGGAAGGAGAAGCCACCGGGGGGAGTACGGCGGCGTAGACGGCGAGCACGATGCCGCCGAGCCATGCTGCCAGGGAAAATGCATGTCCCATTTGTGGCCTGAGCGAGGGATCGCTCCGCGGCTCCGGGCAGGTAATCGGCCACGTTCTTGACCCCTGGAATGCGGGCGCTGATGGTCGTCGAGGACGACCATGTAGATGAGGATCAGCCGATGGAGGTCATGCTCCTGCCGACGCGCCTGCGCAACAGAGCATCCATCGCTCTCCCGGGAGTCAACACCGTCGATATCGCTGATTCGCGGTTGCTGCATGAGGGTGAAACAGGAGGATGCTCCAGCGGCTGGCCGAGCGCAAGGGACTGGACTGGCTCCGCATGACGATGGGACCCAAACAGGGACGAAGGCGTCTGGGTGATCGACCGTGACTTGGAGCTCGCCGTCTCTTCTATGCCTACGCGCTGTGTGCACTCGGACGCTGGCTGAAGGTGGCCGATCGGGCATGAAATAACCGGGTATGGGATACGGGAGCAATCCCTTGGGAGGCGGCATGCGGGCAAACGCTGCAGAAGCCGAAGACCTGGCCGGCTGGGTGACCGACGGGTGCGAACGGGCCATTCAGCTGGTCGCGGACCTGGACGACGAGCAGATGGTGGGACCGATGCTCCCCACCGTGAATCCGCTGATCTGGGAGATCGGGCACCTGGCTTGGTTCCAGGAGAAGTTCGTGCTGCGGGATGCCTGCGGGCACAAGCCGATCCTCTCCTACACGGACTCGATCTATGACTC
Organism: Actinomadura alba; assembly: GCF_014323705.1. GTDB lineage: Bacteria > Actinomycetota > Actinomycetes > Streptosporangiales > Streptosporangiaceae > Actinomadura_C > Actinomadura_C alba. The sequence continues at coordinate 47,717 of NZ_JABVEC010000038.1, forward strand.
TGGCGCCATCCCTCACGACACTCGTTGGCGGCTGGTCCTCCCTTCGCGTGAAGAGAGCATCGCGTACATGCGCTTGGTCGCGGAGCGGGTCGCCGAGGAGGTCCGCAGGCTGGATGCCACCGACGTCGTGCGGCATTTTGCCCGCTACACCGTTCACCACTACGACACCCATACCGAGGCGTTCACCTACACCCGCCAGGGCTTGGGTTACGCCCCGCCAGAACTGCCTGGTCTCACCGATGCCGAGGCACCCGAGGGAGCCGGCGGGCTTCAAGGAGACGTTGAAGTCTCTGGAGGAAGGTTCCTGCTCGGGGCATGGCATGGTGATCAGTTCGTGTACGACAACGAGAAGTGGGCCCACGAGGTCGAGGTGGCTCCGTTCACCATCGCGAAGGCTCTGGTGACGCAAGCAGAGTTCGCCACCTTCGTCGAAGCGGGTGGCTACGCCGACCCTCGATGGTGGTCGGACGGCGGCGAGTGGCTCTCCGTGACGGCGGCAGCCCACCCTCTCTACTGGCGCGGCGAGCCCGGGAACTGGCAGCGCCGGCACTTCGACCGCTGGCTTGACCTGGAGCCCGACCTTCCCGTGAGTCATGTCTGCTGGTGGGAAGCCGACGCCTATTGCCGCTGGGCCGGGCGGCGACTGCCCACTGAGGCCGAGTGGGAGTACGCGGCGACCGGTGGCTCCCGGAGCAAGTCGAGCTACCCGTGGGGAGACGGGCCCGCCGGACCCAAGAACGCGGCGACTGACTGGCGCGGACTAGGCCCGGTCGACGTTGGCACCTGCGAGGCGGGAGAGAGCCCAGTGGGATGCCGTCACATGATCGGCAACGTCTGGGAGTGGACCGCGAGCACCTTCGTCGCCTATCCCAACTTCGAGCGCGACTCCTATTACGAGAACTCCGAGCAGTTCTTCGGTAGCAGGAAGGTCCTGCGCGGCGGATCCTGGGCCACTCGCGGCCGGTACGTGCGATCCACCATGCGCAACTACTTCCCCCCGGAGCGTCGTGATGTGCTCGGCGGCTTCCGTACGTGCGCGGCGGACGGATGATCCTCCTGGTCACGCCGACCGCGCTGAACAGCGATCACGGGAACGGAGTCTCGGCGCGGCGCTGGGCGGCGATCCTGAGAGAGCTCGGCCACGAGGTGTACGTCACCCAGGAGTACCGCGGTGGTGTCTATTCGGCGCTCGTCGCGTTGCACGCCCGTAAGAGCGCGGACTCGGTGCGCGCGTTCAATGCCGACCATCCGCGGGCCCCGATCGTGGTCGCGCTGACCGGAACGGATCTCTATCCCGATCTGGACACCACGGGAGTCGACCCGGACGTCCTGGCGCTGGCCGAGCGGCTGATCGTCCTGCAGCCGCACGGTCTGCGCCAGCTCCCCCCGGCAATCGCCGACCGGGGCCGAGTGATCATTCAGTCGATGTCGGCCATCCAGGCGCAGCCGCCGCTCGCCGATCGGTTCGAGGTGGTCTTCCTCGCGCATCTGCGGCCGGTCAAGGATCCACTGCTGCTCGCCCAAGCGGTGCGGCTGCTGCCGGCGAATTCAAAGATCTTCATCAGCCATGCCGGTGCACCCCGGGACGCCGGACTGGCCGCTGAGGCGGCGACCGAGACCAACCGCAATCCTCGGTACGAATGGCTGGGGCCGATCCCGCGCGGGGGAGCCCTGGCGTTGCTCGCCCGCAGCCGTTTGCTGGCGCTCACCTCGCTTCACGAGGGCGGGGCCAACGTCGTGTCCGAGGCGCTCGCTGCGGGAGTGCCGGTGATCTCCTCTGCGATACCAGGTTCGTTCGGCCTGCTGGGTGAAGACTATCCGGGGTATTTCCCGGTCGGTGATGCAGCGGCGCTGGCCGAGATTCTCGACGCCGTGGAAGAGAATCGCGGAGATTATTACACATCGCTCAAGGAACACTGCGTGCGACTTGGCTCCCTTGTCGACCCCGCGCACGAGAAGCGCGCATTCGCCGTTCTTCTCAAGGAGCTGGGACTGCCGGTGATCGATTAGCAGGTGATCGGTGAGAATCAGCCGCGCGTTCGAACATTGTGCGCCCGCCCCTGGCGACGCGCTCACGGCCGACGTGTGGCCACGAGCAAGGGCCCGTGAGCTGACGACTCAACGGGCCCTGCGTCGTGCATCGACTACATGAAGTTGCGCGTATGAAGAGCGGAGAGGTCGGCGGCCTCGTCCGCGGGAAACCCGAGGTTGATAAGGCGGTGCTGGCGCCCCTCGTCCATGTCCTTCTGGAGCTTCTGCACCTCTTCGAAACCGCGGCCGATGGCCTCCGGCGTCCACTCGCCGGCGACGAGCGTGACCAACGCGTCGAACACGTCCTGGTTCAGCCCGGTGGAATTGCTGAGCGCTTGGTGGCGTCGTTCCACCGCGGCTCGCAGCTGACTCCGTAGAGAGGGGTCGACCTTGCTCTGATGCTGCAGGTGCGCGACGCCGAATGCGACGTGCCGGGCCTCGTCTTGCCGGGCCAGACGCGTGACCTGCCTGGTGATCGGATCGGGTGCGTGCCGGTCCAGGAAGGTCAGCAGGTTGAGGAAACTGCCCTCGCCGAGCACCGAGAGCAGGAAGGACGCCAGAGAGAAGTCAGGTTCCGTGACCAGGGTGGCCAGCGATTCGCGGCCGCTCACAGAGGAGGTCCCCATCTCTCCGCCCGTCAGGAGGGCACGCCGGGTGAAGACCTCCACATGGCGAGCCTCGTCCGCTGCCTGGACCGCGAGCAACTGGAGAACCTCGCGGAAATGCGGGTGGATGCGGCTGAGCAGCTTGGCCGGGACGACCAAGGCGGCCTGCTCGTTCTCAACCAGATAGGTCATGATCTGGACGACCGCCAGCTCGATCTCCGCGGGCAGGCTGACCTCCGCGCGCCAGTCGATGGCGGTCTCGGGGTCCCACTGGGCAGATGCGGCGTGAGCGTACAGAGACGGTGCTATGTCGGCCCAGACGTAGTCGCGGTCGGCCAGATCGAAACCGAGGTCGGGCGCACCGGGCTCGATGAGGGCTCCGCGTGCCGCAAGCCCCCAGTGCGGCTCGGCCTTGGCCTGGATCCCCCGGGGATACGGGCCGCCGGCGCGCTCGGCGCCCGTCCACCGGTCAATGTCGGTGCGGCCCCGACTGACCCAGGCACGGACCGGATCGTCCCGGTCCTCGGGGAGCCGGATGCCATGGCCCTGGGTTCGGCACCAGGCCTCCAAGTGGATGTTGAGCGCAGGGTCAGTGCCCATCACCCCGAGCTCGGCGCCCGGCTGCATGTCGAGCAATGCTCGCTGCACCAGCAGGTGGGCGCCTCGCTCGAAGCTGAGCTCGTCGAGTTCGATGAGCGGAGTGGGCCTGGTCATGGCTTGTACTCAGCGACGGTGATGACCCCCTCGGCGTCGTAGAATCCGGCCTCGTCGATAGCGGTTTCAAGGGGCGCGTATCCGTTCGTGCGCCCGGGACGCCAGACAGTGAGCCCCTCCAGATCGAACAGCGGACGGACCTGCGGGTCGGCATACGACATCGACAGCAGAAGGTCTCCGAACTGCTGCGCGAGGTCCGGCGGAACCGCGTCGGTGAGAGTGAGATTGCAGTGATCGAACATGGGGGTCTGGGCGATCATCCTGGTGCTCCCGGCGGGGAGCGTGCCCTCGCGGCCGAACAGCAGATGGTTCGAGTCGATCATGCATGCCGCCGCCACGTCGCCCGCTATAAGGGCGCGTGCGGCGTCCCGTTCGCCACCGATGTGTCGCCGTGAAGACCGACGCCCACGTCGAAGCGGCGGATGGTCACTTCCTCGCCGGGCCGCAGGCCCTTGGCCCGAAGCAGAGAGCACGGGATGAGAGTGGCCTGTGGTGAGTCCACCGCGCCCACGGCGATGGTCTCGCCCTTCAGGTCTGCGACGGCCTTGAAGGGCGACCCATCGCGGACCACGATGACCGAGGTGAGATCTTGGTCGGTGTCGCGCATAACGAGCGGGGTCAGCCGTCGCCCCTGCGATGTGGCCAGGCGGTGAGCCCGGATCCACGCCAGCGGAGAGTTCCATGCGGCGCCGATGTGACCTTCGATGAGGTCCTCTACCTGGCGCTCGTAGTTCGAATAGAGGACGAAGTCGAAGTCGAAGTCGTGTTCCGTCAGCCACGACCGGAAGCCTCCCCAGATCGTGACGACCTTGGGATCGTACGCGACGGCACCCATCATGAGGGTCATGCGTTTCTCCTAGAACAGGGCCATGCCGAGGGTGGCTCGGCCTACAAAGTCCTGGAGAGCGTCTGTGGTCGGCGCCATGACACGTGCGGCGAGGGAGTCGCGGAATGACCGATCTACTCCGAATTCCTTGCGGAAGGCTGATCCACCGCACAGCTGCATTACACCGTCCGAGACCTCTGAGGCGGCTTCTCCGGCCACCGCTTTCACCTGCAATACGCGCAGAGTGGCATCGGCGCGCTCGGTTTCCAGCGCGGTGAGGGTGTCGTTCAGGAACGCACGGACTTCGTCCGTGCGGGTCCGGAGCCGGGCGAAGCGCGCCCGATGGGTCGGCTGCTCGGCCAGTGACTGATCGAGGTGGTCGAGCCGCGTCCGCAGGAGGTGCGCCGCGGCCTTGGAGACAAGCGCCTCCATGAGCCCGAGAGAGAACGCGGCGTTGAGGATCAGGAAATGCGGGAGCGCGGATTGCAGCGCGATGTCGAGGCCGGCCCCATCCCCGCCGAGCATCGCCGTCCCGTTGACAGTGACCCCGTCGCCGGTGACGGGGTTCGAGGCGTTGCCGCGCAGGCCCAGGCCGTCGAAGGGCCCCGTGACGGTGAGGCCGGCCGCAGTGCTGGGCACCAGCCAGAGCGTCATCGGGCCGTCTCCTGCGAGGGGCCGGCTGGACCAGACGTAACTGTCCGCCTCGCCCGAAGAGGTCACCCAGCTCTTCTTGGCGTCCAGCCGTACCAGGCCGTCACCTTGTGAGATGGCCGAACTCATCGGAGCCCAAAAGTGACTGCGCGAGCCGGCTTCGGAGAAGGCCAGCGTGCTGAGGTGTTCGTCGCGTGCGATCGCGCGCCTGACGTCGTCGCTTCCGTGGGCCTCGATCACCGCTGTTGCGGCGTAGTGCATGAGCAGAACCATTGCCGTCGAGCCGCAGGCGCTGCTGAGCCTTTCGACGACGGAGGCGGCCGCTCGCATGCCTTGACCTCTGCCGCCGACCTCCTCCGCGCTGATGAGCCCCAGCAGGCCGACCTTGGTCATGGCGTCGATGTTCAGACGTGGAAACGCTCCGGTTCGATCGATCTCCGCCGCCTGCGGTGCGACGGTGGTCTCGATCACTGTGTCGACTGCATTCTGGTAATCGTACGGCACTGATCTACTCTCCCTTGTGTTGATCATGTGCGACCACCTGGAATGAACGCGTGCGCTTGGGAGCTATGCGTAACCGTAGTGTTGCATCGCATAGTGACTCTGGCAACACCGTGGATTTTTCTGGCGTGATTTAATACCTGCAAGTAAGGACGAGAGGAAAGGTGAACTGCTCATAGTTCGCACGACTGCAGCATTTCGTGCGAACGATCGAACCGGCGATATTCTTTCAGCTCGGCCGGTTTTTCTCCTCCCTGGCGGACATACGGCCCGCGAAGCGTGGATTCCGGGGTCAGAGAACCGATTCGATGCGACTCGACGGCTAGGTCGACGGGTGAAGGCTGATCCAAAGTGAGGCCTCCGCAACGCTGGCGTCTCTCTGGAACGGGGTGGTCAGGCAAACCGGCTCTTTGCGCTCGGGCGCCGACGGCCGCGTCCCCGGCGGCCGCGCGATTCACCGACGCCAGGTTACGCACCGCGCCCGAGCGAGTGCTGGTCACCACCGGGGTATCCCATCACCATGGCGCACCCCATTCATCTGCGCACGATTACGGCGAGCCAGGCCTGCGCCTGGGTCACGCCGTGGATCAGGTTGAGGTCGAAGGTATCGGCGGTGAGGGATTCGACGGACCACCCGTCGCTGAACTCCGCGCGCAGTTCTTCCGCACGGAACCGGCGTGGACCCCAGTCGCCCGGCTGCCGGTCACTGAAGCACATGAGGTAGCAAGTGCCACCAGGCCGCAGCACGGCCGCAAGGCCCGCGACGTACTTGGCCCTGTCCTCATCGTCGAATACATGGAAAACGCCGCTGTCGATCACAATGTCGGCGGTGCGGGCTTGACGCGGCAAATCGAGTGCGTCGGCGATCTCGAATCGCGCGTTCAAACCGCGCTCGGCTGCCTTCGCGCGGGCATGCGCGATCGCGGTCGGCGCGAGGTCGATGCCGGTAGCGTCCGCGCCGCGGCTCGCCGCGAGCAGTACGTGCTCACCGGTGCCGCAGCCCGCGTCGAGGACGCGGCCGGCAAATCGGCCCGCGTCCGCCAGCCGCACGAGGGCCGGCTGCGGCCGGCCGATGTCCCACGGCGGCGGAGCCTCCCCGGTATAGCTGTCGTCCCATGCCTCTTTCATGTCGCGAGCAGCGACAACGGAGGCCTCCTCGCCTTCGGGGATCACTACCACCAGCAGGTGGCGGCCCGCGAATGTGAGGCCGTAGAGCAGGGTCGTGCCTTCCTGGCCGGGAGCAGACCAGTAAGGCCGCTCGAGGACCGCCTCCCGCACTTCGTCCACGCTCACGCCGTGGAGGCCGACATGGTCATCTGACCAGTTGCTGGTCCGGACTGCCTTGAACAGAGCATGCGGCATCAGTGTTCTCCTTCGGGTTAACCATCCGACCAGCGGAGGATTGATAAAAAATTCTATAGCGCCATCTATGGCTGTGTCAGGATTCAAGAATGGATCGCGGTTAGTAGTATATGATTTTAAAGTGAAATGCTTCAAGATGTAGGAGCTGGCAGCCGCACTGGATCGGCTCCTTCGGCGGTTCGGCCCCGGCCGACCGGGGCCGGTTCTGGCCACCCGGGGACAGCCCATAACCTCGCGCCATGATGAAGTCCGGCGCCGGGGAACCATCGTCACCAACCCCGGCGGAGCTGGAGGGCGCCGTCGTCCCCGCGGTCGACGACTCGCCCCGATCCGGGCCGCGGCCGCAATCGGATGGCCTACTGGGCCAGTGGTTCCGAAGCGGTCGGCGGGGCGAACGCGCTGCGGGCAGGCCGTCGACCGCGAGCATCTGCAGCAGCGTGACGCTGTCGTCAGGTCGCGCGAGCTCAACTGTCGATTCTGGAGACGGGTACACGTGCGACGCCCATGGCCAAGGACGTGGGGTTCACCCCTCGACCCGGCGCTTGAGGTCCTTGAGCCCGGTATCCACGATCATCTTCTCGGTCTTGCGTTTCATGATCCCGATGCGCAGCAATGACGCCTCCACCGCCAGTTCGTACGTCACCTCAGTGCCGCCGTCCCGGTCCGCCAGGCGGTACGACCCGGACATGCTCGAGATCATCTTGCCGGGTTCGGATATGTCCCAGCGGACCGCGTCGTCGCCCTCCCATTCGTAGGCCAGCACATAGGTGTCCGTCATGGGGCCAGCCGAGAGGTTGAAGCGCACCCGCTCGGCCCGATACCCGTCGCCAGCGGAGACGACCTCGGCGGCCTTGATGCCCTCAGCCCAGGTCGGATAGGCCGGGAAGTCGGCGATGGCCGCCATGACCTTGGACTTACCGGCATTGATCGTGATGCTGGAACTCGTTCGGTCGGTCATGACGCTTCCCTTCGTCTGTCAGAGTCGCGGGGCACCATCTTCGCCCATGCCACCGGTGCCGTCCCGAGGCTGTTCAACTGGCACGCCGGGTCCAGGTGATGTGCAGGGCGTTGTCCGCGTCGCCAGGTTCGTAGGCCGCCACCATGTCGCTGATTGGATTTAGGGCTCCACCGCGGTCACTCGGTCGGTGGACATGCCGTCCGCATAGAGCACCCGCTGCCGTCGGTGGTGCTCTCTGTCCCAACATGACCAGCGGAACCACCCGCAAGCTGAATGGTGCCAGTGGCCGCAATACGTTGAACGAGGAGTGTTCTGACGGCCAGTAAGTGACGGTTGACGCTTTCGAAAGCGTCCGCTAACGTTCGGTGGGTCCGCTCAGCGGCCTCAGCCACGTCTCTGATCGCCCTCACCTGGAGGACCGACTCATGGCGACCAAGCCCAGCCCGATCCCAGATACATATCGGCGCATTACGCCTGCCCTTGTCGTTCGAGGTGCCGCGAAGGCCATCGAGTTCTACTCCGAGGTGTTCGAAGCGACCGAGCGTTACCGCTTCCCGGGCCCCGGCGGGACGATCTCGCACGCCGAGATCCAGATCGGGGACTCGGTCGTCATCGTCGAGGACGAGTTCCCGGAAAGGGGCACCAAGGCGCCGCCAGCAGACGGTCTCGACGGCACCCCGGTCTTCCAATACATCTACGTCGAGAACGTCGACGCGGTCTTCGAGCGAGCCGCGAAGCTCGGCGCGACGGTCAAGCGTCCGCCCCAGGACCAGTTCTACGGCGATCGGGACGGCTACATCATCGACCCGTTCGGGCATGGCTGGACCATCAGCTCGCACATAGAGGACGTGCCGCCGGACGAGCTCATGCGCCGGATGTCAGAAATGATGGGTGGCCAGGAGTAAGGTCGGCCCAGTTAATTGGCCGCTCGGCGTGTCATCGGCAAGGTAGTTGCCGTCTCCCGCGTCGTGGGGCCTGAGTCGTCCGTCCGTCGCGAGTACGTGAGCCGCAGGCGGATCATCGTGACAACGATTTCAACGACTCCGCAGGCGCTTACGCGTAGCTCCGATGTCGATCGCCTCCCAAGCCCCCAAGCCGGGCGAGGCGGGACTCGGCGTAGGCGCCCGCAGTCCATCAATGGCGGGTATGTATCCGCGTTCAGTGGGGCCGGAAAAGGACTGGTCGTCGACTCGCTCGCGCCGGGCGGTGCCTGTGCCAAGCAGGCGACCGACCCTGCCCACACGGGTGAGGGGAGTCGGATTCGGCCGGCGGGGGTCAACCATACTCGCGGCAGCCGGGCAGCGCCGGTTCACCCAAACTCGAAACTGCGGCCACAGTAGACGCAGGCGTCACATGACTCCCTTATGCTTGCCAATTCCTGACGGCCGTGACAATCTGTCATGCCTGTACATCGGAGCACGAAGAAGCTCCCGGATGGCCGACAGAAAAGAGGCCTTATGTCAAGGCTTGTGACGCCCAGGGTGGAAACTTGAAGTGGAACAAGAGTCGTAGGATGCCACGCACTCGTAGATCAATCCCCTGATCCCTTCGGTGGATAATTTCAACTTCAAATGTCCGCAATTTGTCGGCGAATTCGGAGTGCATGATGAGGCTGTCGCCTGGGTTGCGGGACTGTTTTTATATATGCGTTATCGCCAAAAGAGGGTGAGAGTTCTCACTTCTGCCATTTCTACTGAATTTATGCCAGTCGGTGGCCGGTGGAAGATGGGGCCACGGTGGAGTTTCTTGATATGGCCGATTCCCGTAAAATCAGAGATCCTGATCAGGTGAATGCGAATTGGCTGGCTCAGGCAAACCTCAGTGCGGGTCGACTCACGTCCTACGGTTTCGCGGTAGAGGCGGCATTCGGTCACCATCCATCGCGTTATCTGATCGGCCGACGCTTTAGAGGTTCCGCTGCGGTTACCGGTCTCTTCGTGCTCGGGCCGGAGAATCTCACCGGCACCCACGTGTGGATCGCTGAAGATCTGGCCAGTCGCCAATGCGACGTGCAAACATACGTGCCGACGATGAAGAGGTCCGTGCGCCTGGTCGAGCGGTACATTTTCGACTGCTTGCCGCTCACCGACATCGGGTACCTGGACCTCATGGCGTGGCGTTATCCAGGGCTCGGATCCCCTGTCGAGGGTGTAGAAATCGATATGTCCTGGAGCCGATGGCGCTCTGCCCGGCACTGCCGCTACCCAGGCCCACCCACCACACCCGGGCTGACCGTCACCGAGGCTGCCGACCCCCGTACCGGCCTGGTGGTCGCTCGGGCCGTCGCGCGCCGTCGGGAAGTCTTCCGACGCTGGGAGATCCTTGAGATGGGGGAGTCGGACATGGTCGGGTTGCCCAAGCGGATCAGAGTGTCCCGCCGGGAGTCCGGCAGTTGGACGGAGCTTCATCGCACCGGCCGGCCTGTCCCCATTCCGGAAGAGGATTTTGACGCCTCACCTGGACAGCTCAGGGATGCGCTCGAACACAGACTTCCTGCGGAGTGAACTTCCGACGCGCGGCAGCAATTCAAAAGCTCAGTCAATGAGACCTTCGCGGGTTTCGAGCTCATGCGCGAGTTGGTACCAGATGCTTCCGCATTGCCGGGCGAGTGCGGCCAGGGACCGCCGATGGTAGGCCGGAATGGAAGCAATGAGAGGATCCCAGTCACTGCGCCTTACGAGGTGGGAATGAAGCCAGCGAATCAGTGCCCTTCCAGCATCGGTTTGCTTCAGCGCCGGGTCCTTTATCAGGCTGTGCAGAATGGCCTCGATGTCGATCTCGACGGTGCCTGCCCGAGCCCGTCCCGTTTGTTTGAAGCTTGGCGTTTTGGTGTTCGCCCCATCATCAGGGGTGAATTTCTGATCAGCGCGTGAGCGAATACCGGGACTCATTACTTGAATGGGATTTTCGCCGCGGCGCATGCGTCGCCTGACGTCGTGCGCGGTGCCAACCGAGATGCCGGCCGTGGCGGCGACCTCGCGCAGTGACGCGCTCGGACGTTGTGCGATGACTTCGGCCGCTCGACGTCTTCCCTCTTGACTGCTCAATGGACGCAAGCGACCGTCGGCGCCAATTCTGCTGCTCAACTGTGAACTTTCCCCAGTTGAGCGGCTTCTGATAGCACTCACCGTCTTATGGGCGAGGCCGGTGTAGGCGCCGATCGCCCGATCGGAAAGCTGCGGATGGATGGAGAGAATCCGCGTCGCCGCAGCTCTGCGATCGGGCAGGGTGAGGGGCAGTCCGTGCACGATATTGGCCCTGACCGCCTGGATAAAACTCTCTTCCTCGTTGCCTTCGAAGAATTCGACCTCGATCTCCTTCCGCCCGGTCAGTGTCGCTGCTCTAAGCCGGTGCATGCCGTCGATGACGCGCATTGTGCTGCGGTGAACGAGGATTGGTGGAAGTGTTGTTTCCGTCTCGGCGAGTCTGCGAACATGTTCCTCATCCATTCCGCCAAGGCGGGGTGAGTCAGCAGGGAGGAGTGAACTGATCGCGACAATTTGAACATTACGCGGTTGCTGCGCGTGCGGGGGAACGGATGCGTTTATGGTCGGGAGGTTGAGGTTGGTGCCCTGACCGCTGGCCTCGTGTTCCATCTGTGCCTCTCTTCATCCCATAGCATTGCGACGGGGGTCGAAACTAGGCGCAGCCCTTGTGTGATTTACGCAGTTGGTGATGAGTTGATTCATGGGTGGCGAAGCTGGTGAAATGGTCGGTACCGTCGCCGAGCCTGTCGAGTGCGGCTCAGCTTCCGGCCGTCACCTCTGGGGGGCGCGATGGTGAGGATCCGCACGACGATGCGGCGCGGTGCCGGTGCTGCGCTTGTGCCGGACGCCCACCCGCCAAGGCCCCGGAAGGGTGGCTACGACACGTGGTGGAACGTTTTCTCAGCACGATAAGCCCTGGTCCGCGCGCCCCGCCATCCCCCAGCCCCCTCTCGACCTCTTAGTAATCCATGGAGTATTAGGAGCTACTCCGGCGAGGGTAAAATAATGTTGCGGCTCAAGCCATGTTTAAGAGGTCTTGACAGGGCGCGATAGAACTGGTTAGTTGATGGATTCGAAGTGCATGGATGCCAATAAGTGGCGGTGCGGATGTTGCCCGGCCGCTTGCCGGCCGTGCTGGCCGGGGTTGCAGCACTTGATGGCACACGCGGATCCCCACGGCGGGGGCGGCTGGTTGGCCCGGCCGCCTGATTTCCTTAATGACATCCTTACGTGCCGCCGGTGGACCACATTTCAGCCGCGTGGGGCGAGGCGCTGGGCGAGCCACGTAAGGGAAAGTGGATAGCGGTGGTCCACACCGCCGTGTCCACCCGGAAAGAGTTCGAAATGGATCTTATCCGGAGTCACACCTGCGCCGATAAGTGCCTGTTGGAACGCCTGCGCGCCGATGTCCAGATATTGTTCGTCGGTCATTCCGCTGTCGATCCATATTGCCCGCATCGAGCGCATTTCCGCAGCGAATTTGGGCACCATGCGAACCGGGTCCCACTCTTGCCATCGCCGCCAGACCGCAGGCCTGGGCATTCCGGTGTGGGGATCGAAGGGGAGTTCTGGCGTCCCATCCTCGCGGGGCGACAAGCAGGCCGAGACGCCGCGCAGGATGAGGAGTGACAGGTCTTCGGGGCGCATCACGGGAAGCCGTTCCTGAAAGTCGTGCCACCAGCGGTCGATGTCACCTCCGTATGCTCGCAGATGGCGAATGCAGAGCGGGAACTTCGCGAAGCAGGTGTATTCAAACAACGCGTCCCCGGCGTGCGTGGCCAGGCCGCCGAACAGGTCCGGACGCAGCATCGGCGTGATCATGGCGCCGAAGCCTCCGCTGGACTTTCCGACGATCCCGCGGTGATCGCGGCTTGCCAGAGTCCGATAGTGCAGGTCGACCCAGGGAACAATCTCGTCACAGAGGTAGGAGTGGTACTGACCGGTCCCCGGCGAGTCCACATATTGGCTGCCGCCAAGGCTGGTCCACGCGTCGACATAGACGACGATGGCTGGCGGAGCCCCCGCCGTGGCGAACACCTGATCCGCGGCCTCAATGAAAGGCTGCTGGAAGGGAAAGCGGTTGCGCCACATTTCCACATGTCCGAAGTAGCCCTGCAGGACATAGATCGACTGGTAGTGGTGCGTTGGCGCGTCGTCGTAACCGGGTGGAACATACACCCAGAGCGGGCGCTCGTGCGGGTCGCCCAGCGGATTCTTTCGCAACAGATCGCTTTCGATCACGTGCTCATCGAGTCGACCGGACAACTCGCTTGACCAGGGCAGCATTTGTCCTCCTAGTAATAGCGGTCTTCGATCTTGATCGGGGAGGCCGGAGTCGATCTTTAAGAAAGCATGTACATGAACAACCGTACAGATCACAAGGATTGACAGGGATTCCACACCATGGATGATCGATAGCGACATATGCCGTGAAGGCCGCACCTCGGGAGTGATGGTCAGTGACCTCCGTGACCCCCGGATCGCTCGGTGAGCTGTACGACCCGCTCGGCGTCCACATGGACGACCCGTATCCGTTCTTTGCCCGCGCTCGCCGGGAAGCCCCGATCTTTTTCTCACCAAAGGCCGACGCTTGGGTGGTGACCCGGCTGCGGGACATCAAGGAGGTGCTCCGCGACGGCAAGACGTACTCATCGTGCAACTCATTGCGGCCGCTGACGCCGCTTAGCCCGAAGGTGCAGGAGTTGCTGGCCACGGGGTATCCGGAAGTTCCCAATTTCGTCCAACTGGACGGGGAGGAACACCGGCGGCAGCGGGAGCCGGCAGCCGCGGCGTTCTCCCCGGAAATGGTGGACGCGACCGAGGCGGACATCGTGGAGCAGGCCAACGCCCTGGTCGACGCGATCATTGAGGGCGGCGTCCCGGTGGACTTCATGGGCGCCTTCGCCAACCGGCTGCCCGTGTCGGTCATCGCGAAGCTGGTGGGGTACCCGCCGGAACAGCACGAGACGATGGGCAACCTCAGCCGCAAGGCGGCCGGGATCGTCATCGGCCTTCGCTTCGAGTCGGAGGACGAGGAACTCGACGCGGCCCACGCCTGGCTCCAGTACCAGCGGATGGTCGCGCGGCTCCTGCACGAGCGCCGCGCCGAACCCCGCTTCGATCTGATGAGCGGCCTGGTCATGACCTTGGGGCCGGAGGACGACGACGCGCCGCTGCCGCTCGAGGTAGAGGCCCTCATAGTCCACATCGGCTTCGGGCTGGCCCTGGCCGGCCACATCACTACCTCGGCGCTGCTCGGCAACGGCCTGCGCGCGCTGCTGGAACATCCCGAGCAGTGGCGCCTGCTGTGTGAACGGCCGGAGCTGATACCGAGCGCCGTCGAGGAGATCGCTCGCTTCGACACCCCCACCCTCTCCTTCATGCGGCAGACCACCACTGAGACCATGCTGGCCCGGCAGCGGCTCCCGGCCGGGGCGGACGTCCTCGTCTCGCTGGCCAGCGGCAACCACGACGAGACCGTCTTCGACCGGGCCGACGAGTTCGACATCACGCGGACGCTGCCGACCAGCCACGTGGTATTCGGTTATGGCGCCCACTACTGCGTTGGCGCCCCGCTGGCTCGCCGCGAGATCGAGGTCGCGCTGAGCGTGCTCACTTCGCGGCTGCCCGGCCTGCGCCTGGTCCCAGATCAGCAGATCGCGATGCGCCCCTCGGTCAGCCAGCGCGGGCCGCTCTCCCTGCACGTCACCTGGTGAGCCGCTCCTATGGAAGTCGGCCAATAGACCTCCCGAGGTTGCCGGGGTGTGGGGCGAGGTGACGAGGGTGGAGGGAGTGCGCGGTCACCCAGCCCCGTGATGTCGAGGTGGGTGGGCCGCCGGGTCCGGCTGGTCTGGCACAGGCGCCGCTGGGAGTGCCGTGCGTCGAGGTATCCGAGTCGCTGCGTGGATGAGATGGCTCATGCCGCCTATGGCGGCCGGGGCACCGAGGAGTGGGAATGCGACATGAATGAACGGATGACCTTCTTTGCCTTCGTGCGCCGGTTGCTTCAGATCAGCGGGCTGACCGCTCTTTCCGCCGGACGCATGGCCGTCATCGCGATGACGTCGAAACGGGCCGCGCGCGCAACCCGGCTGGCGGCCGAGCTCGTGCGGCTCATCGAACGTCTCGGCGGCGCGTTCATCAAGGTGGGACAGCTGGCGGGAACACGCGTCGACCTGGTGGGACCGACCGTCGCCGACGCGCTCGGCCGGCTCCACGACAACGTGAGGCCGATGACCGCACGGCAGGCGGCGACCGTGGTCCGGCGCGCGTTTCCCCGGCCACCCGATGGCCTTACGGCGGCGCTCGCGCATCCGCCGGTGGCCAGCGGTTCCATCGCCTCGGTTTACCGGGTGGAGGTGGGCGACCGAGTCGTCGCGCTGAAGGTCCGGCGGCCGGAGATCGGCCGGGCGATCACGGTGGACATGGCGATTCTGAGCGGAATGGCCAGGGCGATGTGCCGGCTCCCCGGACTTCGGCGGGTACCGCTCGCCGAAATCATCGGCCAGGTCGGACGCTGCCTGACCGATCAGCTGGACTTCGCGGCAGAGACCAGGAGCCTGCGACAGATGCGAGAGCACCTCGCCGACTTCGCCGACATCATTGTCCCCGCCGTCATTCCTGAGCTATCAGGAGACGGCGTCATAGCGATGTCGTTCGTCGACGGGCTGAAACACGCATCGATCGAGGACCTTCCCAGTCAGGTACGCGAAGCGGAGGTCGCCGTCCTGGTCCGCGCCGTCTATCGGCTGCTGTTCATCGCCGGGTTCGTTCATGTAGACCTGCATCAGGGCAATACGTACTTCAGGCCAGACGGAACGGTCGTCCTTCTGGACGCCGGCTTCGCGTTCCAGATGAGCGGCCTGGCCCGCAGGAGGTACACAGAGTTCTTCGGCGGGATGATCCAAGGGGACGGCGAAGCCTGCGCGGACATCCTTCGATCCACCGTGCGCAGTGTCGCGCCTGCGGCGGATCTGGCGGGATTTCGCCGCGATGTCGCGGATCTCGTGGTGCGGAATGTCGGTGCCACGGCGCGGGATTTCGACCTGCCCGCCTTCTGCGTCGAGCTATTCAATCTTCAGCGCCGCTACGGCCTCTACGCCGAGCCGGAGTTCATCTTTCCCATGCTCTGCCTGCTCAGCCTCGACGGGTTGGTCAAAGAGCATTACCCGCTCATGGACTTCCAGCTCGAGGCGGCTCCTTATGTTATGCAGAGCCTGCTTTCCGAACCGGAGATCCGCTGACCAGGGCATGAGCTCGGTACACCCTTGGCCTTTGTTCACGCATCTCTTGCGGGTCATGGCGGGCGGGCGGATCCTGGCGTCGTTACCCAAGCATCCAAACCGCTAAGCGTCGCCCCCGGGTAGGAGAGAGGCACCTGCGATGACAGATCAGATCGCGCAGTCGACCGATTTTGATTTCGACAATCTCGACCTCGCCTGGCTGCGCGGCAAAGAGGGCGTGAAGTGGCGTAAGCCGGATCCTGACGTGCTGCCTGCCTGGCTAGCCGATATGGATTTTCCGGTGGCGCCACCGGTTCGCGACGCGTTGGCCGAGGCCATACACCGCGGCGATCTGGGCTATCCGGCCTGGTCGACCTGGTCGGGATTCAATCCGCTGGCCGAACCGTTCGCGGCCCGGATGACTGAGTTTTACGGGTGGCGGCCCCGGCCAGAGTGGCTGCTCAACTTCAGCGACGTCCTCCAGGTGCTCCAGATCGTACTCCACCTGACCACCAGGCCAGGGGACGCAATTGCCTTGCAGACGCCGAACTACCCGCCCTTCCTGAAGACGATCGAGTTGATGCGGAGGCGCGCTGTCGGCAACCCCATTGAGTGGTCCGGCGATGGCTGGGAATTCGATCCTCAGCGGCTGGAACACGCTGTGCGGGCATCCGGCTGCCGCACCATGATGGTCGTCAACCCGCATAACCCGACGGGACGAGTGTTCACGAGGGCGGAACTGCAGTCCCTTGCCGACATCGCAATGCGGAACGACATGCTGGTACTGGCGGACGAGGTCCTGGCCGACCTGGCCTATGCTCCGCACCACCATATCCCGCTGGCCTCCCTCGGGTCGGGGATCGCCGAGCGAACCGTCACTCTTTCCTCGATCACGAAGGCATTCAACCTCTCCGGCCTGCGTTGTGCCGTCGCGCACATCGGGCCGGCTCAGCTCAGGGCTGAAATCGGCTCCTATCCGCCGGACTTCTTCGGTCCCGTCAACGTGCTGGGCGTCGAGGCGACCAAAGCGGCGTGGCAATTCGGGGACGCATGGCTGACCGCGCTGGTCGATCACCTGCGCGGTAACAGTGATCTGGTGGCCGATACGCTGTCGGCCTACGCTCCCGGGATTCGATATGAGCCGCCGCAGGCCGCCTATCTGGCCTGGCTGGACTGCAAAGGCCTGGAACTCGGCGAAGAGCCCGCCGATTACTTCCTGACGAATGCCAGGGTCGACCTGAGTCACGGTGCCGACTTCGGGCCCGAAGGCCGTGGCTTCGCCCGGCTGAACTTCGCGACGTCCAAGGAAATCCTCGCCGAGATATTGAGCCGGATGACGACGGCCATCGCCGCTCGATATCCCGCTTGAGCGCTGTCCGGGCCCGGCGGGTCCTGGTTATGGTCTGCGCGAGTTGCCGTCGATGGCCCCTAGGCCTCGCGTGAGTCCATCTGAAAGGTCCCGAGGGAGTTTGCCATGAGCTTGTCCGAGGATCGTCTCGTCCGTCAGTGGAGCGGCGGTCATATGAGCAGCCGCGTCTATGACTTCACCATAAAGCGCGAGCGCCTTTTCAGGCTGCTCAGCCGCATCGTGTGGGGCGGCGAAGTGCGCGCTTTCTACGCCGATATCGCGGCTCTCCAGGATGTCGCCCCCGGATCGAGCGTTCTCGACGTCCCGAGCGGGGGTGGGGTGGCGTTTCGCGGCCTGAGCACGGACGCCGAGATCCGCTATGTCGCCGCCGACGCGTCGCCGTTCATGCTGCGACTGGCACGGGCCGAGGCGGCCCGCCGCGGGTTGGAGAAGATCGAATACGTCCACACCGGCGTGGAGGCCATGCCGTTCGACGACGCCACGTTCGATCTTTGCGTCTCTTACAACGGCCTGCACTGCTTCTCCGACCCGCCCGCCGCCGTCGCCGAAATGGCCCGCGTCGTGCGCCCGGGCGGAGAACTGCGCGGCACGGTCGTGGTGACCGATGGAGGTGCGCTGTCGGCGGCGGCCATCGCGTTCTTCCGGCGCACCGATCAGTTCGGTCAGACGGGGAGCGCCGACGACGTCAGGCGCTGGCTGTCCGACGGGGGTTTCGCCGACGTGCGCCTGGACCGGCGCGGCGCCTACCTGCTCTTCAGTGCCCGGCGCGCGGACGAGGAGTGATCGCCGGATGGGCCTGCAGCCGGGCCGGTGTTGAGTTCTTCCCACACCGAACCTGAGGCTATATCTTTTTAAAGTGCTTGATGAGCCAATGCTGCACGATCGGAGGAACGCCATGACGACCGATGCCCCAGCAGAGACGGGAGCCCCCGACGTCCGTTCCCTGCTGGCCAAATACCGCGAAGTGGTGGTTCCGGCCGCCGTGAACTTCCTGGGGGAACGAACCTCCGCCAATGAGTTGCGGGAGCTCTGGCGCCCGTACTACAACGGCGAGTTTTACAATTACGACCTCACGGTCGAGCGTTCCTGGCGCCAGGCCTCGGGGTCGGACGGCCGGCTCGAGTCCGGGACCCCTGAGGCGGACCCGAAACACGAGGTGCCGCTCAAGCATTTCCCGGTGAGCACGGCGCATAACAATATGGACCGGCTGATCGAGGTGCTCGCCATCGAGTTGGGCGACCAGACGATCGCCAAGACCGAAATCCGCGAGCGCAAGGTCGACCTCGCGCACATCGTCGATCGGCTCGATGCGCTGATGGCGTCGCTGGTCGAGTAGGGCCTGGTTGCCGAGATGGATGACGTGCGCGGCGCCGGGCCGGTCCGCCCCAACCTGTGGGCGGACCAGCTCACGTCGTACGCCTTCAGCGTGAAAGCCACGATCGGCCAGAATCCCATGCGGTACCTGGTGGCCCGCCGTTTCGACGGAGACAGTCCGGCTCAGGCGCTGACGATGCTTTTCGTCCTCCAGCCGCAGGTCCTGTTCGGCACATACGTCCGTATCAGCGAAGGCGCGTTCGGCGGCGGCTGCGAGGTCGACACCTTTCTGCCCACGATGGCCCGGCCCGTCCGGGTGGCGGAGGCGCTGATGTTCGACTGCCTGCCGCTCACCGACGTCGGCTACGTCGATCTCATGGCGTGGCCGCACCCGGCGCTGCTGCCGCTGGAGTCCAGTGACGGCGACGCTGGGCCGCCCGGTTCGACGCACACCGTGACGCTGCGCTATCAGGGCCCGCCGAGCGTACCGACGCTGGTGGTCCGCGAGGAGATCGACGTCGATCTGTCGATAGTCGTCCGGCGCGTCCTCTGTCGCGACGGACGGCAGGTACGCCGCTGGGAGATCGCCGAGCGTGGCGGCGCGGGTCAGGAGGCACTGCCGCGGCGCATCCGGGTCTCCCGCCCCCAGACCGGACACGAGACGGAGTTCGTCCGGGCGAGCCCGGCGGTGCCGGTGCCGCCGGCGGTTTTCGACGCGAAGCCGGAACAGCTGCGGGAATGGATCGAGCAGCGGATGCGGTGACCATTTTTCTGATCTACATCTGGCAAGGAGCTGCAGGCATGGCGGGTAGACGGTTGGCCGCCCTTGGCGCCGCCATTTTGATCGCACTCACGAACGGGTGTCAGTCGGGCACGGAGAACGGCACCGACGCGATTCCCGATACCCTCCGCGTCGGGGTCATTCCCAATATTTCCCCGGAAAAGCAGCGGGCACAGTACAAGCCGTTCAGCAAGTATCTGAGTGAGCGACTCGGCGTACGCGTCGAACTCTTCGTCGCCACCGACTACGCAGGCGTGGTGACCGCCCTCATCTCGAAGAAGGTCGACGTCGCATACCTCGGCGGGCTGACCTATGTGCAGGCCGCCCAGCAGACGAAGGTCAGTCCGCTGGTGACCGAGGTCGATCACGAGACCGGCACCAGTGAGTACCTGTCCGCGATCGTCGTGAAGTCCACGTCGTCCTTCACCTCGGCGAAGGACGTGGTGGCCGCCCGCGGTCGCTTCGCGTTCGGCGACCCGAGTTCCACCTCGGGCAGCCTCTACCCCCGGGTGATGCTGAGCCAGGCAGGCGCGAAATGCAACGCGAGGGACATCTCCCGGTGCCCGCCGCTCAGCAAAGTGGCCTTCACCGGCGGCCACGACGCGACCGCACAGGCGGTCTACAAGGGCAGCGCGGATGCCGGCGGGATAGAGCTTCGCATTCTTCATCGGCTGGAGCGCCAGGGCAGCGTTCCGGGTGGCGCGTTGCGGGTTGTCGAGACCCACAAGGTCATGGGCTATCCGTGGGTGGCCAGAGAAGGGCTGGGCGCGGCGGCGCGGGAAAAGATCGTGCGGGCGTTTACCGCGATCACCGAGCCGGCCCTGCTCGATCTGATGCGCGCTAAGCGCTACGTCCCGGTTTCGGCGGCCGACTATGCCGATATCCGCGACCATGCGGCTGATCTGGGCCTCCTGACGGCTTCCGGCTGAGCACGCCGAAGGGCGCGATGAGAATCGAACTGCGCGACATTCATGTGACGCTGGCCGACCGGCCGGTACTGACAGAGGTCGGCCTTTCGTTCCGGGAGGGCGAACAGGTCGCGATCCTCGGCCCTTCCGGCGCCGGGAAGACCACGCTCCTGCGGGTCATCGTCGGAGCGGTCGCGCCGCAGCGCGGCGCGGTCCTGGTCGACGGGATTGATCCGCACGCTTCACGAGCGGCGTTGACCATGCTCCGCCGGTCCATCGGGTGCGTCCGTCAGCGAGACGACCTGGTGCGCGGCGTGACCGCCCGTACCAACATCCTCGCGTCCGTCGCCTACCAGTGGCGACTACGCGACTGGGGGAGCGTGCTCCTCGGCAACGTTCCGCGGCGATATCGCGATCGGTTGGCGGAGGTCACCATGCGGTACGAGATCGCCGAGGTGCTCGCCGCTCCGGTGGAAAGACTGTCCGGAGGACAGCGGCAGCGGGTGGCGGTCGCTCGCGCCGTGTTCGGCAGGCCACGTCTGCTGCTCGCGGACGAGAGCACCTCAGGACTCGATCCCGTCCGCGCGACCCGGGCGCTCGACGATCTGCAGTATGGCGGTGCCACCCTCATCGCCACGACCCACGACTTGAGAATCGCCCAGCGCTTTCCGCGGGTGATCGCGCTGCGGGACGGAGCCGTGGTCTTCGACGGTGGCTTCACCGGCCCGGCCGACCTCAGACGGATCTACGGGGACGACACGGGGACGGAGACGGTCGCATGATCCGGCCGCCTCGATCGCGACCCCGATGGTCTACGCCGCTCCTCCTCGTGGTGATCGCGGCCGGGGTCTGGTCGCTGGCCGAGACCGGGGTCGGGTCGGCGTCCCTGCTCGCCGGATGGGAGGGGGCGGCAAAGATGATCGGCGGTCTCCTGCCGCCCGATCTCGACCCTGAGCTACTCCGCCAGTTGGGCACCGCCGCGCTGGAGACCGTGCAGATCTCGATCGCGAGCCTCATCCTCGGCGCGGCGTTCGGCCTGCCGCTCGCCGTGCTCATCGCGGGCAACATCGAGGCGCCGCGCTGGCTGTCCGGCCTGGCCCGGCTGGCCGCCACAACGCTCCGCAGCGTGCACGAGCTGCTGTGGGCGCTGATATTCGTCGCGACGGTCGGGCTTGGGCCCACAGCCGGCGTCTACGCGATAGGCCTTCATTCGGCCGGGGTCATCGCGAAGCTCTGCTCCGAGCAGCTCGAGGCCGTGGATCCGGCGCCGGTCGAGGCGATGCGCATCACCGGCGGTTCCCGCGTCACCTGTGCGCTGCTCGGCGTGGTGCCGCAGGCGCGCGCCAATATCGCATCGCAGCTGCTCTACCAATGGGAATGCAACATCCGCAGTTCGGTCGTCGTCGGTTTCGTTGGCGGCGGCGGCATTGGCGAAGCACTGGGCATCTCACTGCGCCTGTTCCGGTATCAGGAACTGGCCACCCTGCTCTGTGCGGTCCTCTTGATCGTGGCCGCGGTCGACCAGATCTCCCGGCTGATACGCGCCCGCGTGGGCGCGACGACATATGCGATCCCCGGCACCGGCCGTCGATCATTGCTCATCCTTGGAAGGAGAACGTGATGAAGTTCCTGTTCGTGTTTCACGATCCGCCGTACGGCACCGAGCGCACCTACAACGGCCTGCGCTGGGCCCGCCAGTTGCTGACGAATGGCAACGATCACGAGGTCAGGGTGTTCCTCTTCGGCGACGCGGTCGGTTCCGTGCAGGCCGGCCAGAAGACTCCGAACGGTTTCTACAACATCGGAAAGATGGCGCAGGACCTCTGCGAGAACGGTGCGCTCGTCGGGTCCTGCGGCACGTGCCTGGACGCCCGCGGAATCAAAGACGACAACTTGGTCAAGGGCGGCCACCGGTCGTCGATGAACGAGCTCTCAGGTTGGACCGAATGGGCCGACCAGACAATCAACGTGTGAGAGGAGCAGACGATGCCTCGAACGGTCGCCGTACTCGGCGCGGGCGTCGGCGGCCTCATGACAGCACATCGCCTGCGGGGGCTGCTGTCGGACGCCGATCGGATCGTCCTCATCGACCGGACCCTCACCAGTTCGCTCGGATTGTCATCGCTGTGGGTGCTGCGGGGCTGGCGGCGGCCCGAAGACGTTCAGGTGCGAATCGCGCCTTCGCGGCTGCCCGGGGTCGAGTTGGTCGAGCACAACATCCTGGCCATCGACCCCGACCGCAGGACGGTGACCACCAGCGCCCTGGAAATCTCCTACGACGCCCTGGTCATCGCGCTCGGCAGCGAGCTCGACGCCGCGGCGACGCCGGGACTCGCGGGCGCGCTCAACAAGGGGTCGGCGCATGAGTTCTACACGCTGGCCGGCGCGGAGCGGCTGCGGCGGCGCCTGGAGAAGTTCGACGGCGGACGGGTCGTGGTCGCCATCGCCGGCGTTCCCTTCAAATGCCCCGCGGCCCCGTTCGAGGCCGCTTTGCTGGCGGCGGACCTGCTGCGATCCGCCGACACACCCCATCCGACTCAGGTGGACACCTTCACTCCGGACCCGCTGCCGATGCCGGTTGCCGGGCCCGCGGTGGGGGAGGGCCTGGCCGCCATGCTCAAGCAATACGAGATCGGGTTTTTTCCGAACCGCGTCATCACATCCATTCACGAGCACAGCCGACAGCTGTGTTTCGCTGACGGGCAGTGCGAGGAATACGACGTGCTGGCCGTGGTCCCCCGGCATCGCCCGCCGCGAGTGGTCGCGGATCTCGACCTCAGCCAGGTCGGCTGGGTGCCGGTGGACGCACGGACTCTGACAACCGGGCTGGATGGCATCTGGGCGCTCGGGGATGTCACGGTCCTGACACTGCCGAACGGCAAGCCGTTGCCGAAGGCCGCAGTGTTCGCTGAGGGCCAGGCTGAGGCGGTGGCCTACGGCATCGCCCACTATTTCGGCCTTCCCGCGCCAGAGCCGTGGTTCGACGGCTCAGGCTCCTGCTACATCGAGATCGGGGGCCACATGGCCGCGAAGGGGGAAGGGGAATTTCTCGCGGACTCCGCACCTGCGGTCACACTTCATGAGCCGTCGACCGAGTTCCACGACGAGAAGCGGGCCCAGGAGACGGACTGGCTGCGCCGCTGGTCCCGCTGAATAAACCGCCATTGAAAGTGAGAATC
>NZ_JABVEC010000039.1 GCF_014323705.1 Actinomadura alba
TGCGCAAGTGCATGATCACGGCCGGGGGACCGAGGTCAGACGGCCGTCACTGGAGCTTGCTGACCGGCTTGGGCAGGTCGACCTTGCCCGGGCCCTGCCACTTGCTCTTGGTCTGCCGCCCGAACTCGAACGTTCCGCCACCGACGACCACCGGGATGGTGATCTTGCTGGCGGCCAGGTCCACCGTGACGGCGGCGCCCGTCGCGGCGTCGGCGTTGTAGCTGGCGTCCGTGCCGGCGATGATCAGCCCCAGCCGGTGGCCCTCCTTGAAGACGTACTCCTGGGGAAGGGTCTGCCAGCGCACCTGGGCGTACTTACCCGGCTCGAGCGGCGTCGGGTGGCTGAGCGACGAGCGGTTCTGCGCGTCGATCCATCCACGGGCGACGATCTCGAGGGGACGGTTCGCCGTGTTCGTGACGGTCTTCTTGTAGCAGGCGTCGTCCGCCGCGGTGCTCTCACCGTGACAGCTCTCCTCGGTGAGCGTGGTGATGCCCAGCCTGGTACGCCAGTCGACCCGGGTGTCCTCGCCGTAGTCGACCACCAGCGCGGTGAGGTTGGAGGTCGGCTTGTCGAGCTTCACCCGCAGGTCGGCGGTCGGCGTGCCGGACAACCGCACATCGGCCGGCAGCGGCTGGCTGACATAGGCGAGCCGGTTCGGGTTGGCGACGGTCGGGTCGGCGACCAGCGCGTTCTCGCTCACCCGGGCGTCGGTGAAGGTCGCGGTGCCGGAACCACGGGTGAGGTCGAGGCCACCGTCCGCCTGCGGCCGCAGGGGCAGGCCGATGGCATTGCGCGCGGGCCAGTCCGACTGCGTGATCCAGTTGTCCGGGCCGAGCTGTACGTCCGCCCGCGGCTCATTCATGATCCCGTTCTGGATGCTGTACAGCCACTGGTCGAACCAGCGGTGCAGCGTGCTGACCCACTCTTCGCGGCGGAAGTCGAACGGGTCGACGTGCTCGTACTGCCCGATCCAGACCTTGCGCGGCACACCCTCCTCGGCGAGCGCCTTCCACCACGTGGAGAAGTGGTCGGGCTTGACGTTGAGGTCGTTGACCGTGTGCACGGCGAAGACGCTGGCGCGGACCCTGCTGACATCGGCGAGCGTGCCGTCGATGTAGTCGCGCTCTTTCCAGTACGGGTTGAAGTTGCCCGTCTCGTCGCCGTCCTCGGCGTTCATCCGCTCGTGCGTCGCGGCGCACTTCGCGTCCTCTTCGGTGTCGACGTACTGCGCGAGCCAGGTCTGGTAGTTGTTGTTGTTGTACGTGACGCCGTTCATCCGCTGGTAGCGGTACCACGAGCTGATCGCGGAGATCGGGACGATGGTCTCCAGACCCTTGACCCCGGTCGCCGCGACGCCGTTGGCGAGCGTGCCGTCGTACGACTTGCCGATCATGGCCGCCTTGCCGGTGGTCCAGGTGGCCTTGACCGGGCTGCCGTCGGATCCGTACGCCTTGGCGCGCCCGTTCAGCCAGTCGATCACCGCCTTGCCGCCCAGGACGTCGGCGCGGCCGCCGGTGTCGTTGCAGCCGTCGGACTTGTTCGTGCCGATCATGTCCACGTTGAGCACGGCGTAGCCGCGCGGCACGAAGTAGTTGTCGTAGAAGAGCGGGAACTTGGCCGGTCCGCCGTCAGCGTCGTAGACCTTGCGCTCCGCCTCGTTGCCTCGTCCGGAGTTGTCGTAGTACGGACTCTCATCAATGATCACTGGGACCTTGAGTCCCTGGTCGGACTCCTTCGGCCTGATGATGTCCACCCGCACGCGATCCTTCTTGCCGTCCAGGTCGGTGTCGATGGTCGACTCGACGTAGACGTACTCGCGAATGGCGTCGGCATAGGAGAAGACCGGCTGGGTCACACCGTTCGCGACCTTGATCTTCGGCTTGGCCTGCGCGGACGCGACCCCGCCGGTGGCCAGGCTGGCGCCCAGCAACAGCGGGACGGCGAGCGCGAGCGCTCGTTTTCGGGGTCTCCGGATACCCGGCAACGCATACCTCCAGGATCGGGTTTGATCGCCAAGGCGACCTTTGACGATCGCCCTGACCGAGGCACTGCCTATCGCGATTGGGCGGCCATGGTAAACGGCAGACTTTGCCAAGATCACGCGGAGCCATGCCGGAGGCGCTCATCGGCCACGCGGCCACCGCCGGCGGCGGAGCGTTTCGTAATGCCGGGAGTGCGCGCCGTAACGCGCAGTGCGTCGGCTCGGGCCAGTTCGTCAGGACGGCAGAATGTCGTTTCGGAACCCGTCGCCCCAGATCAGGTCGTTGCGGAGCGGAATCCGGCCGCGTCCGTTCAGCCCTGATCGCTGTTATGCCTTGGGTGATCAGAGGGGTTGGTTCAGGGTGGCGAAGCTATCGCAGCGCAATGTGCGCTTGGCCTCCTCGATCCAGTACGAGCAGATGACCACCTGGCCCGCGACGTTGTCAGAGTTCGGCACGGCTCCGTACCAGAGGTTGTCGAAGCCGGGCTCCCGGTGGACACACTCCCGCTCCGCAAGGTCCTCGATCGATGTCATGGTGCGTTGTCGGCGGGAATCAGTCCTTCGCCTCCAGTGCGGTCAGCCGGGCATCGAGGCCGCCGAGCCGTTCGAGTGCCTCCCTGAGCATCGCGTTGGTCTCGTCCTGGGCCTTCTCCAGGTGCCCCAGGATCGACTCCGCGCGCCATTTCTCGCCGTCGCCGGTGTCGATCTCGTACTCCCACACGTCCTTGGCCGACAGGTCGTCGCCGAGCGCGAGCGCCTTCAGCTGGTCGAGTGTCCCCCGGTAGGCGTTGACGTCGCAGCGGCCCGTGATCCCCGGAACGGTGGCGGAGCTGGAGTACTGCAGCACCGAGATCGGCTCGCCGCCGAACGTCGCCCACCAGGCCGCCGGGACCTTGCCGTACAGAGAACTCGGGGATCCGCCGCCGGTCACGTAGTGCGACTGCCAGACGCTGTCGAAGAACGACAGGTCGGGCCGCCCGGTCTGCTCCCAGAACCAGCGCGGGTAATAGCCGATCACCGGGTGCCCGCCGGTGCGCTCCTTGAACTCGGCCACCCAGTCACGGGCGGTGGCGGCGTTCGCGCCGGACGCCTCCACGTCCAGGGCGACGGCGACCCGGCCGACGTCCCCGGCCTTGGACAGGAAGTACCTGGCCTGTGCCGCGCCGTTCCCGCCGTGCAGGAAATGGTAGGCGCCCGGCAGGAAATCGCCGAGGGCGAGCATTCCCGCCCTGTTGTGGGACCACGTCGGATTCGTGTAGTTCGTGGATTCGGTGACCTTGGAGAAGGCGAACCGGATCCCGGCGCCATGGACCTTCCGCCAATCCGGTTCTCCCTGATAGGACGCAACGTCCACGCCGAAGATGGGCATCGCCTCCCCTTTCACCGGCGCCGTCGGGTCGCCCCAGACTCTACCGGCGGCCGGGCGGCGCGCACCCTCACAACGGAGGATGCGGCCGGCGGTCCGGGAGCGGGGAACGCGCGACGCGGAATCCCACGTCGTCGATCCGAAGGGTCGGGTGGCTGCGGCGCCGTACCGAGGCCCGGC
The DNA here is from genome assembly GCF_014323705.1 of Actinomadura alba. Classification (GTDB taxonomy): domain Bacteria; phylum Actinomycetota; class Actinomycetes; order Streptosporangiales; family Streptosporangiaceae; genus Actinomadura_C; species Actinomadura_C alba. The sequence goes on from NZ_JABVEC010000039.1 coordinate 3,528, forward strand.
AGCTCCACCGCTCGTCGAACCACCCGCCGCCGCGCAGCACCCGGTAAGTGCCGTAGACCTCGGCGTCGTAGACGTCCCAGCACCACTCCCAGACGTTGCCGAGCATGTCGTACAGGCCCCACGCGTTGGGCCGCTTGCCGCCGACGTCGTGCGTCCGCTCGTGCGAGTTGCCGCGGTGCCAGGCGATCTCGTCGAGCTCCCCGTACCGCGGACCGACCGTACCGGCGCGGCATGCGTGCTCCCACTCGGCCTCGGTCGGCAGCCGGTATCCGTCAGCGGACGCGTCCCACTCGACGTCCCCGGCGTCATCTCCGGTGTCGGCGTGGAGGCGGTACGTGGGCGCCAGCCCCTCGCTCTCGGACAGGGCGTTGCAGAACCGGACCGCGTCCGTCCACGAGACGCCCTCGACGGGCAACCGGTCGCCTCGCGCAGTGCTCGGCCGCCGGCCGGTGACCTGTGCGTACAGCGCCTGCGTGACCGGGACCGCCGCGAGCCGGTACGCCGCAAGCTCGACCGGCCAGCTGCGCCACGTTCGCCGGTCCGAGAGCGTCACCCGCCCCGCCGGGACGGCGACCATCTCATTCCCCGCGCTCGCGTCCATGAGCCGACGATCTTACCGGCGCCCCCCGTGCTGCGCCGACGCATCCGACAGCGGCAGTACCATCCCCTGATGGCCAAGGACTGGGAGTGGGATGAAACGCTGTATGCGGACAGCGCTCCACATTACGCCGTCGGTCGAATGCCCTACCCGCCCAGCCTTGCCGACGCCATCCGCAAGGAGCTCAGCCTCGACGGCCGCGGTCGGCTGCTGGACGTCGGCTGTGGTCCTGGGTCATTGAGTCTCCTGCTTGCGCCCATGTTCGAGACGGCGGTCGGCGTCGACGCGGACCGCGACATGATCATTCAGGCCTCCCGTCGTGCCAGCGAGACCAACGCGACGAACGTCCGGTGGCGGCAACTGCGTGCCGAGGACCTGCCCGCTGACCTCGGCGGCTTCCGGGTAGTTACGTTCGCCCAGTCGTTCCACTGGATGGATCAGGCCCTCGTAGCCCGTCGGCTCCGCGACATGCTCGACCCAAGTGGTGCATGGGTCCATGTCCACGCGACCACGCATCGAGGCATGCCGGGTGTTGATCCGCTGCCGCACCCGCGTCCCCCGTGGGACCGCATCGACGAGCTGGTCGCCAGATACCTGGGACCGGTTCGCCGCGCGGGTCGAAGCCTGTTGCCCACCGGGACCCGCGCCGGCGAAGAGGAGATCATGAGACAGGCCGGCTTCACCGGCCCGAGCCGGATCGAGGTCAGCGGTAATCAGATCGTGGACCGCGGAGTCGACGACATCGTCTCGGTGGTGTTCTCGCTCTCCAGCTCGACGCCACACCTGTTCGCTGCTGACCTGCCGACGTTCGAGACGGACCTGCGTCGCCTGTTGATGCAGACGTCAGACAACGGCCGGTTCTCCGAGCGGACGCGAGAGATCGCCGTCGTGGTCTGGCGTCCCTGAAGCTGTCACTACCCGCTTTCCGGTGAGAGTGTCCCAGCTTCAAACACGACTTCTCTGTGCGTTTGCTGACCAGGAAGGTGAGGGCGAGGTCGATGCCTGAGCGCTGACGAACTCAAGGACCCGGAAGCCTTCCCCATCGGCTCGCTGAGCGACATCGCCGCTGCGGGGGCCGCTCGCTCCGGTCCGGGCTCCGGCGCGGAGCGCATATGGGTGGAGTGTGCTGTGTCTAGAGTTGATGTTGGCCGTCACGAGGACGCCGCGCCTCAGCCAGGGAGGCTCTATATGGCGGCGACCGCTGCGAAATACGCCGAGTTCGCCGCCAGGGAGGCGCACGGCGTGTCGCCCGCATACGAACGCCTGTCGCTCGCGGTCTCCCGCGACGAGGAGGTGCTCGCACGGCTCGACACGCTCCCGCCGATCAAGCGGCAGCCGAACCTGTTATTCGGCGTCGTACGGTTCCTCGGCGGCCCGGTCGAGGAACCGGCCGCGTTCCACGACTACGCGGTGGCGAACTGGGCGGCGATCGAGACGGAGATACGCACCCGGACCACGCAGACGAACGAGGTCGGGCGGTGTGCCGTACTGCTGCCGGTGTTCGCCGCGCTGCCCCAGCCGCTCGCACTGCTGGAGGTCGGCGCGTCCGCCGGGCTGTGCCTTTACCCCGACCGGTACGCCTACCGCTACGGCGATCACGTGGTCGGCTCCGGCGAACCGGTCCTTGAGTGCGTGGCGACCGGAGTGGCGCCGCCGTCCGGCATACCCGATGTGGTGTGGCGGGCCGGTCTGGATCTGAACCCGCTCGAGGTGACCGACTCCGCGGACGTCGCGTGGCTCGACGCCCTCATCTGGCCGGAGCACACACACCGCCGCGCCCGGCTGCGGGCCGCGGCGGCCGTCGCCGCGGCCGAGCCACCGCTACTCGTACGCGGCGACCTGGTGGACGACCTGCCGGCGCTGGCCACGCAGGCGCCGGCCGACGCGACGCTGGTGGTGTTCCACAACTCCGTGATGTACCAGGTGCCGGCGCCGCGGCGGGAGGCGTTCGCTGAGGTGGTACGCAGGCTTCCTGGGCACTGGATCGCGAACGAGGCACCGGACGTGCTGCCCTACGACACGCTGCCGAAGCCGCCGAGCGAGGCGCTGCACAACGTGCTCGCGCTGGACGGGATGCCGCTCGCCTGGACCCGGTCGCACGGGCAGACGATCATCTGGTTCGCATAACCGTTTCGGGCAGGTCCCGCCCGTGATCCGCTACTGCAGCTCCGCGGCGGTGTAGAAACCGGTGTCGATGAGGTCCTTCTGGTAGTTGTTCTTGTAGATCACTACCGGGTTCAGCAGGTGGGCCGGGACGACCTTGACCCCGTTGTTGTAGTCGGTGGTGTTGTTCACCTCGGGCTTGCCGCCCTTGAGCAGCGTGTCGGCCATCCTCACGGTGACCGCGGCGAGCCGGCGGGTGTCCTTGTGGATGGTGGCGAACTGCTCACCCTTGATGATCGACTTCACCGAGGCGACCTCGGCGTCCTGGCCGGTGACGACCGGGTACGGCCGGCCGGCGGTGCCGTAGCCGGCGCTCTTGAGGGCGGACAGGATGCCGATCGACAGACCGTCGTAGGGCGAGAGCACGCCCTGGACCTTGGGGCCGCGGGTGTAGTTCTGAGTGATCAGGTCTTCCATGCGATTCTGCGCGGTCGCCGGGTCCCAGCGCCGGATGGCGGCGGTCATGAAGTCGGTCTGACCGCTCTTGACGACCAGGGTGCCCTTCGTCAGGTACGGCTTCAGCGTGTCCATCGCGCCGTTGTAGAAGACCGTGGCGTTGTCGTCGTCCGGCGACCCCGCGAAGATCTCGATGCTGAACGGGCCCTTGGCGGTGCCGTCGGAGCCGTCTTCCTTCTTCAGGCCGAGACCGACCAGCAGCGAGGTGGCCTGCATGACGCCGACCTTGTAGTTGTCGAAGGTGGCGTAGTAGTCCACGTTCGGCGACTTGTGGATCAGCCGGTCGTAGGCGATGACCGGGATGTGCTTGTCGGCCGCCCGCTGGAGCTGGGTGGTGAGCGCGGCGCCGTCGATCGCGGTGACGATCAGCAGCTTGGCACCCTTGGTGATCTGGTTCTCGATCTGGGTGGCGTTGTCGTTCTCGGAGTACTGGAGGTCGACCTTGTAGCCAAGCTTCTCCAGCGAGCTCTTGACGTTCTCGCCGTCGTGGATCCAACGCTCGGAGGAGTTCCCCGGCATGGTCACGCCGACCAGCGCGCCCTTGCCCGCGCCGGCGTCCGGCGAGGCCTTCCGCGACATGAACGCCGACACCACCACGGCCGCGGTGAGGGCGAGCACCGCCGCGGCGGCGGTTGCGATGAGGACGGGTCGTCTGCGCCGCGGTGACGGCGGCCGGGCCGGGGACGGGTCCAGAGCGGTCGGCACCGGGTCCGGAGCGGCCGGCACCGGGTCCAGAGCCGTCGGCACCGGGTCCGGAGCGGCCGGGGACGGGTCTGGAGCGGTCGGCGGGGCGGGTGTGTGCACGAGCCGGGTGAGCTGGGCGTGGAGTTGGTCGGTGGTCGGGCGCCGGTCCGGGTCGCGTTGCAGCAGCGCCATGATCGTGGGCTCAAGGGGTCCCGCCCGTTCGGCGGGAGCGGGATCTTCGGTCGTGATGGCGACGAAGACCGCTCCGGTGCTCGCGCCTTCGAACGGACGACGGCCCTCCACCGCCGCGTAGAGCGTCGCACCGAGCGACCACAGGTCGGAGGCGGCGGTAGCCCCCAGGCCACGCACCTGCTCGGGCGACATGAAGGCGGGAGTACCGATGACCGCACCCGACATGGTCAGGGTCGTATCGCCGTCGACCGCCGCGATCCCGAAGTCGGTCAAGACGACGCGCTCGTCCTCCAGCAGCACGTTGGCCGGTTTGATGTCCCGGTGCGTGATGCCCGCTTGGTGCGCCGCGCGCACGGCGGCCAGCATCCGCAAGCCGATTCGCGCGACCTGCACCGGCGGCAGCGGCCCCTCCGCTCTCAGCAGCTCCTCCAGGGAACGCCCGCGCACCAGTTCCATGACGATCCAGGGGCGGCCGTCGTCACCGGTGACCCGGTCGTGCACGGTGACGATGCCCGGATGCTTCAGCCCGGCGGCGGCACGCGCCTCCCGGTCCAACCGCGCGATCAAGGTCCGCCGCTCGTCGGCGGTCAGATGCTCGGGCAGGCGCAGTTCCTTGACCGCCACCTCCCGGCCAAGATGCTCGTCGTGAGCACGCCAGACGGCCCCCATCCCACCCCGGCCCAGCAGCGAGGTCAACCGGTACCGGCCCGCCAGCACATGATCGTCCACGCCCCGACCCTAACCGCAAGCCATCCGCGGCGATGGCTGCACGACAGAAGTAGATCTCCACTTGCCGAGACGGCTGTCTCGCCTTACGCGGGCAGTCGAAAGGGCAGCTAATCGGCCACCTTGGACGTGGCCCGTTCCGGGCTTTGATGTGGCAGCCCGGTCGTTGCGGCCGGGCCGTTCGCCTTCTGCCCGTGCGAGGGCGCAGCGTTCGGCCTCGCCGGGGGCGCAGGGTCAGACGCTTGTTCCTCGCGGGGCCGGGTCGCCGCGACTTCGGCGATCTCAGCGGCCAGGTGACCGATCTCCTGCGCGGCTTCATCCGGAAGGCGAAGCATGGTGATCCGGGCGCGCTCCACGATCGGGAGATCCTCCGGCGTCGCGGTGAAGATCTGGACGAAGACTTGCACGAGCGTGCCCAGGCGTTCGGGGGTGAGGTCGTCGTTCATGCGTCCATCCTTTCGCGTTCACCGCGGATCGGCTCGCGATGGCGTGGATGAGCGCACGGACCGGTGGGATCTCGGTGACCTCCCGCACCGCCGCGACCCCTCGCGGAACAGGCCTCGGCGTCACCTGTCGATAACCGCGATCTGTGGCACCATGCGGTCATGTGCTACGTGACCGCCCGGCAGTGGGGGCGGAGCGCAGGCTCCGGCGGCCCGGACGGGTTCCTCCATGATCGGTGATCAGTTTGAGTTCCCTGATGAGCTCCCGAACTGGCTCCCGCGCTATGACCCCGAGGCCAGCGACTACGTCGCCGCGGTCGTTATCACCGCCGGCATCCTCGCAGTCGCGGTGGCCGACGTCACCGCGACTGCGCAGGAGATCGCCGACGGCCGCGACGAGGAGGAGATACCCGAGTCCACCGTCGTCATAGAGACCTTGGAGACCACTGTGCGCGCGGATGGCGGCAGCGACGGCATCGAGAGTGCCGCGGATGACCTGCTCGCGGCGAATGGGTGGCGCCGTACCGGACCGTGGGAGCACGACGACGACACGGCGTACGCCACTGTAGAGCGCGCGCGAGGCTAGATCTTCACGATGCAGGACTTCTCGCGAGTGTTGGCGAGTACGGAGTCGTGGCCGTAGCCGCTGTCCTTCATCCCCTCGAAGGGCAGGCCGGGCGGCATCTTGCGGTAAGTGTTCACCCAGATCGTCCCGGCCTGGAGGTCGCGGAACATCCGCTGGGCGCGGCCGAGGTCGCGGGTCCACACTCCGGCGGCCAGGCCGTACGACGAATCGTTGGCGATCGCGACGGCCTCCTCCTCGGTGTCGAAGGGGAGGACCACCGCGACCGGCCCGAAGATCTCCTCCTGGCAGACACGCAGGGAGTTGTCGGTGGTGCTGTAAAGCGTCGGCTCCACCCAGTAGCCTCCCGCGTACGGCTCGTCCACGAGTTCCGGCCCGAACCGGCCGCCGAACACCAGCTCCGCGCGCTCCTTGGCCGCGATCTCCAGATAGGACGTGACGCGCTCGTACTGCTCCCTGGACACGATCGGGCCCATCGTGGTCGCGGGGTCGAGCGGTTCACCGAGGCGGATCCGCGCGGCGATGGCGGTCACCCGCCCGATCAGCTCGTCGAGGACCTCTCGCTGGACGAGGATGCGCGAGCCGGCGACGCACACCTGGCCGGCGTTGGCGGTGAACACGCTCTCCGTCGAGACGCCCTTGGCCGCCGCGTCGAGATCGGCGTCGGCGAACACGATGTTGGGCGACTTGCCGCCCAGCTCGAACGCCAGCGGCTTGAGGGCGTCCGTGCTGGCGCGGGTCACGACCCGGGCGGTCTCGGTCGAGCCGGTGAGGCTGATCCGGTCCACGCCCGGATGGCGGACGAGAGCGTCTCCCGTCTCCTTGCCCAGCCCGGACACGATGTTGAGCACGCCGGGGGGCAGGACCTCGCGCAGCAGCTCGCCGAGCCGCAGCGTCGACACCGACGCCTGTTCGGCCGGCTTGATGACCACAGTGTTGCCCGCGGCCAGGGCGAACGCCGCCTTGGCCGAGAAGGTCGAGATGGGGGAGTTCCACGGGATGATGCCCACCACCACGCCGTACGGGACGCGGCGCGTGAAGCCCATGCCGCCCGGGCCGAGGATCACTGTCTTGCCCTCGACAGCGGTGCCGCACTCAGCGGCGGCCATGTGCCAGAGATAGGACATGCCGGGCACGTCCCGCTTGGCGGTCTCGGTGATGATGCGGCCGTTGTCGCGGGTCTCGATCGTGGCCAGTTCCTCGGCGTTGGCCACGAACACCTCGGCCACCTTGCGCAGGAAGTGCGCGCGCCCGGCGGCGGGCATGGCCGACCACGCCGGGAACGCCGCGCGGGCGGCCGTGACGGCGGCGTCGGCGTCCTCGGCGGTGCTCCGCGGGACGCGCGCCCAGACGGCGCCGGTCGCGGGATTGACCGAGTCGAGCGTCTCGCCACCGGCGGCGGGCCGGAACTCGCCGCCGATCAGGTTCGAGAACTCCTGCAGCTCGCCCATCGCCGTCCTCTCGCCGTGGCCCGCCGGACATCGCTACCAAGCGTACGCTTGCTCGATGTAGGAGTGGAAGGCGAGCCTCTCCGGAGATCGGTCCGATCTCCGCTCGAGTGCAGGAAGCCCCACGGCGCGGGCGTCGCCCGTACGACGGGAGCTGTTGGGCGGGTCGTCATCTGACCGGAACCGCCGTGTTATGGATCTTCGTGAGGCTGCGAGCGAGCCAATGTCTGGATCGCCGCGAGAGGTGCCCTTTATGTCAGATGGCCGTTTCAGTGTGAACCGTCGTTCCTTCCTCGTCACCGGCGCGGCTGTGGGCGCCGTGGCGGCGTGGCCCGCCGCCGCTTCCGCGTCCGCCGCCGCCTCGCGCAGTGCCAAGCTGCCCTCCGACCCCTTCACGCTGGGCGTCGCCTCGGGCGACCCCGACCACGAGGGCTTCGTGCTGTGGACCCGGCTGGCGCTCGCCCCGGTCGCCGAGGACGGCCTCGGCGGCATGCCGGACAGGACGTACCCCGTCCACTGGGAGGTGGCCACCGACGAGCGGTTCCGCCGCGTCGTCCGCCGGGGCACGGCGACCGCCCGCCCCTCCTCGGCCCACAGTGTGCACGTCGAGCTGGACGACCTGGCGCCGGACCGCCACTACTGGTACCGCTTCCGCGTCGAGAACCACGTGTCGCCGGTCGGTCGCACCCGCACGACACCCGAGCCGGACTCCTACGGGTCCGCGCTGGCGATGGCCTTCGTGTCCTGCTCGCAGTTCGAGCACGGCTACTTCAGCGCCTACCGCCGGCTCGCGGAGGAGGAGCCCGACCTGATCCTGCACCTGGGCGACTACCAGTACGAGTACACCAAGGGCGGCTACACCATCCCCGGCGGCAACGTCCGCCACCACGACGGGCCCGAGACCGAGACGCTGGCCAACTACCGGCAGCGGCACGGCCAGTACAAGGCCGACGTCGACCTCCAGGTCGCGCACGCCGCCGCGCCGTGGGCGGTCGTGTGGGACGACCACGAGGTCGACAACAACTGGGCCGACGAGGTGCCGGAGCGCCCGGAGGTGCCGCAGCCGAACTTCCTGGCGCGGCGCGCTGCGGCGTTCCAGGCCTACTACGAGAACATGCCGCTGCGCCGCACCTCGGTGCCGAGGGGTATCGACATGCAGCTCTACCGGCGGATCCGGTGGGGCAAGATGGCCAACTTCCACATGCTCGACACCCGGCAGTTCCGCGACGACCAAGGCTGCGGGGACGGCTACCGCGACTGCCCGGCGGCCATCGACCCGAACCGCTCGATCACCGGCCACGAGCAGGAGCGGTGGCTGATCGACGGGTTCCGCCGGTCCCGCGCCCGCTGGGACGTCCTCGGCCAGCAGGTGTTCTTCGCCCAGCGCGACAACAACGCCGGCCCGGCCAAGATCACCAGCCAGGACTCCTGGGACGGGTACGTCGCCTCGCGCGAGCGGATCACCAAGGGCTGGGTGGACGCCCGGGTGCGCAACCCCGTCGTGCTCACCGGCGACGTGCACGCGCACTGGGCCAGCGAGCTGAAGCTCGACTACGACGACCCGACCTCCAAGACCGTCGGCGCCGAGCTCGTGGCGTCCTCGATCACCACCGGCGGCAATGGAACCGACTCCGACCCCGCCAGCCACCCGTTCCTCGGCATCAACCCGCACCTGAAGTTCTACAACAACCAGCGCGGGTACGTGATGACCCGGATCGACCGCGACGAGATGAAGGCCGACTTCAAGGTGCTCGCCCAGGTCTCCACGCCCGGTGCCGAGTCCTACATCAAGGCCACCTACGTCATCGAGGACCAGGTGCCCGGCCTGAACCAGACCTACCTGCGGCCGTACCAGCCCGTCGCGACGTTCGCGGCCAAGTCGGACGAGCAGATCATCAAGGAGACCGTCGAGCAGGAGAACTACCGCCCCTGACCGGGCAGCACCACCGCCCCTGACAGCGGGCGGGCGTGACCGGCCGCGGGACCACGGACCCGAGACACGTGGTCCCGCGGCCGTCCGACAGCTTGCCGACGACGGCCGCCGGCTCGCCGACGACGGCCGCGGCGGTGGTCCCGCGGTGGTCCCGCGGTGGTCCCGCGGTGGTCCGGCCGTGCTCAGGCGCCGCTGAGGATGTCGTCGAGGTCGTAGGCCACCGGTACCTCGAGCTGCTCGTACGTGCACGATTGCGGAGTGCGGTCCTCGCGCCAGCGGCGGAACCTGGCCGTGTGCCGGAACCGGTCGCCCTGCATGTGCTCGTAGGCGACCTCGACGACGAGCTCGGGCCGCAGCGCCACCCAGGACAGGTCCTTCTTGCCGGTCCAGCGGCTCACCGCGCCGGGCATCCGGTCGGTGGTCGCATCGGTCTGCTGTGCCCATCCCGCCCAGGGATGGCCGGCGAGGTCCTCCATGCGGTAGGGCTCGAGTTCCTTCACCAGCTCGGCCCGCCGTTTCATCGGGAACGACGCGGACACGCCGACATGCTGCAGCCGGCCGTCATCGGCGTAGAGCCCGAGCAGCAGCGAACCGACGATCGGCCCGGACTTGTGCCACCGGAAACCGGCGACGACGCAGTCGGCCGTGCGTTCGTGCTTGACCTTGAACATGGCGCGCTTGTCCGGCTGGTAGGGCGCGTCGAGCGGCTTGACGATCACCCCGTCGAGCCCCGCCCCCTCGAACTCGTCGAACCACTGCCGTGCCTCGGTGTAGGAGCCGGTGACCCGGGTGACGTGGATCGGGGCCCCGGCGGAGGAGAGTTCGCGGGCCAGCCGTTCGCGGCGCTCGCGGAACGGCACCTCCATGAGCGACTCGTCACCGATGGCGAGCAGGTCGAAGGCCACGAACGAGGCCGGAATCTGCTCGGCGAGAAGCTTGACGCGCGACGCCGCCGGGTGGATGCGCTGCTGCAGCAGGTCGAAGTCGAGCACCGACCCGGACCGCATGACGATCTCGCCGTCGACGACGCAGCGCTCCGGCAGCTCGCGGCGGACGGCCTCGACGAGGTCGGGAAAGTACCGGGTCAGCGGCCGCTCGCCGCGGCTGGAGAGCTCGACCTCGTCGCCGTCGCGGAACACCACGCAGCGGAAGCCGTCCCACTTCGGTTCGTACAGCACATCGCCGTCGGGACCGCTCTCGGGGAGGGTCTTGACCGCCTTGGCCAGCATCGGCGACAGCGGCAGACTGATCGGCAGATCCATGCACCCATCCTCGCAGGAACCTCTGACAACGTCGCCGCCCCCCGGCGAACGCCGTGACCCAGGCTTGTCGATCAAGGATCGGGGCATCCATGGGCACCACGGCCCTTGATCGACACCGGCGGCAACCCCATACCGACGCCCCACGGCGGCGAGCCGCCCGAGGCGGGCGGGATAGCCTGCGCCTATGCGGCGACTGCTGCCGGAACCGGCCACCGACATCGATCCGTACGACGCGTACGGGGACGTCACCGGGCCGTGGCTGCGGATCGGCATGGTGATGAGCGCCGACGGCTCGGCGACCGACGGCGAGGGATGGACCGACGGTCTCGGCGGTGAGGCCGACTTCCGGGTGTTCCGCACCCTGCGGGCCCTCGCCGACGGCATCCTCGTCGGAGCCGCCACGATCCGTACCGGCAAGATCGGTCCGGCGCGGCTGCGCCCAGGGCTGCGGGAACGCCGGGGCCGCCCGCCCGCCCCGATCGTCGTGGTCAGCGGCTCGCTGTCCCTGGACTGGACGTTGCCGCTGTTCACCGCGGCCGAGTCGCCGACTCTCGTGGTGACCTCGGCGGCGGCGCTGAAGAGCGGCGAGGTGCCCGACGCGGTGCGCCCGCACGTGCTCGCCGCCGGAGACGCCGAGGTCGACCTCGGCCAGGCCGTACGGGAGCTGCGCAGGCTCGGTCTCGAGCACCTGGTGTGCGAGGGCGGGCCGGTGCTGGCCACCTCCCTGATCGAGGCGGGCCTCGCCGACGAGCTCTGCCTCAACGTCGCGCCCGCGCTCATGGGCGGCGGCGACCGCCACACCCGCCTGCTCGGCGACCTCATCGAACCGGCAGAGCTCGAACCCACGGCGGTCTATCTCGACGACGGCGTGCTCTTCCTCCGGTATGGCCTAACGTAACCCGGGTGCCCGCAACGCCCGAGATTCCCCCGCAGACGGCTCACCTGGACGAGGCCATCCGCAACGAGCCGTCCTTCGCCGGACGGGTCGCCCTGATCGAGACCGCGATCTCGCCGCTGATCCAGGCTGGCGGATCCCTCGACTGGATCTTCGAGCTGGCGGAGATCGTCGCCCGCGCCGAGGTGCCGCTCGAGGTCGTACGGCGGCTCGTCGCCAACCTGGCCTGGCAGGCCCGCGACACCGGCCAGCGCGTGCCCACGAGCGACGACCGGCGCCGCTGCTCGGCCCATCCCCATCCCACGACGGCCCTGCGCGTGCTCACCTACGTGCACGTCGCGCGGCTCCGGTACGACTTCAAGTTCGAGCAGCTCGGCGTCCGGTGCGCCGAGGGGCTCCAGGACTTCCGCGACGACGCCTACATCGCGATCCTGGCCGCCCTCGCGGCGCTGGGGCGGCGGTCCGATCGAGGGCGGCCGCTGCTGGACCGCGCCGTGGACCTGCCGGACTTCGACAGCGCGTGCCGTACCGCCTGCCTGCACGCCCTGTGGTTCGGGCTGGACCTGCCCGACCAGGCTGAGCGGATCATGGCCCTGAGTGACGAGATGATCGGCCGCGGTGAGGACGGCTACAACCTGTACTACTGGCGGTCGTTCGCGCTGCGGCGGCTCGGCCGGCTGGACGAGGCGCTGCAGTCGGTCGACCGCGCCATCGCCCTGTTGCCGGTCGGCATGAACCTGGTGCACCAGGACTACGTCCGCGAGCGCGAGATGATCAAGACGACGCAACTGCTCGACGAACAGGTCCAACGGGCCTCGGACGAGATCAGCGCCCGGCTGCGCGCCGAGTCGGAGTCCTATCTCGACGACGTCAAGAAGGACCTGTCGCGTTACTCGGAGTCGGCGCAGAAGATCGTGTCGGAGAGCCTCGTCAACGTGGTCGAGGTACTCGGCGTCTTCGTCGCCCTCGCCGGTTTCCTGCTCGGCTCCGGGGTCATGGTGTTCAAATCGGGGGGTTTCTGGCAGCACCTCGGCAGCATCGCGCTGCTTCTCGCCGGCACCCTGCTGTTCTTCGTGGTGCTCCGGTCCGTCGTCAAGGTGCGCGCCCGCCCGGTGGGCGCCGGCCCGAGGCGCACCGGTCTCCTCCGCCGCCGCCGGACCTGAGGCGTCCCGCCGCGCGGATCAGGCCCAGATGTCCCAGTCCGCGGGGAGCCGCAGCTGAAAGGGCTCGGCCGGAAACCCCGGCCCGGCGACGTCGGCGATGTACGAGCCGGCCTGCTCGCCCGACAGCCAGCCCGGTTCGATCGGGTCTTCCTCGACCCAGTGGCGGGTCACCACCGGGGTGAGGATCGCCACCTCATGGATCCGCGGCGGTGCCGCCGGCGCGCCGGTCAGGCCGGCGCCGGCGGGCCCGCCAGATCCGCTGACGCCATCGGGCCCGCCGAGTTCGGCGGCGAAGGTGCGCATCAGCATGGTCTGCGCCGCGTCGGTGACCGAGATGGGTCCGGAGAGCGGGATGGGCCGGAGGGCCGCGATGCCGCTCAGCGCAATGTAGACGCCGTCCGGCCGCCCGTTCAGCAGCGGCAGGAACGTACGCCCCACCAGGAAATGCGAGGTGAGGTTGTCGTGCAGGATCCGCTGCCACGTCTCCAGGCTCACGTCGGTCAGCGGCGTGCCCTCCCACCAGGCGCCGAGAGAGGCGACCACCCCGTCGAGCGGGCCGATCGCGGCGGTGATGCGGTCGCGTACCTCCTCGACGCCTGCGGGATCGCCGACGTCGCCCAGCAGGGTGTGCAGGTGCGGCGTCTCGGTCAGTGAACGGAGGCGGTCGAGTCGCTCCGGCGACCGGGACGGTACGACGACCGTCGCGCCCCGCCCCAGGAGGGCCTGGGTGACGCACTCGCCAACGACCCCGGCACCACCGGCCACTAGGTACGACCTGCCGCTGAGATCCATGGGCCAAGCATGCCGTACGGCTCATGAGGCACCGAGCGGCGACATGGTCGGTAACAGTCCGTATCACTATCCATACGGATTGCGCATGTTGTGGCAGCTCTCGGGGGAGACTGACGGCAGGGTGGGGATGAGGGTGGTGAAAGGAGTCCAGGGGTGGAGATTGCGGCACTTGTCGCATGGATTCTGGCCGCCGTGGCGGGGTTTCGCCTGCTGTCGTCCTGGCTTGAGACCGGAGGGCTGCGGCGGCAGGCGATCAAAGTGACCCGTTACCCGTCGGCGCTCGTCGTGGGACACCCGCTGATCGCGGCCGTGGGGCTCATCGCGTGGGTCCTCTACGTGGCGACGACCTGCGAGGTCTACGCGTGGTGCGCCTTCGTGACGCTGGTCATCGTCGCCCTGATGGGGTTCGTCATGTTCACCCGGTGGCTGGTCGGGCACCGCGGCGGCCGGCACGCGCGCGGGCGGGAGCAGGTGTTCCCCTCCGTCGCCATCGCCGTGCACGGTGCGGTCGCCTTCGCCACCTTCGTGCTGGTGCTGCTCACCGCCATCGCGGTCCACCGGCCCTGAGCGCCGCCCACCGGCCGTGAGCACGGTGCGCCGACCCTGACCGGCCGCTCAGCGACTCAGCCGTTCGGCGACCCAGCCGTTCAGCGACTCAGCCGTTCAGCCGCTGCGGAGCAGGACCTGCAGGGACCGGCTCGGAACCCTGACGCTGCTCCGGGCCTTCACCGGTTCCCGCTCGTCCAGGCCCGCGGGATCGGCGGTGTCGAGCGCGAACTCCCAGCGCTCACCGAACTCCGGGCCCGGCAGCGCGAAGGAGATGTCCTCCGAGTGCGCGTTGATCAGGAGCAGGAAGGAGTCGTCGCGCACCCGCTGCCCCCGCGGGTCGGGCTCGGTGATGGCGTCTCCGTTGAGGAAGACCCCGAGCGACTTGGCGTAGCCGGTGTGCCAGTCCTCGTCGGTCATGTGCTCACCGGCCGGCGTCAGCCAAGCGATGTCGCGCACGCCGTCGCGCCCCGGCTGCGGCCCTTCGAAGAACCGCCGCCGCCGGAAGACCGGATGTTCGCGCCGCAGCCGCGAGAGCGTGCGCACGAAGTCGAGCTCGTCGGCGTCGCGCGAGTGCGACCCGTTCGAGGGCGGCGCGTCGCCGGCGTCCTGCCGGGGCTCGGCCCAGTGGACCCACGAGATCTCGTTGTCCTGGCAGTAGGCGTTGTTGTTGCCCCGCTGGGTACGGCCGGCCTCGTCGCCCGCGAGCAGCATCGGCACGCCCTGCGACAGGAACAGCGTGGCGAGGAAGTTGCGCTTCTGCCTGGCGCGCAGGTCGTTCACCGCCTGGTCGTCGGCGTCGCCCTCGACGCCGCAGTTCCAGGACCGGTTGTCGTCGGTGCCGTCGAGATTGTCCTCGAGGTTGGCCTCGTTGTGCTTCTCGTCGTAGGACACCAGATCGGTGAGCGGGAACCCGTCATGGCAGGTCACGAAGTTGATCGAGGCGACCGGCCGCCGGCCGCTGTGCTCGTACAGGTCGGACGAGCCGGTCAGCCGGGACGCGAACTCGGGCATCGTGGAGTACTCCCCGCGCCAGAAGTCCCGGACCGTGTCGCGGTACTTGCCGTTCCACTCCGTCCACAGCGGCGGGAAGTTGCCGACCTGGTAGCCGCCCTCGCCGACGTCCCAGGGCTCGGCGATCAGCTTGACCTGGGAGACCACCGGGTCCTGCTGCACGAGATCGAAGAAGGCCGCGAGCCGGTCCACGTCGTGCAGCTCCCGGACGAGCGCCGACGCGAGGTCGAACCGGAACCCGTCGACGTGCATCTCCAGTACCCAGTAGCGCAGCGAGTCCATGATCATCTGCAGTGAGTGCGGGTGCCGCGCGTTGAGGCTGTTGCCACAGCCGGTGTAGTCGACCAGGAAGCGCTTGTCGTCGTCGCGCAGCCGGTAGTAGGAGGCGTTGTCGATCCCGCGGAACGAGAGAGTGGGGCCGAGGTGGTCGCCCTCGGCGGTGTGGTTGTAGACCACGTCGAGGATGACCTCGATGCCCGCCTCGTGCAGCGCCCGCACCATCGCCTTGAACTCCAGCACCTGCTCGCCGCGCTGGCCCGAGGCGCTGTAGGCGTTGTGCGGCGCCATGAAGCCGATGGTGTTGTAGCCCCAGTAGTTGGTGAGCCCGCGCTTGACCAGCGCGTGCTCGGGCACGAACTGGTGCACGGGCATGAGCTCGACGGCCGTGACCCCGAGGTCGAGCAGATGCTCGATCAGAGCGGGGTGGGCGATCCCCGCGTAGGTGCCGCGCTGCTCCTCTGGGATGGCCGGGTGCAGCTTGGTGAGACCCCGCACGTGCGCCTCGTAGATCAGCGTCTCGTGGTACGGGGTGCGCGGCGGCCGGTCGTCGCCCCAGTCGAAGAACGGGTTGATCACCACGTTCTTGGGCATGTACGGCGCGCTGTCGTCGCTGTTCAGCGCACGGGGGTCGGAGGGTTCCGGGGCGTCGAACCGGTAGGAGAACAGCGCCTCGTGCCAGCGCAGCTCGCCCTCGACGGCCTTGCTGTACGGGTCGAGCAGCAGCTTCGCGGGATTGCACCGGTCTCCGCGGGCCGGGTCGTACGGCCCGTGGACGCGATGGCCGTATCGTTGCCCGGGGCCGACGCCCGGCAGATAGCCGTGCCAGACGAACGCGTCGGTCTCGGTGAGCTCACAGCGCTCCTCGCTCCCGTCGTCGTCGAAGAGGCAGAGCTCGACGCGCTCGGCGACCTCGGAGAAGAGCGCGAAATTGGTGCCCGTGCCGTCCCAAGTGGCGCCAAGGGGATACGGCTGCCCGGGCCAGACCTCGCGCATTGCCACTCCCTGTCCGAATCCGCGGTGGGTCACGGCCCCTTGCTGACTCCCGTACCCGCAGACGTTCGCGAGCAGCACCAGAGTCTACCCACGTGGCCAGTTGACCTCATAAGACTTCATCACGTAGGGAGCGTGATCACCGTGTCGCTCCGGCCGCCTCAGCCACGCCAGACGACCTCGTCGTCGGCGTACTGATCGGTGGGGTGCAGGCCGATGCGCCGGGCGACGCCGGCGGACGCGAGGTTCTCGGGGTGGATGTTGGCGACGAGACCCGCGACCGAGTGATCACGCAGCCAGCCGGTCAGCGCGGCGGCGGCCTCGCCGGCGTAGCCGCGTCCCTGGAACGGCACGCCGATCACCCAGGCGATGGCCGCCTGCGGGCCCTCCGCGCCGGGCGTCACGGTGGCCTGGACGGTGCCGACGGCGAGCAGGTCGTCTTTCCTGCGCACGACCCAGTTGAGCCAGCCCTCCTGGTGGTACGGCGCCGGGCCCGCGACGAGACGCCGGTAGCGGGCACGCAACTCCGCCAGGGTGGCCGGCTCACCGCCTATGAAGACGTGCAGCTCGGGATCGCCGAGCACCTCGGTCATCTCGTCGGCGTGGCCCACCTCGAGCGGTTCCAGTGTGAGCCGCTCGGTCTCGAGGGTCTCCGCGATCGGCCCGAACACGTCCCCGACCCTACGCCGACCCGGGAGCGGCAGGACCGGGGCATGGACCGAAGCCGCGGGTGCCCGCTACTTTCCGGGTTCCCGGCGGCCGAGAAGGAGATTCACGACACCCGTGAACAGGCTGATCGCCGCGATCATCACCAGCAGGGAGATCCAGCCGATCGTGGTCCCTCCGGTCTCCGCGGCCGTGGCGCGCGTGGCGTGGGTGACCTTTCGGGGATCGTAGGCGATCTCGACGGTGTCGCCCGTCCGCTGGCGGAATGAGCAGGAGCTGGACACGCAGCGGTACAGCAGCACGCGGGACCGTACGGTCGCGCCGTTGACGGTGTAGCGGACGCGACCGTAGAAGCGGTGCGTGGTGAGGCCGTCCTCGCTCATCAGCGGCGCCGGGCGCTGGATCTCCTCGACGATCGCGGTCGTGGTGACGGCGTTGCGCCGGAAGTCCATTGCGGCGACGAGCGCTCCCACGGCCAGGAAGACACAGATCAGCCCGATGAGCAGCGGCACCCACACGTAGGCACGGCGCAGCCGGCGCGGCGCGCCCTTGAAGTAGGCCCGCCACAGGTCTCGTCGCCGGATTCGCATCGCCGCCATCGCCGCCTCCTCCACCCGACGATGGGACGCCTCGGGGAACGCGGCGGTGGCCCGGTGTCCGCAACCGGCCAGGCCGACCCACCGGTCAGGCCAGGCCGAGAAGCGCCGGGTCGTCCGCGAGCGCGCGCAGGCGGCCGCCCGGATCGGCCACCAGGCGGCGCTCCCGGAGATCGAGCAGCCCGGCGATGCCGATCACCTCCGCCGCGACGGTGCCGTCGAGCTTGCGGATCTCCTGCAGGACGCGGAACGTCTTGCCCTCGCCCCACTCGAACTCACAGCTCACCTCGGTCTCGTCCCCACCGCGCAGTTCCCGCTTGAATCGAACGGTGCACTCCAACTGCACCGGGCCGACCCCGGTCGCGAAGAGCTTGTCCCCGGGAATGCCTGCCGCTCGCAGGCACTCCCATCGGGCGTGCTCGGCGTACTGCAGATAGACGGCCTGGTTGAGATGTCCCTGGGTGTCGAGCTCGTACCCACGGACGGCGATCCGGACAGTGAACACGACGCTCCGATCGTGGCTCGAGGGCGGTCAGATCTTGGGGGCGGCCCGCTCGATGAGCGTGGCGTGGTCCAGCCCTGGGGGCAGGGTGCCGAAGGCCCGGCCCCAGTCGCCGCCGAGCCGCGAGGCGCAGAACGCGTCGGCGACGGCGGGATGGCCGTGCCGGACGAGCAGCGCGCCCTGCAGGGTGAGGGCCATGAGCTCCACTATCCGGCGGGCGCGGGCCTCGGCGTCGGCCGGGTCGCCGAGGGAGGCCCGCAGCGACCGTACGGCCTCGTCCAGCCGGGCGTCGGAGCCCGCCGCCGCGTCGAGTTCGGCGAAGAAGGCGTCGACCGCCTGCGGCTCGCGGGTCATCGCCCGGAGCACGTCGAGCGCGGCGACGTTGCCCGAGCCCTCCCAGATCGAGTTGAGCGGCGACTCGCGGAACAGCCGCGGCATGCCGGAGTCCTCGACGTAGCCGTTGCCGCCCAGGCACTCGAGGGCCTCGGCGGCGTGCGCGGGCGCGCGCTTGCAGACCCAGTACTTGCCGACCGCGAGCGCGAGTCGCTTGAACACCGACTCGGTGTCGTCGCCCCGCACCGAACGGTCCGTGGCGCCCGCCAGCCGCGTCATGAGCACGGTCGCCGCCTCGGACTCCACCGCGAGGTCCGCGAGCACGTTGCGCATCAGCGGCTGGTCCACGAGGTAGCGACCGAAGGCCCTGCGGTGGGAGGCGTGGTGCACCGCCTCGACCAGGCCGTGCCGCATCCCGCCCGCGGCGCCGATCACGCAGTCCAGCCTGGTCATGTTGACCATCTCGATGATCGTACGGACGCCGCGGCCCTCGTCGCCGACCCGCCAGGCGACGGCCTCGTCGTACTCCACCTCCGAGGAGGCGTTGGAGCGGTTGCCGAGCTTGTCCTTCAGCCGCATCAGCCGCATCGGGTTGAGCGAGCCGTCGGGGAGCACCCGTGGCACCAGGAAACAGGTGAGGCCGCCGGGCGCCTGCGCGAGGGTCAGGAAGACATCGCACATCGGCGCGGACGTGAACCACTTGTGGCCGGTGAGCCGGTAACCGCCGCCGGCCGAGGGCACGGCGCGGGTCGTGTTGGCGCGCACGTCCGAGCCGCCCTGCTTCTCGGTCATCGACATGCCGACGAGCAGCCCCGCCTTGGTGAGCGGCGCCCGCAACCCGAAGTCGTACGACCTTGAGGTGAACAGCGGCTCGTACCGCTCGGCCAGCTCGGGGGCCTGGCGCAGCGCGGGAACGGCGGCGTAGGTCATGGAGATCGGGCAGCCGTGGCCCGCGTCGACCCGCCAGACGTAGAACTTCGCTGCCCGGGCGACGTGGGCGCCCTCTCTGCGCTGTGCCCACGGCGCCGCGTGCAGACCGTGGGCGACCGCCGTGCGCATGAGCTCGTGCCAGGCGGGGTGGAACTCGACCTCGTCGATCCGGTTGCCGTACCGGTCGTGGGTTCGCAGCACGGGCGGATGCTCGTTCGCCAGCCGCCCCTGCTCCTGCGCCTGCCGGGTGCCCGCGAGCCGGCCGAGTTCGTGGACCTCGTCGGCCGCCCAGCCCGCGCTCTCGCGGTCGAGCCCCTCGAGCAGGGCGGGGTCGTCGGCGAGGTCGTGGCCGACGAGCGGGGGGACCTGATTGATCACTTCATGTGTCATGGCCGGCTCCTACTGCGCGTTGGGCGAAGGCGATGAGTGCGGGAATGGTGTCGGGACCGGCGGACCCGGCGGCGAGCGGGCCTACGAGTGCCTCGCCGACCGCGCCGACCAGGGCGGCGGCGCTGACCTCGACGTCCTGCGGCGGCAGTTCGCCCGCGGCGACGCCGTCCGCGATCACTCGGGCGAACAAGGTGTGGTGAAGCCGGCGGAAGATCAGCCGTTCGGCGTCGACCGCCGGGTCGACCGGCTCGGCGAGCAGCGCGTACGCCTGCCGCGGAGCGCGCAGTGCGCGGCCCGCGAATGTCTCGATCATGGCGGCGATCCGGGCCCGGGCGCCGCCCGGCGCTCGTTCGGCGGCACTGGCGAGGGCATCGGCCTCGCGCTGCGAGACGGTGCGGAACACGTCGGCGAAGAGCAGGGCCTTGGCGGGAAAGTGCCGGTAGACGCTGCCGGTCGCGATCCCCGCCCGGTCGGCGACGGCGGCGACCGAGCAGCCCGCGTAGCCCTGCTCGGCCACGAGCGCCAGCGCCGCGGACAAGATCCGCTCCCGGGACTGGCTCAGCCGGGCTTGCACCCGTGGGGTTCTGCGGTAGGCCACCTAAGGATTGAACCGCAATTCATTTCTTTATGCCAGCCCGGGCCTCACGGCGGAGAACAGCGTGAAATCCTCCTTCCGGCGGATGGGCGGGTTCGCGCCGTTCGGGTAGCGTCGTCGGCATGACGTCGCCCGCCGAGCCCGGCGCCGTAAGCCCGAAAGCGCCGTCCGTGCGCGCCTCCGACGCCGAGCGAGAGAACACGGTCGAACGGCTGCGCGTCGCCTCCGTCGAAGGCCGCCTGACCCTCGCCGACCTCACCGAGCGGACCGAGGCCGCCTACAGCGCGGTCACCCGCGCCGAACTCGAGACCATCACCGCGGACCTGCCCGCCACACGCGCCCCGGCCGGCGCGGCGGTGCCCCAGGTTGCACAGGTGCCGCAGGAGCAGCGCCGTTCCGTGGCGGTGCTGGGCGACAGCAAGCAGCGCATCGTGGGGCGGGTCGACGATCCGCTCTCGGCGGTCGCGGTCCTCGGTGACGTAGTGCTCGACCTCCGGGGAGCGCACGTGACGGACGGCGAGGTCGACGTCACCGCCACCGCGATCCTCGGCAACGTGAAGATCATCGTGCCCGACGGCGTCGAGGTGCTGCTCAGCGGGGTCGCGGTCCTCGGCGACAAGAAGATCAAGGTGCGCAAGCCACCGCCCGGCCGTTCCGTGCCGGTCGTGCGCGTCACCGCCAAGGCGATCCTCGGGGACGTCGTGGTCATCGACGACGAGCACACCCAGCCCGTGCGCAAGGCACTGGTGTCCTGGCTGAACAGGGACCGCGACCGCCGTCTCGGCTGACGGGCGGCGACCGTGGCGGCTGCGGCGGCCGTCACCCGGCCGTCAGCCGACCGGCACCTGGCCATCAGCCGGCCGTCACCACGGCCGGCCGGTCGCGACCGCCGCGGTGATCGTGATCAACCGGTCGCGACCGCGGTCGCGCTGAGCGCCTCGTCGTAGCGCTGCAGCACGATGTCGGTCAGCTCCGGGGCCGCGCCCAGCACCGGCGAGACCGCCGTGGCACCGGCGGCCAGCGCCTCGGCGCGCACCTTGTCGGCGAAGTGGCCGGGGGCCAGGAAGTACGACGCCACGACGACGCGCGGGGCGCCCGCCTCGCGCAGCGACCGGACCGCCTCGGCCGGCGTGGGCCGCGCCGCGGACGCGTAGGCCGCCGCGACGTCCCACCAGCCCCTTCGCCGCCACTGCCGGGCCATGCCGTCGATCACCGCGTTGGCGGCCGGATCACTGGACCCCGCTGACACCAGGACCACCGCCGTCGACGGGTCACCCGCCTCGACCCCGGTCTCGGGCGTGGCCAGCCGCCGCTCGAGTGCGGTGAGCATGAGCGGGTGCGGGCCGAGCGTCGCGGCGGTGCGCAGCCGCAGCCGCGGGTGCCGGGTGCACGCCTCGGTGAGCACGCCAGGAATGTCGATCTTGCTGTGGTAGGCGGCCGTGAGCAGGAGCGGCAGCACGACGGCGGCATCGGCGCCCTCAGCGGCGAGCCGGCCCAGCGCCCTCAGCGGGTCGGGCGTCGCGTGGTCGAGGTAGCAGCCGACCACCGGCAGCGCGGGTCGCCGGCGCCGTACGGCGTCGAGGAGCGCCTCGACGGTCGCCGCCGCCCGCGGATCCCTGCTCCCGTGGGCGACGGCCACCAGCGGCACCTTCTCGTGCTCGTGCGTGATCTCACCGTCGTCCGCCCGGACGACCACGAGATCACGCACGGACGGCGTCACAGGTTGATACCGCATTCCGTCTTGCCCATCCCGGCCCACCGGCCGCTGCGCGGGTCCTCGCCCGGTGCCACCGGCGAGGTGCACGGGGCACAGCCGATCGAGGGGTACCCGTCGTAGTGCAGCGGGTTCACCAGCACGCCGTTGTCCTCGATGTAGTTGTCCATGTCCTCGTCGGACCACGCGAGGATCGGATTGACCTTGACCATGCCCCTCTTGCGGTCCCACTCGACCACGCGGCGGTCCCGGCGGCTGGAGGTCTCGTCCCGCCGGATGCCGCTGAACCAGGCCATATAGCCCTCGAGGGCCCGGCCGAGCGGCTCCACCTTCCGAAGGTGGCAGCACAGGTCCGGGTTACGGCCGTGCAGCCGCGGGCCGAGGTCGCGGTTCTGCTCCTCGACCGTACGGCTCGGCGTCACGTTGATCACGTTCACCGGGTAGACGGCCTCGACGGCGTCGCGGGTTCCGATCGTCTCGGCGAAGTGATAGCCGGTGTCGACGAACAGCACGTCGATGCCCGGCTTTACCTTCGACACGAGATGGATCAGGGCGGCGTCGGACATCGACGAGGTGAGGCAGATGCGGTCGCCGAAGGTCGCGGCCGCCCAGCGGACGATCTCGAGGGCAGAGGCGCCCTCGAGCGCGTCCGCCGCCGAGTCGACCACGTCCTCAAGATCGAGTGTGGGCCGGACGATCTCCACGGTCACTTGCGCGCTCCGATCCCGAGGAACTTCAGCGTGAAGGCGCGCGCGCAGCCGCGGCAGTACCAGCCACCGTCACGCTCGTAAGGCTCGAGGTCCTCTTCGCCGCAGTAGGGGCAGTAGAAGGGTGCGGCTCGCTCACTCATTTCAGGTCCTCGTCGCCGGCCCGCTGGACCCACTGGGCGAAGGTCTCGTCCTCGGTGCGCTGCGCGTCGAATCTCCGTACGACCCGCTCGACGTAGTCGGTGAGACCCGCCGAGGTGGTCTTGAGGCCGCGCACCTTCTTGCCGAACGTGGCGCCGACCTGGCCGCCGAGGTGGACCTGGAAGCCCTCGACCTGCTCGCCGTTCTCGTCCATCACGAGCTGGCCCTTGAGCCCGATGTCGGCCACCTGGATCCGGGCGCACGCGTTCGGGCAGCCGTTGACGTTGATGGTCAGCGGCTCGGTGAAGTCCGGCAGCCGCCGCTCCAGCTCGTCGATGAGGTCCATCGCCCGCTGCTTGGTCTCGACGATGGCGAGCTTGCAGTACTCGATCCCGGTGCAGGCCATGGTCTGCCGCCGGAACGTGGACGGGCCGACCTGCAGGTCGTGCTTCTCCAACTCGTCGGCGAGGTCGTCGGCGCGGTCGGGCGGTACGTCCAGGATGACCAGCTTCTGCTCGGCGGTCGTACGGACCCGCCCGGAGCCGTACTCCTCGGCCAGGTCGCCGATGACGTGCAGCAGGTCGCCGCTGACCCGTCCCACCCGGGGCGCGAAGCCGACGTAGCGGTTGCCGTCCTTCTGCGGGTGGATGCCGACGTGGTCGCGGCGGGGGAGCGGCGCGGCCGGGGCGGGCCCGTCGGGCAGCGCGTAGCCGAGGTACTCCTTCTCGAGCACCTCGCGGAACTTCTCTGCTCCCCAGTCGTTCACGAGGAACTTGATCCGGGCGCGGTGCCGCAGCCGCCGGTAGCCGTAGTCGCGGAAGATCGAGATGATGCCGGCCCAGACCTCGTGGACCTGCTCGGGCTTGACGAAGGCGCCGAGGCGCTGGGCGAACATGGGGTTGGTCGACAGGCCGCCGCCGACGAAGGCGTCGTAGCCGACCTCGCCGTTCTCGTTCACCACGCCGACGAAGGCGACGTCGTTGATCTCGTGGACGGTGCAGTGCGCCGTGCAGCCCGAGATGGCGGACTTGAACTTGCGCGGCAGGTTGGAGAACAGCGGCGAGCCGATGTACCGGTCGTGGACGTCCTCGATCTGCGGGGTGCCATCGATGATCTCGTCCTCGGCGATACCGGCCAGCGGGCAGCCGAGGATCACGCGCGGGGTGTCGCCGCACGCCTCCATGGTGGAGAGCCCGACGGCCTCCAGCTCGGCCCAGATGGCGGGTACCGACTCGATCTCGATCCAGTGCAGCTGGATGTTCTGCCGGTCGGTCACGTCGGCGGTGCCACGGGCGTACTTGTTGGCGACGTTCGCGATGGCCCGCAGCCGGGCGGGGTCGAGCTGACCTCCGTCGATGCGGACGCGGAGCATGAAGTACCGGTCGTCGAGCTCCTCGGGTTCGAGGATCGCAGTCTTGCCGCCGTCGATCCCGGGCCGCCGCTGGGTGTATAGCCCGTGCCAGCGGAACCGGCCGCGAAGATCGGCGGGATCGATGGAGTCGAATCCGGTCTTGGAGTAGACGTCGATGATCCGCTGCCGGACGTTGAGCCCGTCGTCGTTCTTCTTGTTCTCTTCGTTCTTGTTGAGCGGCTCGCGGTAGCCGAGGGCCCACTGGCCCTCGCCACGCTTGCGCCTGGCGGCGGGACGTCTCGTAGGAACGGGACGATCGGATGGAGATGGCACGGCGCGCGTCCTCGTTTTGTGGGAGCGGCGCGTGGCGCGCTGGCTGACTCTGGTGCTCCACCGGGGCGACGGCGGGCGTTCATGCTGGGTGAGTCATGCGGAGACGCCGGCGGGCCACGCACCCTGAATGATCAAAGGGCGTGGGCGGGCGTCACAGACAGATCGCGCTGCGTACACGCAGCAAGTCGACATGGCGGCGCGTTACGAGCAACGGGTCCGCGGCAGCCATGTACCGACTGTGACACGCGCCATGGAGAATTGTCCAGCCGCGTCCGGCATACGGACGGGTGAGAGGCCTCACGTCGCGGACGGGAACAACGTGCCCTCTCACCCCTGCCTGCTCCAGTTGACCGGCGGCTCGGCCGCCTTCTCGGGGGACGTCCGATGCTGGCAGTCGCACCAGGAGCCACCACGGCATTCGTCGTGGTGACGCTCCCGGCACGCCTTGCAGATCACATTTCCATTGTCGTCCACGGCTCCGCCGCGTCGTCGCGCGCACGGGACCGGATCGGTCAGCGCGGGCGGCGCCTGGCCACCCGCAGCATGGTCGCGGCCACCATCAGCACACCGATGAGCATGAACCCGGTCTTGGCGGTCGACCGCCTGGATCTCTGGGCGCCGGGCTTGAGCTTGTCCGAATCTTTGGCGATCTTCATCGGTCTGCCGGTTTTCAGCGTCATAGCAGTGATGAGCGGGAGAATCATGGCGCTTCCTTGCGTCCAGGGCCGGATCGGCCGCACCGCGAACCTAGGCGGCGTTACTCATACGGTCGCGGAGCGGTCACGCGCTCTACCCACGGTGACCACCCCGTTGGAATCGGTAGTCTTCCCAGGTGCACCGAACCGCAATCTCACGGTGCGCATCCTTGACGCCACATTGAGTGACCAAGATTGCGTGAAACGGACCGCCGAAATGGCCAAGACGGTATGTTCCGCACGAGCGAGCCTCTACCGTAGAGCATCGTGACGACCGTCTCCGACGCTCCACGCGTCGCCGAAGCTCCCGCGCCGACGCGCGCCGCGGGGATTCGCGGGATTCGCGGCATCGCGTGGCTGCTGGTGCGCAACACCGCGGTCGCGGCGTTCCGCCACCGGGTGACCGGGCTCGCCGCCGAGGCCGCGTTCTTCGCGCTGCTCTCGATGCCGCCGCTGGTGCTGGGCCTGATCGGCACGATGGGGCACTTCCGGGGAGCCCTCGGCGAGCCCACCGTGCAAGAGATCCGCGCCTGGATGGTGGCGCAGGCCGAGACGGTGCTCACCGGCCCGGCGGTCACGACGGTGGTCGAACCGCTCATCGACGACGTCATCCACGGCGGCGGGGTCGACATCGTCTCGCTGAGCTTCCTGATCTCGCTGTGGGCCGGCTCCCGCGCGCTCAACGTCTACGTGGACACGATCACCATCGCCTACGGCCTGTCCGGCATCAGGGGCATCGTCAGGACCCGGCTGAGGGCGTTCTTCCTGTACCTCGTGGGCCTGCTGGTCATGCTGATCGTCATTCCGCTGCTCATGGCCGGCCCCGCGCTCGTGCGCAAGGCGTTGCCCGCAAGCACGGACGTCATCGCCCTGCTCTACTGGCCGGTGGTCGTCACGCTCTCGGTGCTGTTCCTCGCGACGCTCTACCACATGAGCGTTCCTGTGCGCACGGCCTGGTGGCGCGAGGTCCCCGGCGCGGTCGTCGCCCTCGGGATCTGGATCACCGGCAGCTTCCTGCTCCGGCTCTATCTGGCCGGTTCGCTGTCGGGCGTCTCAATCTACGGCTCCCTGGCCGCGTCCATCGCCATTCTCGGCTGGCTCTACGTCGCGGCGCTGGCGGTGCTGATCGGCGCGGCGCTCAACGCCGAGATCGACAAGATCTGGCCCAGCGCCGGCACCGCCCGTGCCCGCGCGATCCGCGCCGTGACCTGAGTCCGGCTCCGCGGCTCGTGCGCCGCCGCCCTGACCCGGTTATCATGAGGGCCCCGCGAACGCCGCGGCGCATGCCTGGAGAGAAGGAGGTGGGCCTGGATGGCTGTCTTTGCCGTGAACGCCCACCGACGTTCGATCCTCCAGGGTGCCCGTCTGAGCTGACGCCCGCGTCCGGGTCGGCCGCGCGATCTCTCGCGCCGCGCCGGGGCACCTGTATCCCGAAGGGTGCAGGTAGTGGTTTTCGAAGAACATTCTGCTTTCGATCTATTCGATCTCGGCTGGGACGACGGCTGGTCGGCCGCGTTCAGCGGCCGTGCGGCGGGCGACGGCCTGGTCGCCGCTCGTGTCGTGCGCGTCGACAAGGGCGCCTGCGACATCGTGTCCGCCGAGGGTGAGGCGCGCGCCCCGCTCGGCGGTGATCTGCGCCGGGCGGCGGCCGACGACCCGGTGGCCCGGCCCTGTGTCGGTGACTGGGTGGTCGTCCGGCGTCAGCCGGACGGCGGGCTTCTGATCGAGGCGGTGCTGCCGCGGCGCACCGCGATCGTCCGCGGCGGAGTCGCGCGGGAGTCGCGCGGGGGGCTGTCCGCCGACTCCCGCGGCCAGGTGCTAGCGGCCAACATCGACGTCGTCTACGTCGTCGAACCGGCGGCGCACGAGCCGGGGGAGGACAGTGCCGATCTCGGCCGCATCGAACGGCTGCTCACGCTCGCCTGGGAGAGCGGGGCCCGGCCGGTGGTCCTCGTCACCAAGGCCGATCTGGCCGGCGACCTGCCGGCACTGCTCGATCGCGTGGCCGAGGCGGCCCCGGGCGCCGACGTCCACGCCGTGTCCTCACTGGCCGGCAGCGGGCTCGAGTCCGTGCGGCTTGGGCGAGGCCGTACGGCGGTATTGCTCGGGCCGTCCGGAGCGGGCAAGTCGACGCTCGTCAACGCGCTCGCGGACGCCGACCTGATGGCCACGCAGCAGGTGCGCGCCTCCGACGGCCGGGGTCGGCACACGACCACCCACAGGGAGCTGCTGGTACTCCCCGGGAACGGCCTGGTGATCGACACTCCGGGGTTGCGCCGGGTCGGGCTGTACGACGCCGACGCGGGCCTGTCCCAGACGTTCTCCGACATCGAGGAGCTCGCCGAGGACTGCCGGTTCTCCGACTGCGCCCATGGCGCCGAGCCGGACTGCGCGGTGCGGGCGGCGGTCGAGTCGGGCGACCTGCCGCGCCGGCGGCTGGACAGCTGGAACAAACTGCGCCGTGAGGCGGCCTGGATGGCCGGCCGTACCGACGCCCGGCTCCGGGCGGAACAGACCCGGCACTGGAAGATCATTCACAAGGAGATGCGGAGGTCGGGCCGCAACCGGCCCTGATCACCCGGCTACGCGGTCGCGGGGTCGTGGCGGCGCACCGCCACGACCCCGCGTCGCCCCCGCGTCCCCCGCGCCGACCGGACCCGCCGGCGGGAGTCCGCCGCGCCAGAACGGGTAGGGATCGACCGAGAGGTGATCCCGGTGCCCCTGACCTCCCCCGACCTCAGCGGGGGCGTGCGGCTGCCGTTCACCGACCGGGCCGAGGCCGGCCGGCTGCTCGCCGAACGGCTGGTGCCGCTGTGCCTTGAGGACCCGCTGGTCCTCGCGCTGCCTCGCGGCGGCGTACCGGTGGCCTTCGAGGTGGCCGCGCGGCTGACCGACGCCGGCGCCAAGGCGGAACTCGAGGTCCTGGTCACCCGCAAGATCGGTTATCCGTTCCAGCCGGAGCTGGGCGTGGGCGCGATCGCCGAGGGCGGTGATCCGGTGTTCGACGATGCTCTGCTCGACCGGCTGAGCCTGACCCCGGAGGACCTGGCGGACACGGTGTGGCGCGAGCGGGCGGAACTGGAGCGGCGGGTGGACGTCTACCGTGGCCGGCGGAGCCTGCCGCAGGCCCAGGGCCGGGCCGTGGTGCTGGTGGACGATGGGCTCGCCACCGGGGGCACCGCCCGGGCGGCGTTGCGGGCGGTGCGGCGCCTCGACCCGGCGCGGCTGGTGCTGGCGGTGCCCGTGGGGGCGGGCCGGACGGTCCGCGCGCTGGAGGAGGAGGCCGACGAGGTCGTGGTCCTCGCCGTCCCACGGTCGTTCTACGCGGTCGGGCAGTTCTACCACCATTTCGAGCAGCTCACGGACGAGGACGTCATCTCGTTGCTGGCCGGCTCGAGATCGTGATCATGATTGCGATGTGCCGATATGTGGGGATGGAGATCCTGATTGCGGGAACACAAACGGCCCCGCCGCCGGGAAGCACGGGGCCGTAGCGTTCGTCTGCCGGGGGGCGCGTCTAAGCGGCGTTTGCGCGGCGCATGCGGCGGCGGCGCTCGGAAGCGCGCTCGTCTTCGTTCAAGCCGCCCCACGTGCCGTACTTCTCGGGCCGGGAGACAGCGTAGTCAAGGCACTCCGTGCGTACCGGGCAGCCCATACAGACCTGCTTGGCCTTACGCTCGCGAATCTCGCGCTCGGGCTGACGTTCACCGTCGGGGCCGAAGAAGAGCACGAGGTCTTCCCCCCGGCACGCGGCGGCGTCCTGCCAGCCCCAGCTGGGACGGGGAAGGTTAGCCTGCCGACGTACCTGAGCCATGGAACACTCACCTCGTTGGTTTTGCTGAACAATTTCGGACATGGACGTTGGAAGTACTTTGGGAAGTGCCGAAAGTTCCAACGTCTCAACGTGCCGCTCTGTTCCCTATACTGGGACCGCACGGCACGGCTACCCGCGAATGGGGCCTCGGAGAGGCTACACGAGCGTTGCCTCGTTGAGAAGGGTCAGGGCCTCAAGAACGTATGTGTCGAGGTTCTCCTCGCACAGCGGACCGCACGGGTCCGTACCCGCCGAGTGCTCGATCATCACCCGGTAACGTCGGCCGGCGGCGGTGACCATCGCCTCGTAGGGGGAGTTTCCGCTGAGGGACTCCACTCGCACGGCCTCGACGCCCAGAATACCCGAGTCGAGACGCACGTAGTGCTCGGCCGCCTGCGCTGGCTCGGGCAGGCCCGCGCGGCCGCGCAGCCGGTCGAGGACGACCTCGCCGCGCAGATAGGCCTCGACGGCCGTCACCGCCTCGGGAACGCCCAGGTTGCCGTAGTAGAGCCCGTGCGGCAGGCACACCAGGTTGGCCGCGAAGCGGTCGCCGCCGACATGGGTGGTCTCCCACACGGCGTCGCCGAAGCGCGCCCGCAGCTCACGCGCAAGTGGCGCCCCGGTACGGGCGCAGCAGGCGTTGCGGCGCCCGTGGGTGCACACCAGCAGGAGCGGCCCGGCGACCGGATCGCCGAACCCGGGGCGGACCCCGGACGCCAGCCCGGCCAGATCGAGCTCACCCAGCTCGGCCGGGTCGGTCAGTTCGCGGCCCTCCAGCCAGACCGTGTCCGCCGGTGCGCCGTCGGTGGCACAGTGGCCGGCGTAGACCCAGAGCGGCGGGGTCTGGCGGCGCCGCCCGGAGCGCCGGATGAACTGGCAGCGAATGCCGAGCCGCTCGGCGGCCTCGATGGTCCGCGCGATGGGGTCGGGCACGTCCATCGTCTCGGTGTACTCGGGCCACGGCCCCGGATGCTCGATCGCCAGCCAGGCGCGGGCCTTGACGGAGGCGCTGGCCATGCAGGGAAGCGCACCCGTGTGGCTGCCGGGGCAGTGCTCGCACCCGTCGCCACGTGAGGAATCCGCCAAGGGGTCCGTCCCCGCCTTCCCGCTCCATTGCCAGGACTTAGGTGAGACTAACCTTACTTAAATCCGTCCGGCCATGGCACGTGAGGTAGGTCACGCCCCAGAAGTCACGCGGGCATCATCCGCTCTGCCGTACGTGAAAACGTCGGTGACTCAGTACGTCAGTGCACGGGCGGCCGCGGGCAGGGCGGCCGCGCGGTCGGCCGTCACGAGGCCGATCCGGGTCCGCCGGTCGAGCAGGTCGGCCTCGTCGATCGCCCCCTCGTGGCGGACGGCCCACACGAGCTCGGCGCCGGTCACGGGCAGACCCGGCGCCACCGGTTCCAGCAGCGCCGGGTCTTCCCGGCCGAGGGCCGCGACCGCGGCGGCCTCGGTGCCGTATCGGCGGACCAGCCGGCGTGGGGCGTCGACGGCCGACAGCGCGCGCCGGTCGGCGGCGCCGACCAGCGGCAGCCGGCCGGTACGGCACGCGCTCGCGCCCAGCGCGTCCGCCACCGCGTCCACGGCGTCCTGCGCGACCCGGCGGTAGGTCGTCAACTTGCCGCCGACCACGGTGATCACGCCGTCCGGCGAGGTATGGACGGCATGGCGCCTGGAAAGGTCCGACGTGCGGCCGGGCCCGCCGCGGCGGTCGTCGTCCAGCAGCGGCCGCAGCCCGGCGAACGCGCCGATCACCTGGTCGCGGCGCACCGGGACGTCCAGTGCCGAGCCCAGCACGTCGAGCAGGAACCCGATCTCACCCTCGGTCGGCTCGGGAACGTCCGGGATGGGCCCGTCGGCGGGTTCGTCGGTGAGCCCCACGTAGACCCGTCCGTCGTCCTGCGGGAGCACCAGCAGGAACCGGTTGGGCTCGCCCGGGACCGGCACGTACAGACCCGCCGCCGGCCCCCCCGGTCCCGGGCCCGGCCCGGCGGCGCCGCCCAGGCTCTCGGCCCGCAGCACCAGGTGGGTCCCGCGGGACGGGCGCAGCCGTACGCCCTCGGCGAGCCGCCCGGCCCACACCCCGGCCGCGTTGATCACGCTCCGCGCGCGGATCGTCAGCTCCTCACCGGTCAGCTCGTCGCGTACCCGCGCGCCGTCACCGGCCAGCGACAGCGCGCGGCAGCGGGTCAGGACGCGGGCTCCGTGCGCGGCGGCGGTACGGGCCGTCGCGGTCACCAGCCGGGCGTCGTCACAGACCTGGCCGTCCCAGGAGAGCAGCCCTCCGCGCAAGCCGTGCGAGCGCAGCCCCGGCGCCAGGAGCAGCGTCTCGGCCCGCGACAGCCGCCGTGCCCTGGGCAGGGTGTCCCGGCCGGTACCCGCCGCGCGCCGCAGAAGATCTCCGGCGGCCAGGCCTGCGCGGGTCACGGCCGCCTGGGAGGGCGGGACGAGAGGCGTGAGCGGCAGCACGAACGGCAGCGCCCGCACCAGATGCGGCGCAGTGCGCTCCATGAGCACGCCCCGCTCGACGGCGCTCTCTCGGGCGATGCCGAGCTGCCCGGAGGCGAGGTAGCGAAGCCCGCCGTGGATCAGTTTGGAGCTCCAGCGGGAGGTGCCGAAGGCGAGATCACAGGCGTCGATGGCCGCGACGGACAGGCCCC
Source organism: Actinomadura alba (assembly GCF_014323705.1). Classification (GTDB taxonomy): domain Bacteria; phylum Actinomycetota; class Actinomycetes; order Streptosporangiales; family Streptosporangiaceae; genus Actinomadura_C; species Actinomadura_C alba. The sequence continues at coordinate 35,125 of NZ_JABVEC010000039.1, forward strand.
GCGCGGCCGCGTCGAGCGCGGCGCCCGCGCCGGTCGCGCCGAGCCCGACGATCAGGACGTCGACGCGCAGCCCGTCCAGCTCCGCGAGTTCCCGCGCCCTGCGCTCGCGGTTGAGCGAGGCGCTCCCGGTACCGGTGGTGGTCATGGTGCCAGCGCCCTGTCCAGCAGGTGGCGGAGCTCCTCGTCGAAGGCGGCCGTGCCGAGATCCGGGTCGGAATCGCTGGTCATGGTCCGCAACGACAGCGTGAAGGCCTGGACGACGAGCAGGACAGCGCGTGCCTGGCGGGCCGGATGGCCGGGGCGGATGGTGCCGTCCTCGTGACCCGCGCGCAGCCCGGCCTCGAAGAACTCCAGGAAGCGCTGCTGGCTGGCCCCGCACCGATCGAGCAGGTACGTGAGCAGCAGCTCGGGGTCGACATCGATGATCTTGCGCATCAGCGGGTGCTCGCGGAACGCCCGTGCGCCGGTGACGAGGCTCTCCACCATCGCCTCGCGGGCGGGCCGGCCGTCGCCCGGAGGGGTGACCGAGGTGGCGAGCGCGATCCACTCCCGCGTCATGAGATCGCCGACCAGGGTCCGCACGTCCGGCCAGCGGCGATAGAGGGTCATGCGCGACACCCCGGCGCGGCGGGCGACGTCGGTCAGGGTGGTCCGGCGCACGCCCACATCGAGCACGCTGTCGCGCGCGGCGTCGAGTACGGCGTCGTGGTCGATTCTCTTGTGACGATTAGACGTCATATGTCACAGTGTAAGTCAAGCCCGGATCGGCCGGGCGGCCACGGAAGGGTGTCCCGGTGGACATGCTCTGGAGCGGCTGGGGAGATCCCGCCAGGGCCACGCCGCTGCCGGCCGCGGCGGTGGAGCTCCTGCGCGATCTCCTCGGTGTGCGGCCGCCCAAGGTGCCGCCGGTGGCCCTGGAGTCGATCGAGGTGCCGCCCTCGCGGCTGCCCGGCGCCGCGGCCGACGCGCTCGCCGGCGTGGTGGGTGCCGGCGGGTTGCGCACCGACGCCGAGACCCGGATCCGGCACACGCGCGGCAAGTCGACCCCCGACCTGCTCCGCGTCCGGGCCGGCGACGTCTCCGACGCCCCCGACGCGGTCGTCCTGCCGGGCACGCACGAAGAGGTACTCGGCGTCCTCGGGGTGTGCGCCGAGCACCTGGTCACGGTGATCCCCTTCGGGGGCGGCACCTCGGTCGTCGGCGGGCTCGCGCCGCCCCGCGCCGGCTCGGGCTCATCGCGCGCCGGTGACCGGCCGCGCATCGCGCTCGACCTGCGCAGGCTCGACCGGCTGCTCGCCGTCGACCCGCTCTCGCGCACCGCGACCCTGCAGCCGGGGCTGCGCGCCCCCCGCGCGGAGGAACTGCTGCGCGAGCACGGCCTCACCCTCGGCCACTACCCCCAGTCGTACGAATGGGCCACGGTGGGCGGGTTCGCCGCGGCCCGCTCCAGCGGACAGGCCTCGACCGGGTACGGCAGGTTCGACGACATGGTGGTCGCGCTGACGGTCGCGACCCCCGAGGGCACCCTCGAGCTGGGCAGAGCGCCGAAGTCGGCCGCGGGGCCGGACCTGCGCCAGCTGGTCCTCGGCTCTGAGGGCGCCTTCGGCGTCATCACCTCGGTGACGGTACGGGTGCGACCAGCGCCCGAGACCGCCGTCTACGACGGCTGGCGGTTCCCGGCCTTCGCGGAGGGCACCGCCGCCCTGCGCACGCTCGCGCAGGACGGCCCTCTGCCCACGGTCCTGCGGCTGGCCGACGAGACCGAGACGATGGTCGGGCTCGCCCGTGCGCACGAGTCCGGCGGGCCGGCCGCCGGCCCGGAGGCCGGGGGCTGCCTGGCGATCGTCGGCTTCGAGGGGGTAGCGGGCGACGTCGCGTCCCGGCGGGCCGCGGCCGGGGCCGTGCTGCGGACCTTCGGGGGCGAGCCGCTCGGCGGGGGGCCGGGGGAGAGCTGGGCACGGGGCCGGTTCGCCGCCCCCTACCTGCGGGACGCCCTGCTCGACGTGGGCGCGTTCGCCGAGACCCTGGAGACCGCGGCGTTCTGGTCGGGGATCCCGGCGCTCTACGCCGCCGTGCGCGAAGCGCTCACCGGTTCCCTCGCGCCCGCTGCCGGAGCCGGCCCGCACGGTACGGGACACGGGGCGGGACGGCCCCTCGTGATGTGCCACATCTCGCACGTCTATCCGGCCGGCGCGTCCCTTTACTTCACCGTGCTGTCCGCGGGGGGCGACGACGCCGTGGCGCGATGGGCGCGCGCCAAGGGGGCCGTCAACGACGCGATCATCGCTGCCGGAGGCACGATCAGCCACCATCACGGCGTCGGCACCGATCATCGTGACTGGTACGCCAGAGAGATCGGGCCGCTCGGCGTCGAGGTGCTGCGGGCCGTCAAGGACCGGCTCGACCCGGCCGGGATCCTCAACCCCGGCGTCCTCGTCCCCGACCACCCGCCCGCCCCGGGACGGTGACGCCCGTGCGTTCGTTCACCGCCGTCGTCAATCCCGCCGCGGGCGGCTCGGGGACGGCCTCCGGCGCCGCGGCGGTGATCCCCCTCGCCCGGCTGCTGCGCGAGTCCGGGGCGCAGGTGGTCGTGGAGCACAGCGCGGGCCTGGAGCACGCGCGGGCCCTCGCCAGGGCCGCCGCCGAGCGGGGCGACGTGGTGCTGGGCGTGGGCGGCGACGGCATGATCGGCAGCGTGGGCGGCGCGCTCGCCCGTACCGGTGCCGTCTTCGGCATCGTGCCCGCCGGGCGCGGCAATGACTTCGCCCGCCAGCTCGGCGTGCCCGCCGATCCGGCCGAACTGGCCGACCTCCTGCTACACGCGGAGCCGCGCCCGGTCGACGTGATCATGGCCAACGGCACGGCCGTCCTCGGCAGCGTCTACGCCGGCGTCGACGCGGTGGCGGGTCGCAACGCCAACGAGAGCAGGCTGCTGCGCGGGTCCGCGGCCTACTACGTCGGCGCGCTGAGGGCGGTCGCCGGCTGGCGGCCGGCGGCCTACCGCGTGACCGTGGACGGTGCGCCGCACGAGCGGCGGGGCTACACGGTGGTCACGGCCAACTCCGGCTTCTACGGGTTCGGACGGCACATCGCGCCGGACGCGCGCGTCGACGACGGGTTGCTCGACGTGGTGATCATCCGGCACGCGCCGAAGCCGCTCTTCTTCGCCGTGATGCGCGAGCTGGCGGACGGCTCGCACGTGGGGCGCCCGCAGGTGGAGGTGTTGCGCGGCCGGGAGGTGCGCGTCGAGGCAGACCGCGACCTGCCCTACGGCGCCGACGGAGAGACGGCGGGCGCGCTGCCCGTGACGGCCACCGTCGTGCCGGGCGCGCTCAATGTGCTCAGGCCGTGAACACACCGTCATTTCCCGGTTACCGTTGAAGAGTGCGAACTCTCCTGAACGTCATCTGGCTCGTGCTCGCCGGCTTCTGGATGGCGCTCGGCTACGCGCTCGCCGGCCTCATCTGCTTCCTGCTCATCATCACCATCCCGTTCGGCATCGCGTCCTTCCGCATCGCCGCCTTCGCGCTCTGGCCGTTCGGCAAGACGGTGGTGCGACGCCCCGGCGCGGGCGCGGCCTCGGCCATCGGCAACGTCATCTGGGTGATCTTCGCCGGCTGGTGGCTCGCACTCGGGCACCTGTTCTCGGGCATCGCGCTGTGCCTGACGATCCTGGGCATCCCGCTCGGAATCGCCAGCTTCAAGCTGATCCCGGTGTCGCTGCTGCCCCTGGGCAGGGAGATCGTCGACACTGACGATCGCACGGCGTTCGGCCCGCGATAGGGCGGCCGTCAGGCGCACCGAGGCCGTCCGGCCGGTAGATCCTCGCCCTACGATGGGTGATCCCACGGTGCCGTACTGCGCTGTTTCTGGACAAGCCGCGGCTGACCGGGCCACTATGGCGCCATGTCAGGCGCGACCCCGCTGCCCCGAGTCGGAGAGGTCTTCTTCGACGCAAGGGGCGAGGACCGGGCGCTGCGGCTCAGCTGGCACCCTGAGCCCGGGGTCATGGTGTTCAGCTTCTGGAACCGCGGCGTGTGCACGAGCACCTTCCGGCTGCCCGCCGCGGAGGTCCCCGCACTTCTCGAGACGCTCGCCGAGGGGGTCCCGGCTCCCGAGCCGAGAGGCCGCCGCCACGCCGGGACCGCGCCGAACGCGCCTAACCCGCAGAACCCGGAGAATGCGCCGAACGGGCCGACCGCGCCCGACCAGCCGGCCGTACCGCCGCAGGGCCACGGCGCGCCCGCGCAACCCTTCGCCCCGCCCGCCGGGTGGCCGGCGCAGCCGCCCTTCCCGGCGACCGGGGAGTACCAGGCGCCGCCGCGGCCCTAGCCGCCCCGGGGGCGACGCCCGCGTCCCGCCGCCGGCGGTGGCACGTGGGGCCCCGCGCCGCCAGGTCGCAGGCCGGTGCCGGACACCGCCGCGACGTCAGGCGCTCGGTGAGCAAAAGTGCGGTTGACGGATATGTCTACTCCCCGCGATCGTGGTGCCGCGCTCTGTTCCCCGCTCCCCCCGGAGGCGCCAGTGCAGGCCCCAGAATCACCGTCCTCCCGCCGGTCCGCGGACGGGGCGGGATGGGGATGCCGTGAGCCCGGCACCTTCGTCGATCTGCTGCCCGGCGACCCGCCCCGCTTCTCCTGGCTGCGCCCGTCGGTGCTCTGGGCGTCACGCAACGACGTGATCGCCCGGTGGTTCGGGGACCCGTCCGACGACGTCCGGCGGCGGTGGGTCGAGGCGTTGAGAGCGGGCGGGGCGGATCCGTTGCGCGTCGTCGGCAGGCCGGAGCCGGAGTTCTCTTTCCTGGTGCTGGGAGACACCGGGGAGGGTGACAAGTCGCAGTACGCCGTCGTGCCCGGCCTGCTCGCCGTCGGCGAGGGCACCGACTTCATGGTCATCAGCAGTGACGTGATCTACCCGACCGGCAGCGTGAACGACTACCCCGACAAGTTCTTCCGGCCGTACCAGGGGTATCCGCGGCCGATCTACGCCCTTCCCGGCAACCACGACTGGTACGACGGGCTCGGCGGCTTCATGCGGGTGTTCTTCGGCCTGACCGACCAGCCGGAGCCGGCCCCATGGCGCGGACCCTTCGGACGGCTGGCGCGGCTGCTCTGGCGCCGGCCGGACCGGCCCGACCTCGCCGCCCTGGAGGAGGCGCGCAAGCTGCGCGCCGCGCCCGCGCAGAAGGCCGAGCAGCCGGCGCCGTATTGGGCGCTCGACTTCCCGGCGCTGCGGATCGTCGGCATCGACACCGGCATCGTCGGCGGCATCGACCGGGAGCAGGCCGAATGGCTGCGCGGCGTCTCGGCGGGGCCGAAGCCGAAGCTGCTCATCACCGGCAAGCCGATCTATGTCGACGGCCGGCACAATCCGGGCCCGATCGAGGGCGGTGGCACCGTCGACGAGATCGTTCGTGATCCGGCCCATCACTATGTCGCCGCCATAGGCGGGGACATCCACAACTACCAGCGATATCCGGTGCGCGTGGACGACCGGGTGATTCAGTACATCGTGTCGGGTGGCGGCGGTGCCTTCATGCACGCCACGCACACCATTCCGCGGCAGAACCTCGTCGACGAGGCCGCCTTCAAGTGCTACCCGCTGCGTGGCGACAGCCTTTCCTTCTACAGCAGGCTGTACGGCCGGCGGCTGCGCCTTCGGCGGTTCTTCGAACTGTCGCCCGAAGAGGCGGCGGCGGCCATTGCGCGGCGGCTGGACCTGAAGCCCACCCGGCAGGATCCCGGCGCGGCCGAGCCGTCGCTGCGTGCGCGTATGGTGGCGTTCCTGCTCGGCGTTCCAAGTCGGCAGCGCACCCGCAGGCTGCGGTTTCCGGTGCGCAAGGTGTTCCAGCGGTTCCGCTCGGAGGCGGCCGACTGGGACACGCCGCCGTTCTTCAAGAGCTTCCTGCGCCTCGACGTGGTTGGGGAAGAGTTGCGCATCCGCTGTTTCGCGGCGACCGGGTGCCGTGAGCACGAAGTCGAACCGCCGCTCGAGGATGAGTTCACCATTCCCCTGGCCGCTGCCCCGCTTACCTGATTCTCGCATATGCCGGGTAAATACTGCTAATTCGCTGCGTACCCGCTTAAACCTGCCGTACAGTACGGCGGTCTACAAGACCGTGAAGATCTCAGCGGGAGCGAAGATATGAATCAACCACAGCAGAGCGTTCAGCAGCAGTCGTACGCGCAGCCGGGACAAGGGCCCGCGGCCGCCTCGGGCCTGCAGATGAAGCGCCGCAACCCCATCGCCGTCTGGCTGGGGCTGCCGATCATCACGTTCGGCATCTACGGCATCGTCTGGTACGTCAAGGTCCACGGTGAGCTCGAGCGCTTCGACCCGCGCCACAAGGTGGGAACCACCAGCGCGGTTCTGTCGATCTTCTTCGGCTGGATCACGCTCGGCATCTGGAACCTGGTGGTCTGGGTCAAGCTCGCCGGGCACATCGCCAACGCGCAGCGCGCGGCCGGTCTCACCCCCTCGTGCAACGGCGGCATCGGCTTCCTGCTGGGCATCTTCGGTTTCGGCTCGCTCTACTACCAGCTGGAGCTGAACAAGATCGTCGACCGGTACGGCGACGTCCCCGCCGGAACCCAGGTCCCCCTCGCGGCCTGATCCGCGCGATCTCACCGTGGCACGCCACGGGCGCGGCGGCCGACGCCGCGGCCCGTGGCCGCCGGGGCCAGAATGGGGGCCGTGCGGATCGCGGCCGGGGTGACGGCGGACGGGGCAGGAGTGCTCCGCCCGCTGGCCGAGGACGGTACTCCTGCCGGACCTGAGGAGCGGGTCGACGATCTGGTCGCCGCCATCGCGGCCCGCGAGAGCGCCGGCTCGCCGCGATGGGTGTGGGCGGCGACCGGCCGGATCTATCCCCGGCTGCTCCGGGCCGGGATCCGCGTCGCCCGCTGTCACGATCTCGAACTCGTCGAAGCGCTCGCCCTGTCCCACGAAGGGCACTACGGGCAGCCGCGATCGGTCCAGGCGGCCTATGCCCGGCTGCGCGGCGAGCCGGTGCCGGGGGACGCCACGCCGGCCGGCGGCGGCCAGCCCACGCTGTTCGGCGACGCCGACGACGACGACGAGATGGCCGCGCTCGTGGCGGTGCACGCCGACCAGCGCCGCAGGATCGCAGCCACTGAGCAACCCGAGCGGCTCGGGCTGCTGGCCGCGGCCGAGTCGGCCGGCGGCCTGATCGCCGCCGAGATGACCCACCGAGGACTGCCGTGGTCGGCCGAGCGGCATGACGCGCTGCTGACCGAGCTGCTCGGTCCCCGCCCCGCGCCGGGGCTGCGACCCCGCCGGCTACAGGAGCTCGCCGACCGGATCGCCCGGGAGTTCACCACTCGCAGGCCGGTGAACCCCGACTCCCCGGCCCAGCTGGTGAAGGCGTTCGCCGCGGACGGCGTCATCGTGCCGTCGACCCGCTCCCATGTCCTGCGCCGGGTCGACCATCCCGCCGTTCCGCTGCTGCTGGAGTACAAGGAGCTCGCGCGGATCCACGCCGCGCACGGCTGGACCTGGCTCGACTCCTGGGTCCGGGCCGGCCGCTTCCGCCCCGAGTACGTCGTCGGCGGGGTGCCCTCAGGCCGCTGGGCCACCCGGGGCGGCGGCGCCCTGCAGATCCCGCGCGTGCTGCGGCGCGCGGTGGTCGCCGACCCCGGATGGACCCTGGTCGTCGCCGACGCGGCGCAGCTCGAACCCCGGGTGCTCGCCGCCCTCGCCGGCGACCGGGCCTTCGCCGCCGCAGCGGCGAAGGGGGACCTCTATGCGGCCCTGTCCGACGCCTTCGGGACGCGCGACGACGCGCGCGGCAAGGCCAAGATCGCATTGCTGTCGGCGATGTACGGAGGCGGTACCGGCGAGGCGGTCCAGCTCCTCGCGGTGCTGCGCAATCGCTTCCCCGAGGCCTTCGGCTACGTCGAGGCGGCGGCCCGCGCGGGCGAGGCGGGGCGGCTCGTCCGGTCGCGGCTGGGCCGCACCTGCCCGCCGCCGTCGGCCGCCTGGCGGGATCTGACCTCGGACGGCTTCGCCGGGCAGGACGAGACGCGGGCGGGTGCGGCGTTGCGCAGCCGCGGCCGCTTCACCCGCAACTTCGTCGTCCAGGCCAGCGCCGCCGACTGGGCGCTGGCGCTCATGGCGCTCCTGCGCGGCCGGCTCGACCGGCTCACCCCGGGACCGGACCGCGGGCAGGGCCCGCACCTGGTGTTCTTTCAGCACGACGAGGTCATCGTGCACGCTCCGGAGGAACTCGCCGATGAGGTCGCGGCGGCGATCAGGGCCGCCGCCGCGGAGGCCGGGCGGCTGCTGTTCGGCGCCACCCAGGTGGTGTTCCCGATGGAGATCGCCGCGGTGGACTGCTACGCCGACGCCAAGTGACCTCGGCGAGGCGGCATCCCGGCGAGCGCGCGGGTACCCCCGCCCAGGCCGGCGGCGACGTGACCCGGGGCCGTCACGACGCCGGGTCCGCCGGCGTCTCGTGCCCGCGGACCAGCCGCCCGACCTCGGCGCGCAGGTGCACGAACTCGGGCCGCTCGCGCGTGGTGATCTGGTCGCGCGCCGACGGCAGCCCCACCGGCAGGTCCGCGCGTACGCGCCCGGGGGAGCGGCTCAGCACGATGACCCGGTGGCCGACGTAGACGCTCTCGTCGATGTCGTGGGTGACGAGCAGGATCGTCATGCCGGAGTCGCCGCGCACACGCAGGAGGAGGTCTTCGAGATCCTCGCGGGTCTGGGCGTCGACGGAGCCGAACGGCTCGTCCATGATCAGGAATTCCGGGCGGTAGGCGAGTGCCCTGGCGATGGCCACGCGCTGCTGCATGCCGCCGGACAGCTGCCAGGGGTACTTCGCCCCGGCGTCGGCGAGGCCGACCGACTCGAGGGCCTTCCCGGAGGCCTCGCGACGCTCCGCCCGGCCGAGACCGCGACGGCGCAGGGGCAGCGCGACGTTGTCGCGGACCGACATCCAGGGGAACAGGGAACGGCTGTAGTCCTGGAAGACGACGGCCAGATTGCCGGGGACCTTGTCCACGGGCTTGCCGTCGAGCAGGACCCGGCCGCCCGTGGGCGACTGGAGCCCGGCGACGCAGCGGAGCAGCGTGGACTTCCCGCAGCCGGAGGGGCCGACGATGCTGACCAGCTCGCCGGGCTTGACCTCCAGGTCGATGCCGACGATGACGGGCGGGGCGTCGCCGTAGGCGTGGGTCAGGTTCTCTACTTCGAGCACTCAAACCACCATCACGAGTCGAGGCGCCTGGCACCGCGGTGCCAGGACAGCAAGCGGCGTTCCACGAGTACGAAGATCGCGTTGAAGAGGCAGCCGAGCAGGCCGAGCAGGACGATCCCGGCCCACATCTCCGGCAGCTCCAGGCTCTGCTGCGAGTTGATCAGATGTGCGCCGATGCCGGTCGTGCTGCCGATGAGCTCTGAGATCACCATGAGGATCAGGGCGAAGCCGAGGCTCACCCGGAGCCCGGCGAATATCTTCGGGGCGGCGGCCGGCAGGATGATGCGCCGCAGCCGCTGCGCTCCGGTGATGTCGAACACCCGAGCCGTCTGCAGCTGCAGGGAGTCGACCGTGCGCACTCCGTCGATGGTGTTGAGCAGTACCGGCCAGACCACGCCGAACGCGATCGTCGTGACCTGCATCGGGGTGCCCAGATCGAGGATGACGATGAAGAAGGGGATCAGGGTCGGCGGCGGGATCGACCGGCCGAACTGCAGCAGCGGATCGAGGATCTCGCCGACCGCCCGGGATCGCCCGATGACGATGCCGAGGAGGACGCCGCCGGCGGCGGCGAGGGACCAGCCGCCGAACAGGTTGATGAAGCTCGGGCGGAAGTCGTCGATCGCCTTGTCGGTGAGCAGCAGTTGCGAGACCGGGCCGGAGAACCAGATCTCGTGCATCACCCGCAGGATCGTGGACGGCGGGGGGAAGAAGGGGTCCTTGGCGATCCGGGTGCCGACCTCCCACCCGGCGGTCAGCAGCACGATCAGCCACAGGCGGGCGGCGGCTCCGGTCAGGATCGCCAGGGCGAGCGCGGGAGCGCCGCGACGGCCTCTCTTTCCCGGCTCGCCATGGCGCTCGCCGCTCGGGCGCTCGCTCGTGAGGACGCTCATGTCGTCATTCCCGCTCGCTCATGCCGTCGCCGCCGTCCGTACGGTGTGCCAGCGGAACGCCCGCCGCTCCATCGCCACCAGCGCCGTGTTGATGAGCAGGCCGAGCAGCCCCGCCCACACCGCGCCGGCGAGCATCAGGTCGGGGCGGCCGCCGCCCGACTGCGTCTCCATCAGATAGCCGCCGACGCCCTCGCCGGCGCCCGCGACCAGTTCCGTGCTGACGACCACGACCAGGCCCACAGCGGCCGCGATCCGGACGCCGGTCGCCACGAACGGCGCCGCACTGGGCAGGCTCACCCGCACGAGCACCGAGGTCTTGCCGAACCCGAAGCTGCGCATCGTCTCCTTGGCGACCGGGTCGACGTCGCGCAGCGCGTACAGCGTGTTGATAAGGATGGGCCAGCTCGCCGCATAGAAGACGAGTGACATTTTCGTCTCGGTAGGTGAGCTGAACGTGACTATTGCGAGAGGAATCAGTGCGACCGACGGGATCGGGCGCATGAACTCGACCACGATCCGGGTGGCCCTGTTCAGCCAGGGGGTGGAACTGAGCACGACCCCGGCCGCCACGGCGACGACCGTCGCCAGGAGCAGGCCGCCGAGCCACGCCTTCAGCGTGTTGGCCACATCGGTGAGGAACTCGGTGTCCACCACCAGTTCCGCGGCCCGCCACAGCACGACCGAGGCCGGCGGCAGCGAGTCGGGATCGACGAGCCCGGTCCTGGAGACCAGCTCGGCTACCACGACCGCTCCCGCCACCCCGGCCGCGCCGCGGAGGATGTGAGCGCGTCTCATCCGTTCTGCATGACCATGGCGTTGACGTCGACGTCGGTCTTCAGATAGCCGAACTGCTTCATGACGTCGGCGACTCGCTTGATCCTGATGGTGCTGGTGGAGGTCGGGTAACCGTTCAGGTTGACGACGCTCACGACCTGGGCCGGGATCTTCGTGTACTTGGGCACGACCTCCTGCAGGACCGCTCGGTCCGCGGCGTCGGCCTGGGCCTTGACGATGGCGCGCTGGAAGGCGGCCACCGTCTTGGGGTTCTTCTGGACGAACTCCTCGGTGGCGCCGTACCCCGTGATCGGGATGTCCTTGGTCGGGCCGGTCGAGAAGTCGGTCAGCAACAGCGCGCCGATGGACTGCTGCAGCTGGGTGACGAACGGCTCGGGCACGACCACCGCGTCGACCTTCCCGGTCTTCAGCAGCTGCTCCTGGTTGGGGAAGGGGGCGATCACGAGGTCCTTGTCCTCGTCGATCTGGACGCCGTAGGGCTCGAGGGCGGCGCGGACGAGCAGGCTGATCTGGTTGCCCTTGGCGTTGGTGCCGATCTTCTTGCCGGCCAGGTCCTTGGGGCTCCGGATCGGGGAGTTCTTCGCCACGAGGATGGCGTTGAGGTTCTTCGTCATCGAGGAGGCCTCAGCGATGATCTTCGGCTTCAGCGCGCCCGAGTCCGCGGCCTGGAGCCAGACCACGTGGCCGCCCTGGCTGATGTCGAGGCTGCCGCCCTTGAGCTTGGGCAGGGCCTCGGCGCCACCGCTCACCACCTGGAGTTTGACGTTGAGGCCTTCTGCCTTGAAGTACCCCTTGGTGATGCCGATCTGGACAGCGGCACCCTCCATGATGGGCATCACGGCGACGTTGAGGTCGGTCTTCTCGAGCCCGTTGGCGGACTTCTCGGCGTCTCCACCGCCGCAGGCGGCGGACAACGCGAGCGCGGCGGCCAGCACCCCTCCGAGCGCCGCGCGGCGTAGACGAGTTAACTTCATGAGCGCTCCTTCAAGAGGACGAAATGTGGGGGAAGCAGCCGCCTTGGGCAGCTGAACGTCGGCGACTCTAGCGCAGTGACCCTCCGTAACACCCCAGCTTTGCGGGGATGTTTACGTACGTGAGACGCAAACCCGTCATGTGTGGACAAACCGGAAAAAAGGTGATAGTTACCCTAAGCGAGCAATAACCAATGTTCGACTTGGTGTTTGGATTACTCTGTGCTCCAATGGCCGTCGCCCCAAAGGTGTCAGAGGCCGTGGGCGTTTAAACCGCGCTCCGGCACTTCCCGACGCCGATCTATCCGTGAGAGGTGATGGAGGGAAGTGCGACCAGCAGCGGAGCGGGACCACGCCCCAGGTTCGGAAGCTGAGTCCCTCCGGAACGTCAAGGACGCGCAGGCAGACCAGCGTTCCGGATCGAGCCGACTGAGGCTGCGGAACTGGCGTGTGCCGGTGCGCCTCATCGCGCTGATCATGATCCCGGCCATGGTGGCCGGAATTCTTGCGGGACTGCGCGTGCGAGACGACATTCGCGATGCCCAGGTGTTCACTCGAATTGAACATCTGGCTACGCTCGGTGATGGCCTCGCCAATCTGGTGCAGGAACTCGAGGATGAGCGCGATTCCATGGCGCAGAACCTCATGGCAGCGGGACGCGAGCAGGACGACACGCTGAGTAAGCAGCGTGCTGATACCGACCGTGCCGTCGTCATCGTGCGCGGCCTCATCGGCGATATCGGCAATTCCTATTCGCCGCTCGTGCGGGCGAAGGTACGAGACCTGCGGTATCGCCTCGGCTCGCTGGCGGGTCTTCGTGAACTCGCTGGTCAGACGAACGCGTCGGCGACTTCCGCCATCGCCGTCTACTCCCAGCTGATCTCCGCGCTGCTGGACTTCAACGACCTGATCTCGCAGGGAAGCCCCGACGCGGAACTGGCCGAGAGCACCCGTTCCTTCGCCGCCCTCGCGCGGGCGAAGGATCTGGCCTCGCAGGAACGCGCGATGGCCACGGTCGTGCTCCTCGCCGGGGGGTTCTCGACCCCGGCCGAGCGGGATCTGCTGCAGACGACCCGTTCTCAGCAGGACAGCCAGCTCACGGTGTTCCGCTCGACCGCCACCACCGCGCAGCGGCAGTTCTTCGACGACACGGTCACCGGTCCCGAGATCGGTCAGATCGAGGCGCTTTTCCAGCAGATCCTCATCGCGTCGGGTAACTCGCCGACGCTGGGGGTGCGGTCGCAGCTCAACGCGCGCTCCGCGCAGAGCTGGAGGACGGCGACGACGGCCCGTCTCGAGAACATGCGCAAGGTCGAGCAGAGGATCAGCGCCTCCCTCGTGAGCGACAGCCGCGGCCTGAAGGACGACGCGTGGCGCGCGGGCTTCACCGATGCGGCCGTTCTGCTGGTCGGTCTCCTCCTCGCGATCTGTGCCACCGTCATCGTCGCCCGATCGCTGGTGCGGCCACTGCGCCGCCTGCGTGACGGTGCCCTCGAGGTGGCGAGCAGCCGGCTGCCGGGGCTGGTGGAGCGGCTCCGTGATCCGCAGGCCGCGGCCGCCGGGATCGAGGTCGAACCCGTTCAGATCAACTCCAGCGACGAGATCGGTGAGGTGGCCCGGGCCTTCGACGAGGTCCACCGCGAGGCGGTGCGGCTCGCGTCGAACGAGGCGATGCTGCGAGGCAACGTCAACGCCATGTTCGTCAACCTGTCCCGGCGCAGCCAGTCGCTCATCGAGCGGCAACTCCGCCTGATCGACGACCTCGAGCAGGGCGAGCAGGACGACAAGCGGCTGGCCAGCCTGTTCCGGCTCGACCACCTCGCCACCCGCATGCGCCGCAACTGCGAGAACCTCCTCGTCCTCGGCGGCCAGGAGCAGGTCAGGCGCTGGAACCAGCCGGTGCCCCTCGTTGACATCGTGCGCGCATCCCTCTCCGAGGTGGAGCAGTACGACCGGGTCGGCGTGCGCGTACAGGGCGACGTGTCCGTCATCGGCCCGGTCGTCAACGACCTGATCCACCTCGTGGCGGAGTTGGTCGAGAACGCGACAGTCTTCTCGGCCGAGCACACCAAGGTGACGATCTCGGGCCACATGCTCAGCGGCGGCGGCGCCATGCTGCAGATCACCGACAACGGTGTGGGCATGACGGCCGAAGAGCTCGAGGCCGCGAACTGGCGGCTGGCGAACCCGCCCGTCGTGGACGTCTCGGTGGCACGTCGCATGGGCCTGTTCGTCGTCGGCCGGCTGGCCGGCCGGCACGGCATCCGGGTGGAGCTCCGTGCAGCGCTGTCCGGCGGTATCACCGCGTTCGCGCTGCTGCCGGCCCGTGCCGTCGCTTCGGACGAGAACCAGTCGGCCCGCCGCAGGCAGCTCGACATGGTGCCGGAGGTGCCCGCGATCAACTCCGCCCGCCCGCCCGCGGCCATCGGCTCGGGCGCGGGCGACCGCCAGGCGATCGGGCGCCGCCGCTGGGACGACCAGCCGTCCCTGTCCCCGTCGGCCCCGTCCGACTACGACGGACACCGGGACCCGTTCCAGCCGCCGGTCCAGCCGGACTTCCCGGCTCGCCCGCAGCCGGACTACGCGGCTCCCGTCCAGGCGGACTACGGGGCTCCCGCGCAGGCGGATTACCCGGCTCCCGCGCAGGCGGACTACGCGGCTCCCGGGCAGGCGGATTACCCGGCTCCCGTCCAGCCCGACACGCGCACCGCGCCGCAGCCGATCGTCGGCCGGCAACCCGGCGCGCAGCCCGACTTCAGCGGCACCGGGCCGCAGGCGGGTTACGGCGGGCCGGCGGCGGCGCATCCGGACTTCGGCGGCGCCGGTGCACAACCGGAGTTCGGCCGGCCCGCGGGGCCACCGCGCCCGCTCGGACGGCCCACCGGTTCGCAGCCGGCCGTGCCCCCGGACCGTGATCGGGGCATGGCGCCGCAGGCGGAGGAGATGCCGTCGTGGGAGGCGCAGCCCGGGGGCGTCTCCTGGGACGATGGGCCACCGCCGGCCGAGTTGCCGAAGCGGCAGGAACGCTCGCCCATCTTCGACGCCATGGAGTCGGAGTGGTTCCAGCGCCGGACGACCCCGGCGGCGGACACGGCTCCGCCGGTGTGGAGCTCTCCGGCGGACGAGGGCTGGCAGGCAGCCGAGATCGTCCGGCAGCCGAACTCCGGCGGGCGCACCTCGGCGGGACTGCCCAAGCGGGTGCCCGGTAAGAACCGCGTCCCCGGAGCGGTTCACGCCGCGTCGGCCGCCGCGGCGCCGGCCGCCGCTCCGTCGGCCGCACCGCCACCGCCGCAGACGCCGCCGCAGTCGGCGGATACCATTCGAAACCGCTTCGCCAGCTTTCAGCAGGGTGTGCACCGGGGCAGGGCGCAGGCCACCAACCCCGATGATTCGAGCAGGACGGGAGAAACGCCTTGAGGGATCCGAACCGGCAGGACTTGAGTTGGCTGGTGACGAACTTCGTAAGCAGGGTTCCGAAGGTTGCCCATGCGGTCGTCGTCTCCTCCGACGGGCTTCCGCTGGCGTTCTCCGACGGGTTCCCAGCGGAACGGGCCGACCAGCTCTCGGCCATCGCCTCAGGTCTGACCAGTCTCACCCAGGGAGCCGCCCAGATCTTCGACGCGGGCGGCGTGAGCCAGACCGTCGTCGAGATGGAGCGCGGGCTGCTGTTCGTCATGGCGATCCGCAACGGCTCCGTCTTCGCGGTGCTCGCCGCTCCGGAGTGCGACCTGGGTCTGGTCGCGTACGAGATGACCCTGTTGGTGGAGCGGGTAGGCCGCGTGCTGACGCCCGCGCTGCGTACCGAGTTGGGAGCGGGGCCGCCTCGCTGAAATGGCGGGACGATCGAGACATTGACGGACGCTGACGAAAGGCACCGTGGTGGACCACGGCAGGCATTTCGGTGCTGGATACGGTGGCACACCGGGCCGGCCCCGGGATTCGTCGCAGGCGGAGCCATCTTCCGCCGAGACCGGCGATCCACGTTCGCTCGTACGCCCGTATGCCGTCACCGGGGGGCGCACGAGGCCCCGGTATGAACTGGCCATCGAGGCGCTGGTCTCGGTCGCGCCGTATCCGCCGCGTGACATCACCACGCTCACTCCCGAGTACAAGGCCATCATCGACCTCTGCCGCGCGTGGCGGTCGGTGGCCGAGATCTCTGCTCTGTTGCGGCTTCCGCTAGGAGTCGCCCGCATCCTCATCGCTGATATGGCGCATGAGGGACTACTCAGGCTGCACCAGTCGCGTGCCGCCGACGAGCAGCCCGACGTGCGCTTGCTGGAAAGGGTTCTCAGTGGACTTCGCAAACTCTGATCCGATCGCCCGCGGGCCGAGCAATGCGATGACCTCGGTAAAGATCATCGTGGGTGGCGGCTTCGGCGTGGGCAAGACCACGTTCGTCGGATCCGTCTCGGAGATCATGCCGCTCACCACCGAGGCGGTCATGACCGCGGCCAGCGCGGGAATCGACGACCTCTCCGCGGTACCGGACAAGACCACCACGACGGTCGCGATGGACTTCGGCCGGGCCACGCTCGACAGCGACCTGATCCTCTACCTGTTCGGCACGCCGGGACAGCACCGGTTCTGGTTCATGTGGGACGACCTGATCAAAGGGGCGATCGGCGCTGTGGTGCTGGTCGACACCCGGCGGCTGGCCGACTCCTTCGCCGCGGTGGACTACTTTGAGGAGTCGGCGGTGCCGTTCGTCGTGGGGGTCAACGGCTTCCACGGCGAGTTCCAGTACGGCACCGAGGACGTGCGTGAGGCGCTGTCGGTCAGCGCGCACGTGCCGATCGTGCAGTGCGACGCCCGCAACCGCGACTCCACCAAGTCGATCCTCATCACGCTCGTCCAGCACGCGATGTCGGTGCACACGCGTGGCACCCGCACCGGCTCGCCGCCGGGCGTGCCGTACACCACGCGCGGCTGACCGGCGGACCCTTCGATCCGGGTCGGCGTCCCGCCTCGCGCGTGCTCTGAGGTCCGGGCCCCCGCCGGATCCGGGGCGTGCCGGAGCGCCGCCTCACGCGGATCTGCCCACCTCGCCGTCGAGCGCTCCGGTCACCGGCTCCTGGCCGTATGCCGAGGCCTGCAGGCTGTAGAGCTCGGCGTACAGGCCGCCCAGGGACATCAGGGTGTCGTGGTCGCCGTGCTCGATGACCCGGCCGTGGTCCAGCACATAGATGCGGTCGGCGTGGCGGACGCTGGCGAGCCGGTGCGTGATGAGCAGGACCGTACGGCCGTCGGCATGCGTCCGGATCCGTTCGAACAGCGCGTGCTCGGCGCGGGCGTCCAGTGCGGCGGTGGGCTCGTCACAGATCAGCAGGGGCGCGTCGCGGTAGAAGCCGCGCGCCACGGCGAGCCGCTGCCACTGCCCGCCGGACAGTTCCACGCCTCCCTCGAAGCGAGGGTCCAGAAGGGTGTCGTAGCCCCGGGGCAGCTCGGCGACGACCTCGTCGGCGCCGGACGCCACCGCGGCCTCCGTCACCATACGGTCGCCACCTCGCTCGAGGCCCATCGTGATGTTCTGCCGGGCGGTCATGGGCCAGTGCGTGTACTCTTGGGCGATGACCGCGATGCGCCGGCGCAGTGCCTCTGGAGCGACGCCGCGCAGTGAGATGCCGTCCCAGCGCACCTCACCGGCGTCCGGATCGTAGAGGCCGGCCATGATCTTGGCCAGGGTCGACTTGCCGGAGCCGTTCTCGCCCACGAGGGCGACGATCTCGCCGCGCCGCACCTCGATGGTCACTCCGTTCAGCGACGTGCCGTCCGCCTTGGGGTAGGTGAACGTGACGTCGTCGACGACGATCCGCTCGAAGTCGTCCGGGGCCCGGCCGCCGCCCTCTCCGGCGAACGCCGGGATCCGCCGTTCGGCGTCGGCGCAGAAGCCGAGATAGTCGCCGAAGTACAGGCCCTCCTCGTAGCAGCGGTTGACCGCGTAGACCAGATTGGCCAGGGAGGTCTGCCCGGTGCGGATGGCGAGGACGGCCGTGCCGGCCACCGCCAGGGGGACGGCCCCCGTCCACAGCATGACGCCCAGGGCGCCGTAGACGACGGCGGTCGCGATCCCCTGCAGGACGTCGCCGCTGACCTTGGCGATCGTCTGGCGCCGGGCCAGGTCGAGCTCCACATCCCGCTGGTAGGACGCGAGGGCGTCGTACTCCCCAAGCAGGAAGCCGCGCATGGTGAACGACCGCACCTCGGCGGCGTGCCCGCGATCGGCCATCAGCTCGGACAGGATGTACTTGCGCCGGTGGCTCGACACGAGCGTCAGCATGGTGAGGTAGCGCATGCGCGCCGCTCGTACCGATGCCCAACCCTCGGGCAGCGCGGTCAGCAGCAACAGCGGGAGCAGCAGGGGATGCAGCACGCCCAGGGTGCCGGCGGCCGCGACGAGGCCGACCAGCCCGGTGAGCACGTCGACGGCGGTTCTCACCACGGTCGGCGCGGCGGTGACGCCACGGGTCTTGGCCCGCTGCATGTCGTCGAGGAAGTCGGCGTCGTCGAGTGCCGCGAGCTCGACCGCGGTCGTGAGCTCGTACAGCCGCGTCTCGACGATGCGGTCGATCTGTGGTTCGAGCCGTGCCTGAGCCCACCCGGCCCCGGCCTGGAAGGCGGCTCGCAACGCGGTGGCCACCCCGACGAGCACCAGCGACGGCAGAGCCGCCCGTACCCGGTCGGGCGTGGGGCCGCCGGCGAAGAGCGCGGTGAGCACGCCCGTGGTGGCGAGCAGTCCGAACGCGGTGAAGACGCCCGCCACGAGATTGAGCCCGATCGTCACCGACGTGTCGGCCCTGCTCGCCCGCCAGGCCAGTCGCACGGCCTGCGAGATGAGCGCGGGCAGCCGCCACGCCACCACGCGCAGGCGCGTCTCGGCCAGCTCTCCGGCGCGCGAGGTCCAGGTGTGCGCGGTCAGCTCGGGCAACTGGAGGGCCGCGGCGGGGCGGGTGCGCTCGCGCCTGCGGACGAGACGCGTGAGACGACGTGGCCATGCCCGACCGCGCAGGCGTGCACCCATCCAGCCCCCTCGGCTCGCCAGACCTCTGAAACGAGTCTGCACCTTGGGGGTGACCCGATCGCAGGGGAGATCGCACAGTGTGGCGACAAGGAGAGATTTCACATCATGCAGCGGAAGGACGCGAAGACTGCGCGGATTGTCTATCTTGGCGGGATGGACGACAGCTGGCCGGATCGCCGCACCGGCGTGAAGACCCCCGACGACCATCCCTACTTCGGCCACGACGAGCTACGCGGCCGCCACGACGGGGACACGATGCCTCGGAGGGTGCGCCGTCGCAGGCGCCCCGGCCGCGTGCTGCTCATCCTTCTCGTCGTGTTCGTGCTGCTCGTGGTCGGCGGCTACTTCTACCTGGACTCGCGGCTCAAGCGCGAGAGCGCGCTCGACTACCCGGGACGGCCCGCCGACACCCCGGGCACGAACTGGCTCGTGGTCGGGTCCGACAGCCGCGCAGGGCTGTCGAGGCAGCAGCGCAGTGACTTCGCCACCGGCAGGGCCGCGGGCCGGCGTACCGACTCGATGATGCTGCTGCACTCCGGTGCGGGCGGCACCACGCTGGTCAGCCTCCCGCGGGACTCCTACGTACCGATCCCCGGGCATGGTTCCAACAAGCTCAACGCGGCGTTCGCCTTCGGCGGCCCCAAGCTGCTGACCCGCACGGTCGAGCAGGCGACCGGCATCCGCATCGACCATTACGCCGAGATCGGGTTCGGCGGGTTCGTCGGCATCGTCGACGCGATCGGCGGCGTCGAGATGTGCATCAAGGAGCCGATGAGAGACTCCAAGGCCGGCCTGAATCTCAGGCCCGGCTGCCAGACGCTCACCGGAGGCCAGGCCCTCGGCTACGTGCGGACCCGCGCGTCCGCACGCGCCGACCTCGACCGGGTCGACCGGCAGCGGCAGTTCTTCGGGGCGCTCATGAAGAAGTCCTCCAGTCCGGGCGTGCTGTTCAACCCGTTCCGGAGCATCCCCCTCGCCCTCAACAGCACCGGGAACTTCCTCGTCGACGACGGGGACCACCTGATCGACCTCGCGCGCCTGATGTGGTCGATGCGCGGCGTCAGCGGCGGCGACGGGGTGACCACCACCGTGCCGATCGGCGGCGCCGGGTCGTCGCCGGCCGCGGGCTCCTACATCACCTGGGACCGCGCCAAGGCGCTCCAGCTGTTCGATGCCCTCAAGAACGACACCGCCGTGCCGAAGAGCGTGATCACCAAATGAGCGGTGGCGTGGCACCGTGAGGTCACTGTCCGGTGTGTGACTGTTTCTTTGCCAACCCGGGGGGCCGGATGTACTCGACACAGGGAATCACTGTGAGTGACTGGTCGAATACGGAAGGCGCTGATCGCAATGAAGAAGTGGGCGAAGTGGGGAGCCATCGCCTTCGCGGCGTGGTGGATCATCAGCCGGCCCGACAGTGCGGCGGGCGTGGTCCGCAGTGGCGCCGGCGGGCTCGGCAACGCGGCCGAGTCGCTGTCGCAGTTCGTGAGCGCGATCCCCTGACGGCTGTCGATCGCCGAGCCCCGTACCGACAAGGTGCGGGGCTCGTTTTCGTGACCGCCATCACTCGCTGGACCTTACCGTCGCATGAGACTCTCGTTACGCGCACATGCAGGAGGGCACAACTGAATAGGGTCAGTGTGTCACTGCGTCACAAAGAGGGGCGGCGCCGATGCTGAGTCAGAAGAACATGAAGCTCATAGCTCTCGCTTTCGTGATTTTCTACCTGTTGAGTCAGCCGGCCAACGCCGCGAACGTCGTGAACAGCGCGTTCTCGGCGCTCGGCGACGCGGGCGACTCACTGGCCACGTTCGTGAACAGGCTGGGTTGATCATCACATCGCCGTGACGCGCGCCCGGAGACGCGTCGGCCCGGTCCCCTAGGATCGGGCTCATGTCTGTCTTCGACGTTCGGATCGGAAGCCTGCTGGGCGGCCCCGCCGACCTGCGGCAGTACCAGGGCATGGCCGTGCTCGTCGTCAACGTCGCCTCGAAGTGCGGCCTCACCCCCCAGTACGAAGGTCTCCAGCGACTTCAGGAACGGTTCGCCGACCGCGGCTTCACCGTTCTCGGGGTTCCCTGCGACCAGTTCATGGGGCAGGAGCCGGGAACTCCCGACGAGATCTCCCAGTTCTGTTCCACCACCTACGGGGTCACCTTCCCGATGACGGAGAAAACCGACGTCAACGGGGAGAGGCGACACCCCCTCTACCATGCGTTGGTCGATACCCCGGACGCGGGCGGCCACACCGGCGACGTCCGCTGGAACTTCGAGAAGTTCCTCGTGGCCCCCGACGGCACGGTCAAGGCACGGTTCGATCCCGGCACCGAGCCCGAATCCGACGAGGTCGTGGCGGCGATCCGCCGAGCCCTTCCGGCCACCGAGACCCCCGAGGCATCCGCCTAGCGGCCCCACCCCCGGGCCGCCCTGTGGCGTGGAACACACTCAGCGGGTGCCCGTTGCCCGTACTGGACGGGCGGTCTATTTTCCTCGGCAGGCGGAGGTGAGGCCGATGGCCGGCTGGACGACGGCGGACATCCCGGAACTGAGCGGGCGACGAGCCGTCGTCACGGGCGCGAACAGCGGAATCGGCTACCACACCGCGCTGGAGCTGGCCCGGCATGGCGCCGAGGTGGTGCTGGCATGCCGCAGCGCCGAGCGCGGCGGCCAGGCGCTCGAGCGCCTGCGCGGCGAGGCCCCCGGCGCCGAGGTGTCGCTCGGCTCGCTCGATCTGGCGGACCTCGGATCCGTGCGCGCCTTCGCCGAAGAGCACGTCCGGTACGGGCTCGACATCCTGGTGAACAACGCCGGTGTCATGGCGCTGCCCCGGCGGACCACGACCGACGGCTTCGAGATGCAGTTCGGCACCAACCACCTCGGCCACTTCGCCCTCACCGGGCTGTTGCTGCCGGCCCTCCTCGCCCGCTCCGGATCCCGGGTGGTGACCGTGACCAGCATGTTGGCCTGGAGCGGCCGGATCCGGTTCGACGATCTCCAACGCGAGCGCCATTACCAGCGATGGGCCGCTTACGGACAGGCCAAGCTGGCGAACCTGGTCTTCGCCAAGGAACTCGACCGCCGGGTCGCCGCGATCACCAGCGTGGCGGCGCATCCCGGCTACGCGTCCACGAACCTCCAGCAGCGGTCGGCGCGGATGGAGGGCAGTCGGCTGCGCGAGAGGTTCTACGGGTTCGGCAATCTGCTCCTCGGACAGTCGGCCGCCAACGGCGCGCTGCCGAGCCTTTACGCCGCTACCGCTCCCGACGTGACCGGCGGCGAATGCTACGGCCCGCGCGGTCTCGGCCAGCGGGCCGGCCTGCCCGAGCGGGTCCGTACGGTCGGCAGGGCGGCCGATCCGGAGCTCGGCGCCCGGTTGTGGGAGGTCTCGGCGGAACTGACCGGCGTCAGCTGCGAGGCCGCCGCCGGCTGAGCACCGCAGTCACCTCGAAGGTCGTTCGGCGACAGGGCTCGGGGTGGGTAAAGTCGGCCTATGCCCGACATCGAGAATCTCGATGCCCTCTCCTCCGGTGAACTGCACGACCGGGCGGTCAGGCTCGCGGTGAGCCGCGGGGACGTCAAGTTCCTGTGGGACCTGCTGCGCGACATCCCGGCCGCCAAGGCCGCCGCGGGCGACCCGCGGGGCGGGCAGGACGACATCCTCCATGTCACCGCCCTGATCAGAGACTTCATCACCGCGGGGGAGGGCGAAGTCGCAGAAGGCCTCCGCCCGGTCTACCTCGACTACCTCTCGAACACCGGCGACTAGCGCCGGTCTCCCCGGTCTCCCCGGTCTCCCCGGTCTCCAACGTCTCGCCAGGTCTCCTGGGTCTCCCCGGGGCGTTCCCACAGTCCCGCGGGCGCAGTCCGCGCCGCCGTGCCGACGGTCGCCGGCGGAACTTCGGTGGTCATGACAGCCCGCGCCGCAACGAACCGTGCGTTCGGGGGCTGACAACGCAACAAAGCTCCGCCCAGCCGCAAGGTCGGCGCATTGGGCGGCGCCTTATCCGCTCCTAGGATTCAGAGCGAGGCCGGTCGGCGGTGCCGACTCCCGCCGGGCCGGCCCGGACTCCCTCTTCACTACGTTTCCAGGAGCGTGCATGACCGTATCGCCGGCAATGGAGCCGACGCACTCCCTGGTCTCGGGCGGGACGGCCGCGCCGGTCCCAGACCCGACGACCGCGTCGGCGCCCGTCGAGCGGGTGGCCACCCGGCGCCACTACCTGATGTGCCGTCCGGAGCACTTCGCCGTGACTTACGCGATCAACCCGTGGATGCATCCGGCACTGGGCGTGGACCGGGATCGGGCGATCGCGCAGTGGGAGGCGCTCCGCGCGGCCTATCTGTCCCTGGGACACCAGGTCAGCCTGATCGACCCGATCGAGGGCCTGCCGGACATGGTCTTCGCGGCCAACGGCGCCCTCGTCATCGGCGGTCGGGTCTTCGGTTCGCGGTTCACCCATGAGCAGAGGAGTCCCGAGGGGCCGGCCTACGCGGCCTGGTTCCGCGCCAACGGCTTCGCCGAGGTGCTCGAATCCGCCCACACGAGCGAGGGGGAGGGCGACTTCCTCACGCTCGACGACGTCGTCCTCGCCGGCACCGGCTTCCGTACGGAGGTCGTCGCCCATCGGGAGGCCGAGGAGTTCCTCGGCCGCCGGATCCTGTCCCTGCACCTCGTCGACCCGCGCTTCTACCACCTCGACACGGCCCTGTTCCCGCTGGACGGCGGCAACGTGGCGTACTATCCGGGCGCGTTCGCCCCGGACAGCGTGCGCGAGCTGGAGCGGATGTTCCCCGACGCGATCCTCGCCGATGAGGCCGACGCGGTGGTGCTCGGCCTGAACGCCGTCTCCGATGGCCGCAACGTCGTCGTGAACATGGAGGCCACGGGTCTGATCAGGGACCTGGAGATGCGCGGCTACGCGCCAGTGCCGGTCGATCTGTCCGAACTGCGCAAGTCCGGCGGCGGACCCAAGTGCTGCACCCTGGAGATCCGCCTCTGATCAGGGAAAATCATCTCCATGGAGTTGGCCGTTCACGTAAAGTCATCCCGACCTCGATGTGAACGGCCGACCGCGGTGCGTAGTGGGCAACTCGTCGCTCACATGCCACACTGAGAATGGATGGAGGTGGTGGAGGCATGGCGATGGCAATGCCTGCCGAACCGATGTCTGATCACGATGGCTTCACCGTCGAGGACTGGCTCGCGCTGCCCGAGAGAGGGCAGCGCGTCGAGTTGATCGACGGGAGTTTCGTAGTGAGTCCCCAGGCCGCGACGAACCACCAGCTCTGTACCGGCCGGCTGAGAACGCTGCTCGCGCTGTCGGCTCCCGAGGACCTTGAGGTCGTCGAGGCCGCGAATCTGATCTGTGCCGACGAAGGCGCGATTCCCGACCTGGTGGTGGCCGACGCCGACGTCATGGTGGCCGCGACCGTCGCTCTGGAACCGCACCATGTGCGGCTGGTGGCCGAGGTGGTGAGCCCCGGCCGCAAGAACCGCATGCGCGACTACCAGGACAAGCCGCGCATGTACGCGGCGGCGGGCATCCCGGTCTTCCTGCGGGTGGAGCTGACCGGGGCCGGAGCACCGCGCGTCGAGGTGTTCGAGTTGCGCGACGGCGACTACGTGCTGTCCGCAGAGGCCGCCGCCGGGCGGCTCCTGCAGCTGACCGAACCGTTCAAGGTCTCGTTCGACCCCGCCGAGCTGGCCGGCCCTCGGCGGCGCGAACCCTGACCGCCGGTCCGCTCAGAATGCGACCGGCCCCCGATCCGGATCCCAGTCGAACGTCGGCGCAAGTGCGCCCTCGAGGGTGAGCAGCCACCGCTTGATCTCGATCCCCGAACCGCCGCTGTACCCGCCCAGCCCGTTCCCCGCGAGGACCCGGTGGCAGGGCACCACCAGCGGGATCGGATTGGAGCCCATGATCTGGCCGATCGCCCGCGCCGGTACCCCGGTGCCGCTGCGCTCGCCCAGCTCTCCGTACGTGACCACCCTGCCGTACGGCACCGACTCGAGCAGTGTCGCCAGTACCTGCCGTTGCAGGCGGGAGGTCAGCCGCCAGTCGATCGGCACGGTGAACTCGCGGAGCCGCCCGGCGAAGTAGGCGGCGATCTGTTCGATCACCGGTGCCGTGCGCGCGGCGTCGTCGGTCACGGGCAGTCCCGCCAACTCGGTCAGCCGGGCGCGTTCGGCGGCCGAGTCCTGAAAGCCCACGGCGGCGAGGCCCGCGCCGGTGACGGCGACCAGCATCCGCCCGACCTGCGTGCCGATCTCGCCGAAGGCGACGCTCTCGCTCATCGGCCCCATGCTAGGCCAGGGCCGGTGCCGCCGATCACGGTGCGGCCAGGGTCCGCTGCAGCCGGACGGCCTCCCGCACCAGCCGGCTCGACCCTCCGCGCGCCGCGACGTCGGCGAGTTCGGGTATCACTGCGCGTGCTCTGACCGCCTCGGCCGATTCGGCCGCCACCGCCAGCAGGTCGGGCAGCCCGGCAGCGGCCTTCTCCCCGGCGGCCGGCAGCAGGTCGGGCAAAACCGCCGTGATCGCGGTGCACATATCGGTGTACGCCCCCGCCCGGGCGGCGTCCGCCAACGCCGCGGTCACCCGGTTGAGTTTGACCAGGCGGTGCCGTACGAGGTTGGAGATGGCGGCACCGAGTTCGGCCGCCGGCAGTCGACCGCGGCCGGAGAGGACCAGCAGGGCGTCCACCGTGGCGGCGCGCTCGTCCTGGTGACGGGTGCCGAGGCCGTACGCCAGTGCGGTGGCCATGGCGGCACCGGGCGGCCCGTCCGCCTCGGCCAGCCCGAGGAGGGCGGCGCCCTGGTGGTTGCGCTGGTCGGTCCATTCGTGCAGGTGCGGGATGAGGTGGGCGGCGATGACCTCGCGGTGCGACGGCATGAGCGCCGGCCACCAGCCGACCGGTCCGTAGTAGTAGGGGACCTCGGCGCGCTCCCAGCGGTCGCCCTCGGGCAGCCGGCACAGCTTGGCGGTGATGCCGCGCTCGCCGGTCGCCGTCACCGTGGGGAGCGCCCGGGCGACGTCGACGTCCCGCCAGTCCCAGCGGATCCACATCCTCGTCGGCACGGTGCCGACCTCGTAGGTGACCTTCGGATCGGGCGGGGCGCCGGCGGCGAGCCGGGCGGCCACGGCCCGCCCGGCGGGGCTCGCCAGCCGGCCGGCCCGGGCGGCGGCCCCGCTGTCCGGCTCGCGTGGCAGCCGCAGCAGTGCCTGCTCGAGGTCGGTCGGCGGGGGCTTGGCACCGGCCTCCTCGAGAAGTTCCAGGCGGGCGACCAGCCGCCCGGGATCAATGTGCCCGCTCGCCGAGGTCGGCGTCGCCAGCAGCACGGGCAGGCGGCCGACGCTCGAGATGACCTCTCGCATCCGCTGGCGGATGACGCGGTGAGGCACGGGGAACTGCAGGCGATCGCCCACCACCGCAGAGACCGCCGCCCGCGTCGCGGACAGCACGAACGAAGGGCCCCGCGGCCTCGGCGCCATCGCGGCGCGCACGGCCGCGCCGAGCCAGCTTCTCTGGTCGTGGCCCAGGTGGATCGTGTCGGACGTGACCCAGCGCGCCGCCGCGGGCACCAGCCGCTCAAGCGTGGCGCGGGTTCGCTCCGGCTCGTCGTGGACGAGTGACACCAGTCCGGCGAGCAGCCGCTCGGACGCCGCCCAGTCCGGATCCGCCGAGGAGAGCAGCGCGACGGCCTCCTCGGCGAGTTCGGCGGGTGAGCCGATCGGTGGCGGCAGGTCGCGGGGAGCGGGCGGCGGCGGCAGTGGGCCGGGCGCCGCCGGAGCGGGGCTCGCGACCGGCCCATAGGCGGCGGCGACTCGCTCACGCAGATCGTCCGGCAGAGCGGCCGCGGCGTCGCACACAGCCCGGCGGGCCTCGTCGCCCGCCTTCGCGAAGTGCTTGACCGCCACCCGCACGGCGCGTTCGCTCAGATCGGCCGGTTGCGCGGCGAACGTCAGGGACACCGCGATCAGCGTCTCGTTGACGCGGCCGTGCGAACGCGCCGTACGGTCCAGCCAGCCCAGTGCGGCGCGCACCGGCTTCTTCTCTGGGCGCAGCAGCAGCGCCGAGGCCGCCTCGGCGAACAGCGCCGCGTCGAGCGGCTCCGCCTCGTCGGCCCGGCGGACCTCGCGCAGCAGCGGGTCGAGCACCGGTCCGGATGCGGTGGGCAGTAGCCGGACGTAGCCGCGGAGCCGGGCCCGGACCTCGTCGAGCGACGGCTCCAGCGCCTCGTGCAGTGAGACGAACCAGCGCAGTTCACGGGCCGTACCGCCGCGAAGGAACCGGCTCAGGCAGCCGTCCAGCAACGAGTCGCGGTCGAGCCTGCCACCGGCCGCGAGCGCGGTGAGCGCGCCCGCCCAGGTGTGCGGGTGCGGCTCCGGCTCCGGCCTCAGCACCTCGCCGACGCCGTCCGCCTCGAACAGCCGAGGTACGAGCGCGTCGAGGAAGGGATCACGGTGCAACTCGGCCGGGTGGGTCCAGCGCACCCAGCCGACGGTGAAGGCGTCGTCGGGCGGCGGCTCCGCTCCGGCGCCACGGATCAGTTCCGCGGCGACCACCCAGTTCGGGCCGGCCGGCCAGGGCAGGTCGCGAAGGCGGATCCGGGCCGCGATCCGCCTCGCGACCTCGGCCCGCCACTCGGCCGGCCGCGCGGCGACGACCCGCGTGATCAGTCGGGTCTCCGCGTCGGCGTTGAAGGACCACAGGCGCAGGTCGGTGCGGCAGAGCCACGCCGCAGTGGCCGCGGCACCACCGAGACAGCCCGCGCCGGCCACCCGCAGCGGACTGATCCACTTTCGGTTCGGCTCACGGAACGGGTCGGCGTCCCGGCGCTCCCGCAGGTAGCCGGGCAGCTTCGCGCCGACGGCGCGGCGTTCCGGTCCGGTCAGCCGCTCGACCCGGTCGGCGGTGCGCCCGGCATCGCCCGCCTCGACCAGGGCGCGCACCTCGTCCCACGCCTCATCCGGCGAGGTCATCGGCCACCACCTCGGAATCGGCCGACCGCAGAACCATTCGCACGGCGAGCACATGCTTGCAGGGGCCCCGCGAGCCACGGTGATCCGCCCACCACGGGCAGGTGCACGAGGCGCGGTCGCCGGTGACGCGCACCTGGCGGGGATGCTCCCCGGCCGTCACCGTCGCCAGGCCCGGTTCGGTGAACCGCACCGATCCGTTCTCGACGAGCACCCGGGCCGAGCGCAGCCGCGGGTTCATCTCCGCGACGCGGCCCGCGTCGTAGGGCAGCTCACGGTGGAAGTAGGCGGCCTCCGCGGCGTCGTAACCGACCCGGCCGGCGGTGCCGAGGCAGGTGAGCGCCGCCCTGACCCGGTGCGCTCCGATGCCGGCGCGCTCGGCGAGCAGGTCCGGTTCGACCCGCGGCTCGAACGCGAGCAGCGCGCCGAGGAGTTCGGCGTCGTCGGCCGCCTCGTCGGTGGCGAGCGCGTCCAGGACCGCTCCCTCACCGGAGAAGCCGCGCGACACCTCGGGAGACACGCTCAGTACGTAACGCATGCCGGGCAGTTCCAGCTCCCACGCGCTCGCCGCCGGACCCGAGCCGGCGTGCGCGGCGGGGCCGTACACGCGCAGTGCCCTGGCGAAGCGCAGCAACGGCAGCAGGGTGGCCAGCCGGTCGGGACCGGCAAGGCACACCGCACCGGACGCGGGCCGGGACGACAGCCGCAGGGTGCGCCCGCTCGGCACCGCCCACAGCGGCGCGCCCGCGCGCCGGGGGAGCCCGCGCAGGAACGCGACGGCGGCAGGGGCGGCGAGCTCGGCCCGCAGGTCGAAACCCGAGGCGATGACCTGTACTTCGGCGAACCCACGCAGCCAGCGGTCCGGCAGCGGCACCTTCTTCTCCACCACCGCGCCGTCGAGCGTCGTGACCGCCAGTTCGTCGGTGCCGACGGCGAGATGCAGTGGATCGGAACCGCCGACCCGGGCGAGCGACTCGCGCAGCGGTCCGTTGACGTCGACGTTGGTGGTGCCGCGCTCGACGACCTCGCCGTCGAGCGCACCGGACAGTACGTCGAGGCGGGCGTAGACGCCGCAGCAGGCGGAGAACGACTCCAGCCGCAACCGGTCGCCGCCGCAGGTGACGACGGTGTCCCGAAAGGCGGTCTGCTGTGGCCGGAAGTAGCGGGTGCGGGCGACCTCGGCCAGGGCGATCAGCCCCGCCGCGGCCGGCGCGGCCTCGGTCAGCAGCCCGCTGAAGAAGTGCGGATGTACCGCGGGCCCGCCGCTGGTCGTGCCGCCTGAGGTGGCCAGGCCGAGGAGCCCGCGGCCTGGATCGAGCCCGGAGGGACAGGCGTATGCGTAAGTCTGAGCCGGTGCCATTCGGCAAATGTAGGGAAGAACACTGACATTCAGCGGGGGTCACTTGTCCGGACGGGTCAGGACCAGCATCGTCGTGGTCGGTACGACCAGCGCGATCGTCACGACGGCGAGCGCACCGTAGGAGAACGCGGCCACGACGGCGCCTCCGGCGAGGCTGCCGGCCGCCGCGCCGCTGTTCATCAGCAGATCGGACAGCCCCTGTATCGCGGGCCGCCGGGCCGCAGGTACGGATTCGGTGAGCAGGGCCGACCCGGCCACGAGCCCGCACGACCAGCCGGTGCCGAGTAGTACCAGGGCGATGGCGAGCCGGGTGACGTCGTGCGGCGCGGAGGTCGCCGCCAGCGTTGCCGCAGTGCCCAACTGGGCCATGCCGAACAGAAGTACCGGGATCCGCCCGAAGCGGTCCGCCGCCCAGCCGACGATGGGTGAGAAGGCGTACATGCCGGCGATGTGCAGGCTGATGACGACGCCCACCACGGTGAGGGTCGCATGCCCGTGGTTCAGGTACACGGGCGTCATCGACATCACCGCCACCATGACCGTGTGGCTGACCACGATCGCGGCGATCGCGGTCCGTGCGCTCGACGATCGCCGCAGCGTTCCCCAGGCGCCGCCGTCCGCCGGCACGCTCACCGGGCCGGCACCGGGTCGGAGCGGATCCGGCCGCAGCGGATCCGGTCGCAGCAACGCGAAGATCACGATCGCCGCCGAGCCGAACGCCACGGCCGCCAGGAGATAGGGCCCGGCCTCGCGGGCCAGGCCCAGGTGCCTGCCGAGCCGGTCAGCGGGCTGGGCGAGGTTCGGCCCGGCGATGGCGCCGACCGTGGTCGCCCAGACCACTATCGAGAGATCCCGAGCCGACCGTCCGGGCCGGGACAGGTCGGTGGCCGCGTAGCGGGCGGCGAGGCCCCCGGCGCTGGCGCCACCGAACAGCAGCAGCCCGAAGAGCAACAGCGGCCACCACGCGAGAGCTGCCGCGAGCATCACGATGAGCGCGCCCGACGTGCCGCAGGAGTAGGCGAAGGCCAGGGCGGGCCGGCGTCCGCGGCGGGCGGCCGTCCTGGCGATCGGCACGGCGATCAGGGCCGCGCCCAGCACCACGCAGGTCTGCGCGACCCCGCCGATCGCGTCCGATCCGGACAAGGAGGCGGCCAGCAGGGTGGTGACGGCGACTCCGATGCCCGCCCCGATGCCGCCGAGCACCTGCGTGCAGGTGAGCACGGCCAGCACTCGCCGCTGCGCCGACGGCCGTCTGGAACCGGTGGGGATCATTTCTTCGCCGGTGGCCGCCATGCGCTCCTTTTCGGGCAAGCCGATACGTCCTGCTGTGCAGGCTCATGGTAGATCCCCGGGATACCGGACGGGATCCGGCGGTCCGCTTGACCGGGGGTGGGTCGGGATCGTGGGAGAGCGCGGGTAGTCTCGACCCGTGCGACGCTTCTTCACACCAGGCTGGCTGGGACTGCACGCGCTGGCGATCACGCTGTTCGCCGCCTTCCTCGGATTCGGCTGGTGGCAGTTGCAGCGGGCACAGGAGGGCAACGACCGCAGTTGGGGTTACGTCTTCGAGTGGCCGGTCTTCGCACTTTTCGTGATCGTCATGTGGATCAAGATGATGCGCGATGAGCTGAAGGACGACGGGCGGCCCGCCGAGGACGAGCCGGCCGAGCCCGTCAGGTCGCTCAGCGAGGCCGAGCTGATCCGCCAGCATGAGGCGGAGGACGAGAACCTGGCGGCCTACAACCGCTACCTCGCGCGGCTCAACGCGCAATCGCGCCCTGCCCAGGGCGCGGGTGGATCGTCCGCCTGATCGATCGGTCGCACAGGTCGTCGGGCGAATACCGGAGGTGTCATCAGTGCAAGCTGCGGTGAACCGTTACCGCGCCTTGGCGTACGTCGTCGGCACGCTGCTGATCGTGCTCATCTTCATCGCGGTGCCGGTGAGGTACATCGGTGGGCAACCGGGCCTGTCGGCGGTGGTGTCGCCCCTCCATGGGCTGCTCTACATGGTGTATCTGGTGTTCGCCTTCGACCTCTACCGGCGGGCGGGCTGGCCGCTGAGCCGCATGGTCATGATGGTGGCCGCCGGGTTCGTGCCGTTCCTCGCGTTCTTCATCGAGCGCAAGATCACCCAAGAGGCCAAGCTCCTCGCCGCGGCCGACCCGGCCGTCTGAGCGGGGGGCCACAGACCGGGCCGACGGCACCAGGGGCGAATGCCGCCGGCCCGGCTGAGGTGGACGCCCATGCCGTGGGGGCGTACGGCGGTGGCGCCCGAGGGTAGACGTTGTCAACTTACTTTGCGTGACGATCTCATGACTATCAGTACCCTCGGTTCATGGGGCGGTAAACCCAGGTCAACGAAGGAATACGAGCGGATCCGCCGCGCTGCGGGGTGGCGGAACGTGACAGTCCAGCGGAAAGCGGGGTTTTCGTGCCCTGCCCGCGCGGCCGGGCCCGGGGTTTCAGGCACCGGGTGATTGCGCACCGGCCGGAACGTCCGTCACCGCTGTCACGGGGCCGAGGTCTTCACGTCGGCGGCCGCATCGAAGTGGATCACCGCGGTGGGCGCGCGCCGCGACGGAGCGGTCGACCGTACCTCGATCGTGGCCCTCACTCTGAGGTCGACGCGGGTGACCCAGTCGGCGATCTCCTTTAGGTGGCGGATTCGGTGAATCGTGGTTCAGCCGGGTACGTGTTGGGCGCAGGTTGCGTCGGAAATCATTGACATGTCGGCAATCTCCGACATATCTTGTGGTGGTGCCTGAAGACGATGTGTTCCTCGCCCTGGCGAACCCGGTTCGCCGCAGGCTGCTGCAACTGCTCACCCAGGGACCCCGAACGGCCGGTGACCTCGCCGACCAGTTCGACCTGAGCAGGCCGGCCGTCGCCGAGCACCTTCAGGTGCTGCGGCGCGCGGCACTGGTGCACGACGAACCCAGAGGCCGGCAACGCCACTACCACCTGACCGCGGAGCCGCTCGCCCAAGTCGGCGACTGGCTGCACCCGTTCGAACGATTCTGGCGCGAGCGACTGCGCTCGCTCGCCGATGTCGCCGAGGAGGATCAGTGACCACGACCAACACCGAAGCCATCGCCATCGACCAGTTTGTCGACGCCCCACCGAGCAAGGTCTGGCGCACGCTCACCGACCCCCAACTGCACGCCCGCTGGTGGGTGCCCGGCGACATCGCCGCCACCGTCGGCCACCGCTTCCACCTCCAGATGCCCGGCTGGGGGGCAGTGGCGTGCGAAGTTCTCGAGGTGATCCCCGAAGAGAAGCTCGTTTACACGTTCAACGAATCCTGGACGCTGACCTGGCGTCTGGCCGCAGAAGGCAAAGGCACCCGGCTGTTCTTCGAGCACAGCGGATTCGACTTCGACCAGAAATCCGAACGTGACGCCTTCAACCGGATGGGACCCGGATGGCGCGACAAGGTGCTGCCACAGCTGGCACAGACCGCCGCCCAACTCACTGATTGAGCTTCAACGCCCTGGTCCTGGCCCGGTGGCCGGACCAGGACCTGCGCCGGCTTGCCACCGAGCCAGTGGACCACCTGGCGAGCCGGCCGCCGAGGTTGTGGGGCCGCGGGGCCGCGTCGCCTGGGACGACGCGGCCGGTCCGTGACGTCAGCGGACCTTGGCGAAGAACGCGCGGATGTCGGCGGCGAGGTGATCCGGTTGGTCCATGGCGATGAAGTGGTGGCCGCCCGGGTTGTCCTCCGGCCAGTGGAGGATGGTGTTGTGGCGTTCGGCGAGTCGGCGGATGCCGGGCGGCCCACTGTAAACGCCGGTCGGCGTTGCGGTCTGTCCTTCCGGCCAGCCGAAGCCGGTGCTGTCGTAGTACGGCCAGGCTGACGTTCCGAACGTTCCAGTGAACCAGTACAGGCTTACGTTGGTGAGGAACAGGTCCCGGTCGATCACCTGTTCCAGCGGCTTGCCGGATGCGTTGAACTCGTGGAACTTCTGGGTCATCCAGGCCAGTGCCGCGACCGGGGAGTCATGCCATCCGTAGGTGAAGGTCTGTGGTGCCGCGCGCAACAGCGCGTGGTGGTCGACGCCGTTCATCCAGTCCTGTTCCATCAGCTGGGTATAGGCCGCCCGCTCATCCTCGGTCATCTCCGGGAGGTCCTTCTCGGTGGGGAAGCCGAGACCGCTGATGATGTAGACGCCGACCACGTGGTCCGGTGCCGTCTTGGCCATCTCTGGCGCGACGTAGGCTCCGAAGTCCCCGCCCTGCGTGCCGTACCGCTCGTAGCCGAGACGGCGCATCAGCTCCGCCCACATCTGCGCCACACGTGTCGCGGTCCAGCCGGTGCCGCGTGGCGGTGCGGAGAACCCGAAGCCTGGTACGGAGGGCACGACGACGTGGAACGCCTGTGCGGGATCGCCGCCGTGCGCGCGGGGATCGGTGAGGCGGGCGATGAGATCGGTGAACTCCACGAACGAGTTCGGCCAACCGTGCGTGAGGATGAGCGGTAGGGCGCCGGGCTCGGCTGAGCGTACGTGCAGGAAATGGATCTCCTGACCGTCGATCTCGGTCATGAACTGCGGGAATTCGTTCAGTCGGGCCTCGTGCCGGCGCCAGTCGTACTCGTTGCGCCAGTAGTCGGCAAGTTCTCGGAGGTAGGCGACGGGGACGCCGCGGCTCCACCCGTCGCCGGGCAGCTGCTGGGGCCACCGGGTGCGGTCCAGCCGGTTGTTCAGGTCGTCCAGGTCGACCGGGGCGATGTCAATCTGGAATGGGCGGATCTCGGTGCTCATGTTTCTCCCGTTGCGTTGCGATAACGGGATCGACGGTAAACGCGATGTAGGTCGCCTCCTGTCCTAGATGGTCGGGCATGCTGGATGCCATGGGTGATATGTCCGCACGGTTGCTCGCCTTGCTGTCGCTGCTACAGACTCCCCGTGACTGGCCTGGGAGCGAGTTGGCCGAGCGTCTGAAGGTCAGTCCCCGGACCGTCCGCCGCGATATCGATCGCCTGCGCGAGCTGGGATATCCGGTGCAGGCGACGATGGGTGCGGTGGGCGGCTACCGGCTCGCCGCAGGCACGGCCATGCCGCCGCTGCTGCTGGATGATGAGGAGGCGGTGGCCATCGCCGTGGGCCTGCGCACTGCGGCCTCGCATCCTGTGGACGGCATCGAGGAGGCGTCCGTACGGGCTCTGGCCAAGCTGGAGCAGGTACTGCCATCCCGGCTTCGGCACCGAGTCGGCGCGCTTGCCGCCGCGACCGTTCCGATGTTCACCGGAAGCGAGCCGCCCGTCGACCCGCGGAACCTGGTGGTGCTCGCCGGGGCCGCCACCAACCGTGAACGTCTGCGCTTCGCCTACCGGTCCGGCGACGGCACCGAGACCAGGCGCTTGACCGAACCGTACCGCCTGGTGGCGGCCGGACGCCGCTGGTACCTGCTGGCATACGACAACGACCGCGACGACTGGCGAGTCTTTCGCGTCGACCGGATCAGCGACCCGCAGGCGACCGGTGTACGGGTCCCGGCCCGCGTGCCGCCCGAACAGGACGCGGCCGCGTTCATCACCCGCAGGCTGTACTCGCTCGCACCCACGTACGAGGTGGTGGCGACCCTGCACCTTGCGGCCGACCAGGTGACGCATCGGCTCGGCGCCGCCGCAGGAGACGTCGAACCGATCGATGCCCGCAGTTGCCGCCTGCGTGGACCGGCCGACACCCTGGAGTGGACCGCCTCACGCCTGCTCATGCTCGGCTGCGAGTTCGAGGTGCACGAGCCGCCAGAGCTGCTGGCGTATCTGCGTGCACTGGGCACCCGCGCAACCCGCGCCGCCCAGCCCGACCGCGCCGGCCGTCCATCGGACTTCAGCGATCGTCAGGGCGGGCTGGGCCGGCGGGACAGGATGTAGTCGAAGCTGATCGTTTCAGTCGGTCAGGGACATGCGGGCTCTTCCTCCTGGTTGAGGACGGGTTGGTTCTGCGGTTCGGCGACCGTGTGCACGTGTCGGAGTAGGACGGCGGTGAGGACGGCCAGGCCCAGCATGACGGGCGCGGCGATGGTGGCGGTGAGTTGGAGCCCTTGGGAGAAGGCATCGCGGGCGGTTTCGATCAGTTCAGTTCTTAGCTGGCCGGGGACATGTTCGGCCACCTGTAGGGCGCCGGGGAGAGTGTCGCGGGCGCTTTCGGCCGCCGCCGGTGAGATATCGGTTGAGATGGCGTTGGTCATCTGGCTGCGGTACACGGCGTTGACGATGCTGCCGAGGATCGCGATGCCCAGTGCCCCGCCCAGTTCCTGGCTGGTCTCCGAGATCGCCGCGGCCGCCCCGGCACGCTGGGGCGGCGTCG
>NZ_JABVEC010000004.1 GCF_014323705.1 Actinomadura alba
CGAACCCGCCAGGGAGCCCGACACGCCACGAGTCAACGGACGAAGTGTCGTCATGGCCGAGACCGGAGCCGGGCGATCTCGTCGTCGGTGTAGCCGAGGTCGCGCAGGACCGCCGCAGTGTCCGCGCCGAGGGGCGGGCCGGCCGCGCCGTGCCGGGGCGGGGTGGCGGAGAGCCGCATCGGCGATCCGAGCTGCCGTACGTCGCCCATGACCGGGTGCTCGGCGTCCCAGAAGAAGCCGCGCCGCGTCAGATGGTCGTCGGTGAACACCTGGCCGTAGTCGGCTATCGGGGCGCACGGCACGCCCGCCGCCTCGAGCGCGGCGACCACGTCGGTGGTGGTCCGGGTGGTGGTGACCGCCTCGATGGCCGGGATCAGCTCGTCCCGCAGGGTGTGCCGGTCGTGCGCGTCGGCGTACCGCTCGTCGGCGAGCAGGTCGGTCAGGCCGAGCGCCCCGCACAGCCCGGTCCATGTCTTGGGCGAGATCGCTCCCACCGTGCACCAGCCGTCGGCGGTGCGGACGGCCTGGTACGGGGCGGTGCTCTGATGCGCGGAACCGAGGGGCCGGCCGACCTCGCCGGTGGCGAAGTACTTGCCGGCCTCCCAGATCGCCAGCGATACGCCGGCCTCGTACAGGGACAGGTCCACGAACTGGCCCTCGCCAGTGAGGTCGCGGGCCCGCAGCGCCGAGAGCGCGGACAGGGCCGCGTAGAGCCCGCAGACGAGATCGCACACGGGCACGCCGACCTTGACGGGCAGGCCGTCCGGCGTTCCGGTGATGCTCATGAGCCCGCCCCGGGCCTGAGCCATGATGTCGAGCCCGGCGAGATCGGCGAGCGGGCCGTCCTGCCCCCAACCCGAGATCGAGATGTACACCAGCCCCGGATTGACGGCCCGCAGGTCCTCGTAACCGAGCCCGAGCCGGCGAAGCGCCCCGGGCCGCAGGTTCTCCACCAGGACGTCGGCGCTCCGGGCCAGCCGGAGCATGGCCTCCCTGCCCGCCGCCGACTTCAGGTCCAGGGTGATCGACTTCTT
This sequence comes from Actinomadura alba, assembly GCF_014323705.1. GTDB lineage: Bacteria > Actinomycetota > Actinomycetes > Streptosporangiales > Streptosporangiaceae > Actinomadura_C > Actinomadura_C alba. The sequence continues at coordinate 1,035 of NZ_JABVEC010000004.1, forward strand.
GTTGCGGTTGAGCCGGGCGAAGGGCGAGCTCTCCCCGGCCACGAAGGGACCTGTGGCGCGGACCGGGTCGCCGCCGCCGGGATTCTCCACCTTCACGACCTCGGCGCCGAGGTCGGCGAGCTGCATGGCGGCGAACGGGGCGGCCATGTAGGCGCCCACCTCGATGACTCTGATGCCGGAGAGCGCCGCGTCCCCTGACCGCTCGGGGGCCATCCACACCTCGCTAGGTAGTTGATCACGGTGACCGGGTGCGGGCGAGCCCGCCACCGGCCGTGAGGCCATGGAGTTTGTCTACAGAAGACCGGGGTCGGTGGACAAGTCCCGGTCACCAATGGCGACCACGGTCACGACAGAGTTCTGGAGCTAAAACGGTTCAGACGGGGACTCGCGGGCTACGATCATGCGGAGAAGGGGGGTGTCGCATGACCGAGGCCTACGTTCAGGTGACGACGACGACGGACTCCCGGCAGGAGGCGGCCACGCTGGCCAAGTCCGCGGTGCGGGAACGGCTGGCCGCGTGCGCTCAGCTCGTCGGCCCCATCGCCAGCACGTACTGGTGGGAGGGCGAGATCGAGTCCGCCGAGGAGTGGATGGTGGTCTTCAAGACCACGGCGGACCAGTTCGAGGAACTCGCGGGACTCATCACGGAGAATCACTCCTACGACACCCCTGAGATCATCGCGACCCCGGTCGTCGCCGGCAGCGCTGACTACCTCGGCTGGCTCAGCGAGCAGACGACGACGGCCGAGGACGAGAGCGACTGACCCCGGCGCCCTCCCGGCCCGGCCCGGCCGATTCGATCGTCGCCGGCCGCCTCTGACACATGATCCGCAGTCCAGGACGTCATGCGCCGATGTTACGGCCGTGTGACTGAGGTCATAACTGGGTAATATGTAGGTAATAACGCTGTATGCGGGACCTGCATGCGGAACTTGGAAGCGGTGGAGGCCGTCGGGGCAGGGGGGCTGGCGCGGTGAGCGAGGACTACGGACTGTTCGGACCGGGTTCGGTGACCTGGCGGGTCATGGGCGAGCCCGTGCTGATCGTGGGCGGGCTGCGCGCGCTCCTGATCCAGGCCCTTCACCCTCAGTCCATGTGGGGGACGGCGCAGAATTCCGATCTCATGGACTCGGGCGCCGCCTGGTCGAGGATGGGTCGCACGATCGAGTTCGTCCGGGTGCGGACGTACGGCACCACGGACGAGGTCGAGCGGGCAGGCCGCCGCGTGCGCAAACTGCACTCCAAGCTGACCGGGCTCGACCTGCGCACCGGCGAGACCTTCCCGATAGACGCCCCCGAGAACCTGCTGTGGGTGCACATGGGAGAGGTGGACTCCTACCTCGACGTGGCGCGCCGTGCCGGGGTGCCGCTGACCCGCGAGGACGCCGATCGCTTCGTCGACGAGCAGCGCCGGTCCGCCGAGGTCGTCGGTCTCGACCCCGCCACCGTGCCCGCGTCGGTGGCCGAGATGAAGGCTTACTACGACGAGATGCGGACCCGGATCTGGGCCTGCAAAGAGGCGCGTCAGGGGCTCAGGCGGCTGTTCAACCCGGATGTGCCGCGCGCGATGCTGCCGCTCAAGCTGGCCGCCCCCGGCATCGCCACGCTGACGGTCGCCACGCTGCCGCGCTGGGCCCGCCGCATGTACGGCCTGCCGGGCCTGCCGACCTCGGACCTCACCGCGACGCTGACGCTGAAGGCGCTCCATCGCGGCACGCGCCTCATCCCCGAGTCCCTGCGCTACTCGCCCGACGCCAAGCGGGCGCGCGCCCTCGAGCGGGCCGCCGCAGAGTCTCTGGCGCTCGCCTCGTAGCCCCCGGCCGCGTGCGCGCGGCCGGCCAAGGTGGTCAGCCGCGCCGAAGCAGCCGGCCGACCGAGGCCATGAGCTCGGTGGTCATCTCCTCGGACTTGCCCGCCTCGGTGCCCTCCTGGACACAGTGGCGGACGTGGCCGTCGAGCAGACCGAGCGCCACCTTGTCGAGTGCCGCCTGGATCGCGCTGATCTGGGTGAGCACGTCGATGCAGTAGCGGTCGTCCTCGACCATGCGCTCGATGCCGCGGACCTGGCCCTCGATGCGCCGCAGCCGCGTGGTCAGTTGATCCTTGGTCGCGGTGTAGCCGCGGGTGGGTCGGTCGGCCGTTGCCATCTCTGCCTCGCGCTCGTCAGCTGGAACCCAACCATTATGCGGTATTGAGACTACCTAACCCCGCGGGGGTATTGGCCCAGGGCAGGCGAGGCGGGACGGGCCGGCCCCATGCCCGCAGGGACTATCGCCAGGGCCGCAGAGGGTCGGGCGGGACGTTCCAGGAGGTGATGACCGGCCGGTCGTGCTCGGTGCCGAGCGTCGACAGTGTCCCGGTGCGGAGTACGAACAGGCGGCCGGCGGCGGGCTCCAGGTCGAGCCATCTCGCGGTGAGCACCCGCAGCACATGACCGTGCGCGACGAGAGCGACGTCGCCCTCGGCGAGCGACGGCCGGACCCTGGCCAGCACGGCGTCGGCGCGCTCGCCGACTCGCTCCACCTTCTCACCCGGATGCTCGACGTCACCCGGCACGACGCCGTCGCTCCACAGGTACCAGCCCGGCCGCTCTTCGCGGATCTCCGGGCTGGTCCGGCCCTCGTAGCCGCCGTAGTCCCACTCCCACAGATCCTCGTCGATCTCTATGTTCGCGAGCCCGGCCGGCCCGGCCAGCCCGGCGAGCTCGGCGGTGCGCCGGGCTCGACGGGCAGGGCTGCAGACGACTCTGATGATCTTCCGGGTGGCCGGCAGCTGGGCGAGGGCGCGGGCCTCCACCTCACCACGCTCGGTGAGCGGCAGATCGGTGCGCCCGGTGTGCCGCCCGGCCCGGCTCCACTCCGTCTCCCCGTGCCGCACGATGATCAGTTCGCCCATGAACTCATCCCGGCTCGCGAGATCGTGGAGACGATCAAGAACTGAAGACCGACTCCGCTGGGGTGTAGGACATGCCGTGCGCCTCGGCGACCTGCTCGTGGGTGAGCACGCCGTCGTGGGTGTGCAGGCCGAGCGCCAGGGCCTTGTCGGCGCGGCAGGCCGCCTGCCACCCCTTGTCGGCGATCTCGACCGCGTAGGGGAGCGTCACGTTGGTCAGCGCGTAGGTCGAGGTGTTCGGCACCGATCCCGGCATGTTGGCGACGCAGTAGAACACCGAGTCGTGCACCTTGTAGGTGGGGTCGGCGTGCGTGGTGGGCCGGGAGTCCTCGAAGCAGCCGCCCTGGTCGATGGCGATGTCGACGAGAACCGAGCCGGGCTTCATGCGTGACACGAGCTCGTTGGAGATCAGGGTCGGTGCCTTCGCGCCGGGGATCAGTACCGCGCCGATCACGAGGTCGGCTTCGAGCGCCGCCTGCTCGATCGCGTAGCGGCTCGAGACGAGGGTCTTCAGCCGGCCCTGGTAGATGGCGTCGATGTGGCGCAGCCGGTCGACGTTGACGTCGAGGATCGTGACCTCGGCCCCCATGCCGACCGCGATCTGCGCCGCGTTGAGCCCGGACACGCCCCCGCCGATCACCACGACCCGGGCCGGGGCCACGCCCGGCACTCCGCCGGGCAGTACGCCGCGACCGCCCTTGAAGCGCATCAGGTTGTAGGCCCCCACCTGGGGCGCGAGCCGGCCCGCGACCTCGGACATTGGTGCGAGCAGCGGCAGCGACCGGTTCGGCAGCTGCACCGTCTCGTAGGCGATCGAGGTCACGCCGGACCCGAGCAACGCGTCCGTGCACGCGCGCGAAGCGGCGAGGTGCAGGTAGGTGAAGAGGGTCTGGCCCCGCCGCATCCGGTGGTACTCGTCGGCGATGGGTTCCTTGACCTTGAGGATCAGCTCACCCTCGGCCCACACGGCGTCGGCCGAATCGAGGATCTTGGCCCCGGCGGCGATGTACTCCTCGTCCGGAATGGAGGAACCGAGCCCCGCGCCGCGCTCGACGAAGACGTCGTGCTGGTGACGAATGAGTTCGTGCACGCCGGCCGGCGTGATCGCTACCCGGTATTCGTGGTTTTTGATCTCGCACGGAACGCCGACCTTCACGTGGATCCTCCCAAGCGGGTGCTAGTCATCCCCTTCAGCGTGCTGTTCCCCGTGGGGACATGCCACATGCAGCATGTACGGCCCTCCGGCGACTTGCTGACAGGGTGTAAGACGATCGGCGTGTTCGCGCAGGTCGTCGCGGTTGTCCCGGTTGTTCCGGCCGCCCCGTGGTGGGCCGGGTTCGCGCGCCATGCCGCCGTACGTCAGCCGCCGGCCGCAGATCAGTTCGGCAGCCACTCGTCCGCGATGGCGACGGTCAGCTGTTCCAGCAGCAGGCCGGCCTGGCTGATGCAACGCTCCACGTCGGGTTCGATGTCGGTGAGGGCGTAGGCCGCCTGGATGCGGGCGCGGCGCAGCTGTTCCCCCGTGAGGCTGCGGCGGCCGGCCACCGCGACGACCGGGATGCCGACCCGGGCGGCCGCCCGGGCCACCCCGATGGGCGCCTTGCCGCGGAGGCTCTGCGTGTCGAGTGACCCCTCGCCTGTGACGATCAGGCGGGCGCCCTTGGCGCGGTCGGCGAAGCCCAGCAGGTCGAGCAGGAACGTGATGCCCGGCTCGATGGACGCGCCGAGGAGGGCCAGCGCCGCGAAGCCCACGCCACCGGCCGCCCCGGCGCCCGGCTTGTCCCTCACCGCCCGGCGCGACGCCGCCTCGGCGAGGTCGGCCCACCGGCGCAGGCCCGCATCCAGCACGCGCACGTCGTCGCGGCTCGCCCCCTTCTGCGGGCCGTACACGGCGGCTGCGCCCTCGCGGCCGAGCAGCGGATTGTCGACGTCACTGGCGATGATCAGCTCGATGCCGGACAGGTTCGCCAGGCCGCGCAGGTCGAGCGCGTGCAGAGACCGCAGGGCGGCGCCACCGGGCGGCAGGTCGCTGCCATGCGCGTCGAGCAGCCGGCCGCCCAGCCCCTGGATCATGCCCGCGCCGCCGTCGGTGCAGGCGCTGCCGCCGAGCCCGAGTACGACGCGGCGCGCGCCGAGCCGGACGGCCTCGGCGAGGAGCTGGCCGGTGCCGTGACTGGTCGCGGTCAGCGGCTGGGGCCGCCCGTCCGGCAGATGACGCAGCCCGGAGGCCTCGGCCAGCTCGACGACCGCGGTGTCGCCGTTGACGGCGAAGGCCGCGCGGACCGGCCGGCCCGTGGGGCCGCACACCTCCAGCTCGACCCTGCCGTAGCCGGCCGCCAGGGCGGCCTCGACCGTGCCGTCGCCCCCGTCGGCGACGGGCAGCAGGGTCACCGGCACCGAAGGGCGGGCGCGGCGCAGGCCGGCCGCGATGTGCCGGGCCACCTCCGGCGCGCTCAGCGACCCCTTGAACTTGTCAGGGGACACCAGGACGTGCCCATCGGACGGGGCCCCAGATGGGGAGTCTGCGGAGACCACTGTCGATGCCTTTCACCGGGGAAGTGTTCGTCTTCTGCATACGCGACAACGGAACTATTTGACACCACGTAACGCCCCATTGGTGTTGAGACCGATCGACATCGTGCGGGCGCTCGGGACGCCCGCGGCCGCCCCGGCCGGCCGGATGTGCCCGTGGTCGCCCGATCAACCCAGGTCGGACGGCTTATCCATGGCGTGCCCGGTGATGTGCTCGGGCCGGACCGGCACCCGAGTGAGCGATCTGCCGGTGGCGGCGCGCACCGCCGCGATCACGGCCGGGGTCGACGACAGGGTGGGCGGCTCGCCGGCGCCCCGCAGACCGTAGGGGGCGTGCGGATCGGGATGCTCCAGTACCTGCGTCCGCATCGGCGGCATGTCCAGGATGGTGGGGATGAGGTAGTCGGTGAAGGACGGGTTGCGGATCACGCCGTCCCGCACCTGGATCTCCTCCATGAGCGCGAGGCCCAGGCCCTGAGCGCTGCCGCCCAGGATCTGGCCGCGCAGCGCGACCGGGTTGAGGATCCTGCCGACGTCCTGCACCGCGGCCAGCTCCACCACCTTGACCAGCCCGAGCTCGACGTCGACGTCGACGACCGCCCGGTGCACGCAGAAGGCGAACTGCGTGTGCGAGTCGCCCTGCCCGGTCAGGGGGTCCATCGGCCGGGTGGGCCGGTGGCGGAACTCCCGGGTCTCCTCGACCGCCTCCGCGTGCAGGATCTCGGCCAGCGTGGCGATCACGCCCTCGGACTCCGACACCACCTTGCCGTCGGCGAGCGCGAGATCGGCGGGCACCCGGCCGCCCCGCCCCTCGGCGGCCAGATGCCGCCCCGCGAGCGCGAAGACCCGCGCCCGCACGGCCGCGCAGGCGGCGCGCACCGCGCCGCCGGTCATGTACGACTGACGCGACGCGCTGGAGGAGCCGGCGGAGCCGACGGCGGTGTCGGCCGGGGCGACCGTGACCCGGTCGACGCCGAGCTCGGTACGGGCGATCTGCGCCTGGAGCGTGACCAGGCCCTGGCCCACCTCTGCGGCGGCGGTGTGCACGAGCACGGCGGGCTCGCCGCCGACCAGTTCCAGCCGCACCCGGGCGGTGGAGTGGTCGTCGAAGCCCTCGGAGTAGCAGATGTTCTTGATGCCGATCCCGTAGCCGACCCCGCGGACCACGCCCTCGCCATGGGTGGTGTTCGCGACCCCGCCGGGCAGGCCGAGCAGGTCCGGGCGCCCGTCCTCGCCGGTGATCCGCGCGGCGGGCGGCGGGAACGCGCGGACCCGCTCCAGCAGGTCGGTCAGGGGTGCCGGCATGTCGACGACCTGGCCCGTGGCGATCGTGGACCCCTCGCTCAGCGCGTTGCGGATGCGGACCTCGACCGGATCGAGGCCGCACGCCTCCGCGAGCCGGTCCATCTGGGACTCGTAGGCGAAGCACGCCTGCACCGCCCCGAAGCCCCGCATCGCGCCGCACGGCGGGTTGTTGGTGTAGACGCCATAGGCGTCGATGGCGACGTTCGGGACGTTGTAGGGGCCCGCGCCGAGGGAGGCGGCGTTGCCGACCACGGCCGGGGTCGACGACGCGTACGCGCCCCCGTCCAGGATGATCTCGGCCCGGACGTAGACCAGCCGGCCGTCGCTCGTGGCGCCGTGCTCGTAGCGCAGCACGGCGGGATGACGGTGCACGTGGCCGAAGAAGGACTCCTCCCGCCCGTACACGAACTTCACCGGCCGGCCGGTGCGCAGCGCGAGCAGGCACGCGTGGATCTGCATCGAAAGGTCCTCGCGGGCGCCGAAGGCCCCGCCCACCCCAGCGAGCGTGAGCCGCACCCGCTCGGCGGGCAGACCGAGGCACGCGGCGATCTGCTCCTGGTCGACGTGCAGCCACTGGGTGGCGACGAAGAGATCGACGCCGCCGTCCTCGGCGGGCACGGCGAGCCCGGACTCGGGGCCGAGGAAGGCCTGGTCCTGCATGCCGACCTCGTACTCGCCGGTGACCACCACGTCGGCGGTCGCGGCCGAAGCGTCGCCGACCCGTACGGGCTGGTGGCGCACGATGTTGCCGCTCTCGTGCACCTTCGGGCACGCGGGGTCGAGCGCGGCCCGGCGGGCGTCGGTCACCGGCTCCTCGACCTCGTAGCCGACCACGATCCGCTCACACGCTCGGCGGGCGGTCTCGGGATGGTCGGCGGCCACGATGGCGATCGCCTCGCCCTGGTAGCGCACCCGGTCGATGGCCAGGACGGGCTGGTCACGGTGGTCGAGGCCGTAGCAGCGCGCACCGGGGACGTCCTCGTGGGTCAGCACTGCGTGCACCCCGGGGAGCTTCACCGCCTCGGTCAGGTCGACGGAGGTGATCCGCGCGCGGGGGTGCGGGCTGCGCAGTGTGGCCCCCCACAGCATGCCGTCCATCCACAGGTCGGAGGAGTAGGCGAATTCACCCGTCACCTTGAGGTTGCCGTCCGGCCGGACGGGGCTGTCCCCGATGCCGCCGCGCACGCCGCTCTCCAGCCGCGTGGTCATGACGGACCCGCCCCGCGGCCGGCGGCCAGCCGGACCGCTTCGATGATCTGCTCGTATCCGGTGCAGCGGCAGAGGTTGCCGGCGAGCGCCTCGCGGATCTCGGTGTCGGCGGGTACGCCGTCGGTGCGGGCGAGCAGGTCGTGGGCGGCGACGATGAGACCCGGTGTGCAGAACCCGCACTGCACGGCGCCGCACTCGACGAACGCCTCCTGCAGCGGGTCGAGCCGGTGGCCCTCGGCGAGGCCCTCCACCGTGCGGACCGTGCCGCCCTCCGCCTGGCCGGCCGCGACCAGGCAGGCGCACACCGGGGTGCCGTCCAGATAGACCGTGCACGACCCGCACTCGCCCTGTTCGCAGGCGTTCTTGGAGCCGGGCAGGCCGCACCGCTCGCGCAGGACGTACAGCAGCGACTCGCCCTCCCACACGTCGTCGACCACCCGCTCTTCACCGTTGACGGTGAACGTCACGCGCATTCCGCCGCCCCCTTCCGGTAGTCCGCCCAGGCCCAGCCGAGCGTGCGCCGCGCCATCACCGACAGCGCGTGGCGGCGGTACTCGGCGGTGCCGCGCACGTCGTCGATGGGATTCGCCGCCGCCGCGACGAGTTCGCCGAACCGCCGCGCCACCCGGTCGTCGAGCGGGCCGGCTCCCTCCCAGTCCAGCTCCCCGGCCAGGTACTCCCCGGCGTCGAACGCCAACAGCGGCGTCGGGCCGGCCGAGCCGATCCCGGTTCCCACCTCTCGTTCCCCCGGATCCAAGGTCAATGCGAACGAGCACACGGCGATCACCATCGCGTTGCGCGTGCCGATCTTCGCGAACTGCTCAGGGCCGTGCGTCACCCGCATCCGCACCTCGCGGATCAGCTCGTCCGGCGCCAGCAGGTTCCGCTTGGGCCCGGTGAAGAAGTCGTATACCGGGTACGGCCCCGCCTTCTTCCGCACCGACTCCACCCATACCTCGGCACCCCGATTGGCCAGGAGGACGGGAAGGAGGTCTCCTGCGGGGGAGGCGGAGCCGAGGTTTCCGCCGATCGTGCCCCGGTTGCGGATCTGCGGCGAACCGACCGTGCGCGCGGCGATGGCCAGGCCGGGGAACATCCCGCCCAGTTCCTCGATGATCCGCGTGTACGTCATGCCCGCGCCGATCCGGATCCAGCCGGGCACGATATCGGTGTTCCACGTGGCGAGTTCGGGGATCGCCGTGAGGTCGAGGAGCGCCGGGGGACGGGTCCGGTCGAAGTTCAGCTCGACCATCACGTCGGTGCCTCCCGCGATCGGGCGCGCGTCCGGCCGCTCCGCCTTCATGGCGAGGGCCTCCGCCCAGGTCGCGGGCCTCAGGAACTCCATGCTCATCTGCCCCTCACCACCAGGCCTCCTCGGCCGCGGGGACGTCGTCGCGCAGTACCGATCCCTCGATGAGGCCGTACGGGCGATCGGCGGCGTGGAACACCTCGTTCGGGTTGTCCAGGCCGAACGCCTCCAGATCGACGGCGAAATGGTGCTTGTTGGGCATCGACAGGCGGACCTCGCAGATCGACGGGCACTCCTCGAGCACCCTGCGGCCCATCGCGTACAGCGTCTGCTGCAGGGACAGGCTGTGGGTGCCCGCGAACGCCTCGAGCAGCAGCCCCCGGACCGTGCCGTACGACGTGTCCCACGCAGTGCCGAGATCGGTGTGGCGCCACTCGGCGTTCACCACGGTGGCGAGGATCCGGTCCCGGGTCTCCGGCAGGGTCGTGTACTCGTCCTTCAGGAAGCCCCAGAATTCCGACCCGGCGGAGTTCAGCACGGTCAGGTCCCGCAGCCCGGAGACGACGTGGGTCCGTTCGCCGTCGTGGGCGACGCGGGCGGTGCGGACCTCCTGGCCGCGCCGGACGAAGGAGTGGCCGGTTACCGGGATGCGGTCCCAGGCGTACTCCTCGACGCTCACCCGGGCCCGGTGGACGGTCGGCTGCGAGCGCACGAAGTGCCGGGCCAGCAGCAGCCCGAACGCCTCGGCCGAGGCGATGCCGTGCTCGCGGGCGAACGCGAACACCGTGTTCTTCTGGGTGTCGGTCGGGAGCACGGCGGCGTTGTCGCCGGTGAGGTGCACGGCCGTCATCTCGCCCGAGAGCGCGACGCTCACATTGAGATCCTTGATCTCGTGGTGGTCGCCGTGCCGGTTCACCCGTACGACCCGGGTCTCCGCCTTGCCGTACTGGTTCGGCCCCAGCGTGATGCCCATCAGCTGCCCCGGTAGGTCGAGTAGCCGTACGGGCTGACCAGCAGTGGGACATGGTGGTGCTCGCCCGGGTCCGAGATGGCGAAGACGACGCTCACCTCGGGATAGAAGGTCTGTGTTCCGGTGGCGGCGAAGTACGGGCCGGTGCCGAACCGCAGCCGGTAGGTCCCGGCCTCCGGCGCGGGCAGATCGCCCAGGCGCCCGTCGTCGTCGGTGACGTCCTGGGCGAGTGGCCGCCAGGTATCGCGTTCGTAGCGATCCAGCCGGACCGGCACTCCGGCGGCCGGCCGGCCCCGGCCGGTGTCGAGGACATGCGTGCTCAGTGTCACTGGGGCCGCTCCAGCAGTTTCGTCAGGCGCAGTCGGGTGATCTTCCACAGCTCCTCGCGCACGATCGTCCGTTCGCGGGCGTCGTCGTTGGTCAGGCGGTCCCGGAGTGCCGCGAGCATCTCCTCGGCCGACAGCCCGGTCGCGCAGATGAGGAACACCCGGCCGAACCGCTCCTCGTAGGCGAGGTTCCCCTCGTGCAGTTCCCCGGCCACCTCGCCGTCGGAGTCGATCACTCCGGACTGCTCAGCGCGCGACCAGGCCGCCTCGCGATCCACGCCCCTCGGCCGGTCGCCGATGCGGGGGTGACGGGCCAGGGCCTGCTCCACGTCGGCCCAGCCGAGAGCCGAGAGCGCCTCGCCGGCGGTGCACGCGAGGGCCGCGTCGTCGGCGAAGGGACGGGCCGCCGCGACGGCGGCCGCCCAGGCCTTCGACCCGCAGCAGTTCATGAGCTCGTGCTCGGCGTCGTGCTCGGAGAGCTCATTGAGCCATTCCACGCCCTGTGGTCGGCCGGTCATCAAGCCAGTACAGCAGGACGGGCGGAGCTCCACCAGCGGCGGATCTCACGAACCGGGCGCGCCGTGGCGGCCGGTGGCCTGGAGATTCCTACAAAGACCCCCATGTGCGCCTATCGGGCGGTCGATAGCCTGATCCGGTGCTGTTGCGGGATCTCCTGGACATAGGCGAGTTGCGGCTCGTGCTGCGCACCGGGGACCATGGACTGGATCGCCCGATCCGATGGGTCTACACGACCGAACTGGTGCTGCCCGGCCGATACCTCACCGGCGACGAGCTGGTGCTGACCGGGTTGATGTGGCGCAAGGGGCACGAGGACCCGGACTGGCTGGTGGCGACGCTCGTCGACGCCGGAGTGTCGGCTCTCGGGGTGGGAACCGCCGTGCACGGCCACGTGCCGCCCGACATCGTGGCCGCGTGCCGCGAGCGCGGGCTGCCGCTGATCGAGATACCCGAGGAGATCTCCTTCGGCACCGTCAGCGAGGTCGTCACCCGGCGGCTGATGGCCGAGCGCACCGCCGGTCTCACCACCGCGATCGGCCGGCATCGCCGTCTCCTCGCCGGCATGGCCGAGGGCGCCGGGCTCGACGCCGTCTTCGCCGTGAGCCGCGAGGACATCGGCCGCGGCTGCTGGATCGTGACCCCCACCGGTCACGTCGTCGCCGGCCCGGCCACCGGCCCGCCCGCCGACGACGCGCGGACGCTGGCCGCCGGCTACCTCACCGCCGACCGGCTGCCGCACGTGGTGCGCGCCGGCCGTACGTACACGCTGCTGCTGGTGGGCGCCCAGGCGCGGCACCGGGTGGCCGGCCGCTTCCTGGCCTGCGAGGGCGACCTGCGTCACGCCGGCGACGAGATCACGGAGTCGGTCCACGAACTCGCCGCGCTGGCGGCGCTCGAGCGCGCGCGGGTCGAGGAGGGGCGCCGGGTCGAGCGCCGGATGGTGGCCGAACTCGCCGAGCCGGCCGGTCCGGCGGAATCGACCGGACCTGCCGGAGCACCCGGACCTGCCGGAGCGCCCACGTCCGCCCGGCCGGTCGATCCGGGAGAGGTGGCGGCGCGGATGCGGCTCTGCGGGCTCTCTCCGGGGGAGCCGTACGTCGCGGTGTCGGCCACGGTCGGTGAGGTGCCGCATCCGGACGAACTCGCGTGCGTGGTGCTCGAAGAACTGCTGTACGGCGCGGGCGGTGTGGTCGGCGGGCTGCGCGGCGAGGCGATCGCCTTCGTGCCGGCCGCCGGGATCGCCGACGTCGTGGCCACGATGCGGGCGGCGTCGCTGTTCCTTGAACCCGCGCTGGCGGGCGAGGGACTCGCGGTCGGCGTCAGCGGGCCCGCCGAGGGACCCGCGGCGCTGCGCGGCGCGGTCGAGGAGGCGCGCCACACCAGAAGGCTGGCGGGCCGGCGTGCGGGCCGGCTCCGGGTCGCCACGAGCGAGGAGGCCCAATCGCATGCGCTGTTGCTGGCGAACGTCCCCGCCACGGTGCGCGAGTCCTACCGGGACCGGCTGCTGCGCCCGCTACGGGACTACGACAGCGAGCACCACTCCGAACTCGTGCCCACGCTCGAGGCTTTCCTGGACTGCTCCGGCTCCTGGAGCCGGTGCGCCGCCCGCTTGCACATCCATGTGAACACGCTGCGCTACCGGATCGGGCGGATCGGGGAACTGACCGGACGGGATCTCAGCACATTCGAGGACCGTGTCGACCTGTTTTTGGCCTTGCGGGCGACGTAGGTCATACAGGATGGTCGTCCTGGGCGAAAAGGAGTTTTCGTGGACGGTCAGGAATCCTTCGGTCAGCGCATCCGGATGTTGCGCATCCGGCAAGGAGTCAGTCAGGCTCAGCTCGCCTTTCCGGAGTTGTCGGACAGCTACATCTCGCTGATCGAGAGCGACAAGCGGGTTCCGGCGCCGAGCGTGGTCGAGCTGCTGGCCACCAAGCTGCACTGCTCGCCCACCTATCTGGTGAGCGGAGTCAGCGAGGAGGTCGTCGACGGGTTGCGGGTCACCCTCGACTACGCCGAGATCGCACTGCAGAACGGCGCGGCGGCCGAGGCGCGCGCCCGCTTCGCCGAGGTGCTCGAGAGCACCGACGCGGCGGCACTGCCGGACCTCATGCACCAGGCCCGGTGGGGGCACGCGCTCGCACTGGAGGCCGATGGCCAGCTCGAGCCCGCGATCACCGAGCTCAACAGACTGAAGGAGGTCGCGTCCCTCGAGACCGATCGTGATCATTGGGCGAGGGTGCACGTCGCGCTGAGCCGGTGCCTGCGCGAACGAGGTGACGTCAGCGCCAGCGTGCGCCTCGCCGAAGAGGCGCTGCGCCAGCTCACGGCGGTGGGGTCGGAGTCGACCGACACCGCGGTGCATCTGGCGGCCACCCTGCTCGCGGCGCTCATCGTGCGCGGCGACCTGGTCCGGGCCCACCAGCTGGCCGGTCAACTGATCGAGCGTGCCGAGCGGATCGGCAGCCCCCGGGCGCGCATCTGGGCCTACTGGGAGGCCGCCTACGTCGCCGAGATGCGCGGCGAGTACGACGAGGGGATCGCCTGGGTCGAGCGGGCGCTCGCGCTGCACGGCGAGCAGGAGGATCCCCGCAACCTCTGCCGGTTGCGCCTGGCCTTCGCCGGCCTCCTGCTGCGCGCCCGGCCGGACCAGGCCCAGCACGCTCACGAGCTGCTGCTGCGGACCAGGGACGACATCGCCGCCAGCGCCGCGAGCGAGATCGACGTGGCGTGGTGCCTCACCACGCTGGCCCAGGCCGAGACCGTCCTCGGGCGCCCCGAGAAGGCCGTCGAACTGGCCAGCCAGGCGGTCGAGATGCTGGGCGACTCACCCCGCCGGGCCGCCGCCTGGGCCCTCGCGGTGCTCGGGGAGGCCTACGTCCGGCTGGGCCTGCGCACCGAGGCGGTGGGCGTGCTGACCCAGACCGCGACGCACCTGGAGACCATGGAGTCCACCCGCCAGGCGGCCCAGGCGTGGTTCGACTTGGCCGAGCTGTTCGGTGAGACGGGAGCCGAGGCGCCGCGCCTCGCCGCCTATCGACGTGCCCTCAACTGCGTAGGGCTCTGAGGCGAGGACGGGGTACAGATGTTCGGGGTCGTCCGCCCGTGCAGGCACGGGATGTGCGGATCGCTGTTCAAGGACTGGATGGCCCACCTATGCGGGCTCTGCCTGACCCTGCGCACCGAGCACGGCCAGGCCGCCCGGATGGTGACCAACTATGACGGGCTGCTGGTGTCGGTGCTGGTCGAGGCGCAGAGCGCGGACCGTTCCCCGCGCCGTAAGGCCGGGCCGTGCGCGCTGCGCGGCCTCCGCGCCGCCGAGGTCGTGGACGCGCGTGCCGAGGGGGCGCGCCTGGCCGCCGCCGTATCACTGCTGCTGGCCGCGGGGAAGATCCGCGATCACGTGGCCGACCGCGACGGCGTGTACGCCCGGAGGCTCGTCGCGGCGGCCGCGGGGCGGGTGGCCGACCGCTGGGACGCCGCCGGGGGCCGCACGAGCGCGGCCACCGGCTTCGACCCGGCCGTGCTGCGCGATGTGGTCGACCGGCAGAGCGCGCTCGAGTCGGCACCCGGCCGGAGCCTGCTCGAGCTGACCGCGCCGACGGAGGACGCTGTGGCGGCGGCCTTCGCGCACACCGCCGTGCTGGCGGGCAAGCCGCACAACGCCGAGACGCTGGCCGAGGCCGGGCGGTACTTCGGCCGGATCGCCCACCTGATCGACGCCGTCGAGGATCTCGCTGAGGACCGGGCCACCGGCGCCTACAACCCACTGCTCGCCACGGGCGTCGATCTCGACGAGGCGCGCCGTCACTGCGACGCCGCGTTGCACGGCCTGCGGCTGGCCGTGGCCGATCTGGATCTGGAGAGCCGGCGGCTGATCAAGGCGCTGCTGGACCGGGAGATGCGGCGTTCGGTGCACCACGTGTTCGCGGAGGCCGCGAACGGTCCCGGGCCGTACCCGCCGGGGCCGCAACCTCCGCACCCGCACCAGCCCGACTCGCGTCCCCCGCACCGCCGGCCACCGCGGCCCGGCCTGCCGGCCCTCTGCCTGGCCTGGACGGTGGTGGGCTGCACCTGCGGGCTCTGGCAGCCCGACTGGAGCGAGCACCACGGCGGGGACTGCGGCGACCGGTGCTGGTGCAGCCGGCACTGCGACTGCTGTGACTGTTGTGACTGCTGCGACTGCTGCTCTTGTGACTGCTAGAGCGTGGGTCACCGGGCCCGGCACCGGTCGCGCCGAAGTGTCACTAAGGTGAAGGGCGTCCGCCCCGCACTTTGTCGAAGGTTTCCCGGAACGGTGATGAGAACCACACCACGAATTGGTCTGCGCAGGCTAGGCGTCGTCACCGCGATCGTCCTGGCCTCCGCCGCGCTGTTCGTCGCGCCGGCCTCCGCGCACACCAAGTTGATCAAGAGCACTCCAGAGCGAGGCGCCTCGGTCGAGGCGCTGACCGAGATCACCCTCGTGTTCAGCGAGAACGTCAACCCGTCGATCGCGAAGGTCCAGCTCCGCGACGCCGCGGGCGGTCAGCGCGGCTCGGCCAAGGCACCCCGGGTCGAGGGCGCCACCGTGACCCAGTCGGCCGCCCCCGACCTCGCGCCCGGCGACTACACGATCGCCTACCGGGTCGTGTCCGCGGACGGCCATCCGGTGACCGGCGAGGTGCCGTTCACGCTGACCGGGGCCGCGAAGACCCAGGAGACGGCGGCGGCCGCCGCCTCCGTGGCGCCGACCGCCGCGGCCACGGCGGACCCGGTCGCCGACACACCGGTGACGCCCAAGGCCGAGAAGTCCTCCGGCTCGTCGGCGTGGCCGGTGGCCGGCGCCGGGCTGCTGATCGGCGTTCTCATCGGCATGGGCCTGGTGCTCTTCCGTAAGCGCAAGTCCTCGTCGACCTCCGATCAGCGGTGAGCGGACCACCTGCCGGAGCGATCCGGGCCGCGGTCGTCGCCACCGTGGCGGCGGCGGCCGGTCTGATCGCGGCCCTCGTGCTCGGGGGCGCGGTCACCGAGAAGATCATTCCTGGGCTCGGCGACGCGGGGGAACTCACCCGGTGGGGCCTGCCACTGGCCAGGCTCGCCATGGACATCGGCGCGGTCCTGACCGTGGGCGCGCTGCTCGCCGCGACGGTGCTCCTCCCCAGTGAACGCGCCAAGGGCACGAACATGCTCGGCCCGTCGGCCCTCGGATACCTCCGGGCCGCGTCGTGGCTCGCGGCCGGCTGGGCCACCGCGGCCGCGGCCACGCTGATCCTCACCGTCTCGGACATCCTCGGCGAGCCGGTCGGCAAGGTCGTCTCCGGAAGTGAGCTGAGCAGCTACATCGGGCAGCTGCCCCAGGGCACGGCGCTGATGTTCGTCGTCATGCTGACCGCCGTCGTCGCCCTGCTCGCCCGGACGGCCACGACGGCGGGCAGCTCGCTCGGCCTGCTCCTCCTGGCCGGCGTCGCCCTGCTGCCGCCGCCGCTCAACGGCCATTCGGCCTCCTCGCCCAACCACTCGGTCGCGACCGTCGGCCTGGCACTGCACATCGCCGCGATCACTCCCTGGGTGGGGGGCCTCGCGGTGCTCTGCTGGCACGCGTGGAAGGAGCCGGGCCGCGGCAGCGGTGGCGGCGAACTGCACGTGGCCGCCGAACGGTTCAGCCGCATGGCGCTGTGGTGCTACATCGCCGTCGGCGTCAGCGGGCTCGCCAACGTCATCTCCCGGCTGCCCGACCCGACCGAGCTGTTCACCAGCGCCTACGGCCGGCTCGTGCTGGCCAAGATCGCCGCTTACGCCGTGCTCGGCTGGTTCGGCTGGTGGCATCGCCGCCGTACCCTGCCCGCCGTGGCGGCGCGGAAGCCGGGGGCGTTCGCGCGGCTCGCGTCGGTCGAGGCCGCCGTGATGGCGGCCACGATGGGCCTGGCGGTGGCGCTCTCCCGCACCGCTCCGCCGGTGGTCGACAGCACCGGCGGCACCGCCAAGGAGCTGCTCGGCTACGACATGCCCCCGCCCATCACCGTCGAGAGACTGCTCACGCTGTGGCGGTTCGACCTCTTCTTCGCACTTCTGATCATCGTGCTGGGCGGCGTCTACCTCGCCGGGATACGGCGGCTGCGCAAGCGCGGTGACTCCTGGCCGGTCGGGCGCACGGTCGCGTGGCTGGCCGGGCTGGTCTCCATCGCCGCCGTCACGCTGAGCGGCGTGGCGACCTACGCCCCCGTGCTCTTCAGCGTGCACATGGCACAGCACATGGTGCTGGCGATGCTCACCCCCATCTTCCTGGTCCTCGGCGCACCGGTGACGCTGGCGCTGCGGGCGCTGAAACCGGCGGCAACCAGGGGCGACCGGGGTCCGCGGGAGTGGTTGACGGTCTTCCTGCACAGCCGGGCGGCCAAGGTCGTCACCCACCCGACGGTGGCGACAGCGATCTTCATCGTCAGTACGTACGCGCTGTACTTCAGCCCGCTGTTCGAGCAGGCGATGCGCGCCCATCTCGGGCACATCGCGATGCTCAGCCACTTCATGCTGTCCGGGATCCTGTTCTTCTGGGTGCTCATCGGCATAGACCCGGCCCCGACGCGCCTGCCGTACATCGGGCGGCTGCTCGTGCTGTTCGTCACGATGCCCTTCCACGCGTTCTTCGGCATCGCGATCATGAACATGGGCAAGCCGCTGGCGGAGGGCTGGTACACCGCGCTCGACCGGCCCTGGGGCGCGTCGCTGGTGTCCGACCAGAGCACCGGCGGGGCCATGGCGTGGGCGTTCGGCGAGATCCCGACCTTCATCGTGCTCCTCGCCCTGGTGTTCCAGTGGTTCGTGGAGGACGAACGCCTGGCCCGCCGCCTGGAGCGCAAGGCCGACCGGGCCGAGGCGCGCAAGGAGAACGACGAGCTCTCCGACTACAACGCCTATCTCGCGTCACTCGACCGGCGCTCGGGCCGGAAGGCGGCGACGCCGGCGGCGGCCGGGGCCGCAGAGGCCCCCAGGACCGGCGGCACCGGCGACGGCGCCCGCGACCAGCCCGAGCCCGCCGAGAAGGTGGCCGAGGCCACGGACGGCGGTGACCCCCGCGAGTAGGGCCGGTGCGGGTATGACCCCGTACGTGGACGGTGACCGCTGATGCCCGGCCTGCCCGAGGAGCTCGTCCGGGCGCGCTTCGCCTCGGTGCCGGTCGTACGGCTGGCCACGGTGGGCCGGGACGGGCGTCCGCATCTCGTGCCCACGACGTTCGCGGTCGACGGCGACCACGTCTACACGGCGGTCGATCACAAGCCCAAGCGGACGGGCGACCTGAAGCGGCTGCGCAACATCGAGGGTGAGCCCAGGGTGGCGTTGCTCGCCGACCACTACGAGGACGACTGGGACCGGCTCTGGTGGGCGCGTGCCGACGGCACCGCCCGTATCGTGGCCGACCCGGCCGAGACGGCGCGGCCGATCGATCTTCTCGTGCGACGCTACCCGCAGTACGAGCGGCACCGCCCCGAGGGGCCGGTGATCAGTGTCCTCGTGGAACGGTGGTCCGGCTGGGCCTGGACACCGCCCGCCACGCATGATCATCCGTCGGCGTGAGCGCGGCCCACGGCACGCGGCCGGGCTCGGTCCCCCGTGTGGGGGAGCCGGGCGCGGCGCGAAGCCGTGCGGGCGGGGGAGGCGGCGGCCGGGGCCGTCGCGAGATGATCGGATCGTGTCCGGAACCAGGGTCCTGCGCCCACTGATCGCCCGGTCCACCTGGCGGCGGTGGGCCTACCTCGTCGCGGGCGGCGCCCTCCTCCTGCCGTACTGGATCCTCGGCATGATCGTCGTGGCGCAACTCTTCCACAGCGAGAACAGCCAGGCCGCGTTCCCGATCGGGTTGCTGGCCCTGCTGCTGCCGATCCCCGCCGTCTTCGTGACCGGCCTCGTTCCGGCCGTACGGGTGCTCGAGGGCACGGCGGTCAAGGAACTGGTGGGTGGCGGGATCGCCCAGGAGACGATCGGCGCCGCGCGGTCGTGGGTCGCCCGCCTTCGCACCGCGTGCTGGTACTCCGGCCATCTCTGGCTGGGCATGCTCGTCAGCATCCTCAGCCTGGCCGTACCGTCGGGTGCCATCGCGCTGGCCCTGCTGCCGCTCTGGGGCGCGCCGGCCGATCGGAACCTGTACGGCCGCTGGGCGTGGATATGGGATGAGCGGTGGGCCCAGATCGCCGGGCCGGTGGGCGGCGTGCTGCTCACGGTGGGACTGGTCTACCTGTTCGCCGGGTGCGGCGCGCTGCTGGCGCGGCTGGCACCGGTGTTCCTCGGCCCGACGCCGGCGGAGCGGCTGACCGTACTCGAGGAGCGCGCGACGCGGCTGGCGGAGCGCAACCGGCTCGCACGGGAACTGCACGACTCGGTGGGGCACGCGCTCAGCGTGGTCACCCTGCAGGCGGGCGCGGCCGGCCGGGTGCTCGACAGCGACCCCGCCTTCGCCCGGCAGGCGCTCGGCGCGATCGAGGAGACGGCGCGCAGCGCCCTCGAAGACCTCGACCATGTGCTCGGCCTGCTGCGCGAGGATGCCACCTCGAAGGCGCCGCAGCCCACGCTGACCGACCTGGCCGCGCTGCTGGACCAGACCAGGCTGGCCGGGGTGGAACTCGAGGCCCACATCGACGGAGATCTCACGCACGTTCCCGCGGCGGTCTCCCGGGAGGCCTACCGGATCGTGCAGGAGGGGCTGACCAACGCGCTGAGGCACGCGGGGAGGGTGCCGGTCGTGCTGCGGCTCGCCGTGCGCGCCGATCTGCTGGAGGTGGAGATGAGCAATCCGATCGCGGCCGCGCCCGATCCGGTGAGACCGGCCCGTGGCGGCCGTGGGCTGCGCGGCATCCGCGAACGGGTCACCGTGCTGCGGGGTCACATGAGCGCCGGCCCGGACGGCCAGAGCTGGCGGATCGGCGTGTCACTGCCGCTACGGTCGGTCCCGTGACGACTCCCGTGACCCCCCACGACACCACCACCGTGCTGGTCGCCGACGACGAGCAGCTCATCCGGGCCGGCCTGCGCGCGATCGTCGAGGGCGAGCCCGACCTCACCGTGGTCGGCGAGGCGGCCGACGGCGCCCATGCCGTGGCCGAGGCGGCCCGGCTGCGGCCGGACGTGATCCTGATGGACGTGCGGATGCCGGCGCTCGACGGCATCCAGGCCACCCGGCGGATCCTGGAGCCGGCCGGCCGGGCGCCTAAGATCATCGTGGTCACGACGTTCGAGAACGACGAGTACGTGTACGACGCGTTGCGCGCCGGGGCCGCGGGCTTCCTGCTCAAGCGGGCCCGGCCCCAGGACATCGTGCAGGCCATCCGGATGGTCGCGCACGGGGAGACGCTGCTGTTCCCGGCGGCCATCCGGGCCCTCGCCACCGAGCACGGCCGGGCTCCCGAGGGCGGCGCGCGGTGGCACGGCCGGCTGACCGAGCGGGAGGCCGAGGTACTCCGGCTCATGGCGAAGGGACACTCCAACGCCGAGATCGCCGAGGAGCTGTTCGTGAGCCCGCAGACGGTGAAGACCCATGTCGGCAACACGCTGGCCAAGCTCCACGCCCGTGACCGCACCCAGGCGGTGATCTTCGCGTACGAGACCGGCTTCATCACGCCGGCCTAGCCGAGGCGGCGCGCCGGGGCGGCGGAGCGCGGAGTCGTGTCGGCGACGCCGCCGCTGCACAGAGATCGGCGCCGTGTGGCCGGAGGGGACGGTGTGGCGCAGGGGACGGTGTGGCGCAGGGGACATTAGGGCACCGGGGGGACATTACGCCGCTCACCGGCAAGAGACCGGAAGCGGGTCACGTCCTGGCCGTGCCTGTCCCTGTACCTGGTGCCGGGCGCGAGGACTTTGCCCAGGTGAGGCGCCTCCCAGGGAAGCGGTGAAGGAGTCAGACAGAGCCCGCGAGGGAATGGGGTACTCATTGGCCGGCTCCATGAGTGGGTGGTTGTGATGAGGGCACGCTGGGCCGCGCCCGTGCTGGTTGTCGCCTTAACACTGGGCATGGGTGGATACGAGACCGAGCCTGCGTACAGCGTCGTCTCAGCGCTGGGCGACAGCCGCATGGCTCGCCCGCGAGCGGAGGGCGGTTTCACGGTACCGATCCGAGTGGTCACCGAGCGTGGTGCCACCATCGTCTTCGTTCAGGTGATGGTGAACGGCCGTGGCCCGTTCGACTTCATCCTGGACACCGGTGCCTCTTCCTCGTCAGTGGACCGTTCATTGGTCCAGCAGCTTCAGCTACCGCCGACCGGGGCCACCGCGCATGTCCAGGGCATCGCCGGTGAGGCGCTCGCGCCGGTCGTACGGATACGCGTGTGGACACTCGGGGGGCAGGTGCTGCGCTCTCGTGCCATGCCGGTGTTCGAGCTCGGTGACAGCAGGGTGGCCGGACTGCTCGGCTCCGACGAACTGCGCCGCTTCGGTGCGGTCACCGTCGACTACCGCCGGCAGCGGCTGACGCTGCACAACACGGGGAGGTGAGCGCCGTCCTCGTCCCGCGGGGATTCAGGTGCCGGGCAGTACCTCGAGTCGCACGTCGACGGTCCGCCGGCTCCCGCCGCGCAGCAAGGTGACCTTGGCCGTGTCGCCCGGCTTCAGCTGCGCCAGCATCTTGGCCAGGTCGGCCTGGGTGGGTGTGGGCGTGCCGTTGACGGTCACGATGACGTCTCCGTGGTGAATGCCGGCCTTGGCGGCGCCACTGCCCTTGATGACGCTGATGACGCCGACCCCGGCCGGGTCGCCGGTGGCCTGGTCGATCACGGTGGCGACGGTCACGCCCAGGGAGGCGCGCCCGGAGTTGGTGACCCTCCCGTGCTCGATGAGCTGCGGCACGATGTACCTGACGGTGTTGCTCGGGACGGCGAAGCCGATGCCCTGGGCGGCCCGGCCGGGCGACGCGGCGGCGATCAGCGTCGGAATGCCCACCACCTGGCCGTTCAGGGTGACGAGGGCGCCCCCGCTGTTGCCCGGATTGATCGCCGCGCTGGTCTGGACGGCACTGGAGATCGTCGCGCCGGGAAAGGCCCCCTCCTGCTCCGCGGTCACGGTGCGCCCGATGCCGGAGATGATGCCGTCGGTGACGCTGCCGGTCAGCCCGAGCGGGCTGCCCATGGCCATGACGATCTGCCCCACCCGCAGCCGGGCGGAGTCGCCGAACACGGCCGGCCGGACGACCGCTCCATCCACCTTGATCACGGCGAGGTCGTCGGGGCTGAAGAGCCCGACGAGCCGGCCGGTGAGCGGCTTGCCCCCGCTGGCCTGCGTCACCTTGATCGAGGACGCTCCCTCCACCACGTGCGCGTTGGTGACGATGTGGCCGAGCCTGTCGTAGATCACCCCCGAGCCCTCGCCCTGGTCGGTCGTGACCTGTACGACCGACGGCAGCACGGTTCGGGCGACCTGCTCGAACTGCCGCTGGAGCTGCGCCGCGGACGCGGCGACGCTCATCGCCGGTGCCGTGGTCCGCTCGCTGCCGACGTGCCTCGCGGTCCGGGTCTGCTGGCAGCCGGCGAGCAGGGGGAGGGCCATCGCGATGACCGCCGGGACCGCGACGACGCGTGCGCTGAGGACTCTGTGCACGAACACCCCCTGGTCAACGGCTTTCCCAGCATGCCGGGAATGAGGCGTTCACGCCGGTCGTATGCCGCGACCTTGACTCGTAGCGGGGGATCTGTTTGCCTGCCGCGGGCTTCCTGCGATCATGAGGGCCCACGACGACAGGAGGAGGCGCGGTTCCGGGCCGGATCCCGGGGCACGTGCGCCGCGACACCATGACATCTGCACCCACGACCCCGGCGGGGGGCTCGGAACAGGCCGGACGGGCACGGGCCGACCTGCTCGTACGTTCGGCCGCGTTGGTGGCGACCTGCGACGACGGGCGCAGGGAGCTGGCCGGCGGCTGGGTCGCCGTGACCGGCGGGCTGATCAGCGGTGTGGGGGGCGCGGCCGATCCGGAGCCTCCGGCGCTCAGGACGCTCGACGCGAGCGGCTGCCTGGTGACTCCCGGCCTGATCAACACCCATCATCACCTCTACCAGAACCTGACCAGGGCCTACGCACCCGCGGTGAACGGCACGCTGTTCGAGTGGCTGACCGCGCTCTACCCGGTCTGGAGCAGGGTCGACGAGGAGGCGTCCTACCTGTCGGCCTGGGTGGGGCTGGCCGAACTGGCGCTCGGCGGATGCACCACCAGCACCGACCACCTCTACATCCGGCCCGTGGGCGGCGGCGACCTGTGGTCGGCCGAGATCACCGCGGCCCGCGAACTCGGCATGCGGTTCCATCCGACCCGCGGCTCGATGAGCGTGTCGGTCAAGGACGGCGGGCTGCCGCCGGACTCGGTCGTCCAGGACGAGGACGAGATCCTCGCGGACTGCGAGCGGCTGGTGCTCGCCCATCACGATTCCTCGTGGGGCGCCATGGTGCGCGTCGCCCTCGCGCCGTGCTCGCCGTTCAGCGTGAGCCCGGATCTCATGCGGCGCTCCGCCGAGCTCGCCGAGCGCCTCGACGTGCGGCTGCACACCCACCTCGCCGAGGACCCCGACGAGGACTCCTACTGCATGGAGACCTTCGGAAAGCGGCCGATCGAGCTCTTCGAGGAGGTCGGCTGGCTGACCGGCCGCGCCTGGGTGGCGCACTGCATCTATCCGAACGAGGCCGAGATCGCCCGGCTGGGCGCGGCGGGGGTCGGCGTCGCGCACTGCCCGAGCTCCAACATGATGATCGGCGGTGGCGGCTTCGCACCCGTACGGGAGTACCGCGCCGCCGGGGTACCGGTCGGGCTGGGCTGCGACGGCTCGGCCTCCAACGACCAGGCGTCACTGTGGCTGGAGTCGCGCATGGCGCTGCTGCTCGGCCGCCAGCGCGCAGGCGCGCGCGGAATGACGGCCCGGGAGGTCCTCGACATCGGCACGCGTGGCGGCGCGGCTTGCCTCGGCCGGGCCGGTGAGCTGGGGGAGCTGTCCGTGGGAGCGGCCGGCGACCTGGTGTGCTGGCCGCTCGACGGCCTCGTCCACTCCGGGGCGCTGACCGACCCGATCGAGGCGTGGCTGCGCTGCGGCCCGGCCGCCGCCCGGCACACCGTCGTGGCCGGCCGGGCGGTGGTCGAGGACGGGGAGCTGGCGGTGACCGGTGTCGATGAGATCGTCCGGCGCCATCACGCTGCGGCCGCGCGTCTGCAGGGCGTGACCATGACCTGATCCCGGTGTGCGGCCCCGTGGGCGGCGGCTCAGGATCGCAGCAGGCCGGTCACCTCGTCGCCGAGCGCGGACCGCACGGCGAGGATCGTGATCACGAGCGTGAGCAGCGGGGCCATCACCCAGCGCTCGGCCCTGCCGTTGGTGCGGGCGATGACCGGTATCTCGACCGACCACTGCACCGGCCAGAACACCGGACAGCCGCGCGGGGTGAGGCAGTCGCCGATCACATGGGCCAGACAACCGAGGGTGACGGCGTAACCGACGTAGCGCATGTCGACGTCGCGCATCATGAAGACGATCGCGGCCGCGAGCAGGGCGTTCATCACCCCGGTCAGAAGGTCGCTCTTCTGGAACCCGATGCCGACGCCGCGCAGGCCCAGGCCGACGACGAAGAAGAGCACCCCCCACCACACGTGCACGGCGTGGGTCGCCGCCAGGTCGGTCAGGTAGCCCGCGCCCACCGCGAACGCGATGGAGTGCGTGGCGTGCCGGTGACCGCCCGACACCATGCCCACGACCTTGCAGAGCACCTGGGTGATCGGCCCGTAGGTGTTGGCGATCGTCCCGTCGTGGTGGTCGATGTCGGGCAGCAGCGCGGCCCCCGCGCAGACCACGGCGCCCGCCGCGACCTGCTCGGCGGACAGGCTCACCGCATGGGAACCGAGCAGTGCCTCGTTGGTCACCAGGGGAATGGCGGCGAGCCACGCGGCGGTCCCGCTGAGCGCGTGCGTGTAGCCCATCATGCGCTGATGATCCGTTTCGTCGGCACGGCGGAACGATAACTTCATCACGGTGGGGCGCCGAAGCGGCACGCCGTGTCTCCACTGAACGTGATCAGAACGTCTGAAGAGGTACGGGCGGCGCCGCCCGTGGCGCGTGCCACGTGCCACTCGGCCGGCCCGGCCGCGCGGTCCGCGTCAGCGCAGGAACAGGCCGTACTCGGCCAGCTCGGAGGTGAGTTCGGGCGGCAGGCCGGCGAGCGCCGACAGCTCCTCGGCCGACACGAATCCGCCCGCCTTGGCACGGACCTGCTCGATCCGGGCGGCCAGCTCGGGGGTCACGCCGGGCAGGGTGGCCAGCACGGGGGCGGGAGCGCGGTTGATGTCCACGAGCCCGCCGTCGTTGTAGCGGCGGGGCAGGTCCGGGCGGCCGATCCGCAGCTCGCGGGCGAGGGCCGCGTCGTTGCCGGCGAGTTCCCGCGCCCGGAGCCGCAGGACGCGGCTCCGGCGGACGGACTCGATGGCCGCCTCGTTGCCGGCGGTGCCGTCCACCCCGTGCGGGTCGAACACCCGGCGCCGGACCAGGAAGGCGTGAAAGCACCCGCCGACCGCCTGGATGAAGACGCACGTGCCGAACAACGTCGCCGCGGAGTCGTGCCCCGGGGCCGTGGGGTCGTTCATGTCGCGCCGGGCGGCGAGCTGCAGGGCGAGCACCGCCGTGTAGGCGATCGTGGCCAGCAGCAGGTGGATCTTGCGGCGCCACAGGGTCGCCACCGCGAAGCAGAAGGGGGTGGCCAGCCCCAGCGTCAGCATCGGCAGGCCCGCCCAGGTGACGCTGAGCGCCGCCCGGCCGGGCGACATGCCGTCGGAGGGGACCCGCGGCGCGGCATCGTACGGCGGGTCGGCTGGGGCTGCTGGATGGTTCATCGACGCGACCTCCGGGCTCATCCGACGGTCCTGCTCACACCCGCGCGGGCGGGTGGTCCTTCATGGCAGGGTCAGGATCTCGTGGCCGCTCTCGGTCACGAGAAGGGTGTGCTCGAACTGGGCGGTGCGCTTGCGATCCTTGGTGAGCACTGTCCACCCATCGGCCCAAATGTCGTAATCAATCCCACCGAGGGTGAGCATCGGCTCAATAGTGAAGGTCATACCCGGTTCGATGATCGTTGTCGCGTGCGGATCGTCATAGTGGGGAACGATCAGCCCGGAGTGGAAGGTCGTGCCGATGCCGTGCCCGGTGAAGTCCCGCACGACCCCGTACCCGAAGCGGCGGGCGTAGGCCTCGATGACGCGGCCGATCACGTTGAGGGCACGGCCGGGCCTGACCGCGCGGATGCCGCGCATCATGGCCTCGTGGGTGCGCTCGACCAGCAGCCTCGACTCCTCGTCGACATCGCCCACCAGATAGGTCGCGTCGGTGTCACCGTGGACGCCGTCGACGAAGGCGGTGATGTCGACGTTGATGATGTCGCCGTCGTTGAGCACGGTGTCGTCGGGGATGCCGTGGCAGATCACCTCGTTGATCGAGGTGCAAAGCGACTTGGGGAAGCCGCGGTAACCCAGGCACGAGGGGTAGGCGCCGTGGTCGAGAAGGAACTCGTGCCCGATGCGGTCGAGTTCGTCGGTGGTGATGCCGGGCCGGGCGTGCTTGCCGACCTCCTCGAGCGCTTGACCGGCGATCCGCCCGGCGATCCGCATCCGTTCGATGATCTCCGGGCTCTTGACCTCGGGCTCACCGGTGCGAGGCCGCTTCTTCCCGACGTACTCGGGCCTCTGGATGGTCGCGGGGACCTTGCGGATGGGGGAAACGCGGCCGGGCCGGAGTTGCGTCGTCATGTCCTGAGAGTCTAGTTGCCCGAAACGGGGGGAGGATTAGCAAGGCCGCGACGATGATCGAAGTGAGGCGCCAGCATGAAGGACGACGACGACGAGTGGTGGTTCTGCCTGGCTCACCACCGGGTCGAGCACGGCCCGGGGTGCCCCGGCAAGGACCGGATGGGCCCCTATGACTCGCAGGAGGCGGCCGCCGGCGCCTTGGAACTGGCCCGCCGGCGAAATGAGGCCTGGCGGCGGCAGGAGGGCGACGGCGACTGAGGGCCGGCCGGCCGGCGCCGTCCCGGGCGCGGCACCGCCCGCCGGCGCTCAGTCGCCGGCCGGGCCGCTGACCGTGTCGAGGATGCGGGCCAGCCGGTCGCGCAGGCTCCGGCCGGGGCCGCGGCCCCTGGGCGGCGGCCCGGCCCCGTCGGCGCCGGGCCCGAGCGGGTACGCCGCGGCTGCGCTGACCAGATGCTGCGCACCGTCGAAGGAGATGAACCCGTTCCGCCCGGGGACGCTGAGGGTCTCGTGGGCGAGGCCCTCGAGTTCCTGATCGCCGCCGTCGAGCGACAGCACGACCGCACCGGTCCTTCGCGCGTCGTCGACGCGCTCGAGCAGCGGCACCGGCGCGGCGTCCTCGGCGATCACGAAGAGCGTCTCGCCCTTGCCCGCGCTCTCGAGGCGGTCGAGCCCGATCCGCAGGTGGGCGGGAGCGTCCGGTGGCGGCCGCCACCGCACCAGCGTGGGGGTGAGTTCGGGGATGCCGCCCAGGCGGCTCTCGTCGTCGAGATGGGCGGTCAGGTGCCATGGTTCGGCCTCGGGGGTGCCGAGCAGCAGGAGCCCGCCGGGCCGCCGCGTGGACGTGCGGAGGGCCCGGGCGAACTCGCGGGTCCGCTCGAGCCAGCCGGTGGTCGAAAGCGCTTCGCGCAGCATCGCGACCTGATTGGCGTCCACGGGTCAATGGTGCCGTACGCGACCGCGCGGCGAGTCGCCTTTCCGACGGTGAGCGTGTCCGCGGGCGACGCGAGGGTCAGCGGACCGCTGTGCCACGGCTCCTGGCAGGATCGGACCATGACTCAGCAGCGATCACCGTACGACCTCCCTGATGTGAGCGGGCTCTCCATCGGAATCCTGGGCGGTACCGGAGACCAGGGAAAGGGACTCGCCAGGCGGTTCGCCCTCGCCGGTCACCAGGTGATCATCGGGTCGCGCAGCGCCGACCGGGCCCGGCAGGCGGCCGAGAGCCTCGACGGCGGGATCCCGGTGCGCGGCGCCGAGAACGCCGTGGCCGCGAGCGAGGCCGACGTCGTGATCGTCGCCGTGCCGTGGGACGGGCACAGGGCGACGCTCGAGTCTCTGCGATCGGAGCTCGCCGGGAAGATCGTGGTCGACTGCGTCAACCCGCTGGGCTTCGACAAGCGGGGTGCCTACCCGCTGCCGGTCGAGGAGGGGAGCGCGGCGGCGCAGGCGGCCTCGGTGCTCACCGACAGCAGGGTCGTCGCGGCGTTCCACCACGTGTCCGCCGTGCTCCTGCTCGACTCGGGGATCGACGAGATCGACCTCGACGTGCTCGTGCTCGGCGACGACCGCGAGGCGACCGACACCGTCCAGGCGCTGGCCGGCCGCATTCCGGGGGCGCGCGGCGTGTACGCGGGACGGCTTCGCAACGCCGGTCAGATCGAGGCGTTCACCGCCAACCTCATCTCGGTCAACCGCCGCTACCGGGCGCATGCCGGGATCCGCGCCACCGACGTCGGCCAGAGCGCGCCGGAGAGATGACGATGCGGTTCATCGTCTACGGGGCGGGCGCGGTGGGCGGCGTGATCGGCGGCCGGCTGTTCCAGGCCGGGCACGACGTCACGCTGATAGCGCGCGGAGCGCACCGCACCGCCATCCACGACCGGGGCCTCGTGCTGGAGTCGCCGGACGAGTCGGTCACTCTGCGGATCCCGGTGGCCGGCCACCCGCGGGAGGTCGGCTTCGGGACGGGCGACGTCGTGTTGCTCGGCATGAAGACGCAGGACACCGCCGAGGCCGTCCGCGCCCTGGCCGCCTCGGCCCCGCCGGACGTCATCGTCACGTGCGCGCAGAACGGGGTGGAGAACGAGCGTCTCGCGCTGCGGTCGTTCGCCCGCGTGTACGGCGTGTGCGTTGTGCTGCCCGCCGCCCACCTGCGACCCGGTGTCGTGCAGGTCTACTCCGCCCCGGTCGGCGGTGTGCTGGACGTCGGGCGCTACCCCGGCGGCACGGACGACGCCGCGCACGCGATCGCGGCCGCCTTCCGCGACGGCGGCTTCGGCGCCACTCCCCGGCCGGACGTGATGGACCACAAGTACGGCAAGCTGCTGGCCAACCTGGGGAACGCGGCCGAGGTCGTGTGCGGGCCGGGGGAGAGCAGCCGCCGGGTGGCCGCGCTGGCCCGCGCGGAGGGACTGGCGTGCCTGCACGCGGCGGGTATCGCCTTCACCGAGGCCGACATGTCGGTCTACGCCGACGTGCTCGACATCCGGCCGGTGGGCGGCCGCAGCCGCTTCGGCGGCTCCTCCGTGCAGAGCCTTCAACGCGCCACCGGCAGTGTGGAGGCCGACTACCTCAACGGCGAGATCGTGCTGCTCGGCCGCAAGCACGGCGTGCCCACCCCGGTCAACGAGTTGCTGGCGCACATGGCCAACGAGATGGCGCGCGACCGCCGCCCCCCGGGACTCGTGGCACCCGAGGAGTTCCTCGCGGCGGTCGCGGCCCGCTCGTGACGCGCCCGTCGTGCACGGGTTCGCTGATGGACGCGCCCGGCGACGCTCAGTGGTAGGAGTGCGCGGCGGTGGGGAAGGCGCCGGAGACGACCTCTTCCGCGAAGGACCTCGCGGCGCCGGTGAGCACTCCGGCGAGGTCGGCGTACTCCTTGACGAACTTGGCCGTCCGGGGGGTGAGCCCGGCCATGTCCTGCCAGACCAGGACCTGGGCGTCGCAGTCGGGGCCGGCGCCGATCCCGATGGTGGGGATCGACAGTGACGCGGTGACCCGGGCGGCCAGGTCTTCGGGCACGCACTCGAGCACGACCGAGAACGCCCCGGCGGCCTCGAGGGCCTTGGCATCGGCCATGAGCTCCTCGCCCGCCTCGCCCCGGCCCTGGACGCGGTAGCCGCCGAAGGCGTTCACCGACTGCGGGGTGAGCCCGAGGTGGCCCATCACCGGGATGCCGGCGGCGACCATCGCCTCGGCCTGGGCCAGGATCCGCCGGCCGCCCTCCAGCTTGATCGCGTGCGCGCCGGTCTCCTTGAGGAACCGCGTCGCGGTGCCGAGCGCCTCGGCGACGCCGGCCTGGTAGGAGCCGAACGGCAGGTCGGCGACCACCATCGCGCGCCTGGAGCCGCGGACCACGGCGGCGGTCAGCGGGATCAGGTCGTCGACGGTCACCGGGATGGTGGAGTCGTAGCCGTACACGACCATGGCGGCGGAGTCGCCGACGAGCAGCACGGGGATGCCCGCGTCGTCGAAGATCCGCGCGGTCAGGGCGTCGTAGGCGGTGAGCATCGGCCACTTCTCGTGCCGCTGCTTGGCGGCGGCGATGTCCCGTACCGTGACCCGGCGTCCGGACTGGCCGCCGTACAGGGCGGTCGGCTGAGCGGGCGCGGCGGGCACGGCGTCGGGGGTGGCCACGGGGTGGGTGGTGTGCGCTTCGGGCACGACGGCAGCAGACATCGAGAACCTCCAGTCTCGAGGCGCCACGGTGGCGTCCCCGGACGAAAACGATGATCCCACGGTGTCAACGCATCCGGTAGCCCCGGGATTCCAGCAGGTCCGGGGTCCTGTGCCGGGTAACGAAACGCCACGGTTGCGTATCGCTCAATGGCGGCATAGTCTGAGATTCAATACGAAACGCACCCGTATCGTAAATTCATCTGATGTTCTCCCATAGGAGTACCGTGGATTCAGCAAGGCCCCCGGTACCGGCCGCGAACCCCCGCCGCTGGTACATCCTCAGCGTGCTCGTCGTGAGCCTGCTCGTCGTCGTCCTGGACAACACGGTCCTGAACGTCGCGCTCAAGACGATCGCCGATCCGCGCGCCGGGCTCGGTGCCACGCAGAGCGAGCTGGAGTGGTCGATCAACTCCTACACGCTCGTGTTCGCCGGACTGTTGTTCACCTTCGGCGTCATCGGCGACCGGTTCGGCCGCAAGCGCGTGCTGATCGCCGGCATGGTGATGTTCGGGATCGCGTCGTTGCTCTCGGCGTACGCGCAGGACCCGGCACAGCTCATCTGGGCCAGGGCGGCGATGGGCCTGGGCGGTGCGGCGATCATGCCGCAGACCCTTTCGATCATCACGAACGTCTTCGAACCGAACGAACGCGCCAAGGCCATCGGCATCTGGACCGGCGCGGTCGGCCTGGGCGTGGCGATCGGGCCGATGACGGGCGGTCTGCTGCTCGACTCGTTCTGGTGGGGCTCGGTATTCCTGATCAACGTGCCCGTCGTCGTGCTCGGCGTCATCGGGATGTTCCTTCTGGTGCCGGAGTCCCGCAACCCGCTGCCCGGCAGGCTCGACCCCCTGGGCGTGCTGCTGTCGATCGTGGGACTGGTCACGCTGTCGTACGGGATCATCGAAGGCGGCGAGAAGGCGTCCTGGCTCGAGCCGGCCGTGCTCGGCCCGATCGCCGCGGGCCTGCTCGCGCTCGCCCTGTTCGTCTGGCACGAGGCGCGCATCGATCATCCGGCGTTCGACGTGCGGCTGTTCCGCGACCCGCGGATGTCGGCCGCCGTGGGCGCGGTGGGCCTGGTGTTCTTCGCGGCGTCGGGTGTCTTCTTCTTCACCACCTTCTACATGCAGAGCGTGCGGGGGCTCACGCCGCTGCAGGCGGGGGCGATGGTGCTGCCGTTCGCGGCCGCCCAGCTGGTCTTCTCGCCGCTCAGCGCCGCGATGGTGCGACGGTTCGGCGCCAAGGCGGTCTGCACGGCGGGCATGCTGCTCGTCGTGGTCGCCCTGGTGTGCTACCAGTTCATCGACCGGACGACGCCGCTCTGGGTGCTCGGCGTGATCTTCCTGATCCAGGGATCCGGCATGGCCAACGTGATGCCCCCCGTCACCGAATCGATCATGTCCGCCCTCCCGCGGGAGAAGGCGGGCGCCGGCTCGGCCATCAACAACACGGCCCGCCAGGTCGCGGTCGCCCTCGGGGTGGCCATCCTCGGCTCGGTGGTGTCGTCGGTGTACCGGAACGAGATGTCCGCGCCGCTCGGGCGCCTGCCCGAGGACGCCCGGCACACCGCCGGCGAGTCGATCGGCGGCACCATGGCCGTCGCCGAGCGGATGGGCGCGGCGGGGCAGGACCTCATCGCGCCCGCGCAGGCCGCGTTCGTGCACGCGATGCACACCGCGGCCGTGGGCTCGGCCGTCGTCGCCTTCATCGGCGCGCTCGTGGTGCTGCGGTGGATGCCCGGACGCGCCACCGGTGACCCGGGCACGGAGCCCGCGCGGTCCCGCAAGCGCGAGGCGGCGGGTGTGTGAAACGGTGAGCCGGGATGTGACCGAGACGACGACGGAGCAGCTCTGCGCGCGCCCTCCAGGACGCCCGCGCAGCGAGCGCGCCGAGAAGGCCATCATCGAGGCCACGCTCGATCTGCTGGTCGAGGAGGCCGGCGTCGCCGGCGTGTCGATCGAGGCGGTGGCCGCGAGGGCGGGCGTGGGGAAGACGACCATCTACCGGCGATGGCCCAACAAGGAGGCGTTGATCGTCGACGCCCTCGCCACCTTGAAGGCGCCCCTTCCCGAACCGGCCGGCCGGTCGGTCCGCGAGGACCTGATCGCGCTGGCCCGGGCCGTGCACTCTGGCCGGGGCGACCGGCGCGTCGACTGCCTCTGGAACATCATCGGCAGCTGGCACAAGCACCCCGAGCTGGTCCGCAAGCTGCGGCGGGACGTCATCGAACCCCGGCGCGAGGTGATGCGCGGCGTTCTGCGCCGTGGCATCGAGACCGGGGAGGTGCGCCCCGATCTCGACATCGAGGTGGCCCTGCCCATGATCGCCGGAGCGATGACCATGCAGGTCCAGGGACTCGCGCCGGACGAGGACCTGCCGGACGACGTCGCCGAACGGGTCGTCGACACCGCGCTGCGCGGCCTCGCCCCCTGAGGTCGGGGAGCGGGCGCCGCCGGGCCGGGCGAACGCCCCTCACCAGGCGATGGACGGGTGACGGCCGATCCCGGCCGTGGGTGACTTTCGGTCTCCACGGCAGTCCGCCCTTGCGGATTTCGTGGTTCCCTATACGGTTCCAAAGTCTATAGATCTGCTCTCCACTCTCGCGGAGCCATCACATACCCCATACTGGCGAAAGTGAGAGTGGACCGAGGGCCGGCTGTCAGGAGCGCGACAGGTGAGATCCGTCATGGCGCGAAAAGGTAATGCGCCCCCCGCCGATTCGGCGTCCCGGACTCTCGTTCTTGGCATCAACGATTCCGGGAAAATAGTGCAATGTGGCCAGAACGCGACAAGCGTTATCGGCTCCGAGCCCGGGTCACTGCTCGGGCTGCACGCCACCACGCTCGTCGATGAGGAGGAGAAGGAGAAGCTCGATTCCCTCCTCGACGACATCCGCCGCTCCGGCCAGGAACGCACCGCCATGCTGACGGTGAAGGGCGAGAACGGCGCCGTCACCGAGGCCGTCGTCACCGCCCAGCCGATGGTCGCCGAGGGCGAGGGGCTCGCGGTGCTCCTGCACGTCCGCGTCGCGCTGCCGCCCACCGCCCCCTTCCAGGATCCGGCGCTCATGCGCCGCGCGCTGCTCGACGACCCGCTCACCCGCTTCGGCAACTCCCTTGACCTGGACCAGACCGCGCGCGGGCTGATCGACGTGATCGCCCCGCATTTCTGCAACGTCGCCGAAGTGCTCGTGCTCGAAAGCCTGGTGGCCGCCGACGAGGTCCACGGCGACGCGACCAACGGGTCGGCCATTCTGCGCAGGCTCGCGCTCACCGCCGACGACGGCAACCCGGCGTGGCCGGCCACACTGCCCGCCGGAGAAGTGCTCGTCTACCCGGCGGGGACCCCGTACACCGAGTGCCTCGACAAGGCCGAACCGATCCACGTGCCGCGGGTCGACGCCGAGGCGGCCGCCCAGATCGCCGAGACCTGGCGGCGAGGACCCGTCGCCGAACTGCTGACCGACGTTTCCATGGTGCTGCTGCCGATGATCACGGGCGACACCCTGCTCGGTCTGATCGTCTGCACCCGGGTACCTGGATTCCGGCGCTTCGACGCCTACGACATCGAGATCGGCATGGAGTTCGCCGCCCGCGCCGCGATCGTCATCGACAACGCCAGGCTGTTCAGCCGCGAGCGGGCCACCGCACTCGCGCTCCAGCGCAGCCTGCTGCCGAACCGGCTGTCCGCGCCGACCTCGGTGGAGGTGCGCCACCGCTACCTGCCGGGCAGCAAGCTGATCGAGGTGGGCGGCGACTGGTACGAGTCCATCGCGCTGCCCGGGGCGCGCGCCGCACTGATCGTCGGCGACGTCGCCGGGCACGGTGTGCGTGCGGCGGTCACCATGGGCCGGCTGCGCACGGCGCTGCACACCCTCGCCAACCTGGAGCTCCCGCCCGCCGAGGCCCTGCACGTCATGCACGAGCTCATGGTCGAGCTCGGCGAGCAGGAGCCGCACTTCGCCACCTGCGTCTACGCGGTCTACGACGCGACGACTGGCACCCTCGAGATCGCCTCGGCGGGTCATCTGCCGCCCCTGCTCGTACGGCCGGACGGTTCCAACGAGCTTCTGGAGGTGCCGCCCGCACCGCCGCTCGGGGTGGCCGGCGGAGCGGCCATCGAGAGCCGGGAATTCACCGTCGAGGACGGCAGCCTCTTCGTCATCTACACCGACGGGCTGGTGGAGAGCCGCGGACGTGACATCGACGACGGGTTGGCCCGGCTTCGCGGCATCTTCGGCCCCGACTCACCCGGCAGGCCGATGGAGGACCTGGCCAAGGCGACCCTCGACGGTGTCTACGGCGATCACCACCGCGACGACATCGCGGTGCTCATCGCCCGGCTGCGCCGCCTCGACCAGGACCGGCGGGTGTCGTGGACTCTGCCCGCCGATCCGGCCGCCGTGCGGCGGGCCCGCGGGCTGGTACGCACGCAGCTGGCCGAGTGGCAGCTCGACGACCTGTCCTACTCCACCGAGCTGCTCGCCTCTGAGATGATCACCAACGCGCTCAACTACGCCTCAGGGCCGATCGAGTTGCGTCTGTTGCTGGAGCGCACTCTGTTCTGCGAGGTGTTGGACCGGTCCGCGGCACTGCCCCGGCTCAGGCACGCGGCCGACGACGACGAGAACGGCCGCGGCCTCGTGATCGTCAGTCAGATGGCCCACCGGTGGGGCAGCCGGCGCACCGCAGCCGGCAAGGTGGTCTGGTGCGAGCAACTGGTACCCGGTATGGAGCACACCGAGGAGCTGCCGACGGCCGCCTGGCCGGGTGAGTTCCACCACCGTTAGCGGAACCGGCGCGGAGCGAACGGGAGCTCAGCGGCGGGCGGAGGGCTCGCGCCAGGCGTTGGTGATGGGCAGCCGGCGGTCGCGCCCGAAGTTCTTCGGCGAGATCTTCGGCCCCGGCGGGTACTGGCGGCGCTTGTACTCCGCCCGATCGACCATCCGGATGACCCGGTCGACCAGGTCGGCGTCGTGTCCGGCCTCGATCAGGGCGTCGTGGCCGAGGTCCTTCTCGACATAGTCGTCGAGCAGCGCGTCGAGCACCTCGTACTCGGGCAGCGAGTCCGTGTCGCGCTGGCCGGGCCGCAGCTCGGCGGACGGCGGCTTGTCGATGATGTTCTGCGGGATCGGCCGCGGCGACGAGCCGGCCTGCCCGTTCCGCCATTCGCACAGCTCGAACACCAGCGTCTTGGGGACGTCCTTGATCGGGCCGAAGCCCCCCGCCGAGTCGCCGTACAGGGTCGAGTAGCCGGTGGCCAGCTCGCTCTTGTTGCCCGTGGTGAGCACGAGGTGGCCGTGCTGGTTCGACAGGCCCATGAGGATGTTGCCGCGGATGCGGGCCTGCAGGTTCTCCTCCGCCAGCCCGTGCAGGTCGAGATCGGCCTCGTAGGCCTCCACGATGTCGCGGATCGGCACCGTCCGGGCGTTGATGCCCTGCCGCTTGACCAGTTCCTCGGCGTCGGTGATCGAGTGGTCGCTGGAGTAGCGGCTCGGCATCAGTACGGCGTGCACGTTGCCGGCCCCGATCGCGTCGGCGGCGATCGTGGCCACGAGCGCGGAGTCGACGCCGCCGGACAGCCCGAGGATGACCGACTCGAAGCCGTTCTTGCGCACGTAGTCGCGGACCCCGAGGACCAGCGCGCCGTAGACCTCGGCGCAGTCGTCCAGCGGCTCGGCGCGGGGCGGTTCGACGGGCTCGTACGGCGGCAGCGGCTCGGCCGAGACGAGGTGCCGGTCGATGGTCATCACGGTGCCGTCGTGGGCGTCCGCGGACGTCTGCGCGGGCGTGAACGGGCTCGCCGCCTCGGGCAGGTCGAGATCGGTGACCAGCAGGTCCTCGACGAACGCCGGCGCCCGCGCGAGGAGTTCGCCCGAGGCGTCCACGATCAGCGAGTCACCGTCGAAGATGAGCTCGTCCTGGCCGCCGACCATGTTGACGTAGGCGAGCGTCGCCCCGGCCTCGCGGGCCCGCCGGGCGCACAGCTCCAGCCGCACGTCGTCCTTGAACCGCTCGTACGGCGACGCGTTCGGCACGACGAGCAGCGCCGCGCCCGCCTCGCGGGTCACCGAGACCGGGCCGCCGTCCTGCCAGAGGTCCTCGCACACGGCGATCGCCACGTCGACGCCGTGCAGCCGCACCACCGGCAGCCGGTCACCGCGGATGAAGTAGCGGTACTCGTCGAAGACGCCGTAGTTCGGCAGGTGGTGCTTGGCGGTACGGACGACCACCTGGCCCCCGTACAGGAGGGCGGCTGCGTCGAGCGGCGCCCCGGACGGCTGGCCGACCCGGTGGCGGACGTCGGAGCGTCGGTCGACGTAGCCGACCACCACCGCGAGCTCGCCGAGGCCCTCGTCGCGGAGCCGGCGCGCGGTGACCTCCAGCGTCTCGATCGAGGCGTCGACGAACGACTTCCGCAGGACCAGGTCCTCGACCGGGTAGCCGGTCAGCGCCATCTCGGGGAAGACGGCGAGGTGGGCGCCCGCCTCGGCGGCGCGCCTGCTCCACGCGACCACCAGGTCGGCGTTGCCCTGAAGATCTCCGACCGTGGGGTCGACCTGAGCGAGTGCGATGCGCAACTGAGCCACGCTCCCAGCCTAGGGGCGAGCGCAAGTGATCCCCGCCGCTGACGGGGACCCCCATTGCTCTGTTACGTTGCGGAAACAGAGACAATGCAGACTGGTAAGTCACCATGGGTGTCTGCTAGGGCGGCTTTCGCCGCTCATCGGAATCGATCAATGGTCAAGGGGGAAGTGGTCGTGGACCGTCAGCAGGAGTTCGTGCTCCGCACACTCGAGGAGCGCGACATCCGGTTCATCCGGCTGTGGTTCACCGACGTCCTCGGGTTCCTCAAGTCCGTGGCGGTCGCGCCCGCCGAGCTCGAGGGCGCCTTCGCCGAGGGCATCGGCTTCGACGGCTCGGCGATCGAGGGCTTCGCGCGGATCTACGAAGCGGACATGATCGCCAAGCCCGATCCCTCGACGTTCCAGGTGCTGCCGTGGCGTGCCGAGTCGCCGGGCGTCGGCCGGATGTTCTGCGACATCCTCATGCCGGACGAGACCCCGAGCTTCGCCGATCCGCGGTTCGTCCTCAAGCGTGCCCTCGGCCGCGCCGCCGATCTGGGCTTCACCTTCTACACCCATCCCGAGATCGAGTTCTTCCTGCTGAAGGACCGTCCCGATGACGGGCGCGAGCCCGAGCCGATCGACGCCGGCGGCTATTTCGACCACACGCCGCACAGCACCGCACACGACTTCCGGCGCAACGCGATCATGATGCTCGAGTCGATGGGCATCTCGGTGGAGTACAGCCACCACGAGGGCGCCCCGGGCCAGCAGGAGATCGACCTTCGCTATGCCGACGCGCTGACCACCGCCGACAACATCATGACGTTCCGGCTGGTCATGAAGGAGGTCGCGCTGGAGCAGGGGGTCTGGGCCTCCTTCATGCCGAAGCCCTTCACCGAACATCCCGGCTCGGGCATGCACACGCACATGTCGCTGTTCGAGGGCGACCGCAACGCCTTCTACGAGCCCGGGGCGGAGTTCCAGCTGTCCAAGGTCGGGCGCGCGTTCATCGCCGGCCTGCTCCGGCACTCGGCCGAGATCACCGCGGTCTGCAACCAGTGGGTCAACTCCTACAAACGGCTGTGGGGCGGTGTCGGGGCCTCGGCGGGTGCCGGGGGAGAGGCGCCGTCGTACGTGTGCTGGGGGCACAACAACCGCTCGGCGCTCATCCGGGTTCCCATGTACAAGCCGCAGAAGGGGCACTCCACCCGGATCGAGTTCCGTTCGCTCGACACGGCGTGCAACCCGTACCTGGCGTTCGCGGCCATCCTCGGCGCGGGGCTCAAGGGCATCGAGGGCGGCTACGAGCTGCCGCCGGGTGCCGAGGACGACGTGTGGGCGCTCACCTCGGCGGAACGCCGGGCCCTCGGCATCGCGCCTCTTCCGCAGGACCTCGACGAGGCCATCCACGCGATGGAGCACAGCGAGCTGATGGCCGAGGTGCTGGGCGAGCACGTCTTC
Organism: Actinomadura alba; assembly: GCF_014323705.1. Taxonomy (GTDB): domain Bacteria; phylum Actinomycetota; class Actinomycetes; order Streptosporangiales; family Streptosporangiaceae; genus Actinomadura_C; species Actinomadura_C alba. The sequence continues at coordinate 39,474 of NZ_JABVEC010000004.1, forward strand.
GACTTCTTCCTGCGCAACAAGCGGGCCGAGTGGGAGGACTACCGGCGCCAGGTGACCGAGTACGAGCGCAAGCGCTACATCGCCGTGCTCTGAGCGGTGCCCCGGACGGGGCCCGGACGGCTGCCGGCCGTCCGGACCCCGTCGCGTGGATCGCCATGTGGACCGTCGCGTGGATCGTCGTACGGCTTCGCCGGGTCAGGGGAGCATGACGTCGCCCAGGTGGGCGGTGCGGCCGCTGATCCCGAGGGTGACGGGATTGAACGCCGTGCTGCCGGCACCGGTCAGGCCCCCGGCGCGGCCGGGGAACAGCCAGACCGCTCCTTCGGTGCCGTTCTCGCCGTACGCCGAGACGGTGAGATCGGCCTTCGCGTCGCCCGTGACGTTGGCGACCGACAGTTCGTAACCGAACGCGTCGCGGGTCTCGGCATTGCCGGGCACGTCCGCGGTGTTCTGGCCGATCTGCTGGGCGCCGGCCGTCGTCACCCCGCTCGCGGTGCCGTACAGCACGGTGAAGGCCCCGGCGTCGGCCACCGTGCCGATGTCCTCGCCCGGCGCGCCGATCGCGACATCGCCCTTGCCGTCCCCGTTGAGGTCCCCGACGGCCAGGCCGGCGCCGAAGCCGTCGCCCTGCTCGCCGGTGCCCGGGACCCCCGAGGTGTCCTGAGTGACCAGGAGCTGGCGGCGGAAGCCGGTGCCGGTCGCGAGGTTCACGGCGACCGTGCCGCCGTTCACCTCTGGGTCTTCGGACTCGAACATCCGCGTGACGAGGTCGGCCCGGCCGTCGCCGTTGATGTCCCCGGCGGCCGCCTGGCGTCCGCCCGGCGCGGCGTTGGGAACGAGCAGGGAGAGCCCGGAGGCCGATCCCGAGTAGAGGTCCACTCGACCGATGTCGATGCCGTCGAGGTTGTTCAGGCGACTGGTGACCAGGTCGGGCCGGCCGTCCCCGGTGAAGTCCGCGGCGATCAGGCGGATCTCGGAGACATGGTTCTCCACATCGTTCAGGGGCACCCGGGTGCCGCTGGTGCCTGCGGTGGCGACATCGTCATAGACCCAGATGGCCTCCCCGCCGGGCGCGGCGACGGCCAGATCAGGGGCCCCGCCGGAGGCGAATTCCGCGGCCGCCAGCGACTCGCCGAACCGGGCTTTGTGCACCCGCAGGGAAGGGGCGAGCACGAAGCGCGCGGCACGGGAGGACAGCCCGCCGGCGCTGCCGTACACGACCGTGACGCTCCCCGCGTTGACGGACCCGTCGACGTCCTCGAAGGGCGCGCCGATGGCCAGATCGGCGTACCCGTCCCGGTCGAAGTCGGCCGAGGCCAGGGAGGCGCCGAACCGGCTGTCCGCCGTGACATCGCCGGGAACGCCCGGGCCGGCCTGTGAGATCACCTGGGATCTCGTCGTGTCGGGGCCCGCGGCTCCGCCGTACACCACGGTGACGAACCCGCCCGCGACACCGCCGACGGTGCCGAGCGGGCTGCCGAGGGCCACGTCGCGCCGACCGTCGCCGTTGAAGTCGCCCGGACTCGCGGGCGTCGCCGCCGAGGCGGCGGGGGCCGTGCCGAGCGCCACGGTGATGGCCGCAGCGGCCCCCATGGTGAGCACAGAGCGGATCTTCATTGTTGTCTCCTCGCTGCGGGGTGGTTACGCGGAAGACGCCTTAAGATCTCTCCGGGTTTACCCGCCGCGTCGAAACGAGGGTGCGTCGAGCGTGATCGCGCGCTGTCGGAGATTCCGGGCAAAAGCGAAAAGGTCGCTGTCGCCGGACCGGAATCGGGACACGAGGTCCTTTTTCCGCCGACCGGCGGCCATCCCGTTACGGTGGATCCGTGAGCGTGAGCGAGCAATGGACTCCGGATCGTCGTCCGTCTCTCACGAGCCGGCTGGCCCGGCTCGGGTTCTCCGATGCCACCCGGACCCAGCGGCTGCTCGCCGAGAGCGAGTCCGAGACCGGCGTCACCGTCGACGACGAATTGATCGACGCACTCGGAGCCACGGCCGACCCCGATCTCGCCCTGGGCGGTCTGCTCCGGGTACTGGCCGCCTCGGCCGGCGACGCGGCGGAGCTGCCGGCGACGTTCGCTCGCGAGCCGGGGACCAGAGACCGGGTGCTGTCGGTGCTCGGGGTGAGCGCCGCGCTCGGCGACCACCTGGCCCGGCATCCCAGCCACTGGACGGTACTTGCCGATGGGGACGCGCTGGACGCTCCCGGCGATGGAACGCTCCGGGCGGACCTGCTCAGGGCGGTCGGCGCCGATCCCGAGGCCGCGTCGCCGCGTGCCCGCGACGCCACGCCGGACACCCTCGTGGCCCTGCGGGTCGAGTACCGGCGGCACCTGCTGCACCTCGCGGGGCGAGATCTCACCGGTCTCTGCGCCGTTGAAGAGGTCGCCGCGGCGCTCTCGGACCTGGCCGCCGCCGCGCTGGAGGCGGCCCTGGCGATCGCCCGGGCGGAGACGCCCGACGCGGACGACTGCCGGCTGGCCGTCATAGGCATGGGCAAATGCGGTGGCCGGGAGCTCAACTACGTCAGTGACGTCGACGTGATCTTCGTTGCCGAGCCCGCGCCCGGCGCCCCCGAGGACTCGGCGTTGCGTACCGCCACGCGGCTCGCCTCGGCTCTGATGCGCGCCTGCTCGGCGACCACCCCGGAGGGCGCGCTGTGGGAGGTCGACCCGGCTCTGCGGCCCGAGGGCAAGGCCGGACCCCTCGTACGCACCCTCGCCAGCCACCGCGCCTACTACGAGCGATGGGCGAAGACGTGGGAGTTCCAGGCCCTGCTGAAGGCCCGGCCGCTGGCCGGGGACGTTGAGCTGGGACAGGCCTACGTCGACGCCCTCACGCCGCTCGTGTGGAGCGCGCCCGAAGGCGAGAGCTTCGTCGAGGACGTGCAGACGATGCGACGCCGCGTCGAGAGCCGGCTCAGGGAGCGTGCGGACGACGGCGAGGCGGAGCGGCAGCTCAAGCTGGGTCCCGGTGGCCTGCGCGACGTCGAGTTCGCGGTGCAGCTGCTGCAGCTGGTCCACGGCCGCGCGGACGAGAGCCTGCGCAGCCCCACGACGCTGACCGCACTCGAGGCCCTCTCCCGCGGCGGGTACGTCGGACGGGACGACGCCGCGGCGCTGGCCGCCGCCTACCGGTTCCTGCGCAGGGTCGAGCATCTGATCCAGCTGCACCGGCTGCGGCGCACCCACCTCGTGCCCGACGACGACGACGGTCTCCGGCGCCTCGGCCGGGCCCTCGGCCTGCGCACCGATCCGGTCCGCGAGTTCGTCGACCTGTGGCGCCGGCACGCCAGGGGAGTGCGCAGGATCCACGAGAAGCTCTTCTACCGGCCGCTGCTGCGCGCCGTCGCGCGCCTGCCAGGCGAGGAGGCGCGGCTCACCCCGGCGGCGGCCAAGATCAGGCTCGAGGCACTCGGTTTCGTCGACCCGGCGGGGGCGCTACGGCACATCGAGGCGCTCACCAGCGGCGTGTCCCGCCGCGCCGCGATCCAGCGCACGCTGCTGCCCGTGATGCTCGGATGGTTCGCCGACGCCCCCGATCCGGACGCCGGGCTGCTCGGGTTCCGGCAGGTCAGCGATGCCCTCGGCGCCACCCCGTGGTATCTGAGATTGCTCCGCGACGACGTGGCGGTGGCCGAGCGGATGGCGCGCCTGCTGGCCTCCAGCAGGTACGTCACGGACCTGCTGCTCCGCGCTCCGGAGGCCGTCGCGATGCTCGGCGGTCCGGCGGAGCAGGGGCCCCGCCCCGGTGGCGGCGACGGGGATGCCCAGCTCGCCCCGAGACCGCACCACGTGCTGCTGGGTGAGGCGCTCGCCGCGGTACGCCGTCGCTCCGAGGGTGACCGGGCCCAGGAGGCCGGCGACAGCGCCCGGTCGGCCGAGGACGCCGTGGCGGCCGTGCGGGGGGTGCGCCGCCGGGAGCTGTTCCGCGTGGCGGTGGGCGATCTGCTCGGTCTCATCGACGTCTGCACGGTGGGCGAGGCGCTCACCGACATCGCCGCCGTCACCATCGAGGCGGCTCTGCATGCGGCCATCCAGAAGATCGAGGCTGAGCGGCGCTCCGCCCTGCCGACCCGGATGGCGGTGGTGGCCATGGGCCGGTTCGGCGGACACGAGCTCGGTTACGGCAGCGACGCCGACGTGATGTTCGTGCACGACCCGCTGCCGGCCGCCGATGAGCGCGACGCGGCGGGCGCCGCCCACGCCGTCGCCGAGGAGTTGAGACGACTGCTGGCCAGGCCCGCCGCCGATCCGCCACTCGTCATCGACCCGAACCTGCGTCCCGAGGGCAGGCAGGGCCCGCTCGTGCGCACTCTCGCGTCGTACGCCGCCTACTACGCGAGATGGTCGGCGCCATGGGAGAGCCAGGCACTGCTGCGGGCCGACCCGATCATCGGAGATCCGGAGCTGGGCGAACGGTTCCGGGCGCTCATCGACCCGGTGCGGTGGCCGGTGGACGGCGTCGACGAGGCCGCCGTCCGCGAGATCCGGCGGATCAAGGCGCGGATGGAGTCCGAGCGGCTGCCGCGCGGCGTCGAGCGGCGCCTGCACACCAAGCTCGGGCCAGGCGGGTTGTCGGATGTGGAATGGGTGGTTCAGCTCCTGCAGCTGCGGCACGCCCACGAGGTGCCGGGATTGCGCACGACCCGCACACTCGTCGCGCTCGACGCCGCGGTCGAGGCGGGACTGATCGACCGCGGCGACGCCGCGACGCTCTCGGACGCGTGGCAGATGGCAACCCGCATCCGTGGCGTCCTCATGCTCGTACGCGGACGCCCGTCCGACACCCTGCCGACCGATCACCACCGGGAGCGGTCCGCGGTGACGAGGGTTCTCGGCTATCCCGGCTCGGGCGACCTGCTCGAGGACTACCGGCGGTGCGCCCGCCGCGCCAGGGCCGTTGTCGAGCGGGTCTTCTACGGGGCGGTCGACTGAGGTTCGCGCCCGCCCGGTCGCGCGCGCCGGTCATGCGTACGCGGTCACGTGCGCCGGTCAGGCGGGCGGGGTCACGCTTCCGCACCGCCGCGGCTCAGCCGCTGGACGGGTCTTGACGCCCAGGTGAGCGTCTGGGTGAGGACGTAGCCGCCGGCCAGTACCGCGGCGCCGCCCACCGCGTCGAGGATGAAGTGGTTGGACGTGCCGAGGATCACGAACACGGTGACCATCGGATAAACGGCGGCCACGATTCTGATCCAGCCGCGGCGGACGATGGCGACCACGGCGACCGAGCACCACAGCGACCATGCCGTGTGCAACGACGGCATGGCCGCGTACTGGTTGGAGACCGTGGCGATCGGTGACGAGTCGTACAGGCCCCAGGTGTTGAAGGCCACCACGGTGTCGACGTATCCGGGCAGGAACCGCGGTGGAGCGAGAGGGTAGAACCAGAAACCGATCAGTGCCGTGATCGTGGTGCCGAACAGCAGCCATCGATAGGTCGAGTAGCGTCGCGGATGCCATATGTACAGCCAGACCAGCACGCCGATCGTCGCGATGAAGTGCAACGTCGCGTAGTAATAGTTCGCGCCGATCCCGAGCCATCTGACGTCGACGAACAACTGGTTCACCGCGAACTCGAAGTCGAGGTTCATCGCGCGCTCGACGTCGAGGATCTCGTAGGCCCTCTGCATCGCGGCCGCGTGCTGGGTGGGCACCAGATTCCGCACCACCGAGTACGCGCCGTAACACACGGCGATGAGCAGTAGCTCGGCCCACAGCCGGGGCCGTCCGGATCGCCGGTCCGGGTCTACGCCGCGGGTCCCGGAGGGAGGGGAAGGGGCGACGGTGGACCTGGCCATGATCTATAGACTCTCAAACCCCGAACTGCCGAACATCACCCGAAAATGCCGGGCCCCGCACCGGCAGGTCCGACTCACGGAGGAGCGCGCTCTCCTTCTTGGAGACGAGGGACCGGCGATAGAACCACCATGAACCGGTCAGCGCACCCACGATCAGGGCGATCCCGGCCACGACATCGAGCACGTAATGGTTCGCCGTCGCAAGGATGACAAGGACGGTCGTCGCCGGATAGAGCATGCCGAGCACTTTAGCCCACCTTTGGGTGGACAGTCTCACGAGAATGAATCCGCACCAGAGGGCCCACCCTGCATGCATGGAGGGCATGGCCGCATACTGGTTGGTCAGGGCCCCGGAACCGGGAGCTGAATAGAGACCGAGCGTCTGTAGTGCCGTCACCGGGTCGACGAAACCATCGCCGGGCATAAACCTGGGCGGCGCCAGTGGATAGGCCCAGAAGCCGATCAGCGCCACCGCGGTCGCGACGATGAGCGAAGTGCGAAACCAGCGGTAGTACCGGGGTCGATGGCGATAGAGCCAGACCATGACGCCCAGGGTCACGGCGAAATGAGCGGTGGCATAGAACACATTGGCCGCGCGTGCCAGCCAAGGTGCTTCCAGCAAGGCCTGGTTGAGTCCCAGTTCGACGTCTATTCCCAGCATCCGTTCGAAGTCGAGTATCTGGTCGGCGTGCGCGAACGCGCTGGTGGTGCTACCCGGGTCGAGTACAAGACGGGTGAGCGAATAGGCGCAGTAGGAGAAAACGAGCAATAGAAGCTCACGCCAAAGTGCCGGAGCCGCCGTCTTTGGCCGCTCCGCGCGAGACGCGCGCTCCACGGGGGTACGGGAGCGCGTCGCGGTCCTGCCGCGGGAGGCAGGCAGGATGGTTTGTGCCATGCTTTGATTTTTCCGGTGAAAGACCGCTAATGGATCACCAGCGCGAATGGTCTTCTTCTCACCCTTGAGGAGTACGTCCCTGATGCCGAGCCAGGGTCGTCAGGGGGAGGCCGTACCTACCCTGTAGGGGTAGGGCATCGTCTGACGGAGGGAAGAACGCGCTTGGAGGTGTGCTCGAGTCGTAGGCCGGCCCAGGGGCCCGCGTGCCGCCGTCAGCCGCTCGGGCCGCTCGGCGCATCGTCGTCGAACGCGGGCAGGACCTGCTCGACCGCCGTCTGCTCTTTCAGCGCGTTGCCAACGGTGCAGTAGCCCTCGTGCACCCGCCGCGCGACGTCGGAGAACACCTTGGCCGCCTTCTCGTCGCCTTCGGGCAACTCGACCTCGTAGGTGACGGTGATCGTGCCGAGCCTGGTCGGTGCCACCTTCTCGCCGCTCACGGTGGCCGCCAGCCGGTCGAGCCGGTGACCGCGCTGGGCGGTGAGCGGCTCGATGGTCACGATCTCGCAACCGCCCAGTGCGGCGAGCAGCAGCTCCACGGGGGTGAACGCCCCGTCCTCCGCCGAACCGCTGACGCTCAGCTCGGCACCCCGCTCGTTGCGCGCGCGGAAACCGCCCTCGCTCGTGCGCTCGACTTGCACTGACGTCATGGCATCCCCTTTGATCGCCTGCCGCTCACAACACGGCGGCGATCCCTGTTCTTCCCACGCTGAACTGTGGGAGAACTCTCAGATCCGGGCGCGCGTTCCGAGACGGGCCGCGGTTCCGGCGGGCTGTGGGTGGGCGATGACGGGCGGCGGGGGAGGGGCACGCGAAAAGCCGCTGGACGCTCCTCGCGGGAGGAACGTCCAACGGCGATTCTGGCGTCGCCCGGGTGCCCCGGCGCCGGCGGCCGGGAACTCGCCGGCTCAGATGTCGTAGTACAGCTCGAACTCGTGCGGGTGCGGACGGAGCCGGATCGGGTCCAGTTCGTTCTCGCGCTTGTAGCTGATCCAGGTCTCGACGAGGTCCTGGGTGAAGACCCCGCCTTCGAGCAGGTAGTCGTGGTCGGCCTCGAGCGCGTTCAGCACGGCGTCGAGTGAACCCGGCACCTGCGGGATGTTGCGGGCCTCCTCGGGCGGCAGCTCGTAGAGGTCCTTGTCCACAGGCTCGGCCGGCTCGATCTTGTTCTTGATGCCGTCGAGGCCGGCCATCAGCATCGCGGAGAACGCGAGGTAGGGGTTGCAGGACGGGTCGGGCACACGGAACTCGATCCGCTTGGCCTTCGGGTTCGACCCGGTGATCGGGATCCGGATGCAGGCGGAGCGGTTGCGCTGCGAGTACACCAGGTTGACCGGCGCCTCGTAGCCCGGCACCAGGCGGTGGTAGGAGTTCACCGTCGGGTTGGTGAAGGCCAGCAGCGACGGCGCGTGCTTGAGCAGGCCGCCGATGTAGAAGCGGGCCGAGTCCGACAGCCCGGCGTAGCCGACCTCGTCGTAGAACAGCGGCGAGCCGTCCTTCCACAGCGACTGGTGGCAGTGCATGCCGGAACCGTTGTCACCGAAGACCGGCTTGGGCATGAACGTGACCGTCTTGCCCGCCGCGCGAGCGGTGTTCTTGACGACGTACTTGTACAGCAGCAGGTTGTCGGCGGTCTTCAGCATCTCGTCGAAGCGGAAGTCGATCTCGGCCTGACCGGCCGTGCCGACCTCGTGGTGCTGCATCTCGACCGTGATGCCGACGTCGATGAGCTTGCGGACCATCTCCGAGCGCAGGTCGGTGTAGTGGTCCATCGGCGCAACCGGGAAGTAGCCGCCCTTGTACGGCGGCTTCGCGCCGAGGTTGCCGCCCTCTTCGATCCGGCCGGTGTTCCAGGCGCCCTCGACCGAGTCGAGGTAGTAGTAGCCGGCGTTGGCCTTGGTCTCGAAGCGGACGTCGTCGAAGATGTAGAACTCCGCCTCGGGGCCGAAGTAGACCGTGTCGGCGATGCCGGTGCCCCGCAGGTGGTCCTGGGCCTTCCTGGCGACGTTGCGCGGATCGCGGCTGTACGGCTCGCCGGTCAGCGGATCGTGCACGAAGAACGTGAGGTTCAGGGTCTTGTGCTGGCGGAACGGGTCGATGACCGCCGTGCTCGGGTCCGGCAGCAGGAGCATGTCGGATTCGTGGATTTCCTGGAATCCGCGAATCGACGATCCGTCGAACATCAGCCCATCGGTGAAGACCTCAGCCCCGAAGCTCTCCACGGGGAACGTGAAGTGCTGCATCGTCCCGGGCAGGTCACAGAACCTGACGTCGACGAACTGCACCCCTTCGCTCTCGATATAGCTCAGGACCTCTTCGGCGCTGTTGAACATCCAACCTCCTAGGGGCATTTTTCGGCACACCGAACGTACGAGAGGGCCATTACCCCGCCATGTCTCATGTGTTTCGGCTGTGTTACGCGCTTCCATTCGCACCGGGGTGGCGTACGCCCCGCCGTCCTCCGCAGCCGACTCTACGCGTCCCGGCCGGTCAGGCCCATCGCACTCGCCGCCCGGCGACGGGTACGGGTCGTGGACTGCCGCCGCGCGGGCCGGCGCAGCGTGGGCCGGCCCCGAGCGGGGCGCGGCACGGCGTCGCGCGCAAGCCTCGGGGGTCTGCCCGAGTGCCGTCCACCGCCGGATAGCGTTGCCCCATGGGCAGCGGTGAGGAACAGCGAACCGGCCGGTCGGGATGGACCGGGACGTGGCTCGGCGGAGTGCGGTCGGCGGGAGTGGAGCTCGGCTATCCGGGAGAGCGGCTCGGCCTGCCCGAGCACGGCAGCGGCGCCGTGGCCGGCTATGGGCGCCGGCTGATCGCCCTGGCCATCGACCTGATCCTCGCCTCGGTGATCGCGGCGTTCCTCGCCCGTACCTTCGGCTGGGACCCGCTGATCCGCAGTTGGGCGTCCACCGGCATCTTCGGGCTCCAGGCCTGGGTGCTCACCGGGCTCCTGGGAATCACCATCGGCAAGCGGCTCTGCGGTCTGCGCGTGGTGCGCCTCGACGGCAGGCCGGTCGGGCCGCTGTGGTCACTGGTCCGCACCCTGCTGCTGCTCATCGTGATCCCCGCCCTGATGTGGGACCGCGATCACCGTGGCCTGCACGACCGCGCCGCGAACGCCGTCGTCATCTCTGTTTGATCGCCCGCCCGCCCCGCTCGGCGGCTCGCGGCGCCGCCGAGGCGCCGGCCTTCCAGGCGGGGGAGCGGGGCGCGGCCTGCCCGGTCAGCGGGTCCGGGGCTTGGGGGCCTTGGGCATCCGGGCACCCTTGGGGATGGGCCCCTTGGGCATCTTCATGGTCTGCGGAAGCGCGCGGAGCCGGTCGTTGAGCTCCGCGACCTGTGGCTTGGTGAGGTTGCGCGGGAGCTTCATGATGTGCCGTTGCAGCTTGCCGATCGGGATCTGCCCGTCTTCCTCACCGACCTGCAGGTCATAGATCGGCACCTGCTGCGCGGCCCGCGAGATGCGCTTCTTCTCCGCGCCCAGCAACTGGCCCACGCGGGTCGACGGCCCCTCGGCGACCAGGATGACGCCGGGCCGGCCCACCACGCGGTGCACGAGGTCGAGGTTGCGGTTGCCGCTGACCGCCGGCGTGACCGTCCATTTGCCGCGCATGGACTCGAGGATGCTCGCCGCCGCGCCGGGCTGCCCCGCCAGCATCTTGTACTGCGTCCGCTGCGCGACCTGGCCGAAAACGATCATGCCCACGGCCACGGCGGCGAGAAGACCCAGCGGGACCATGAACCAGATCTGTCCGATGACCAGACCCAGGACGACGAACAGCACGAGCGTGCCGATCGCCGCGCCGAAGACGAGCGGGAGCGCCTTCGGATTCGCCTGGCGGAGAACCTTGGCGATCATGCGGATCTGCTTAATGCGGCCGGGACGCTCGGCACCGTCGTCGGGCTTGTTTGCCATAGGTCGCAGGATACGAGCAATCACCCCGTGAGGGGAAAACGGACCCGCCCGATCGCACCGGATTGTGTCGTATATCGCCACCCGCGAGCCATCGGTGGCGGGTCACGCGTGAGACGCGGCCCCGGGCTCGGCCGCCGGCCGGTCGCCCCGCCGGTCGAGTGCCTGCTGGTAAAGACGCCCGGCGCGGTAGCTCGACCGCACCAGCGGCCCGGACATCACGCCCGCGAAGCCGATCTCCTCCGCCTCGCCGGCGAGCTCGACGAACTCCTCGGGCTTGACCCAGCGCTCCACCGGGTGATGGCGCGGGGACGGCCGCAGGTACTGCGTGATGGTGATCAGTTCACAACCTGCCTCGTGGAGGTCGCGCAGCGCCTGCGACACCTCCTCGCGGGTCTCGCCCATGCCGAGGATCAGGTTGGACTTGGTGACCAGCCCGGCGGCGCGGGCCTCGGTGATGACCCGCAGGGACCGCTCGTACCGGAACGCCGGACGGATCCGCTTGAAGATGCGGGGCACGGTCTCGACGTTGTGGGCCAGCACCTCGGGCCTGGAGCCGAAGACCTCGGCCAGGAGCTCGGGCACCGCGTTGAAGTCGGGGATCAGCAGCTCGACGCCGCAGCCGGGCACGGCCGCGTGGATCTGCCGGACCGTCTCGGCGTACAGCCATGACCCCTGGTCGGGCAGGTCGTCGCGCGCCACGCCGGTGACCGTCGCGTAACGCAACCCCATGGACGTGACCGACTCGGCGACGCGGCGCGGCTCATCGGGGTCGTAGGCCGCGGGCTTGCCGGTGTCGATCTGGCAGAAGTCGCAGCGGCGGGTGCACTGGTCGCCGCCGATGAGGAAGGTCGCCTCACGGTCCTCCCAGCATTCGTAGATGTTGGGGCAGCCGGCCTCCTGGCACACCGTGTGCAGGCCCTCGGCACGGACGAGCTTGGTGAGCTCCCGGTACTGCGGCCCCGTCCGCAAGCGCGTCTTGATCCACGGCGGCTTGCGCTCGATCGGGGTCTGGCTGTTGCGGACCTCAAGCCTGAGAAGCTTGCGTCCTTCTGGGGTCACCGTGCTCACGCGCCTAGCGTACGTCGCGTTCGCCGGTGACCGGCCATCTGGTGATCCGTTTCACCTCGGGAGATCACAGGACAGGGTCGCCCAGGCTGCGCGGAGATAACGATCAGGAGGATCGGTGTCTTGAAGGCAGGCCGATTCATGTGTTTCCACCGTCCGTAGCCAGCGATCTCTCTAGGGTGACTCCCTGTTGCCTTGGCGTCGTATGCAGGAGGAAGTCCCGTGAGTCTGGCGATGTCGTACCTCAGACTGCCGCCGTCGCTCGAGGGCGAGCTCGACCCGGGGCGCATCGCCCGCCTGGTCTTCGGGGTCGAGGATTGGCGGCGGCGGCATCCGGCCACGCGGCTGTTCGACGTCGGAGGGGCCTGGCAGGGCCTGCACTACCTGCTGACCGGCGACGCCTGGGACGGGCGGCCGCCGGAGGCCGACGCCGTGTGCGGGGGCCGGCTGCTGACCGAGGACGGCGCCGCGGAACTCGGCATGGACGTGATCTATCTCTCCCCCGACCGGGTGAAGTCGGCCGCCGAGCATCTCGCGAACACACCGTTCGGGCAGATCGCCGGCCGCTATGACCTGGCCCGGATGGCCGCCGCCGACGTACAGGACGCCGGCCAGTGGGCGCGCAGGCCACCGCAGGAGGCCAGGGACCGGCTCCTGTGGCCGGCGTACGAGGGCCTCACGAGGTTCTTCATCGCCGCAGCCGGCGAAGGCCAGGCGATCTACAAGGTCATGAGCTGAGTCACGAGCCGTTCGGCGGCCGGCCTTTGTCCGTACGGTCCGGCCTCGGCCGCCGGCCTTCGCCGGACCGATGCTCAGACGATCTGCGCGGTCGTGCGATGAAAGGTCTCCACGGCGCCGAACACCTCCGCGAGGTGCCGCTCGGCCAGCGGCAGAACCTCGGCGACCGTCACCGTCCGGCCGAGCTCGCGGGTGAGGGAGGTCACCCCGGCATCCCGGATCCCGCACGGAACGATGCGGTCGAACCATGACATGTCGCAGTCGCAGTTGATCTCGAACCCGTGCATCGTGACGCCACGTGAGACCCTGATGCCGATCGCGGCGATCTTCCGGTCGGGCACACCCGGCACCCACACGCCACTGCGGCCCTCGACCCGCTTGGTCTCGAGGCCCAGATCGGCGCAGACCCGCATCAGGACCTCTTCGAGCGTCCGTACGTACGCGACGACATCGACCGGATCCGGCAGCCGGACGATCGGATAGCCGACCAACTGCCCCGGCCCGTGCCATGTGATCTTCCCGCCACGGTCGATGTCGATCACCGGGGCACCGGGATCCCCGATCGGGCGGTCGGCCGGCTCGGTGCGCTTGCCCGCGGTGTAGACCGGCGGGTGCTCCAGCAACAGGCACGTGTCGGCGATCTCACCGGCGACCCGGCGCTCGTGCGTGCGCCGCTGAAGGTCCCAGCCACGCTCGTACGGAACCGCGTGCGCGCCGAAGCCGGCGTGCACGAACACCAGCTCGCGTGTCTGGACGCGCCCCGCGTGGTGGAGGGCCTGCTCCGGTCCGCTCCGCTCGCTCGGCGGGCGCTTTACGTGGAGGGTCTTCTGGGACGCCTCACGAACGTCGCCCGCATTCTCGGTGCTCCGCTCGTTCGGCGGTTGCGGTGTGTGGGGGGACCTCTGCGTTGCCTCACGAACGTCGCTCACGCATCCAGCTTATGTCTCACGGGGCGCTGAGCAGCCGGGGCTCGATAGTCGTCTCCTTCGCGGCGCCCGAGCCGTCGGGCTCGATGAGATGGGCGGACGCCCCCTCGCGGTACGACACGGCCTGCACGAACTCGGTGTCGACGTAGTGCAGCGCCACCGATTCGTCGGCGGCGTACCCGGTCGGCAGGGTGCCCGCGCCGACGAGCCGCTGCAACAGCGGCCGGCGCTGGGTGTCGCTGTTGTAATGCACGCCACAGGAGTAAGGCAGGAACCCGAGCCCGTCGGTGAGCGGGCGCAGCTCCGGCCCGAACGAGTCGGTGTTGCCGCCGACGTGCCAGCACAGGGCCCCCGCGCTCTGCCCCGAGAGCACCACCCCGGCCTCCCACGCCTCCCGGAACACCTCGTCCAGGCCGTGCAGCCGCCAGAGCGCGAGGAGGTTCGCCACGCTTCCGCCGAGCACGTACACGAGATCCTGGCTCAGCAGATGCGCCCGCATGTCGGCGACGTTCGGCATCGGGAACAGCGCGAGATGGCTGATGTCGGCGTCGAGCTGGGAGAAGCCCTGGTACGCGGTGGCGATCCTGTCGGCTCCGTCGCCGAGGGCCGTCGCGAGGAAGCACACCCGTGGCCGGTCCACGCCCGTCAGGTCGAGGGCGTACCGCAGCAGCGGGCTCGGCCTCACCCCGCACCGGGTGTCAGGCAGGAAGGTGCCCCCGCCGATGGCGAGGATGTGCGGTTGCCCGTCAGTGCTCATGGCTCATTGCTCGCTCTCCATCCGATGGCGGTCACTGGTCACCGTAGGGCCGCGCCGATGACTCACGACCGCGACTTTGACGGTTCTTGGGTCGGAACAGGCCTGTCGGCCTCCGGGGGCGCCGGATCGGCTCATGGGGTCACCGGCCACTTCCGGACACCTCCCTCCCGGCACAGGCGCGCGGTGGCCACGTGCTGGAACCACCGCGACGCGATCGCCCGTCCGTTGGGGAGGACATGCGGATCCGGACCGCTCCCCGGACCGAACCCAGCGGTGATCAGCGATCGCTGTGAGGCGATGTTGGCCTCCTCGGTTCCGGCCGAGAGCTCCCCGATGCCCAGGTGCTCGTGCGCGAGGCGCGCGGCGGCCTGGAACATCTCGGCGCCGAGGCCACGGCCGCGGCTGGCGGGGGCCAGCCACCCGCCCAGCTCGTGGCGCCGCCGGTCCGGTGCGAAAACGATGCCGACCATGCCGACGAGCAGTCCGGTACCGCGGTCGAGCGCGGCGAAGTAGTCGTGCGAGCCCGTCTTCCCGGCACCCGCGGCCCGGTCCCCCCGGGGCGCGGACTCGAGGCACCTCGTACGCAGCGGCTCGGGACAGATCTGCTCCGCTCTCCAGCCCAGCCAGCGCTGAGCCCGGTCGTCGGACGCGGCGGCCAGCCCGGCCAGCATGTCCTCGAGCCCGGCGGTCCTGAGCAGGATCGGTCCGCACCGGACCAGGTGCCTGCGCCGACCGCAGCGGCCGTCGGTGTTCACGCCGACGGGCGGTCCGGTCTCAGGGCGGAGTCGAGGTCGGGTCGCTCGAACGAGAAACCGGATTCGGTGAGCCGCCGGGGGAGGACCCGCTGGCTGATGAGCAGGCCCTCGTCGGCGAAGCCGTCCAGGGCCGCCCTGAGGGCGAACGAGGGTACGGAGAACACCGCGGGCCGGCGCACCGCCCGGCCGAGCGCCTTGGTGAACTCGGCGTTCGTCGCCGGCTGCGGCGCCGTCAGGTTCACCGGCCCCGTGAGGTCGTCACGCTCGATGAGCAGGCGCAGTGCCGCGATCTCGTCGGGCAGCGAGATCCAGCTCATCCACTGCCGGCCGTCGCCGAGCCGCCCGCCGAGGCCCAGCCTGAAGAGCGGGAGGACCTTGGCGAGGAGTCCGCCCTCGCGGGTCAGGACGACGCCGGAGCGCGGATGCACGACCCGGATGCCGGCCTTGGCCGCGGGTGCCGCCGCGGCCTCCCAGTCGCGCACCATCTCGGCGAGGAAGCCCGCCCCCATCGGCGCGGACTCGTCGGCGTCCGTGCCCGCGGTGTCGCCGTAGAAGCCGACCGCCGACCCCGACACGAGGACTCGCGGTGGCCGCTTCAGCCCGGCCAGTGCCTCGGCCAGCGTGCGGGTGCCCACGACCCTGCTGTCGCGCAGCTTCTTCTTGTACGACTCGGTCCAGCGCCTGTCCCCGATGCCCGCACCGGCCAGATGCACGACGGCGTCCACGCCCTCGAGAGCCGCCGTGTCGACCGTCCCGGACGGGTCCCACCGGGCCTCGTCGGGCCTCTCGGGCTCTTTGCGGACGAGGCGGGTCACCTCGTCTCCGTCCTCGCGCAGGGCCCGGACCAGCGCCGTGCCGATCGGTCCACTGGAGCCGCTGACCGCGATCCTCATGTGAATCACCCTAACCACGTGATCGGCGGCAACGGCGGCGGGCGCGCGGTTCAGCGAGGTTCTGCAGTCCGCTCGTCCCGCTGGTGCCACTTGTCCGGCGGCGCTGACCGGCTCGCGGGCCCTGGTCGAGCCGTACGTCCGGCCCACCGGGGCGACCCCCGTCTCAGCCGAGACGAACGGACCCCGCTCCGGCCGCATGTGCGTGGCCGGAGCGGGGTCCGTCGGTCCAGAACGGCGTCAGGCGAGACCGAGCTCGGCCTCGAAGTTGCCCTCTTCGAGGCGGTGCTTGATCGTCCCGAGGAAGCGCGCCGCGTCGGCACCGTCGACGAGCCGGTGGTCGTACGTCAGCGCCAGGTAGAGCATCGAGCGCACCGCGATGACCTCGCCGAGGTCGGGGTCGTCGATGACCGCCGGCCGCTTCACGACGGCGCCGGTGCCGAGGATCGCCACCTGCGGCTGGAAGATGATCGGCGTGTCGAACAGCGCGCCGCGGCTGCCGGTGTTGGTCAGCGTGAACGTGCCACCGGTCAGCTCGTCCGGGCTGACGTTCCCCGCCCGAGTGCGCTCAGCCAGGTCGGCGATCTTCCGGGCGATGCCGACGAGGTTCAGCTCACCGGCGTCGCGGATCGTCGCCGCCAGCAGGCCGCGCTCGGTATCGACCGCGAAGCCGAGGTGCTCGGCGTCGTAGTAGGTCACCTCGTTCTTCTCGGCGTCGAGGACCGCGTTGAGCTTCGGATGCGCCTTGAGCGCCTCGATGGTCGCGAGCGCGAAGAAGGGCATGTACGTCAGCTTGACGCCCTCGCGCGACGCGAAGTCCGCCTTGGTTCGGTCGCGCAACCGGGCGATCTTGGTGACGTCGACCTCGACCACGCTCGTGAGCTGGGCGGAGGTCTGCAGCGACTCGACCATGCGCCGGGCGATGGTCTGCCGCAGGCGCGACATCTTCTCGGTGGTACCGCGCACCCGGGTGGCCTCCGCCGAGGGCACCGCTGGTGCGGCCGCCGCCTTCGGCGCGGCCGGAGCCTGCCGAGCGGGCGCCGCCGGAGCCTCCTGCGCGGCCGGGGGCGCGGCCTGCTGTGCCCGCTGTGCCTCCTGCGCCTGCCGGGCCTGCTGAGCCCGGGCCGCCTCGAGCACGTCCTGCTTACGGATGCGCCCGCCCACACCGGTGCCCTGTACCGACGACAGGTCGACGCTGTGCTCGGTCGCGAGCTTGCGGACCAGCGGCGTGACGTACGGGCTCTCGCCCGAAGGCCCGGCGGCCGGTTCCGGAGCCCGGGGCTGCGGCGCCGGTTGCGCGGCCGCGGCCGGAGCCTGCGGCTGCGCGGGCGGCCACGGGGCGGGCGCGGGTGGTGCGGCGGGGGCCTGGGCCTCGGGTTCGGGCTGCGGCTCGGGTTCGGGCTCCGGCTCGGGCGCGGGAGCCTCCTCCTGCTCCTGCGCGGCGGCCCCGCCGGACGCCTCGCCCCCCTGGTCGATGATCGCGAGCTCTGCCCCGACCTCGACGGTCTCGTCCTCGGCGACGGTGATGCTGCTCAGGATGCCCGACGCCGGTGAAGGGATCTCGGTGTCGACCTTGTCGGTCGACACTTCGAGGAGCGGCTCGTCGGTCTCGACCGACTCGCCCTCCTTCTTCAGCCAGCGGGTGACGGTGCCCTCGGTAACGCTCTCACCGAGCTGCGGCATGGTGACGGAGACCGGCATGGCTCTCAGCGACTCCTTAGAGATACTGGTTCGGGGCTTCAGCCGTGTACGTGCAGCGGCTTGCCGGCGAGCGCGAGGTGGGCCTCGCCGATCGCCTCGGACTGGGTCGGGTGGGGGTGGATCAGCTGTGCGACCTCGGACGGGAGGGCTTCCCAGTTGTAGATGAGCTGCCCCTCGGCCACGAGTTCGCCCACCCGGCTGCCGACCATGTGGATGCCGAGAACGGGTCCGTCCTTGGCGGCGATCACCTTGACCTCGCCCTGGGTCGCCAGGATCTTGCTCTTGGGGTTGCCGGCGAGGTCGTAGGTCACCTCGACGGTGTCGTGGCCCCGCTCCTTGGCCACCGCGGAGGTGATGCCGACCGAGGCGACCTCGGGCTCGGAGTAGGTGATGCGCGGGACGCCGTCGTAGTCGATCGGGGCGGGGTTCAGTTCACCCAGCCGCTCGGCCACGAGGATGCCCTCGGCGAAGCCGACGTGTGCCAGCTGCAGCGTCGGGATGAGGTCGCCGACCGCCGAGATGGTGGGGACGCTGGTGCGGCAGTACTCGTCGACCTTGACGAAGCCGCGCTCGACCTCGACGCCGACCTCCTCGAAGCCGAGGTCCTGCGAGACGGGTCCACGGCCGACCGCGACGAGCAGGATCTCGGCGTCGATGGTCTTGCCGCCCTCGAGGGTGACGGACACGCCGCCGTCGTTCGGCTTGGCGCTCTCGAACCGTACGCCCAGCTCGTACTTGATGCCGCGCTTGCGGAACGCGCGCTCGAGCCGCTTGGAACTGGACTCCTCCTCGAGCGGCAGGAGGTGCGGAAGCGCCTCGACGATCGTCACCTCGGCGCCGAAGGAACGCCAGACGCTGGCGAACTCGACCCCGATGACGCCGCCGCCCAGGATGACCACCGAGGACGGCACCCGGTCGAGCACGAGCGCGTGGTCGCTGGAGATGATCCGCTCACCGTCGATGTCCAGGCCGGGCAGCGACTTGGGCGCGGAGCCGGTCGCGAGGACGATGTGGCCGCCCTCGACCGTGCTGGTCTGGCCGTCCGCCGCGGTGACCTCCACCTGGGTGGGGCCGGCGAGCCGGCCGGTGCCCTCGATGATGGTGATCTTCTTGCTCTTGAGCAGGCCGGTGAGGCCCTTCACCGTGGTCGTGACGACCTTGTCCTTGTACGCGTGGACTCCGGCGATGTCGATGCCCTCGAACTGGGCCTTGATCCCGAAGGTGGCGCTCTCACGCGTCTGGTCCGCAACCTCGGCGGCGTGCAGGAGGGCCTTGGTCGGGATGCAGCCGCGATTGAGGCAGGTGCCGCCCAGCTTGTCCTTCTCGATGAGTGCGACACTCATGCCGAGCTCTACGGCCCGTAGGGCACACGCATAACCGCCGCTGCCACCACCTAGGACGACGATGTCAAAGTGGCCGCTATTCGCCACGGGACGCTCCTTGTCCGGTATTCACTTGCCGTGAAGGCAATCTTTTCACTTGTCGGCTCTCGAGGGGCTCGCGGGGGTCTGTGCCGTCACAGCGTTCCCGCCGCGACGTCCTCCGCGATCTGGACCAGCGTACGAGTCGCGGCGCCGGTCCCGCCCTTGGGTGTGTAGCCATAGGGCTCGCCCTTGTGGAAGGACGGACCCGCGATGTCAATATGCGCCCAACGCGCCCCGTCGGGAACGAATTCCCGGAGAAAGACGCCCGCGACGAGCATGCCGCCCCACCGCTCGCCGCTGATGTTGGCGATGTCCGCCACCGCGGAGTCGAGACCCTTGCGCAACTCCCCGGGCAGCGGCATGCCCCACGAGGGCTCGCCGGCGCGCTCGGCCGCAGCGACCACCTTCTCACGGACATCGTCGTCGTTGGCCATAACACCGGCGGTGCGCGCGCCAAGGGCGACGAGCTGGGCCCCGGTGAGCGTGGCGACGTCGACGATCAGGTCGGGGTCGTCCTCGCCGGCGCGGACGAGGGCGTCGGCCAGCACGAGCCGGCCCTCGGCGTCGGTGTTGAGCACCTCCACCGTCTTGCCGCCGTAGATGGTCAGGACGTCCGAGGGCCGCTGCGCGGTGCCGCTCGGCATGTTCTCCGCCATCGCGAGGTACCCGACCACGTTGACCTTCGGCGCCAGCCTGGCGACCGCGCTGAGCGCGCCGAGGACCGCCGCGGCGCCGCCCATGTCGGACTTCATCCAGTCCATCGAGTCGGCCGGCTTGAGCGACAGGCCGCCGGAGTCGAACGTGATGCCCTTGCCGACGAGGGCGACGGTCCGGTCGGCCTCCGGGTGCCGGTACGAGAGCCGGACCAGCCGCGGCGGGTTCACCGAGCCCTGGCCGACGCCGATGATGCCGCCGTAGCCGCCCTCGACCAGCGCCTTCTCGTCGAGCACCTCGATGTCGAGCCCGGCGTCGGACGCCACCTGGGACGCGACGCCCGCGAAGTCCTCGGGGCCGAGGTCCGACGGCGGGGTGTTCACGAGGTCCCGGACGAGTACGACCGCCTCGGTGAGGATCTTGGCCCGATCGAGGGCTTCCGCGCCGTCGGTGGCCTCCGAGACGATGGTGAACTCCCGCACCGGGGCCTTGTGGTCCTCGCCCGTGCGGTACTTCAGGAACGAGTAGTTGCCGAGCAGGGCACCGGTCGCGACCGCGCCGATCTCGTCGGCCGAGGCCGCGGGGAGCGCGAGGCCCACCCGCCCGCTTCCGGCCAGCGAGCGGACCGCGGCACCGGCGGCGCGGCGCACGCTCTCGGCGTCCGCGGACTCGCCGAGCCCGGCGGCGACGACGATGGGAGCCGTGAGCTTGCCCAGCGTCGGCAGCTTCGTGACCTCCCCCGCCTTGCCGCCCGCGCCCATGGCGCTCAGGATCTCGAGGAGCCGCCCGTCGTATGCCCGGTCGACGTCCTCGGCCCCCGGAGCGAGCGCGGCGCCCGAGCCGGTGGAGAGCACGCCGATCACGACGGCGTCGACGTCGATGGCCGACGATGATGTGCTGGCAAGGTCAATGGTCGTCACGTAGTCCGATGTTAGTGCCCAGCCAGCCGAGGTTTGCCCGTTTGATCACGCGACACCGCTCACGCCAGGGCGGTGACGATCAGGGCGGCGGTGGCGGCGATCTCGACCAGGGCCCCGAGGACGTCTCCCGTGACGCCGCCGAGCCGGCGCAGCAGGTGCCGGCGGAACAGCCAGGCGCTCACGAGGCCGGTGACCACCGCCGCGGGCAGGGTGGCCGATCCGGCGACCACGCCGAGCACGACCGCCCCGGCCAGTACGGTCGCGGTCACCGCGGCCGCCGCGGCAGCGGGGACGCTGCCGGCCACCGTGGCGCCGAGGCCGTCCGGCCGCGCGGCGGGTACACCGCGGCGGCAGGCCCAGGGCAGCGCCAGCCGCCCAGTCGCCGCGGCCACGACGATCGCCGGCCCGCCGATCCCGTGCCCGCTCGCGGCCGTGAGGGCGGCCACCTGGATCAGCAGCGTCAGCACCAGGGTGACGACGCCGAACGGCCCGATGTCGGACCGGCGCATGATCTCCAGAGCGCCGGCGGCGGGCCGCCCGCTGCCCAGACCGTCCGCGACGTCGGCGAGGCCGTCCAGGTGCAGGCCCCGGGTCAGCAGCGCCCCCGCAGTGGCCGCCAGCGCCGCCGCGAGCAGTACCTCGCCGGTGAGCTCTCGGACGCCGGCCAGGACGGCGGCCTGCGCCAGGCCGAGCAGAGCGCCGACGGCGGGCGCCCAGAGCATCGCGGCCCGCGCCGCCCGCCGGTCCACCCGGCTCACCCGGACCGGGAAGATCGAGAGCGTGCCGATCGCGAAGCGCAGCCCGGGGCACCAGGCGGATCGCGACGAGATCCGCGTCATGAGAGTTCCAGCGTCCGGCCGGCGACGACGAGGGAGGTCTCCTCGGACTCGGCGGCGAGACGCTGGTTGAGCCGGCCGAGCAGGTCGCGGAAGACCCTGCCGGCGGGCGAGGTGGGCACCAGCGACAGGCCGACCTCGTCGCTCACCGCCACGACATGGGCCTCCGTCGTGCGCCACGCGCCGACCAGCTCGTCGATCCGCGGCTCGACCGCGTCCGCCATCGCCGTCGGCGCGTCCCAGTGGCCGCAGTCGTCCATGACCGCCGTGAGCCATGTGCCGAGGCCGTCGACGAGCACCGCGCCGGATTCGCCGCGCAGCGTCCCCGCGACGTCGGCCGTCTCGGCCGTACGCCACCAGGACGGCCGTCGCTCCCGGTGCACGGCGATCCGGGCGCTCCACTCGGGGTCGGCGTCGTCCGCCCGCCCGGTCGCGACGTAGGTGACGTCCGGATGCGCGGCGAGCCGCAGTTCCGCCGCACGGGACTTCCCCGAGCGGGAGCCGCCGAGCAGAAGGCACCGGTACGGTCCGCGGCGCGGCCGCAGCCACCACCCGAGCCGGCGGTCGAGCTCGCCGGGGCTTGCGATCCGGTGGTCGACGTGCACGGCAAGGATCTCGCTGGCGGAGGTCACGGCCCCGGTGCGACGGAGCCGGCCGAGGTGGTCGGGGCGGCCGACGAGATCGAGCAGTGCCGCGTCGTAGCGGACCCCCGGCATCGGCTCAGGCGCGGCTCCCGGTCCGGACGCGTACAGGATCCGTCCACCGCCGGGCGCGCGGACGTCGTGGCCGCCGGGGACCTCCTGGCGGGAGCACTCCTCGAGTGGCAGGCCGTCGACGAGGACCCGGGTCGGGGGGTGGTGGGCTCCAGAGGCGCGCAGGCGGCCGCAGGAAGCGCAGCGGCAGCCGGGTTCAGGCCAGCCGTGCGGTCCGGCCGTGCCGAGAAGGTCGATTCTCATGTCCCGGGCACTCTACGGGTGCGTCGTCGCCGACCACGGGCCCATTAGGCTCGCTTGCACCGAGCAGGAGGGGTGAGCCGATGCCGTGGAGCTGGCGCTTCGAGAAGGCCGACGGGCGTGCGGTCGATGGGGGACTCCCGAGGGAGACGTTCACGACCCAGGCCGACGCGGAGACGTGGCTGGGGGAGAGCTGGCGGGAACTCGCCGATAGCGGTGTCGATCAGGTCACCCTCATGGAGGACGACGTCGAGGTGTACGAGATGAGCCTTCACCCGCCCCAGGGGTGAGGGCGAGGCCGCCGCGCCCCGGGCCGCTCCGGAATAGGTCCGGCCGGGGGGCGGCGTGGGTCTCCAGTGGCCGGGCCCGCCGGAGCCGCCTGGAAACCGGTGAGCCGGGCGGGCCGCTAGGGGCGCCGCGCGGGGCTGACCGTCTTGCCGGGGTCGGTCTCGACCACCGGACCGAGCACGTCGTCGATCCGGGTCAGGATCTCGGCGTCGAGTTTGACGCCGGCCGCCTGCACGTTGTCGCGCACCTGCTCGGGCCGCGAAGCGCCGACGATGGCCGCCGACACGTTGCCGTTCTGCAGCACCCAGGCGACCGCGAGCTGTGCCAGGGACAGGCCCACCTCGTCCGCGATCGGCTTGAGGTCCTGCACCCGGGTGAGGACGTCGTCGCGCAGCAACCGGCTGATGAAGTCGGCGCCGCCGGCCTCGTCGGTGGCGCGGGAACCCGCCGGCGGGGCGGCGCCGGGGCGGTACTTGCCGGTGAGCACGCCCTGGGCGATCGGCGAGAACACCACCTGGCCGACGCCCTCCTTCTCGCAGAGCGGTACGACCTCGGACTCGATGACCCGCCACAGCATGGAGTACTGCGGCTGGTTGGACACGATCCGGTCGAAGCCCATCTCGCCGGCGATCCGCAGCGCTTCGGCGATCTCGTCGGCACGCCACTCCGAGACGCCGACGTAGAGGACCTTGCCCTGCCGAACCAGGTCGTCGAAGGTCTTGAGGGTCTCTTCGAGGGGGGTCTCGTAGTCGAAGCGGTGCGCCTGGTAGAGGTCGACGTAGTCGGTCCCGAGGCGGCGCAGCGATCCGTGGATCGACTCGGTGATGTGCTTGCGGGAGAGCCCGCGGTCGTTCGGGCCGGTGCCGGTCGGCCAGTAGACCTTCGTGAAGATCTCCAGGCCCTCGCGGCGCTGCCCCTTCAGCGCCCGGCCGAGCACCTCCTCCGCGCGCGTGCCCGCGTAGACGTCGGCCGTGTCGAAGGTGGTGATGCCCTCGTCGAGCGCTGCGTGTACGCAGGCGTGGGCGGCCTCCTCCTCGACCTGGGAGCCGTGGGTGATCCAGTTGCCGTACGCGATCTCGCTGATCTTGAGGCCGCTGCGGCCGAGGTTTCTGAACTCCATGCTGCGACCCTAACCGGCACGCCCGGCCGCAGTGATCGTGCCCCGAGCGCTCAGACCTTGTCCTTTTCCCCCGGCCGGAGCCGCGGGTTCGGGATGCGCAGGCGGCGGAGCTGCATCGAGCGCAGCGCCGCGTACAGGCCGATGCCGCGCTGGTTCTCGGCGGGGAACCTCTGTGTGGCGAGCTTCTTGACCTGCCGGCTGATGAGCACTCCCTCGATGAGGGCGAGGGCGAGCAGTACCGGGAAGGCGAGCGGCACGAGCAGCTTCGCGAACATGTACGGCAACAGGCTCACCATGAACATCACGATGAACGCCCACATGAGATAGGAGCCGATCGTGCGCCGGGCGTCGACGTAGTCCCGGGCGAGTGCGCGCACGGGGCCGCGGTCGCGCTTCTGGAGGTACTTCTCCTCGCCCCGGGCCATGCCGGCCCGGGCCTTCGCCCGATCCTCGGCCTGGCGGGCGCGCAGCTTGCGAACGGCCTCTTTACGGTCCTTGGGCGGGGCGGTGATCGGCTGGCGACGGCGTTTCTCGGCCTCGCTGCGCTTGGGCGTGGGTTTGCCCTTCCCCCCGGGTTTGAGCACCTCAGGGGTTTCCACGGGGGCGGGCTCACTTCGACGTCGGAACACGGAGATCAGGGTACCGCCCGCGAACCTCATGGCTGCCTCGTGCGTTAACGCGTAGGGTGATACCAATCCCAGCAGTGGCTCCCCGAGCAAGTGGGCACAGGCAGTTGGGCACGAACATCACGAAGGGACCGGCCGCGCGCGATGAGCGTGATGAAGCGAATGTCGATGATCTTCAAGTCCAAGGCGAACAGGGCCCTGGACCGGATGGAAGATCCTCGCGAGACCCTCGACTATTCCTACCAGCGACAGCTTGAGATGCTGCAGAAGGTCCGCCGGGGCGTCGCCGACGTCGCGACCTCCCGCAAGCGGCTGGAGTTGCAGATCCAGCAGCTCGAGCAGCAGCAGAACAAGCTGACCGAGCAGGGTAAGAAGGCGTTGCAGGTGGGCCGGGAGGACCTCGCGCGAGAGGCGCTCACCCGCCGGTCGGGGCTGGACGGCCAGCTTTCGGACCTGCGCACGCAGTACACCAACCTGCAGGGCGAAGAGGAGAAGCTGACCCTCGCGTCGCAGCGCCTTCAGGCCAAGGTCGACTCCTTCCGTACGCGCAAGGAGACGATCAAGGCCACCTACACGGCGGCCGAGGCGCAGACCAAGATCAACGAGGCGTTCTCCGGCATCTCCGAGGAGATGGGCGACGTGGGTCTGGCGATCCAGCGCGCCGAGGAGAAGACCGAGACCATGAAGGCCCGGGCCGGCGCGATCGACGAACTGCTCGCCTCCGGCGCGCTCGAGGACTTCTCCGGCCCCCGCGACGACATCCAGGCCGAGCTCGACCGGGTCGGCGGCGGTGCCGATGTCGAGCTGGAGCTGCAGCGGCTCAAGGGTGAGCTCGGTCAGGGCGAGGCGCCCAAGCAGCTCGACCCCGGAGCCCCCCAGGCCCAGCCGCAGGCGAAGCCCCAGCAGAACCAGCGGCCGCAGCAGCCGGGAGGCCAGGGATGATCGTCCGCATCATGGGGGAGGGCCAGCTCGACGTCGCCAGCCAGGACCTGTCGGCCCTCAACGCGCTCGACGACAAGCTGGAGCTGGCGATCGAGTCCGGCGACGAGGTCACGTTCCGCGCCGCCCTGCACACGCTGCTCGACAGCGTGCGCAAGGTCGGACGCCCGTTGGCCGAGGACAGCCTGGAACCCTCCGAGCTGATCCTGCCGCCGGCCGACTCCGACATGGAGGAGGTCCGCGCCATGCTGGGCGACGAGGGCCTCATCCCGGAGTAGCGGCCCACCCGGATCAGCGGCTCGGGGGAGCCGCCACGGCCGGCACCGGTGCGGCCCCACCGGTGCGGCCTCGTCCCGTGCCCCTCTGGCCCCATGTGCCGCCGCCACGACGGGCCCGGCGTCGCCGCCGGGCCGCCGCGAACGATCGGCTATGGCAGGGCGAGCATCTGGTCGAGTGCGACCTTGGCGTAGTGAGCCGTCTCGTCGTCGACCTGGATGCGGTTGACGACCCTGCCCTCGGCAAGTGACTCCAGCGACCACACCAGGTGCGGCAGGTCGATGCGGTTCATGGTCGAGCAGAAGCACACGGTCTTGTCGAGGAACATGACGTTCTTGTCCGGATGGGCGTTGGAGAGCCTCCGGACCAGGTTGAGCTCGGTGCCCACGGCCCACGACGACCCGGCCGGGGCGGCGTCGAGGGCCTTGATGATGTACTCGGTCGATCCGATCTCGTCGGCCGCGAGAACGACCTCGTGCTTGCACTCGGGGTGCACGAGGACGTTGACGCCGGGCACTCGCGCCCGCACGTCGTCCACGCTGGCCTTGCTGAACCGGCCGTGCACCGAGCAGTGCCCCCGCCAGAGGATCATCTTGGCGTCCCGCAGCCGGGCCGTGCTCAGGCCGCCCTCGGGCCGGTGCGGGCTGTAGACGACGCAGTCGTCCAGCGCGAAGCCCATCTCGAGCACGGCCGTGTTGCGGCCGAGATGCTCGTCGGGCATGAACAGGACCTTCTTGCCCTTCGCGAAGGCCCAGTCGAGGGCCCGCTTCGCGTTGGAGGAGGTGCAGACCGTGCCGCCGTGTCGCCCGACGAACGCCTTGATGTCGGCCGAGGAGTTCATGTACGTGACCGGCACCACATCGTCGGCCACCCCCGCGTCCTCGAGGACCTCCCAGCACTCCTCGACCTGGTCGTAGGTGGCCATGTCGGCCATGGAGCAGCCGGCCGCCAGGTCCGGCAGCACCACCTGCTGGTGATCGGCGGTGAGGATGTCGGCGGACTCGGCCATGAAATGGACGCCGCAGAAGACGATGAAGGGCGCGTCGGGGCGCGCCGCCGCCTCACGGGCCAGCTTGAAGGAGTCGCCTGTGACGTCGGCGAACTGGATGACCTCGTCCCGCTGGTAGTGGTGACCGAGGACGAACAGGCGGTCGCCCAGCGCGGCCTTGGCGGCTCTCGCACGCTCCACGAGGTCGGGATCCGAGGCCGGCGGCAGATCACCGGGACAGGAGACCCCCCGCTCGCTGCCGGGATCGGCCTCGTGTCCCAGCAACAGCAGCGGAAGTTTGTCGATCTCTGGGGTGGTGGTCATCGGGGGGCTCCTCCCACGACGCACTTATCGTCTATCTGACGACTAATGGTCCCACACGCGGTGGGCGGCGGTGTCATGGGGGCGGTGCGGAGTGAGGGGCGCCACATGCACTGTGGGGTCCGCAGGCCAGATCCGAGGAATCATTGTGCTGCGGGGTACGTTGTCTACGGGAGACTGGTGGCAGTGTCTTCGGGCAGTGTCGTCCGATGACAGCCAACTCCGAGCACAACAACGCGAAGGTCGCCGATGGCGGCGGAGCTGAACCGGGAGCCAACACATGACGGTTTCAGGCGAGACAACGCACGAGACCACTCAGCAGGGAGTCGTCCTGACCGGCGCCGCCGCCGAGAAGGTCAAGAGCCTGCTCGAGCAGGAGGGCCGTGAGGACCTGGCGCTGCGCGTCGCCGTCCAGCCGGGCGGGTGCTCCGGCCTGATCTACCAGCTCTTCTTCGACGAGCGTGATCTGGACGGCGACCAGGTCCACGCGTTCGGCGGCGTCAATGTCGTCGTCGACCGGATGAGCGCCCCCTACCTGGGCGGCGCCACCATCGACTTCGTCGACACGATCGAGAAGCAGGGCTTCACGATCGACAACCCCAATGCCTCGGGCTCTTGCGCCTGCGGCGACTCCTTCAACTAGTCCACCCGAGATCGGGCGGACCGATGCAAGCCTCTGATCGGCCCTGGTGGCCGCGCGCGGGAGCGCGCCCACCAGGGCCTTTCTGTGACCGGGCACCGTACAAGAAGCTCCCGCGGCGATGACGCGCTAATCTTCGGACCCTGATCAGCTGGGTTGACATAGCCGGCAAGCAGCCGGACGACACAGACGACGAAGGAGAGCGACGCCGTGCGCATCGCCGTGACCGGTTCCATCGCCACCGATCATCTGATGACCTTCCCCGGAAGGTTCGCCGATCAGCTCATCCCCGATCAGCTGCACAAGGTCTCGCTGTCCTTCCTGGTGGACGAGCTGGAGATCCGGCGGGGCGGTATCGCCGCCAACATCTGCTTCGGCATGGCGTGTCTCGGCCGCCGTCCGGTGCTGGTCGGCGCCGTCGGCAACGACTTCGCCGACTACCGGTCCTGGCTCGAGCGCCACGGCGTCGACACCTCGTCGGTCCACGTCTCCGATATCCGCCACACCGCCCGGTTCCTGTGCACGACCGACGACGACCACAACCAGATCGCCTCCTTCTACGCGGGAGCGATGGCCGACGCGCGGGAGATCGAGCTGGCGCCCGTCGCCGACCGCGTCGGGGGCCTCGACCTGGTCATGATCAGCCCGAACGACCCCGAGGCCATGCTGCGCCACACCGAGGAGTGCCGCACCCGGGGCGTCCCCTTCGCCGCCGACCCGTCCCAGCAGCTCGCCAGGATGGGCGGCGAGGACGTGCGCGTGCTGATCGACGGTGCCGCGTACCTGTTCACCAACGAGTACGAGAAGGCGCTCGCCGAGCAGAAGACCGGCTGGTCGAGCGAGGAGATCCTCGACCGCGTCGGGGTGTGCGTCACCACGCTCGGCCCCAAGGGGGTGCGCGTCGAGCGCAAGGGGGAGCCGAGCATGCACGTCCCCGCGGCTCCCGAGGAGGCCAAGGTCGACCCGACCGGCGTCGGCGACGGTTTCCGGGCCGGGTTCCTCAGTGCGGTCGGCTGGGGCCTGTCGCTCGAGCGCGCCGCTCAGACCGGCAACCTGATCGCCGCTCACGTCCTCGAGAGCGCCGGCGGCCAGGAGTACGAGCTGACGCAGAGCCGCTTCACCGAGCGCTTCGCCGGTGCCTTCGGCGACCAGGCCGCCGCCGAGGTCGCCGCCCATTTGACCTGCCCGGCCCCGTAATCCGCCCGCCCCGTGATCATGCAGTCGCTCCCGCTGCGCCTCCGCGTGCGGGAACGACTGCATGATCACGGCGGTGAGTGCCCGATGAGCCGCGCGAGCGGAGTGAGCGCAGTCAGTACGTGCGGCGGATGTGGAAGGCCCAGCCGCGGGGGAGGATCTCCTCGCGGACGAAGTCCTGGGACTTCATGCGGCACCAGGCGGGCACGTCGGTGCGGGCGGCGACGTCGTCGGCCTTGACGGCGACGATCTCGCCTATGGGCACCTCTCTGATCCGCTCGGCCAGCAGGATGATCGGGATAGGGCACTTGCGCCCCAGCGCGTCGATGATCAGGACCGGCGCCGGCCCGGCGGGGACGGCGGGCGCCACGGGTTGGGGGGGCGTCGCGGCCTTCTGCGCGCTACGCATACGGCGTCTGAAGCTCATGAGATCACTCCGGCGGCACGGCGTAGGCGAATGATGGCAGCGGGAAGCACCGAAAGGAACTCGTCCACGTCAGTGGATTCTGTTCCCCGCGGCAGCGATACCCGAACGTTCCCGTGGGTAATCACTCCCATCGCCTCCAATACGTGGCTGGGACGGAGCGTATCCGCCGTACAGGAGCTTCCGGACGAGACGGCGAAACCCTGGCGGTCGAGTTCGGTGATCAGCGCCTCGCCCTCGACGTAGAGGCAAGAGAACGTGACCAGGTGGGGGAGTCGCCGCACGGGGTCGCCGACGACCTCGATGTCGGGGACGAACCGCGGCAGGCGCTCCCGGATCCGCTCCACCAGGGCGGAGAGGCGTGGACCTTCGACGGCCCGCTCCTGCCGGCGGGCCTCGAGCGCCGCGGCGGCGGCCACGGCCGCGGGAACGTTCTCAAAGCCGGGGACCCGGCGTCCCTCGCGCTCGTCCTCGGGCAGTGGAGAGCGCCAGCGGGTGTGTTTGCGGATCACCAGGACGCCGACCCCTGCCGGGCCGCCCCACTTGTGGCCGCTGGCCGCGAGCAGCGACCAGCCCTCCGGGATGTCCGCCCGGCCGGCGGACTGGGCCGCGTCGACGAACAGCGGCACGTCCGCGGCCCGGCAGATCTCCGCGACCTCGGCCACCGGCTGCTCGGTGCCGACCTCGTGATTGGCCGACTGCAGGCAGGCCAGCGCCGTGTCGGGGCGCAGTGCCGCGGCGAAAGCGGCCGGGTCGACCCGGCCGGTGCGATCGACGTCCACCGTGGTCACCTCGCCGCCGTCGCTCTCGTGCGTCGAGGCGGTGTGCAGAACGCTGGAGTGCTCGACCGCGCTGACCACCAGGTGCCGGCCGGTCCGGCGCCGGGCCCGGAGAGCGCCGAGGACGGCGAGGTGGACGGCCTGGGTGCCGGAGGAGGTGAAGTAGACCTCGTCGGGGCGTACGCCGAGGACCGCGGCGACCCGGGCGCGGGCCTGGTCGAGGAGCAGCCGGGACTGCCGGCCGGGGCCGTACAGCCGGGCCGGGTCGGCCCAGCCGGCCTCGAGGGCGCTCAGCAGCTCAGCGCGGGCCGCGGGGTGCAGGGGCTCGGTCGATGCCGCGTCGAAAAAGGGCACGACACGACCCTAACGGGACCCCGGACGGTGGGACTCAGACGTGCGCGCTAATCTGTGCTGCACATGTTGGAGGAAGTGACCTGACCGCCCGGGGTGCCGGGCTTTCGTCTGTGGGGAAGGCATTCTGTGAGTCCGACCCGCTATTGGTGGGCCCTGAGCGACCGGCTCCGTTCGCGTGTGGCGTCGATGTCACGCCCCGCGACCGGCGGTCCTGCTCAGCGTTCCGCCGGGGAGCGGCGTGCGCCCGCGCGAGGGCGACGCGCGTTGACCAGTGCAGGAGCGCTGACACTCGTGGCGATGAGCGCCACCGCGTGCAGCGGTGAGGCGGCCCGCCTTGGCATGCCAGAGCCGATCAGTGAGCAGGGCGAGCGCGTCCTGACACTGTGGCAGGGCTCGTGGGTGGCGGCCCTCGCGACCGGTGCGATCGTCTGGGGTTTGATCATTTGGGCGGTGCTGTTCCACCGCAAGCGCTCCGATGAGCTGCCGCCACAGGTGCGCTACAACCTGCCGATCGAGATGCTCTATACGGCCGTCCCCTTTGTGATCATCGCGGTGCTCTTCTACTTCACCGCGAGGGACGAGACCTACCTCGAGAAGACGACGGCCAACCCCGCGGTGGTCGTGGACGTCACGGCGTTCCAGTGGAGCTGGCAGTTCGACTACCCGCAGCACAACGTCAGCGTCATCGGTAGTCCGGCGGCCCCCGACGAGAACCCGGGCAACAAGCCGGTGCTCGTGGTGCCGACGGGCCAGACGGTGCGGTTCAACCTGCACGCGCGGGACGTGATCCATTCGTTCTGGGTGCCGGCGCTCCTCTACAAGAAGGACGTCATGCCCGGGTACAACAACAAGTTCGAGGTCAAGCTGACCAAGACGGGCACCTACGAGGGCCGGTGCGCTGAGCTGTGCGGTGTCGACCACAGCCGGATGCTGTTCCAGTTGAAGGTCGTGACGCCCGCCGAGTTCCAGCAGTTCATCGATTCCAAGAAGGCAGCGGGGGGCACTCAGTGACCGCGACCACCCATCCCGCGGTCGCGTCGCCGGCTGCGCCGCGGACGAGCAAGGGACGCCTGGTCGTTTCCTGGATGTCGTCCACGGATCACAAGGTGATCGGGTACATGTACCTGATCACGTCGTTCGTGTTCTTCCTGATCGGCGGCGTCATGGCGCTGATCATGCGGGCCGAGCTCTGGGAGCCGGGCCTGCAGGTCACGAGCAACGAGCAGTTCAACCAGCTGTTCACCATGCACGGCACGATCATGCTGCTGATGTTCGCGACCCCTCTGTTCGCGGGCTTCGCCAACGTGATCATGCCGCTGCAGATCGGCTCGCCCGACGTGGCCTTCCCGCGCATGAACATGCTGGCGTTCTGGCTGTTCCTGTTCGGCAGCCTGATCGTGCTCAGCGGGTTCCTGACCCCGGGCGGCGCCGCCAGCTTCGGCTGGTTCGCCTACGCGCCGCTGTCGGACGCGGTCCGCTCGCCCGGCATCGGCGGGGACATGTGGATCCTCGGCCTGACGCTGTCCGGCTTCGGCACGATCATGGGTGGTGTCAACTTCGTCACCACGATCTTCTGCATGCGGGCACCGGGCATGACGATGTTCCGGATGCCGATCTTCACCTGGAACGTGCTGCTGACCAGCGTCCTCGTGCTCATGGCGTTCCCCGTGCTCGCCGCGGCGCTGCTGGCGCTGGAGGCCGACCGCAAGTTCGGCGCGCACATATTCGACGCCGCGCACGGTGGCGCGCTGCTCTGGCAGCACCTGTTCTGGTTCTTCGGACACCCTGAGGTCTACATCGTCGCGCTGCCGTTCTTCGGCATCGTGACCGAGATCCTGCCGGTGTTCAGCCGCAAGCCGATCTTCGGTTACGTCGGCCTGGTCGGGGCGACGGTCGCCATCGCCGGTCTGTCGATCACGGTGTGGGCGCACCACATGTTCCCGACCGGCCAGGTGCTCCTGCCGTTCTTCTCCTTCATGACGTTCTTGATCGCGGTGCCCACCGGGGTGAAGTTCTTCAACTGGGTGGGAACGATGTGGCGAGGGCAACTGTCGTTCGAGTCGCCGATGTTGTTCTCCATCGGCTTCCTGGTGACGTTCCTGTTCGGCGGCCTGACCGGTGTCATCCTGGCCTCGCCGCCGCTGAACTTCCCGGTCAGCGACTCCTACTTCGTGGTGGCGCACTTCCATTACGTGCTCTTCGGCACCGTGGTGTTCGCGATGTTCGCGGGCTTCTACTTCTGGTGGCCCAAGATGACCGGGAAGATGCTGAACGACCGGCTGGGCAAGGTGCACTTCTGGGTGCTGTTCGTCGGCTTCCACACCACCTTCCTGGTGCAGCACTGGCTCGGTGCCGAGGGTATGCCGCGCCGGTACGCGAACTATGCTGAGGAGTTCACCGGCCTCAACATGATCTCGACGGCCGGTGCCTTCCTGCTGGGCGTGTCGATGCTGCCGTTCTTCTACAACGTCTACATCACGGCGAAGAAGGGCGAGAAGGTCGCCACCGATGACCCGTGGGGTTACGGCGGATCGCTGGAATGGGCGACGTCGTGCCCGCCGCCGCGGCACAACTTCACCTCGATCCCGCGGATCCGGTCCCCGCGTCCCGCGTTCGATCTGCACCACCCGCACGCCGCGGGTAAGGCCGAGCTGCCCGCCCGGGCGGAGGGATAAGCATGCGTGTTCAGGCGTACATGTTCTACGGCTGCGCGGTCTTCTTCCTCGCCGCCGACGTCGTGTACTGGCTCTGGTCGGGCGACTGGACCGGAACGACGGCGATGGCGCTGGCGGTCGGGCTGGCCGGCCTGGTCGGGTTCTACATCCACTTCACCATCCGGCGGCTGGAGAAGGCCAACGCCGGTCCGCTTCCCGAGGACGACCGCGAGGGCGAGATCGCCGATGCCGCGGGCGAGCTCGGCTTCTTCAGCCCGCACAGCTGGTGGCCGCTGTTCCTTGGCCTGTCGGCGGCCACGGTCACGCTCGGCCTGGTGTTCGGCTGGTGGCTGTTCGTGGTCGGTGTGGCCGCCGTCCTGATGAGCTGCATCGGGCTGGTCTTCGAGTACTACCGGGGTCAGTTCTCCCACTGATCCGGAATATCGTCGGCAAGGGGCCGGTGTCCGCACATAGGGGCGGACACCGGCCCCTTGCGTAATCAACACGGTCCGATGAACGTCTTGCCCGATACGTCATGCCAACACCTGGGAAGGCTCGTATCCGTGCGGTCACCGACCGTGCGGACACTGTCGCCGGTATGAGCGTCGGCCTGTACACAGGCAGCGCGCGGCGGGCGGAAACGGGGGTGTGAGGTGAAGCTCGGCGCCACCATGCCGGTGAACCGTCGGCACTGCGTACGGTGGGTCGCGGGAACGGCACTGGCCACGACGCTGGTCCTGATCGGAGCGGCCTGCACGAGCGGTGACGGCCCGAAGCGAGAGGCACCACCGCTCGCCAAGGTGACGATCACGCCCGGAGGCGGTCCGGCCAAGGTCCGGCCGGACGGCTCCATCATCGTTCGGGTCGCCGGCGGCACGCTGCAGGACGTCACCATCGTCACCAAGGGCAACAGGGTCGACGGCGTTCAGAGCGCCGACGGGACCCAGTGGCGATCGCGATGGACCCTGGACCCCGGTACGAAGTACCACGTGTTCGCGACCGCGCTGGGTGCCGACGGCAAGACGCAGTCGGCCATGAGCAGTTTCACGACCCAGAAGGCCGACAACCCGCTCGCCACGACCATCGAGGCGCCGGCGGACCACGAGACGGTCGGCGTGGGCATGCCGATCGTCCTGCACTTCGACAAGGACGTCACCGAGAAGCAAGCGGTGGAGAGGGCACTGGAGGTGCGCTCCAGCCGCCCCATGCAGGGGGCCTGGCACTGGTTCGGCGACAAGGACCTGGTCTTCCGCACCAAGGGGCACTGGCCGCGGCACAGCAAGGTCGAGTTCGTCGCGCACATGAGCGGGGTGCGCGCCGCCAAGAACGTCTTCGGCGCCAAGAACCGGACCCTGAAGTTCCAGATCGGTGACGAGCACAGCACGGTGGCCAGCGAGGACGACCACCAGATGGTGGTGAGTAAGAACGGTCAGCCGGTGCGCACGATCCCCATCAGCATGGGCCGGGGCGGGATCCGCAAGTACATCACCACGAACGGCAACCACCTCACCATGGAGAAGGCGCAGGCCGTTCTCATGGACTCCTCGACCCTGGGCTGCGGTCCGGGCTGCGCGGACTACTACCGGCAGATGGTCTACTGGGCCGTCCGGATCTCCAACAGCGGTGAGTACGCGCACAGCGCGCCGTGGTCCGTGGGCTCCCAGGGCAACAGCAACGTCAGCCACGGCTGCGTCAACATGAGCCCTTCCAACGCCATCTGGTTCCACAACTTCAGCTACCGCGGTGACCCCTTCAAGATCACCGGATCCAGCCGGGAGCTCGAGCCCGACAACGGCTGGGGCTACTGGCAGCTGTCCTGGCCGGATTGGGTGAAGGGAAGCGCCCTGAAGCGCCCGGTGGTCACCGAACGCATCCCCGGGGCGCCTTCGGGAACGCCGCCCGCCCGGCCGGGCGGAGACGACGGCACGGCGAGCCCGACGACCTCGGCCACGCCGGGCCGTACACCGAGCGCGGCGGCCACCCCAGGCGGCCGGCCGCAGGGCACCGCCACGCCGGGTACTCGTACGCCGGGCACGCCGACCAGTCTCACGCCCGGCGTATCGGGCGCGCCGGGCGGCAGCACACCCGCCCGCCCGGCGAGCCCGTCACCGAGCCGCTGACCGGCAGGTCGGACGGCGGCCCGTACAGGCCGGCCCGGTATCGGGCCGGCCTGTACGCGTGGTCCTCAGCGCCCGGCCAGCGGTGGCGGGTCGGGCCTGCCGTGCAGGCGCGCCCAGTTCCGGGCCATCGCGATCCGCTCGGGACCGCTCGGGTGGCTGGACCACAGGACGTACTCCAGCGGATTCGGGCGCAGGTCGCTGAGGTTGCGCACCGAAAGGGCTCGCTGCATGCGGGTGAACGTCGCGGGGTCACCGGTGAGGTCGAGGGCGTGGCGATCGGCGCGTGCCTCGATGTGCCGGCTCACGAGGTTCTGCGCCGGGCCGCCGAGCTGGAGCAGCACGGTCACCATCGCCAGCAGCAGGGCGAAGGACCGGGGATCGGCCGCCGCCGGCGGGCCGGTGCCGGGCGTGGGGGAGGCGACGCCGGCGCGGGTCAGCAACCGCCGGGAGGTCATCAGCAGGTAGAGGACGCACACGCCCGCGGCGACCCCCAATGCCCCCATGAGCGTGCCGTACAGCACGTCTCCGCGTTTGGCATGGCCGAGCTCGTGGGCGACGATCAGCTTGATCTCGTCGGGCCGGCCCGATTTCAGCAGCGTGTCGTAGACGACGACGCGGCGGGTCGACCCGAATCCGGAGACGTAGGCGTTCAGGGCGGTGGTACGTCTGGACGCGTCGGCGACCAGGACGTCCCTGATCGGCACGTGGTCGGCGGCGGCCAGCCGCAGCACCTCGGTGCGGACCGGCCCGGCGGGCATGGGCCGGAACGAGTTGAACAGCGGCTCGAACACGAGCGGGTACAGGAAGGACGCGGCGACGACCAGTGCTGCGCCACCGGCGGCCGCGCCGGTCCACCAGTACCGCGGGAACCGGCGTACGAGCACGTGCAGCAGGACCAGGACCACGATCCACATGATGACGCCGACCATGAAGCCCTTCAGCTGGTCCTGTGCCCAGCCGCCCCAGTCCTGGGTGGAGAGCCCGTGGCGTCGCGAGATCGTCTCGGCCCAGACGCGGAACGGCAGCGTCACGATGCGGAGCACCGCCGTCAGTACGATCGCGGCCACGATGAGCTGGAGGGGCCATCGGCGGGCCGGCCGGATGACGACGCCGAGCAGCCGGGCCCCGAGCGGGGTCAGGCCGAGTACGAGTACGGAGAGCAGGCTCAGGGCCAGGCTGAGGTACGCGGGGAGGCTGATCGCCCCATCGAACGCGGCGGCCCGGGCGATCTGAGCGGCGGTGAAGTCCCGGGAGGCGTCGGGGGCGACCGTTCCACCGGGGACGGGCCCACTCAGGGGCCGCCAGGGCGTGGTGAGGGCCAGCATCACGACGAGGGCGAGGGCGAGCCCCACGGCCGCCACCGCGGCCGCGGTCCGTGGCCTGCGCTCGGCTCCGGCGGCCGGCGCCGGACGCGTGGTGCCGTCGCCGCGCGGGGTGTCCGGCGGGGTGGCGATGGGCGGGGGACTCTCGGGTACGGCGCCGAGGGGCGGCGTACCGGGATCCTCGTGATCACCGGCCGGGACGGCATCGAATTCACCGTCGCGGCCGGGCCGCGGGCCGTCGCTCACGCCAGTTCCTTCCTGAGGTAGTCCCGCCACATCCGGGTGAACTCGGCCGGGCGCACGTCCAGGACCTCGGCGAACGCGGCGACGTCGCCCCGCCGTCCCGCCGCACGGTAGAGCCGCATGAGGGCGGCCTCGCCGTACCGATCGGCCACCATGCGACAGGCCAGCCAGGCCTCCGCGTAGGACTGGGGGAGTCGGCTGGAGGAGCCGTCGAAGTCGGCGCGGCCGGGCAGGGCGTCGGGCAGATGCCCTCTGATCACTTCGTTGCGCAGCTCGCGTGCGGCCGAGCGGACGCTGAACCGGGTGTTCTTGTACCCCACGTAGTCGGCCAGGCCCTCGATCAGCCACATCGGCGTACGCCCGTCGCGCGCGCCGCCCGTGGCGATGTGGGTCAGCTCGTGGGTGAGGACGACCCGCCGCCCCTGTGGCGTGAGCCGGGCGAACGTCGCCGGAGAGATGACGATCCGGTCTCCGCCCGCCGCCCTCCCCTCGTCGTACTGCGAGGCGGTGGCCAGTGCCGCGATCCTCGAGAGGTCCTGCCCGCCGCCCACGAGCTCCTCGGCCTGCGTGCGGTCGGTCGGGACCAGCGCCACGGCCCGGCGGTCCCACCTCGGGCCGACGATCCCGGTGACGACGGGGACCGCCGCGTCGAGGCGCCGTGCGATGTCGCGCAGCGTCCTCTTCGGCTCGGCCCCCCGCGCGCCGACAGGCTGGTCGCCGATGACCAGGCTGCGCCGACCGCGTACGACGGTGAGCCGCCCGGCGTCCCAGATTTCGGGGTGGTCGCTCAGCCCGTGGGCGGCGCCGTCACCCGTGATCACCCAGCCGGTGGCCGCCCGGTGGCCGAAGGCGAGGTACTGGGTATGGGCGACCTCGGTCCGGTCGAACCCGCGCAACCGGTAGCGCACGATGATCCGCAGTGTCGAGCCGCCGATGCCGGTCACGACCGGCTCCGCCGTTCCGAGCTCCTGGCGCCAGCCGCTCAGCGGCAGCGTGACCAGGTTGGCGAAGAGCCGCGCCTGGTCGGCCTGGAAGGCCGGTGGTGCCCAGGCGACGGTCGCGAGGAAGCCCTGCCGGTCATGGTCGCGCACCGCGCGGGCCCGCCCGGCGAGAACCGCGCCGACCGCCTGGGGGTCTGGCCGCGCCGCCGAGCCGAAGGGCGCCGTGCCCGCCGCCGGGTCGGCCGGCGGCGGGTGGTCCTGGGCAACCGCGACATAGCCGATGCCCGACACGAGGTTCACGGCCACCGCGACGGCGATCGCCGCGGCGAGTGGCCGCGGCGATCGCCGATCGGGTGGGCGTGTGATCGCCGACGGCTGCCCCGGAGGTTCGGGCTCCATGCGCGCGATCCTAGTGGTCCCGTCGGGATGCCCGAGTGAACGGCACCGGCGGGACCTGCTCTTTACCCGGCGTAGTCCGGGTAGCCGTAGCCGACGACCATGCCCGTCGAGCGCACCTGCTTGGTGACCGCGTCGTTGGTGTTGCCCTCGACGGTCTTGATCCGGCCATCGCCGAGGTTCTTGATCACCAGTCCGACGTGGTCGATGTCGTAGATGCCGCCTCCGCCGCTCCAGGAGAAGAACACGACGGCGCCCGGCTTGGGCTTGTGGCCCCAGCGGCCCTGCTCCTTGAACCACTCGGCGTGCGCGATCGTCCAGGCGTCGGAGCCCATCTGGTCGCCGAAGTCCAGCTTGTGGCCCAGCCACGAGATGAACATGGAGCACCAGGCGGCGTTCAGGTAGGCGTCGACCGAGCCGCCGTCCCGCGCGACCGTCTCCCTCGCCCGTTCGGTGCCGGCGTACCACCGCTGGTACTTGGTCCCGCCGCCGTAGCCGTCGGTCTCGCTGATGCCCACCTGCTTCTTGGCGAGCGCGATGACTTCGGCGGCGGTGACCGGCGCGTGCGGGGAGGTGCCGTCGGAGGAGCCGGTGCCGGCTGCGGACTGGGCTCCGGCCTCCGGCTCGGTGATCGACTTGAACGAGCTGGAAGCGATCTTGGAGCCGAGGGCGTCGGCCCTGGACATGGCCGACACGATGTCGCCGGAGGTGATGGCCGCCGAGGCGAGCCGAGGCTCGAAGGCGGCGGGCGTGGCCTCGGCCGGGTGCGTCGCGGCGGCGAGGCCGGCGGCCAGCGCGAGGCCGGCGGCCAGGGTGCCGGCGAAGCGGGGCATCGCGAGCGTGGTGATTCGGTGTTTCCCGGACATGGAGTTGCGTTCTCCTTTACCTTCCATGCCGCCTACCGGGTTAGCTGTCGGGTTCGGGCGTGGAAGGTGCCCTACGGTCGATCCGCCCGGATACGTGGGCGGCACCACCGATTCACCCCGGCGGTGTTCCAGGAAACGCCCTGGAACACCGCGATTGGGTCCCCGGTTCCGCGATGTCGCGGATTCGGCGGGAGACGCCCCGGTGCGGGGCGTCCCGATGCGGTCAGAACTCGATGAACTTGATGAACTTCGTGAGGAAGTGCGATGGCCGCGTGCGATGGCGGCGATGGATCAGAACGGGCGGACGGCGCCGGCGAAGGTCTGGCGGCGGTGGTCGTTCAGCTTGACCTGCTTGACATACGAGCCGGTGTACGGAGCGTGGATCATCCAGAGCTTGTCGCCCTCACGCTTGGAGACGATCCCGACATGGCCCTTGGCGTTGAAGAACACCAGGTCGCCTACGGCGAGTTTCTTCCAGGTGACCTTCTGGTCGATCTTGTTGTACTGGCCGTACGTCACGCGTGGGATCTTGACGCCCGCCTTCTTGTAGGCCCACTGGACCAGGCCCGAGCAGTCGAACGTGTTCGGACCGGTGGCGCCCCAGACGTACGGTGAGCCGATCTTCTTTTTGGCGTGGGTCACGGCGGCGATGCCGATCAGCCGCCGCTCGGCCCAGGTGGCCTTGTCCTTGCCGGTCCCGCCTTCGTCCGGCGCGGGCACCTGGGTCTGCTGGGGGTTTCCCGCGGCGGGGACCGAGGGAAGGGTGCCGGCCTGGGCCGGCTGGAGGGTTCCCGTCACCGGGACCAGTACGGCGGCCGCCGTGAGGAGGCAACCGGCGAGTCTCATTCGCCGGCCCGTTGGGGGGCGGTCGTCTGCGTCGGGCAAGGTCGTTCTCCTTCTTCCAGACGCCTACCGGGTTAGCTGACGGGTTCGGGCGTGGAAGGCGCCCTACGGCGCGCCAAATACTCGGGGGAGGCGCGCCGATTCACCCCGGGGTCCACGCGGGCACAGCACTCCGGCACCGCACCATGGGGTGCGGGAGAGACTGGGCCTGCGGGGGTTTGGGTCCCCGGCTCCGCGTGATGCGGACTCGGCGTTGCCGCTCCGATCCGGATGGGCCGGAGCCCGCCTGCGGGGTCATGACCCCCAGGCATGATCGAAGCGACGCGAATGTGTGATTGGACCGGACCGACCCCGATATCGAGGCTGCCGTGATCACGCTCCAGTGCGTGGTGCACGCGTCCCGCTTGCCACGGGCTAGCCGGGTCGGCCGGGTGAGGCGGCGACGCATGGTGGGCGCCGTAAGTGGACATACAGTACCAAACAACCCATGGAAGGCAATAGGCAGACAAAAAAAGTAACGGGCCTGGTCAAACCAGGCCCGTTACGGGGTCAGAGTGGGGTCAGCGAGGGTCAGGGGCGTCCCGCGCCGTAGAAGTTCTGCCGGTAGTAGCCCGAGGTGATGCTCACGACCTCGACGTTCTTGCCGGTGCGGGGCGCGTGGATCATCTGCCCGTTGCCGACGAACATCCCCATGTGGCCGAGGCCGCTGAAGAAGACCAGGTCGCCCGGCTGGAGATCACCGTAGGCGACCCGCCGGCTGCCGCTGTACTGGGTGTACGTCGTGCGGGATATGTTCACCCCAGCGGCCCGCCAGGCCATCATCGTGAGCCCGGAGCAGTCGAAGGTGTTGGGCCCTGCGGCTCCGTACTGGTACGGCTTGCCCAGCTGCGCGTAGGCGTACTGGAGCGCCGTGCGCGCCGAGCCGGAGGCGGGCCCGGTGTAGGTCCCTCCGATGCGTCCACTGGGCGCCTGCGCAGAGCCACCGAGGCGCACGATCAGGGTGCGCTGCTTGGAGATGCTCTTCTCGACGGTCTTCTTCTGCTCGCGCAGTTCCTTTTGCTTCTTGGCGACCCGGTCATAGGCGCTCTTGGCCTGGCCCTGCTCGCGCTGCATCCGCTGCGCGGCGGCGAGGAACTGGCCCAGTTGTGAGGCGCGGTTCTCGGACAGATGCGTGAAGACCGCCGCCTGGTCGAGCACCGCCTGGGGGTTGTCGGTGGAGAGGAAGCCGGTGACGTCGCCGGAGTCGCCGGTCATGTAGGCGGTCGCCGCCATCTCGGCGATCTTCTTGCGCATCTCCTCGAAGGTCGCCTGCTCCTTGCTCGCGGCCGCCCTGCTCACGGCGAGCTTCCGCCTGGCCGCCTTCAGGTCCTCGTTGACCTGGTTGTACTTCTCCACAAGCTGGCCGACCTGCTTGTCCAGCTTCTCGAGCTGCGCCCTCGCCTGGGAGAGCGTGGGCCGGGGCTCGGCATAGGCCGTACCGGCCGGCATCGCCAGCACCGCCGCGAGCGCGAGACACGCCACGGTCTGCACCCGGCGCGAACCTTCGTTAGCCACGGTTGCGGCACGCCTCCTCTGTTCCGTCTACTACAGCCCTTGTCCACTTACTACAGCGGACGACCTTAGTGAAGGGGCACAGCAGTCACAACCGATTCAGCATGACTTGTGGCATTTCACGGCTCTTTGACCACATCTCGCACACAAGTGGTCACGAGGCGCGTGCCCCACGGACGCTCAGCCGCAGCGGCGGCACCATGCCGACGCCGGCGAGAACGTCCAGCGCGCGAAGCTCCTCGTCGCCGATGTCGACCTCGCCCGCCACCGGGACACCGAGCAGTGCCGTCACCACGCACTGGCCGCAGCCTGTGTCACGGACCTCGCAGCTGTCGCATTCGATCAGCACCGCTCCTCCTCCGTCGTGGCGATCCGTTCGACTGAGACGACGCTAGGAGGCCGGACCGACAAAACCGCGGCCGTGGCGGCCGTTCACCGGCCCGCGGCGGTCAGGACCGGCCCAGGCGGCGCAGAAGGAGGGTGGAGGGGGCGGGCCTGGCCCGCGCCCTTCGCGCCGCGTCGGCCACCTCGCGGTCGGACGAGACGACGACGATCGCTCGGCCCTCGGGCTCCGCCCGTACGAGCCGCCCGATGAGCTCGTCGGCGGTCTGGCCGGGATGGCTGAACAGCACCCGCACGCCACGGGGGGCGGCGATCGCCACGGGGGCGTCCAGCTCGGCACCGTCGAAGACGCAGGTGACCTCGGCGCGGGTCTGAGCCGCCAGCCCGCCGAGACCGGCCAGCAGACGGCTCCGCTGGTCGGCCAGCGGCAGATCGCCGTACCCCGTCTTCGTGACGTTGTAGCCGTCCACGATCATGTGCACCTGCGGCAGGGTGAGGAGCCTTTCGAGCAGTGCCGGATCATCGTCCGAGAGCGCCCGCCCGGGCAGCGCGCGGTGCGGTCCCTTGTCCGGCTCGATCGCCCCCACGGCGTCGGCGGGCCGGGCGATGGTGGACGGCAGGGCGAGCTCGCGGCGCACCCCCTGGGCCGCGTCGACCAGGACGTCGAGGAGCATCCGCAGCCTCACGTCGTCGACGTTGCGTCCTTCACGGGCCGCCCTGCGGGTGCTCTCGGCGGCCGCCTCGGCCTGTGACAGCCGGCCGCGCAGCTTGCGCAGCTCCTTGTCCATGGCCGCGGTGGCGGCCGTCGTGGCCGCGCGTTCACGTGCGGCCTCGGCGGAGGCCGCGTCCGCGTTCTCCCGCGCCGCTCGGGCCTGCTTTCGCGCGTCGTGCAGTTTGTGGCGCAGTGCCGCGATCTCGGCGCGCGCGTCGCGGAGCTCGCCTCGCATCTTGTCCAGTTCCTCTGCGCGTGCCGACCTGGCCGTGGCGATCTCCGCACGCAACGCGGCGATCTGCCGCTCGGCCGCGGCCTCCTCGGCCGCGCTGGCCGAGCGCTCCAACTCGGCCCGTGCGGTCGCGACCCGGGCCGTCCACCCGGACGGGCGGAGCAGGTAGGCGATGGCCGCGACCTGCACCGGGTCGGCGGCCGGCGGCACGGCGGACGCGACCACCGCCTCGACCAGCTCGGGATGGGTCGTGCGCAGCGGCCCGGCCACGCGATCGCGGAAGCCTGCATCGCTCTCCAGGTGAGCGGCGATCTGGCTCGCCGCGAGCCTGGCGCGCTTGCGCGGCTCGAACCTGGCGAACACGCGCAGCGGCACCGGCACCTCGGCCGCGGGCATGGAACCGATCAGATCCGCGGCCGCCTCCACGACATGCTGCCGTACCGCCTCGGGCAGCGGTCCGTCGAGGTGCTCCTCCGGGCCGGTATCGATGATCGTGCTCCTCACGGGCTCTGCCGGTGGCGGGACCGAACGCGGACCTTGACCGGCCGAGGGCGGCCCGGGCGTCCCGGAACACCCGGACGGCCAGGTGCCCGTCCGGGCGGGCCCGTGACCGGCCGGGCCGGTGCCCTCGCGGCCACTGGCACCGCCGCTCGCCCGATCGGCGGAGGCGCGTCCGCGTCGATAACCAGAGTAGACGTGCCGGGCACTCAGCGTGTCGGCCCGCCC
The DNA here is from genome assembly GCF_014323705.1 of Actinomadura alba. GTDB lineage: Bacteria > Actinomycetota > Actinomycetes > Streptosporangiales > Streptosporangiaceae > Actinomadura_C > Actinomadura_C alba. The sequence continues at coordinate 82,598 of NZ_JABVEC010000004.1, forward strand.
ATAACACCGGAGCCCCGGAATGTCGGTACGGGGCCATACCCTCGCCCGCATGGCGACCGGCGGAGGCATTCAAGGCACCCTCGACGATCTCGGCACCCCCCTCGCCGACGTCACGTTCGTCGTGGTCGACCTGGAGACGACGGGCGGTTCCCCGGCCGAGTCGGCGATCACCGAGATCGGCGCGGTCAAGGTGCGCGGTGGCGAGCCGCTCGGAGAGTTCGCGACCCTCGTCGACCCCGGTGGCCCCATTCCGCCGTTCATCACCGTGCTGACCGGCATCACCCAGCAGATGGTCACCGCGGCGCCCCGGATCGGGGCGGTGCTCCCCGCCTTCCTCGAGTTCGCCCGCGGCTGCGTGCTGGTCGCCCACAACGCGCCCTTCGACCTGGGCTTCCTGCGGGCGGCCTGCGCCGCCGGCGGCCATCCCTGGCCCGCCTTCCCGGTCGTCGACACCGCCGATCTGGCCCGCCGCGTTCTCACCCGCGACGAGGTCCCCAACTGCAAGCTGGCGACTCTCTCCCGCTACTTCCGGACCGCGACCGAGCCCTGCCACCGCGCGCTCGCCGACGCCCGCGCCACCGTCGATGTGCTGCACGGGCTTCTCGAGCGCCTGGGCGCCTTCGGCGCGAAGTCGCTCGAGGAGCTCAAGACCTTCGCCAAGGCGCCGACGCCCGAGCAGCAGCGCAAACGGCACCTGGCCGAAGGCGTGCCCAGCGTGCCGGGCGTCTATGTCTTCGAAGACGCCGGGGGCGAGATCCTTTACGTGGGCAAGAGCACCGACCTGCGCTCGCGGGTGCGGTCTTACTTCACCGCGTCCGAGACCAGGCGCCGCGTGCGCGAGATGATCGGCATCGCCGAGCGGGTGCGCCCCATCGTCTGCGCGACCGGCCTCGAAGCCGAGATCCGTGAGCTGCGGCTCATCGCCCGGCACAAACCCCGGTACAACCGGCGTTCCCGCTTCCCCGAGCGGGCGATCTGGCTGAAACTGACGACCGAGCCGTTCCCGCGCCTGTCGGTCGTCCGGGAGTGCCGGGACGACCTGACGCCGTACCTCGGGCCGTTCCCGTCCACCAGGGTGGCCGAGGAGGCGCGGGCGGCGTTGCACGAGGCCGTCCCGCTGCGGCAGTGCACGCAGCGGCTGACGCCGCGCCTGATCGAGCACGGCCGGGCCCGCACGTGCGTGCTGGCCGAGCTCGGCCGGTGCGGGGCACCCTGCGACGGACGCGAGAGCATCACCGGCTACGAGCGGCACACGAATCTGGCGAGGGCCGTCATGGAGGGCGACGCGCGGCCCGTCGTCGCCGCGCTGCAGGCCCGCATCGACCGGCTCGCCGGCGAGCTCCGCTACGAGGAGGCCGCCGAGCAGCGGGACCGGCTGGCCGCGTTCGTCCGTGCCGCGGCCCGGTGCCAGCGGCTGAGCGCGTTGTCCGGCTGCGCCGAGCTGGTGGCCGCCCGGCCGGGGTTCGGCGGCGGCTGGGAGCTCGCGGTCGTGCGGCACGGCCGGCTGGCCGGCTCCGGCGTGGTGCCGCCGGACGCGCGTACCGCCGCGGCGGTACGCGCCCACGTCGACGCGGTCATCGCGACCGCCGAGACGGTCGCCCCGGCGGCCGGGCCGGCGGGCACCGCGAGCGTCGAGGAGATGGAGTGCGTGCTGCGGTGGCTCGAATCGCCCGGTGCCCGCCTGGTCGAGCTCGACGGCACGTGGAGCTGCCCGGTCCACGGTGCCGAGGGGATGCGCGAACGCATCCAGCGGGCCTACGCCAACCCCCCTATGTGAACATCTGCAAGATCACGCCAGCGAAGCGCGTGATCTTGCAGATGTTCACGTCCCCGCTGCGAGCGCGTTCTACGCGCGAGCGACCACACCGGCCCTTGACGGCGGGAAACCCGAAGGGCGGCGGCCGACCGGAGGACCGGCCGACCGGTACATTGATCGCCGAGCCGTCGCCGGAGGGCAGAGGAGAACGCGCGAGTGGCCCTGCCCCTCTATGACAGCCAGCCGACCCGGCGCACGCCGGTGGTCACCTACCTGCTGGTCGCGATCAACGTCGTGGTCTTCCTGCTCACGCCGATGGCGGGCTTCGCGCAGACCTCCACGCAGGCGCGGGAGCGCCAGTGCGCCCAGGTGACCTTCACCCACCAGCACGGGGCCATCCCCAGGGAACTGATGACCAACCGGCAGGAGCCCCTGCCGGACGAGATCGTGGAGCAGTGCCGGCCGCGGCCCTTCGAGAAGCGACCCTGGCTCTCGGCGTTCTCGTCGATGTTCCTGCACAGTGACTGGACTCATCTGCTGGGCAACATGATCTTCCTGTTCGTCTTCGGGCAGGCGGCCGAGGACCGGCTCGGGCGGGTGCGCTTCACGCTCTCCTACCTGCTGTGGGGGCTGGTCGCGGCCTACGGCTTCGCCCTGACCTACCCGGACACCACCGTGCCGCTCATCGGCGCCTCGGGGGCGATCGCCGGCGTGCTCGGGGCGCATCTGATCATGTTTCCGCGATCGCGGACCATCGCCCTGGTCCCGCCGATCCGGCTACCCGCCTGGCTGCTGCTCGGGCAGTTCTTCCTGCTCCAGTGGCAGATGCTGGGTGCCGACGACGGCGTCGCCTACGTCGCGCACATCTACGGCTTCGTGGCCGGCGCGGCGTTCGGCCTGTGGGCCCGCCGGGCGCCCGCGCTCCGCCGAGCGGCCGTCCTCGGCAGCCGGCGCTAGTCTCGTCGCCGGAATCACTCTTATAGGGTCGGGATGTCCGCACCGAGGAGGCGTCTGTGATCACCGCGATCGTGCTGGTCAAGACCGAAGTCGCCCGTATCACCGAGGTCGCCGAGGCGATCGTCGGTCTCGAGGGCGTCAGCGAGGTCTACTCGATCACGGGGGACTCGGATCTGGTCGCGATGGTCCGGGTACGCCGGCACGAGGAACTGGCCGAGGTCATCCCGGGCCGGTTGAACAAGGTCCCGGGCGTGGTGCACACCGAGACCCACATCGCCTTCCAGGCGTACTCGCAGCATGATCTCGAGGCCACCTTCTCGCTCGGCCTCCCCGACGCCGACTAGGAACTTCGCTGTGGGGCGGGTCCCGGGCCGGGCCCGGTTCAGCCCCGCAGGCGCTGGGAGACGCCGACCCAGCGGTCGAGCAGGGCCGCGGCGGCACCGGACTCGAGTGCCTCGCTCGCCCGCCCGTACGCCTCCTTGAGCGCGCCGTTGAGCCGTTCCGGCTCCGGCGTGCCCTCTGCGGCCACGATCGCCGCGGCCGTGTTCAGTTGCACCATGTCGCGCACCGGGCCGGGCTCGGCGGCGAACACCCGGCGGGCCACCCGGCCGTTGAAGCCGGGGTCGGCGCCCCGGAGGTCGTCGAGCGTCGCGCGCGGTATGCCGAGATCGGCGGGATCGAATGTGACCTTGGCGGCCGTGCCCTCGCGGACCACCCACACGGTGGAGGTCCCGGTGGTGGTCAGCTCGTCGAGCCCGTCATCGCCGCGGAAGACGAGCGACGAGCAGCCACGCTCGGCGAAGACCCCCGCGAGGATCTCCATCATCCGCGGATGGAACACGCCGACCGCCTGCGAGGTCGGGCGGGCCGGGTTGGTGAGCGGGCCGAGGAAGTTGAACACCGTCGGGGTGCCGAGCTCTCGCCTCGTCTTGGCCGCGTGCTTCATGGCCGGGTGGAACCGCGGCGCGAAGCAGAAGGTGATCCCGACCTCCTCGACGACCCTGGCGGTCGGCTCGGGCGCCAGGTCGATCGCCACGCCCAGTTCCTCGAGCAGGTCGGCGGAGCCGCAGGAGGAGGAGGCGGCGCGGTTGCCGTGCTTGACCACCCGCACGCCCGCCGCCGCCGCGACGATCGCGCCCATGGTCGAGATATTGACCGTATGGGCTTGGTCTCCGCCGGTGCCGACCAGCTCGGCGATGCTGCCAGGCACGGTGATCGGGGTGGCGTTCGCCAGCATCCCCTCGGCCAGCCCGGCCACCTCGGCGACAGTCTCGCCCTTGGCGCGCAGGGCGACCACGAAGGCCGCGATCTGGGCATCGGTCGCCTCACCCGCCATGATCTCGTTCATCGCCCATGACGTCTGCCGGGCCGACAGCGACTCGCCGTCGATCAGGGCATTGAGGAGCGCGGGCCAGGTGGGCGGCTGGTCGTGGGCCGTCGCGTTCACCGGAGTTCCCCTTATGATTCAAGGTCGGGCGGTCGGCCCGTGCGGCCGGTCGGGCCGGCTTACTACAGGGCGGGCAGGCGGGACGCCCGCTGCCGCATCAGGTCGGCCACCGCGGCGGCGAGGGCCATCGGGTCGAGCGGCCGGCCGACGACGGCGTCGGCGCGCGACCAGGTGGCGAGCCAGCCGTCGTCACGCCTGGCGATCATGACGAGCACCGGCGGGCAATCGTAGATCTCGTCCTTGGCCTGCCGGCAGATGCCGAGGCCACCGGAGGGCTGCGCCTCGCCGTCGAGCACGGCCACGTCGATGTCGCCCTCGTCGAGCAGCGACATCAGGGCCGGCTGGGTCGCGCATTCCACGTACTCGACCTGCGGGAGATCCGCCGCGGGCCGGCGGCCGATCGCCATCCGTACCTGGGCGCGGGTGTTGGCGTCGTCGCTGTAGACGAGAACCTTCATGACGGCGGAGGTCGGAGACGACTCCCCGCCGGAGTGCAAAGGGCCGGCGATGCTCATGCGGGCAAGGCTACCGGGTCGGCTGTACGGTGGCACTGATCGGCCGGAGAGCGGCTACTACGGGGGGTCGTGCACGCTCGGCGGGCAGGTGCCGTAATAATGCTGCCCGTGGCAACAACATCCGCGATAGAGACAGCACCCCGTGCTCGGGCGAACCGTCCCAACCTGGTGAGTGTGGGGACGATCGTCTGGCTGTCGTCCGAGCTCATGTTCTTCGCGGCGTTGTTCGCGATGTACTTCACGATCCGTTCGGTGACCAAGGGTCAGGGCGGCGAGTGGCCGGGTGGTCACCTCGATCTGCCGTTCTCGGGGTTCAACACCGTCGTCCTGGTGCTGTCGAGCGTCACGTGCCAGATGGGCGTCTTCGCCGCCGAGCGCGGCGACGTGCGCAAGCTGCGCATCTGGTACCTCATCTCCTTCCTGATGGGTGCCTACTTCGTGGGCGGGCAGCTCTTCGAGTACCACAAGCTCGTCACCGTCGAAGGTCTCAGCCTGTCGTCCTCGGCCTATGGTTCGGTGTTCTACCTGACCACGGGGTTCCATGGGCTGCACGTGACCGGCGGCCTGATCGCGTTCCTCTTCGTGCTCGGACGCACCTACGCCGCCAAACGCTGGACCCATGAGCAGGCGACGAGCGCGATCGTCATGTCGTACTACTGGCATTTCGTGGACGTGGTGTGGATCGGCCTGTTCGCGACCATCTACCTGATCAAGTAACCCGGAACGAGGAAATTCGTGAAACGGTTCACCGCATGGCGACGGCGCCCCTGGGCCGGCTACGCCGTCGTGCTGGTCGCGCTCGCGACCACCGGCGTCGTCTACGCGGGGTTCTCGCCCAAGGCCGATACCGCTGAGGCGAGCAACTCGGCCGCCGCCGCGCAGGACATGGCGAACGGCAAGCAACTGTTCAACCAGAACTGCTCGAGCTGCCACGGCCTGAACGCCCAGGGCACGAAGGACGAGAAGGGCCGGCAGATCGCGCCGAGCCTCATCGGTGTCGGCGCCGCGTCGGTCGACTTCCAGGTCAGCACCGGCCGGATGCCCGCGATGAACCCGGGCGCCCAGATGCCGCGCAAGAAGCCCGTAGAGGTGTTCCGGAACCCGAAGAACGTCGCCGACGTCGCGGCCTACGTCCAGTCGCTCGGCGGCGGCCCCACGATCCCGGCTCCGGAGCAGGTCGACCCCGAGAAGGGCGACGTCGCGCTCGGCGGCAAGCTCTTCCGGACCAACTGCGCGCAGTGTCACAACTTCGCGGGGTCCGGTGGCGCGCTGACCGGGGGCAAGTACGCTCCGCCGCTGGACGAGTCGACGCCGACGCAGATCTACGAGGCCATGCTCACCGGCCCGTACGCCATGCCGTTGTTCAACGACACCACGCTGACGCCCGAGGCCAAGCGCGCCATCATCGCCTACGTGGTGCAGACCCGTGAGGAGCCCAACCCGGGCGGCAACGGCCTGGGCCGGATCGGACCCGTGGCCGAGGGGATCGCCGGATGGACGGTCGGCATGGGCCTTCTCGTCCTCGCCGCGATGTGGATCACTGCCAGGAAGCCCAAGAAGCAGCATGACTGACAACAACGAAATCGAAGGCTCGCAGGAGCCCAAGGCCACCGGTGGCACCGATGGTGGCGAAGGCCGCGCCCCGAAGCGCGTGATCGGAACGCCGCCTCCGGCCGGGGAGCGGCAACTGATCGCGTCCGACGAGGGGCCGCCGGCGGACAGGCCCGGCGTGGAATTCGACGAACGATCGGCGAGGAAGGCCGAACGCGTCGTCGCGACGTTCTTCCTCCTGGCCTTCCTGGGCAGCCTCGCCTTCATCGTCTACTTCATCGGCTTCAGCGGGCGCGACGGCGGCATGCACGGCATCCACCGAGCCCGGGAATCCAACTACGCGCTCGGCAGCGCGATGACGGTGGCGTTCCTCGGGATCGCGATGGGCGTGACGGTCTGGGTGCGCCGGGTCATGACGACCCAGCCGCTCGTCCAACAGCGCAGCGAGCTGGCCACGCCGCCGGAGGAGAAGCAGGGCTTCACAGACAGCTTCCTTCAGGGCGCCGAGGAGACCGGCCTCACCAAGCGGCCGCTGCTCCGGCGCACCCTGCTCCTCGCGGTGGCCCCGCTCGGCCTGGCGCCGCTCCTCCTGCTGCGCGACCTCGGACCGCTGCCGGAGAAGCGACTGCGCCACACCTTCTGGGGCGAGGCGGCCAAGGCCGCCCAGCGCTCCGGCAAGAAGGGGGTCCGGCTTCTGGTGGACGGCACGGAGACCCCGCTCAAGGCTAGCGACTTCAACTCGCCCGGCGGTATCATCACGGTGATCCCGGAGGGTGTGGAGAAGACACATGAGCCGCTCAACGAGATCGCCAAGGCGGCGGTGCTGCTGATCAACATTCCCGCGGACAAGTTCAAGCCGGTCAAGGGCCGGGAGAACTGGCACATCAACGGGATCGTGGCCTATTCCAAGATCTGCACGCACGTGGGCTGCCCCGCCGCTCTGTACGAGCAGACGACGCACCACATCCTGTGCCCCTGCCACCAGTCGACCTTCGACGCGACCAACGGCGCCAAGGTTCTCTTCGGTCCGGCGGCCAGGCCCCTGCCACAGTTGCCGATCTCGGTGGACGACGAGGGCTACCTCGTGGCCACCGCCGACTTCCCCGAGCCGATCGGCCCGAGCTTCTGGGAGCGCGGATGAGCGACGTACAGGCACCCAAGGCGGTGGACGCGCCGCTGACCTTCCTCGACGACCGGCTGGGCTCGTCGACCTTCCTCAAGCGCAACATGAAGAAGGCCTTTCCGGACCACTGGTCGTTCATGCTCGGTGAGATCGCCCTCTTCTCCTTCGTCATCCTGCTGCTCACCGGCACCTTCCTCACGCTCTGGTTCAAGCCGAGCATGTTGGAGGTGGTGTACGACGGCTCGTACACCAAGCTGAACGGCGTCAAGATGAGCGAGGCCTACTCCTCGACGCTGCACATCACCTTCGATGTGCGCGGCGGACTGCTCATGCGGCAGATCCACCACTGGGCGGCCATCCTGTTCATGGCCGCGATCATGGCCCACATGCTGCGGGTGTTCTTCACCGGCGCCTACCGCAAGCCGCGCGAGCTGAACTGGCTGATCGGCATCGGCCTGTTCACGCTCGGCATGCTCGAGGGGCTGTTCGGCTACTCGCTCCCCGACGACCTGCTGTCCGGCACGGGTCTGCGGATCCTCCAGGGGGTCGCGCAGTCGATCCCCGTCGTGGGCACGTACCTCTACCTGTTCCTGTTCGGCGGGGAGTTCCCCGGCGAGAGCATCATCCCGCGGTTGTTCACGATCCATGTTCTCCTGATCCCGGGCATCATGCTGGCACTGATCGTCGCGCACTTGATGATCATGTGGCATCAGAAGCACACCCAGATGCCGACCAAGGGCCGGACCAACCAGAACGTCGTCGGCTATCCGTTCTACCCGCTGTACATGGCCAAGCAGGGCGCGTACTTCCTGTACATCTTCGGAGTGCTCGCGCTGCTCGCGACGTTCGCCCAGATCAACCCGATCTGGCTGTTCGGGCCGTACGACCCGAGCGCGATCTCTGCGGGTTCTCAGCCGGACTTCTACATGGGCGCTCTCGAAGGCGCTCTACGGCTCATGCCGAACTGGGAGACGAACGTCCTCGGTCACACGCTCAGCTGGAACGTGATGATCCCGGCGCTGGTCCCGCTGGGCATCATCTTCACCGGCGCCGCGCTGTTCCCGTTCATCGAACGGTGGGCGACGGGCGACCAGCGGTCGCACCACATCAACGACCGCCCGCGCAACGCTCCGGTGCGCACGGCCACCGGTGTCGCCGTGGTGACCTTCTATGGCCTGCTCTGGCTGGCCGGCGGCAACGACGTCATCGCCGAGCGGTTCCACGTCTCGCTGTTCGCCACGACCTGGTTCTTCCGGTTCGCCGTGCTCCTCGGGCCGTTCCTGGCCTTTATGATCACCAAGCGGATCTGCCTGGGCCTGCAACGCAGCGACGCCGCGACGATGGCACACGGCTACGAGAGCGGCGTCATCAAGATGATGCCGAGCGGTGAGTTCATCGAGGTGCACCTTGAGGCACCCGAGGAGCAGGCGGCCGTCATCCTCAGCAAGGAGGAGGGCAAGTCGCTGCCGGCCGCCCGGGACGACAACGGCATCCCGGCCCCGGGCAGCCGGAACCCGCTCGGTCACCTGCGGCTGCGGCTCAACCGCTTCTGGAACGTCGACTCGATCCCGATCGAGGCCGGCCATGGGAACGGCCACGGAAACGGTCACGGTGACGGTGAGCACGCCGCCGTCGAGGACGGTGAGCGGGCCACCGCCATCGGTTCCGGCAGCGGAACCGGCGACCGGAGCTGAGCCCGGCCCCGCGAACGTCCGGAGCCCGCCACCCGTCCTGGGTGGCGGGCTCGTCCGTGTCCGTGTCCGTGGCCACCGCCCCGCCGCCGGAGCCGCCGGCGGGCGTGGCATGCTGGCCGCGATGACCAAGACACTTGTGATCACCAACGACTTCCCGCCCAGGCCGGGCGGGATCCAGGCGTTCGTGCACAACCTCGCGCTGCGCCGGCCGCCCGGTTCGGTCGTGGTGTACGCCCCCTCGTGGAAGGGCGCGCGAGAGTTCGACGCCGAGCAGCCGTTCCCGGTCGTGCGCCACCCGACCTCGTTGATGCTGCCGGTGCCGTCCGTGCTGCGGAGGGCGGGGCGGCTGGCCCGGTCCGAGGGTTGCGACACTGTGCTGTTCGGCGCGGCGGCGCCGCTCGGCCTGCTGGCACCGTCGCTGAGGCGGTACGGGGTGGAGCGGTTCGTCGCGGTCACGCACGGGCACGAGGCGGGCTGGGCGCAGTTGCCGGTGGCCGGATCGCTGCTGCGACGCATCGGTGACGGGGTCGACGTGCTCACCTACCTGGGGGAGTACACCCGTTCCCGGATGGTCCGCGTGCTGTCGTCCGGCGCTGCCGCGCGCATGGCGCGGCTGGCCCCGGGGGTCGACGAGAAGGCGTTCCACGCCGGTGCCGGCGGCGCCGAGATCCGGCGACGGCACGGCCTGACCGACCGGCCCGTGGCGGTCTGCGTGTCCCGGCTGGTCCCCCGTAAGGGACAGGACGCGCTCATCGCCGGCTGGCCGCGGGTGCTGCGCGCCGTGCCGGACGCCGCGCTCCTGCTCGTCGGCGGCGGTCCCCACCGCCGGCGGCTGGAGGATCTCGCCGCGTCGCATGGGGTCACCTCCTCCGTGCGGTTCACCGGATCGGTGCCCTGGGAGGAACTCCCCGCGCACTACGACGCCGGCGACGTGTTCGCGATGCCGTGCCGTACCCGCCGGCGAGGTCTCGACGTCGAAGGGCTCGGAATCGTCTACCTGGAGGCGTCGGCGACCGGGCTGCCGGTGATCGCCGGTGACTCCGGCGGTGCTCCGGATGCCGTGCTCGAGGGCGAGACCGGGCTGGTCGTCCCCGGTCGCACGGTCAGCGCCGTGTCCGACGCGGTCAGCGGGCTGCTGAGGGACCCCGCGCGGAGCCGGGCGATGGGGGAGAAGGGCAGGTCCTGGGTCGAGCGCGAGTGGCGCTGGGAGGTCCAGGCCCAGCGGCTCGGCGACATTCTCACCGGCTGACTCACCGGCCGGGCGCGGCGACGCTCGGGGGGGAGCGGGCGAGCACGAGGTCATGCCGGTCGGTGGCCCGCGGCGTCGACGTCAGCCGCGGGGCTGCGGGGGAAGGCCGAGTGCGTGACGCAGCGCCGTTGCCTCCGGCTTGCCGGACAGCCCCGCCGCGCGGAGTACGGCCGCCCTGAACCGCTGTGGTTCGTCCGCTCCGGCGGCGGTGCTCCAGTACCGGCCGGCCCGGACGGAGGCGGCCATCAGTGCGGTGACCTCGCCGCGCACCTCCTCCGGCCAGGTCGTCGCACGGAGGATCCGGACCTGCGCTGCGTTGGCCGCGGCGACCCGCCCGGCCAGTACCCGCAGTTCCGTCCATGGCCGGTCCGCACGGGCCGCCGTCTCGAATTCGTCCAGGGCGGCGTTGTAGGGCCGCACGCTCTCGAGGTAGCGTTCGGCGGCCTCGGCCTTGGTCAACATGGCCGGTTCCGGTTCCGGTTCTGGTTCCGGCTGCGGGAGCGGTGCCGCCTCGTCGCCGGCGGGAGGGGTGGCCCCGGACCGGTCCGCGCCGGACGTCCTGGACGGTCCGGAGTCGAGGCAGCCGGAGCAGAAGATCATCATGGCCAGGACACGCCACAGCAGTGTCATGAGCGGCGTCTCCTCCATCTGGTGCACGATGATCTGCACGGCACCCGGCGCTGCACTTGAGTGGTCTTCATGTATTCCAGCGTTGAGGCTTCCATCCCTGTCACATCGATTGATCGTTTTCTCCCGGCGTGCCGGAGGCCGTGCGGGCACCCGGGGCGGGCGGGCTGGCTTTTAGCGAGCCATGGGGCGAAACCTTACGCAGTATGCGGACATCTGCGGTCGAAATGTGGATTTACGGTTCCGAGGTGATGTGATCCGGTAGCGTCACGGACGCGGAGAGTGCCGAAGGCCCAGCCGGACACGATCCTGTTCGCGGACGGCGCTGCCGCCCCGGACGGGTCAGGACCCGGCGCCCCGGGGGACGGCCTCGTCAATGGGGGTTTCCCCGCCGACGAGTTCGAGCGTTCGCCGCGTGGCCGGGGTGTCCAGAAGCGCGGTCAGGACGGCGGCGACGTCGTCCCGGCTGACCGCTCCACGCGGAACGGGGGGCGCGGCGAGAGTGACCCGGCCGGTTCCCGGATCGTCGGTCAGCCGCCCGGGCCGCAGGATCGTCCAGTCGAGGTCGCGACCACGTAGATCGTCCTCGGCCGCGCCCTTCGCCTTGACGTAGGCCGCCCACACGTCGTCGGTGCCCGGCCGGGGCGGTTCACCCGCGCCCATCGAGGAGACCTGCAGGAACCGGCGTACGCCGGCCCGCTCGGCGGCGTCGGCGAGCAGGACCGACGCGGCGCGGTCGACGGTGTCCTTGCGGGCCGCTCCGCTGCCCGGGCCGGCGCCCGCGGCGAACACCACCGCGTCGGCTCCGGCGAGGTGGGCGGCCAGCTCGCCGACACCGGCCGCTTCGAGGTCGCACAGGATGGGGTCGGCGCCCGCGGCGGTGACGTCGCCGGCGTGTGCCGGGTCGCGGATCAGCCCGAGTACGGTGTCGCCGCGCGCGGACAGGATCCGCTCGAGACGCAGTGCGATCTGCCCGTGTCCACCCGCGATGACCACCCGCATGAGCAGAACACTACTCGTGCGTTCGGGAGCGGGGGCCGGAGGCCGGTCAGCGGCGCGCGTGTGGACGGCGGCCGCGGCGGTGCCCGGCATGCGCCTTCGGCCGGTCACTGGACCGGCACGGTGGACAGGACCTCGCCGTCGGAGGCGCGGATCTCGAACCGGTTGATCTGGTCGCGCGCCGTGGCGACGCTACCGCTGATGACGAGGGGCCCGGCCTGTGCGGCGGTCCGGTCGCCGGGCGCGGCCACCTGCCAGCTCATCACGGTCTCTTCACCGCCGGCGTGGTCGAGCGCGACGAGGCGGCAGAGGAGCGGCCCCTGGACTCCGGTGACCTGAAGCGTCACGCCGGTTCCCCACGCCTTGCCCTCGACGGCGACCGTGGCCGTGACATCGGTCGGCGAGGTTCCGGTGAAGCGCTCACCCGAGCTGAGCAGCTCGGCGGCGCGGGGTGAGGCCGTCGCGCCGCGGCCGCCCGTTCCTGGATCGGACGGGTTCAGCGCCGACCAGGCCAGGCCGCCTCCGACCGGCAGGACGATCAGCATGGCGGCGGCGACCAGCCACCGCTGCCGGCTGTGCCGCCGCCGGGTCTCGGAGCACCGGCGGAGCAGCACGTGCAGGTCGTCGGTGCCCTGTGCGGGCGTCGGCGTGGCGAGCCTCTTGTCGAGCCCGTGCATCAGCGTGGAGATGCCACGCAGGCCACGGAGCTCCTCGCGGCACGCGGGGCACTGCAGAAGATGCAGTTCGAACGCGCGCTTGTCCTCTTCTTCGAGCAGGCCGAGAGAGTAGGCGGCGACATCGGTGTGTTCCACGCGTCCGTTCACGGTGCCAGTCCCGTCTCGCCCAGCGCGACCCTGAGGGCACGCAACGCGTAGAAACATCGTGACTTCACCGTACCCACTGGTACACCGAGGACCTTGGCGGCCTCATTGACCGAGCGGTCGCGAAGAAAGGTCTCGACGAGCACTTCACGGTGCACGGGGGAAAGCGAACGCAGTGCCTCGTTCACCGTTATCGACTGGAGCAACTGTTCCCACTTATCGGTGTCGGGCATCTCCTCGAGCGGATCGTCATTGACCTCCATGGGCCGCGATCTGCGCCGGCGCCAGTCATCGATCACGAGTCTGCGGGCCACCGTCGCCAGCCAGGGCATCAGTGATTCGTCCCCGTAGAGCTGGTCGGCGGAACGCCACGCGCGAAGGAGCGTCTCTTGCACGATGTCCTCGGCCCACTGCCGGTCTCCGGCGGTGAGCTTGATGACCAGGCCGAGCAGCGGCTCATGGAAATCACGGTAGAGCGCTGCGGCGAGCGCCTCGTCGGCGCCCTTCCTGCGGCCGGGCTTCGACAGTTGTCGCAGCTTGATGAGCTGCCCCACCTGCGACCCGCCTCGTCCGGCCGAACCCCGGCCATGACCTGCCATCGCTGCCTCCGTTCCACCGGCGTCACCCTGCAGCGCAGCGGTGAGGCGGATCACATCGGCGGGGGGCCTGCCCCCGTCGGGGGTGGAACCTGGATCGGGCATGCCCGGACGCGCATGCTGACCGGCCCGTCGGTCCATTTCACCGACGGGCGCCGACCTGCCCCGTCGGCGGAAGCCGGGGCGGCTGGGCATTGCCATGTCGCTCCTCCCCGGGCCGGTTGCCCGGTGCGACCGATTGTCGCCATGCAGTACGTACGGCAGAGGTCGAGGGTTCACCGGATGCCAAAGTTTTTTCTGACTTGCCGCGCTTTTGACGAGATTCGAGTAAATCCGGTTACTTTCCAGTATCGATGTGGTCTTTGGGGCGTATGCTCCCGCCTGGATTCTCTCGGCGTCTGGGGAGCGGCACCCCACGGCATTACGGTCGTGGCGCCGTCGACCCCTTCGCTGTGCGCCTGATTCGTGGAGGAGGGGATGTGGCCAGGAGGCATGGCAAGAACACGGTCGTGTTCCTTGAGCGCACGGCTCGCCTCGCCAACCGCGTGGCCGTAGCCGGGATGGTCGTGGTGATGGTCATCGTGCTTTCGCTGGTCGCGGTGGTGGAGCGGGTACTGCTCGCAGGGAGAGCCGAGGCCCCGCCGGACGGAGAGATCCTCCTCCAGATCCCCGAGCAGAGCCCGCGCCCACCGCCGTCGACGCCGTCGCGGACACGGGTCGCGCCGCCCACCGAGACCTTGACCCAGCAGGTCAGTACGTTCACCCTGGCGCAACGGGGCCCGGCGGCGCGGCAGCTGTACGGCGTCCGGCCGAGCCGGCCGCCGGTGGTCGGCACGACCAGGTTCAGCCGGGACCGCACCTGGGCACTGGGCACGACGGCCATTCCGGCGCCGACGGATCAGCCGGTGATGCCGCAGGTCACGCTGTTCATGGCGCGGTGGGACGAGGGCGTATGGCGGATGGCGCTGTCCGGCTCGCCGGAGTTCTCGCCGATGGTCCGGCAGGCGCCGGTGGCGATGATCCCCGCCGCGGAGAAGCGACTGCTCATCCGCTACAGCGACGCGGACGCCGACAGCGGTTCCGCTGAGGGCCTCATGCTGCCGTGGCGTACGGGAGACGCGTGGACGATCATGGCGAACCGGGGGGCGAGCGAGAGCGTCCGCCCGCTCGGGGCCGTGGCGTTCCGGGGCGGGGACGGCCGGGTGCTGGCCGCGGGTGACGGGCGCCTCTACCGTTTCTGCACCACGGAGTCCGACAAGGGCCTCCTGCTGGTGATCCACCCCAATGGGCTGGCCACGCAGTACTACGAGATGACGAAGGTCACCGACGTGCCGGACGGCGGAACCGTCAAGCAGGGTGACTACCTCGGGCGGATCGGCACCGACCGTTCGTGCGGCGGCGCCCCCGCCGGCCGGCCGCAGGTGCGGTTCGCCATCCGGCAGGGAGCCGATGACGTGCCTCTCAACGGCCTGCGAATAGGTGGGTGGACCTTTCAGGAGCGGGCGAAGCCGCTGCTCGGCTGGGCCGAGCGCGGTGTGCTCCAGGTGATGCCGGGAGAGTCGATGGCCAATTTCGGGCCGACCGACATCGTTCCTCCCGATCCGCCTCTTGTCAGTGACATTCCAGACATAACGGTTGAAGAGAAATAGGGAGGTCCGTGAGTGGATACCCCACAATCCGAGAAGCCCGGGGTGCGATGGCTGGTTCCGGCCGGTATCGCCGTCACCGCCGGTGTGCTGATCGGGGCGGCCACGCCTGCGGGCGCGGTCGTCGTCACCGAGATCCAGCACTTCATGGACTTCTACAGCGGTGTGTTCACGCTGGTCGGGCTGACGGTGTCGATGGTCGCCGGGCTCGTCGCCACAGACCGCATGATCCTCAAGATCCAGCACCGGATCCTCGCGCAGGCGCTGCACCGGGCCGCGACCCTGATCTCCATGGCCTTCCTCGTCTCGCACGTTGTGATCGAGATCCTCACGAGGAACGCCGACGTCGTTCAGGTGCTCCTGCCGATCGGCCGGACGTCCGCCATCGCACTCGGCACGGTCGCCGCCCATCTCATGATCATCGTCGCGCTCACCGGCGTGGCGCGGGCCCGCTTCGCGACCGGTCGCCGCCCGTGGCTCTGGCGTGCCCTGCACTGGCTGTCCTACGCCGCCTGGATCCTCGCGATCATCCATGGCCTGCTCGCCGGGCGGCAGGCGCCCGTCTGGGTGACCTGGAGCTACCTGGTGTGCGTGGCCGGCGTCGGCGTCGCGCTGCTGGCGCGGGGCCTGGTGACCGTACGTCCCCGCGGCGGCGAGGAGGAACTGCCCGAGGAGTCCCGGTCGAAGGCCGCGAAGCGGAAGGCCGCCCGCGAGGCGAGCCGTTCCGCGCAGCAGGCGGCCAATGAGCGGATCAAGGTGTCCCGGTGACCGGTCCGACGCTCATGGGCCCGATGGTCACGCACGTCGACGCGCCCAGGCTGACGCTCGGGTTCGACCGATTCGAGCGGCTCGACCTCGACCGCCATCGTGCGGTGCACGGCAGGCTCTACGAACCCCGCCTCAGCAAGCTCATGGCGATGGCCGACCAGGTCGATCTGCGCGGCCGGGGCGGTGCCGCCTTCCCCTTCGCCCGCAAGCTCAGAGCGGTCGGCCGGCACATGACCACCGGCGACATCGCCGTGGTGGTGAACGCGGCCGAAGGCGAGCCCGGCAGCCTCAAGGACCACGTGCTGCTGACCCGCGCCCCCCATCTGGTCCTGGACGGCGCCGTGATCGCGGCGCACGCACTGGAGAGCCGCGAGATCATCATCGCGGTGGCGGGGAAGGGGCCGGCCCTCCGCTCGATCCGCGCCGCCATCGCCGAGCGCAAGCTGCCCGTGCGCCTGGTCGAGCTGACCGAGCGGTTCATCTCGGGCGAGAGCGGCGCGGTGGTCCGCGCGGTCAACGGTGAGACGCCGGTGCCGCCCGGCGTCAAGGTCCGCACCGCCGACTTCGGCGTGGACGGCCGCCCCACGCTGCTGTCCAACACCGAGACGTTCGCCCAGCTGGCCGTGCTGAGCTCGCTGGGGGCCGACCTGTACGCGGGCGTGGGGACCAGTACCGAGCCGGGCACCGTCCTGCTGACGGTGGGCGGGAGCACGGTCGTGGAGACGCCCATCGGCACGCCGCTCGGCACCGTGCTGGAGCGATGCGGCACGACCGCCGGCCAGGGGGTGCTCGTCGGTGGGTACCACGGCGGCTGGCTGACACCCGCGGTGGCGACCCACGTGCCCGTCTCGCGCGCGGGGCTCACCGCCGCCGGCGGCACCCTCGGGGCGGGCATCGTCCTGCCGCTGTCACCGGGCACGTGTCCGCTCGGCGAGGTCACCCGCATCACGTCCTACCTCGCGGCCGAGTCCGCGGGGCAGTGCGGCCCCTGCCGGCTCGGCCTGCCCGACGTCGTACGGGCGCTCAACGCGCTGGCCGACGGCAGCGGCGGACCCGAGGGGGTGCGCCGGGCCGCGAGCATCGGCCGCGGCCGGGGCGCCTGCTCGCACCCCGACGGCACGGCCAGGTTCGCCCTCTCGGCCATCGAGGTGTTCGAGCAGGACCTGACAGTGCACGAGGTCCGTGGCGGATGCGGTCTCCCGGTACGCGGCTTCCTGCCCCTGCCGATGATCGAGGGCGGCGACGGCAGGCTGGCCGTCGACTGGACGCGCTGTGACGGCCACGGGCTCTGCGCCCATCTGGTGCCGGAAATCATCCGGCTGGATCGCAACGGCTATCCGATCGTGCTGAACACCGGGATCCCGCCGTGGGTCGAAAGCAACGCGCGACGGGCCGTCGCGATGTGCCCGGCGCTCGCCCTGCGTCTGACGACGCCGGACGTCCGGGCCGAGAGGAGGAACTGAGCATGCCGAAGCGATGGCGTCCGCTGCGGCGCCGCAAGAGGATCTGGCTGGCCACCCCGCTGGTGATGGTGGTCGTCGCGGTCGGGTACGTGATCCTGCGTCCACCGGTGTATCCGGCGGACGGCCAGACCGGGCAGAGCCGCCCGGGCGCGCGGGTCGAGACCCGCTTCGGCCCGCTGGAGAGCACCGACCGGGACCTCCTGGTCAAGGTCCGGCAGGCCGGCCTGTGGGAGGCCCCGACCGGGCAGCAGGCCCAGCAGCGCGCCCGCAGCCCGAAGGTCAAGGAGATCGGCGCGCACCTCGCGCAGGAGCACGCGGAGCTCGACGCGGACGTCCGCAAGGTCGCCGAGCAGCTCGGTGTGGTGCTCCCCACCCGTCCCACGCGCGAGCAGGAGACGTGGATGGCCGAGCTGACGGCGTTGAAGGGAGACCCCTACGACCGCCACTTCGTGCACCGGCTCCGGGTCGCCCACGGCAAGGTCTTCGCCATCATCGCTCAGGTGCGCGCCAACACCGGGAACCCGGTGATCCGCGCCTTCGCCGAGCGCGGTCTCAAGATCGTCGCACGGCACATGCAGTACCTGGAGAGCACCGGGCTCGTGGACTTCCCGCGCCTTTACCGCGATCTCCACTGAACCCGGATTCCGGTGAACCCGGCCCCCATCTCTTACGTACCCATTGGTGATCCCCGTCGGATCTGCAATGGAGGCGGAAGGAGTGTGGTGCCGTACCGAAAGCGCATCGGCGGCATGGTGAGAACCACAACCTGAATGTCGCCGGGTTCGTGACCCAGGATCGGTGGCGCGGGCAGTGATTCTCCCGTCCCGAGGGTCCACGAGATCCGCGCCTCGAATCGGTCATGGTGTAGCCCCCCTGCCTATCCCCCCAGGCAGGGCACCGTGTTGGGCCGCGACGAGTCCAGTTCCACAGAGCCTGCGGTTCGCTGGACTCGCCGCGGCCCGGCAAAAGAGCACCGAGAGGACCGGGCGCTGCGGGCAGCGGCACGGCCTGGAGATCTGTGATGCGTATCCCCCCTGCTTTCGAGTCTGGCCGCCACGCCGGAGAGCGCCCCTTCACAACTGCTCATTGAGGTCTTTTCCGGTGGCCGATCAGCCGATCAGCTTCCTTTTCCCAGGAGATGTACATGTCGAAGAAAGCGCGTCTTTTGGCGCTGCTGTCCGTATTGACGCTCGTCGCCGGAACGGTGGTGGCGAGAGCGACCCGGGAACCCACGATTCTGAACGCGTCCCCGGTCGCGGCCGCGGCGACGCCGACCCCGGGCGTCCCCACCGCCGATCCGTCCGCCGATCCGTCGGCCGATGTCACGGTCGAGCCGTCGGCGGACCCGTCCGGTGGGGCGGGGGAGCCGCCGGACGCGGGCGCTCAGCCCCCCGAGGCGCCGGAGGCCCCGCCGACCGGGCCGTCCGCCGATGACTTCGTGAACATCCGGCAGGTCGGAGTGAACGTGCGGAACCCGCGGCCGGGCCGGAACGCGTCCCGAGGCACTTTCGTCTCCCGCTGCGGTCGCAACCAGGACGGGCACCACAACTCCGACAACTTCATCGTGGCACCCGGCGTTTCGAACGGCGCCCACCACGTGCACGACTACGTGGGCAACGTGTCGACGGACGGGTTCTCGACGGACGAGAGCCTCGCGGCGGCCGAGACGACCTGCCAGTCCGGCGACAAGTCGGTCTACTTCTGGCCGGCGCTGCGCCGGACCGACCAGGAGGGCACCGACGCCGACGCCCCGGGCGGCGGCCTGGACGGCAACGTCGGCCGCGTCCTCACACCGACCACGGTGACCCTGCAGTTCCGCGGGAACCCGACCAGCCGGGTCGTCGCCATGCCGCGCTTCCTGCGCACCGTCACCGGAGACGCCAAGGCGACGACGAACGGACCGGCCAACGCCCGCGCGCAGTGGACCTGCTCGGGATTCACCAACCGGGTGACCACGAAGTACCCGCTCTGCCCGCGGGGCAGCCGGGTGACCCGGATCCTGGACTTCGCCAGCTGCTGGGACGGCGCCAACCTCGACAGCGCCAACCACCGTACCCACATCCTGTTCCCGGACCGGTCGGGCCGCTGCGCGGCGGGGACCCGCGCGGTGCCCCAGCTGCGGATGACCATCTCCTACGCCCTGCCCGCGCAGAGGGTCTTCGCGCTGGACAGCTTCCCCGAGCAGCTCCGCAACCCGGTCACCGACCACGGGGACTTCGCCAACGTGATGCCGGACCGGCTGATGACCCGGGTGGTCAACTGCATCAACCGCGGCCAGCGCTGCTGACCGCGCACCTCACGCTCGCCGGCCGCGCGATCCCGTCAGCGGGTTCGCGCGGCCGGTCGGGTGGTTCCGGACGTGGGGCCGGTCAGGAGTAGAGGCCCTCGATCTCGTCGGCGAAGTCCTTCGCGATCGTGTGGCGCTTGACCTTCAGGCTGGGCGTCATGTGACCGCCCGCCTCGGTGAAGTCGACGTCGAGAATGCGGTACTTCTTGATCGACTCGGCTCGTGAGACGGAGCTGTTGGCCGCGGCGACCGCGGCGTCGATCTCCTTGATGACGTCGGGATCGTCACGCAGCTCGGCCACGGTCATGCCCTCCGGCTTGCCGTGCTGTGCCTTCCACGGACCGAGGGCCTCCGGGTCGAGGGTGATGAGGCAGCTGATGAACGGCCTGCCGTCGCCGACGACCAGGCACTGGCTGACGAGGGGATGCGCGCGGAGCCGGTCCTCGAGCGGGGCGGGCGCGACGTTCTTGCCGCCCGCGGTGACGAGGATCTCCTTCTTCCGGCCGGTGATGCTCAGGTAGCCGTCCGCGTCCAGTGACCCGAGGTCGCCGGTGTGGAACCAGCCGTCCTTGAGGCTCTCGTCGCCGGCCGCCTCGTTGTGCCAGTAGCCCTGGAAGACGTTGATCCCCTTGATCAGGATCTCGCCGTCCTCGGCCACCGCGACCGTGACTCCCGGCAGCGGCCTGCCCACCGTGCCGATCTTCGTCCCGCTCGGTGTGTTCACGGTGGCGGGCGCGGTCGTCTCGGTGAGCCCATAGCCCTCGAGAATCGTGATCCCCACGCCGCGGAAGAAATGGCCGAGCCGTTCACCGAGCGCGGCTCCGCCCGACACCGCGTAGCCGACCTGCCCGCCGACCGCGGCGCGCAGCTTTCCGTACACCAGCTTGTCGTACAGGCCATGCTTCATCTTGAGACCGAGGCCCGGCCGGCCGGTGTCGAGGGCCCGGCTGTAGGCCACCGCCGTGTCGGCGGCGGCATGGAAGATCTTGCCCTTGCCGGCCGCCGAGGCCTTCTGCTCGGCGCCGTTGTAGACCTTCTCGAAGACGCGGGGGACGGCGAGCAGGAACGTGGGGTGGTAGGACCCGAGGTCGTCGACCAGGTTCGAGACATCGGGGGCGTGCCCGAGGACGACACCGGCCTCGACGCACAGGACCTGGACGAACCGCGCGAAGACGTGGGCCAGCGGCAGGAAGAGCAGGGTCGATCCGTCGCCGGCGTGCACGACCTCGGCGAGAGCGCCCTCGGTGGCGTTGCGGGCGAGCAGCACGAAGTTGGAGTGGGTGAGCTCGCACCCCTTCGGCCGGCCGGTGGTGCCTGAGGTGTAGATGATGGTGGCGAGGTCGGTGCCCGTGCGGGTCCGGCGGCGCTTGTCGATCACGTTGTCGTCGACGTCGCCGCCGCGCTCGCCGAGGTCGCCCACGGCGCCGTCGTCGATGGTCCAGACGTGGGCGAGGTCGGGCAGATTCTCACGTACGGAGCCGATCGTGGCGGCATGGGCCGCGGTCTCGACGAAGACCGCCTTGGCTCCGGAGTCCCCGATGATCCACTCGGCCTGTTCGGCAGAGGAGGTCTCGTAGATCGGCACCGTGACACCGCCGACCGTCCAGACGGCGTAGTCGATCAAGGTCCACTCGTACCGGGTCCGCGACATCAGCCCGACGCGGTCACCAGGCTCAACGCCGGCGGCGATGAGCCCCTTCGCCAGGCGGACGAGTTCGTCGCGGAACCCCTCTGCGGTCACGTCCCGCCAGGCCGAGCCGTCCCGGCGCCGAAGGACGATCCGGCCCGGCTGTTCGGTGGCGCGGGTGAAGGGCACGTCGGCGAGGTTGACGGAATCAGGGAGTTCCACCAAGGCGGGGACGCTGGACTCGCGCACGGTCACTCCTTGGATCAGCGCTGCGATGGATGGGTGGACGTTACCGTGTTGCGTTACCGATGGGTAGCGCCAGCTTGGTAACGGTGTTCACAATCCTGTCATCGTTCGACCAATCAATGCGAAAGCCTGCTGCGCGTCCTGCCAACGACAGGTCAAGCGTGTGCGCCTTTCCGGGTCGCGCGGGCCTGTTCACCTAGGCTTGACCTCGAAGAACTCCGGGGGGATCGGATCGGGGAAGGCCATGGCTCTGCTCGAGGTCATTGCACTGGACGCCGCCGACGCGCGGGCCGCCGAGGAAGGCGGTGCCGACCGGCTCGAGGTGGCCGCGGACATGGCCGCGGACGGGCTCACCCCCGATCCCGTCGTCGTGGCCGAGATACGGGCCGTCACGTCGCTGCCGCTGAGGGTGATGCTGCGGGCGAACGCGGGCTTCCGTACCACCGCGCCGGAGCTCGACCGGCTGCGGAGGGCCGCCGAGACGCTGAAGGGGGCCGGGGCGGACGGCTTCGTCTTCGGGTTCCTCGACTCGGTCGGGCATGTCGACCTGGCGGCGCTCGGCAAGCTCGCCGCGGTCGTCTCGCCCCTGCCGTGGACCTTTCACCGGGCCATCGACCACGCGGCCAACCCGGCCCTCGCGTGGCGGACGGTCCGTGATCTGCCCGGAGTCGACACCGTGCTCACCGCCGGGTCGGCGCGCGGGGTCGACGCCGGGGTCGATGTGCTCGTACGCCGGGTGGCGGAGAACTCGGACTCGGCCCGGCTCGTGATGGCGGGTGGCGGGCTGCGCCGCAGGCACATCGCGCTTTTGGCGGCCGCGGGTGTCGGCTCGTTCCATGTCGGCGGCTCGGCCCGGCCCGAGGGATCATGGGAGGCCCCCGTCAGCGCGGGGCTGGTCCGGGAGTGGCGCGCCCTGGTCGCCGCCGCCGGCCGCTGAGGGGTACCTCACCGCTTTTCTTCGACGCGTTCCGGCGTGTGGTGAACCCCGCACGGGGGCTCGTGCGTATCCCTGTGCGTGAGCACGCACGTCCATAGCCGTCGCCCAGGGAAAGGGCCATCGATGGTGTTCCGCAGCCGCGCCGTTGTGAGGGTGTTCGTGATGCTGGTCGCGGCACAGGCCGCCGTGTCCTGTACGCGGGGGAGCGGGGCGCCCGCCCCGAGTGAGGCCGGCGATCCGAGCTTCCCGGCCAGGGCGGCGAAGGCCGCGACGCTCGAGCAGCTCGCGTCGAGAACCGGCTGCGAGCTCCAGACGCAGACCAACGCCGCCGAACTCAGGCAGGGCCAGTGCAAGACCTCCGACAACCGCTACGTCATGCTGACCTTCGTCACGGACAAGGCCAAGGAGACCTGGCTGAGCGCGGCGAAGGAATGGGGCGGGACCTATCTCATCGGCCCCCGGTGGGTCATCGTCGGCACCCAGCAGAACCTCCAGCCGTTCTACGACAAGCTCGGTGGCGCCATTCAGGACGGCGATGACCACGGCAGGTCCGGCTCGGGCCACCAAGGGCATACTCCGGCGGCCTCTCCCTGACCGAGCGCGCTCTCCTTCACCGGCGTCGCGGACCACGAGAACGCGGAATGCCGAACTCGCGAAGCGGAATGAGTGATTCCGGGCCGGGTGACGAGAGGGAATTCGCGCGCGGATATGCGACGGGCTCCCGCGCCCAGAGGCGCGGGAGCCCTTTCCGGTCAGGTCAGAAGTCGCCGTCGCCGCAGTCGCCGTCGTCCTCGAAGAGGAAGAAGTCGTCGTCCTCGACGATGAATTCGCCGCCGCCGCCCCACGTGGGCGCGGTGATGGCCTGGGTGACCGTTGCGGCCTGCGCGGACGCCGCCGTCAGGCCGGCACCCGCTCCCGCGAAGGCGAGGGCCGCGATGACCGCTGCGATGCGCATGGGAGTTCTCATGGAAGTTCCTCCTTGGAGGATTCGAAGTCGAAAGGTGCGAAATGCGCCTGCGGGATGAAGAGATTCGCACGATGAGTCCCTAAGGCCCACCATCTGACTCCATCTCGCGTGTTCCACCTACGCCATCCCCGGCGGC
Organism: Actinomadura alba; assembly: GCF_014323705.1. GTDB lineage: Bacteria > Actinomycetota > Actinomycetes > Streptosporangiales > Streptosporangiaceae > Actinomadura_C > Actinomadura_C alba. The sequence continues at coordinate 106,010 of NZ_JABVEC010000004.1, forward strand.
AAGCGCGACAAACCATCAGATATCCCGACTTGACGCTTTTGCTAAATCGGAAATACTAACGTTTTTACTGATGGCGGGCGATTGGAGCGGTTATGTGGGGAAACGCCCGGTTTATAGGTTTTCACGGGAAATGCTAGGTCTTGTGGTGGTTCTCGGCCGGCGGTGCCCTGGCGGACGGCTCGCGGCGCCGAGGCTTCACGGCCCCGTGAGCGCTTACTGTTGATTCATGCGAATCCATGTGGTGAGCGACGTTCACGGCCGCGTGGACGCCCTCGCCCGGGCGGCCGACGGGGCCGACGCGCTCGTGTGTCTCGGCGACCTCATCCTGTTCATCGACTACGCCGACCACGCGCAGGGCATCTTCGCCGAGCTCTTCGGCCAGCAGAACGCCGATCACTTCATCGCGCTGCGCACCCAGAAGCGGTTCGACGATGCGCGCCGGTTCTCTCAGGAGATGTGGGGCTCGCTGGACGGCGAAGCCTGGCCGCACATCGAGCGCGCCGTCCGCCGCCAGTACGCCCAGCTGTTCCAGGCGATGCCGGCCCCCGCCTATCTCACCTACGGCAACGTCGACCTCCCGCGCATGTGGGGCGACTATCTGCGGGACGGGCACCGCGTGCTCGACGGCGAGGTCGTCGAGCTGGGCGGGCTGCGGTTCGGCTTCGTCGGCGGCGGGCTGCGCACCGAGTACCGCACGCCGAACGAGCTGGACGATGAGGTCTACGCGGCCAAGGTCGCCGCGGTCGGGGCGGTCGACGTGCTCTGCTGCCACATCCCGCCCGCCGTGCCCGACCTGCTGTACGACACGGTCGCGCGGCGGTTGGAGCGGGGCAGCGAGGCGGTGCTCGAGCTGATCCACGAGACGCAGCCACGGTACGTCCTGTTCGGGCACGTCCATCAGCCGCTCGCGCGGCGGATGCGGGTCGGCCGTACGGAATGCGTCAACGTCGGTCACTTCCGGGCCAGCGGAACGCCGTACGTCCTGATGGTTTAGGCGGTGCATCCTCTGGGGGTACGCTCCACGTGGCTCACCAGGGGCGCGCGGTGGGGGCATACGAGGTGAAGGGCGGACGCCGATGGCGGATCGGACGAGTTCCACTATCGTGATCAAAAGGGGACGACCCGAGATCACCGAGGTCATCGCCGACCTGGAGGGCTACCCCGAATGGGCCGGGGGCATCCGGGACGTCGAGGTACTCGAGGCCAGTGCCGACGGCCGGCCGGCACGGGTGCGCATGACCATCGACGCGGGCCCCATCAAGGACACCATAGGCCTTTCGTACGACTGGGACGGCGACGAGGGCGTGCGCTGGACGCTGGTCGAGAAGGGCAACGTGGTGACGTCACTGCGCGGCTCCTACCGGCTCGAAGAGCGCGAAGGCGCCACCGAGGTCACCTACGAACTGGCCGTCGACTCGCGCATTCCCATGATCGGCATGGTCAAGCGCAGGGGCGAAAAGATGATCATCGATTCGGCGCTCAAGGGCCTGAAGCGGCACGTCGAGCGGTGACCGATACCAGCGTGCCGCCGCCGGGGCGGTACGGTTTCTCGCCGATGACGAGGTGGATGATGGTCCCATGAGCGAGCAGTCGGGTCAGGTCCTCGAGGAGGCCGTGAAGCTCTTCGTGACGATGCGCCGGCGGATGCGGAGCAGCGCGCCCGCCGACGACGACGTCTGGGGCTGGGCGACGCACGAGAGTGCGGCGTCCCATTTCGCCACTGGTGCTGCGGAGTGCCAGTACTGTCCGATCTGCCGTACGATCGCCGCCGCGCGCGCGTCGGGCACCGACGTCGTCGGGCATGTGATGGACGCCGGCCAGGCACTGATCGCGGCGATGCGCGAGACGGTGGCGGCCTACGACCGTTCCAGGCCGCCTCGCCAGGGGACCGACGGAGACCCCATCGACGTCGGCTGAATCCGGCAGGCCGGCATGGAACCCACCGGGGGCGACCGCCCGCCGGATGTGAACAGGAGGATGCGGTACATGGCGCTGACCATCGGCGTGGACGTCGGCGGCACGAAGGTGGCCGCCGGCGTTGTCGATCACCATGGCCGGATTCTGGAGCAGGTACGACGGCCGACGCCGTCCACCAATCCGAAGGAGACCGCCGAGGTCATCGCCGAGGTCGTCAACCTGCTGAAGGATAAGTTCGTCGACGTCAAGGCGGTCGGCGTCGGCGCGGCCGGGTTCGTCGACGAAGCCCGGGCCATGGTCCACTTCGCGCCCAACCTCGCCTGGCGCGATGAGCCGATCAAGCAGAAGATCGAGGAACGGGTCGAACTCCCCGTCGTCGTCGAGAACGACGCCAACGCCATGGCGTGGGGCGAGGCGCGGTTCGGAGCCGGCCGGGGTGAGGACTTCCTGGTCTGCGTCACCCTCGGCACCGGCATCGGCGGCGGCATCGTCGTCGACGGCAACCTCTACCGCGGCCGCTTCGGCATCGGCGGTGAGATCGGCCATTTCCGGGTGGTGCCCGAGGGTCGTCGCTGCGGCTGCGGCAACCGCGGCTGCTGGGAACAGTACGCCAGCGGCAGCGCGCTCGTCGCCGAGGCCCGCGACCTCGCGCGCGTCTCACCCGCGCTGGCCGGCCGGCTGCTCGAACTCGGCGACGGCGAGCCCAACGGCATCAGCGGACCCGAGATCACCCAGGCCGCCCGGGAAGGCGATCCCGCCGCGATCGAATGCTTCCAGACCATCGCCAGATGGGTCGGGCAGGGCCTCGCCGACCTGACGGCGATCCTCGACCCGGGCGTCTTCATCATCGGCGGCGGGCTCTCCGACGCGGGAGACCTGTTGCTCGCTCCCGTGCGCGCCGCGTTCGAGACCATGCTCACCGGCCGTGGCCACCGCGCCTTCGCCGACATTCGCATCGCAGAGCTGGGCTCGGCGGCCGGCATCGTCGGCGCGGCCGACCTCGCTCGTATTTGACCGCGCTCGCTACGCTCGCGCAGCGAGCGGGCGCTTTGACGCGTGCCTCATGGCCGCGCCTTCGGCGCGGCGGCTCGCGGGCGCTTTGACGCGTGTCTCATGGCCGCGCCTTCGGCGCGGCGGCTCGCGGGCGCTTTGACGCGGTGTCTTCCCTCGTCGCTCAGTCGCTCGTTCCTCGCTCCCTCGCTCCTCAGTCCAGACACCGCGCGCCCGCTCGCGGGCTCTTGAGCCGCTCTCATCAGCCGGCGTCGAGGTGTTGGTGGGGCGTACGGGTAGTGAAGGTTGCGGTACGGGTCCGCTCGGAGTGATCATCCGGCAGGACGCGCGGGTACGTTGGGGACGTGCCGACCATACGGGTGCTGAGCTACAACATCAGGTCGTTGCGCGACGACACCACCGCGCTCGAGCGGGTCGTTCGCGGATGCGCGCCCGATCTCGTGTGCTTGCAGGAGGTCCCGCGCTTCCTGCTGTGGCGCGCGAAGCGCCGGCGGTTCGCGCGGCACTGTGGGCTCACCGTCGGCGCCGGGCGCCGGGCGGCGGGCCTGGCGGTGCTGGCCGGCCCGCGCGCCACCGTGCTCCATCAGGAGTACCACCTGCTCACCCGGGTGGCGGGGATGCACCGCCGGGGCCTCGCGATCGCCGTGGCCGAGGTCCAGGGCGTCCGGCTCATCGCCGCGAGCACCCATCTCGACCTGGCCGACCTGCCCAGGCGGGCCCATGTCGGCCAGGTGCTCGGCCTGCTGGAGCGGGCCAGGTGCAGGTACCGCGCACCCGTCGTGCTGACGGGCGACATCAACGAAGACTCCGGAGGGCAGGCCTGGGATCTGCTCGCGCGAAGGTTCCAGGACGCCTATGCCACGGCACCGGCCGGGATGGGACACACGTACTCGGCGCGTCGCCCGCAGCGGCGCATCGACGCGATCTTCGCCGACCCGGAGGTCGAGGTCATCGGTTGCGGCGTGCCCGCCGACGCCGCGGTCACCGCCGACTACGCGAGAGCCACCGACCACCGCCCGGTGGTCGCGGAACTCGCCCTGCGCGCTTGACCGGCTCCGTACGGCCTGCAGGCGATCTTCGAGCGGCGCTCCGTCAGACGACGGCGCCGTCGTCGGGGCCGCGCGGCTCATCGCCCATCCGCAGCACCAGTGTCACGAAGCCGCCGATGAAGGCCGCGACCGCGAGGAACGCGGCCCAGCCGGGCACCTCCCAGCCGAGCAGCACGGTCAGCAGCAGGTACAGCGGACCGCCGAGCAGGGACGCCCAGGCCGTCCGCGTGACGGTGTCGCCGCTCGGCAGTGGCGGCGGAGGCGGCGGCACGTAGTGCCCCTCGTCGTCAGCGGCCGGGGCCGGTGACCCGCCGGACAGCTCGACCACGCGCGCGGTCGGCAGCCGCCCGGTGCGATCGTCGCCCTCGACGCCGGTGAGCTCGCCGTCGGTGGGCTCGTCGAGGTCCTCCTCGTCGGGCCAGGGCTTCGCCCCGTCGTTCGGGGACTTCTCGAAGGACGCCACGATCTCGGCCCAGACGGCGTCGTCGTCGCGCTCGACCGTGTCGGTGCCGGTCTCGGTCTCCGTTGCGGCACCCCCGTCCGCCGGACGGGCGCCGGGCCCGGGGTCGTGGCTGAGCTCCTCGCGCAGCCGGTCGAGATGTGAGTGCAGCACGTTCTCGGCGGTGGACTTCATGGACGTGTCCACGTACAGGCGGTCCAGAGGTTCCTCCGCCGGAGGCTCCTCCGAGGGCTCGGTCGCGGAGGACGCCGCGTATGCGGCCACGCCCGCCTCGCGCAGCGCGGCGAGCATGGCGTCCGCCAGCTCGGCCACGAGATCGGCCAGCGGTGCGTATGCGGCTGCGGACAGCCCGTTGCCACGACGGTTCACGGGTTCGGCTCCCCCGATGGACCGGGCCTCAGCGCCATGACAGCCCTCGCTCCCCTCGACAAGCGTTACTGAGATGAGCCTACGGCCCGAATCGTCCCATGCGTTGCGCTCGTACACCAAGGGTGTGGGAGACCCGCGCTCGAGATGGCAGGATGTCCAATCATCTCCGGTTCGGCAGGCTGTCGAAGGCATGTTCCAAGAAGGGTGGCGGCATGTTCTGGTGGGTGGTCAAGGCCATCTTGGGACCCGTCCTCACCATCGTGTGGCGCCCCCGCAACGAAGGCATGCACAACGTTCCGCGCACCGGGCCGGTCATCATGGCGAGCAATCACCTGTCGTTCGCCGACCACTTCTTCGGGCCGCTGCCGCTGCGGCGCCCCATCGTGTTCCTCGGCAAGCGCGAGTACTTCACCGGCAAGGGGATCAAGGGCTTCGTGAACCGGCTCTTCTTCAGCGGAGTGGGCGTCATCCCGCTGGACCGCACGGGCGGCGGGGCGAGCGACGAGGCTCTTCGGACCGGCCTGCGGGTGCTCGGCGAGGGCAAGTTGCTCGGGATCTATCCCGAGGGGACGCGGGCGCCCGACAATCGGCTCTACCGTGGCAAGACGGGGGTCGCCCGGCTGGCGCTCGAATCCCGGGCGCCGGTCATTCCCATGGCCATGATCAACACATTCGAGCTGATGCCGTCCGGCCGGACCCGGCCACGGCTGGGGGTGCGCCCCGGCGTGCGCTTCGGCGAGCCCCTTGACTTCTCGCGTTACTACGGCAAGGCCGAGGACCATCAGGTGCTGCGCGCCGTGACCGACGAGATCATGAAGGCGATCAGGGAGCTGTCCGGCCAGGAGTACGTCGACCGCTACGCCGCCGACGTCAAGGCCGAGATGGCCGACAAGGCGGCCGGGCGGGCCGCTCCCGCGGACGAGACGGGCGCGCAGCGGGACTCCGATACCGGAGGCTGAACCGGATGGGCTTCGAGGTCCCCCTGTGGCGCACCGCCGCGGTCTTCCGGGTCGCCGCCCTTGCGTACGCCGCGGTCCTGGTCACCGCGAACTTCGCGCACTACCGGCATCCCCTCGGCGGCTGGATCGTGCTGGCGGTGATGGCAGCGTGGACCGCCTGTGCCGTCTACGCGTATGCCGATTCCGGGCGGCGGGGCTGGCCACTGCTGGTCACCGATCTGTCCGTGGCGGCCGGTTGCCTGCTCGCCACGGCCTGGGTGGACGCCCCGGACCGGATCGCCGGAGGGAGCCCCACGCTGCCGACGGTGTGGGTCGCCGCGGCCGTGCTCACGTGGGCGGTGTCGGGCGGAAAGGGGCGCGGCGCCGTCGCCGCGCTCGTGATCTCGGTGGCCGGCCTCGGTGTGCACAAGCTCGCCGGCAGCGCGCCGACACAGTCGACGCTCAACGGGATCGTGCTGGTGTTCCTCGCAGGGGTCATCGTCGGGCACGGCGCGCGGCTGGCCGTCGACGCCGAGGCGAGGCTGGCCCGGGCCATCGAGCTCGAGGCGGCCACGCGTGAACGGGAACGGCTCGCCCGCCGCATCCACGACTCGGTGCTGCAGGTGCTCGCCCTCGTGCAGCGCCGCGGCAGCGAGTTCGGCGGGCCTGCGGCCGAGCTGGGCCGGCTCGCCGGCGAGCAGGAGAGCGCGCTGCGCGCGCTGATCGGTTCTCATGGCGGTCCGGCCGACTCCACAGGTGAGGCCGACCTGCGCGTGCTCCTCACCGCGCACGCGTCGATGACGGTCACGGTCGCCACGCCGGCCTCGTCGGTGCCGTTGCCCGTGCGCACGGCGCGGGAGATCGAGGCCGCGGTCCTCGCGGCGCTGGACAACGTGCGGCGTCACTGCGGAGAGGGCGCGCGGGCGTGGGTGTTGCTGGAGCGCGATGACGACGGCGTGACCGTGAGCGTCCGCGACGACGGGCCGGGCATGTCCGCCGATCGGCTGACCACGGCGGAGGCCGATGGGCGGCTCGGTGTGGCGCAGTCCATCCGCGGCCGGATCCGAGACCTCGGCGGCGCCGTCTCGGTCACCTCGGTGCCGGGCGAGGGCACCGAGATCGAGATGCGCGTTCCGGCGGGCGTGGGCTGACCGGAACCGTGGGCTGACCGGCACCGCGTCTCCTGGGCGACCGGCACCGCGTCTCCTGGGCGACCGGCGCCTTGCCCCGTGGGGCGGACCGCACCGTGCCCGTCTTACACGGGGCTTAGCCGCCTGCGTGCATGATGACGCCCACGACGCGGGACTCCGTGCCGCGAGCCGAGGAGACACGATGGCCGACGAGAAGGACAAGCGGGTGGCCGGTCCGGCCGAGCAGCCGGCGGAGAGCCGGCAGGAACCGCCTCCCGGCGACCCGCACGCCGTTGCCGGGCACGAGCACGGCGGTATCGGAACGCCTGGCGCGGAGCCGGCCCCACCGGCCTCGCCGCCCCCGCCGCCCTCGCCTCCGGGGCTGCCCCAGCCGCCTCCGCCCCCGCGACCACCGTTCGCCGAGCCCGTCCCGCCGCCGGGGGAGGCACGGCACCGCGATTTCGGCTGGGCCCGGCGCCGGTCCGTCCAGCTCGTCGCCGCGGGCATCGCCGGGGCGATCCTCGGCGGTGGGGCCGTGGCCCTGCTGGATCTGCTCGATGATCGTGGAGAGCATCGCTATGTGAGATTCGAGCGCGGTCCGGGGCCGTACGGGCCCGGACCGAAACGGTGGTACGGCCCCGACTGGAACGGTGAGGAGCAGGGCGAATGGCCGCCGCGGTGGCAGCAGCAGCAGCCCTTCCCCCGACGCGTCCCGCCGATGCCCGGCGTGCCGCAGGAGCCGACGGCGCCGCCGCTGCCGTCGCCGTCCCCCTCCTCCTGACCCACGCGGGCGCCGGCCGGCGGACCTGAGGGGCTGCCGCGACCCGCACGGTGACGGTTAGGGTGATCGGCGTGACCGACATCCCCCTGCGCGTCATGGTCGTCGATGATCACCCGATGTGGCGTGACGCGGTCGCCCGCGACCTCTCCGACGCCGGCTACGACGTCGTGGCGACGGCCGGCGAGGGCCGCGCCGCCGTGCGGATCGCCGGTGCGGTGAGGCCACAGGTCGTGGTCGTCGATCTTCAACTGCCCGACATCAGTGGTGTCGAGGTGACGCGGCAACTGGTCGCCGCCGACCCCTCGGTGCGTGTGCTCGTGCTGTCGGCCAGCGGCGAGCAGGAGGATGTGCTCGGCGCGGTCAAGGCCGGTGCGACCGGCTACCTGATCAAGTCCGCCGGTCGTGACGAGTTCCTGGACGCGGTGCGCCGGACGGCCGTGGGCGACGCGGTGTTCACGCCGGGACTGGCCGGGCTCGTGCTGGGGGAGTACCGCAGGCTGGCCGCGGCCCCGCGGCGCCACGACGAGGACACCCCTCGGCTCACCGAGCGCGAGACCGAGGTATTGCGGCTGGTCGCCAAGGGACTGACCTACAAGCAGATCGCCGAGCGCCTGGTGCTGTCGCACCGAACGGTGCAGAACCACGTACAGAACACCCTCAACAAGCTGCAGTTGCACAATCGCGTTCAGCTCGTGCGCTACGCCATCGAGAAGGGCCTCGACCAGGAGTGACCGGTTCAGACCGGCACCTCCAGCACGGCGGCGCCGGTCGGCCGGGCGCACCGGCCGCGTTCCGTCGCACGAAGGTGTCAACCGAACGCGGGTTTCGCGCATCTATGTGGTGAGGGGCCGGGTTGCGGGGCCCGGCCCCCCACCGGCGGCGGGGAGAGTGCCATGCCGAGTGCCGCGCAGGGGGATGCCTGGGGCATCTCGGATCCGATGTTCGCTGCCGGTTACGTCGTCGCGGCCGTCGCGCTCGCGGGACTGACGGTGCTTCTGCGCCGCAGGATCACGCGGGGACGGCCGGCGAAGGCTCCACTCGATCCGATCGAGACCGCCTACCTCGGTGGCGGTCCGCCCAGGGCGATCGCCGCCGCCGTCATGGCGCTGCGGGCCGACCGGGCCGTCAAGAGCGCCGGGCGTGGCCGCCTGGAGGCCACGGGCGCCTCGTACGCCGCCGCCGACGCGATCGGCGCGCTGCTCATCGAGAAGGTGTTCAGGGCGATCCGGAGCGATGGAGTGGTCAGGACGGCGCACCTCGGCACCGACCTGGGGATACGGCGAGCGCTCGACAAGACCCGGCGCGACCTGGAGCGCAAGGGACTCCTGTCGACCGCGGCCGAGCGATCCCGGCTCCGTCTCACCGTCGTTCCGCTCGGTGGGCTGCTGGTCATCGGCCTGGTCCGTCTCGGGGCCGGCGTCGGGAACGGGGCCCCGGTGGTCGTCCTCATGCTGGCCATGATCGGAGTGACGGTCCTGACGGTGGCCGGGCTCGTCGTGAGACCGCGCGTCACGACGGCCGGCCAGGTGGCGCTCGCCGATGCCAGGACCACGCACGCGCATCTGGAGCCGTCGATGTCCCCGGCGTGGCAGACCTACGGGACGGCCGACGTCGCGTACGGCGTCGGCGTGTTCGGCGTGGCGGCGATGCTGAGCGTCGACCCGGCCTTCGCCGAGGAGTCCGCGATCATCGAGCAGGTCCACGTGCAGGCCGGTGGCGGAGGTAGCGGGAGCACCGGTGGCTGGAGTGGCTGGGGTGGCCGGTGTGGCAGTGGGGACGGAGCCGGCGGGGACGGTGGAGGCGGGGACGGTGGCTGCGGCGGTGGGGGTGGCTGCGGCGGCGGAAGTTGAGGCGGCGGGGCGAACCGCGGCGGACGGCGACCGAGTGGGGCGTGCGGGCGACGGCCGGACCTGGCGGCGCGTGCCATGCCAAGCCCGGCCGTACGAGATCGCGAAATCGGTGTGTTTTGTGTCATAGGACCCGGAACCATTCGCGGCCTTCTGGCATCTATGAGACCAAGGGGCCGGGATGCGGGGCCCGGCCCCTGACTCTTTGCGGGGAGAGACTGTGCAGACTGTTGGGCAAGGCGACACCTGGGGCATCTCCAACTCACTGTTCATCACTCTGTTCGTGACGGCGGCCGTCGCGCTGGTCGTGCTGGCGCTGGTCCTGCGGTTGCGCGTGGGACGAGGCGGCGCCGTCCCGCGCACGCTAGGGCCCGTCGAGACGGCCTACGTCGCCGGAGGGCCGGGGATGGCGGTCCTCGCCGCGCTCGCTGAGCTGCGGGTCGGCGGTGCCGTCGCCGGGGTCGGTCAGGGTTTCGTACGGGCTGTAGACGTGCCGAACACGGCGCGCGAGCCGCTCTCCGAGGCGCTTTTGACGGCCGTCCGGCAACGCGGGTCCGCCCGGGTCCGGCATCTTCCGTCGGAGTATCACGTGCGGCAGACGCTCGAGGGGGTCCGCACGACGCTCCAGCGAGACGGCTTCCTGATCACCGAGGCAGAACGGATGTGGGTCCGTCTCGCCGCCCTGCCCCTCGGTGTGCTCATCGGTGTCGGCATCGCGCGCATCATCGTCGACGCGCAGAACGGCGAGCCGATCGGATTCCTCCCGGTGCTGCTGCCGGTCGTGGCCTTCGCCGCCCTGGTCCTGTTCTTCGCCGGCCTTCCGCGGGTGACCCGGGCAGGAGGCGACGCGCTGCGGAGCGCCCGAGCCGAGCACGCGTATCTCGACCCTTCGAAGAACCCCGCGTGGTCCGTGTACGGTCCGCACGGCGCCGCTCTCGGCGTCGCGCTGTTCGGCCTGCCCGCGCTCCTCAGCATCGATCCCACCTTTGCGGAGCAGGCCGAGCTCGGGCGTTACTCCCGGTCGCAGACGGACGGCGGGTACGCCGGCGGCTACGCCTGTGCCGCCGCCGGCTCGGGCGGCTGCGGCGGCGGGAGCGGCTGCGGCGGAGGAGGCTGCGGCGGCGGCGGTGGTGGCAGCGGCGGTGGCAGCGGCGGCGGTTGCGGCGGTGGTGGTGGCGGTTGCGGCGGTGGCGGATGAGCGGCGTGGTCGCGCCCCCCGTGGACCTCGGTGTCGGCATCGGCTGGCGGCCGGACATCGCCGGCTTCGTCGCCGGACTGCCGGGGCTGCGGTTCACCGAAGTGATCGCGGAATCGGTGCATGCCGCGCATCCCGCCGACGAACTGCTCGCGCTGAGAGACCGGGGCACCCGGATCATTCCGCACGGGGTGCGGCTGTCGCTCGGCGGCGCCGAGCCGGTCACCGTCGACCGCGTCTCGCACCTCGCAGAGTGCGCGGAACTGCTCGACGCGCCCTTGGTCAGTGAGCACATCGCGTTCGTACGGGCGGGCGGGATCGAGGCGGGTCATCTGCTCCCTGTGCCCCGGACCCGCGCCGCGCTCGACGTGCTCACGGACAACATCCGCCGGACCTGCGCGGAGCTGCCCGTGCCGCTGGCGGTCGAACCGATCGCGACATTGTTCGACTGGCCGGACCAGGACTACGACGAGGCCGGTTTCCTGACCGAGGTGCTGGCGCGGACCGACGCCCTTCTGCTGCTCGACGTCGCCAACGTCTACGCCAACGCCCGAAACCGCGGTGAGGATCCGCTCGACCTGCTGGACTCGCTGCCGCTCGAGCGCGTGGCCTATGTGCACGTGGCCGGCGGCTCCGAGCGCGACGGGCTGTATCACGACACCCACACCGACCCGGTGCCGAACGAGGTGCTGGCCCTGGTCTCCGAGCTCTGCGCCAGGCGCGACCCGCCGGGGCTGCTGCTCGAACGCGACGGCCGGTATCCGCCCGCCGGCGAGCTGAGGGCCGAGCTCGACGCCATCGCCGACGCCGCCGGCCTTCCGCACGTGACATGACGGTCACGACACCGGACCCCGTTCCGGATCCGCCGCTGACGGCGCGCGAGGAACTCGCCGCCGCACAGGAGCGGCTGGTACGGGCGCTCGTAGCCGGTGACGAGCCGCCGCCCGGCTTCGACCCGGCGCGGATCGCGGTGGCGGCCCGGGCGCTGTTGAACAAGCGGGCCGGCGAGGTGGCCCGTGCGTGGCCCCGGCTGGCCGCGGCCCACGGTGCCCGGTGGCCGGCCGCCTTCGCTGACTGGGCCGCCGGAACCCCCTCCCGGGGGGCCTGGCTCGACGGGTGGGGGTTCGCCCGCTCCCGCCGCGCCCACCTGCCGCCCGCCGCGGCGGCAGAGCTCGCGGGGTGCGAGGCCCACTGGTCGTACCGGCCCGACGGACCGCCGCGGCGCCGCCGCGTCGCGGTCGGCCGGCTGCCCGGGGGCGTGATCGTGCAGGTGCTCGGCCGCGCGGTGGTGGTGCGCCCGAGGCGGTCTCAGCTCCCGAGGTAGCGGAGCACGGCGAGGACGCGACGGCTGTAGCCGGTGGCGTGCGCCAGCCCGAGCTTGTCGAAGATCGCGTTGATGTGCTTCTCCACGGCGCTCTGGGAGATGTGGAGCCGGGCCGCGATGCCCGCATTGGTATGGCCCTGCGCCATGTGGTCGAGCACGTCGCGCTCCCGTGGGGTGAGGCGGCCCAGCGGGTCGGCCCGCGTGGTGCGCGCGAGCAGCTGCCTGACGACCTCGGGGTCGAAGGCCGCCCCGCCGGCGCCCACCCGCTCGAGCGCCGTGAGGAACTCCTCCACCTGCATGACGCGGTCCTTGAGCAGATAGCCGACGCCCTCGGTGTCGGCGGTGAGCAGCTCGGTGGTGTAGCGCTTCTCGACGTACTGCGACAGGACGAGGACGCCCACGCGCGGCCAGCGCCGGCGGATCTCCAGTGCGGCGCGCAGCCCCTCGTCGGTGTGGGACGGCGGCATTCTCACATCGGCCACCACCACGTCCGGTGGGGCCGCATCGACCGCCTCGATCGCCTCGATCAGCGCAGCGCCATCACCCACCGCGCCGATCACCTCATGGCCCTCCTCGGTGAGCAGGCGGATGAGCCCCTCACGCAGCAGCACCGAGTCCTCGGCCAGGATCACTCGCACGGCAGCTCCGCGACGACGGTGGTGGGGCCGCCGGGAGGGCTGTGCACCCGGAACCGCCCGTCGAGCGTGGCCACCCGGCGGGCCAGCCCGGACAGGCCGCCGCCCCCGGGGTCGGCACCCCCGGTCCCGTCCTCGTCCACGCGTACGACGACCATGCCGTCCGCGCGCGCGAGGCCCTCGGCGGGCTGGCCAGTTGCGCTCATCTGCACGGTCAGGTTAGCCGGATCAGCGCCGGGCCCGGTGGCCTGGGCTTCGCGTGGCTCGCCGGTCGCGCCGGACCCGGGCCACCCGCGCGGCCGCGAACCAGACGGTGGCGACCGCCACCGCGGCGGCGACGACGTACTGGAACACCCCGGCGTACTGCTCCGCCTGGTGCCAATTGTCGCCGAGCGCGTAGCCGGCCAGCACGAAGGCGGTGTTCCAGATCAGGCTCCCGAGTGCGGTGAAGGTCACGAAGGTCAGGATCGGCATCCGCTCGACCCCGGCCGGGATCGAGATCAGGCTGCGGAAGATCGGGATCATCCGCCCGAAGAACACCGTCTTGACCCCATGCCGGGCGAACCACGCCTCGGTCCGCTCGAGGTCGGAGACCTTCACCAGCGGCAGTCTCGCGGCGATCGCGAGGGTGCGGTCCCGGCCGACCAGCGCACCAGCGTAATAGAGCACGACGGCACCGGCGACCGAACCGAGGGTCGTCCAGAAGATGACGTTGAGCAGGTGCATGTCACCCTGGGCGGCGGTGAAACCGGCGAGCGGCAGGATCACCTCGCTCGGCAGCGGGGGAAACAGGTTCTCGAGGGCCACCGCGATTCCGGCGCCCGGGGCCCCGAGGGTCTCCATGAGCTGGGTGGCCCAGCCGGCGAATCCGCCCGCCGGTTCCGCCGTGGCGGCTTGGGCGACTGTTCGTACGATCATGTGGAAGACGCTAGAAAAGCCGGTCGCGCCGGACCATGAGGGCGGCCGTCGGATCCTCCGGGCGCCGGCCCCACCGCGATGGGTGCGGAAAACCACAGTGCCCGTGACCCGCGTACCCCGGGCGCCCGTGACCGCCGTGAACGCGTGCGCGGGAATGCGGGCGATTCCTGGTGATGCGACCATGAAGTCGGCGTCGTACCGCTATGGTCTAGACCATTGGATGCGAAGCGCGCCTGGGTGGGCGCGTGCCCCGGTCAGCCCCTTCCCGCCACTAGTCTGGGCGAGAGGGTCATCGGGGCCTGGTCAAGACGGAGGGGAATGGCATGCGCGTCGGAGTGCTGACCGGAGGCGGGGACTGCCCCGGTCTGAACGCCGTCATACGCGCCGTGGTGCGCAAGGGCGTGCAGGTCTTCGGATTCGAGTTCGTCGGATTCCGGGACGGCTGGCGCGGGCCGCTCGAGGGCGACACGGTCGCGCTGGACGTTCAGGCGGTACGGGGGATCCTGCCGAGGGGCGGCACCATCCTCGGCTCGTCCCGCACGAACCCGCTCAAGGTCGAGGGCGGCGTTGAACGGATCAAGGACAACCTGGCCGGGCTGGGGGTCGACGCCCTCATCGCGATCGGCGGAGAGGACACACTGGGCGTCGCCCGGCAGCTCTACGACAGCGGAGTCAACGTCATCGGCGTGCCGAAGACCATCGACAACGACCTCAACGCCACCGACTACACGTTCGGGTTCGACACCGCCGTGGGCATCGCGATGGAGGCCATCGACCGCCTGCACACCACCGCCGAAAGCCATCACCGCGCACTCATCTGCGAGGTCATGGGGCGGCACGCCGGCTGGATCGCGCTGCACGCCGGCATGGCCGGTGGTGCCAACGTCATCCTGATCCCCGAGCAGCCCTTCGACATCGACAAGGTATGCGCGTACGTCGAGAGCCGCTTCAAGACCCGCTACGCCCCGATCATCGTGGTGGCCGAGGGCGCCCACCCGCTCGACGGGCAGATGGAGCTGCAGGCGGGCGAGCTCGACGCCTTCGGCCACGTCCGTCTGGGCGGCATCGGTGAGCGTCTGGCCAATGAGATCGAGAAGCGCACCGGCAAGGAGGCCCGCACCACGGTCCTCGGCCACATCCAGCGCGGCGGCACGCCCACCGCGTTCGACCGCGTGCTCGCCACCCGCTTCGGCCTCCAGGCCATCGACGCCGTGGCCGACGGCGACTTCGGCAAGATGGTCGCGCTCCAGGGCACCGGCATCGTCCGGGTGGATCTGAGCGCCGCCACCGAGAAGCTGAAGACGGTCCCGGTCGAGCGCTACACCGAGGCAGAGGTCTTCTTCGGCTGACGCTCCGTCCGCACCGTGAGGCCACCCCGCCGGCGCCGTCGAAGGCTCCGGCGGGGGTGGCTGCGCAGGTGACGAGCCGTCGACGAGCGGAAACATCGTTACGGAACTTCCATTAAGTCCCGCTCGTTCGTCTCGTCCTTCTTAGTAACGTCAGTTCTATGAGCAATCCACCGCAGGATCCGAACTACGGATACGGTCAGCCGCAGTACGGTCAGCAGCCCCCGCAGGACCCGTACGGTCAGCAGCCCCCGCAGGACCCGTACGGTCAGCAGCAATATGGTCAGCAGCCTCCGCAGGACCCGTACGGTCAGCAGCAGTACGGTCAGCAGCAGCAGTACGGCGGCTACGCCCCGGTCCCGTCCGGCGGCTACGGCGTCGATCCTTACGGGATGCCGCTTTCGGACAAGTCGAAGACGGTGGCGGGTCTGCTCCAGATCCTGCTCGGGGGCTTCGGGGCCGGCCGCTTCTACACCGGCCACAACGGCATGGCGATCGGCCAGATCGCGGCCACCTGGCTCACTTGCGGACTCGGCGGCATCTGGCCGCTCATCGACGGCATCATGATCCTCGTCAACGGGGGAACGGACGCACAGGGGCGCAAGCTCCGGGACAACTGAGAACGGGCACGTACCGGGTCCCCTTCACCGGCGAAGGGGACCCTGCGGTTGTCTCCCCTCGGCGCTCGCCGGCTCCAGCCCGCCGATGGGTCGGGCCCGACGCCCCAGGCACCTCAGGCCGCCTCGGCGCGGAACAGCCTTCCGGGTCGCGGTGTTCGCTTCCGTAGGCGACACTGGAAGGCACATCCGCAGGTTGTCAGGAGGATCACGCATGCCCACGCTCGGCACCGCTCGAGGGGAGACGCCCCCGCCCGCCCAGCGGCCACCGCACGAGGACGTGCCGGTGGAAGCGCCCGGGCAGGCGCAGGTCGCCGGTGAGCCATGCGTGTTGCTCAAGCTGGGCGAGATCGTGCTCAAGGGCAAGAATCGCGATCTGTTCGAGCGGCGCCTGCAGAACAACATCCGCGCCGCCGTGAAGGGCCTCGGCATCCAGGTGCGGGTGGCGCAGCGAGAGGGCGTCATCGTCGTGCGCGCCGAGAGCCGCAAGCTCGCCGACGTCGACGCGGTCGCCCGCCGCATCGCCGACGTCATGGGCATCGTGTGGGTGCAGCGGGCCTGGCGCGTCGAGAAGGACGTCGAGCACACCGTACGGGCCGCGATCGACCTGGTCGGCCGGCATCCGGCGCTGGCGCGCAAGGGCACTTTCGCGGTCCGTCCGCGCCGCCGGGACAAGCGGTTCCCGATGACCTCCTCAGAGATCGCTGTGCGCGTCGGTGCCGCGGTCCAGGAACGGTTCGGTCTGCCGGTCGATCTCAAGAACCCCGACATCACGGTCGCGATCGAGGTCGACCGCGACGAGGTCTTCGTGTTCACCGAGGGGCTGCGGGGGCAGGGCGGCCTGCCGGTCGGCATGAGCGGCCGCGGCCTGGTGCTCATGTCCGGCGGCATCGATTCGCCCGTGGCGGCCTATCGCATGATGCGCCGCGGGCTGCGGGTGGACTACCTGCACTTCTCCGGCATGCCGTTCACCGGTCCCGAGTCGATCTACAAGGCCTACGCGCTGGTACGCGAGCTGGACAAGTTCCAGGGCGACTCGCGGCTCTACGTCGTGCCGTTCGGCAAGGCGCAGCAGCAGATCAAGTCCTCCGGGGCCGAGCGGCTGCAGATCATCGCGCAGCGGCGCCTGATGCTCAAGACCGGTGAGACGCTCGCCGCCCGGCTCGGTGGGGCGGCGCTGATCACGGGTGATTCGTTGGGCCAGGTCAGCAGCCAGACGCTGACCAACATCACCGCACTCGACGACGCCGTTCAGCTGCCCATCCTGCGGCCGCTCATCGGCATGGACAAGACCGAGATCATGGCCGAGGCGCGCCGCATCCGCACGCTGGCGATCTCGGAGCTGCCGGACGAGGACTGCTGCACGCTGCTCGCGCCGAGGCGTGCCGAGACCCGCGCCAAGATCGAGGACCTCCGGCAGATGGAGAAGCGGCTGGACGCCGGGGAACTGGCCGAACAGCTCGCCACGTCGGCACAGCGGCATCGCCCCGTCTACGGAGAGCCCGCCGCCTCCTGACGCCACGCGGCCGGCGGCGTACGGTACGCGGCCCGGCCGCGGGCCGGACCGATCGCCCCCGCGGCGCCGCGAATGTCCGCATGATCACGGAGGGGGAGAGCGGGCGGGGGCGGGTGGATTGGTAGGATCCCCGGCATGGCGTACTGGACCCCCCAGCTCGGACCGCCCCGCTTCTGACCGGGGCGCAATCCCGATCGACCCTTCCGCGCGTTCGTCGCCGGTTCGCGGCCGATCGGTTCCGCCGCGCGTTCACCGCCGGCGCACGGGTGATCGGTTCACTCGCGCACCCGGCGTACGGATGACCGCCGCGTCGACACGCTCGATGCCGGCCCGCCGTGAGCGATGCGGCCTTCCGCGTACGCCTTACGCCTGACGCCGACGCGCGACGCGCCCCGGACACAGAGTCCCCCTCCGATCCGAGTCCAGGAGCGTTCCGCGTGTCCACGCGCTTTTCCGCACGTCTTGTCTCCGCACGCCTCTCCACGCGTGTCTCCGCTTCTCTCTCCACGCGTCTCTCGTCGCGCTTCGCTTCGCGTCCCTCCGTGAGCCCTTCCACCCGTCTGTCCGCACATCGCGGTTCCGAGCCCCGCCGGGCCCGATCGGCCCGGCTGGGCGGCAGCGGCTGCATCCTGCTGGCCGCCGCCCTGTGGGGCACCACGGGCACCGTGCGCACCTTCGCGCCGGACGACGCCGGCGCCGTGTCGGTCGGTGCGGCCCGCATCGTGCTCGGCGGCCTTCTGCTCCTCGCGATCGGGGCACGCGGCGGCGCGCTCGTCCGTCTCCTCCGCACCGCCACGCCGGCGACCTGGGCTCTGCTCGCCCTCGGTGCCGTGTGCGCGGCGGGCTACCAGACCGCCTTCTTCGCCGCCGTCGACCACACCGGCGTGGCGACCGGAACGGTGGTGACCATCGGCAGCGCACCGGCGTTCACCGGGCTGTTGTCCCGGCTGACCGGCGGCGCACGCCTCTCCCGGCGGTGGGTGGCCTCCACCGCGGGGGCCGTCGTGGGTTGCGCGGCTCTGGTCAGCGGCGGCGAGGCCGCCGGCATCGAGCCCCTCGGGGTCGCGCTCGCGCTGCTGTCCGGCTTCGCCTACGCGGCGTACGCCACCACCGCCGCACGGCTCATCACCTCCGGTGAGGGGGACGGCGTCGTCATGGGCGCCATCTTCGGCGGGGCCGGCGTGCTGCTGCTCCCGGTGCTGCTCGCGAGTTCCCCGGTGTGGGTCGCGACCGGCCGCGGCGTGCTCGTGACGCTGTACCTCGGCGTGGTCACCACGACTCTGGGTTACGTGCTGTACGGGCGGGGGCTGCGAAGCACCCCGGTGGCCACCGCGGCCACTCTCACCCTGGCCGAGCCCGCCGTCGCCGCCGTGCTCGGGCTGGTGGTCCTCGGTGAGCGCCTCGGCGGGGTCGCGGTCGGCGGCCTGCTGCTCCTCGCGGCGAGCCTGGTGCTCCTCGCCGTGCCATCCCGTAAGTGACCGCGTCGGCGATTACGCTGCGCGCCGGTGGGGGTTGCGGGAAGCATGGCCCCCATGGACCGCAGCGACGACGCCCTGGAACGGAAGTTCCACGACCTGATGACGGCGGCGCACCCGATCTCGGCCATGGCCGCGGCGGACGCGCTGCGCGCCGTCCGGGCCTACCCTCAGGTGCTCATGGTGGGGCCGGTGTTCGGCGTCGCCGAGCAGGCGCGGCACGGCTGGGAGGTGTCCTCGACCGCTGAGGCGACGCCACAGGCCGCCAGGGACGTTCTGGCGGAGCGGCTCCGGAAGCACGCGGAGGTCGCGGTGGACGCGGCGACCCGCGGCGAGTTCCTCGCGGTGGCCGGACGGCTGGACCGGGAGCGTCGTGACGACCTGACCGTGGCCGGCCTCCGGTTCCGCATCGTGCGGGTCGAGCAGGTCGTGCGCATGAACGCCGAGGCCCCGGAGCCGCCCCGGCCGACCGACCCGGACCCGCGCCCGTCCGGCCGCGGCATCGCGGCCGGGCGGGTGCGGGAGTTCCTCCCGACCGCGGATGACGGGTCCATGGCGTCCACCGCCGAGCTGGGCCGGCAGTTCGATGAGGCGGTGTCGAGGCGCGGCGTCCTGCCCGCGCCCGTCCGCGAGGACGCCTGCCGCGCGATGACCGCCTATCCGCGAGTGCGGATCATGGCGCCGGTCTTCTCCGTCGCCGAGCAGGTCGACGACGGCTGGCGGTCCGCGACCATGCCGTGCGACACGCCGCAGCGGGCCCGTGACACGCTCGCCGCCTACTTCAGCGGCATCGTGCCCGCCATCGAGCAGCCGGATGTGACGGAACGCGAGGAGTACGCGGCGGCGGCGCGGCGGCTCGAACTCGAGCGGGCCGACGACCTCACCGTCGCCGGGCGCCGGTTCCGGATCGTACGCGTCGAGAAGGTCGCGCGTCTGGGGCCCGACGGGCCGGAGCCGCCCCGGCCGTCGGACTTCGACCCCGAGCCGCCCATCGGCGCCTGACCCACCGCCACGGCGCGGTGGCGGTTTCCCGCCGTGATCTTGCAGAAGTCGGCGCCGCTCCGGGGAGTCGGTCGGTCCGGTGGGCGAACAAGTGCATGATCACGGCGGGCGGCGGCGGCGGTCAGACCGGGACGGTGCCGGCGGGGTTCGGGGCCGGCTCGGCGACGGTCAGCGAGCGGCCGACGATTCCGGGCAGGTCACGTACGATCTTGGCGAGTTCGCGCAGGTCACCGTCGACGAGGGCCTGCGGCCCGTCGCAGAGCGCCGTCTCGGGGTGCGGGTGCACATCGATGATCACACCGTCGGCGCCCACCGCGATCGCGGCCCGGGTGAGCGGCAGCACCAGGTCCCGGCGACCGCCCGAGTGCGAGGGGTCGACGATGACCGGCAGGTGCGACAGCCGCTGCGCCACGGGCACCGCGGAGATGTCGAGCGTGTTGCGGGTCGCCTTCTCGAAGGTGCGGATGCCGCGCTCGCACAGCACGATGTCGAGGTTGCCGCGCTGCGCGACGTACTCGGCGGCCATCAGCCACTCGTCGATGGTCCCGCTCATACCGCGTTTGAGCATCACCGGCCGGCCCGCCTCCCCGGCGGCCTGCAGCAGCGTGAAGTTCTGCGCGTTGCGGGTACCGATCTGCAGCATGTCGGCGTACGAGGCGACGAGCGCGACGTCGCCGGCGTCCACCACCTCGGTGACGATCGGCAGGCCGGTCTCGGCCCGGACGTCGGCGAGGATCCGAAGACCCGCCTCGCCCAGCCCGGGGAAGGCGTACGGCGAGGTCCGCGGCTTGAAAGCGCCGCCTCTCAGCAGGGTCGCGCCGGCCGCCTTCGCCATCTGCGCGGCGGCCAGCGTCTGCTCGGGCGTCTCGACCGCGCACGGCCCGGCGATGAGCGTCATGGTCCCGGGGCCGATCGGCACGCCGCCGACCCGCACGACGGACCGGTTGGGGTGGTTCTCCCTGCTGACCAGCTTGTAGGGGACCGAGACCCGCAGGACGTCGCTCACGCCCCTCATGCCCCGCAGGTTCAGCGCGCCGAACTGCCGGACGTCGCCCACGAGCCCGACGATCGTGCGGTTCACACCGCGGCTGACGAACGCGTCCCCGCCCGCCGTCTCCACCTGTGAGACGACGGCGTCGACATCCGCTTCGGTGGCCTCCGGGGCCATCACGACTACCATTTCTCTCCTCTGTCCCGAGCTCCGTCCCGCGATGAACGCGGTGCTACACGATCGATGGGTCCAGTAACGACGAAAGCCCCGGGCCGTCCGGCCCGGGGCTTTCGTCAGTGGTCGCTCAGCGCAGCGTCAGACTGGCTACCACCCGTCCGGGTCGGTCGCCATACCAAAACGCGTAGTGAAGGACTCTGCGCACGTGGGCAAGGCTACACAATCCGCTCCGGCGAGGAGCGGCCGGGCCCGAATGTGGCTCAGCTCACCGGGATGGCAGGATGGCCGGAACATGACCCCGCCCGACGAACGCCTGCCGCCCGGACAGCACGTCCCCCGTGGCTGGCCCGTCCTGCACTACGGGCCCGTGCCGAGGTTCCGGCCCGCGGACTGGGACTTCCGGGTGTTCGGCGCCACCGAGTCGGGTGAGACGCACCGCTGGGACTGGTCGCGGTTCGAGAACCTCCCCGTCACGAAGGCGACCGCCGACTTCCACTGCGTCACGAAGTTCACCATTCCCGACAACGTGTGGGAGGGCGTCTCCGGCTCCACCCTGGTCGAGCTGGCGCCACCGCATCCGGACGTCACGCACGTGATGGTGTGGGCCGAGTTCGGCTACAGCGCCAACATCCGGATGACCGACTTCCTGGCGGACGCGACCATGTTCGCGACCCACCGCAACGGTGAGCGACTCACTCCCGATCACGGCTTTCCGGTTCGCCTGGTCGTGCCGCACCTGTACGCGTGGAAGAGCGTCAAGTGGGCGCGCGGCGTCGAATACCTCGTGCGCAACCAGCGCGGGTTCTGGGAGGAGCGCGGCTACCACAACGTGGCCGACCCATGGCGGGAACAGCGCTACGCGTACCAGGAGGAGGACGGCTCCCCGTCCCCGTGAGCAGGGACTCGCCGGACACGACACGCGCTCACATGGTGGAATCACTTGCGCGCGGAGGGTAATCAACGGCAGGGTCCATGTCATGCTCAACGTCCTGGCCGTCGACGACGAGGCGCCCGCGCTCGAGGAGCTCACGTTCCTGCTCCGGCAGGATCCGCGCATCGCGCAGGTCGCCGAGGCGGGCGATGGTGCCGAGGCGCTCCGCGTACTGAGCCGGGTGCTGGTCGCGGGGGATCGGCTCGACGCGGTCTTCCTCGACATCCGGATGCCCGGCCTGGACGGCCTCGACTTCACCCGCCTGCTGTCCGGCTTCGCGGCACCACCGGCGGTGGTGTTCGTCACCGCCCACGACGGCTTCGCGGTGGCCGCCTACGAGCTCGGCGCGCTGGACTACCTACTGAAGCCCGTACGGCCGGAGCGGCTCGCCAAGGCGGTGCACCGCATAGCCGAGGCGGTGCGCCGCACCAGCGAGCCCGCCGCGGTCGACGAGGTGGTACCCGTGGAGCTGGGCGGCCGCACCCGTCTGGTGACGCGTTCCAGCGTGACCTACGCCGAGGCGCACGGTGACTACGTGCGCCTGCACACCGCCGACGGCAGCTATCTGGTGCGGATGCCGCTCAACGTGCTCGCCAAGCGGTGGGAGACCGCCGGGTTCATCCGGATCCACCGCAGCACGCTGGTCGCCGCCGGGCACATCAGCGAGTTGCACTTCGACGGTGGCCGGGCCATCGTCCAGGTCGGCGAAGAGCTGCTGACCGTCAGCCGCCGCCACACCCGTGAGGTGCGCGACCAGCTCATCCGGCGCTTCCGGGCCTGAGTCCCGGCGGCGGTCGTGTTCACCGAGAAGGCCCGCAACGGACGGACCCAAGACCGTTCCCGGTCATGTCTCAATGCCGTTCGTCGTGCCGAATCGCCCGCCCGTCGCCGGGTCACGCTACGTATGGCGCTCGCTGCGCACCGTTTGTCGAGGCGGTCCCTGGAGTGCTCCCACCAGTGGCGGGAGCACTTTAGTGTGGGCTCGCTGGCAAGCTTCACACCGCGTTCGGGGGGACGCGGGCGGCGTAGGGGCGTGACCCGCACCATCGCCGCACCACCCCCAGCATGAGCGACCAGGGATACCCAGCGAAGGTCGGAGGCGCGTTCCCGCGCCGTCATCGGGAGATCCAAGCCCGGAGACGAGCGCGTCGCGGAACGGGCCACCGGTTGCTGGGGCAAGGCCGCCGGGCCCCGTACCGGGGGGGTGGGGCTCGACGGCGTCCGCTCGGGCGCTGCTGGACAGTCGGGGGGTTGTTCAGCAGCGTCCGAGTCTGGTTGCCGGCCCGGTCTCGGTCGCTCGCGAAGGGTTCCCATCCGCGCGCCGCGGTCCCATCCGGCTCTGCCGGGTGATCGCTCCGTGACAGATCCGACACATTCTGGATGATCGCGGTATTGATGGCGGTGTCATACCCATGACTGATGAGACGGGGACCGATTCGCCCGTACACTCTCATCGATGGACACGACGGTTGCTGATCCACTCGTCGGGCAGGTGCTCGACGGGCGCTACCGCATTGAGTCGCGGATCGCTCGTGGGGGTATGGCGACCGTCTACCTGAGCAAGGATCTCAAGCTCGACCGGCCCATCGCGCTCAAGGTCATGCACGCTGGCCTCGCCCAGGACGACGACTTCGTCCACCGGTTCATCGGCGAGGCGAAGTCCGCCGCGGCGCTGTCGCACCCCAACGTGGTCGCCGTCTATGACCAGGGAACCGACCGCCAGTACGTCTTCCTCGCGATGGAGTACGTACCCGGCCGCACCCTGCGCGATCTGCTGACCGAGCGGGGCAGGCTCGGCCCACGGCACGCGCTCGAGATCATGCAGCCGGTGCTGGCGGCCCTCGGCGCGGCCCATCGCGCCGGCCTCGTGCACCGTGACGTCAAACCCGAGAACGTGCTCCTCACGGGCGACGGACAGGTCAAGGTGGCCGACTTCGGCCTTGCCCGCGCCGAGTCGGCGAGCAAGCAGACCAAGACCGGAATGATCATCGGTACGGTCGGTTACCTGGCTCCCGAGCAGGTTCTGTCGGGGCACGCGGACGTGCGTTCCGACGTCTACGCGGCCGGGGTCATGCTGTTCGAGCTGCTCACCGGCCGGCAGCCGCACCAGGGCGAGACGCCTCTCGCCGTCGCCTACAAGCACGTCAACGAGGTCGTGCCCCTGCCGTCCAGCGTCACGCCCGGCATTCCGCCGCAGCTCGACGCCCTGGTCGCGATGGCGACGAGTCACGACCCCGCCCGCCGCCCTCCGGACGCGGGGCGGTTCCTCGCCGCCGTGGCCGACACGCACCGCAATCTGCCGCCGAACATCGACGAGATGGCCGCGAACGCCACCTCGGTGCTGCAGAGCGGGCCACCGGCGCCCACGCGGCCGCCCGTCGGGGCCGGAATGCGCACGAGCGTCATCCCGCTCGGCGCGATGCCGCAGGAGTCCACGCCGCGGGCGCCCTTCCTCGACCGGCTGATCGACTTCATCACCGGACGGTTCGTGCTCATCGCGCTGGGTGTCATCGCCGTGGTGGTCATCGGCTGGGCGGTCTGGTATCAGACCGCCGGCCAGTACGCCAAGGTTCCGCGGGACATCGTCGGGATGTCGGCCGAGCAGGCCCGCACGCGGCTGACCGAGGAGGGCATCGACTTCAAGCGCGGCACCGCCGTCTACTCCGACAAGGTCAAGAGGAATCACGTCGTCTCCGCCGAGCCGGCGCCCGGTGAGCGGGTCAAGCAGGGCCAGGTCATCACGATCGTCCTGTCCAAGGGCCGCCAGCCGATCCCGGTTCCCGACGTGACCGGAAAGTCGCTCGACGAGGCCAAGAAGGTCCTGGAGGACAACGGCTTCACCACCGGCGACGTTACGAGGGCGCCCTCGTCCACCGTGCTCAAGGACGCGGTCGTGCGGACCGACCCCAAGGCCGGGGACCGGCAGTCGCCCGACGAGCCCGTGGGCATCGTGCTGAGCAACGGCGTGGCGTTGCCCAACCTGGTCGGCCAGCCGGGCGACGCCGCCACCAACCAGCTCCGCGCGATGGGCCTCGACGTGAAGGTCGAGGAGCAGCAGGATCCGAGCAAGCCGCCCGGCACGGTGCTGAACCAGAACCCGCCCCCCGGCACCGCGGTCTCCCGCGGCGACGACGTGACACTGTACGTGAACAAGCAGGACAACTGCTTCCTGCCACAGATCAATCCGCTCTGCCCGCCCACGAACGGCCAGGAGATGCTGGCGGTCCCCAGCACCGTCGGCAAGAGCGTCGACGAGGCCAAGGGGATGCTCGAGGGCGCCGGATTCCAAGTCGACATGAAGAAGGCCCCGGGCCGTGGGGACGACGAGGGCGATCAGGTGCTGTTCCAGAACCCACCGGGCGGCAACGCACCCCGTGGCTCCGTCGTCACCATCTGGCGCTGACCGGTCGCCGAGCGTTCCACGGTCGCCAGTAAGCTGGTTCGTCTATGACTTCTCGTGAGCAGAGCCCGATCGGTGCGCATGTCCCCGTCGCCGGGGGGCTGGCCACCGGGGGGCTGAAGTACGCCGCCGAGATCGGCGCCGAGGTCGTCCAGGTGTTCGTGTCCAACCCGCGCGGATGGGCGCTCACCACCGGCAAGGCGGCCGAGGACGCCCGGCTCCGCGACAGCGGTGTCCCGGTCTACGTCCACGCCAACTACCTGATCAATTTCGGTTCGCCCAACGCCGACACGCTCGGCAGGTCGGTCGAGTCGGTCCGGCACGCGCTGCTGCGCGGACGCGAGGTCGGCGCCCGGGGTGTCGTCGTGCACACGGGTTCAGCGGTCAGCCAGTCCTATGAGGACGCCATGGCGCAGGTCGGCCGGCATCTGCTGCCGCTGCTGGACGAGATCCCCGACGACGGTCCGGACCTGCTGCTGGAGCCCATGGCCGGGCAGGCGCACATGCTCTGCGCCACCGTGCAGCAGCTGGGTCCCTACTTCGAGGCGCTGGAGCACCACCCGAGGATCGGGGTGTGCCTCGACACCTGCCACGCCTTCGCGGCCGGGCACGATCTAACCGCCGAGGGCGGTGTCGCGGCGGTTCTCGAGGCGCTCGTCGCCACCGTCGGCGCGGGCCGGCTGAAGCTGATCCACGCCAACGACTCCAAGGACCCGTGCGGATCGGGGCGGGACCGGCACGAGAACATCGGCGCGGGTCTCATGGGCGAGCGACCGTTCGCCGAGCTCTTCGCCGACCCGCGGGCCGCCGGAGTGCCCTTCATCATCGAGACCCCCGGCCGTTCCGCGGAGCCGCACCGAGCGGACGTCGACGTCCTCAAGCGGCTCCGTGGGGTGCCTGCACCGGTCGCCGGGTGACCAGACCGGCCGGGAGCGGTCCAGGTGGGGCCCAGAGGGCGGTCTGGGCCCGTGCGGCGGTCTAGGCGGTACTGAGCCCCTGCCACGGCGAGGACGCCTGGGCGTAGCGTCGCTTGGGGATCCGCCCGGCGAGCCGCGCCAGCCGGCCGGCCTCGACGGCGTGCCGCATCGCGGCGGCCATGCGCGCCGGGGCCTGGGCGCGCGTGACGGCGGTGGCCAGCAGTACCGCGTCACAGCCGAGTTCCATGGCCAGCGCCGCGTCGCTGGCGGTGCCGATGCCCGCGTCGAGCACGACCGGCACCCCGGCCTGCTCGACGATCAGCTCGATGTTGTGCGGGTTGCGGATGCCGAGCCCGGAGCCGATGGGGGAGCCGAGCGGCATGACCGCCGCACAGCCGATCTGCTCCAGCCGGCGGGCCAGCACCGGGTCGTCGTTGGTGTACGGCAGCACGATGAACCCGTTGTCGACCAGCTGCTCCGCCGCGTCCACGAGCTCGATCGGGTCCGGCAGCAGCGTGCGCTCGTCGGCGATCACCTCCAGCTTGACCCAGGAGGTGCCGAGCGCCTCGCGGGCGAGTTTGGCGGTGAGCACGGCCTCGCCCGCCGTGAAGCAGCCGGCGGTGTTCGGCAGCACCGTGATGTCGCGGCGGCGCAGGACGTCGAGCACCGAGCCCTGCACCGACGGGTCGACGCGGCGCATCGCGACCGTGGTCAGCCGGGTGCCCGACGCGACGAGCGCATCCTCCAGCGTCCGCATGCTCGGCGCCCCACCCGTGCCCATGATGAGCCGGGAACCGAACGTCTCACCCGCGATGACGAACGGATCGGAGTCCGCGAGCGGGTCCGCTCGTACTGCCGTGCCGGTCTCGTTCACGCGTCGCTCATCCTCCCGCTGGATCACTTGTCAGCCTCCCTGCACCGCGGTCAGGACCTCGAGCCGGTCCGCCTCGCGCAGTGGCGTCGCCGTCCACTCCGCTCGCCGTACGACCTCGTCGTTCAGCGCGACCGCGATCCCGGTCGTCGCGGACGTCACGTCCCCGACGACGCTGGCCACCGTCGCGTCCTCCGGGACCTCACGCGGGTCGCCGTTGACGATCACTTTCACGCGGGGATCTCCTTCGCGAACCGCTCCGGGGTGAACGCCCTGACGACGTCCGGGACCTCCCCGGTGGTGAGTGCCTCGCTCACGACGTCGCCGGTCACCGGGGCGAGCAGTATCCCGTTGCGGAAGTGGCCGGTCGCGAGCAGGAGGCCGGGCAGGGCGGCCGGCCCGAGGACGGGGGCGTTGTCCGGCGACCCCGGGCGCAGCCCGGCGCACACTTCCGCGAACTCCAGTTCGGTGATGCCGGGGATCAGCTCGCGGGCGTCCCGCAGCAGCTCCCAGAGCCCGCCCGCGGTGACCGTCGTGTCATAGCCCAGCTCTTCCTGCGTGGCTCCGATCACGATCTCACCGTCCGACCTCGGCACCACATAGATCGACGACCCCTTCACCACGCCCCGGACGGTCCGGGTCAGGAACGGCACGCGCGTGCGCAGGCGCACCACCTGGCCCTTGACCGGGCGGATCACCGGTACGACGTCCGGCGGCAGGCCCGCCAGCCGATGCGTCCAGGCTCCGGTGGCGAGCACGACCTGGTCGGCGCGCACGTCGTCGCCGGCCTCCGTGCGCACGCCCACGGCACGGCCGGCCTCGACGAGAACACGTGTCACGCGCCGCCGTACGAGCCGGGCTCCGGCGCGCTCGACCGCAGCGAGCAGTGCGGCGGTCAGGCGGCGCGGATCGATCGATCCGTTGCGCTCGGCGAGCAGCCCACCGCGTACGGACGGGGCGAGCATCGGTTCCAGCCGGCGGCACTCGCGGCCGCTGAGGGGGGTGGCCGGTAGCCCGAGCGTCTCCTGGAAGCGCCGCAGATCGTCCAGGAAGGCCAGGTCGTCGCTGTCGAAGGCGACCTGGACGGTGTCCTCGTCACGGTAACCGGTGTCGTGGCCGGTCAGCTCCTCGAGTTCCGCGACGAAGGCCGAATAACGGTCCCGGGAGGCGATCCCGAGGCGCAGCAGCTCTTCCTCGCCGTAGGCGAGTTCGCCGACCGGGGCCAGCATCCCCGCCGCCACATACGACGCCTCGCTCGCCGGGCGCGGGTCGACGATGGTGACGTCCAGGCCGCGTTGCGCGGACCGCCAGGCGATGGCCAGCCCGATGACCCCGGCTCCGACGATCACCACGTCCATGTGAGCGCTCCCTTCGCCGGCATGATCCGGATCAGGTCGTGGCGGTCGGCGGCCCGATCAGCCGCCCTCTCAGCCCGGTCGTACCGGACTCCCGCGCTTTGTCCCCTTCAGCCTAGCCCGCCCGCGACCTTCGTGCCGCCCGGCGCGGGCTGTTCCAAGCGGCCCGCCGCCGGGACCGCGTTGCCCACCGGACCCGCCGCGACGGAGGCATCCGACCCGGGTACTACAGTGCGGGGCATGGACAGGGTGATCATCGTCGGCGCCGGCCTGGCGGGCGTGCGTGCTGCGGAGGCGCTGCGGGCGAGGGGGTACGAGGGCGCCCTCACCCTCGTCGGCGCCGAACCGCACCTGCCCTACGACCGGCCGCCGCTGTCCAAGGCGGTCCTCATGGGCCGGGCCGACGACACGACCGTCGCCGCCGACTGGACGGCTCTGCGGTGCGAGTTGCTCCTCGGTCATCGCGCCACCGGGCTGCGTCTCGACGACGTGCGCGGCGGCACGGTGGAGACCACGGCCGGCGAGCTGCCCTTCGACGGGCTCGTGATCGCCACGGGGTCGAGCCCCGTGCGGCTGCCCGGTGACGGTTCGCAGCATGTGCTCCGTACCATCGACGACGCCCGGGCGCTCCGGGCCGGGCTCCGCGAGGGGGCACGGATCGTCCTGGTCGGAGCCGGCTGGATCGGGGCTGAGGTCGCGACGGCCGCGGCCGGGGCGGGCTGCGCGGTGACGGTGGTGGAGGCCGCGGACACGCCGCTGGCGGTCGCCGTGGGCCCGGAGATCGGCGCGCGAACGGAGCCCTGGTACGCCGAGGCCGGCGTCGAGCTGAGGTGCGGTGTGAAGGTGGCCGCGGTCGAAGCGGGCGGGCTGGTCCTCGCGGACGGCGGCCGGGTCGAGGCGGACGAGATCGTCGTGGGAGTGGGCGTGCGTCCCGAGGTGGGCTGGCTGGCCGGGTCGGGGCTCGACGTCGACGGCGGCGTCGTGGTCGACGGTTCGCTGCGCACGAACCGGCCGGAGATCGTCGCGGTCGGCGACTGCGCGGCATGGTGGTCGGCCCGGTACGGGCGGCGGCTCCGTGTGGAGCACTGGGACACCGCGCTCAACGCCCCTGAGACGGCCGCCGCGTCGCTGCTCGGTGAAGAAGCGGTCTACGATCCGGTGCCGTACTTCTGGTCGGAGCAGTTCGGCCGGATGGTGCAGTACGCCGGTCAGCACCAGGGGGCCGGGCGGCTCGTCTTCCGTGGCGATCCGGAGAAGGCCGAGTGGTCGGCATGCTGGCTCAGCGGCACCCGGCTGTCGGCGATCGTCACCGTGAACCGGCCCCGTGACCTGGTTCAGGCCCGCCGGCTCATGGCGGCCGGCACCCCGGTGGATCCGGAGGCCCTCGCCGATCCGGAGGTACCCGTCCGGAACGCGGTGGGAGCATGAGGGTTTCAGAAGCGCCCGGCAGTGGTAGGCAGGCTGCGTGACGCAGATGCACATTAGTGTTGACAGCATGCTGGATCCACACACAGATGCCCTGGTGGGGGAGTGGTTCTCCCTTCCCGAGGCGGCCGATCGGCTCGGGATCAACGTGAGCCGGACCAAGCAGCTCCTCCGCGACCACAAGCTCCTCGGGCTCTCCCGGCACGGCACACATCAGGTGCCCTCCGCGTTCATCCAGGAAGGGCAGGTCCTCAAGGGGCTCCCCGGAACGCTCATGCTGCTCTCCGATGCCGGCTACGAGCCGGTGGAGGCTCTCCGGTGGTTGTTCACCCCGGATGACACCCTGCCCGGCAGCCCGGTGCAGGCACTCATCGAGAACCGCGGAACAGAGGTCCGGCGACGGGCCCAGGCCCTGGCCTTCTAGCGGTACGGAAGGATCCGACTCTCATCGTGCCCAAACGCTTGCCGTCGGATCACGCCGTCTCGTTGCGGGCCCGGCTCGACCGGGCCCGCCTCTACCTGTGCACCGACGCCAGGGAACGGCAGGGTGACCTGCCGGAGTTCCTCGACGCGGTGCTCGGCGGTGGCGTCGACATCGTCCAGCTGCGGCAGAAGGGCCTGGAGGCCCGCCAGGAGCTCCGGCATCTGGAGGTCTTCCGCGCCGCGTGCGATCGCCACGGCGTTCTCCTGGCCGTCAACGACCGGGCCGACGTCGCCCGGGCCATCGGCGCGGACGTCCTGCACCTCGGACAGGACGATCTTCCGGTGCCGTTCGCCCGCGAGATCGTCGGTCAGGACGTTCTCATCGGCCGGTCCACCCATTCCCCCGAGCAGGCGGCGTTCGCCGCGACGGAGCCGGGGGTCGACTATCTCTGCGCCGGGCCGGTCTGGCCGACGCCGACCAAGCCGGGCCGCTTCGCGCCCGGTCCCACGCTGCTGGAATACGTGGCGGGCCGCCGCACCGACCGGCCGTGGTTCGCCATCGGGGGCATCGACCTCAGCCGCCTCGACGAGGTTTTCGCCACCGGTGCCGACCGCATCGTCGTCGTACGGGCGATCACCGAGGCGGACGACCCGGCGGCGGCGGCGGCCGCTTTCGCGCACCGGCTGCGGCAACACGCCACCACTCTGACCAGCGCGGCGGGTGATGCCGCACAATGGAGCCCATGACCGTCTCACCTGACGACGACCGGCCGGTCGAGCTGTCCGACGAGGACCTGGTGATCCTCCCGGACCAGACGCGCGACGACACCGACGAGGGCTGGGGAACCTGGCGCGGCTCTGCTGAGGACGATCGGCTCCTCGAGGAACGTCCTCCGCACTGGTAGCGGCGATGGCCGGTTCCGCACGGGCCGCCCGGCCCACGGGGTACCGCCAGTCGCCGCCCGGCACCGTACGTCAGCCCGCCGGCATGAGCACACCGAGGACGAATCCGGCCGCGATGACGAGGGCGAGCGCGACCATCATCCTCCAGCGGTAGGCGGGGATGCGCTTCGGCTTCTTCTTGGGCGCGGGCCGGGCATCGGCACGCAGCGACCGCACCAGCTGCGGAGCCGTGGGCCGCGCCGCCGGATTCTTGTCGAGGCAGCGCTCCACGAGGTCGCGCAGCGGCCCTTTCAACTCGCCGAGATCGGGTGCCCGCTCGGCGACCCGCCGCATGACGGCGGCGTTGGGTCCCGAGCCGAACGGAGGGCGGCCGGTCGCGGCGAAGACCATGGTCGCCCCCCACGCGAAGACGTCGGCGGGCGCTCCCACGGGCTCGTCCTCTATCTGCTCCGGCGACATGTACGCCGGTGTGCCGACGGGGGAGGTGGTCATGGGCGTCACGCTGTCCAGCGCCCGTGCGACGCCGAAATCGATGACCTTGGCGCCGTCCGGGCCGAGGACGACATTGCCCGGCTTGAAGTCGCGATGCACGATGCCCGCCCGGTGGATGGCGGCCAGCGCGGCGGCGGTGCGCAGGGCCAGGCGGCGCAGCCGTGCTTTCGCCAGCGGCCCCTCATCATCGACGACCCGCTGAAGCGAGGGGCCGTCCACGAACTCGCTGACGATGTACGGGCGGTCGCCGGTCACCTCGGCGTCGAGCACGCGCGCGGTGTGGGGGGCGGTGACCCGCCGGGCCGCGTCCGCCTCCCTCACGAAGCGGGTCCTGGCCCGATGACTCGCCGTCACCCCGCCGCGCAGCAGCTTGACGGTGACCAGTTCGCCCTCGCCCGAGCGGGCGAGGTAGACGACGCCCTGCCCGCCCTCGCCCAGGCGTTCGATCAACGTGTAGTCGCCCAGACGCTCAGGATCGTCCGGGCCGAGCCTGATGTCGTCTGGCACTCAATGCTCCGCCGGTGCAGGGAAAGATGTCCCTATTTGTATCGCGCCGCCCCGACCGACCTGGGGAAAATCCAGCGTTTCATGGCTTCGAAGCTGCTTCGCCGGGCTTCGGCGGGTGAAGATCCGCCGGGCCGAGGTGGGCGGCGGTCCGTACCGCCGGGCGCTCGGCGGGCTCACCCGCGCCGGGCGGTGGCGGCGATGGCCAGGCCGGCGAGCGCCGCCCCGGCCTCGTCGGTCACCGGCGCCGACTCGAGGGCGGCGTGGGCGTCCGCGGCGTACCGGTCGATCATCGCCTCACAGGCGTCGAGCCCGCCGGTGTCCACGATGATCGAACGCAGTTCCTCGACGCCCGCCGTGTCGAGCGCGGGATCACCGAGGCGGGCCTGGATGACCTTGGCCTGAGCAGGTGTGGCACGCTCCAGCGCGAGTGCCACCAGAACCGTCCGCTTGCCCTCGCGCAGGTCGTCACCGGCCGGCTTGCCGGTCTCGGCGGGGTCACCGAAGACGCCGAGGACGTCGTCGCGGAGCTGGAAGGCGATGCCGAGCGGCAGCCCATAACGCGCGAGCGCGGACACCGTCTTGCCGTCCGCCCCGGCCATCGCCGCGCCGAGGTGCAGAGGCCGTTCCACCGAGTACTTCGCGCTCTTGAACTCCACGACCCGCAGTGCCCGGTCAACTGCACCGTGGCCCGGCGCCTCCGAACCTGGGGGCCGGGCACCGCGCGCCTGCGCCAGCAGGTCGAGGTACTGCCCGCACATCACCTCGGTGCGCATGAGGTCGTAGACCGCGCGCCCCCTGCGCAACGTCTCCTCGGGCAGGCCGCTGCCGTCGTACATCAGGCCCGACCAGGAGAGGCACAGATCGCCGAGCAGGATCGCCGCGCCCGCCCCGAACGACTCGGCGGAACCCGGCCACCCGGCCCGCTCGTGCATCGCCTGGAACCGGCGGTGCACGGACGGCTGGCCGCGACGGGTGTCGCTCGCGTCCATGACGTCGTCGTGGATGAGGGCACTCGCCTGCAACAGCTCCAGCGAAGCGGCCGCCGTCGCGATCCCAGGGTCGTCCCGCCCGCCGGCGCCCCGCCAGCCCCAGTAGCAGAACGAGGGACGGAGCCGCTTGCCGCCGGTCACCAGGGCCTCCAGCGCCGCCACCATGGGTGCCAGGTCGTCATCGATGATGAGCAGCCCTGGACGCTGCCGGTCGATGAAGGCGGAGAGGGCTTCGTCGATCTCCTTGCGGATGCGGCTGGAGCACATGGCCCTGAGCGTATCCACCCGAATCGGGCTCAAATACGCGGGTCCGGCTGAGGTACGGACCGGCCGGGATTGAGTAGGCGGGCTCATGACCGCGGCGGCCCGGTCCACGAGGCTGCGAGCATGAGCAGCGCTTCGAGACTGGCCGCCCGCACTCCCGCGACCCGTGACCGCTACGTCGACTTCCTGCGGGTGTTCTCGCTCGCCACGGTGATCGTCGGTCATTGGCTGATGGCGGTGTTCCTCGTACGGGAGGACGGCGGTGTCAGCGCGGGGAACGCGCTCGCCATCATGCCCACCCTGCAGCCCCTCACCTGGCTGTTCCAGGTGATGCCGCTGTTCTTCTTCGTCGGCGGTTTCTCCCACGCGATCGCCCTGCGGAGGAGCGGCGGGCCCGCCGAGTTCATCCGCTCACGGGCGGCCCGGCTGCTCATCCCCACCGCCGCCTTCGGCGCGGTGTGGCTGGCGCTCGCCGCCGTCATCGAGGTGGCCGGACACGATCGGGGCGTGCTGCGGCTCGCCACCCGTGGTGTCGCCCAGCCCCTGTGGTTCATCGGCGTCTACCTCGGGGTCGTGGCGCTCGCGCCCGTGATGATGCGGCTGCACCGTGCGTACGGGCTGCTGGTCCCCGTCGTGCTCGCGGCCGGTGTGGTCGCCGTCGACCTGACCCGGTTCGGCCTTGGGGTGACCGAGGCCGGATACCTCAACCTGCTGCTGGTCTGGACGGCGGTGCACCAGTTCGGCTTCTTCTACGCCGACGCCAGACTCGGCCGCGGGGCCGCGTGCGCTCTGGCCGGCGGGGGACTGATCGCGGTGGTGGCGCTGACGGCCTTCGGCCCCTATCCGCTCTCCATGGTCGGCATGCCGGGGGAGCGGATCTCGAACATGTCGCCCCCCACCCTCGCGCTGATGGCACACGCGTCCTGGCTGATCGGGCTGGCGCTGCTGCTGCGCGGCCCGCTCACCCGCCTGCTGGCCAGGCCGCGGATCTGGGTCGGCGTCATCGCCGCCAACGGCCTCGCGATGACCGCGTTCCTGTGGCACCTCACCGCGCTGTTCATCGCCTGTGCCGTCCAGCTGGCCCTCGGGCTCGCGCAGCCGCCCGTCGGCAGCGTCGCCTGGTGGATTCTGCGCCCGGTCTGGCTGGGTCTCCTCGCACTCGTCACGGCCGGGCTCATCGCCCTGTTCCGCCGTGCCGACCGGCCCCGGCCGCTCGTGCCGCGGTCGGTCGGCGCCGGGCGGGCGGCGGTGGGTGTCACGCTCTGCCTCCTCGGCGTGCTCGGCTTCTCGGCCGTCGGCTTCGGCGGCGCGCTCGCCGGCCGGACCGCCGACCTGCTGGTGTTGCCGATCACCCCCGTGCGCAGCGCGCTGCTGCTGGCCGCCGGAGCGCTCCTGCTCGGACTGTTCGAGGTACGGCCCGTCGCCGCGTTCCGCGCGGGGCGAGGGGGCCCGGACCGGCCGGCGACCGGCCGTGACGACGCGCCGTGAAGCCGTGCGCCGGATCGCGTCGGCGCGGCCCGATCTCGGGGGCGCGGCTGATCACATGTTCGCTGGGGCGGCTGGTCGCATGAGCGCCGCGGCCGGCGCCCGCAACGGTAGCCTGTCGACCATGAGTCCCCTGCGCCCCGACCGTGTGCCCACGATCCGCGAGCTCCTCGCGGGCGGGGGGAAAAGCTTCTCGTTCGAGTTCTTTCCGCCGAAGACCGAGAAGGGCGTCCGCGCCCTGTGGCGGACGATCCGCGAGCTCGAGGCGCTGCGGCCGACGTTCGTGTCGGTGACCTACGGGGCCGGCGGCGGCACCCGCGACAAGACGGTCGACATCGTCGAGCGGATAGCCACCGACACCACGCTCACCCCGGTGGCGCACTTCACCGCCGTCGACCACTCGGTCAGGGAACTGCGCCACCTGATCGGTAGGTTCGCGTCGGTGGGCGTGCGCAACATGCTCGCGTTGCGCGGTGACCCGCCCGGCGACCCCCTCGGTGAGTGGGTCCGGCATCCCGAAGGGGTCGCCTACGCCGAGGACCTGGTCCACCTGATCCGCAACTCCGGGGACTTCTGTGTCGGGGTGGCCGCGTTCCCGTACAAGCATCCGCGGTCGCCGGACGTCGAGAGCGACACCCGCTATTTCGTACGCAAATGTCGTGCGGGCGCCGATTACGCGATCACGCAGATGTTCTTCCGCGCCGAGGACTACCTCCGGCTGCGCGACCGGGTCGCCGCACAGGGCTGCGAGACGCCGATCATCCCCGGGATCATGCCGGTCACCCAGATGAGCACGATCGAGCGGTCGGAGCAGCTGTCCGGCGCGCCGTTCCCGCCCGAGGTCGCGGCCCGCTTCGAGGCCGTCGCGGACGATCCCGAGGCGGTCCGGCGGCTCGGGATAGAGCACGCGGCTGAGCTCTGCGCACAACTGCTCGACCAGGGCGCTCCGGGCATCCACTTCATCACCTTCAACAAGTCCACGGCGACGCGCGAGGTCTACCGGTTGCTCGGCGCCGACTCCGACGCCGTCCCACCGTTGACCGTGTGACCCATGTGACCCGTGTGACCGCGCGGCCAGGTGGCCGTTCGGCCCGAGTGGCCGTTCGGCTTGGTGTGAACGGAAGGCGGCGGCGGTCGGCGATCAGCGTGCCAGCGGCAGCGGCCCGCCCATGATCGCGTAGGTCTGGGCGCCGCCCGGGAACTCGAATTCGCGCAGCAGGTCGGTCATCCCCACCGAGCCGTAGAGCCGCCTCGCCGGGGAGTCGGGGCGGTCGAGCGTCGAGAGCACGACCGTGTGCTCGGGGCGGCCGGCGCACAGGGCCGACAGAAGCCGGCGACCCAATCCCTGCCCCTGGTAGCTGGGATGCACGTGAAGTTCGGCGACCTCGAAGGCGTCACCGAGCCAGGAGTCGGCGTGCCGCTTGCCCCCCGCGTCGACCAGCGCCTGATGCACGACGTCGTGCCACCACTGGCCGGAGACGCCCCGGAAGCCGTAGGCGAATCCGGCGACGTTCCATCCGGGCTGGCGGCCGCCGAGGGCTCTCGGCAGCGGGACCGGTACGCGGCGGCGCTCGAACACGAACGCCCGGAACGCGGGATAGTCCGAATGCCGCTCCATGATCGTGTAGCGCCCGGACAGCTGCTCGGCCGGCGGTTTCATCGCGGCCGTATAGACGTCCAGCAGTGAGCCGAGGCGTTTCAGGAACGCCCGTTGGTCCACTTCACGCAGGTTCGGCTCTCTCACCGCCCTGAGCATAATCCTCGGGCCACGAGCCTGCCGCCGTGCCGTTCAGGACGCGCCGAATCCTCGACGAGCGGTTCAGGAGACCGCGTTGATAACGCGATCGGTGGCGCTGAGGGTGTTTGTAGATGTCCCAGAGGACCGCCGGTGAGGGCCCGGTCAGGCGCCCACGTCGGCCGCTTCGCCGCCGGTGAGGCGCAGCAGCTCGCCGTACGAAGTGGGGAAGATCGTGTGCGGGTGACCGGCGGCGGCCCACACCACATCCCATTTGTCCAACCAGGTGTCGACCAGAGTGCGGATCGGTCGCGGATGTCCCACCGGGGCGACGCCGCCGATCGGTTGCCCGGTCGCCTCCCGCACGAACTCGGGGGTGGCGCGCTCGACCTTCTGCGCACCCACGAGCCGGGCGACCTTCGTGGTATCGACCCGGTGCGCTCCGCTGGTGAGCACGAGGAGCGGCGCGCCGTCGGCGGAGAAGATCAGGCTGTTGGCGATCGCGCCCACCTCACAGCCCAGCTGCGCGGCCGCGGCCGCCGCGGTCGGCGCGGCCTCAGGCAGTGCCCTTACCTCGCCGGCAACCCCGCTGGCCTGCAGGAACGTGGCCACGAGCGCGGCATTCGCATGCATCAAAGCCCCTTAGAGTTCAACATACGGTAACGAAGCCCTTCGGATTGGTGATCGCCGAAGGGGTACGACCCCGGGTCGCGGGGTGCTGAAGGGATGGCGATGAGCATACGGGTAAGGCTGGCAGGGGTGTTGTTCACGGGCGCGGCGGTGTTCGGCGCCGGCTGCGCCCAGACCGGGACGGCCGCGAACGCGGAGCGGAGCGTCTCGCCGCCCGTCACTTCGCCGTCCGTGAGCGCGGCGGCGGTCAGCCCGTCCACCGGCGCGCCCTCCGCGAAGGGGATTCCGGCGGGTCGATCCGCCGCACCGGCCGCTCCGACGCCCGCGCCGGTGACCGAGCGGCCGACGATCAAGTTCGGCGAGCACAACGCGGATGTGAAGGCGCTGCAGGAGCGGCTGCGGAAGCTGCACTACGACCCGGGCGCGGCCGACGGGAAGTACGGGCAGGCCACCCAGCTGGCCCTCTTCGCCTTCCAGAAGGTCAACCGCCTCAAGCTCAACGGCACGGTCGGCGCCTCGGTGTGGAAGGCCCTGGACGCGCCCAGGACGCCGGCGCCCCTCGTGCGCGGCGGCGCGGACGACCGGGTCGAGATCGACCTGAGCCGGCAGCTTCTCTACGTCTACCGTGACGGTGAGATCGCGCTGATCTCGCACACCTCGTCCGGTGGCGGCTACGAGTTCTGCACGACGGACCCGGGTGCGACGTCGCAGCGTTGCCGCCACGCCGTCACCCCGACCGGCGACTACCAGACCGGCCGGCGGGTGGAGGGCTGGGACAAGGGCCCGCTGGGCAGCCTGTACAAGCCGGTGTACTTCAACGGCGGCATCGCGGTGCACGGCTACCCCTCGGTGCCGCTGAAGCCGGTCTCGCACGGTTGTGTGCGGGTGCCCATGAGCACCGCCGACCTCTTCCAGAAGCTTGTGGGCACGGGCGTCGACGTCCACGTGCGCGGCTCCGTGTGAGGCCGTGGCGGCGTGCCGCGGGCGGGCCGCCCGCCGCGTCGCGATGACGGCATAACCGCTCCCGATACATTCCGGGAGCGGTTTTGTCATACCCGGCTGCTCTAATGGATCTACGCCGGTGACCTGGTCCGAATCCATTGTGATCAGGATTGTGATCGGCGCGGGCGACCCGAGTTCGAACGTATTGACGATTCGTGGTCAGCGCGATTTACTGTATATGCCTCGAACTTGTGTTCGAGGTGGCATGGGACTCGCGGACCGTGCCGGGTGCTGGTCGGGCGGAGTGAGGGGAAGCTCTTCGCCCGACCCCCCTCACCGGGCCGTGGGATCGGTGCCGTGGTGGGGCCGCCGTGTCATCAGGGCACAGGGGCGCCGCCGGCCGGATAGGAGGCATTCAATGTCCACATCGACGACCGTGCGACGACTCCCGACCCGCCGAGTCGCCCAGTCCGCGGTGACGCAGCTCCGCTCCTCGCGCCAGGGGCTCGCCGATGCCGCCGAGGCGACCTCACCGCATGTCCGTTACGTCTGCGCGCACCTCGCGGCGCTGCGCGCGGCCGCCGCCGTACTGGCCAGCCGCGAGCCGCTCGACGCGCGTCGCCGGGGGCGCCCCCGCAGCGTGTGGGTGTTGCTCCCGGACGCCGACCCGGCGCTGAGCGAGTGGGCGGCCTTCTTCGCCGCCGGTGCCGACAAGCGTGCCGCCGCCGAGGCCGGGCTCCCCCGCGCAGTGACGATGCGTGAGGCCGACGAGCTGCTGCACGACGCCGAGATCTTCGTCTCGCTGGTGGAGGAGACCCTGGGCATCCCCAGCCAGCCCACCCTTCCGCTGCCGGACTCCAGGGCCAGCTGAGGGCGGTCCGGGCGCGGGCGGCGTGCGGGCTCAGCCCGCGTCCGCGAGCCGGGGTCGGCGAGCAGCCTGTTCGGTTTCTCCCATGCGCTCGTTCCCGGCCCGGTGTTGCAGAGGACTGGTGTTGCAGAGGATGAGCCGCGCGGCCGCACGAACCACGACGGCCGGTCGTACATGCGATCTTGCAGTCGCCTCGGAGAGCGCGACTGCAAGATCGCAGTTCGCCGGTATGACTACCGGTCAGAGGGATTCGACGGCGCGGCGTGCCTCGGCGTCGAGGATTCCCCAGTTGATCAATTCCTCGGTCAGCTCGGCCGGGGACTTGTCATAGATCACGGCAAGCGACCGAAGGTCCTCCTGCCGAATGGACAGTACCTTTCCGTTGTAGTCGCCCCGCTGGCTTTGGATCGTCGCGGCGTAGCGGGCGAGAGGACCGGCCTTGTCCTTCGGAAGCTGCTGAAGTCGCTCGAGATCGATGACGAGCTTCGGCGTTGGGCCGAGCGGGCTCGGCGCGGCACCGCCGGGCAACAACTCGGATACCGGCACACCATAGAACTCGGCGAGCTCGGCCAGCTTCTGAACGGTGACGGCGCGGTCGCCCCGCTCGTACGAACCCACGACGACTGCCTTCCAGCGGCCACGGGACTTCTCCTCCACACCGTGCAGGGACAGCCCCTGCTGGGTGCGAATGGCGCGAAGCCTCGCGCCGAGAGCCTTTGCATATTCAGACGGCATCTTTGCGGCCCCCCAGGCTCACTTTGTCGTCGTTGACGGGCCCCAGGAAACGGACCACGGAGTGTTCCACCACTCCGGACTCCCCGGGTTGCGTGCGCCTTGGCGACCAGCGGCCGGTCCCGCCGGGGGATCCATCTCCTGGGATGGTTACGGACAGTGACGGTAAAACGGTGACGCCGATAGGTCAAGCCGATTGGAAAAAAGTGATCGAACCGGTCGAGGCCGGTCGCCGGTGTCCGCACCGGTCAACCCGCCTGTGAGCCCCCTCGCGCAAGGGGTCCCGCGAGCGGGCCGGGGCCGGCCGCCGGCGTCCGGTGTGACCCCTCTCACCTGCCAAGACTCTCGTCACGCCGAGTGCCGAGGACAGGCGGAGGCTGCTACCGTGAGGTGAACCATCGTCCTTTAAGACCCGTCCCGTGAGGCGGGAAAGGAGTTTCTGTGGTGAATGCTGCCCCGACGCCCGCGCAGCCGAGCGCGGCACCGGGTGACGGAAGGCACGGAGGGCACGACGGAGGGCACAAGGCCGTCCTCGAAGCCTCCGACATACGACGCGCGCTCACCCGCATCGCACACGAGATCCTCGAACGCACCAAGGGCGGCGGTGACGTCGTCCTGGTCGGTGTCCAGACCCGCGGCGTGACGCTCGCCCGCCGCCTCGCCGAGCGCATCGGGGAGGTCGAGGGCACGTCCGTTCCGTGGGGTTCTCTCGACGTCACGATGTACCGCGACGACCTCCGGCTGAAGCCCGCGCGCGCGCTCGGCCGTACCGAGCTGCCCGCCGGAGGGATCGACGGCCGCGTCGTCGTGCTCGTCGACGACGTCCTCTTCTCGGGCCGCACCGTCCGCGCGGCCCTCGACGCGCTGAGCGACCTCGGCCGCCCGCGCGCGGTCCAGCTCGCGATCCTGGTCGACCGAGGCCACCGTGAGCTGCCCATCAGAGCCGACTACGTGGGCAAGAACCTGCCCACGTCGATACGCGAGAACGTCAAGGTCATGCTCGCCGAGGTCGACGGGCATGACGCCGTCCTGCTGGGCCCCGCGGCCGCTTCCGGCCCGCGGCACGGCGGCGGCGTTCGGACGGAGGTCAAATGAAGCGCCATCTCCTGTCCGCCGGGGACCTCGGCAAGGATGACGCCCTGCTCATCCTCGACACCGCCGAGGAGCTCGCCCAGGTAGCCGATCGTTCGATCAAGAAGCTGCCGACGCTGCGCGGCCGGACCGTCGTCAACCTCTTCTTCGAGGACTCGACCCGTACCCGCATCTCGTTCGAGGCGGCGGCCAAGCGCCTGTCCGCGGACGTCATCAACTTCTCCGCCAAGGGCTCGAGCGTCTCCAAGGGCGAGAGCCTCAAGGACACCGCGCTCACCCTCGAGGCCATGGGCGCCGACGGCGTGGTCGTCAGGCACAACGCCTCCGGGGCCCCGCACCGGCTCGCGAACTGGGTGCACGGCAGCGTGGTCAACGCGGGCGACGGCACCCATGAGCATCCGACCCAGGCGCTGCTCGACGCCTTCTCCATGCGGCGGCGCCTCGGCAACCTCGAGGGCCGCAGGGTCAGCATCGTCGGCGACATCCTGCACAGCCGGGTGGCACGGTCCAACGTGCTCCTGCTGCACACCCTCGGCGCCGAGGTGACCGTGGTCGCCCCGCCGACGCTGATGCCCGTGGCCGTCGACGCCTGGCCGTGCGAGGTGTCGTACGACCTCGACGCCGTGATCCCGAAGAGCGACGTCGTGATGATGCTGCGCGTGCAGCGGGAACGCATGAACGCCGCCTACTTCCCGACCGTGCGCGAGTACAGCCGCCGCTACGGCCTGAACGGCGACCGCATGGGGCGCATGCCGGAGGACTCGATCGTCATGCACCCGGGCCCGATGAACCGCGGCATCGAGATCGCGGCCGAGGTGGCCGACTCGCAGCGTTCGACGATCGTCGAGCAGGTCGCCAACGGGGTGACCGTGCGCATGGCCGTCCTCTACCTGCTGCTGGGCGGTTCCGAGTCCGCCCTCGGCGGCGCCGTTCCCGTTCCGGCCACCGCCTCGGCCGCCGTATCCATGGAGAGGGACGCCTGATGACGACGTACCTGCTGAAGGGGGCGCGAATCCTCGGTGGCGCGCCCGCGGACCTGCTGATCCGCGACGGCGTCATCGCCGAGGCCGGCCCGGGCGCCGATCCGGCGGGCGCCGAGGTGATCGACGCCGACGGCCTCGTCGCGCTGCCCGGCCTGGTCGACCTGCACACCCATTTGCGCGAAC
The DNA here is from genome assembly GCF_014323705.1 of Actinomadura alba. Lineage (GTDB taxonomy): Bacteria > Actinomycetota > Actinomycetes > Streptosporangiales > Streptosporangiaceae > Actinomadura_C > Actinomadura_C alba. The sequence goes on from NZ_JABVEC010000004.1 coordinate 147,835, forward strand.
CGGGCCGCGAGGACGCCGAGACGGTCGAAAGCGGCACCCTGGCGGCGGCGCTCGGCGGTTACACCGCCGTGCACGCGATGGCCAACACCGAGCCGGTGGCCGACACCGCCGGCGTCGTCGAGCAGGTGTGGCGCCTCGGCCGCGAGGCAGGCCACTGCGACGTCCATCCGGTCGGCGCGGTGACCCGTGGCATCGAGGGCGCGCAGCTGGCGGAACTCGGCGCGATGGCCGACTCGGCCGCAAGGGTGCGGGTCTTCTCCGACGACGGCCACTGCGTGTCGGACGCGGTGCTCATGCGGCGGGCGCTGGAGTACGTCAAGGCGTTCGACGGGGTGATCGCGCAGCACGCCCAGGAACCGCGCCTGACCGAGGGCGCCCAGATGAACGAGGGCGTGATGTCGGCGCGGCTCGGCCTGAGCGGCTGGCCGGCCGTAGCCGAGGAGGCGATCATCGCGCGCGACTGCCTGCTCGCCGCGCACGTCGGCTCCCGGCTGCACGTGTGCCACGTCTCCACGGCCGGCTCGGTCGAGATCATCCGGTGGGCCAAGAGCAAGGGCTGGCAGGTCACCGCCGAGGTGACCCCGCACCACCTGCTGCTCACCGACGACCGGGCGGGGACCTACGACCCCATCTTCAAGGTCAATCCGCCCCTCCGTACGGGTGAGGACGTCACCGCGCTGCGCGAGGCGCTGGCCGACGGCACCATCGACTGCGTCGCCACCGACCACGCACCGCACCCGGTCGAGGCCAAGGAGACCGAGTGGTCGGCGGCGTCGATGGGCATGATCGGCCTCGAGACGGCGCTGCCGGTGGTACAGGAGGCGATGGTCGAGACGGGACTGCTGGACTGGGCCGGCGTCGCCGACCGCATGTCCGTGCGGCCGGCCCGCATCGGCCGAATCAGCGGCCAGGGCGAGGCGCTGACGGTCGGCGCCGCGGCGAACATCACCCTGTACGACCCCGGTGTGCGCGCCCGCGTCGATCCGGCCGGCTTCGCGTCCAAGAGCCGCAACAGCCCGTTCGCCGGGCTGGACCTGCCCGGCCGGGTCGTGGCGACGTTTCTGCGGGGACGGCCGACCGTCCTCGATGGGAAGCCGGCGTGACCCTGGTCTCCGGCCCCCCGATCCCCCTCGCGTCGCGACCGCGGACGCCCGGCGCGCGCCGGTGCTCCGCGGCACCGTGACGGACCACGATCAGAGAGTGAACCGATGTTCGATCCACAGGACAGGCCCGCGCTCCTGGTGCTGGAAGACGGCCGGATCTTCCATGGCCGCGGCTATGGCGCCGAGGGAGAGACCTTCGGCGAGATGGTGTTCAACACCGGCATGACCGGCTACCAGGAGACGCTCACCGACCCCTCCTACCGCGGCCAGATCGTCGCGATGACGGCGCCGCACATCGGCAACACCGGCGTCAACGACGAGGACCCGGAGTCCGGCCGGGTGCAGGTGTCCGGCTACGTCGTCCGCGAGCCCTCGCGCACCGTCTCGAACTGGCGGGCGCGCCGGTCGCTCGAGGACGAGCTCCTCGCGTACGGCGTCGTCGGCATCGCCATGCCCGGCACCCGGGCGCTCACGCGGCACCTGCGGGAGCGGGGCGCCATGCGGGGTGCGATCTTCAGTGGCCGCGAGGCGGCCTCGGCCGACCACGCGGCGATGGTGGCCCGGGTCCTGGAGAGCCCCTCGATGGAGGGCTCCGACCTGGCCCGCGGGGTCGGCACGGCCGAGCCCTACGTCGTCCGCGCCGAGGGCCCTGCGCGGTTCAGGGTCGCCGCCGTGGACCTCGGGATCAAGACGATGACCCCGCGCCGTATGGCCGAGCGCGGCTGTGAGGTCCACGTCCTGCCGGCCGCGAGCACCGCCGAGGACATCCTCGCGCTCGACCCCGGCGGGGTCTTCTTCAGCAACGGGCCCGGCGACCCGGCCACGGCGGGCTACGCCGTCGACGCGATGCGCGGCGTCCTCGGCTCCGGCGTCCCGGTGTTCGGGATCTGCTTCGGCAACCAGATCCTCGGCCGCGCGCTCGGCCTCGGCACCTACAAACTGCGGTTCGGGCACCGCGGGGTGAACCAGCCGGTCAGGGATCGCGCCACCGGGCAGGTGCACATCACCAGCCACAACCACGGCTTCGCGGTCGATGCGCCGGTCGACGCCCCCTTCGACACCCCGTACGGCCCGGCCGAGGTGAGCCACGTGTGCCTCAACGACGGCGTCGTCGAGGGGCTCCGGATGCTGGACCACCCCGCTTTCAGCGTGCAGTACCACCCCGAGGCGGCACCCGGTCCGCACGACGCCACCGGTCTGTTCGACCGGTTCCTCGCGCTCATGGAGCGGCCCGGCGCGACGACGAGCAGGAGAGCCTGATGCCCCGCCGTGAAGATCTGAAGTCCGTCCTGGTGATCGGCTCCGGGCCGATCGTCATCGGCCAGGCCTGCGAGTTCGATTACTCGGGTACCCAGGCGTGCCGGGTGCTCAAGGCCGAGGGCCTCCGGGTCTCGCTGGTCAACAGCAACCCGGCAACGATCATGACCGACCCGGAGTTCGCCGACGCCACCTATGTCGAGCCCATCACCCCCGAGGTGGTCGAGAAGGTCATCGCCAAGGAGCGCCCGGACGCCCTGCTGGCCACGCTCGGCGGCCAGACCGCCCTCAACACCGCGATGGCGCTGCACGAGGCCGGCGTCCTGGAGAAGTACGGCGTCGAGCTGATCGGTGCCGACGTCGACGCCATCGAGGCGGGGGAGAACCGCGAGCGGTTCAAAGCGATCGTCGAGGGGCTCGACGACGAGCTGGAGGCCGAGGCGGCGCGGTCGGTCGTCTGCCACACCATGGAGGACTGCCTGGCGGCGGCCGGGACGCTCGGCTACCCGATGGTGGTCCGCCCGTCGTTCACGATGGGCGGCGCCGGCTCCGGCCTGGCCTACACCGAGGATGACCTGCGCCGGATCGCCGGCGCCGGGCTGGCCGCGAGCCCGACCAGCGAGGTGCTCCTCGAGGAGTCGGTGCTCGGCTGGAAGGAGTACGAGCTCGAGCTGATGCGCGACCGGCGCGACAACGTCGTGGTCATCTGCTCGATCGAGAACCTCGACCCCATGGGCGTTCACACCGGCGACTCGATCACCGTCGCGCCCGCGATGACCCTCACCGACCGCGAGTACCAGCGGATGCGCGACGTCGCCATCGCCGTGATCCGCGCGGTCGGCGTGGACACGGGCGGGTGCAACATCCAGTTCGCGATCCACCCGGGGACCGGCCGGCTGATCGTCATCGAGATGAACCCGCGGGTGAGCCGGTCGTCGGCGCTGGCGTCCAAGGCCACGGGCTTCCCGATCGCCAAGATCGCCGCGAAGCTGGCGATCGGCTACTCGCTCGACGAGATCTCCAACGACATCACCCGTGAGACACCTGCCAGCTTCGAGCCGAGCCTCGACTACGTCGTCGTGAAGGTCCCGAGGTTCGCCTTCGAGAAGTTCCCCGGGGCCGACGGCACCCTGACGACGCACATGAAGTCGGTGGGCGAGGCGATGGCGATCGGGCGGTCGTTCCCCGAGGCCCTCCAGAAGGCCCTGAGATCGCTGGAGCAGCCCGCAGCGCCGTTCTCCTGGGCCGAACCCGTCTCCGGCCGTGAAGAGCTCGTAGAGCGCAGCCGCAGGCCGCACGACGGGCGCCTGCGTGCGGTTCAGCAGGCGCTGCGCGCCGGCGCGTCGGTCGAGGAGCTCCACGAGGCGACCGGCATCGACCCGTGGTTCCTCGACCAGATCGCCGCGATCAACGAGGTCGCCGAGGACGTGCGGTCCCGAAGCGACGCGCTCACCAGGGAGGTGCTGGAGCACGCCAAGCGGTACGGATTCTCGGACACGCAGATCGGTGCCCTGCGGGGTCTCTCCGAGGACGTCGTGCGCGAGTTGCGGCACGCTCTCGGCGTGCGGCCCGTGTACCAGACCGTCGACACCTGCGCCGCCGAGTTCGCCGCGCGGACGCCGTACCTCTACTCCACCTACGACGAGGAGACCGAGGTCCCGCCGGGGGACCGGCCCAAGGTGATCATCCTGGGCAGCGGCCCGAACCGGATCGGCCAGGGGGTGGAGTTCGACTACAGCTGCGTGCATGCCTCCTTCACGCTCGCCGAGGCGGGATACGAGACCGTCATGGTCAACTGCAACCCCGAGACGGTGTCGACCGACTACGACACCTCCGACCGGCTCTACTTCGAGCCGCTGACGCTCGAGGACGTGCTCGAGGTCGTGCACGCGGAGCAGCGGTCGGGCACGGTCGTCGGAGTCATCGTGCAGCTCGGCGGGCAGACCCCGCTCGGCCTGGCGCGCAAGCTCAAGGCCGCCGGGGTCCGCATCGTCGGCACGTCGCCGGAGAGCATCCACCTCGCCGAGGAGCGGGGGGCGTTCGGCCGGGTCCTCGCCCGCGCCGGGCTCACCGCGCCCAAGCACGGCACCGCCTCGTCGTACGAGGAGGCCCGCGGCCTCGCGGCCGAGATCGGCTACCCGGTCCTGGTCCGGCCGTCGTACGTCCTCGGCGGCCGTGGCATGGAGATCGTGTACGACGACGCGACGCTGGAGTCCTACCTCGACAAGCACAGCGCCCTGCTCGCCGAGCATCCCGTGCTCGTCGACCGGTTCCTCGACGAGGCGATCGAGATCGACGTCGACGCGCTCTTCGACGGTGAGGAGCTGTATCTCGGCGGGGTGATGGAGCACATCGAGGAGGCCGGCATCCACTCCGGCGACTCGGCGTGCGCGCTCCCGCCCATCACCCTCGGCCGCGAGACGGTCGACCGGATCCGGGAGTCGACCGAGGCCCTCGCGCGGGAGATCGGCGTGCGCGGGCTCATGAACGTCCAGTACGCGCTGTCGGCCGGGGTCCTCTACGTGCTGGAGGCCAACCCCCGCGCCTCCCGCACGGTGCCGTTCGTGTCGAAGGCGACCGCGGTGCCGCTCGCCAAGGCCGCCGCCCGGGTCATGCTCGGGAGCACGGTGGCGGAGCTGCGCGCCGAGGGGATGCTGCCGGCCCGTGGCGACGGCGGTGACCTCCCGCTCGACGCGCCCATCGCGGTCAAGGAGGCGGTCCTGCCCTTCGACCGGTTCCGCACCATCGAGGGCCAGGGCGTCGACACGGTGCTCGGCCCGGAGATGCGCTCCACCGGCGAGGTCATGGGCATCGACGAGGTGTTCGGCACGGCGTACGCCAAGTCGCAGTCGGCCGCCTACGGCTCGCTGCCCACCGAGGGCCGGGCGTTCGTCTCGGTGGCGAACCGGGACAAACGAGCGATGATCTTTCCGGTCAAGCGCCTCGCCGACCTGGGTTTTGAGATTCTTGCCACGGAGGGGACCGCGGAGGTCCTGCGCCGCAACGGCGTCCATGCCAAGATCGTTCGTAAGCACAGCGCGGGTCCCGGGCCCGGCGGCGAGCCCACCGTCGTGCGGCGCGTCCTCGACGGTGAGGTGGATCTCATCGTCAATACTCCCTTCGGTGGTCCAGGGCAGTCGGGCCCTCGTCTGGACGGGTACGAGATCCGTACCGCCGCCGTGCTGCGGGGGATCCCGTGCGTGACGACGGTCCAGGGGCTCGCCGCCGCGGTGCAGGGCATCGAGGCGATCGTCCGCGGTGACGTGGGCGTGCGGTCCCTCCAAGAGCACGCCGAGCGCCTGCGCGGTGCCCGGCAGCGGATGTGACCCGCCGGTGCCGGTGCCGAGATCGGTGCCGGGGCCGGAGTGAGAGAGGCCGCCGCGCGGTGGTCCTCGCGAAGGGAGAGGCGTGAGCGAGCCGGAAGGGCGCGTGGCACCTTGACGGATGTGCCGGTGCAGGCGCCCGGGACCGTGCTGACCGTGCGCAAGGTCGAGGCCTACCACGCGATGACGCTGGTGGCCCCGGCGGTCGCCGAGCGCTTCCGGCCCGGCCAGTTCGTCGCGCTCGCGGTCGGCGGAGAGCACACCAGCCGGCTGCGCCGCCGGTGCTTCGCGGTCTACGAGGTGAAGTCCGACTACGGCGGATCGGTCGAGTTCGTGTTCTCCGCCCGCGACGCGGGCACGCGCTGGCTGGCCGGCCGCAGGGCGCGCGACTCGGTCGACGTGATCGGCCCGCTCGGCCGGCCGTTCCCCCTTCCCCGCGACCCGGTGCGCTGCCTGCTGGTCGCGGGCGGGCACGGCGGCGCGGCGCTCTTCTCGCTCGCCGACGCGCTGCGGCGGCGCGACTGCCAGGTGCACTTCGTCCTCGGCGGGGCCGACGCCGCCCACGTGTTCGGCGCCCGGTCCGCGAAGAGGGTGGGCGACACGGCAACGGTGATCACCGAGGACGGGTCGCGCGGGCTGCGGGGCTCGGTGGGCGACGTCCTGCCACGGGTGATCGAGGGCACCGGAGCCGAGGTGGTCTACGCGTGCGGGCCGGTCGCGACGCTTCGCTCGGTGACGGCGATCGCCGCGGACTACGGCATCCCGTCGCAGGTCTCGGTCGAGGAGTTCCTCCAGGAGAACGGCGCCTGCGGCGTCGGCCTGTGCATGACCTGCGTGCTGCCCCTGATCGGCGACGACGGCGTCACCCGGATGGTCCGCGCCTGCGCCGACGGCCCGGTGCTTCGCGGTGAGCGCGTGCGCTGGAACGACATCGGCACGATCCCGCTCGACGCCCTGGGCGCGCCGCGGGCCCTGCATCTGTCGGAGGGCACGGCGGAGGGCGGGGAGGCGTGGTGAACCTGACCACCCGGCTGGGCGGCGTCGAGCTGCCGAACCCGGTCATGACCGCGGCGGGGTGCGGCGGGAGCGGCCGGGAACTGGCGCAGTTCTTCGACCTCGCCAAGCTCGGCGCCTTCGTGACCACGTCCGTCATGATGCGGCCGCGGGCCGGGCGTCCCATCCCGCGGGTGGCCGAGACGCCGAGCGGCATGCTGACCTCGATGGGCCTGCCCGGCCCGGGCGTGGACACGTTCCTGGCCCGTGACCTCCCGTGGCTCGCCGAGCAGGGCGCGCGGACCATCGTCTCGGTGGCCGGCAACAGCGCCGAGGAGTACGCCGCGGTCGCCCGGCGGCTGGGCGACGCGCCCGGCGTCACCGCGCTCGAGGTCAACGTCGCCTGCCCGAACGCCGAGGACCGCGGCCTGATGTTCGGGTCGCACCCCGGCGCCGCCGCCGAGGTCGTACGGGCGGTGCGCGCCCACACCCGCCGCGACGTCCCGGTACTGGCCAAGCTGTCCCCGGACGTCGCCGACATCGTGACGGTCGCGCTGGCCTGCGTCGACGCCGGCGCCGACGGGCTGTCATTGATCAACACGACGGTCGGCCTGACGATCGACACCGGCACGATGCGGCCCGCCCTCACCGGCGTGTCGGGCGGGCTGTCCGGTCCCGCGATCAGGCCCATCGCCCTGCGTTGCGTCTACGAGGTGCACGCGGCGTTGCCCGACACCCCGATCGTCGGCGTCGGCGGGGTCGCGACCGGCCTCGACGCCCTGGAGTTCATCCTCGCGGGCGCCTGCGCGGTGGGCGTCGGGACGACGCTCTTCCACGACCCCTCGGCCGGGCCGCGGATCGCGCGCGAACTGGAGGACGCGCTCGCCGAGCGGCGGATGGAGCGGCTCTCCGACGCGGTGGGGCTCGCCCACAGGCCGCCCGTGAACGCCCTCGCCGGGCTCGTGCCCCGGCAGATCCGTCCCGAGCCGCCGGCCACGTCGCACCCGAAATCCGACAAGGCCGAGGACAACGCCAAGGAGCCGAAGCCGTGACCTCACTCGCACCCATCGCCGTCGCACTCGACGCGCCCGACCTCGAGACCGCAGCCCGCTGGGCGAGTCTGGTCACCCCGCACGTCAGCACCGTGAAGGTGGGCCTGGAGCTCTACCTCCGCTACGGGCCGGACGTGGTCGCCAGCGTGCGCGGCGCCAGCAGGGTCGAGGTGTTCCTCGACCTCAAGCTGCACGACATCCCGGCCACAGTCGCCGGCGCCGCACGGGTGGTGTCCCGGCTCCGGCCCGCCTACCTGACGGTGCACGCCACCGGAGGCGCCGCGATGATCCGCGCGGCCGCGGCCGAGGCGGGGCCGACGACCAAGATCGCCGCTGTGACGGTTCTCACGTCGCTGCACGACCGGGACCTCGGTGACATCGGCCTCAACGGCCCGGCCGCCGACGCCGTACGGCGTCTCGCGGCCATGGCGGTGGCCGCGGGGGCCCAGGCGGTCGTGTGCTCGCCTCAGGAGGCCGCTGCGGTCCGGGCGGAGGTGGGGCCGGAGATCACCCTCATCACGCCTGGAGTGCGCCCTGAGGGCTCCGCAGCGCAGGATCAGGCGCGGGTCGCCACGCCCGAGGAGGCGTTGAACGCCGGAGCGGACCTGCTCGTCATCGGCCGCCCGATCACCGGCTCGCCCGACCCCGGGGCGGCCGCGGCCGGGATCGCCGCCGCGCTGCGCCGGACGGGTGCGGCGACACGCTGACGCGCGCAGGCCCCAGACGGCCGATCGGACGGCGGATCGGGGCGCCGGAGGCCGCGGGGAGGGCCCGTGCGCAAGGCGCGCCGGGTGCGGCGCCGACGGCCTTTCGAGGGGCCGCGGAGGCGGATTTTCCGGCCGACGCGAAACACCAGGCTGTCATGGGAATCCGGCGCTGAGGGCGCCAGTTTAGGTACAGTTCGTATTCAGGACATTACGAAGAGTAGTATTCGCTATTTTGTGACGGGCTAAACGGGGCTTCACGTTGCCTTACAGGGTCTGAACTCGCTAGTTTCCCAACCCGTCCGACTCCGTCGAGTGGAAACACGAGGTGACCCGGCGTGGCTCTTCCGCCCCTAACCCCCGAACAGCGCGCCGCAGCCCTTGAGAAGGCTGCCAAGGCCCGCAAGGAGCGGGCAGAGGTCAAGAACCGGCTCAAGCATGGGGGTACCTCGCTCGCCGAGGTCCTCAAGGACGGGCAGACCGACGATGTCATCGGAAAGATGAAAGTGTCGGCCCTCCTGGAATCCCTGCCCGGTGTGGGCAAGGTCCGTGCGAAGCAGATCATGGAGCGCCTCGGTATCGCCGAGTCCCGCCGCGTGCGTGGACTCGGTGCCAACCAGCGCGCCTCCCTGGAGCGTGAGTACGGCGGCGGTGGCAACCGCTGACGAGCATCCCGCGGGCGGGCGCGACGGTCTGACCGCCGCGGCCGGCTCCGGCGCACACGCGCCGGCGGACGGCTCCATCCCGCCCCCTTCCGGCGCAGCGGCATCCGCGCTGGAAGGCTCTGTTCCGCACGACCGCTCGGCTCGGCGCCTCACGGTCCTCTCCGGACCGTCAGGCGTCGGGAAGAGCACGGTCGTCGCCGAGATCCGGCGTGCCCATCCCGAGGTGTGGCTGTCGGTCTCGGTGACGACCAGGCCTCCCCGGCCGGGGGAGGTCGACGGCGTGCAGTACTTCTTCGTCGACGACGCCGGTTTCGACCGGCTCGTCGCCGAGGGCGCGCTGCTCGAGTGGGCCGAGTTCGCCGGGAACCGCTACGGAACCCCGCGCGGGCCGGTCGAGGAGCGGCTGGCCGCCGGAGTGCCCACCCTGCTCGAGATCGACCTGCAGGGGGCCCGCCAGGTCCGCAGGGCCATGCCCGAGTCGCGCCTGGTGTTCCTTGCCCCGCCGTCCTGGGACGAGCTCGTCCGCCGCCTCACCGGGCGCGGCACCGAGCCGCCCGAGGTGATCGAACGCCGTCTCGAGGCCGCGCGCGTCGAGCTCGCCGCCGAGAAGGAGTTCGACCTAACGCTCGTCAACACCTCCGTGCGCGAAGTGTGCTCGGAGTTGCTCACGCTGATGGCGGACTGACCGGCCGCCGGCCCCGCGCCGGTGTCGTCGCCGGCCCCGCCGCCGACGGCGGCTTCGGCTTCGGCACCGGGCCTTGACCGGCCCGAGTGAGGTAGGCTATCGACGCCGCCGAAATCAGGCGGACGGCCGCGGTCGCCCGCGGCCTCGAGGGCGTGGAGACCTCGCCTCCGGCCGGTCTGCGAAGCGTGATCACCCAGCTTTCCGGCGGACCCCCCCGGCCTCGGCCGCGAGGGAGAGGCCGGACTACGGACTAGTGGAAGGCGTACGGCGTGGCAGCCAGTGCGGAAGGAATCACCAACCCATCGATCGACGAGCTGCTCCAGGTCGTCGACAGCAAGTACAGCCTCGTGAGCATCGCGGCCAAGCGGGCGCGTCAGATCAACGCCTACTACGCGCAGCTCGGCGAGGGCCTGCTCGAGTACGTCGGCCCCCTCGTCGAGACCCAGGTGCAGGAGAAGCCGCTGTCCATCGCGCTCCGTGAGACGCGCGAGGGCCTGCTCAACTCCGAGCCCATCGAGGGCTAAGCGCGGCGTCCGGGCGCGTACGGATCTCGCGGGATTGGCGCGTGCCGATGACTGAGAACAGGCCCCAGGTGATCCTCGGGGTGGGTGCCGGCATCGCGGCGTACAAGGTGTGCGAGCTCCTGCGCCGGCTCACCGAGTCGGGCCACGACGTACGGGTCGTGCCGACGAGCGACGCGCTCCGCTTCGTCGGCGAACCGACCTGGGCGGCGCTCTCGGGTCACCCGGTGGCCGCCGACGTGTGGTCGGACGTCGACCAGGTGCCGCATGTGCGCCTCGGCCAGGACGCCGACCTGGTGTTCGTGGCGCCGGCGACCGCCGACCTGCTCGCCCGGGCGGCGCACGGCCTGGCCGATGACCTGCTCACGAACACGCTGCTCACCGCGCGGTGCCCCGTCGTCTTCGCGCCCGCCATGCACACCGAGATGTGGGAGCACCCGGCCACCCGGGCCAACGTCGCCACCCTGCGCGCCCGCGGTGCCCTCGTCGTCGAACCGGCCTCTGGGCGGCTCACCGGCACCGACACCGGCCCGGGACGGCTGCCCGAGGCCGCCGATCTGTTCGAGGTGGCGCGCGGCGTGCTGGCCCGGTCCCGGCCGGGCGAGGGCGCGCCCGCACTGCCCACCGCCGATCTGGCGGGCCGCCACGTGGTGGTGTCGTCCGGCGGCACCCGCGAGGCGATCGACCCGGTCCGGTTCATCGGCAACCGCTCCTCGGGCCTGCAGGGCCACGCCCTCGCGCGCACGGCCGTCGCCAGGGGCGCCCGCGTCACGCTGGTCGCCGCCAACGTCGCGCTGCCCGATCCGGCCGGCGCCGAGGTCGTACGGGTGGTGTCGGCCGACGACATGCGCGAGGCGGTTCGGAAGGCGGCGAGCAGCGCCGATGCCGTCGTGATGGCGGCCGCGGTGGCCGACTTCCGGCCGGCCGACTACCGCGACCAGAAGATCAAGAAGAGCGAGTCGGACGGGCCCGAGCCGATCCGCCTCGTCAAGAACGCCGACATCCTCGCGGGGCTCGTCGCCGAGCGGACGGCCGGGCAGGTGATCGTGGGGTTCGCCGCAGAGACCGACGACGTCATCGCGCACGGCCGGGCAAAGCTCGCGCGCAAGGGCTGCGACCTGCTCGTGGTCAACCAGGTGGGTGAGAACCTCACGTTAGGCGCGGCCGACAACGCGGCCGTGGTGCTCACCGCGGACGGCGCCGAGGTCGACGTGCCCCGGGGGCCCAAGGAGGCCTTGGCCGATGTCGTCTGGGACCTCGTGGCGGCGCGTCTGCTCTGATAATGCGCTTGTTCGAGGTCGGGTGCTCTCCGATCACCGAGCTCTTCCTGGATAGACTTCCGCCGAAGATTCCCGGAAACCCGATCTGCTAGTCAGCAGCCGCTGCAAGGAGTGCACGAACGTGTCCCGTCGCCTGTTCACCTCCGAGTCCGTCACCGAGGGCCATCCGGACAAGATCGCGGACCAGATCAGTGACGCGATCCTCGACGCGATGCTCAAGGACGACCTGAAGAGCCGGGTCGCCGTCGAGACGCTCATCACCACCGGTCAGGTCCACGTCGCGGGCGAGGTCACCACCGAGACCTACGTGGACATCCCCGGGGTGATCCGCGAGAAGATCCTCGAGATCGGTTACGACTCCTCCAACAAGGGCTTCGACGGTCACTCCTGCGGCGTGTCGGTGTCGATCGGCGCGCAGTCGCCGGACATCGCGCAGGGCGTCGACGACGCCTACGAGAGCCGCGAGGGCGAGGGCGTCGACGAGCTCGACCGCCAGGGCGCCGGCGACCAGGGCCTGATGTTCGGATACGCCTGCCGCGAGACGCCCGAGCTGATGCCGCTGCCGATCACGCTGGCGCACCGGCTCGCGCAGCGGCTGTCGACGGTGCGCAAAGAGGGCACCGTTCCCTACCTGCGGCCTGACGGCAAGACCCAGGTGACCATCGAGTACGACGGCGACCGGCCGGTGCGGCTCGACACCGTCGTCGTGTCCAGCCAGCACGCGCCCGACATCGACCTCAAGGAGCTCCTGTCGCCCGACGTCAAGGAGCACGTCGTCGACCCGGTACTGGCCGAGTTCGACATCGACACCGAGGGCTACCGGCTGCTGGTCAACCCCACCGGCCGGTTCGAGGTCGGCGGGCCGATGGGCGACGCGGGTCTCACCGGACGCAAGATCATCATTGACACCTACGGCGGCATGGCCCGCCACGGCGGCGGCGCGTTCTCCGGCAAGGACCCGTCCAAGGTCGACCGGTCCGCCGCCTACGCCATGCGCTGGGTCGCCAAGAACATCGTCGCCGCCGAGCTCGCCGACCGCGCCGAGGTCCAGGTGGCCTACGCGATCGGCAAGGCGCACCCGGTCGGCCTCTTCGTCGAGACGTTCGGTACCGAGAAGCTGCCGGTGGCCAAGATCCAGCAGGCGGTCCTCGACGTCTTCGACCTGCGTCCCGCCGCGATCATCCGGGACCTCGACCTGCTGCGCCCGATGTACTCCCAGACCGCGGCCTACGGCCACTTCGGCCGCGCGGTGCCCGACTTCTCGTGGGAGTTCACCGACCGGGTCGACGGCCTGCGCTCCGCCGCCGGCCTGTAGCCGGCCGGACCCGCCGAAGGGCCCCGGCTGCCCGCTCTGGTTCAGCGGGCGCCGGGGCCTTCGCGTCGACGCCGGAGCACGTGGGATCCTGCCCCGCCTGGGCGCGGCCGGTTCCCGTCCCCGGAGTCGAGCTCGAGCTCGCGCTCTGGAGCACTACCCAGTGCGTGCGGTCGTGTCCTGCCGGTTACTTCTCCCGGGAAAAGCCGTCCACGGCCCTTCGCGCATCGGCGGCGACGACATCGCGGAGGTCCGGACTGATCCGCCGCGTCGTCCGCGGCGTCTGGTAGGACGGGGGAGTGGCGAACGATGGCGGGGGACCCGGGGCGGCCGCCCCGGAGCAGCTGCCGGGCATGGGAGGGGTCCCGGCCGCCGACGTGCGACCCGGTGCGGCGGCATCGGCGCCGGGCGGCGCCAGGGCCGGCTCGACGGGGCGCGCGACGGGAAAGGCCGGCAAGAAGGCCTCGCGCAAGGGCGCCCGGACACCTTCGGCGACCCGCAAGGTGGCCCGCGTCGTCGTGGACGTGCCGCTGTCCCACCTCGACCGGCCGTTCGACTACCTCGTGCCCACGGACCTCGACGAGCCCGCCGTGCCGGGGTGCCGGGTGCGGGTCCGCTTCGCCGGCCAGCTCGTGGACGGGTTCCTGCTGGAACGCGTCGACGAGAGCGAGCATGAGGGCCGGCTGTCGTTCCTCGAGCGGGTGATCTCCGCCGAGCCCGTGCTCACGCGTGAGGTGGCCGCCCTCGCCCGTGAGGTCGCCGATCGCTATGCGGGCACCCTGTGCGACGTGCTGCGCCTCGCGATCCCGCCCCGCCACGCGCGCGTCGAGGCGGAGGCCGGGCAAGCGGCGCGGCCGTCGCCGGACATCGTCGCCGGTGTGGGCGCACCGGCCGAACCCGGGCCGTGGCAGGCCTATCCGGCGGGAGCGTCGTTCCTCGCCGCCCTTGCCGAGGGGCGGTCGCCGCGGGCGGTGTGGAACGCCATGCCGGGTCCGGACTGGCCGGCCGCCGTCGCCCTCGCCGTACGCGCCACCCTGGCCGCCGGTCGCGGTGCCCTGGTCGTGGTGGCCGCCGGCCGCGACGTCGCCCGGGTCGACGCGGCGCTCCGCGCGGAGCTGAGCGCGGCGACCGGTACCGCGGCCGGCGCCGGCGTGGCGGCGGCCGCGACCGGCCGAGACGGCACGGCGGCGAGCCCGCCCGGCGAGCCCGCCGCCGTGACCACCGCCGGGCCCGAGGCGCCGCCGGCGCTGCACGTCGCCCTCACCGCCGAACTCGGGCCGGCCGAGCGGTACCGGCGCTGGCTGGCGGTGCTGCGGGGCGACGTCCGGGCCGTGGTCGGCACCAGGGCCGCGATGTTCGCGCCGGTGCGCGATCTCGGCCTTGTCGTGCTCTGGGACGACGGAGACGATGTCCACGCCGAACCGCACGCGCCCTACCCGCACGCTCGCGAAGTGCTCGCGCTACGAGCCCACCGGGCCGGCGCCGGTGCTCTCATCGGCGGATTCACCAGGACCACGGACGCCACCCAGCTGATCGAGACCGGATGGGCGCACGCCCTGGCGCCCGACCGGGCGACGCTGCGGCAGGTGATGCCGCGGATCCGTCCCGCCGGTGAGGACGCCGAGCTGGCCCGCGACGAGGCCGCGCGCAGCGCACGCCTGCCGCATCTGGCGTTCCGCACGGCACGGCAGGCCCTCGTCGACGGCCCGGTGCTGGTGCAGGTGCCGCGCCGCGGCTATGTCCCCGCGCTGGCCTGTGGCCGCTGCCGGGCACCTGCGCGCTGTGAGGCCTGCCAGGGCACGCTGTCGGTGAACTCCTCGCACGCGGCGCCCTACTGCCGGTGGTGCGGCCGGATCGCGGGGCGGTGGCAGTGTCCCGAGTGCGGCGGCGGGCAGGTCCGCGCGACCATGGTCGGCGCGCGCCGGACCGCCGAGGAACTGGGCCGGGCCTTTCCGGGGGTGTCCGTGCGGACCTCGGGGCGCGACGGGGTGCTCGACCGGGTCGGCGGCGAGGCGGCGCTGGTGGTTGCCACCCCCGGTGCCGAGCCGGTGGCCGACGATGGTTACGCGGCCGCGCTGCTGCTGGACGGCTGGGTGCTGCTCGGGCGGGCCGATCTGCGGGCCGGCGAAGAGGCCCTGCGCCGGTGGATGAACGCGGCCGCGCTGGTCAGACCGGCCGCTCCGGTCGTCTTGCTCGCCGACAGCGCGCTCGGCCCCGTACAGGCGCTGCTGCGCTGGGATCCGGTGACCCATGCCGAACGCGAGCTCGGCGAGCGCAGGGAACTGGGCTTTCCCCCCGCCGCCCGGATGGCCTCGCTCACCGGTACGCCGGCCGCGTTGCGGGAACTGCTCGAGGCCGCGCTGCTTCCCGAGGGCGCGCAGGTCCTCGGCCCGGTCCCCGTACCCGCGGGCACGCCGGCCCCGGCCGCCGGTGGGGGTGGCACCGCGGGCGCCCGCGCGCCCGGATCCCGACGGCCCGCCGAGGACCGGGAACGGGCGCTGGTCCGGGTCGAACGGGCGGGCGGGCACGCCCTCGCTCACGCCCTCAAGGCCGGTCAGGGAGTGCGCAGCGCGAGGAAGGCCGCCGACCCCGTCCGTGTGCAGATCGATCCCCTCGAGCTCATCTGATCCGGCCACCCGGCGCGGCGGCCCGCGCGGGATCACCAGACGGCTGGATACCCGTGCCCGCGAAGGTCGTCGGCCGTAGGGTTCTGCCGTGACCGACGAATGGGTTGAGACGACGATCCGCGAGCTGGAGCGGTGGGCGGGGCGACGCGACGGCGAGACCGACGTGGGAGGGGTCCGGATCCTGCTCGAGATCGCGGCGGACGGGCTCGGGCTGCGCGGGGCCGGTGAGCTGACCCCCGAGCGTCTCGACCGGCTCCTGCTCGAGGAGTTCCCCAGCATGGTCGCCGCGGGCCCCGACGACGTGCCGTCGGTGCTCTTGGCCGGGCGCGGGCTGGTCGACTTCCTCGCCGAGAGCGGTGCCGTCGGCTTCGAGGAGGCCGAGCGGCTGCGGGAGCGACTGGCCGACATCGAGCCCGAGTTCGCCGACGCCATGGAGGCGGCCGAGGAACTGGAGCAGGAGTCCGCGGCCGAGATGCTCGACGAGCTGATGCTGGCCGACGGCGTGGATCCAGACGACGAAGCGGCCGTCCGCCGGTGGTCGGAGGAGTTCAGCGCGCTGAGCGAGGAGGAGCAGATCTCCCGCTTCTCCGAGCTGATGCTCCCGGCGGAGCAGGCGGTGGTCGGGCCGGTGCGGCTGGCGCCGCCGCGGGAGCTGGCCGCCCGCGCACGCGACTCGGGGCTCACGGAGCGGTTGCGCGGGCTGGCCGCCTGGGTGGCCGAGCGCGAGATTCCCGTTCCGGCCGAAGACGGTGACCTGCCGAAAGAGCACGCCGACGCCGCGGCCGGCGAACTCAAGCCGGCCGTCACGAGCGCCGGTGTCACGCGCCTGTGGCATGCGGCCGTGGCGGCCGGGGCGGTGCTGGCCGAGGACGGCCGGGCGCGGCCCGGTCCGGCGCTCGCGGCGTTCGAGCAGGGTGACGAAGAGGCGGTCCTGGTCGCGTGGCTGGCCGCCTTCGACGCCGCGGTGACCCTCGCCCACGAGCCGGGCGATGAGACGTTCGTGTCCGAGGTGGTGCGCAAGGACCTCCCCGGCCTGCTGATCCATTTGTACGAGCGGCCGGAACCGGTGCCCGCACACGAACTGCTCGACGTGCTCTTCGCGCACATCGAGGAGACCTACGAGATCTCCGACGTCGCGACGCTGGAGACCACCGGCGGGCACGCCTTCACCCTCGCGATGGAGGACCTGGCCGACTGGGGGGTCGTCGAGACCGACGAGCGGGACGGCCACACGCTGACGCCCCTCGGGGTCTGGGCCGTCCGTGAGCTTCTGCTGGCGGACGGCTACCGGGCGCCGCTGGTCGGTGACCTGGCCGAGGCGTCCGCCGCCGAACTCCTCGAAGGTCTCGTCGATCACGGAGAAGACACCGCCGACGAGGAGATCGGGCTCTGGCTGGCCCGCCGCGAGCCGGCCGACGCGGCGGCGGAACTCGTCGCCGTCATGCGCGACGGCACCGCCGGCGTCCGCAACCTCGCGGCCGCGGTCCTGCACCAGGCCGGTCCGGCGGCCGAGCCGGTCGTGCGCCGGGCGTTGGAGGAGCCGGACACCCGGCCGTACGCGGCGCTGTGGCTGCACGCCCATGGTGACGACGAGATCGAGCTGAGCCCCGACGAGATGATGTGGATCTTCACCGACACGGTGGCGGGGCTGCTGGAGAGCGCCGAGCCGCAGGACGCCGTCACCGCCGCGCTGGCCGACGCGCCGCCCGACGCCGATCTCGAGGCGATGATCGCGGAGATGTGGCGGGTCGACCACCCGGACACGGCCGAGGTTCTGGAGGTCCTCGGCCGCCACCACCCCGACAGGGTGGTGGCCAAGGCGGCCCGCAAGTCCGCCTTCAAGGCGCGATCCCGCGCCTGAGCGTCCAACGGCGTCGGGAGTGCGCCCCAGCGCTCCGTAGACTGTCAAGACGATCGCCCGAGCGCGCGCCGGGACCTCGAGCACGCACAGGAACGGAGCAACTGTTGGCCGTCAAGCCCATCCGACTCTTCGGCGACCCGGTGTTGCGCACCGCGGCCGAGCCGGTGAGGGATTTCGACAAGCAGCTGCGCCAGCTCGTCAAGGACCTCACCGACACCATGATCGACGCGCCGGGGGTGGGTCTCGCCGCACCACAGCTCGGGGTGGGGCTTCGGGTCTTCACCTACTACGTCGACGATCACCTGGGGCATCTGGTGAACCCGACGCTCGACCTGTCGGAGGAGCAGCAGGAGGGCGACGAGGGCTGCCTGTCGATCCCCGGGCTCGCCTTTCCGACGCCCCGGGCGATGCGCGTGGTGGCCAAGGGCTTCAACATGCACGGCGAGCCGATCACCCTTGAGGGCTCGGAGCTGCTGGCGCGCTGCGTCCAGCACGAGACCGACCATCTCGACGGCATTCTGTTCATCGACCGGATGGACCCCGAGCAGCGCAAGGCCGCCATGAAGGCGATTCGCGAGGCCGAGTGGTTCGGCGAGCCGGCCCCGCTGATCAGGGACTCGCCGCACCAGACCTTCGGAAGGGCCATCTAGTGAGGCTCGTCTTCGCAGGGACCCCTGCGGCGGCGGTGCCGTCGCTCGAGGTGCTGCTGGCGTCGCGGCACGAGGTGGCCGCGGTCGTCACCCGCCCCGACGCGCCCGCGGGCAGGGGCCGGCACATGGTCGCCGGCCCGGTCGCCGAACGCGCGGCCGAGGCGGGCGTCGAGGTGCTCAAGCCCGCCAAGGCCCGCGACCCGGAGTTCCTGGACCGGCTGCGCGCCATCGCCCCCGACTGCTGCCCGGTCGTCGCCTATGGTGCGCTCCTGCCGCGCGCCGCCCTCGACATCCCCCGGCACGGCTGGGTCAACCTCCACTTCTCGCTCCTGCCCGCGTGGCGGGGAGCGGCCCCCGTGCAGCACGCGATCCTGCACGGTGACGACATCACCGGAGCGGCCACCTTCGAGATCGAGGAGGGCCTCGACACCGGCCCGGTCTACGGCGTGCTCACCGAGCCGATCCGGCCGGCCGACACGACCGGCGATCTGCTGGAGCGGCTCGCCCATGCCGGCGCGAAGCTGCTGGCCGACACCATGGACGGCATCGAGTCGGGGCTGCTGGAGCCGCGGCCCCAGCCGGCCGAGGGCGTGTCGCACGCGCCCAAACTCGGCCCCGAGGACGCCCGTGTGGACTGGACCGCCCCCGCCACCCGCGTCGACCGGCTCGTCCGGGCCTGCACTCCCGCTCCCGGCGCCTGGACCACGTTCCACGGTGACCGGGTCAAGCTGGGCCCGGTGCGGCCGGCCGCCGGCGCGAGCGGCCTCGCACCCGGTGAGCTGCGCGTCGGCAAGAGGGAGGTGCTCGTCGGCACCGGCACCCACCCCGTCGCGCTGGGCGACGTGCGCCCCCAGGGGAAGCGGCCGATGAGCGCCGTCGACTGGACCCGCGGCCTGCGCCGCGCCGAGGAGGACCGGCTCGTTTGAAGGCGTCCGTTCGACCTGAGGCAGGCTGCTGATGCCGCCGCGTGCCCATGACACCCGCCGTCCCGGAAGGCCGCGTCGCACCGGCCGCCCGCAGGATCTGGTGCGCCGTACCGCGTTCGACGTCATCCGGGCCGTCGACACCCGCGACGCCTACGCCAACCTGCTGCTGCCCGCGCGATTGCGCGACCGCGGCCTGACCGGGCGCGACGCCGCGCTCGCCACCGAGCTGACCTACGGCACGCTGCGTGGCCGCGGCACCTACGACGCAGTGCTGGCCGTCTGCAGCGACCGCGACCTGCGCCGGATCGACGCGCCGTTGCTCGCCGTGCTGCGGCTCGGTGCCCACCAGCTCCTGCGCACCCGGATCCCGTCGCACGCGGCCGTCGCGACCACCGTCGAACTGGCCCGTGACGTCGCGGGCCCGGGCCAGGCCAAGTTCGCCAACGCCGTGCTCCGCAAGGTCGCCACCCGCGACCTCGACGCCTGGCTCGAGATCGTTGCGCCGACGGACGAGACGGGCCGGCTGGCGGTGACCTACAGCCATCCGCGCTGGATCGTCTCCTCGTTGAGAGACGCGCTCGGAACGGCGCGCGACGAGCTCGAAGCGCTGCTCGCCGCGGACAACGACCGGCCCAGGGTGACGCTCGTGGCCAGGCCCCCGCGCGCCTCGGTCGACGAGCTGATCGCGGCCGGGGCCGAGGCCGCCACGTATTCGCCGTACGCGGCCCTCCTGTCCGAGGGCGACCCCGCCGCGATCGACGCCGTGCGCGAGGGACGCGCGGGCGTGCAGGACGAGGCCAGCCAGCTGGTCGCCCTGGCGCTCGCGGCGGTGCCGCTGGACGGCCGGGACGGCCGGTGGCTCGACCTGTGCGCCGGTCCGGGCGGCAAGGCCGCCCTGCTCGCGGCGGTGGCCGCCGGCCGAGACGCCAGGTTGCTCGCCTGCGACGTACAGCCGCACCGTGCCGGCCTGGTCCGGCGGACCGTGGACGAGCGGACCGGCGTCGCCGTCGTCGACGGCACGACGCCCGCATGGCCGGCCGGAGCCTTCGACCGGGTGCTCGTCGACGTGCCGTGCACGGGGCTCGGTGCGCTGCGGCGCCGACCGGAGGCGCGCTGGCGGCGCGGTCCCGAGACCGTCGCGGAGCTCGGCCCGCTGCAGCGCGGGCTGCTCGCGAGCGCTCTCGAGGCGGTGCGGCCGGGCGGAGTGGTCGCCTACGTCACCTGCTCACCGCACCTGGCCGAGACCAGGGTCGTCGTGGACGACGTGCTGAAGGTCCGGCCGGACGTCGAGCGGCTCGATACTCCGGCGGCGCTGGCCGAGGTGTCGGCGGCGCCGCTCCCCGATCTCGGCTCGGGGCCGTACGCGCAGTTCTGGCCGCATCGGCACGGCACCGACGCCATGTTCATGGCGTTGCTGCGCCGTGCGGGCGAACGCCGGTAGGCCGCAGGGCGTACCCGATCGCGTGATGCGGTGGTTCCACAGGCGGTCGTTCCCGGACGTCACTTTTCTGTCGCTGTCCGTAGCACCTGCTCGTGGCGGGCATGATCTAGCCATGGAGGAGAAGACCTCGGTTCGGATGGCGATGGGGTCGCCATGCTGACCGAAATCATGCGGTTCATATCGTTCATTGGCAGCGCCGGGTTCTATCTGCCCGTCGTCGTTCTGGTGTTCTGGTGCTTCAGCCCGCGCGTCGCGGCCCGGGCGGCGGTCGTGCTGGCGTTCAGCGCGGCGGTGAACACGCTGCTGAAGCTGCTCTGGCACGCTCCGCGGCCGTACTGGACGGACCCGTCGGTCAAGGCATACCAGTCCCTGGCGTCGTTCGGCATGCCGTCCGGGCACGCTCAGTCCGCCGCCGTCGGGTGGGGTCTGGTCGGGGTCCAGGCCCGGCGACGGGCCGTCTGGGTGCTGGTCGGGGTGGTGGTGTTCCTGGTCGGGGTGTCGCGCGTCTACCTCGGGGTGCACTCCGTCTGGCAGGTGCTCGCGGGCTGGGCGATCGGTGCCGTGCTGCTGGCCGCGGCTCTGGCGTTGGAGCCGATCGTGGTGCCCTGGTGGACCCGCCGGGCCCTCGCGGTGCAGTTCCTGCTCAGCGCCGTGGTGGCGGCCGCCGTCCTGGTGGCCACCGCGCTCGCGGTCGAGGCACTGGCCGGCCGGCCCCTGCCGGGGGCGTGGGCGAGGGCCATCGAGGTGGCGGGCGGAACGGTGAAACCCGTGTCGCTCGCCCAGGGGTCCGCGGCCACCGGGACCCTGTTCGGAGTGCTGGCCGGGCTGTCCTGGCTCACTCGGACGGGCTGGTACGACGCCGGCGGGCCACCGCTGAAGCGGCTCGCGCGGCTTCCGATCGGGTTCGCCGGGGCGGCCGCGATCTGGGTGGTCGGCCTGTTCGCCGGCACCCAGGTGATCGTGGTGTTCGTGGTGTACACACTGCTCACGCTGTGGATCATCTTCGGGGCGCCTGCGGTGTTCGTCCGCCTCGGGCTGGCGCGGCGCGAGGTGCGCGCGGCGCGGGCCGACGGCCTCGCTCCGGGCGACGCCCGCTCGATCACCTGAGCGGATGCGGCCGGCGCCCGCGGATCCTCCTAGACTCAGGTGCATCATGGTAGAGATCTCACCCAGCATCCTGTCCGCCGACTTCGCCCGGCTCGCCGACGATGTCGCGATCATCGCCGACGTCGCCGACTGGGTGCACATCGACGTGATGGACAACCACTTCGTGCCCAACCTGACGATCGGCCTGCCGGTCGTCGAGGCCCTGCTGAAGCACAGCGCGCTGCCGCTGGACTGCCACCTCATGATCGAGGACCCGGACCGGTGGGCGCCTCGGTACGCCGAGGTGGGGGCCGGGGGCGTCACGATCCACGCCGAGGCGGCCAAGGCGCCGATCCGTACATTGCGCGAGATCCGGTCCGCGGGCGCGCGCGCCGGGCTCGCGATCAACCCGGCCACCCCGGTGGAGCCGTACGAAGACCTGCTCGGCGAGATCGACATGTTGCTGCTCATGACGGTGGAGCCCGGCTTCGGCGGCCAGCGGTTCCTCGACGTCGTGCTGCCCAAGGTGCGTCGTGCCCGTGAGCTGATCAAGGGGCGGGACCTCTCGGTGCGGCTCCAGGTCGACGGCGGGGTCGGCGCAGAGACGATCGAGCGCTGCGCCGAGGCGGGCGCCGATGTCTTCGTCGCGGGAAACGCCGTCTACGGCGCCGACGACCCGGCCGAGGCGGTGCGGGCGCTGCGCGCGGACGCCGAGAGGGCCGCCGCCCGCGCCGGCCGGTGACGGCCTCGGCCCCGGCCGCGGCTCGGATTCGGGGCTACCAAGCGAGCGCTAGGTTGTTTATTCTCTGATCGTGGGCATCCTCACATATGGCGGGGAATGCCGGAGATGGCACACTGGTTACGGAAGTCAGCAAGCGTGCTCCGGGGTCGGTGAAATTCCGAACCGGCGGTGACAGTCCGCGACCCGGCCGAAGCCATCGGCCGGTTGACCCGGTGGAACTCCGGGACCGACGGTGAGAGTCCGGATGGGAGGCAGCGCGCGATGCGCCCCTACCTGGGGCGTTGTCTTCGCGGTCTTCGCGACCTTCCCCGGAGTCTTATCCAAAGGAGACTTCGGGACATGTTCACCGGCATCGTCGAGGAACTCGGCGAGATCGTGGGCGTCGAACCCCTGGGCGACTCGGCGCGGCTCGCGATCCGCGGGCCGCTCGTCACCCAGGACGCCGTGCACGGTGCGTCCATCGCGGTCAACGGCGTCTGCCTGACCGTGGTCGACCTCAAGGACGACGTCTTCACCGCCGACATCATGAAAGAGACCCTCGACCGGTCCGCCCTCGGCGGCGTCGAGCCGGGGTCGCGGGTCAACCTGGAGCGCCCGGTCCGCCTCGCCGACCGGCTCGGAGGGCACCTCGTCCAGGGACATGTCGACGGCGTCGCCGAGATCGTGTCCAGGGAGCCGGGTGAACACTGGGACGTCGTCACGGTCTCACTGCCCCCCGAACTCTCGCGGTACGTCGTCGGGAAGGGCTCGATCACCGTCGACGGGATCAGCCTCACCGTCGTCGAGGCCGCGACCGACTGGTTCACAGTCAGCCTGATCCCCACCACGCTCGCCCTCACGACGCTCGGCCACAAGGGTCCCGGCGACCCGGTGAACCTCGAGGTCGACGTCGTCGCGAAGTACGTCGAGCGGCTCATGGGCGCGGATCGATGAGCCGGACACAGGCGGGGTTCTCCGTCCTCGGACACCAGGTGCTCCTCACCGACCTGGTGGGGAACGCCTGCGCGGTCTTCGTGATGGTGTTGGTCGGGTTCCGCGGCTGGCTCCGGCAGTACCGGGCCCAGACCGCCGAGGCCCAGGATCTCGAGGCGGTGGCGCCGTGAGCGGCGACGATATGGAGACCATGGGAATGTTCGCGAGCATCGAGGAAGCCGTCGCCGAAATCGCAGCGGGAAAGCCGGTCGTGGTGGTGGACGACGTCGACCGTGAGAACGAGGGTGACATCATCTTCGCCGCCGCCAAGGCGACCCCGGAGCTGCTGGCCTTCACCATCCGCTACACCAGCGGGGTGATCTGCGTGCCGATGCTCGGCGAGGAGCTGGACCGGCTGAACATCCCCCTGATGACCTCGCAGAACCGGGACCGTATGCGGACGGCCTACACGATCAGCGTCGACGCGCGCGACGGGGTCACGACCGGCATCTCCGCCGCCGACCGCGCCCGTACGATCCGTACGCTGTGCGACTCGGCGACCGAGCCGTACGAGATCGTCCGGCCCGGCCACATCTTCCCCCTGCGCTACCACGAGGGCGGCGTCCTACGCCGCCGCGGACACACCGAGGCGGCGGTCGACCTGGCGAGGCTCGCCGGGCTCAGCGAGGCGGGCGTGCTCGCCGAGGTGGTGAACGACGACGGCACGATGGCCCGGCTGCCGGAGTTGCAGGTCTTCGCCAAGGAGCACGGGCTGAAGCTGGTGTCGATCGAGCAGCTGGTCGAGTACCGCCGGCGGACCGAGCAGATGGTGCGGCGCGCCGCCGAGACGCGGCTGCCCAACCGGCACGGCGTCTGGCGCGCGGTGGGCTACGCCAGCGACATCGACGGCGGTGAGCACCTCGCTCTGGTGTACGGGGAGATCGGCGACGGCGAGGACGTGCTCGTTCGGGTGCACTCCGAGTGCCTGACCGGAGACGTCCTCGGCTCGGAGCGCTGTGACTGCGGCACCCAGCTGGACGACGCCATGGCCGAGATCGCCGCCGAGGGCCGCGGCATCGTCCTCTATCTGCGCGGGCACGAGGGCCGGGGGATCGGCTTGCTGGCCAAGCTGCGCGCCTACCACCTGCAGGACAACGGCTCCGACACCGTGGACGCCAACCTGGAACTCGGCCTGCCGACCGACGCGCGGGAGTACAGCAATGCCGCCCACATGCTCACAGATCTTGGCGTACGCTCCATCCGGATGCTGACCAACAACCCGAAGAAACTGCAGGGGCTGCAGGGCTTCGGCCTGAGGGTGCGCGGCCGGATCGCGCTGCCGGTCACCGTCACCGAGCACAACCAGCGCTACCTGACGGTCAAGCGGGACCGTCTCGGTCACGAGATCGCCGGGCTGGAGGACGCTTCATGAGCGGCAGTGGCAGGCCTGAGGACATCACGGTCGACGCGGCCGACCTCTCGCTCGGCATCGTCTGCACCCGCTGGCACGCCGGCGTCACCGACCGGCTACTCGAGCGGGCGGTCGAGGCGGCGAAGGCGTGCGGGGTCGACGAGCCGGTCGTCGCGCGGGTGCCGGGGGCGCTGGAGCTTCCCGTGGTCGCCCAGCAGCTCGCCCGCGATCACGACGCTGTGGTGTGCCTCGGCGCGGTCATCCGCGGCGAGACCGCGCATTTCGACTACGTGTGCGACTCCGTCACCGCCGGGCTGACCCGGGTGGCTCTCGACGAGGCGACGCCGGTGGGCAACGGAGTCCTCACCTGTGAGAGCATTGAGCAGGCAATCGATCGCAGTGGGCTGGTGGACAGCCGCGAGGACAAGGGATGGGAGGCGACTGTGGCCGCACTCGACACGGCACTGACCTTGCGAGGTCTGCGGCATCACGGTCACGCCGGGCACCTCTCCGAGCATCTCTAGCGGAGATCCAGGGGATACACCCCCTGTGACCCGGCCATCGGGCTCCCGGGCCCGTCTGGTTTCCCGCGACATCCATCCGAAAGGTTCATTCCGTGCTGTCTCTCGTCCTGCCCAAGGGCTCACTCGAAAAGGCGACGCTCGAGCTCTTCGACGCCGCCGACCTGACCGTCCGGCGCGCGTCCGACCGTGACTACCGCGCCTCGATCGACGACCCGCGCATCGAGCGGGTCCGGGTGCTGCGGCCCCAGGAGATCCCCACCTATCTCGAGCAGGGGTTGTTCGACCTCGGCATCACGGGCCGGGACTGGATCACCGAGACCGACGCCGACGTCGTGTCGCTCGGTGAACTGCAGTACTCCAAGGCCACCTCCAACCCGGTGCGGGTCATCATGGCCGTGCCGGCCGACGCGCCATGGCAGCAGGTCTCCGATCTGCCGGAAGGCGTCCGGATCTCGACCGAGTTCCCCGCCCTCACCCAGCGGTTCCTGGAGAAGCACGGCGTCAAGGCGCGGGTCGTCCCGTCCTACGGCGCGACCGAGGCGAAGGTGCCCGACATCGTCGA
The DNA here is from genome assembly GCF_014323705.1 of Actinomadura alba. Classification (GTDB taxonomy): domain Bacteria; phylum Actinomycetota; class Actinomycetes; order Streptosporangiales; family Streptosporangiaceae; genus Actinomadura_C; species Actinomadura_C alba. The sequence continues at coordinate 173,472 of NZ_JABVEC010000004.1, forward strand.
CGCGATCGTCGACCTGACCGAGACCGGGTCCTCGCTGCGCAAGAACGGCCTGCGCATCCTCGACACGCTGCTCACCAGCTACACCGAGCTCGTCGCCAACCGCGAGGCCTACGAGAACCCGGAGAAGCGGGCCGCGATGGAGGACGTCGCGCTGCTGCTCCAGGGGGCGATCCGGGCGCGCGGCCAGGTGCTGCTCAAGCTCAACGTCGCCAACGACGAGTTGCGCAGCGTGCTCGACATCATGCCGGCGATGTCGTCGCCGACCGTCACCTCGCTGGCCGGCGGGGAGATGCAGGCGGTCGAGAGCGTCGTCGCCAAGCGGGGGGTCAACACCCTCATCCCGGCGCTCAAGGCGGCAGGTGCCCGTGACATCCTCGAGATTCCCATCGCCAAGATCGTTGACTAGGCGGCTGCCGGTCACCTGGCGGCCCTTCCGCAGCCGGGTGATCGCCTACACGCTGGCGAGCGTGATCACGCTGGGCATGATCACGCTCGCCATCGTGATCGCACCGCCCTTCGGCATCGCCGACCGGCTGGGCCTGGTGTTCTTCGGCATGGCCATCTCGGCGATCCTGCACATGCTCGCCCGCAGCAGGGTCGTCGCCGACGAGCGGGGGCTCACCGTCGTCAACCCCCTTCGCACCCACCGGTACGACTGGGCCGAGGTGCTGAGGGTCACCATGGTGCAGGGCGATCCCTGGCCCACCCTCGATCTGGCCGACGGCACCTCGGTCGGCGCGATGGGGATCCAGGGCTCTGAGGGCGAGCGGGCGCGCAGGGCCATCACCGAGCTCCAGGCCCTGCTCCGTGAGCGCGGTGAGGCGCCCGAGCCCATCTGATCGACTGGATCGATCAGTCCGGCGGCCGCGCGGGCCCGGCGCCGTGCAGGTTCAGAGCGCTCAGCGCGAGGGCGACCTCCACGAGATCGCGCGGCCGGGCCAGCGACCGCCCGGTGAGCCGCTCGATGCGGCGCAGGCGGTTGAGCACGGTGTTGTGGTGGCAGTAGAGGCGGTTCGCCGCGCGCGCCGCAGACCCGTCGCAGTCGAGCCAGGCGGTGAGGGTGGTCACCAGGACTTCCCGGAAGCCGGGATCGACGTCGGCGAGGGGGCCCAGTACCTCCCGGCCGAGCCGGGCGGCCAGCTCCGGCTGCGAGACGACCAGGGCCTCCGGCAGCCGCCGGTCGAGCGTGGCGATCTCGTTCTCCCCGGGTCGGCAGGTGCGCAGCGCGAGGTCCGCGAGCCGCCGGGCCCACCCGAGCTCGCCGAGTCCGTCGACGACCGGGCTCAGTCCCGCGTGACCGCGCACATGGGGACGTAGCGCCGCGACGACGTCGTCGAGGCCGGCCGGGCCGAGACAGACCAGTCCGACAGTGGCGTCGGCGCGCATCCGCCAGATGAAACGCACTCCGTCGACGTCCGCCGGCCGGTGGCCGCCCCACTCGCCGAGGGCGTCGTCGTCGCGCAGCACGACGACCGCGTAGCGGCCCCGCTGCGGCAGCCCGAGCACCGCCGTCGCGGTGGGGAGCAGCCCGCCCTCGGCGGCGCGCCCCTCGAGGAGCGCGTCGACGACCGCCTGCGTCCGCTCCTCACTGCGGCGCAGCAGTTCGTAGCGGGTGTGACGGTAGGCCTCGGCGGCCATGCTGGACTGCTGGTCGATGGTCTGCCAGGTTCGGGTGGCGTGACGGACGAGGGCCGGCACGTGCGCCGGGTGCTCCTCGCTCACCACCTCGACCAGGGCCTCCCAGAACACCCTGCCGGCCAGGCGGTAGGACCTGAGCAGCTGGTCCAGCGGCTGTCCCTGCTCGGCTCGGCGCCGGCCGAGCCGTTCGGCCCACTGCAGGTCCAGCCGCCGGCCGCCCGGCTCGAGGATCGCCCCGATGCCGTGCTCAAGCCCGATCTGGCAGGTCTCCCACAGGTCGTCGCGCAGCTCGGCGGGCCGGTCGCGTCCTTCGCCGTCGAGGATCTCCGAGACCAGTTGATCGGTGAGTTCCGGAAGGCGATCCCACAGGCGCAGCACGGCCTTTCGCATGATCGCCCGGTCGGCGCCGTCGGGTGCGGTCGCCATGGTCGATGCCACCTCCAGCGCTCGCGGGCGCTCATGGTGCCATCGGAGCGCGGCCCTGACCATACCGGCGGGGCGATCGGCGGCCGGATTGTGGCCGGTCACAACGCGACCGCCGGTTCGTTGGGTCGGCTCACTGAATGAGAACGCCGCTCTGGACCGGTTCGGTCGCTCCGTGTTGACGTATGCCAGCGATCCGTTCCCACCCGTTGAGGGAGTGATATGCGATCACGCCGTCCCTCCGCTCTCTCCGGCGCGGACGGCATGCCCGCCGCGACCGGTGACCCGGCCGTGCTGCGCGGTCGTGACCACGAGCTCGAGACCCTCGGTGCCCTGCTCGACCGCACGCGCAATGGAGCGGGAGGGGCGCTGCTGATCGTCGCCGAACCGGGCCTCGGCCGGTCCGCGCTGCTGGAGGCGGTCGTACGGAGGGCCGGGTCCGGCTTCCGTACGCTCGGTACCCGGGGGATCCGGCCGGAGCGAGCCGTGCCGTTCGCCGGGTTGCACCGGCTGCTGAGGCCCGTCGCCGAGCGGATCAGGCGGCTGCCCGCATCGCAGGCCGACGCCCTGGCCCCGGTCGTGGGCGGCCTGCGAGAGCGGCCGGCCGACTCCTTGACGCTCTATGCGGCCGTGGGCGGGCTGCTGGCCGAGGCGGCGCGCGGCGGCCCGGTGCTGTGCTGGGTCGACGACGTGCAGCGGCTGGACCGGGTCTCGGCCGAGGCGCTGGCCTTCACGGCGCGACGGCTCGCCGACGAACCGGTCGTCATGGTGTTCTCCGCCGGAAGCGACCTGCCGGGGGCCACCTGGCCGGAGTGCTTCGCCGACGTTCCCGGCCTCGCGCTCACCGGCCTAGACGAGCCGTCGGGTCATCGCGTGCTCGAAGACCGGACCGGCGGCGACCTGCCCGCCGAGCTGGCCGGGGAACTGCTCGAGATCGCCTGCGGCCGGCCGCTGGCGCTGGTGGAGCTCGCCGAGTCGCTGACACCGGAGCAGCTCTCCGGCGACGCGCCGTCCCCCCGGGCGCTCCCGGCGTGCAGCAGGCTGCGGGCCGTCTACCGGCGGCGGTATCTGCGGCTGCCCCGGGCGGCCCGCCGGCTGACCCTCATGGCCGTGGCCGACGACCGGCTCGACCTGGACACGCTCGCCCGCGCCGCGGCCCGGGCCGGCGTCGACCTGCGGGCGCTGGAGCCGGCGCGCGCCGCGGGTCTCGTACGGCTGGACGGCCAGGCCGTCGAGGTGCCGGACCAGTTGATCCGGTCGTGCCTGTACGCCGACGCGGCGCCCGCTGAACGGCACGCGGCACACGCGGCGCTCGCGACCGTACTCGACCGGGAGTGGGAGCGGTCGCGGCGGAGCTGGCATCTGGCCGCCGTCGCCGGCGAACCGGACGGCCGACTCGCCGACGAGCTCGCGACGGCCGCGCTCGCGGCCAGGCGGGCCGGGCACCTCGCCGAGTCCTCCCGTGCCTGGCAGCGCGCCGCCGCCCTCTCGCGCACCCGGGAGGCCAGGGCGGAGCGGCTGATCGCGGCGGCATCGGACGCCTGGACGGCGGGCCGGTCCCGGCGCGCGCACGCGCTGCTGCGCCAGGCGCGGCCATTGACGGGTACGGGTGAACTGCTCGGCCTCGCCGGTCTGCTGCGCGGTGAGATCGAGCTGCGTGACGGGATCCCCGCCATCGGCGGCCGGATGCTGGTGGAGGCGGCGGACCGGCTCGCCGACGTGGACCGGGTGCTCGCCATCACCGCTCTGGCTCGGGCCGGCGAGGCGGTCCGGATCACCGGAGACCGGCGATCGTGCCTGGCCATCGCCGAACGCGCCGCCGCGCTGGGCGGCACCGGCGAGTCTCCGCTCGTCACGCTGATGCTCCACCACATCGCCGGCATGGCGGCGACGTTCCAGGGCCGGCACGCGGACGCCGCCGCGCGTCTGCGACGGGTGATCGAGTACGCGGACCTGACCGAGGACTGCGCCGCCAAGACCTGGGCGAGCCTGGCCGCGCTCACCCTCGGAGACGATCAACGGGCCCAGGATCTCGCCACGCAGGCGGTGGCGGCCGCACGCGAGCACGGCGTCGTGGCTCCGGTGCCCTGGGCGCTGTGGGCGCTCGCCCAGGCCGAGCTCTCCCTCGGGCGGTACCCGGCGGCCCTCGCCGCCGCCCTGGAAGGACTTCGCCTTTCGCGCGTGGCCGGCCAGGCGAACTGCGCGATGGACCACGTCGCCACCATCACGCTGATCGCGGCCTTCCAGGGGGACGGGGAGACGGTGGCGCGGCACCTCGGGGAGATCTCCGACGAGGTGAACAGGCGAGGGCTCGCACGTGCGGACGCCATGAGCTCGTGGGCGCTCGCGTGCCTGGATCTCGCGGACGACCGTCCGGCCGACGCGGCCGGCCGCCTCGCCCGGATGGCGGCCGGGGGTCCCGTCCACTCGGTCGTACGCGTCCTCGCCACGCCGCACTTCGTCGAGGCCGCCGTCCGCTGCGGCCGGGGGGCCTCCTCGGCGCGGGCCCTGCGGCTCTTCGAGCTCTGGGCGGAAGGCACCCGCAATCCCACCCGGCGAGCGCTGGCGCAGCGCTGCCGGGCGCTGCTCGCCGACCACGCGGGCCGTGCGGGCGGCGACGGCGATGGCGACGGCAGAGATGGCGGTGGCGGTGGGGACGATGGCGGTGCCGATGATGGCCGCGCCGGCGACGGCACGGTGGAGGCGCACTTCGGCGCGGCGCTGCGCCTGCACCGGCACGGGGACTCCGCCTTCGAGATGGCGAGGACCGAGCTGCTCTACGGGCACTGGCTGCGGCGCCGGCGCAGGCCGAGCGCCGCGCGTGAGCACCTGCGCAACGCTCTACTGATCTTTGAGCGCTATGACGCGGGCCGGTGGGTGGAGCGGGCGCGGGCGGAACTGCGCGCGGCCGGCGACACCGTCCCGACTGGTGCGCTCGACGACGCCCGCGGCCTTGCCGTCCTGACGGCCCAGCAGGCGCAGATCGCCCGCCTGGTCGCCGAAGGATCCACCAACAGGGAGATCGCCGCCCGGCTCGACCTCAGTCACCGCACCGTCGACCATCATCTGCGCAACGTCTTCACCCGGCTCGGGATCCGCTCCCGGGTCGAGCTCGCGAGGTTATTGCGCTGAGCCGCGCCGCCGGGCCGGTCACCCGCGGGCGACCGGGAAGTCGAAGTAGGTGTCCGGGTACGGCTCGCCGCTGAGGGTGTAGTGCCACCACTCCGCGGCGTAGTTGGTGAAGCCGGCCGTCTCCAGCGTGCTCTTGAGCAGCAGCCGGTTGTCCCGGGCCTTACCGGTGATTCGCGGGTCGAGGGTGTTGGCCAGGGTGTCGAAGCAGTCGAAGCCGGTGCCCATGTCGACCGTGTTGTCGGGGAACCGTTCGTCGCGGGGGGCGAAACACGGCACGAGCCGTTCGCCGGGCACGTAGGGGCGCTGCGCCTTGGCCGGCAGCCGGACGAGGGTGAGGTCGACCGTGCTGCCCCGGCTGTGGCCGGAGCGGGCCGCGATGTAACCGTCCTCGAACAGCCTCGACTTGTCGACGTTCGGGTAGAACTCGCCCTTCATGCGCACGTCGCGGGGACGTTCGGCCCAGCGTGCGAAGTCGTTCACCGCGCGCTGCGGCCGGTAGCAGTCGTACACCTTGAGGGTGTAGCCGCGCGGGCGCAGGGCGGCCTGGGCGCGGCGGAGCGCCTGTGCCGCCGGCCGGCTGAGGATGCACAGCGGCTGGCGGTAACCGATGATCGGGCGGCCGATGAAGTTGTGCGACGTGCGGTACCGGATGTCGTGCAGGATCGTGGGGTCCACGTCCGAGAGGACGACGAACCCGGTGGGGATCCTTCCGCCGTGGTGGGTGACGGAGGCGGAGGCCGGCACCGGGAACAGCACGGCCATCATGAGAAGCGTGACCGCGAGGGCGCGGAGCGGGCGGATGCGGGTCCACGGGCGGGACCGGGCGCGCTGTGGAGCGTCCATCAAGATCGACATGATCATTTCTACCTCACGCGGCGCGGACCCGCCACTACCGGACGTAGATCGATCTCCGCCAGCCGCCTCGCCGGATTGTTGCCCTTAAGCGATCAAAATCACATTTGGCTACTTTCTCGAGATGGTAGGGCAGAGCCGGAGTGACGACGCCGTCTGCGGGAAGCACCCAGCGACACACGATCTTGGAGGGACGGGTGGGAACAGTCGCGGACGGTCTCCGCCTACAGGTCAACGGGCTCGACTACCTGCTGCTGGCGCTGTACTTCGGGACGGTGCTCGGCATCGGGTTCATCGCCCGGATGACGGTGCGCACCAGTTCGGACTTCTTCCTCTCCGGACGGTCGCTGCCCGCCTGGATCACCGGTCTGGCGTTCCTGTCGGCGAACCTCGGCGCGACCGAGATCCTCGGCATGGCCGCCAACGGCGCCCAGTACGGCGCCATGACCGTGCACTACTACTGGATCGGCGCGGTGCCGGCCATGGTGTTCCTCGGCATCGTGATGATGCCGTTCTACTACCGGTCCGGAGTGCACAGCGTCCCCGAGTTCCTGCGGCGGCGCTTCAACCGGCCGACGCAGCAGCTCAACGCCGTCACCTTCGCGGTCGCGCAGGTGCTCATCGCCGGCATCAACCTGTACGCGCTGGCTCTGGTGATGCGCGCGCTGCTCGGCTGGCCGCTGCCGCCGGCCATCGTCGTGGCGGCGGCCTTCGTGCTCGCCTACATCACCCTGGGCGGGCTCTCGTCGGCGATCTACAACGAGGTCCTGCAGTTCTTCGTCATCCTCGCCGGCCTGGTCCCGCTCACCGTTCTCGGGCTCATCAAGGTGGGCGGGCCGTCCGGCCTGGCGGAGAAGATCAGGGCGTCGTCGCTGGGTGAGGGCGGCCTGCACGCCTGGCACGGAACGGGTGTCGGGTCCGAGAACCCGATGGCCGCCAACTGGATCGGGATCATCTTCGGCCTCGGCTTCGTGCTCTCCTTCGGCTACTGGACCACCAACTTCGCCGAGGTACAGCGGGGCCTGTCGGCGCGCAACACCAACGCCGCTCGGCTCACCCCCATCGTCGCGGCCTACCCGAAGCTGATGATCCCGGCGGTCACCGTGATTCCCGGAATGATCGCTCTCGTGCTGTTCCCGCAGCTCGGCAAGGCCAATGACTACAACGACGCGATACCGCTGCTGATGAACGACCTGCTGCCGAGCGGCGTGCTCGGCATCGCGCTCACCGGCCTCATCGCCTCGTTCATGGCGGGCATGGCGGCCAACGTCAGCGGCTTCAACACGGTGTTCACCTACGACCTGTGGAAGGCCAACGTCGCCAAGGACCGGCCGGACGCGTACTACATCAAGGTCGGCCGCTGGGTCACCGTCGCGGGCGTGGCCGGCGGTATCGGCACCGCCTTCATCGCCGCGGGGTTCAGCAACATCATGAACTACATGCAGTCGCTGTTCGCGTTCTTCAACGCACCGCTGTTCGCGACCTTCATCGTCGGGCTGTTCTGGCGGCGGATGACGCCCTGGGCGGGGTTCTGGGGACTGCTGGCGGGCACGCTGAGCGCGATGGCGTCCTATGTGCTCTACAAGGCCGGGGTGCTGGACTTCGGCACCGACCTGAACTCCAGCTTCTGGGGGGCCGGAATCGCCTTCGTGGTCGACGTCGCGGTGTCGGTGGCCGTCACCTTCATGACGGCGCCCAAGCCCGCAACCGAACTCGCCGGCCTGGTGCGGGGCATCAAGTCCGACGATCTGGTCGACGACTCCATCGCGGGGGACAAGGCGTGGTTCCGCTCCCCGGTCGTGCTGGGCGTCGGGGCGCTCGCCCTGGGCGCCGCCCTCTACCTGCCGCTGCTCTGACGCCTGGAGAGATGAATCATGACAACGGACAAGACGCCCGACACCCCGATGCGACGGCGGCCCGCCCTCCTCACCGTGCTGAGCGAGATCCGGGTCATCATCGGTGCGCTGTTCTGCGTCTACGGCGTGATCGTCGGGGTCGCCGGGCTGTTCGACTCCAAGGCCGAGCTGGACAAGGCCCAGGGGGTGAACATCAACCTCTGGACCGGCCTGGCCATGCTCGTCTTCGGGGCCGCGTTCCTCCTGTGGGCCTACCTGCGTCCGGCCCGGCGCGCGGAGGACGGTTCCTGAACGTCGCCGCCCTCGCATGCGGGTGCGCACGCGTCCGCCACCAGTTCGATCACCGGCTCGATCCGCGACGACGTCCCCCGGCCTGCTCCGGCACCGTCGGCGGCCGCGAGTGACGCCGGCGCGGCGGCGTCGGTGAGCAGCCGTCGCGGCCCCGGCCCGCTCTCGCCGAGCACGTCCGAGGGGTTGGAGAGCTTGCAGCTGCCCAGGGAGAGGCAGCCGCAGCCGATGCAATCGGTGAGGTCGTCGCGCAGCTGCTGAAGCCGCTCGATGCGGGCGTCCAGCTCACTGCGCCAGGACGCCGACAGCCGGGCCCAGTCACCGCGGGTCGGGGTGCGTTCCTCGGGCAGCTGGGAGAGCGCTTCGCGGATCGTGTTCAACGGCATGCCGACCCGCTGCGAGACGCGGATGAACGCGACCCGGCGCAGCGTGTCGCGCGGGAAGCGGCGCTGGTTCCCGGCCGTCCGGCGGCTGCGGATCAGCCCCTTGGACTCGTAGAAGTGCAGAGCGGAGACCGCCACTCCGCTCCTGTCGGCGAGCTGGCCGACGCTGAGCTCCTTGAGATCGGCTGAAACTGTCACGGATCGCAGCCTATAGCTCGACCAACCTTGAGGTCGTGCCTTCCGTCGCCCTTCCGTGGCGCCGATGCCCGGGATGTCACGTCTCGGCGGGCTGTCCCGTCCTCTGGTCGACGGCGCGGAAATCGGCGCGGAAACAGGAGGACGGAGCGATGACCGAGACCATGAGCGGACACCGCGTGCTGGTGCTGGGTGCCGGCTACGCCGGGATGATGTGCGCGATCCGGACGGCTAGGCGTGGCCGCCGGCACGGTGTGACAGTGACCATCGTCAACCCCTCGGGCCGGTTCACCGAGCGGTTGCGGATGCACCAGGTCGCCACCGGACAGGAGCTCGCCGACCATCGGATCGCCGACCTGCTCGACGGCACCGGCGTCGAGTTCGTCGAGGGCCGGGCCGTCCGCATCGATCCCGGCGACCGGGAGGTGGAGGTGGACACCTCGGCCGGAGCGCGCACGCTCGGCTACGACACGCTGGTGTACGCGATCGGCGGAGTGGCCGACACCGGCGCGGTGCCCGGTGCGGACGTTCACGCCCACACCTTCGACGATGCGCGGGCGGCCGGCCGGCTGGCCGCCAGGCTGGCCGAACTCGAACGGCTCGGCGGGACCGTGACGGTCTGCGGAGGCGGTCTCACCGGCGTCGAGGCCGCGGCCGAGATCGCGGAGTCGCACCCGGGTGTCCGGGTGGTGCTCCTCAGCCGTGACGTTCCGGGCCGGATGATGGGGGAGCGGGCACGGAGCCACCTCGACCGCGCGCTTGAGCGCCTGGGAGTCGTGGTCCGGGCCGGGGCCGAGATCGTGAAGGTCCTGCCGGACGCCGTGGAACTCGCCGGCGGGGAACTCGTGCACTCCGACGCCACCCTGTGGACCTCGGGCGTGCGGATCGCGCCGCTGGCCGCCGACGCGGGCATCGCGGCCGACGGCCGGGGACGTGTCATCACCGACGCCACGCTCCGGTCGGTGTCGGCCCCCCAGGTGCACGCCGTCGGCGACGCCGCGGCGATCCGGCAGGCCTGGGGCGGCGTTCACGGCACCTGCCAGAGCGGCATTCCGACTGCCGCCTACACCGCCGACACGATCGTCGCGCTGGTGCGGGGACGCCGGGTCAGGCCGTTCAGGTTCGGCTACTTCCACCAGCCGGTCAGCCTGGGCCGCCGCGACGCCGTCATCCAGTTCACCCACCCCGACGACACCCCGCGCCGCTGGTTCCTCTCCGGCCGGGCGGCCGTCGCCTACAAGGAGATGGTCAGCAGCAGCCCGGTGCCGACCTACCGGCTGACCAAGCGCTATGCCGGTGGCCTCGTCTGGCCGCGCGGCGGCCGCCGCACGCGGCGCCCCGCCACGCCCTGACCGGCCGTACCCGGCCGCCGGCGTCACACTGATCAGGCCCTGATCGGTCGGCCCCGCGTCATCCCACCACCTTGGCCATGGCCGCGATGAGGTCGTCCCACAGGTCGTCGGCGGCCCGGTCGACGGTCCTGCGCCGCGGGTCGGCGTCGTGCCATGCGACGATCTCGCGGGCGCCCACGGCGAAGGGGACGCGCGCGGTCCAGCCAGGCACGAGACGCTTGATCTTGGTGTTGTCGAACACCATCGAGTGGGTCCGGTCACCGAGCAGCGGGGCGCTCAGGTCCGGTTCGACGGCGGCGATCGTCTTCGATGGAACATGCACCAGACGCGGCGTCGCCCCGGCGGCCGATCCCATGAGCTCGTAGATCTGATTCCAGCTGAGCACCTCGTCAGAGGTGATGTGGAAACTGTCGCCGATGGCGAGGGGGTTGCCGAGGAGCCCGGTGAACGCGGTGGCGAAGTCGGTGTGGTGGGTGAGCGTCCAGAGCGATGTGCCGTCGCCGTGCACCACCACCTCGTGACCGCGCCGCATGCGGTCGACGTCGGTCCATCCGGACATGAGCGGAACGTGGGTGCGATCGTAGGTGTGCGAAGGCCGCACGATCGTCACTGGCAGACCCGAGGTCCGGTGCGCGTCGATCAGCAACCGCTCGCAGGCGATCTTGTCGCGGGAGTACTGGGACATGGGGTTGCGGAGCGGCGTCGACTCGACGATGGGCAGGCGCTGTGGAGGTGTCTGGTAGGCGGACGCGGAACCGATGAACAGGTACTGCCCGGTCCGGTCGCCGAACGCCTCGACACTCGCCTGCGCCTGCTCGGGGGTGTAGGCGAGGAAGTCGGCCACCGCGTCGAAGTGCCGGCCCCCGAGGGTCCGCCGTACCGCGCCGGCGTCGCGGATGTCGGCGCGGAGCACCTCGGCCGCGTCCGGAGCGGGGCGGGCGCTGGAGGTGCCGCGATTGATCATCGTGACGTCCATGCCGGCCGCGACGGCGGCGTCCACGCAGGCGGAGCTGATCACCCCGGTGCCACCGATGAACAGAACCCTCAACGACATGCCTTCCGTCCTTTCGTCGCGGCGGCCGCTCACGAGGCGGTCAGCACCGTGAGCGCCCCCGCGCAGATCAGCGCGAAGGCCCAGAGCCGGTCGAGATTGAACCACGCCCTGCGCAGCACCGTCAGCCCCATCACGTCGTAGGCGAGCACCGCGATCACACCCGCGACGGCCAGCATCGCCAGCGTGTGCACACCCGTGACGAACACGGCCGCGCCGACGGGGCCGGAGGACAGGCCGTGGTCGTGGCCGGAGGGAGCCGCCGAGGTGGTCAGTACCGGGAGCAGCATCAGCCCGGCGCCGTGCACCGACGACATCAGGAACGACCAGCACCCGAGCTGCCACAGCGACAGTTTCATGCCGACCCAGCGGAAATGCCGCTTCGACAGCAGCCGCCACAGCCCGAAGCCCACCAGCACGACCCCGCCGCCGATGGCGACGATCCGGGTGGTGAGCACCGACCCGGTCGTCGTCACCACGAGGGCGACGACGCCCACCGACGCCGCGTGCCCGCAGGCGATCGCGGGCAGCGACTGCAGTACCAGCGCGCGGCTGCGCTCCTGTAAACCGCGGGCGACCGCGAACAGCCAGCCCATCCCCGGGTTGAGCCCGTGGAAGGCGCCGAGCGCGACCAGCGCGGCCAGCGACCCCTCGGTCACGGGTAGCAGTACGAGTCCGAGGACGCGTCGCCGCCCTGCAACCGCGTCTGGTGCGGGCGCAGGCCGCGGAAGTCGTCGCCATGCGGGAAGAACCGCTCGTCGAAGCCGAACTCGGCGCCCGAGTCCAGCTTGGCCATCCAGGCGCCGACCCCGTCGGGGTAGAACTGGTCGTCCCACGCCCCGTACAGCGAGTTGGTCACGTAGACGCGTTTCCCGTCGCGGCTGACCTCGACCATCTGCGGCCCGCCGGAGAGCGGAAGGTCGGGTGCGGCCGGGTGGGGCGTGCGCCGGACGATCCCGCCGATCCGCACCGATCCCGCCTCGACCGGGTGGAACGGGTCGGACACGTCGTAGCGCTTGAGCTCGCCGGTGCCCCAGCAGGAGACGTAGAGGTACTTGTCGTCGACCGAGAGATCGATGTCGGTGATCAGCGGTGGCACGGCGCCGAACGGCTGGATCACCGGGGGCAGGTCCTCGGCGGGCGCCGGTTCGGCCGGGATGGTGATGACCTTCTTCGCGGCCCACCGGTCGCCGTCGCGGTGCCACACCCAGACCGACGCGGACAGGTCCTCGACGCTGACGACCACGCCCACGAACCCGTACTGCCTGGTGGGGTCGTGCGCGGGGCGCAGTTCGAGGACCATCTGGTGCTCGTCGCCAAGGTCGATCGTCTGCTGGTGCCTGCGCTTGCGCAGGTCCCAGAAGTGCAGGGAGTGGCCGTACTTCCGGCCGAGCAGCAGCTCGCCCACCACCCCGTCCTCGATCATCGATGGGGTGCCCCACTCGGAGGAGACGAGCACGTCGTGGGCGATGTGCCACCAGGCGTCGTAGGCGAAGTACTGCGGGCCCCGGTCCACCTCCCAGCGGCCGAGCACGTCGAAGGAGGTGTGGTCGAGCAGCGCGATCCCGCCGGGGCCGTCGTTGCCGCCGGCCCCGCCGAGCGCGGTCACGTAGATCCCCTCCGGCCCGCAGTGCACGGTGTGCGGGCGCGAGTAGCCCGCGCGCTTGGCGAGTTCGTCCGCTTCGAGCACCTTGACGATCTCGGGGCTGGTCGGCCGGTCCTTGGTGTCGACGACATAGATGCGCGACGACCGCAGCCCGGGCACGATGAGGTAGCGGCGCTCGACATGCGGATGCGGAGCGTACGGGCACAGCGCGCTGCTGCACGCGTTCCAGCCGAAGTGGTGCAGCTCGTCGCCGGTGTAGGGCAGCTCGGTCCACCCGACCACCGACCCGTAGGACGCGGAATCGGCATCGACGTCGAGCACCGCGATGGCGTCGGGCTTCTGCGCGGCGCGGTCGAAGGCCGCGACGTAGGCGAGTTTCTCCGGCGGCGCCGCGATCGCGTCACGCGGCGAGGCGTAGAAGCTGGGATCGGCTTTCCAGAGCGCCATGGAACTTCTCCCGAGATCGATCCGGCGGTGTGCGGACGGGTGGGCGAGTGGAGGCCGGCGGCGACGCCCCCGGGGGGCCGACAGAGCCTCACACTACGGTGACGGGGTGCCGGACGACAGCACCGAAGAGATAACCCAGCGTGTTGTACGGTGCCTGGTCCGGCTGGGTGGCCCCCGTCTCGTCCGTGGCCCTGGCCAGCAGCACGTGCGGGCCCGGCCGCCGGGGCGTCCAGCGGAACTCCCAGCGCCGCCAGGCGGTCGCGGACGGCTGACCGCCGGAGTGCGCCGCCTGCCAGCTCGCGCCGCCGTCGACGCTGACCTCGACCCGCCGGATCCGGCCGCCGCCCGACCATGACCGCCCGCGCAGCGTGTGCGCGCGCCCGGCCTCGACGCGGGCGTCCCACGGCAGCTCGAAGGCGCTCTTGACGACCATGCGCGTGAGCGGCGGGCCGCCCTCCGGGGGATGATCCGGACCGAACAGCCGGTAGAACTGGGTGTTCCAGGGAGAGAACAGGGGCTGGTCGGACACCTGAATGTCACCGAGCCACTTGATGGACCCGATCCCCACCCAGGACGGCACCACCAGCCGTACCGGGAAGCCGTGATCGGGCGGGAGCGGACGGCCGTTCATCTCATAGGCCAGCAGCACGTCGTCGAGGGCCTTGGCCACCGGCAGCGGCCGGCGGACCCGGCCCAGGTTCACCCCCTTGTCGACGAACTCGGCGTCGAGCCCGCGCGGCAGGACGTCGACCGCCCGGCGGGTGAGCCCCGCCCGGTCGAGCACCGTCGCCAGTCGCACGCCGCGCCAGCGCGCCACCCCCACCGCGCCGAGCCGCCAGGGGGTTCCCGACACCGTCTGGCCCTGCTGGGAGCTGAAGAAGCCACGGCCGTTGCCGGTGCACTCGATGAAGGCGGTGAGCGACTCGGCCGGCAGAGCGAGCAGGTCCTCGTAGGAGAACTCGACCGGCCGGTCCTCGGCGGGGGCGCCGCGCAGCCCGGAGCCCCACAGCCTCAGCCGCCACGTCAGCGCGTCGATCAGCGGGGTGGTGGTGTGGTTGCGCACGAAGAAGCGATCGGCCGGGGTCAGGTGGCCCTGCCCGGACATGGCCTCCCAGCGGGTCTCGGCGTTCGTGCCGTGCACGACAAAGAGCTCCGGAGGCAGCGGCTTCACGATCGGGCCCTCGGCGGCCGCCCGGCCGGCGCCGGCGAGCACCCGGGTGGCGCCCGTGCCCGCGTGGCCAGTTCCGGCGTGACCGGTGCCCGCGTGGGCGGTGCCGCCGACGGCCTGGCCGGTGCCCGCGATCGCCGCCCCGAGGCCGATGCCCGCGGACGTCCGCAGCAGCTTGCGCCGGGACACCTCGGCGCCGCCCACGCGAGAGAGCCACTGGCCGGCGCGCACGCGTTCGTACGTCCCCTCGTCGGTGAGGTCGTCGCTCATGCCCCCGATCGTGTGTGCTATTCCCAATAAAGTCAACTGTTAAAGTCTGGTTTTCGCCGGCCCGTGGGCCCCCGGTGGAAGGGCGTTTGATCATCACTCGCGATCGCACCGGCGCTGAGTAACCTGAGGCTGTGACACAGAACGCCGCGACCCGGACGGATGACATCAATTCCCCCCGGGGGCTAGCCGATCATCTCGCCCGACGCGCCTACCTGGCCGATGAGGGGCTGGCCGCCGCGGCCTACCTTGCGCTGCGGATGCGACGCCCGCTCTTCCTGGAGGGCGAGGCCGGTGTCGGCAAGACCGCGCTGGCCAGGACTCTCGCCGAGGTGCTCGGCGCGCCGCTGATCCGGCTGCAGTGTTACGAGGGCCTCGACGCGACGCAGGCGCTGTACGACTGGGACTTTCCGCGCCAGCTTCTGCACCTGCGCGCCGCTGAGGCGGCCGGCGCCACGGACGTCGCCCGCCTGGAGGCCGAGCTGTACGACCGGCGGTTCCTGCTCGCCCGGCCGCTGCTCCAGGCTCTCGAGACGACGCCCAGCGTGCTGCTCGTCGACGAGGTCGACCGGGCCGACGACGAGTTCGAGGCCTTCCTGCTGGAGGTGCTCTCGGACTTCACGATCTCGATTCCGGAGCTCGGCACGATCCACGCCGAGGAGCCGCCCGTCGTCGTGGTGACCTCCAACCGCACCCGCGAGGTGCATGACGCGCTGAAGCGCCGGTGCCTCTACCACTGGCTGGAACACCCGTCCTTCGACCGTGAGGTCGCGATCATCCGCAGGCGGCTGCCGGACGCCACGGAGCGGCTGGCACGTCAGGTCGCGCGGGCCGCACAGCGCCTGCGCGGCGAGGACCTGCTGAAGCCACCCGGGGTCGCCGAGACCCTCGACTGGACCGAGGCGCTCCTCACCCTGGGCCTTCGGGATCTCGAGCCCGACACGGTCGCGGTCACGCTCGGCGCCGTCCTGAAGTACCGCGAGGACCAGGAGCGCGTGGTCCGGCGCGGGCTCGACGCGTTGCTCGACGGGAACTGATCATGGACGGCCGCGGAATGGGCGGGCCGAGAGGCGATCTCTCGCGTCCCGCTACGGGCGCGGGTGACGTCATCGCCACGATGACCGGCTTCGCCCGTACTCTCAGAGCGGCCGGCGTCGACGCCGGGCCAGAACGGCTGCAGGCCATGGTGGCCGCTCTCGACCATCTGGATGTGCTCGACCCCCGCGACGTCTACTGGGCGGGGCGGCTGACGCTGTGCGCCGACCCCGACGATCTGCCGCGCTACGACCGGTGCTTCGCCGCGTACTTCTCCGGCGAGACGGCACGCCCCGGCCGGCCCCCGCCTCCCACGGTGATCGTGCGGCACGTCGCGGTGCCCGTGACGGCGTCGGGAGATCGTGACACACGGGACGAGGAGCCCACCGACGACGTCCACACGGCGACCGCGAGCGCCGTCGAGGTGCTGCGGCACCGGGACGTCTCAGGGCTGAGCCCGGCCGAGCGGGCGGAGGTCAACCGGCTGATCGCGTTGCTCGACGCCTCCACCGAGCTGCGCCGGTCGAGGCGGCTCACGCCCGCGCCGTCCGGCCGGCTCGATCAGGCGCGTACGGTCCGTACGCTGCTGCGGCGGGGCGGGGAGGTCTCCCGGCTGCACCACCGGGCACACCGCCGCAAGCCGCGCCGCGTCGTCCTGCTGGTCGACGTGAGCGGCTCGATGACCCCCTACGCCGACGCGCTCCTGCGGTTCGCGCACGCGGCGATGCGGTCGGGTGCGCGCACCACCGAGGTCTTCAGCGTGGGAACCCGGCTGACCCGGCTGACCAGCGAGCTCCGGCACCGGGTCCCCGACCTCGCGATGACGGCCGCGTCGGACGCCATCCCGGACTGGAGCGGCGGAACCCGGCTCGGCGAGGAGCTCAAGGAGTTCCTCGACCGGTTCGGCCAGCGCGGCATGGCACGCGGCGCGATCGTGGTGATCGCCTCTGACGGGTGGGAGCGCGGCGACGCCGGCCTGCTCGGCGAGCAGATGGCGCGGCTGCACCGCCTGGCGCACCGGGTCGTGTGGGCCAACCCGCACAAGGCGCGTCCGGGCTACGAGCCGCTCACCGGCGGGATGGTCGCGGCCCTTCCGCACATTGACGACTTCGTCGCCGGTCACAGTGCCGATGCGCTGGCGGAACTGGCGGAGGTGATCGGAGCGGTGCGCCGCCGGAGCCCGGTCATCGGAGCAGGGCGAGACGAGAGGAACCGCGGTGCGTGACGTTCTGGACGCCATTTCGAAGTGGTACGGAGCCGGCGAGACCTTCGGGCTCGCCACCGTGGTCAACACCTTCCGCAGCGCTCCGCGTCCGCCGGGCGCGGCGATGGCGGTGTCCTCGGACGGCGAGGTCGTCGGCAGCGTGTCGGGCGGCTGCGTCGAGGGAGCGGTGTACGACCTGGCGCGCTCGGTGATCGAGTCGGGCGAACCGGTGGTGCAGCGTTACGGCGTGAGCGACGACGACGCCTTCGCGGTGGGGCTCACGTGCGGCGGCATCCTCGACATCCTGGTGGAGCCGGTCGATCCCTCGACCTTCCCCGAGTTCGCCGAGGTGGCCCGTGCGATCAGGCGGGGGTCGGCCGTCGCGGTGGCCACGGTCACCGCCGGGCCCGGCGCGATCGGCGCGCGCCGGGTCGTCTGGCCCGATCGCGCGTCCGGCTCGCTGGCGCCGGGCCGGTCGTACGCCGGTCGGCTCGACGCGGCCGCCGACGACGACGTTCGCGGAATGCTGGCGCAGGGTCTGACCGGGCAGCGGCACTACGGGCCGAAGGGGGAGCGGCGGCTCGACGAGCTCGCCGTGTTCGTCCACTCCTTCGCGCCGCCGCCGCGGCTGCTGGTGTTCGGGGCGATCGACTTCGCCGCCGCGGTCGCGCGGGTCGGCAAGTTCCTCGGTTACCACGTCACCGTGTGCGACGCGCGGCCCGTCTTCGCGACCGCCAAGCGCTTCCCGGAGGCCGACGAGGTCGTGGTGAAGTGGCCGCACCGATTCCTCGCCGACGTCGACGTGGACGAGCGTACGGTCATCTGCGTGCTCACCCACGACCCCAAGTTCGACGTGCCTCTGCTCGAGCTCGCGCTCCGTACCCCGGCGGGCTACATCGGCGCCATGGGCTCCCGGCGCACCCACGAGGACCGGCTCGACCGGCTCCGGGAGGCCGGGCTGACCGAGGACGAGCTCGCGCGGCTGCGTTCGCCGATCGGGCTCGACCTCGGTGCGCGCACCCCAGAGGAGACCGCGGTGTCCATCGCGGCCGAGCTGATCCAGCTCCGCTGGGGCGGCTCCGGGCGGCCGCTCACCGCCACCGAGGGCCGCATCCACCGCGAGCCGGCTCCGGGCTGAGCGCGCCCGCGGGCCGGGCGGCGTCGCCCGGCGGGGGGAGCGCGGCGCTGACCGCGGCGTCGTGACCCCGCGACAGGGGGCGCGATGGTGATGTGCCTTCGCCGTGCCGTTCGCCCGGCGTGATCGCACGATCACGACGTTCCGGGTCTACCCTCACGGTGTGAGGATGCGGGATGGCATCGGCGGCCTGTTGCTCGCCGCGGGAGAGGGGCGCCGGTTCGGCCGGCCGAAGGCGCTCGTCGAGTTCGAGGGTGAGCGGCTGGTCGACCGTGGCGTGCGCATGCTGCGCGACGCCGGGTGCGGCCCCGTCATCGTGGTCACCGGGGCCGCCTCGATCGAGGTGATCGGCGCGGTCGTGGTGCCGAACCCCGACTGGCGCACGGGCATGGGCTCGTCTCTGCGCGCGGGATTGGCGGCCCTGCCGCCCGGGTGCCCCGCGGTGGTCGTCGCGCTGGTCGATCAGCCGCTCGTCACCCCGGCGGCCGTCCGCAGGCTGACGGAGGCGTACGAGTCGGGCGCCCCGGTGGCCGTCGCGACCTACGGGGGCAGACCGCGCAACCCGGTGCTCATCGCCCGCGCGCACTTCGCCGAGGCGGCCGCCCGCGCCGTCGGGGACGCCGGCGCCCGGGCCTTCCTGCGCGAGCACCCCGAACTGGTGACGCCGGTGCCGTGCGACGACGTCGCCTCGCCCGACGACATCGACACGCCCGACGACCTCGTCGCTCTGAGCGCCCACCGGCTCGCCGGCCGACAGGACGGCAGCCCCGCCGGATCGATGCGGGACGACCGGTGACCCGGGACACTACGACACCGCGGAGGCCTCCAGGGCACCGCAGTCGACGGCGCGTTGCAGCCGGGCGGTCAGCGCCCTGATGGTGGCGGGCTCGTCGAGAACGGCGCCCTGCTGCTGGCTCTGCTCCCGCCAGGCCTTGACCCGGGCGAGGTCGTCCTCGATCCCGGTCAGGTGGAATCCGTAGACCACCGCGTAGCGGCTCGCGAGATGCGCGGGGTGCAGGTCCCAGCCCTGGTAGAAGCCGTGCCGCAGCGAATGGCGGACGTGCGCGGCATGGGTGGCCCACGTGCCGCTCACGTGCTCGGCGCTGTCGCTGCGCGGCACCGCGTTGGTGGAGCCGTCCGACAGCCGGACGCCGGTGCCGGCGAGGCTCACCTGCATGATGTGGCGGGCGAAGTCGCAGGCGGGATGGTCGAGCCGCTGCTCGTCCGGGGGGAGGCCGACGGCCGCCGTGTAGTCGAAGACGCCGAAGTGCGCGCCGGTGAGCCGTCCGCCGGCCGCCTCGAGGATCGGGCGCAGCCCGAGTTCGCCGCGGTGGTTGATGATGGCCTCGGTCGTCTCGATCTGCACCTCGAACTGCAGCACCCCGACGGGAAGACCGAGCGCCGACTCGAGGCGGGTGAGGTAGTCGACGAAGATGACGACCTGCTCGGGCATGACCACCTTGGGGAAGGTGATGACGAAACCGCCGGGAAGGCGCCCGAGCCGGTCGCGCAGCGACGTGAGGAAACCGTCGAGCGTCCGCATGCTGCGCTCGTGCCCTCCGTCGGTGAAGGACTTCACCCGCAGGCCCCAGAAGTGGGGGAGCGCCTTCAGCTCGTAGGCCGCGGCGACCGCCTCCACGATCTGGTCGACGTGCGAGTCCTCCTCGGTGTCCGGGCGGACGCCGTAGCCGTCCTCGAAGTCGATGCGCAGGTCCTCGATGGGCTCGGCCGCCAGTTTGGCGGTGACCCGCTCACGCACCGTTCCCGCCACGTCCGGCTGGATGCCGAACGCGGCGCCGAACGAGCCGACGCCGGGCGTGTGGTTGTTGACAAGCCTCAGTGCCTCGGTCCCGAAGTCCTTGGGCGTGGACGGGCCGAACCGGTCGGCGGGCACGTAGACCGTGTGCACCGGCTGCCGCCCGGGGCTGGAGGCGGGGAAGTGCCTCTCGTGCTCCGCGGAGGTGTCCAGTACCCGCTTGGACAGGTCGTCGGTCGAGGAAACGCTCAGGTTCACCCGGATATGATCGCGCATGATCCGGTGCCGACGACACCCCGTCGGAGCACCGTCATCCGTCGCTTCCGGCGGAATGCGAGATCCCCCGGGCCGGAGCCCGGGGGACCTCTGGTCCTTCAACCGCTGGAATCAGGAGCCTGGATCAGGTCCCGAATCAGTCCTCGAAGTAGTCGGGCTGGGACTGCACGTTCAGCTGGTCGAGCTTGATCCGCTCGGCCTTCTCAACGCGCTTGTCGTCGATCTTCAGAACGTCGAAGCCCTTCTGGATGTCGTTGGAGTACACGTGGCCGTTGTAGTAGTACGTCGACCACGCTCCACCGGTGATCATCCGAGTGTCGGACAGCGGTCCGCGCTCGAAGAACCCGATCTCCTTGGGCTGTGCGGAGTCGGTGAAGTCCCAGACCGACACGCCGCCCTGGTACCACGACTGCACCATGAGGTCCTTGCCCTTGACCGGGATCAGCGAGCCGTTGTGGGCCACGCAGTTCTCGGTGTCGGCCTGGTGCCGGGGGATCTTGTAGTAGCTGCGGAAGACCAGCTTGCGCTTGTCGCCCTTGCCGACGATGTCGTAGATCCCGTTGGCGCCCCACTTGTCGCCTATGGTGGCGTTGCAGGTGGCCGTGCCGCCGCCGCCGAGCTCGTCGGTGAAGACGATCTTGGTGGCGTCGTTGTTGAACGTGGCCGAGTGCCAGAACGCGAA
This sequence comes from Actinomadura alba, assembly GCF_014323705.1. GTDB lineage: Bacteria > Actinomycetota > Actinomycetes > Streptosporangiales > Streptosporangiaceae > Actinomadura_C > Actinomadura_C alba. The sequence goes on from NZ_JABVEC010000004.1 coordinate 194,218, forward strand.
GTTCACCGAGTCGCGTACCCCGGTGATGACCCGCGGGTTCGCCCGGTCGGAGATGTCGAACAGGACCCCCTCACCCATGCACGCGCCCGCGGCCAGGTCCTTCTCCGGGTAGGCGGTGATGTCGTGGCAGCCGCTCGTGGCGGACCTGCTGTTCGGGTAGCTGCCGGGAACACCCGGGAAGCCGCCGTCGGGGAAGAGGACCGGCTCCGACACCACGGCGGCGGCGGCCGGGTTGCTGCGCGGGACCTTGACGATGGAGATCAGGTCATGCGGCGGCTGGCACTTGGGGAAGTCCGCGCGCGGGCTGTACGACTGGACGTACAGGTAGTCGACCTTGCGCTTCTTGTCCGGCACCAGCGTGTGCGTGTGCGAGCCGCACTTGGTCTCCACCGACTTGATGTAGCGCGGGTTGCGCACATCGCTGATGTCGAAGACCTTGATCCCCTGCCAGTTCGTGGGGTTCGTGTCACTCGAGCCCCCTGGCGTCGCGGGCGTGGCCGCCGTGCTGTTGCAGGAGTCGTCCGACCGGGCCGAGTCCGTGGACAGGTACAGCAGGTTCCCGTTGACCGACACGTCGTTCTGCGAGCCGGGGCAGACCACCGTGCTGACGACCGTCGGCTGGCTCGGCCTGCTGATGTCGAAGATGGTGAGCCCGCCGTAGTTGCCGGCGAAGGCGTACTTCCCCTGGAAGGCCAGGTCGCTGTTCAGGTTTGACTCTGTGTTGAACGGCGCCTGCTTCGGGATGTTCGCCAGATGGCGGATGTTGTCGCTCTTGGCGACCGCGTCCACCGGAGGGATCTCCGCCGCCGCGGGCGACGGTGCCAGGGCGAAGGTGGTCAGGGCCGCCGCCACGGTGGTGGCCAGCCATGCCGAGACCTTGCGTTTTCTTGCGTGCGCCACGCATGACTCCTTTCTTTCCCCCCGAGTCTGTGCACTGGCAGCAGTATGTGATCAAGTAGGTCCTGACACCAGCGACATGTAGGAATGATGCCGACTTGTGTCTTTTGTCCCTTGACGAACAAAGAGAGGTCCCCCCGGGCCGGCTGCCCGGGGGGACCTCTCTTACGTCAGCGCTCGTGCGTCAGCGGTGCGATCAGTGCCGACCGTAGGAGTGCTGGGACTGGACGTTGAGCTCGTCGAAGTGAACACGCTTCGCCGGTGCGAGCCTCTTGTCCGTGACATCCAGAACGTCCAAGCCCTTCTGGATGTCGTTGGAGAAGATGTAGCCGTTGTAGTAGTACGCCGACCAGGATCCGGCGGTCTGGAGCTGGGTGTTGGACAGCGGCCCGCGCTCGAAGAAGCCGATGGTCTTCGGGTGCCTCGAGTCGGTGAAGTCCCACACCTGGACGCCGCCCTGGTACCAGGCCTGGACCATGATGTCCTTGCCGGGCACCGGGATCAGGTTGCCGTTGTGCGCCACGCAGACCTCGGTGTCGGCCTGGTCCCGGTCGATCTTGTAGTAGCTGCGGAAGACCAGCTTGCGCTTGTCGCCCTTGCCGACGATGTCGTAGATGCCGTTGGCGCCCTTCTGGGAACCGATGGTGTCGTTGCACGTCGCCGTGCCGCCGCCGCCGAGCTCGTCGGTGAAGACGATCTTGTTGGCCTTGTTGTTGAACGTCGCCGAGTGCCAGAACGAGAAGTTCTCGTCGTCCCGGACCACATCGATCGTCCTCGGGGCCAGCGGGTTGGTGATGTCGAAGAGCACGCCGTCGCCCATGCAGGCACCGGCCATGATCTTCTTGTCCGGGTAGGCGGTCAGGTCGTGGCAGCCGGTCGTCTGCCTGGTGATCTCCGGGTAGGGCAGGCCGTCGCCGGGGTTGCCGCCGTCCGGGAAGAGCACCGGCTCGGCGACCACAGCCGCGTCGGTCGGCTTCTTGTGGTCGACCTTGATCACCGAGATCTTGTCATGCGGGTACTGGCAGTCCGGCCCGACGGAGTTCTGGTCGATCAGGTAGGACGAGACGTATACGTACGTCGTGTCCTTGCCACCCGGCACGATCGTGTGGGTGTGCGAGCCGCACTTGTTCTCGACCGACTTGATGTAGCGCGGGTTGCGCACATCGCTGATGTCGAAGATCTTGATGCCCTCCCACGACTCCTTGACCGTCACGGGCTGCGTCGTGCTGCTGCACGAGTCGTTGTTCCGTGAGGAGTCCGTGGAGAGGAACAGCAGGTCCCCGGCGACCGAAACGTCGTTCTGCGAACCGGGGCAGACCACCTGGCTGACGATCTTCGGCTTCCTGGGGTCGCCGATGTCGTAGATGGTGACGCCGCCGTAGTTCCCCGCGAAGGCGTACTTGCCCTGGAACGCGATGTCGCTGTTCAGATTGGCCAGTGTGTCGAACGGGGCCTGCTTCGGGATGTTCGCCACATGGTCGACGTTGTCGCTCTTCACGACCTCGTCGACCCCTGGAAACGCCGGCGCTGCCGTGGTGGGCGAGGCCAGTGCCAAAGAGGTGAACGCCGCTGCCACTGTGGTGGCGAGAGCGGCCCACACCTTGCGTCTTCTTCCGGACGCCACGCGTTGCTCCCTTCATTTCCCCCGAGTACACCTGAACTGCCAGCAGTATGTGATCAACACGCATAGGGCACCAGAGGTAGGGGCAAATGATGCAAAGCCGTGCCTTTCGCCCACGGGGAGATCGCGCTACGGTGCCCTAGTTGTTTGCAGGTCAGGAGGGTGGGCAGGCGTTTATGGGCATGAAGCTGGCCGGAATCGGCCTTGTGGTCGCGGCCTTCGCTGTCGCGGGGTGCAGCGGCGAGGAGACCACTCCCCGATCCTCTCCGGGGGTCGTCGGCTCTGGGGCGCCGGTGATCGTGCCCGGCCGGCCCGGGGAGCCGAACAGGACCGCTAAGCCCGGCGAGACCGTCGACACCGGAGTCCGCGCCGCCAACGGCGCCGACGTCCGTTTCATGCAGCGGATGATCCCGCACCACGAGCAGGCGCTCGAGATGACCGCTCTGGTGAAGGACCGGGCCGTGAACACCCAGGTGCGCGCGCTCGCCGGCCGGATCAACGCCGCGCAGGGGCCGGAGATCAGCGCTATGCAGTCGTGGCTCCGCTCGAAGGGCAAGTCCACGGCGGGAAGCGGTCAGGGCCACGGAGCGCATGGCGGCGGTGACGCGATGCCCGGGATGGCCACTCCAGAGCAGATGGCCAAGCTCAAGGCCGCGTCCGGCAAGGAGTTCGACAAGCTCTTCCTGGAGCTCATGATCGTCCATCACAAGGGCGCCATCACCATGGCGAACGAGGCGCTCGGGGACGGTGCCGACGTCATCGTGAACCGCATGGCGATCGACGTGAACACCGGCCAGGGCGCCGAGATCCACCGCATGCAGGAACTGCTCCAGCCGATGTGACCTCCGCGGGCAGGCCGGGCCGTGGCCCGGCCTGGTCACTCCTCGGTCGCCGAGGTGGCCGTGGTCGGCGTCCCCACAAGATCCCCAACCTGGGCGTTGACTGTTTCAGGGCTCAGAGCTCTGCCGTGCAATTAGGGTGCCGTTCGGCCACCAGGACCAGGCCGACTTGGTGGCCGTGCTGGGACCCTGGCGGCTCACTCGCGATGAATCAAGAGTTCGCGGACCGCGGCGACGTCGCGGTACTGCTCCAGCCGGGTGAGAACGACCCTGGCGCGTTGAGCAGTGCGCTGGCTCGTCACCTTTGCTGACAGCTCTAGCATTCGGCCGGCTGCGGCGGCGGCTTCTTCTGGCTCGTTGGCGTCGGCGAGAGCGATTGCGAGCCATGACAGGTAGAGCGCGAGCTCCCGTGCGTGGGTCGCGTCGTATCGGCCGAGCACATCGAGCAGCAAAGGCACCGCACGCAACGGGCGCTGGAGTTCGGTATATGCGCGTGCCTCCATGATCTGGAGCTCGCTGGAGTCGACCCAGTAGAGGTAAGCGGGGTCTTCCCGGCCATCGTGCTCGGCTAGTGCCTCGGCGGCATTGCCAAGCGCTCCCATGGCGGCTTGAGACTCGTGTACCCGCACGTGCGCCCACGCGAGCCGGTCCCACGCCAGGGCTCGCGCCCGCGGCGGAGCATCCGCCCCGGCGGCAGCGACCGCTCCCTCGGCGAGCGTGACCGCCTCGCGGGGATCTCCGACATTGGCCATCTGATAAGCCAACGACCCGGTCAGGTTGGATTCGAGGACTGGATCTTCGGCTTCTCGAGCGGCGCTGATCCCGAGGCGGTAGGTGTCTGCCGCCCGGTCGTACTGACCGGCATCGCTGGCCACCCATCCGGCGATCTGCGCGAACTCGCCGATGACCGATAGCAGGCTGCGGCCTACCTCGTCCGAGTGAGCTGTCTCCTGTTGGAGGCGTATGGCGGCGTCCAGTTCGCGGAACACCGGGGTGAGGAGATCCCCGCCGGCCAGGACATCGTCCGCCAGCCGAAGGGCGTGCACGCGCGCTTCCAGGTCCGCAACAATGCCGACCCCAACGTGGCGGCCCGTGACGCTGGCGATGCGACCGGTCAGGTCTCCCTGGGACAGAAGTCCAGACAGCATCGCGCCAGCGCTACGGTGCCGGTGCTCAGGCCCGAACAGCTCGGCCTCATCAACCTCGAATGCTTCGGCATAAGCGAGCCGGTAACGCTCGCTCATCCCCACCTTGCCGGCTTCCCAGCGCTTCACGTACGACAACACCGTCTCAGCGTCGGGTATTTGCCGTCCAGGCAGGCCATCTCGAATTCGCCGGGCCATCGTGCCCTTGCTCCAGCCGCGCCGTTCCCTTTCCCAGCGCAGTCGCGCGCTGAGCGCACGTCGGTCATCGGCGGTCATCGCGTGCACCTCACGTCGCCGTGCCCCCGGGGAGCACCCCAAGTGCTCCTCATTGTGCCCCTGTCGACCCGACACGATCCAGGAATTCACTGAGCGTGACCGAATCACAACCTCGAACGCAGGAGATCACGGTGCACGCTCGACGGACTTGGGAGCCGCCACGGCTGTATTCGTGGACGATCGTTGCCGGTGGCGACGTTGGCGCGCTCGGCGTGACCGACGACCACGAGCATGCGTTGGCCGCTGTCGCGGACGCGCTGCGGAGCGCACCGGTCGGCGCGCGTGGACTGGTCCACCGGACCATGCTCAGCTTCTCGCGGCTGGGTTACGTCTACGAGGGCCTGGTGGCTCGCTGCCGGATCGATCCAGGCAGCGGCACCGTGGTGTGCGACGACCTGCCCCGACCGTCGTCGTGGACGCGGCTCGCGCCGACGTTCACCGATCCCCCCGAGGTCCTCGGTGATGCGATCCCGCCCGAGGCCATCGCGACCGGGCTCGCCGACCTCCAGGTCCACCACGAGCGGCTCGAACAAGTGTCGGCTCCGGTCAACCCTTCGAGTGGGACGGCACGGTAGCCGTGGGCGTGAACTGGGTCGACCCAATCGATCCCCCTACTGGTGGGCGCGTCACGCGCAGCGGCTCGCCCACCTCTCCGGGCAGCCCCCGCCCGGACGTCGTACGGCCCGGGGCACCGCCGGAACCCGGGCCGTGGCGATGCTGGACCGGATCGCCAAGGCCATGCACACCACGTTCACCATCACCGTCGGAGACCGTGCGGCGGTTTGACCCACGCCCGGGAGCACAGACAGTGGCGCCGGGGTGGGCGATCGCGTCGGCGCCCAGCGCGGCGAGGTGGGTGTCCCCAGGAGCGCGGCGGGGGCTTCCCGGAGGCCCAGGGCAGGTTGATGGTCTCAACGGCACAGAACAGACGGCACAGAACAAACCAATTCCCCGTAGTCACGCATTCGGAGGCGTCCGCGGGACGATGTGTTGGGATCCGATGACGGAGAGAAGCTGTAGTTTCTCGTAGCTTTCGCTGCCGGGGACGGCGGTGTAGACGAGAAGGGTGTGTGACTGGTCGGGGTCGAGAAGTATCTGGCAGGTCAGTTCCAGGGCGCCGACCTCAGGGTGCATGTAGCGTTTGACGCCGTTGTAGTGGATGCCGATTTCGTGTTCGTTCCAGACGGTGCGGAATTCTTCGCTGTGGGCGAGCAGGAGGTCCATGAGGTGAGCGGCCCGTGATTTGGGCCCGCGGAGTGCGACCATCTTGCGTAGTCCGGCGGCGAAGACGCGGGAGTGCAGCGCGTGGTCGTCGGGGTGGTACATGGCCCGGGTGGCCGGGTCGGTGAACCACCGGTAGCCGATGCTGCGGGCTGGGCCGGTGTATCGGGTGGTGTCGCCGGTGAGTGCGACGCCGAGCGGGGTCTGCCGGAGTGTCTCGCCGAGCTCGGTGACGATCTCGGCGGGGGTGTCCGTGAGCCGGTCGAAGATGCGGAGCAGGCCGGGACTGATGTGTTCGCTGATTGCGCCTCTCGCGGGTGGGTTGTGCCCGGCGAGGCGGAACAGGTGGTCGCGTTCGTCGAGGGACAGACGCAGACCCTGGCCGATCGAGGCGATCATGTGCTCGGACGGGTGAGGTCCGCGCTCCCGCTCGAGCCGGCTGTAGTAGTCGGTGGAGATGTGGCAGAGCGTGGCGACTTCTTCGCGGCGCAGACCGGCGGTTCTGCGCCGTTGCCCGCGCGGGAGACCGACGTCTTCAGGTTGTAGTGACTCTCGATGGCGGCGCAGGAACTCGGCGAGACCAGTTCGATCGATCACGGCTGCTTCCTCCCTGGTGCCAGTGCTGTTTCATCCTGCCACCGGTGCCGGATGGCTGCCTCGGACTGTTGATCCCCCCTTCGGGCCAGAAGCGGCGCCTGACCGTGGCGCCACGAGCGCCGAACGGCGCGTCTTGAGGCTCGCCGGAGCCAGCCTCAGGGGGCCAGCGGAAATTCACTTGGCACATCGGCGAGTCGCGAGTTGACTATGTCGCCATGGCCTATCCGTCGCCGATCTTCGTCGCTGGCACCGGTCGGTCGGGAACATCGCAGCTCGCGAACATTCTCGGCGAACACCCGCAGATCCACAGGATTCCGATCGAGACCAGGTTCATCGTCGACCCGGGCGGCTTCAGGGACTTGGCGGATGCACTCACGATTCGATACGACCCTTACGTCGGGGACGACGCCCTCCGCAGGCTGAGCGACATCCTTACGGTGCGACTGGTCGGCAGGAGAGACATCGATCGTGGTCATACCGTTTCTGAGGCCATCGGCGAGCGGCACTACTGGGACGCGGTGGGACGGCTGTGGCCGGAGCTCGTCGCGAGCACGTTCGACGAGTTCGTGCCTGCGGCAGGGTTCGGCCATGCCGACTGGGCTGCCGGGCCGTTCGAGCATCAGAGTTACCGGCGGGCGGTCCCGAGGTACTTCAGCGATCGGAGCGAACTGCTCGAAATCCTTCGTCGCGCAGTCGACGCAATGTTCGGCGGGGCAGCTGCCGACGTGGGAAAGTCGACCTGGTGCGAGAAGACACCGTTCAACCTTCTGTGCATGGACTTCCTCTGGGAACTCGTCCCTGAGGCGACCATCGTCCACGTCAAGCGCCACCCGGTCGCGGTGGTCGCGTCGCACGTCGACCAGCCATGGGCACCGCCCACGGTCGACGGCGCGCTCGCTTGGCTCAAGCCGGTCTATGACCGATGGCTCGCCTGGAAGGCGACCGCCGATCTCGACACCAAGCGATACGTTGAGATCAGAGCCGAGGATCTCGCTGCGGACTGGCCGGCCCAGCGGAAGGCGCTCTTCGAGAGCGTTGGCGTTGATGACTTCGCGACCACGTCGACGTTCCGCTCACGCAGCCTCGACCACCGCAACGACCAGTTCGACAGCGACACCCGCGCGCTGATCGAACGAGCACTCGCAGATGTCATCCCAACCATGGGATACGAGTAGCGGCCGAACAGAATGAGTCGACGCCTGGAGCCTGACGGCTCCTCGTGCGGCAGGTTGGTTGCGGTCATGTGTTCGGTCGGACAACCCCTGCCTAGGCTTTGCGGGCGAGCAGTTGAATCTCCTGGAACTGCCGCCGGTCGGTGGGCTGAGGCTCGCGAACCATCCGGGCCACCTCGGCCAACCCGGACTTGCGCAGCATCGCGGCGAGGTGATCAGGCCACCACCGATAGGCCGGCGCGACTGTGTGATCGAAGACCTGCGTCGGGTGAGACGGATCATCGCTTGCCGAAAAGCCGACCAGAAGGTGGCCGCCAGGTGCCAGCACGCGATGGAACTCCGCCAGGATGACGGGGAGTTCTTGCGGCGGAGTGTGGATGATGGACCAACGTGAGAGTACGCCGCCCAGCACGCCGTCAGCGATGTTCAACGCGGCCATCGAGCCCACGTCGAACCGCAGGCCCGGATAGGCCTGTCGAGCCAACTTGATCATCGCAGGAGAGGCATCAACACCAAACGCCGCCAGCCCCAGCTCGTCCAGATAAGCGGTGATATGGCCAGGCCCACACCCCAGATCCGCGACCTGACCGTCCCCACTCGCACTTACGACCTCGGCGAAGGCACCCAAGATCGCGCGGTCCAGGGGACTGTCACGCAGCGTGTCGCGGAACAGCTGCGCATAGGTGGGGGCAGCAGCGTCGTAAGCCTCGCGGGTGGCACTGAGGGCATCGTGTTCGACCATGCTCGCGACAGTAGTTCCCGGCCCGAGGCGAGCCGAGACAATCACGATCTTCCCTCCCGCCCTCCCGCCCTCCCGTGCCGTCGGAGAAGACGGCCCGGGGAGGTTGCGAGTTCTTCCACGCAGGTCCAGCAGGCCATGTCTACGAGAGGGACGAGTGATTACGGGCGAAGCGTCTCGGCCAGCGCCGTCACGGCGTCGGTGAAGATCTTCGCGGGCGGCGACACAAGTCCCGCGCCGACCTGGCCGGTGCCCGCGACCCGCCCCGCGATACCGGTGTTGACGACCGGGAGGATCCCGGTGCGGGCCACCAGGGTGGCGTCGATACCGGTGGGGGTGCCGCGGAACGACAGGATCGGCACCTGGAACACCGGGTTCTCCGCGAGGGTGATCTCGTACATCCGCTGGGTCGCGGCCAGTGCGTCGGGCACCTCGCCGCCGATGAAACGGACGATCGCGGGGGCCGCCGCCATCGCGAACCCCCCGAGCCCGGTGGTCTCGGTGATGGTGGAGTCACCGATGTCGGGGTTGGCGTCGCCCGGGCCGTACGAGCCCAGGTAGAGACCGTCGGGAACCCCGGCCGGGCCGGTGAACCACCGGTCACCGGTGCCGGAGAGCTGGATGCCGAAGTCGGTGCCGTTACGCGCCATCGCCACCACCAGGCTCGATCCCGGCACGTCGCGGGCGGCGTCGGCGGCGCCCTTGCCCGCGGCCATCGCGAGATTGAGGAAGAAGTGGTCGTTGCCGCCGATGAAGCGCAGCACCTCGGCACCGCCCTCGACCTCGGCGAGGTCGGCCGCCAGTTCCCGGACGAACAGCGAGGTGGCGGCCCGGTTGCGGTTGTGCAGTTCGTCGCCCATCTGCAGCGCCTGGGCCATGATGGCCTTCAGGTCGACGGGACCGTGCCGGCGGATCGCCGCGCGCAGGGCCGGGCCGAGCACCGCGGACATCCAGTGCAGCCGGTCGACGACCTCCGGGCCGTACGCGCCATAGCGCAGCACCTTGCCGAGGCCCTCGTTCAGTGAGCAGAACGCGGTGCCACCGTGCTCGGCGTCCTCGATGACGAACATCCACATCGAGGGCCCGACGACGCCCGCCATCGGGCCGACCGTGCGGTGGTGGTGGCAGGAGTCGAGCGTCACCGGCCCGGCGTCGCCGCGGGCGAGCCGCCGCTCCGCCGCCTCGGGGTCATCGGCCAGGCCCTCGGCGAGCATGGCGCCGATGAGGGCTCCCCGCATCGGGCCCGACGCCCGTTCCCAGGTCACCGGCGGGCCGGCGTGGAAGAAGGTGCCCGCGGTCAGGCCCAGTGCCTCGCCGGCGGGCCGTACGTCGACGAGGTGCGGGCGTGAGGCGAGCAACCGCTTCACCGCGGTCGCGTTGGCCGCGGCGTGCTTCGGATGGCCGAGCACGGTGGCGAGGGGCTCGGTCGCGCCCGGCACCGGTGGCCGCCAGTCCACGCTCTCCACCGGCACGGCCTGCTGGGCCAGGGCATCGGTGAGCACGGGGGTGCCTGCCGCGACGATCCCCGGCTCGCGGTTCAACAGGCCGCCGAGCCTCGCGCCGCGCTGGTCGCCGATCGGATGTGACGCGGCTGCCGCTTGCGGCGGGTCGGCGACGACGCTGAGGTCGGCGGGCTCCTGGGGCATGGTCAAGACCCTTCGGTGGCTGTCAACGGTCCTGATCACGGTCCTTGAACGAGGCCGGCGGCGTGCCGGGCGGCGGTCGCGTTGGAGCAGAAGACCGCCGCTCCGGCGTCCCGCAGCGCGGCCGCCTGGGCGTCGCGGTCCTGCGGGTCGGCGGCGGTGCCGCACAGCGACACCACCACGGCGAGATCGCCGTCGCGGGACGCCAGGGCGTCTTCGATCGCGGGGGCGAGGAGCGCGGCCGGGTCCGGCTCGGCGCCATACCCGAGCACGACGTCGAGCAGCAGCACCGCGCACGATGGATCGGCCGCCTCGGCGGCGAGCCGTTCCAGCCGCAGGGCTGGATCGATCATCGGGTGCGCCCGGCCTGCGGTGAACTCGTCGGCCCCGAAGTCGATCATGCAGTGGCCGGTGGACGCCTGCCCGTGCGTCCACGCGGGCTCGCCGGTGGCCGTGCGCCGGAGGTTCGAGCCGATGGGGCCCAGCGCGTCCGTCGCGATGAGCATGGCCTCCTCGCACAGGGTGCCGCCCGCGAACAGGCCGCGCACGAACCCCGGCGCCGGTGCCTGCGCGACGGGGGCCGGCCAGTGCGGCCACGCGGGTACCGGCCGGCCGAGCGCGCGCAGGGCGCGTTCGGCGACCGCCGTGAGGTCGTCCTCGTCCTGCTCGAGCAGGGCGAACAGCACCGGGGTGCTCAGCCGCCGCACCGCCTCGCGGATCAGGCCGGCGACCCGCTGCGAGGGCGGCTTGGACACGATGATGATGAGCTCGGTCGCCGGATCCGCGTCGAGCGCGGCGAGCGCCTGCAGGGTGGACCGGCCGCTGACCGTGGCCGACAGGTCACGGCCGCCGACGCCCAGCGCGTGGCTGATGCCGACCCCCGCGGTGTCGAGCAGCGACATGAGCTGCTGTGACCCGGTGCCGGACGCGGCGACGAGCCCGACCGGCCCCGGCCGGACGGCGTTGGCGAAGCCCAGGCCCGCGCCTCCCACGACCGCCGTGCCGCAGTCAGGCCCCATGACCAGCAGATCCAGGCGGGCCGCCGCGTCCTTGAGCGCGACCTCCTCCTCGACCGGCATGTTGTCACTGAAGATCATGACGCTCAGTCCCGCGGTCAGGGCGTCCATCGCCTCCATGAAGGCGTACGGGCCCGGCACCGACACCAGCGCCAGCGTGGCGTCGATCCGGCCGGCCGCCGACCCGATGGTGCGGGCCGGGGGGACGGTGCCGAGGCCCTGTGCGGAGACCTTCGCGCTCGAGGCGTCGGTGAGCAGCACGTCGAGGGCCTCGCGGGCGTCGGCGAGCACGGTCTGGTCCACGGCACGGATCGCCACGAGGAGGTCACCGGGCCCGACGTCCTGCGGAGGGTCGAAACCCATCTGGGTGAGCAGGTCCCGGTTGAGCTCGGTCGCCATCGCGGTGAGCGCGTGGCTCACCTCGGCGCGCGCGCTCAGCTGCCGGCTCACCCGCATCAGGGTGACCGAGTCGTAGTAAACACCGCGGCGCGCCTCGACATGGGTGCTCATGGCGGGCTCTACGGGCTCGGCCGTCACGCGGTCGCCTTCCGCCGCCCGGCCGCCGGGGTGGCCAGCGCGAGAGTGGCCCGGCAGCCGGCGAGCAGCCCCCAGCTCAGGTCGGCGCCGGAGGTGTGCCCGACGCCGAGCAGCCGGCGTACGGCGGGGCGCAGCGGGGCCTGCCCGGCGATCCCGCGCAGCACCGCCGCCACCTCGGCGCCGGCCTGCCCGCGGGACGCGCAGTGCAGCAGGGTCGCGGCCAGTGCGGTCGTCCGGGTGTCGGCGTGCGCGGTGACCGCGGCGCCGAGCCAGTCGGCCAGCCGGACCGCCGGATCGCCGCCGTGCACGGCGCCGCCGAACAGGCGCAGGGAGAGGAGCAGCCCGGCGAGGATGTCGTCACCCGTCGGCGTGAGCCCGGGGCCCAGGCCGACGATCCGTTCGGCGGCGTCGACGGCGTGCGCCAGGTCGCCGTCCGCGCAGCGGTCCGCGAGCAGCCCCGGGCCGGGATGGTCGGCGAGCCCGCACCTCTCCTCGGCCGTCTCGGCCGCGAGGGCGAGAGCGCCGTGGGTGAGCTGGGGCAGGGACACCGGTCCGAGCACCGGTGAGGGATCCCACCAGCGCCGGGTCCGCACCTGGATCCGCAGACGCGGCGCCGGCCCGCCCTGTCCGGCCCCGCTGACCTCGACGACGCCGTCGCCGACCCAGGCGTCGTCGCCCTCCCGTACCGCGGCGAACGGCAGGTCCCGGCTGGTCGCGGCCACGACGATCGCGTTCGGCAGCCGTACGGCGTCCGAGCCCACCACGGCGAGGACCCGTGGTTCGGTGGCCGAGCGCAGCTCGACGTAGACGGCGGACGGAAAGGCCGCGATGACCCGTGCCGCACTGCGTGGGCGGTCGAGCAGTTCGCGGAGCGTGAGGCTCGCGACTCCCGCCACCGGCGACCTTGCCGGGCCGGGCGGTGCGAGAGGCTCGCGTACGACGGTCGAGGTCACGATGCGGCCCTCCAGCGGTGTCCCTCGTCGGGCGGCCCGCCGGCCGGGACCACGTCCCGGCTGAGGGATCGGGCGATGAGCGGGCGTTGCGCGGGCAACGGACGATGAACGGACATGGACTCCATTGGTGGCGAACGTAAACGGCGGCCGCCTCTCACCGTATGGAGAAAGATGCCAAGAATGCTTGTCATCGTTCGTATTTCTTGTCAGTGTTGATCGCGGATCGGTAGCGATCATGATGTTTCGGGCGATGTGTGCATAAGAGGCCAGGTGACCCCTGCATGATCTACACTCCCGCCGAGCCCAGCCCACCCGCGCTGAGGCTCGCGAGCACCGGAACGCTTACATACGGTCTGTCGGTCGGAGAGGTTCTCGGCGTCTCGACCCTCGCAGGCGCCCGTCTGATCGCCGGAGCGTCCGGACTCGATCGGATCGTCCAGCGCCTCAACGTCATGGAAGTGCCGGACATCCTCGCGTGGGTCAAACCGCACGAACTCCTGCTGACCACCGGCTACCCGCTGCGGAACACACCGCAGTCGCTGGGACGCCTGGTGACCGACCTCGACGAGCGCGGTCTGGCCGCGCTGGCCATCAAGCTCGGCCGCTACCTCGACGAACTCCCGGTCGAGATGATCGAGCAGGCCGACCGGCTCGGCTTTCCCCTGATCCTCCTGCCCAACGACGTCGGCTTCGACGACATCCTCAACCAGGTCCTCACCGACATCCTGAACCGGCAGGCGGCGATCCTCGCCCGCACTGAGGAGGTGCATCGCGCGCTCGTGCAGATCGTGCTCGGGGGCGGAGGACTCCAGGACGTGATCGACGAGGTGGCGACCCTGTTCGACGTCGCGGTCATCGCCGTCGACGGCGACCGCCGGATGCTCGCGGGCGCGGGTCCGGAGGAGCACGTCAAGGCCGTGTGCGCCGCCTGGGTCGACGGCCCGGGCTGGTCTGCGGCGCAGCCCGGCTTTGGCGGCAACGGCGACCACGTCGTCGTCCCCGTCGTCGCCGGCGGCTTCGACCACGGCCGGATCATCGCCTACAGCGCCAGTGGCGCGCTCCGCGAGACCGACGTCGGCATCCTCGAGCGCGCCGCCACGGTCGCCGCGCTGGTCATCACCAAGCAGCAGGCCGTGGCCGCGGTCGAGAGCAAGTACCGCGCGGATTTCCTGCGCGACATCCTGGCCGGCCGGGCGGGTGCCGACGACCGCGTCATCGCCCACTGCGCCGGGTTCGGCTGGGACCTCGACCGTCCGGTGGCGGTGGCGGTCGCCGAGCTCGACTCCGACGGCCGGAGCGGCGGCACCGCCGAGACCCGCCTCGGCCGCACCGACCGGGTGCCCGAGCCCCGCACCGAGGACGGCCGCGCGAAGGGCGGTGAGGAGCGGCAGGCACAGGACCGGCTGGCCGCGGCGTGGACGGCGGCCGTACGACGCCGGGACCCCAAGGCGGCGGTGGCCAGCTTCGCGCACGAGGTGGTCGCCGTGGTCGGGCTGTCCGGCGACGGCGACCTCGACGGCCTGGTCCGTGACGCGACCACCATGTTCGGCGAGCACCCGGGACGGCGGCGTACGTTCTCGACCGGCGTCAGCCGGGTGGTCGCCTGCCCGACGGCACTGCCGGAGGCGTACGAACAGGCGGTCAAGTCGGTGCGGGTCGGCCGGCAGCTGCACGGATTCGGCTCGCTGGCGCACTTCAACGAACTGGGGGTCTACCGCCTGCTCAGCCTGGTCGCCGACGCCGCGGAACTCCACGCGTTCGTGCGTGAGACGCTCGGCGAGCTGGCGGGGGACGACGACCCGGAGGCCGTCGACCTGCGCCGCACTCTGCAGGTGCTGCTGGAGACCAACCTCAACGTGGCCGAGACCGCGCGCCGGCTGCACTTCCACTACAACACGCTGCGGTACCGGATCGGGAAACTGGAGCGGATGCTCGGGGCGTTCACCGAGGACGCCCATCTGCGGCTCAACCTGACACTGGCCCTGCACGTGCTCCGCATGCGCGGGATCTGATCCATGCGCGGTCCGTTCCCCCGGGCGCTCCGCGGCCCGGGGGAACGGCCTCGCACGGCGCCCGGGGCCGGGTCGATGTGTTCAGTTGCCAACCCGTATCGAGGGCTTTGGCAGGTGTCGACGGTGCCCGCCGGCCGGGGTACATCTAACTTGCCCGCATGACGCGGGACCGTCGCGGCGGGTCGACGATCGGGGACGAGGGCCTGCCACCGAGCCTGAGGAGGCCGTGATGGCAGTGGGTTGGAAGGTCCATGGCGACGGGAAGAGCCCCGCGCCGGGGCAGGTGGTCAGGCCCGACGAACGGCTGAGCTGGCCGCGAACGGCAGGGCTGGGCGCCCAGCACGTCATCGCCATGTTCGGCGCCACGTTCGTGTTCCCCATCATCATGGGGCTCGACCCGAACCTCGCGGTGATGATGTCGGGCGTCGCCACGATCGTCTTCCTGCTCATCACGCGTGGGAAGGTTCCGAGCTACCTGGGCACCAGCGCCTCGTTCGTGGGGGCGGTCGTCGCGATCCGCGCGGCGGGCGGCACCAGTGCCACCGTCACCGGGGCGATCCTGGTGGCCGGCCTCGTGCTCGCGGCCGCGGGGCTGGCCGTCCACTTCCTCGGCACCGACGTGATCCACAAGGTGTTCCCGCCGGTCGTGACCGGCGCTGTGGTGATGCTCATCGGGTTCGGCCTGGCGTTCGTCGTCGCCGACACGTACTGGCCGCAGGACCACTGGGTCGCGCTGGCCACCATGTGCTTCGTCTTCCTCATCATGGTGGTGTTCCGCGGGTTCATCGGCCGGATCGCGATCCTGCTCGGCCTGGTGTTCGGGTTCGTCCTGTCGTGGATCCTCGACCTGACGGCCGGGCCCATCACCTCGCTGGTCCCCGCGCTGGCGAAGGCCGCGCCGCATGACCGGGTGAGCTTCGACGGGGTGTCCGACGCCGACTGGGTCGGGCTGCCGGAGATGCACGCGCCCGACCTGAAGATGTCGGCGATTCTGCTCGCGCTGCCGGCCGTCATCGCGCTCATCGCCGAGAACACCGGCCACGTCAAGGCCGTCGGGGTGATGACCCGCACCGACCTCGACCCCGTCATCGGCCGGGCGGTGTTCGCCGACGGCGTGGGCACCGCCCTCACCAGCTCCGTCGGCGGCTCGCCGACGACGACGTACGCCGAGAACATCGGGGTCATGGCGGCCACCCGCGTGTACTCCACGGCCGCCTATTACATCGCCGCCGCCGTCGCGATCCTGTTCGGCCTGTGCCCGAAGTTCGGGGCGCTCGTGGCGGCCACGCCCGGCGGCGTCCTGGGCGGCATCACCGTGATCCTCTACGGAATGATCGGCCTGCTCGGCGCGAAGATCTGGATCGAGAGCCGGGTAGACTTCGCCGATCCGGTCAACATGGTGCCCGTGGCGGCGGGCGTCATCCTCGCCATCGGCCCGGTGGACCACAAGATCACTGACGACTTCGTCCTGTCCGGCATCGCGCTCGGCACGATCGTCGTGCTGGCCGGCTACCACGCGCTGCGCGCCATCGCCCCGCGCGCGGACGCGGGGGAGGTCTCCTTGGGCGAGGCCGGTTTCGACGCCGGCGGACCCGGCAAGACCGGTCTCGACGAGGCAGAGGCCGGGGAACGCGCGACCGGAGGGCCTGGTGCCCGCGAGGAGGTGGCCGGTGAACCCGCGACGAGCGCCGTACCCGACCCGCCGCCGGGGCGCCCCGGCGACGATAAGACGCCGGGGAGCGGCGGCTGACCTGTGAAGCCACCTCCCTTCGCCTATCACGCGCCGCGAGCCCTCGCCGAGGCCGTCGGCGCCCTCGCTGAGGCGGGCCCCGACGGCAAGGTCCTCGCGGGCGGGCAGAGCCTGATCCCGCTGCTCAACATGCGGCTCGCCGCGCCCGCCCGGATCGTGGACATCAACCGGCTCACCGAGCTCGACACCGTCGAGGTGACCGAGCGGGGCGTCCGCGTCGGCGCGCTGGCCCGGCACTCGAGGGTGCTGCGCTCTATCGAGGCGGCGCGTGCGCAGCCGCTGCTCACCGACGCGCTGCGCCATGTCGCCCATCCGGTGGTGCGCAATCGCGGCACGGTGGTGGGCAGTCTGGCCCACGCCGATCCGGCGGCCGAGCTCCCCGCCGTCCTCGCGGTGCTCGGCGGCAGCGTCGACGCCATGTCGGCGGGCGGACGTCGCACGATCCCCGCGGACGCGTTCTTCACCGGGCCCCTCGAATCCGCCCTGCGTCCCGGGGAACTGGCGGTGTCCGCCTTCTTCCCGGGGCTGCCTCCGTACGGAGGTGCCGCTTTCGGCGAGGTGACGCGGCGGCACGGGGACTACGCGCTCGTCGGGGTCGCGGCCGTGGTGGTCCTCGACGACGACCTCAGGGTCGCGTCGGCCCGCGCCGGTTATCTCAGCGTCGGGGCGACGCCGCTGGTCCTCGACCTCACCGAGGCGGCCGGCCGCCGGTCGCCGGGGTCGTGCGACTGGGCGGCCGTGGCGGCGCATGCCGAGAGCCTGGTCGATCCCGAGACCGACATCCACGCCGGCGCCGACTACCGAAGGCACCTGGCCGGTGTGCTCACCGAACGCGTCCTGCGCGCCGCCGCCGCGAACGCCCTGGAGAGAGGAGAACCATGACGGAGCAGCGCCACGAGATCGCGATGACCGTCAACGGCGTGCACCGCGTCTCCTCGGCGCCCGCCCGCCGGCTGCTGTCGGACTTCCTGCGCCACGACCTCGGGCTCACCGGTACCCACGTCGGCTGTGAGCACGGCGTCTGCGGCTGCTGCACGATCCTGCTCGACGGCGAGCCGGTGCGCTCGTGCCTGATGTTCGCGGTGACGGCGGCCGGTCACGAGATCACGACCGTCGAGGGGCTCGCCGGCGCCGACGGTGCGCTCTCCCCGGTGCAGCGGGCGTTCCAGGAGTGCCACGGCCTGCAGTGCGGCTTCTGCACGCCCGGTTTCCTCTGCACGGTGACGGCGCTGCTGCGGGACAACCCGGCCCCGACGGAGGACGAGGTGCTCGAGGGCGTCTCCGGCAACCTGTGCCGCTGCACCGGCTACCAGAACATCCTCAAGTCGGTGCACCGTGCCTCGGAGCTCATCGCCGAGACGAGCGCGGCGGATCGCGGAGACGGGCACCGGCACGCCTCCGCGTACGCCGTGCGGCACGCGCCGGGCGAGACCGCCTCCGAAGGCGACCGTGGCGGTGGCAGTGGCGGTGGCGGTGGCAGTGGCGGTGGCACGGCCGACGACCAGGCGGGCGACACTGTCGGGGGCACCAAATGAGCGGCTTCGGGGAGCCCATCGCGCGGCGTGAGGATCCCCGGCTCATCACCGGCCAGGGCCGCTACGTCGACGACCTCGGGGCCGGCGCGCTCGCCGCCGCGTTCGTGCGGTCACCGCACGCCCACGCCCGCGTCGTCGACATCGACGTCGACGCCGCGCTCGACGTGGACGGCCTGGTCGCCATCTACACCTGGGAGGACCTGCCGGGACGGGTGGGCGAGCCGCTGCCGCTGCTGATCCCGCATCCCTCGCTCACCCACGGCCGTACGGGACACCCACTCGCCCGCGACGTCGTACGGCACGTGGGCGAGCCGATCGTCATGGTCGTCGCCGAGGACCGCTATCTGGCGGAAGACGCCGCAGAGCGCATCCAGGTGACCTACGAGCCGCTGCCGCCGGTCGTCGGCCTCCGCGAGGCCGCGGACGCCACGCGTCTGGTGCACGACGACGTTCCGGGCAACGTCGGCGCGCACATGGTCCAGGAGGTCGCCGGCGAGGGCGGCGCGGACGCCCGCGCGGCGATCGACGCGGCGCCGCACGTCCTGGAGTTCCGGCTGGACATCGAGCGGAGCGCCTCCATGCCTCTGGAGGGGCGCGGCGTCTACGCGCGCTGGGACACCGACGACGGGTCGCTGCGCGTCTACTCCTCGACCCAGGCGTCGACGAGCGTGCGCGCGGCCATCGCGGCCAGGCTCGGCCTACCGCCCGGCAAGGTCGAGGTGATCGCACCCGACGTGGGCGGCGGGTTCGGCGTCAAGATCGTGCATCCGTGGCCCGAGGAGGTGCTCGTCCCGTGGGCGGCGCGCCTGCTGGACCGCGAGGTGAAGTGGGCCGAGGACCGCCGCGAGCACTTCGTCTCCGCCGCGCACGAACGGGCCCAGGTGCACTTCGTCCGGGTCGGCTTCGACGACGACGGCCGGCTGCTCGGCCTCGACGTGCGCATCCTGCACGACCACGGCGCCTACACCCCGTACGGCATCATCATCCCGATCATCACGTCGACGCAGCTGCTCGGGCCGTACAAGCCCGGTGCCTACCGCGTCGAGTTCACCAGCCTCTACACCAACACGGTCATCGTGACGCCCTACCGCGGCGCGGGCCGGCCGCAGGGCGTCTTCTGCATGGAGCGGACGATGGACCGCATCGCCGACTTCCTCGGCCGCGACCGCACCGAGGTCCGCGCGGTGAACTTCATCCAGCCCGACGAGTTCCCCTACGACCAGGGCCTGATCTTCCAGGACGGCCGGCCGCTCGTCTACGACTCCGGCGACTATCCGGAGTTGCTGCGCAGGGCCAAGAAGCTCATCGACTGGGACGGCTTCGAGAAGGCGCGCACGGAGGCCGCGGCGCGGGGCCGCCGGATCGGCATCGGCATCGCCGGTTATGTCGAGGGCACCGGCGTGGGGCCGTACGAGGGCGGGCACGTCGAGATCGACACGTCCGGGCGCGTGCACGTCTCCACCGGCCTGACCTCGCAGGGCCAGGGACACCAGACCGTCTTCGCCCAGATCGTGGCCTCCGAGCTGGGGGTCCTCATCGACGACGTGCAGGTGACGACCGGCGACACGCGCCGGTTCGGGTACGCCGTGGGGACGTTCGCGTCGCGCGCGGCGGTGATGAGCGGCAACGCCATCGCGCTGGCCTGCCGGAAGCTGCGCGACAAGGCGCTGAGGATCGCGGGAGAGGCGCTGGAGGCCGACCCCCGGGATCTCGACATCACCGACGGCGTGGTGCACGTGCGCGGGAACCCGGCGGCGGCGATCCCGCTCCGCACGGTCGCGGTGCTGTCGAACCCGCTGCGGTACGCCTTCGACGAGGAGGCCAAGCGGGCGACCCAGTTCGCCGTCTCGGGCTCGATGGACGACCCGCCGATCGCGCCCGGCGACGAACCCGGCCTGGAGGGCAGGGACTACTACTCGCCGCCGAGATCCACGTTCGCGGCGGGAATGCACGCCGCGATCGTGGAGGTGGACCCCGACACCGCCGAGGTGCGCGTCCTGAAGTACGCCGTCGTGCACGACTGCGGCCGGCTCATCAACCCGCGGATCGTCGAAGGCCAGATCCACGGCGGCGTCGCCCAGGGCATCGGCGGCGCGCTGTACGAGCGGATGGTCTACGACGGCGCGGGGCAGTTGCTCAACGCCTCGTTCATGGACTTCCTCATGCCGTACGCCACCGAGATCCCGCGGATCGAGACCGACCACATCGAGACGCCGTCGCCGCTGAACCCCCTCGGGATCAAGGGCGCGGGCGAGGCCGGGGTCATCCCGGTCTCGGCGGTGATCGCCGCGGCCATCGAGGACGCCGAGGGCATCCGCATCGACGCGATGCCCATCTCACCGGACGAGATCTTCCGGCTACGGCAACGCGCGGCCACCGGCGACGCCGAACTCCTGAAACGGAGCCGGGGGCGTCCGGTCCCCTCATGATCCGGAGGACCCGCTCGCCGAGCGTGACCCCGAGTCCGCGCGGCTCGCATCGGCCGCCCACATCGGAGCGGTCGAGGACTGGCTGCGTACCCGACCGGAACAGGAGGACTGATGCGCGTCGCGCTGCACACCCGGCTCAAGCCCGGAGCCGAGCAGGAGTACGAACAAGCCCATGGCGAGGTCCCGCGTGAGCTGAGCGAGGCCATCCGGGCGGCCGGCGCCCGCGAATGGACGATCTGGCGCAGTGGCCTGGACCTCTTCCATGTCATCGACTGCGACGACTACGTCGCCCTACTCGCCGCTCTGGAGGACCTACCGGTCAACGTCGCCTGGCAGGCCCGGATGGATCATTACCTCGACGTCCCGCATGACTACTCCCCGGACGGAGCCGCCCAGGGCCTCCCGGTCGTCTGGCGCCTCCCCTGACCGCACTGCTCTATGCGCGGCGCAACGAACTGACAGCACGTATCACTCGGCGAGGCCGGGTTCTGGGGTTCCTCCGGTTCTCCGTCGGCAGCGCCTCGGCGGTGTGCGTGCACGCTGTGGAGCCAAGTTCTTACCGCCCCGCAGCGGGAAGAGATCCGACCTATCTTGAAGTTTTCCCCCATTGGATCTTGGAAGCGGCATGTTTGCGTGCTTTCATCGGATCTCTACCCGCTCAATCAGGAGACCTGATGATGCGCAGATCCCTCTGTGCCCTTCTCACCCTGCTGCTCGCGTTCGGCACGCTCGTCTCCCCGGGCAGTGCCGCCGCTGAAGCGGGGCAGGCCAAGGGCATTCCCGGCACCGTCGAACTCAGCCCCGATCCCGACCTCGCCGCGTGGCAGCGGCTGCAGTACGGGATGTTCATCCATTGGGGCATCTACTCCGAGCTCGGCGGCGTCTGGCAGGGCAAGCCGGTGACCAGCGGTTACAGCGAGCAGATCCAGATGTGGGCCAACATTTCCAAGGCCGATTACCGCGAGGTGGCGCACCGGTTCCAGCCGGACAAGTTCGATCCGGCGGCGATCTGCGGCCTCGCGAAGCGCGCGGGGATGCGGTACGTCGTCATCACGAGCAAGCACCACGACGGCTTCTCGATGTTCGACACCGCCACCACCGACTACAACATCGTCGACGCCACGCGATACGGCCGCGACCCCCTGAAGCTCCTCGCCGACGAGTGCCGCCGCCAGGGCCTCGGCTTCGGCTTCTACTTCTCCCTCGTCGACTGGTACCAGGGGCACCAGTTCGACGGCGGCAACAACAACCCGATCCCGGCGTCGATGGAACCGGTGATCGAGGCGCAGATCCGCGAGCTGATGTCCAACTACGGCAAGATCTCCGAGGTCTGGTTCGACATGTCCTCGCCGACAGTGGCGCAGAGCCAGAAGTTCGCGGGCATCGTCCGCGAGCTGCAGCCCCAGGCTGCGATCAACAGCCGCGTCTGGAACAACGTCGGCGACTTCCGCACCCTCGGCGACAATGAGATTCCGTCCGTCCCGCTCGACGGCACCTGGCAGACGCCGGCGTCGATCTACCACGAAACCTGGGGATACCGCAGCTGGCAGAAACGCGACGACCTGCCGGGCAAGATCCGCGACCTTGTCGTCGGCCTGACCGGTGTCCGCGCCCGTGGCGGCAACTACCTGCTCAACGTCGGCCCCCGCGGCGACGGCTCGGTCGTCGAGTTCGAAGCCGACGTGCTGAACGGCATCGGTGACTGGCTCAACCGTCACCCCGGCGCCGTGCTCGGCGCGTCCGCCACCAGGTTCGGCGGGCAGCCGTGGGGCGAGGTCACTGTCAACGGCTCGAACCTGTACCTCCACATCACCCACTGGCCCGAGTCTGGGGAGCTGCGACTCCCTGGCCTCGCCACGAAGGTGCGCGGCGTCATCGAGGACGGCGCGGGCCGGCTCAACTGGCGCATGGACGGCAACGACCTCGTGGTGTCGCTCCCCGAAAAGCCGCACGACCAGGTCCTGCCGGTGCTGCGCGTGACCCTCGGTGGTGAGCTGCGGATCATTCCCCCGAACACGGTCCGGGCGCGGGACGCCTGGCTGCTCACCGACTTCGAGAAGGGCTACAGCTACGCCGACACCGGCAGCTACGGCAGCACCCGCCGCACGACCGTCCGGCAGACCGGGTACCTGCTGACCGACCGCGCGGCGCGGGTCTCGCTGACCGTCCACGGCACGGCGGAGCCCGCCACCCGCTACCGCGTCGCCTTCGGCGGTCAGGAGCGGGTGGTCACCGGCGCCGAGCTGACCGGCGGCGCAGTGGGCCCGTTCACCGTCGTGCCGAACCAGGTCACGCCAGTGACGATCAGCCGGGCCGACCCCACCCACCAGGGTCAAGACCTCAACCTGAGCGTCGACACGGCACTGGTCGCCGCAACCGACCGGCTGGTCGGCTGGGTGAATGCCCCGAAACAGCTGGAGGCCGGCACCACGACCGAGATCCCCGTGTTCGTGACGAACCCGCTCCGCCACGCGGCGAGCGGCTCGGTCACGCTCCGCCTGCCGAGCGGCTGGTCCGCGGGCCGGCCCGTCTCATTCCGCGACCTCGCGCCCGGCCAGACGATCGAGGCGCGGATCCCGGTGACCGTTCCCGCCGACGCCGAGTTGGGCGCGGCGTCACTCGCCGTCGACCTGTCGAGCGACAGCCCGCACCTCGAACTGGCCGACCAGGTCGCGGTCGTGCTGCCCAACGTCGCGCGCGGCAAGCCCGCCACCCAGGTCAGCACCGCATGGGGCGGGGTACCGGAGCGGGCCGTAGACGGCAGCACCGCAGGCGACTACCTGAAGGACCAGTCGGCCTCGCACACGGCCGAGCCGTCCAACCAGGCCTGGTGGCAGGTCGATCTCACCCAGCAGTACCCGGTGGACACCGTGGAGATCTGGAACCGCTCCGACTGCTGTACGGAGCGCCTCTCGAACTACTGGGTCATCGTGTCACCGACACCGATCACCACCGACTCGCTCACCGAGGCGCTCGCCACCCCCGGCGCCACCGCCGTCCACCGGACAGACACCGCCGGCCGCCCGACCGTCGTCGACCTCAACGGCGCCACCGGCCGATACGTGCGAGTCCAGCTCGAATCGACGACCAACCCGCTCACACTCACCGAAGTGATGGTGCGCCCCGGGCGATAGCGTCGGTCGCCGGCTTGGGTCCTCCTAACGGAGTGGAAGTACATCGGTAAGCCCGGCAACCGCGGTATCCCGCAAGACATGCCGCGCGGCATGTCCTGTGGGATACCGCAGTCCGCCGGTCCTCGGCGCCGTTGGGGTAGGTCGCGTCCCCGTAATGCTGCTCGTCCAGCAGCGCAGTCCGTCGTGGCCGGCCCTCGGGCAGATCGGGAAACGTGATGGCCGCGGTGTCGATCGAGCGCCTGTAGGTGCAGGTAAATACGCACTTCGGGTTCAGATCGGCCAGGGCCTCGCCCAGCCACACCGACTGGCGGAACCCGAGCGGGGTCAGGCCGACGACGTTGCGCGAGATGTCGTGGGCCGCCTGACCGCTGTAGGTGCGACGGTCGGCGCACGCTGGGGTCCTGCTCGACGGTCGGTTCGGACATCGGGCCGCTCCGGCAGCTCATCCAGGACCGGACCGCCCATGTTCAGCAGGCGCAGAATTTGCGGACTGACGCGATACCGGATGGTGAGTGGCTAAAGCAGGCGCTGGTATCCATGCTCCAGGTCACGCTCGACGCCGATCAGAAGTACCTGGCCTGGGCTCAGCGGCCGAACTGTACGAGTGCCTACACGGATTCCACCATCACCGCGGCCAACTACGCCGCCACCACCGCGAAGCGGATGTTCGTCGATCTGTGGAACGACATCGCCTTTCAGTACGGCCAGCCGACGTACCGGTGGGACCACCTCTAACCCATCGACTTTGCGTCCCCCAGGGACTGGCGGATCCGGTGGGTGAGGGCCCGTGGCGTGCGGCGTCGGAAGTCGAGTTCGCTCCGCTTCACCCGGCGAGCAGATGGGCAAGTCGTCCATCGACAGCGACAGGCGGCCTGCGTTGGGTTCTTGCTGTCTCGCACGCCAAATGGTTCGGGGATCTGGGCCACTTCGACACAGGATGAGCTGGTGCCGTTCACAGACCTGCTGCTCTTGCGCCGAACCGGGGGTCATCTTCTTCCGCGCCCGGAGGCGTGGGGGCCGCGGCGGCGTCTCAGAGCCCGCGGTTCAGCCGCCGCTTGAGTCGAACAGGTCGGTGATGGAGGTGGCGACGGCGGCGCGGTCGAGCCAGGTGTCGAGTTGCCGCTGGTCGGTGCACTGCCGGATGCGGGTTCGGGCGTCTTCGGGTACGTCGATGCGCCGGGCGGCCAGGACTCTCAACAGCGCCTGGGCCTCGCCTTCTGCTCGGCCTTCGGCCAGGCCTTCGTCTTTGCCGCGTCCGTAGTGTTCGCGGGCGAAGGGGCTGTAGACCGGCCAGGTGGCAGATGACATGAGCTCCTCCAGGATGCGTTGTACCGCCGGCGCGGCCATGCTGTATGCGTACTCATAGTACTGCGGAGCGTGTTCGGGCTTCAGGATCTCCAGCGCCCCCACGAACGCCTCCGCCACCTGGGGCTTTCGCCCGTGCACCATCACCGACATCGCCGCGAGCTCGGGATGAGCCGCGGCCTCGTCGGCGTCGGTGATGATCGGAACGTCATCCGGCCCCAGCACCACGGCTCGGAACACGTAGCCGGGCAGCTCGGTGGGGGTCGGCTCGGCGAAATACGCCGCCGCCTCGGCATTGGGACACATGCACAGCACGGTCACGGGGCGGCGCAGCAGCAGCCACAGCGCCGCGGCATAACGCGGTAACTGCCTGCGCTTGGACTCGGTCTTTTCGTGCTGAACCTCCACGATGATCCCGTGCACCGGCGTCTGGGGCGCACCCACCGTGATCACCGTGTCCGGCTGGAAATCCTTCGACGGCCGGTCATTGAAGTCATTGCTCTCCAGCCGCACCGGCACCGCCGTGGGCACCTCGACGCCCTTCAGATCACGAAGGACCTCCACGGCAAGCTCAGGCCCATCACGGAACAACTGGTTGATGGCGTCATGACGGGGGGCGGCATGTCGCGCGAAGTTACAGCATGAACTCGCTCAGTAGCGCCTCTTCGATGCGACCACACTATTCCTGCTGATGAGGTGCTTCTTCTTCCTGGCTCTCATGTGTACGCGGACGGCTCGGGACAACCTGGCCACCTCGACATGCGGCGGATCCGGGCCGGAGCGTCCACACCAGCGGACTGGTACGCCGGCGAGCGGTCAGGCCGTCCGGCCGCGGTCGGTGTTCTGTCCCGTGAGGTTGGGTCGACGGCTGGCGGGTGGTCGGCCGTGGAGTGCGGTGTGGCCGCGGTGGTGATCGTCGGTGTGTAGCCAGTGCGGCAGTGCTTGGCGGCGTTCGGTTTCGGATGGTCTACGACGCGGCGGTGATCGCCGCGGCGATCGAGGACGCCGAGGGTTTCCGCGTCGACGCGATGCCCATCTCACCGGACGAGATATTCCGGTTGCGGCGCCGCGCGGCGGCGGGCGGCGCCGAGTCCCTCCACAGGGAGCGACGTCACGCCGGCCGGCCGGCCTCTTGACGCAGGTCTTCCGCGGTCGTTCGCTTCTCCGGCCGGTCCGCCCGAGATGTCCTGGCGCCGGCGGGATTGCTGGGGGAGCGGGGGACCGTCAATCCCGCCGGCGTGTGAACACTAGTGCCGTTCCCCTCGGGCTCGCGACCCTTTGGCGATCTAGCTCGTCGCCGCCACGGCGTCCGGTGCGTTGCCGCCGAGCGACTTCGGCACGTAGTTCTCGACCGCCGCGGGCCGGAAGCCCTGTTCCCTGATCCAGCCGAGGATCGTGGTGAAGTCCTTGGCGAGGCCCTTGCGGTAATGCATGAGCACGATGTCGCCCGGCGCGAAGCCCTTGCCGCCGTCGCTTCGGACGAACTCGCCGCGAACGCCCCGGGGTGAGCTGGTGCCGTTGTAGTACTCCGCGGACCACAGCATGATCGACTTTATGCCGCAGTCCCGGGCGGCCTGCCGGGTGGTCTGGTTGAAGCTGCCGAACGGCGGCCGGAGTATCTGTGGCCGCCGGCCGTACTGCGCGGTGATGGTGTCGGACGACCGGCAGATCTCCCGTTTCTGCGCCTCCGCCGGCAGAGCGGCCAGGTCGGGATGGCTGACGGTGTGGTTCTCCATCTGTGAACCCGCGTTGCGCAGCGCCCAGAAGTACTGGCCGTGGCCCTTGACGTAGCTCGTCGTCAGGAAGGTGAGGATGGGCACCCGCTGTCTTCGCACGAGGTCGACGAAGGCGGCGTCGTATTCGTAGCCGTCGTCGATGGTGAGGAACACGACCTTGTCCTGAGTCCGGATCCGGTTGAAGACCGCAGGCAGGCCGTCGCCGCTCTTCTGCGGCGGAGTCCACGAGCCCGGCTTCGGCTTCGGCCACCGCTGGTCGGCGAACATGGCCGGCAACCGCGTCCGCAGCGACGGCTGCGTGTCGTTCGTCGTCCGTCCCTCGACCTCCGGCCACGCGCCCGCGCTCACCCCCAGCACGGCGGCGATCACGCATGAGATCACTGGGAACCTGCCTCGCATCTGCGGAGCCTCTCGAAGCGACGGGGTCACGGACACCTGGGTTGACGCGTGCGCGCAGGGGCAGGTTCGCACATCATTGAACGGTCAGCGAGATCAGCCACGCGAAAGGAGACACTTGCCAATGAACCGGTCCGTGCTCGGCAGGTGTTGCCCGTTCACGCCGTCGGGCGCGTTCCCTAGTGTCGCCCCATGAAGGTGAACGGCAGTGCCACGGTCGCCGCGCCGCTTCCACGGGTCTGGGAGGCCCTGCGAGACCCCGCCGTACTCGTCCGCGCCATCCCCGGATGCCAGGTCCTGGAAGCCACAGGCACGGATACCTACAACATGACGATCATTGCCGGCGTCGCCTCGATCAAGGGCACCTACGTCGGGCGGGTCGCCCTCTCCGAGCCTGAGCCGCCACACGCGTTCGTGCTGCGCGCCCAGGGACAGGGTGCCCCCGGCACGATCGACGCCGTCGTACAGGTCCGGCTGTCGGAGGGGGACGGCGGCACCCAGGTGCACTATGACGCCGACGCGACGGTCGGCGGGATGATCGGCGGAGTCGGCCAGCGGATGCTCGGTTCGGTGGCGAAGCGGACCGCAGGCGAGTTCTTCGCGGCCGTCGAGCGCACGCTCACGGTGCCGGTACTGGCGGCGGAGGCGATGCCCCCTTCGGCGCCACCCTCCGTACCCGCGTCGCGGTCCGAGCCGGTCCCCGCGGCCGGCACGGTGTACGAGGCGCCCCGGCGGTCTGAGCCGGCGACGTTGCCGATGGCCGTCGCGTTCGGCAGCGGCGGCGTCGTCGCGCTCGCGGGCGTCGCCATGGGCTTTCTGCTGGGACGGCGGTCTCGCCGCCGGACATGACGGCCGTGGGGACCGCCGTGTCTCGCCGCCGGACATGACGGCCGTGGGGACCGGCCGGGCCAACGGACCACCGTCACGGTGGGACGCGCTTCCGGCCGTGATGACCGCGATGCGACCGTCGCGGTGGGCGAGCCCGGCCCGGTGCCCCGGGTGACCGGGAGCGGTCCGGTACTGCGCCATGCTTTGGGATGCAGTGTCGCTACTCGCAGGCCCATGGGGGATAGGTCATGACGTATCCAGAACCGCGTTACCTCGGCGACAAGGGGGAGATCAGCGCCACCTACCGCGCCGCGGATCATCCGCCCGAGCTGACGTACCAGTCCGGCAACACGGTGCACTACCTGGCGGCCGGCGCTTCGACGAACGGCCAGTTCGGCCTCTACCGCTGGGAGATGGGACCGGAGCCGAGCGGCCCGGACGCGCACTTCCACAAGTCGATCTCGGAGTCGTTCTTCATCCTCGCCGGGACGGTGCGCATCTACGACGGCACCCGCTGGATCGACACCAGGCCGGGTGACTTCGTGCACGTCCCCGAGGGCGGGATCCACGCGTTCCGCAACGAGTCGGGTGAGCCGGCGTCGATGCTGCTGCACTTCGCGCCAGGGGCGCCACGAGAGGGTTACTTCGAGGGCCTCGCGGAATTCGCCGTGTCGGGACGGCCCAGCGACGAAGAACTCGCGGAGTTCTATTTCCGCCATGACACCTTCTGGCTCTAGCCGCGGCGGGGCGCGCCCGCGCGGGACATGGCCGGGATGGACGAATCGGTCCGAGCGTCCTGCCCGCCATGCCCCGCCGGGCGTACCGGATCAGTTCACGGACAGCAGGTCGACCACGAAGATGAGGGTCTCGCCGGGCTTGATGGCGTTGCCCGAGCCGCGGTTGCCGTATCCGAGGTGCGGCGGTATGACGAGCTTGCGCCGTCCGCCGACCTTCATGCCCTTGACACCGAGGTCCCATCCGGCGATGACCCGCTTGCCGCCGAGTGGGAACTGGAACGGCTGGCCGCGGTTCCACGACGCGTCGAACTCCTCGCCGGTGGAGAAGGAGACGCCGACGTAGTGGACGGTGACGTTGGAGCCGTGCGTGGCCTCCGCTCCGTCTCCCACCACGATGTCGGTGATGTCGAGGTTGGCGGGCGGGGAGCCCTCGGGGAAGTCGATCTCGGGCCTTTCAAGCGCCATCGCAAGGCTCCTGGCTGGGTCGATTGATGGAGTGGTTCGGTGCCCGCAACCCTATCCAGGCCCTCATGCGCACTCCGGGGGAGGACCGCATCAGACGGCAGAGTCGCCGAAGATCTGCGGATCCGTTGGCAGATGTCGACGGTTCCGCGGACCGTGGGCGGAGGGTAGACCTTGGTGCCATGCGCATCCGGATCGGCATCGACACCGGCGGCACGTTCACCGACGTGGTCGCCCTGGACGAGGCGACGGGCGAGGTGGTCACCACGAAGACGCCGTCCACTCCAGCCGACCCCGCCGAGGGGTTCATGGCCGGGGTGCGGAAGGGGCTTGCCCTGCTCGGCGCGAGCGGTCCCGATCTCGCCGCGGTGTCGCACGGCACCACCGTCGCGACCAACCAGTTGCTCGAGGACCGCATCGAGGACCTCGGCTTCGTCACCACCGAGGGCTTCGAGTTCGTCCTGGAGATCGGCCGGCAGAGTGTGCCCGACGGCTACGGGAACTCCTACTTCTGGGTGAAGCCGCCGCGCATCGTCCCCGTACACCGGGTGAAGACCGTCGGCGGGCGGCTCGACCACACCGGTGCGGAGCTCCGGCCGTTCGACGAGGACGGGGCGATCGCCGTGGCGCGCTGGTTCCGCGACCAGGGGATCGCCACGATCGGCGTCTGCTTCCTGCACTCCTACGCCGACCCCGGCCATGAGCTGCGGATGGCCGAGGTACTGCGCCGTGAGCACCCGGACGCGGTCGTGTCGCTGTCCAGCGAGGTGTTGCGCGAGTACCGGGAGTACGAGCGGTCGGTGACGACTCTGGTCGACGCGGCGGTAAAACCGACGATGACCCGCTACATCGCCCGGATCGCCGACCGGCTCGCCGAACTGGATGACGCGGGACCGGGCGCCGAGGGGGCGCGCGACACCGCGGCGGTGCCGTTCTACGTCATGAAGTCGAACGGGGGCGTGCTCTCGGCCGAGGAGGTCGTGCACCAGCCGATCACGACGGTGCTGTCCGGGCCCGCCGCGGGCGCGCTCGGCGCCGCCCTCATCGCCGAGACCGCGGGGCATCGCTCGGTGATCACGCTGGACGGAGGCGGTACGTCGACGGACGTGGCCGTGGTGCTCGACGGCGAGCCGACACTGACCACGGAGGGCTCCGTCGGCCGCTACCCCTCCAAGATCCCCATGATCGACATCGTCACCGTCGGCGCGGGCGGCGGATCGATGGCGTGGGTCTCACCCGAGGGCACGCTCAAGGTGGGGCCGGCCTCCGCCGGTGCGGACCCGGGCCCGCTCTGCTACGGCAGGGGCGGCGCGACGCCGCCCGGCGCTCGAACGGGTGCCGCGCCGACCGTGACCGATGCCCACGTGTACCTCGGGCGGGTCCCGCCGCACCTCCTCGGGGGTGAGATCCCGCTGGACGTGGCCGCGGCGAGGACCGGCCTGGCCGGTCTCGCGGACGAGCTCGGCCTGGACCTCGAGCGCTGCGCCGCCGGGATGCTGGAGATCAGCGCCTGGAACCAGGCGAACGCGATCAGGCAGATCACCGTCAAGCGCGGCCTGGACGTCCGCGATCACCCGATGGTGGCCTTCGGCGGCTCGGGTCCGCTGCTGGTCTGCCGGCTCATCGACATCCTCGGGCTGCCTTCGGCGCTGATCCCGCGGAACCCGGGGAACCTGTCCGCCTTCGGGCTGCTCACCGTCGACGTCAAGAACGACTACGTACGGACCCACGTAGCCCGCGACACCGGTCTCGACCTCACCCCGATCGCCGACGTCCTCGCGGACCTCGAGCGGCAGGCCGCGCGCACCCTCGCCCAGGAGGGTTTCGCGTCAGCGGAGCAGCGGTTCCAGCGTTCGGTCGACCTGCGCTACTACGGTCAGGCCTTCGAGGTACGAGTGGCCGCGCCGGGCGGCCCGGTCGACTCCGGTTTCCGCGCCGACGTCCTCGCGCGCTTTCACGACGCCCATGAACGGCTGTACGGCTACTGCTACCGCGACGACCCGCGGCACGCGGTCGAATGGGTCAATCTGCGCGTCTCGGGGATCGGGCCGATCACCCGGCCCGTACTGAGGAAGAGCCCCGCCGGGGACGGGGATCCGGCTCGGGCGCGCACCGGTACGCGGCTCGTCTGCTTCGGTGACACGGAGGGCGGCCGGGACGCCGGGTGGGCGGACACCCCGATCTACCGGCGGGACGGGCTGGCCCCCGGCGACGTTCTGCGCGGCCCCGCGGTGATCGAGGAGTTCGGCTCGACGCTCCCGCTGCATCCCGGCTTCACCGCCGGCGTCGACCCGTACGGCGGCATCGTCGTGACTCCGGGCGCTGCTCCGCCGTGATCTCGCAGGTGTTCGCGCGGGCATCAGTGAGATCACGGCGGTAGAGGGGTGAGGGAGGACGCAATGAAGGTCGATCCGGTCCTGTTGGAGATCGTCGAGGGGACCCTCGCGTCGGTGGAGCGGGAGGTCGAGACGGCCATCGCCCGCACCGCGAGATCGCCGATGATCCGGGACGCCCACGACTTCCGCGCGGGCATCCACGACCGGAGGCTGCGCAAGCTGACCGGCCGGTCCTACTCCGCGCTCGTCCAGCCCATCGTCCGTGACTTCCCGCTCGACACGATGCGGCCGGGCGACGTGTTCTTCCACAACGACGTCTACCTTTCCGAGGGCGGTATCGGGCATCTGCCCGACCTGTGCGTCACCGTCCCGGTCTTCCACGACGGAAAGGTCGCCGCCTTCGTGCAGGCCTTCGGCCACCATGACGACATCGGCGGCGCGGTGCCCGGCTCGATGCCCTCGCACGCGCGCAGCGCCTTCGAGGAGGGCCTGATGGTCCCCCCGATCAAGCTGTGGGACCAGGGCGTGCCCAACGAGGCCGCGCTGCGCATCATGACCCGGAACTCCCGGATGCCCGACTCTCTCGCCGGCGACCTCGACGCCGAGTGCTCGGCGTGCCTGATGGGCGCGCGCCGCCTGGGCGAGCTGTTCGACCGGTACGGGGTCGAGGCCGTCGAGGCGTGCTTCGACGCGATCATCGACAAGACCACCGAGACGTTCCGCCGCGAGATCCTCGCTCGGATCCCGGACGGGGAGTACGTCTGGGAGGACTACGCCGAGCACGACGGGGTGGACCCGCCGCGCCTGCACACCCAGCGGATCACGCTGACCAAGACACCGGACCGGATCCTCATCGACTTCACCGGGACGTCGCCGCAGGCGAAAGGACCGATCAACCACGCCGGCGACTACGCCGACGGGGTCTTCCTCAAGAAGTGGCTCGCGCCCGTCCTCCGCAACCTCGCCGACACACCGGAACGGATGGCCGAACTCGACGTCAACGAGGGCGTCGTCCCCCTCATCGAGATGCGGTTCCCCGAGAAGGGGACGCTGCTCACGCCCATCTTCCCGGCGCCCACCAACGCCCGTACATTCGTCATCCTGCGCCTGCTCGGCGTGCTCGCCGGCGTGCTGGCCAAGGCGACCGGCGGGCGGATGCCGGCCGACCAGGAGACCATCCGCTACACCGGGGTGTACGGCGAGCGCGACGGCTCGCCTTACCTCATGCGGGAGGTGCTCGGCGGCGGCTCGGGGGGCCGCTACTACGCCGACGGCGAGGACACGATCCATGTCGTACCGGACTCGCGCAACATCCCCGTCGAGTTCGCCGAGGCGCGCTGGCCGTTCGTCGTCGAGCGGCTGGGCCTCGCCGTCGACTCAGGCGGGGCGGGGGAGTTCCGCGGCGGCCTTGGCTACGACAAGCACATCCGCATGCTCGGCGACGCGCATTTCATGTCCATCGCCGACCGGTCGATCCTGTCGTGCTGGGGGGTGAACGGCGGTCGCGCCGGGCTTCCGTTCCGGGCGACGGTCGGCGGGCGCGAGATGGAGGGTCTGGTCGACGACGAGCCCGTGCGCGCGGGCGAGGTCGTGCGGATCCGTACGACCGGCGGCGGCGGATGGGGCGACCCGCTGGACCGCGACCCGGGCAGGGTGGCGGCCGATGTACGCGACGGCAAGGTCTCGGCGGAGGCGGCACCGGCCGACTACGGCGTCGTCGTCGGGTACGGCCCCGTGCCCTCGGGCGAAGCCGGGCCCGCGTCCGCCGTCCCGGGCGAGACGGCGGTGGCGGACGACGGACCGGTGGTCGACGAGGCGGCGACGGCGGCGTTGCGGGAGCGTCTCCGGGCCGAGCGTGGCGCGCCGCCCTTCTTCGACCGCGGGCCGGGCTTTCCCACGTTGTCCGGCGGCCGCGCCCACGCCGACGTGGACATCCTCTGAGCCGTGCGTCGGGCCCGCGGGCCGGACGTGCCGTGCTCGGGCCGGCGGGTGCTCAAGGCGATGGCGGCCCGAGGCGGCGCCGGGCACGGGAGACCTCCCGCAGCGCGGCCTCGAGTTCGGTGGCGTCCTGTCCGAGTTCGCGGACCCGGGAGGTCGCGAGATCGTGCCCGACGTTGTCCACGAGGAGTTCCCGGTAGTCCTCGTCGCGGGACTCGAATTCCCTGATGACCTCGCCGTCGTCCGGTGGCGGCGCCTGCACGGTGTCCTCTCTCACGGCCGGTTCCACGGCCGGCCCGTAGGCGGCGTCGGCGGCGAGGGCCCGCTCGGCGTACTCCTCGAGTGCCTGAACGCGCTTCACCACCGATTCCTGTGCGGACCTGAGGGCCTCGCGCTGTGGTTTGAACCGGGCCTTCTGCAGCGGTGTCAGAGCCGATGCGCGCAGGTCTCGCTGCTCCGCCCACATCCGTGACTGCGCCACGAGCGCCTGTGCGATCTCCCACTCCTCCGCGGGCAGCATCAGTGCGTTGTCCATGTCATCGAGCAGGCCGTCCCGGTTGACCCGGGAGTCGAGCACGGTGCTGATCGCCGACTGGGCGCGCTGCAGGAGGATCTTGGCGTCGGGGTCGAGGTCGGTGGCCACGACGTACCGCCCGTGGTATTTGCGGCTCAGCCGGGCGGCCCGGCCGTTCCCTCCGAGCAGCGGTGCGACGCCGGAGGCCAGCAGGGCCCGCGCTCCCGATCTCGGAGCGGCCGTCGACGGGGTCAGGTGGGCTTGTGCCTCCTGCAGCCGTCGCCGGTCCTCGGCCGGGATCTGGGGGTCCATGGCCACATGCGGCTCGGCGGAGTCCGGCAGATGTGACAGCGACATGGCGACAAGGGTGCCCCAATGCCGAAGATCGCTCCAGCCGCCGAGGCGAGGAGCGGGCGCAAAGGGGGAATGTTGAATCTTCAACTAGAGTTGTGTCTGACAGCATGACGTTGCCGGGCGGATCGGACCCGGGAACGCCCAGGAGCGCGAAGGAGATCGCCATGCCTGCAGTGACCGTCGATGACAGGCTCGTCCTGCCACGCGTCCCCCGTCCGGACACCGCCGTGCTCGCCGAACGGCCGGTCCGCTCCGTGACCACGGCCCCGAGCGGTTTCGAGGGCGAGGGCTTCCCGGTGAGGCGCGCCTTCGCGGGCGTCGAGATGCGCGACCTCGACCCGTTCATCCACATGGACCAGATGGGTGAGGTCGAGTACGCGCCCGGCGAGCCCAAGGGGACCCCGTGGCATCCGCACCGGGGCTTCGAGACCGTCACCTACATCATCGACGGGATCTTCGAGCACTCCGACTCCAACGGCGGCGGCGGTGTCATCACCGACGGCGACACCCAGTGGATGACGGCCGGCAGCGGCCTCTTGCACATCGAGGCCCCGCCCGAGCACCTCGTGGTGTCCGGCGGGCTCTTCCACGGCATCCAGCTCTGGGTGAACCTGCCGCGCGCGAACAAGTTCAACCCGCCGCGCTACCAGGACATCCGTGCGCGTGAGGCGGCGCTGCTCACGTCGGACGACGGCGGCGCGCTGCTCCGCGTCATCGCGGGGGAGGTCGCCGGGCACGCCGGCCCCGGATCCACGTTCACCCCGATCTCGCTGATCCACGCCACCGTGAGCCCGGGGGCGCGGCTGACCCTGCCGTGGCGGCCGGACTTCAACGCGCTGGCGTACGTCCTCGCCGGCGAGGGCAACGTGGGCGCCGAGGCGCGCCCCGTCCACACCGGTCAGCTCGCCGTCTACGGTGCCGGCGACGTCCTCACCGTCGCGGCCGCACCGCAGCAGGACGGCCGTACGCCCGAGCTGGAGGTGCTCATCCTCGGGGGCCGGCCGATCCGCGAGCCGGTTGCGCACTACGGGCCCTTCGTGATGAACACCAGGGCCGAGCTCATTCAGGCGGTCGAGGACTTCCAGGCCGGCCGGCTCGGCGTCATCCCGGCCGAGAAGGTGCCGCACACCGCGCCGGGCGACACCGTCGACGGCACGGGACAGGCCGGGCGATGAGCGACCTCGACACGACGTCCACCCTGACCGTGCGCGGCGGCCGGGGGGACGTCTCGGCCGAGCCGGTACGGGAGCTCCTGACCTCCCGGCAGGTTCTGCTCGGCGAGGGCACCCGGGTCCGCCGGCTGCTGCCGAACATCGGCCGGCGGATGGTGGGCGCCTGGTGCTTCGTGGACCACTACGGCCCCGACGACATCGCCGACGAGACCGGCATGCTGGTGCCGCCGCATCCGCACATGGGCCTTCAGACGGTCAGCTGGCTGCACGACGGCGAGGTGCTGCACCGCGACAGTCTCGGCAGCCTGCAGACCGTACGGCCGCGCGAGCTGAGCCTGATGACCGCCGGGCGGGCCATCGCGCACTCCGAGGAGTCGCCGCGTGATCATCCGCGCGTACTCCATGGCGCGCAGCTGTGGGTGGCGCTACCGGACGCCCACCGCGGCACCGGCCCGCACTTCGAGTTCCACGCGCAGCTGCCGGTGGTCACCGCCCACGGGCTGCGCGCGACCGTCATCATGGGCGAGCTGGACGGCGCGGTCTCACCGGGCACGGCCTACTCGCCACTGGTCGGCGCCGACCTGGCCCTGACCGCCGGCACCGGCACCGCACTGCCGCTCGAACCGGACTTCGAGTACGCGGTGCTCACCATGTCGGGAGAGGCGGAGGTCGACGGGGTCGCGCTCACGCCCGGGTCGCTGCTCTACCTGGGCTGCGGCCGGTCGAGCCTGCGGCTTCGGGCGGACTCCGACACCGGCCTGATGCTGCTCGGCGGCGAGCCCTTCGAGGAGCGGATCGTCATGTGGTGGAACCTCATCGGACGTACCGGCGAGGAGATCGCGGAGGCCCGCGCGGCGTGGGCCTCCGGTGAGCGGTTCGGCACGGTGGACGGCTACGAGGGCGAGCGGCTGGCGGCGCCCGCGCTGCCGGCGACGCCGCTCAAGGCCCGGGGCCGGGCCCGCTGACCGGCCCGCCGACCGGCTCGTTGACCGGCCCGCCGGTCGGCCCGCTGAGCGGCTCGTTGACCGGCGCGGTCGAGATCACCTGATCGGCCGCCCGCCGCGCCGCGCCGTCGACGAACAGGTCGGCCCGGGCCCGGGTGCGGTCGGCGGCGAAGTGCGCCTCCTCACGGGCGCTCCACCGGTCCCAGCTCTCCGCGAGGTGCGGCCCGTCCCGCTCCACAGCCCGCCGGCGGCGCAGTTCTCTCGGGGCGTCGATCCAGATCCGGAACGCGGCCGGCGACCCTCGCCAGGCCGCTCCGACCCCTTCGAGCAGGAGTACGGCTGTGACCGGCACCTCCACGCGGTCGCCGGCGGTGCCGAGCCGCCAGTCGTAGCGCCGGTAGGCCGCGGGCCGCCCGTCCTCCAGTGGCCGGAGCACCTCGGCGGCCAGTGGCGGCCACCACGCCAGGGGATCCCCGTCCCAGGGCACGGGGAAATCGTCCGAGCGCACGACCGGCGCCTCGCCCAGCGACCGCGCCAGCACGTCGGCGAAGGTCGACTTGCCGCCTCCGCTGGGGCCGTCGATCGCCACGATCCGCACGGGCCCGCACGACGGAGGCAATGCCCGCAGCCGCTCCGCGAGTGCCGAATATGTCGTGACCTCGCCTGTCATACCGGCATACTCCCAAAGGCGACCCGGTGAGCGGTCGCCGCCCGAGACGACCCGCCGAGGTCGTCATGCCTGTGACGACCCCGGCCACGGCGCCTCGAACACGGCGCGCCCGGACACGATGGAGCAGCCCTTGCCAGCCCCCGCTTCCACCGTCCGTTTTGACCAGGCACGGGCTCACGTACTGGGCAAGCAGGGCCTTGCCGGGCCCGGGCGGAGCGGCGTGACCGACGTCGTCACCGCCACCGCCGGCGTCTATGGCACCGCGCCCACCTGCTACCTGTCCTGCGCGGCCAGGCTGCCGGACTTCCGGCTCGCCCACCTCGACGAGGAGCTGTACGCGAAGCGCAGCCTGGTCCGGCTCCGCTGCATGCGCGGCGGCATGAGCTACATCGAGCCGCTGGACCTGCTACCCGTGCTCTTCGCCTGTACGGGGGAGCCGCCGGACAAGACCGTCAAGCGCACCGCCAAATGGACGGGGTTGACCGAGGCGGAGCTCCTGGTCTTCGCCGACCGTGTCGAGGCCGCGATGGCGGGACAGCCGCCGCTGACCGTACGGCAGATCCGCGAACTGCTCGGCGCGGACCTTCCGGGCGAGGGGTCCGCGCTGCAGATGACGGTGGCGCTCCTCGGCCGGACCGGCCGGATCGTCCGCTCCGAGGTGCGCGGCTCCTGGCGCAGCGACAACTACGCCTATGCCCTGTGGGCCGACTGGGTCGGCGCTCCGCTCGAACCCATCGAGCCCGCCGTCGCGCGTGCCGAACTCGCCCGCCGCTACCTGCGGGCCTTCGGGCCTGCGACCGCGAACGACCTCAAGTGGTGGACCGGCTGGACCAAGCGCGACACCGTTGCCGCACTGGCGTCACTCGCCGATGAAATCGTGACCGTCTCGCTCGACGGCACCGAGGCGTGGGTCGTCGCCGACGAGCTGGAGCGGCTCACGGCGACCGATCCGGACGACGGCCGGTGCGTTCGGTTGCTGCCGGTCTGGGACGCCTACTTCATGGGCTACGCGACCTCGCCCGCCGGCCGCCTCCGCCAGATCGCCGAGGCCGACTATCCCCGGGTGTACGACAAGGCCGGCAACGGCACCTCCACGGTCATCGTGGACGGCATGGCAGCGGGCGTGTGGGAGATCGACCACGACGCGGGTACCCTCACGGTCGCGCCCTTCGGCGCGGCCCTGACCGACCGCTGGTCCGACCTCGAGGCCCAGGTGGAGCGGCTGGCCCGGGCGATCGGCACGGAGCTGCGGCCGGTGCGCGCCCCCGAGCCGGGCCCCCTCAGCGACGGCCCCCGCAACACCTTCCTGGCCCCCATCTCCCTACGCCGCAGCACCCCGCCGTGATCATGCAGTTGTTCGCGGTCCCGGGCGAGCCCTTGGTGAACTTCTGCATGATCACGACCAAGGAGATATCCCTCCGATCGTGATCATGCAGTTGTTCGCGGCGTGTGGGAGGTCCGCCGTGCGAATCACGGCGGAAGGTGGCCTGCGGCGCCGTCCCCGTCGCGCGCGTTCGCGCGCCGGCGATTTGATGGAATGGGCTGATGGGCACGTGTCCCGAGGTCCACGCACTTGCCTCACCGCTACGTCCGGGCGCAGAGCGCCGCGTGAACCTACCGCCACGCCTCGGTTCAGAGCGCGGCGTTAGTGCACAGCGCAGCGTGGGCGCACAGCGGGGCGCGAGAGCGCAGCGCAGCGGGGACGCCCCCGCGATGCTCCGGCGGAATCGGGGCATCCCCGCTCCGTGACAACCGATGTGCCCGTTCGGAAGGCGATCGAACGTACCCGCCACGACGATCGGCCCCGGCCCGGCGTCCCGCCTGCCAGGGAGACGTGGGGTTCATCGAGGCCCCGAACGGAGGAAGGCCGGTCCTTGGTCTCGCCGATGTGCGGGGTCTCACAGTGAGGTCCGACAGGATCGGGACCGTGGCGCTGCGGCGCGGCCGGCGAGCGGTCACTCGGTCAGTCCGCGCCTCTGCGGGTACAGCGTCTCGCCGCGGGCGAGCATGGCGACGAACTCCTCGATACGACGGGTCCGGGTCTCTGGGCGTTTGGCGCTCTCGATCCGATACAGCACGGCGTACCGGTTCTGGCTCGTGAGGATCTCGAACATGGCGCGCGCCTTGGGCTCCGCGGCCAACGCGGCGGTCAGGTCCGCCGGCACCCGCATCGCGGCCGCACCGTCGTACGCCGCCTCCCAGCGACCGTCCGCCTTGGCGCGCTCGACCTCGGCCACGCCGGCGGGGTGCATCCGGCCTTCGGCTTCGAGGCGCTGGATGAGGCCGACATTGCGTTTGGACCACGGACTCCGCATCCGGCGTGGGGTGAAGCGCCGACAGTGGGTGGTCTCGTCCCGGCTCCTCGCCTGGCCGTCGATCCAGCCGTGGCACAGCGCTTCGTCGAGCGCCTGCGCGTAGGTGAGACTCGTCGGCCGGGTCGTCCCCTTCTTGGCGAGCACCAGCCATACGCCGGCCGGGGTGTCGTGGTTCTCGCTCAGCCACTCGCGCCACGCGGAGGCGTCGGCGACGGTCAGCTCCAACGGTTCGGTGCTCATCGGTCACAGTCTCCCGTAACACCGGCGTGTCCGTACACGGGTCTTCCGGGTCACGGCCCCGGTGGGTCGTGGCCGGGCATGACCCGCCGGTCGGTCATGCCCGGCCCTAGGTGCGGTCTCGGATCGGTCGGTGCTGGACGTGCCCTCGGCGGAGCGGATCCCCAGGTGGGATCGTGAGGGACATGTGGATCGGAGGGCCGAGGCGGACCGCCATCGCGGCCATGGTGCTGCCCGCGATCCTGGTCGCGGGGGGATGCGGCACCAGCGGGGACGGCTCCCGCAAAACCACGCCGTCCCCGACCGTACCGTCCAAGACCGGGCCGCCCGAGTCCCCATCGGCCGGGACCACCCCGGCTCCGGAGCGCTCGGCGGCGGCGTCACCGAGCCCGGCCGAGGGCACGGGCACCGCCGCGTGCTTGCACGGGAGGTGCCACGTCGAGGTGTCACGTGGGGCGAGGATCCGGCTCGACGGCCGGTCCGGGCCCACCGAGCTCGCGGTCGTCGGGGTCGACCATGACCAGGTGAGCATCAAGGCGACCTTCCGTGACGGGACGGGCACCGCGCAGACCGGGCCGGGCTGCAGCCTGGTCTTCCAGCCCAACGGCAGTGGTTCGTACTGCGGGCAGGAGCCCGAGGTCGAGGGCCGTGGGCTCATCGTGCGGGTGCTGTCCATCAGCGGCGGCACCGCCGTACTCGACCTGTCCACCCGATAGGCACGAGCCTGTCGGCGAGGTCCGCGATCCGCGAGAAGGAACGACCGGATGCCGCCGGCGGAGCACTACGTCAGCGCCTCCAACCGCACCGCCCCGGGTCCGGCCGCGCTCGGCGGCCGGACCCGTACGCCGGCGTCGGCGAGGCCGCGTCAGACGAAGATACTGGCGAACAACACGAAGGCCAGGCCGACCACGGAGATGACGGTCTCCATCACCGACCAGGACTTGATGGTCTGCCCGACGCTCAGGCCGAAGTACTCCTTGACGAGCCAGAAGCCGGCGTCGTTGACGTGGGAGAAGAACAGCGAACCGGCGCCGATGGCGAGTACGAGCAGTGAGGTCTCACCGGTGCTGAGCCCTGCGACGAGCGGCGCGAGGATGCCGGACGCGGTGACCGTCGCGACCGTGGCCGAGCCCGTGGCCAGCCGGATCAGCACGGCGACGAGCCAGGCCAGGATGAGCACCGACAGGCCGCTGCCCTCGACCCAGTCGGCGACCACCTTGCCGATGCCGGTGTCGATCAGGGTCTGCTTGAAACCGCCGCCGGCCGCGACGATGAGCAGGATGCCCGCGATGGGCGGCAGTGACCGCTCGAGCGACCTGGCGAGGGTCTGCCGGTCCATCCCGGCGCCGCGGCCGAGGGTGACCATCGCCACGAGCACCGCGATGAGCAGCGCGACCAGCGGGGTGCCCAGCACGTCCAGCGCTCTGCGGACGGGGTCGCCCTCGTCGGCGAAGATGTCGGCGAGGGCCTTGGCCATCATCAGTACGACCGGCAGCAGGACCGTCGCGAGGGTGACACCGAAGGCCGGCCGGCGTACGGTCTCGCCGTCCTTGCGATCCGCGTCGTCGTGCGAGGCCGCGAACAGCTCCGGCGCGGGCACGTTCACCCAGCGGGCCGCGTACTTCGAGAACAGCGGGCCGGCGATGACGACGGTCGGGATTCCGATGAGCACGCCGAGGCCGAGCGTGAGACCGAGGTCGGCCTTGAGCGCGTCGACCGCCACCAGGGGGCCGGGGTGCGGGGGCACCAGCCCGTGCATGACCGAGAGGCCGGCGAGCGCCGGGATCCCGACCCGGATGAGCGGCAGCCCTGAGCGGCGGGCGACCAGGAAGATGACCGGCATCAGCAGTACGAGGCCGATCTCGAAGAACATCGGGAGCCCGATGAGCGCGCCGACGAGGGCCATGGCCCAGGGCAGCGTGCGAGGGCTCGACCGGCCGACGATCGTGTCGACGATCTCGTCGGCACCGCCGGAGTCGGCGAGTAGCTTGCCGAACATCGCGCCGAGCGCGATGAGCGTGCCGACGCTCGCGGCCGTGCTCCCGAATCCCTTGCTGAAGCTCTCGACCGCGTCGGCCATCGGCAGGCCCGCGATGGCGCCGACCGCGAGGGAGCCGATGGTCAGTCCCAGGAAGGGGTGCAGCTTCAACTGCGTGATCAGCACCACGATCAACGCGATGCCGATGAGCGCCGCCGCGACGAGCCGGCCGCTGGAGGCCTGGCCCGTCTCGGCGAGCGCGAACAGAGCGGGGCTCATGTCACTCTCCTGGGGGTGCGGGGGTTCCGGAATCGGTTCCGGGCGGGGGGTCGGCTGATGCCGGGGGCGGCGGCGCCTGGGTCGATCGCGCCGCCAGGAAGGCGTCGACGAGGTCGCCGACGGGTCTGCCGAGATCGAGCACGATGCCGTTCTCGTCGGGCTGGAGCGGCTCCAGCGTCTGGAACTGCGAGGCGACGAGCGAGGCCGGCATGAAGTGGGTCGCCCGGCCGGCCACCCGGCGCCGTACGACCTCGGGGTCGCCGTGCAGGTGCAGGAACGTCACCTGCGGCGCCGACTCGCGCAGCACGTCGCGGTAGGCGCGCTTGAGGGCGGAGCAGCCGGCCACGCCGCCGGTCGCCGCGTGCCCGGCGAGCCACGCACCTATCGCGCGCAGCCATGGCAGCCGGTCGGTGTCGTCCAGCGGCGTTCCGGCCGACATCTTGGCGATGTTGGCGGGGCTGTGGAAATCGTCGGCGTCGGCGAACGGCACGCCGAGGCGTTCGGCCAGGGCGCCGCC
This sequence comes from Actinomadura alba, assembly GCF_014323705.1. Classification (GTDB taxonomy): domain Bacteria; phylum Actinomycetota; class Actinomycetes; order Streptosporangiales; family Streptosporangiaceae; genus Actinomadura_C; species Actinomadura_C alba. The sequence continues at coordinate 236,452 of NZ_JABVEC010000004.1, forward strand.
CACGACGGTCTTGCCCGAGCCGGACACGCCCATGATGACCACCAGCGGAGGGGCGGCGGCGTCGGGGGATGGGGTGGGGGTGTTCATTGCCTGCGACCTCGTGCCTGGGCCTTCTGGAGCGGGTTTCGTCAGTGTTCACCAATTGTCGGCTTTAAACAAGGATGAAGGCTGAAAAATCAGATCTTTGGCCGCATGCCGGTCGGTTGTCCATGGCTCACGTGGGAGGATCAGGTGCTGTGGCGGACAATGACCTGACCAGTCCCGGGTTGCATGGCAGCGTGCTCGACGAGCTCGGCGCGCTGATCACCTCGGGCGGCTTCGCGGCCGGTCAGGTGCTGAGGATCGAGCAGCTCGAGACCCGCTTCGGCGTGTCCAGGTCGGTGATCCGCGAGGCGATCCGGGTCCTCGAATCGATGGGCCTGGTGACCAGCCGCCGCCGTGTCGGGGTGACGGTCGCCCCCCGTACGGCATGGAATCTGTTCGACCCGCGGATCATCCGGTGGCGGCTCGACGGCGACGATCGCGACGAGCAGCTGAGATCGCTCAGTGAGCTGCGGCGCGGCGTCGAGCCGGTGGCGGCGGCCCTCGCCGCGCGGCATGCGACGCCGGAGCAGTGCGGCGCCCTGACCGGCGCGGTCATGCAGATGGCCGTGCATGGGCGATCAGGGGACCTCGAGGCCTACCTCGTCGCCGACATCCAATTCCACCGCACCCTGCTCGAGGCCTCCGGCAACGAGATGCTGGGCGCGCTCACCGAAGTCGTCGCCGAGGTACTGACCGGCCGTACACATCACCACCTCATGCCGGCCCGCCCCAAGCCCGAGGCGATCCGGTGGCACGCGGAGGTGGCGCAGGCGGTTCAGTCGGGCGACGCCGAGGCGGCCGAGCGGGCCATGCGCGACATCGTCGAGGAGGCGACGCGCGCGATGCTGGGCGACGACCAGTGACCGGCGAGACCCCGGCCCGGGTTCAGAGGACGTCCTTGCGCCGGTGGGACAGCGAGGGGATCGTCGCGCGTACCGATGCGGTCAGCTCGGGGTCGAGGTCGAGAACCCGGACCGCCGGAGCCGGACCGAGGTCGGCGAGCGCCACGCCCATGGGATCGACCAGCAGGCTGCGGCCCACGCCGGTGCGCCCGCCGCGCGGCGGGTCGGTGAGGTCGGGGGCCTTGTCGACGGCCACGACCCACGTGGTGTTCTCGATCGCGCGTGCCCGGACCAGCGTGGTCCAGTGCTCCTCCTTGTAGACGCCCTGCGCCCACGCGGCGATGACGACCAGTAGTTCGGCCCCGCGATCGACCAGGGCCCTGGCCAGCTCGGGGAACCGGATGTCGTAGCACGTGACGAGCCCGATCCTGGCGCCGGCCAGCTCGACCACCACCGGCTCGTCGCCCGGCGCGACCGTCTCGGACTCGCGGAACCTGAACGCGTCGAAGAGGTGGAGTTTCCGGTAGGTCCCGGCGAGTGAGCCGTCGGCGTCGATCGCGACGGCGGTGTTGTGCACCCGTCCGTCGGCGCTCGGCTCGAACACGCCGACGATCATGGCCGTACGGTGCTCGCGCGCCGCCCTGCGCAGCTCGGTGACGAACAGGCCGTCGAGAGGCTCGGCCACGGCGGCGAGGTCGTTGCCGAACCGCACCTGTGCCGCCTCGGGGAACACGGCGAGATCCGCGTCAGCGTCCGCGGCCTGGACCAGCGCCTCGCGGATCCGCTCGAGGTTCTCCTTGGGATCGTCGTTCACCGGGATCTGACACATCGCCACCCGCATGGTGCGCACTCCTCTCGCCGACCCCAGTTTCGCACCAGGGGTACGTTATCCGGGACGCCACGTTCTGTTTCTCGGGAGACGCGATGCCGCGTGGACGCCCGCCCTCGGCGGCGGTGGACCATGCCGTGCGCCGAGCGGTCTTCGAGTTGCTCGAAGAGGTCGGCTACCGGGACGTGAGCGTCGAGCGGGTGGCCCGGCGCGCGGGCGTGGGCAAGGCGGCCATCTACCGGCGCTGGCGGTCCAAGGCCGATCTCGTCTCCGCGTTCGTCTTCGACGACCTTCAGCCGCCACCGGACCAGGGGTCGCTGCGCGCGGATCTCACGGTGCTCGCGGGCGACCTGGTCGCCTTCCTCACCGGGCCGGCCGTGTCGCGCGCAATCCTCGGGCTCACCGCGGATCTGCGCGGCGACCCGGCTCTCGCGGACCGCCTCATCGCCCGGCACCGCCGCTGCCTGACCGTCGTCCTCGACCGCGCGGTGGCCCGCGGAGAGCTCGCCGAGCCGCCGGACCCGGCGTGGGCGCATGCGCAGCTCCTCGGGCCCGCGTACGCGTGGCTGATGCTGTTCGACGGGGCCGCCGACCCGGACCTGCCCGCCCGGCTGGCCGCCGATCTGGTCAACGTGCTGCGCTAGCGTCTCAGCGATGTTGATCAAGGATTGTGGTCGCTCTGGGTGCCCGGATGCTTGATCAACACGGGCGCCGCAGGTGCGGCCCTTCAGCCGGGCCGATGACCTGGTTAGCCTTGGCGCGTGAGTGAACCTCTTGTCGCACGCATGCGGAATTTCGGGACGACCATCTTCGCGGAGATGTCCGCCCTCGCCACCCGTACCGGAGCCATCAATCTCGGGCAGGGTTTCCCCGACGCCGACGGACCCCCGGCCATGCTCGAGGCAGCGGTCGAGTCGATCCGCTCCGGCGGCAACCAGTACCCGCCGGGGCCGGGGCTGCCCGAACTGCGAGAGGCGGTGGCCGCCGAGCGCGCGGAGCGCTACGGGCTGGCCTACGATCCCGCGACCGAGGTGTACGTCACGGTCGGAGCCACCGAGGCCATCGCCACGACCATCCTCGCCCTCGCCGAGGCCGGCGACGAGGTGATCGTGTTCGAACCGTTCTACGACTCGTACGCGGCGACGATCGCATTGGCTGGAGCGGTGCGGCGCCCCGTCACCCTGCGACCGGACGGCGGAAGGTTCACCTTCGACCCCGATGAGCTGCGCGCCGCCGTGGGGCCGCGCACCCGCCTCATCCTGGTCAACTCCCCGCACAACCCGGCCGGTACGGTCTTCACCCGCGAGGAGCTCGAGACGATCGCCGCCGTCTGCCGCGAACACGACCTCGTCGCGGTCACCGACGAGGTGTACGAGTACCTGACCTTCGACGCCACCGAGCACATCCCGCTCGCCTCCCTCGAGGGCATGCGCGAGCGGACCGTCGCGATCTCCTCGGCCGGCAAGACCTTCTCGGTCACCGGCTGGAAGACCGGATGGGTGACCGCGCCCGCGCCGTACGTGCGTGCCGTCCAGACGGTGAAGCAGTTCATGACCTACACGTCGAGCGCGCCGTACCAGCGCGCCGTTGCGTACGCGCTGGGCAACGAGCTGCCCTGGGTCGAGGAACTGCGCAAGTCGCTGGAGGCCAAGCGCGACCGGCTGATCTCCGGGCTCGAGACCGCCGGGTTCACGACCTTCCGCCCGCAGGGCACCTATTTCGTGCAGGCCGACATCCGGCCGCTCGGCTTCACCGACGGCTTCGAGCTCGCCAGGGCGCTGCCGGAGAAGGCCGGAGTCGTGGCGATCCCGAGCCAGGTGTTCTACGACGACGCCGAGGCCGGCCGGCCCTTCGTCCGCTTCGCTTTCTGCAAGCGCGAGGACGTCATCGACCAGGCGGTGGAGCGGCTGGCCCGGCTGCGCTGATCGCGGCCACGCGCGGCCAAGCGCCGCCCGTCCCGGGTCTCGACGGACCGTGACCCCGACCGGAAGAATGATCAGGCCAGGTCCGACCACTGAGGAGTCGATGTGCCCGATCCCATCGAAGTGCGCAAGGTACCCATCGAGAGCGTCACCGACGCCGCCGGGCTCGCCCGGCTGATCGATGACGGAGTGATCGAAGCCGACCGGGTGCTCGCCGTCGTCGGGAAGACCGAGGGGAACGGCGGGGTCAACGACTACACCCGCATCCTCGCCGACCGGGCCTTCCGCGAGGTGCTGCTGGCCAAGGGCACGCGCAGCGCCGATGAGGTCAAGCAGGTGCCGCTCGTCTGGTCGGGCGGTACGGATGGTGTGCTCAGCCCGCACGCCACGATCTTCGCGTCCGTGGACCCGGCGACCGCGCCGGCCTCGGCCGAGCCGAGGGTGTCGGTGGGCGTCGCGATGAGCGAGGTGATCCTGCCCGAGGACATCGGCCGGCCTGCGATGGTGGAGAAGGTCGCCGAGGGGGTCCGGGAGGCGATGAAGATCGCCGGGATCGAAGAGCCGGCCGACGTCCACTACGTGCAGACCAAGACCCCGCTGCTCACCCTCGACACGATCAACGACGCGAAGCGGCGTGACCGGACGGTGGTCACCGAGGACACGCTGAAGTCGATGGACATCTCCAACTCGACGACCGCGCTCGGCATCGCAGTGGCCCTCGGTGAGATCGAGATGCCGGCCGCCGAGCAGATCCACAAGGACCTGTCGCTCTACTCCTCGGTGGCGTCGTGCTCCTCGGGCGTGGAACTCGACCGGGCGCAGATCGTGGTGGTCGGCAACGTACGCGGCATCGGGGGCCGTTACCGCGCCGGACACGATGTGATGCGGGACGCCCTCGACGCCGACGGGGTCTGGGCTGCGATCCGCAGTGCGGGTCTGGAACTGCCCGAGCGACCGCACCACAGCGACCTCGGAGACCGCTTGGTCAACGTCTTCCTCAAGTGCGAGGCGGACCCGAGCGGGTCGGTGCGCGGGCGGCGCAACATCATGCTCGACGACTCCGACGTCCACTGGCACCGCCAGATCAAGGCATGTGTCGGCGGGGTGACGGCCGCCGTAACCGGCGATCCGGCCGTGTTCGTCTCCGTCGCCGCCGTGCATCAGGGCCCCTCGGGAGGCGGCACCGTGGCCGCCATCGTCGACCTCGGGTGACGAACGGGGAGGGCGACCGGAACTCCGCCGTGATGATCTTCACGGTGCGCGCTGGACGACGCGCGAACAACTGCAAGATCACGGACGGAGAGGCCCAAGGCGGTTATGGGCGCGGAGAGTATCTGAATTAGCACCCTCCGTATGCACGGATGGTTATACCCTCTGTGCGTGGCCGGACGGACCATTCCTCAACCTCAGTTCCCCACCGACGACGGTGGCACCGATCCCCGCCTGGGTGCGGCGCTGACCGCGTACGCCGCGGGGCGGGTCGGCGAGCACACGGTGATCGCCGAACTCGCCGGTGCGCGCCTGCTGGTGCCCGTGGTGGCGGTGCTCACCGAGGAGGAGCCGGTGGCGCCGGGTGAGCCGCGCCGCGAGAAGGACAGCGAGATGGCGGTGCCCACGTTGGTCGGCGCCGACGGCAGGAAGGGCCTGCTCGGCTTCACCTCGGTCGAGACCATGGCGATGTGGCGGCCCGACGCCCGGCCCGTCGCGGTGTACTCGCGGGAGGCGTGCCAGGCGGCACTCGACGAGAAGGCCGACGCCCTCGTCATCGACGTCGCCGGTCCGGTGCCCTTTGCGATCGACGGCTACCGGCTGTACCTCCTCGCCGAGGGCAAGCCCATTCCGCCGCCTCATGAGGACCCCGAGGTGCTCGCCGCGGTCGAGGCCGCCTTCGGCACAGAGCCCGGTGTCACCGGTATCAGGGTCGCCGCCGGCAGCACCGCCGAACTCTCCGTGCGCTTCACCCTCACCGGTGACGTCGACGAGCGGGCCACCGTCCAACGGGTCGCCGACCGACTCACCGAACTGCTGCGCGGCCGCATCGTGGGCGGGGTCGAGCTCGGCGTCGTCCGCGGCCTGTGACGGGCACGGCCCGCCGCACACGGCCGGCGTCACGGCCGCGCTGCCGTCGGAGACGTCGATCTCCCGCGGGTTCCGTACCCCGGCGGTAAAGTGCGCCGCGTGAGCGAACCGGTTCGTGGGGACGAGTTGCCGGCCGCGTCCGAGCCGCCGCTCGAGAGCGCATCCGAGACGACGCCGGAGCCACCGGAGCCGCCGGGCGGGGACACCGGATCGCGTGCCGCCCCCGGCGCCCAGCGGGATTGGACCGAGCCGGTCGCCTGCCGCCCGGCGACCGTCGCGTTGGTGGCCGTCGCCATCGTGCCGGTCATGGTCTGGGGGATCGGGCCCCGGGCCGAACTGGCCGCCTTCTGCTATCTCGGTGTCGTGGGAGTGGTGCTCTCGTTCATCGACATCGCGCTCCACCGTCTGCCCGACCCGCTCACGCTGCCGTCCTATCCGATCGGCGCGGCGCTGCTCGGCGTCGCCGTGCCGTTCACCGACGACGGAGGAACCCGGTACCTCCATGCCCTGGCCGGGCTCTGCGCGATGCTGCTGCTGTACTTCGTGCAGTGGTTCATCGTCCCGAACGCCATCGGTTTCGGTGACGTGAAGTTGTCGGGGGTGCTCGGCCTCTATCTCGGGTGGCTCGGGTGGCCGGCGTGGATCCTGGGGCTGTTCGCCGCGTTCGTCCTGGGCGGGGTGTGGGCGGTGGGCTTGCTGATCACTCGCCGGGCCGATCGCAAGAGCGCCATCCCGTTCGGGCCGTTCATGCTCGTCGGCGTGCTCGTGGCCGTGGTGCGGCATGGGCCTGGAATCTGAGCGAGTCGTCCGCGGCCTGTGACCGGTCGTTTAAAGCGCGTTCGTCGAGAGTGCCGAAGCAAAGCCAACTCTCACATTTCTCGGTTTGCTTGAATTAGTCCACGGGAAGACGTCACGGGACTGCGGCACTGAGACACGTGATGGTGTCGTTAGTGCATGCATTGGTCAGTCGTGCTGGCCGGATATCGCGGTACGTAACCTGACGTGTACTGCGGAAATCCGTTCATGACCTGAACGAGCTCCATTTCCTGCAAAGGGGTCCTTCATGAGGATGTCAAAGTGCGCGGCATTGGTCACATTTGGTGTGGTCATCACGGGAGCGGCCGTCCTGGTGCTCACTGCGGGCGCTGCTGCCTCGGCCGGCGCCCACCACGACGCCGGCAAGTGCTATCGGTAGCGAAGAACAGCGACATGGCACCACGAACCACTTCGGTAGCGGCGGCCAGGCGATGTGCTCTCCAGTTGGAGATCGGCACAGCGCCAGACCACGCACTGAGCAGGATCGACTCGTGCCAGGGAGCGGCATGATCTGTTGATGATCGGGCCCTGCGCTGTGACCGCAGTCCCCAGTTGGGGGAACAGTCGTTCATGTGGCCGCAAAGCGAGCCGCGTCACGGTGGTCTCCCGCGTTGGCGGATCGGTTTCCTTCTGCTGTACGCCGTGCTGAGGTGTGAAGCTGCGGGCTGCAAATATTCACAATAACTGCGGACTAAATGCCCACCGTGGAGACTTCATGGGATTTATTGCGACCATCGCCCAGAAGGAGCGCGCAGAGGCGAGATCCGGAAGGTCCGTAACCGTACTCCGAAATCGGCCCTGGCCGTTACTGCTCGCCGGTAGTTGGCTGCTCCAGGCGTTCGTCCGGCTGGCGCTCGCCATACATCAGACGACACCTGTGATGATTCCCGACGAGTCGGGCTATCTGCTGGCCGCGCGGCTGATCTCCGGAGGTGCGGCGGCCGACCTTTCCGGACGGACCTTCTATCAGGCGGGCTACTCGCTCCTGATCTCTCCCGCGTTCTTGCTGGATGGCGATCCGGCCGCCGTGTATCGCCGTGTCATCGCGATCAATTCGCTGGTCAGCGCAGCGCTCGTGGTGCTGGCGTACATCGCTCTGCGCCGGTTGGAGGTGCCGCGCTGGTATGCGTTCCTCCTGGCGAACGTCACCGCGCTTCTGCCGTCGGTGATCTACTACGCCCAATTCGCCATGACCGACGCCGTGCTGCCAGTGGTCGTCCTCGGCTGGCTGCTGCTGGTCCACTCCTGGCTGGCCAGTGGGCAGCCGGTCTACGCTGCGGCGGCTAGCACGGTCGTCGCCTTCGCCTACACGACGCACGCCCGGGGCACGATCATCCTGCTGGTGCACGTGGGTCTTCTCGTCGTCGCTCTGTCACGACGGTGGGTGCGCAAACGTGACATCGCGGTGTTGGCCACGGTGCTGGCCGCCGGGGCGGCCGCCGGCCGGGCACTGAACGGCTGGGTGAGGTCACAGATCTATCCCGGCGGTGTCCAGCCGCACGGCGATTGGCTCACCGACCGGCTCACCAGCCCAGACGGTGTCGGCTGGATCCTGTCGCTCACCGTCGGCAAGCTCTGGTATCTGATCGTTTCCACCTGGGGTGTGGCGGGCATCGGCCTCGTGGTCCTCGTACTGGCGTTCCGCCGCGGCACCGCACGTCCGATACGGGCGACGGCAGGGCTCACGCTCCTCACTCTGCTGGGCATTGGACTGTCCACATCGGGTGCGATCGCCGACGAGGGGACGGTCGCCAACTTCGCCTACGGTCGGTATCTCGCCTGCCTGGTACCCGTGCTGTTCCTCGCCGGGGCGGCGTTCGCCTGGCGAGCCCCGCAGGTGACGATGGCCCGGGTCCTGCTCGTCACCGCCGGAACGGCGTTGGCGGCGTCCGCCATCGTACGGATGCACGCAGGTGATCGGCTGTCGGGTAATTTCTTCAGTTCCTTCGACTTCCCCGAGATCTGCTTCCTCACGTGGAACTGGGATTCCTTCCAGTTGTGGCCGGCCACGGTAGCCGCGCTGCTGCTGCTCGCACTGGCGGGGCTGGTGCTGATCCGCTACGACCGTCGGCGTGGGTTGTGTGCGATCGCCGTCGCTGTCATCGTGCTCGACCTCGCCACCGTGATCGTCGTCACCAATCGGATCTCGCGCCATTGGTCACGGGAATTGGAGCTGGACACCAGTCTGGCGTCGGCCGGGCTGCGTGCCCAGGATCGAGTGGGGGTGAGCTATGAGGGTATGCCGTGGCGTATCTGGGTTTCGCACGCCTTTCAGGCGCGAAACGGACTTCGTGCTATTGATCGGTATCGCCGGGACTCGCTGCCACCAGATGTGACACTGGTCATCGTGCCCTGGGATTCCGGGGCATCGTGGGACAGCTGGCCCGGCGCTCCCGCCGACTGGCAGCCTGTATCCATCAATCGCACCCCTACCGGGAACTGGGTCGCCTGGCGCCGTCAGGAATGAGCCCGGGCGGCCGGGGACAAGATGGCGCTGATGTCGGTGTTGTCCTGATGACTTTGATGGGCGAAGAGTAGTAGGTCGCGCCGAAAAGCATTCTGGTGTCGGATGGAGTAAATCCGACGTTGTTCCTCAATCGCTGCAGAATGACAAGATGGCAGGTATGGGCCCATAGCGCTTTCCTGTGCCATCTATTTACTTGATCACGACTTCGCTTGCGTGTTTCCGTTTCATGTGTGGGTATTCAACTCGTGCCGCACCGATGCGGGTATCGCGGAAGAAAGGTCCGGTCTATCGGACTCGAGCGGGTATGGTGAATCAATAGATGACTCCCAAGAAGAAAGGGCGGGCATCGCGCCCGCTCCCCGGTAAATACCTAGGTGGATTTGCGCTGGCTGCGACGACGGTCGGCCTCGCAATGGCGTCATATCCGGCGCTGGCTCACTCGGCCACCGCAACGTCGAAAGCCTCTCCGGTCCAGAATAGGATCGAGGCCGATGGGGGTGATGGCTGGGGCGACGGGGGCCAGTCTCAAGACCAGGCCCAGTCTCAAGTAGCAAAGAGGGGGCGGACGGGCCCGACGGGGCCGACTGGACCCCAGGGGAGGACGGGGCCGACGGGCCCGACCGGACCCCAGGGGAGGACGGGGCCGACGGGCCCGACCGGACCCCAGGGGAGGACTGGTCCCACGGGCCCGACCGGACCCCAGGGGAGAACTGGTCCCACGGGCCCGACCGGTCCCAGCGGACCCCAGGGTCCTAGCCAATGCATCGATTCGGCCATCCAGGCGGCGAACAGGAAATTCATCGGCCTCGTGCCGTCACCTGGGCGAGTACTCATCTTCGATGAGAGGCAGAATCAGTGGTTCGAATTCACGAACACCACTCCAGCCAGTAATCCTAATCCGATTCCGAGAGCGGTTTGTATCACCGTGGCCATCCGGGGTAACGACCTGCATGTCACACTATTGACCCAGAACCCTCAGCAGGTGTGGCAGTCGATCTGCACGGCCAATCCGGCGAACACTTTCGACCCGAACGTTAACTGTGGTCCGTTCGTGCAACGACCGCTGCCGACCTCGTTGTTCTCGAGGGCTCAGCGCGCTTCTGCAGTACCGGAACTGCCCGAGATGAGAGGTTTCGAGCCTCAGCAGCGCCTTCGCAACGAAAGTCACAGGTGAGCAATCCGGCCTGATTGAGAAGGGGATAGGGTGCTGTGTGGGGACACTGCACCCTATCCCTGCATCACTTTGGGCTGTTGATTCCTCCGTGCTCGCCTGGCGCCGTCAGGGATGAACCCGGGCGGCCGGGAACAAGATGTCGGTGTTGTCCTGATGACTTTGATGGGCGAAGAGTAGTAGGTCGCGCCGAAATGCATTTTGGCGTCGGGATGGGGTAAATCCGACGTTGTTCCTCAACTGCTGCAGAATGGCAAGATGGCAAGTATGGACCCATAGCGCTTTCCCGTGGCATCTGTTTACTTGATCACGACTTCGCTCGCGTGTTTCCGTCTCATTGTTCGGGTATCCAACTCGTGCCGCACCGATGCGGGTATCGCGGAAGAAAGGTCCGGTCTATCGGACTCGAGCGGGTATGGTGAATCAATAGATGACTCCCAAGAAGAAAGGGCGGGCATCGCGCCCGCTCGCCGGTAAATACCTATGGAGCTTTGCGGTTGCGACGACGACGGTCGGCCTCGCAATGGCGTCATATCCGGCGCTGGCTAACTCCGTTACTGAAACGACGAATGCCTCTTCCATTAAAAAGGCCGGGGACGATTGGGACGATGATTGGGGCGACGGTGAGTCCCAGGGCCAGTCTCAAGAACAGTCCCAGGTTGTAAAAGCCAAGAAGGCGCGGACGGGGCCGACAGGGCCGACAGGGCCGACAGGGCCCCAGGGTAAGACGGGCCCCACGGGGCCGACTGGGCCTCAGGGTAAGACGGGCCCCACGGGGCCGACTGGGCCCCAGGGTAGGACAGGTCCCACGGGACCCACAGGGCCGACTGGACCCCAGGGTAGAACGGGTCCCACAGGTCCCACGGGACCGACTGGGCCCCAGGGTAGGACAGGTCCCACGGGTCCCACCGGGCCGACTGGACCTCAGGGCAGAACGGGTCCCACGGGGCCGACGGGTCCCACGGGGCCGACTGGGCCTCAGGGTAGGACGGGTCCCACCGGGCCGACGGGGCCGACTGGGCCCCAGGGTAGGACAGGTCCCACCGGTCCCACCGGGCCAACTGGGCCAACTGGACCCCAAGGTAGGACGGGTCCCACGGGGCCGACTGGACCCCAAGGTAGGACGGGTCCCACGGGGCCGACTGGGCCGAAGGGTGACACGGGCCCGACCGGGCCGAAGGGCGACACGGGCCCGACCGGGCCGAGGGGTGCGACAGGTCCGACCGGTCCGCGGGGGGACTCCATCACCACGGCGCTTCAGGGCAGCACCAGGTTCTCGGGACTTGTCCGCAATGGTGCGTTGCTGGTCCGCGATTCGCGGCCAGGGTCCCGATCCGCCGGGTCATGGCATCGGATGCCTTTCAACGGTACAGTCACTGCCGCCTCGCTGTCCCCGGAGGGCTCCGACCAGATCCGTGTCATGCTGGTGGACAACCTCGGCAGGTTGCACGAGGCGACGTGCATGGTCAAGCCGGCCTCAGGAGCTGCTGCTCCTGCGTGGCCAGGCAACTGCACTCCGTTCTCCGTCTCCGCGCCAGAGGTGACGAGTGTTGATCCCGCGCCAGAGGTGACGAGTGCCGATCGCGCGCCAGAGGCGACGAGTGCTAGTCCCGCGCCAGAGGTGACGAGTGTTCCCGCGCCAGAGGCGACGAGTGCTGATCGCGCGCCAGAGGCGACGAGTGCTGATCGCGCGCCAGAGGCGACGAGTGCTAGTCCCGCGCCAGAGGTGACGAGTGTTCCCGCGCCAGAGGCGACGAATGCTGCCGCGCCAGAGGCGACGAGTGCTGGTCCCGCGCCAGAGGTGACGAGCGTTCCCGCGCCAGAGATGACGATTTTGATCCGGCACCAGGGATGACGAGGGGGATCCAGCGCTAATCCTGCATAGTGGCGGCGGGTGCCGCGTTCGGGGCTTCCCCCGGGCGCGGCACCCGTTCCGCTGCATCGCCTGCGGTTGAGTACTACGCTGGCGTGTCCTTCTGGCAGGGCCCTTGCCGCTTCGGGCCGATAGGCTCGCGAACATGCTGACGATGCAAGAGGCGCTGATCCGGCTGACCGAGTACTGGGCCGGTCAGGGGTGCGTCATCGTGCAGCCGACGAACACCGAAGTCGGTGCGGGGACGCTCAACCCGGCGACCGCCCTGCGGGTGCTCGGGCCGGAGCCGTGGCGGGTCGCCTATGTCGAGCCGAGCGTCCGGCCGGACGACTCCCGGTACGGCGACAACCCCAACCGCCTGCAGACCCACACGCAGTTCCAGGTGATCTTGAAGCCGGAGCCCGGTGACGCGCAGGAGCGCTACCTCGGGAGCCTCGCGGCGCTCGGCGTCGACCTGGAGGCGCACGACGTCCGGTTCGTCGAGGACAACTGGGCCTCGCCGGCTCTCGGCGCGTGGGGGCTCGGGTGGGAGGTCTGGCTCGACGGGCTCGAGATCACCCAGTTCACCTACTTCCAGCAGTCGGGCGGCCTCGCGCTCGATCCCGTCTCGGTCGAGATCACGTACGGTATGGAGCGCATCATCATGGCGCTCCAGGGCGTCTCCCACTTCAAGGAGATCGCCTATGCGCCGGGCATCTCCTACGGCGAGGCGTTCGGCCAGGCCGAGTACGAGATGAGCCGCTACTACCTCGACGACGCCGACATCGAGACGGGGCGCGAGCTGTTCGAGGCCTACGAGGCCGAGGCGCGGCGCCTGATCGCGGCGCGGCTGCCGGTGCCCGCCCACTCCTACGTCCTTAAGTGCTCGCACGCCTTCAACGTGCTCGACGCCAGGGGCGCCGTCGGCACCACCGAACGGGCTCGCGCGTTCGCGCGGATGCGCGGGCTTGCCCGCGACGTTGCGCAGCTGTGGGCCGAGCGGCGCGATGAGCTCGGCCATCCCCTGGGCGTCGCGGTGACCGGCGCCGCCGCCGAGGCGCCGCCGGCGGCGTCGTACCCGACGATCGACGCCCCGGCGCCCCTCGCCTTCGAGATCGGAGTCGAGGAGCTGCCGCCCGCCGAGGTCGCGCGGGCGGCCGGATATGTCCGCGACGCGCTGGCCGAGGGCCTCGCCGCGACCCGGTTGCGGCACGGCGAGATCGACGTCGTCGCCTCTCCCCGCCGAATGGTGGCGCTGGTCGAGGACATCGCGCCCCGCGAGGACGATTCCGAAGAGGTCGTCCGCGGGCCGCGGCTGTCGGCGGCCTACGACGCCGAGGGCCGGCCGACCAAGGCCGCGCAGGGGTTCGCCCGGAGCCGTGGCGTCGACGTCGCCGACCTGCGGCCGATCACCTGGCGTGGCGGGGAGTACGCCGGATACGTCGAGCAGGTCCCCGGGCGGCCCGCCTCCGAGGTGCTCGCCGCGCTGCTGCCCGGGGTCGTGACGGGGCTGCGCGCCGAGAAGAACATGCGCTGGAACGCGCCGGGCCTGTCCTACAGCCGGCCGATCCGCTGGATCCTCGCCCTGCTCGGCGACGAGGTGGTCCCGTTCTCGGTCGGCGGGATGACGGCGGGCCGGTTCACCACCGTGCACCGCACCGCTGCGGAGCCGCGCGTCGAGGTGGCGTCGGCGGGCCGTCACCTGGACACGCTCCGGGCGCACGGGATCGAACCCGACGCTGCCCGCCGCCGGGAGCGGATCGTCGCCACGGCCGCCGAACTCGCACGGGGCGTCGGCGGGGGCATCGACGCCGAGGCCGAAGGCGGCGTCATCGACGAGGTCACCGATCTCGTCGAGGAGCCGGTCGCCATCCTCGGTTCGTTCGACTCCGGTTATCTGGAGCTGCCCGGCGACATCCTCACCACGGTCATGAAGAAGCACCAGCGCTATCTCCCCGTACGCGACCGTGACGGCCGGCTGCTGCCGCACTTCGTGACGATGGCGAACGGCGCGTGCGACGTCGCCGCCGTACGCGCGGGGAACGAGGCCGTGCTCCGCGCCCGCTACGAGGACGCATCCTTCTTCTACCGGGCCGATCTGCGGGTGGCCCCGGACGAGCTGAAGCGGGGACTGGACAAACTGACCTTCGAAGAGCGGCTCGGCTCCATGACCGACCGCGCGGAGCGGATCAGCGCGATCGCACTGGAACTCGCCGAGTGGGTCGAGTTGTCGGCGGACGAGACCGAGGTCCTGGCGCGCGCCGCGGCCCTCGCGAAGTTCGATCTCGGGTCGCAGATGGTCATCGAGCTCTCCAGCCTGGCCGGCGTCATGGCGCGAGAGTACGCACTGAAGGCCGGCGAGCCGGAAGCGGTGGCGAACGCCCTGCACGAGATGGAGCTTCCGCGCTCGTTCGGCGACCGGCTGCCCGACTCGGCCCCGGGTGCGCTGCTGGCCGTGGCCGATCGGCTGGACCTGCTCGCCGGGTTGTTCGGCATCGGCTCGGTCCCCTCGGGCAGTTCGGATCCGTTCGGGCTGCGCCGCGCCGCCCTCGGCCTGACCGCGATACTGCGCGCGCGGCCGAGGCTGTCGGCCATCACGGTGGCGGAGGGGCTCGCCGTGGCCGCGCGTCAACAGCCGGTCGAGGTCGGCCCGGCGGCACTGGAGGAATCCGCGAGGTTCGTCACCCGCCGGTTCGAGCAGGCCTTGCTCGACGCCGGGCATCCGGTCGGCGTTGTACGGGCGGTCCTGCCGCACGCGGGGTCACCGGCCTACGCCGAGCAGGCCGCGGCCGACCTGGAGAAGCTCCTCGGCGACGAGCGCTTCGACCGGCTGACCACGGCGCTGCAGCGGGTACTGCGCATCGTCCCGGCCGAGACGGCGGCGGCGTACGACCCCGCCCTGTTCGACGACGACGCGGAGCGGCGTCTGCATGACGCGCTGACCAGAGTGCGCGGCGAACTCGGGGACGCGGCGGTGGGGCTGCCCGCCTTCACCGGCGCGGCGCTGGCACTCGCCGGACCGATCGACGACTACTTCGACGAGGTCCTGGTCATGGCCGACGATCCGGCCGTCCGGGCCAATCGGCTCGGCCTGCTCGCCGCGATCCGCGATCTCGTGGCGGGTGTCCTGGACTGGCGCGAGGTGTCCTGACCGGCCCTGGCCGAGCCGGTACGGGGTCCGCCCCGGAGGGCCGGATCCGCGGTCGGGGCGACGACCCGGCCGACGGCCCCGAGACCCCGCCGACACCCCTGTCGGCGGGGCTCGATGACCACGTGCCGGCTCATCCGGCCGGCGCCGGCTAGAGCCAGCGACCGGGCACCGGCAGGGGCGCTCCCGGATCGGCTGTCCGCACGCCGTGGGCACCGCGCCCGGTGATCCAGGCGCAGAGCGCGGCCGCGGTGCCGGTGACCTCCGAGCCCGGCCGGTCCGTGAGTTCGACGCTCCACGTCCGCCGGCGGTCCTCCGGGGCCAGGATCAGCGCCGGTTCCTGCCCGCGCTGTGTCCACGCCGCCGTGACATCGGTCAGCAGCCGGTCCACGAGCTCCGGCGGGAAGACGCCGAACGTCGCACCGTCGCCGAGGTCGACCGCGTGCACCCACACCTCGCGGCAGCGCATCCACACGATCTGGGTGGCGGGCACGGTGCGTCCCTGGGCGGTGACGACCTCGGCCCGCCACTGGTCGCCGGACAGCCCGGCGAGCGCCGACCACAGTTCCTCGGCGGTCTGCCGCACGAAAGCGCGAAGTTCCGGGGCGGGCCGCCCGGCGCCCTCGGCTATCTCGGCGTCCCGCGCGAAGGTACTGGCGTACATGGGCGTCCGTTCACCCGTACGGGCCCAGTGGACGAGCCGGCCCAGCGCGCGGGCGTTGTAGCCCACGTGCGCCACCAGATGACCCCGGCTCCAGCCGGGCAGGGCGGTGGGCGCGGCGAGGTCGGCGTCGGCGAGGGCGTCCAGGTGCGCGAGGAAGTGGCCGGTCCCCTCCCGCAGCCGGCCGAGTTCCCCGGCCGGTGCGCCGGCCTCCGGATCACCAGGCACTGCCGGCGCCTTCGGCTCGGACGGTGTTGGCGAGCTCGCCGATGCCGTCGACGCGCGTGCCGAGCTTGGCGCCGTCCGACAGGTAGCGCGGCGGCTTGCGCGCGTGCCCGACGCCGCCCGGCGTGCCGGTCGCGATCACGTCACCGGGGCGCAGCGTGAGGATGGCGGAGATGTACGAGACCAGCTCCGCGGGCCCGAAGACCAGGTCGGAGGTGTCGGCGCGTTGTACGGTCTCGCCGTCGACCACGCAGGAGAGCTCAAGGGAGAGGTTCCCCGGCAGCTCGTCCGGGGTGGCCAGGACGGGCCCGAACGGCGTGGTGGCCTCGAAGGTCTTGCCCTGCAGCCACTGCAGCGTGCGGTTCTGATAGTCGCGGGCCGTCACGTCGTTGATCACCGAGTAGCCGGCGATCGCGGATCCGGCCCGCTCGGCGTCGGCGTGGCGCACGGTCGCACCGATCACGACCGCCAGCTCGGCCTCCCAGTCGAGTGCCTCGGTCACGCCGGGCAGCACCACGTCGTCGTACGGGCCGACGAGCGCCTCGGGGAACTTGGCGAAGAGCGTCGGGTACTTCGGCAGCTCCCGCCCCATTTCGAGGATGTGCGTGCGGTAGTTGAGCCCGACGCAGAGGATCTTGCCGGGCCGGGGGACCACTGGGGCGTAGCGGGCCGCTTCGAGGGCGTGCCGCGCGACGCCCGGCCCCGCCGCGAGTTCCCGCCAGCCGGGTTCGGCGAGCAGCGCCCCCACATCGGTGGCGTCGAGTTCGACGGCGTGGTCGTCCTCGACGCGGACGGCGGCGGTGCGGCCGTCCAACCGCAGCGTCGCGAGCTTCATTCGGTGTCCTCTCCAACGGTCACGCGGGCTTGGTGCAGTCCATCGAAGATCGGTGTGTCGCTGAACCGGAACAGGTCGAACCTCGACTCGGCCTGGATCTTCAGCGCCGTCCACGAGGGCACGACGGCGAGGTCGCCCTGGGCCATGCGGTGTTCGACGCCGTCGAGCACGAGCGCGCCCTCGCCCGAGAAGACCTGGAAGACCGACGATCCGACCTCACGGCGGGTCGTCGTCTCGGCGCCCGCCCGGAGCCGGTGGAACTCCGCCCGGATGGTCGGCATGACGTCGCCGCCCGTGGTCGGGTTGGTGTACCGAACGGCGGCGTGGCCGGGCTCGACCGTGACTGCGTGCCCCTCGTCCTCGAGCGCCAGCTGCTCGTCGAGCGCCCGGTCGGTGTGCTCCCAGCGATAGGCGGCGATCGGGGAGTTGGGCAGGGAACCGAGCGCCGACAGCGGCCGCAGTCCCGGGTACGCCCACAGCCGCTCGGAGCGCGACGCCGAAGGGGTGCTCCGGTCGGTGACCTCGTCGGCCCCGAACTCGAAGAACGTCGAGTCGGTGTAGTGCGCGAACGGGATGTCCAGCCCGTCGATCCAGGCCATCGGCCGGTCGGTGGTGTTGTGGTGGGAGTGGAAGTGCCAGCCCGGCGTCAGCAGGAAGTCGCCGCGCCGCATCGCCACCGGGTCACCGTCCACGACCGTCCACACCCCCTCGCCCTCCACCACGAAGCGGAAGGCGTTCTGGGTGTGCCGGTGCTCGGGCGCCGTCTCCTGCGGACCGAGGTACTGGATGGCGGCCCACAGGGTGGGGGTGGCGAACGGGCGGCCGCCCAGACCGGGATTGGCGAGCGCGATCGCCCTGCGCTCGCCGCCGCGGCCGACGGGGACCAGGTCACCGGCCCGCTGGGCCAGCGGGTAGAGCGTCTTCCACGACCAGACGTGCGCCCGCGCGCTGGGCTTGGGGTGCATCGGCATGAGGTCGCCCAGCTGCGTCCACAGCGGCAACAGGTTCTCGGTGTCGAAGTCGGCGTACAGCCGGCGGAGGGCGGCGTCCTCCTCCGGTGTCGGTTCTGGAGCGGACGGCTCAGAGGCGTTCATGTTCGCCAACATAGGAATACGATTCTGTATGGTGCAATAGCATTCTGTTGTGAAGAACAAGCCGGCCTACGCACTGGGCTCTGTCGACAACGCGCTGTTGCTCCTGCACCTCCTGCGCGACCACGGGAAGACCACGGTGAGCGAGGCGGCTCGCGAACTCGGCATCGCCAGGTCCACGGCGCACCGGCTGCTCGCGATGCTGGTCTACCGGGACTTCGCCGTGCAGGACAGCGACCACGGTTACCTGCCGGGCCCGTTCCTGTCGTCGACGTTCGGCGCCGGCCCGCCCGTGCGCGAGCTGCGCGGGGTCGCGCAACCGCACATGGACGCGCTGTGCCAGCGGGTCCGCGAGACCGTCAACCTGACGGTGCGGGTCGGAACCGAGGTCCGCTTCCTGGCCAGCGTGGAGTCGGCACAGATCCTCCACGTGGGCGACCGCCGCGGGACCATCCTTCCGGCCCACCAGGCGTCCGGTGGCAAGGCGCTGCTCGCCGAGCTCCCGCGGGAGCGTCTGCGGGAGCTCTACTCGGTGGAGGGCGACGGCGCGGAGGAGGGCGGCGCCGGCGAGGACGGAGCCCAGCGGCACGTCCTCGACGCCGCCGAATGGGCGAAGCTCCTGCGCGACCTCGACGGCCTGCGCGTCAGGGGCTACGCCGTGAACCATGAGGAGACCGAAGAAGGGGTCTCGGCCATCGGCGTCGCCGTCCGCAACGGGCGGGGGAAGGCCGTCGCGGCCCTGTCGGTGGCCGTGCCGTCCGCCCGGTTCGATTCCGGGCGGATGGACCTGCTGGCGCGGGAGCTGAGGCGTTCCGTCGGTGAACTCGAGCGCGACCTCGCGGACTTCGCCGAGCTGTGAGCGACCAGTGCACCGCCGGCGCGGACGTGACGAGGTCTCATCCAGTTGACACTCAAGCCGCTGTGAGCCGGGTCACGTCCTCGGCGGCACCGGATCCGGGTGCGCGGCGCCGGCCGAGACCGGGCGGCCCCCAGTCCGGACACGCCGTCTCACAGCGTGGACCCGTGGGCGTAGCCTTCCGGGGGATGAAAGGATTTGCCTCATGCTGCGCTGGCTGACCGCGGGGGAGTCTCATGGCCCGGCCCTCGTCACGATCTTGGAAGGGCTGCCTGCCGGAGTACGGGTGACCTCGGCCGACATCGACGAGGCGCTGCGCCGCCGCCGGCTCGGGCACGGGCGGGGCGCCCGGATGAAGTTCGAGCAGGATCAGGTCACCATCGTCGGCGGCATCAGGCATGGCCGCACCCAGGGCGGCCCGGTCGCCATCGAGGTCGGCAACACCGAGTGGCCCAAGTGGGAGACCGTCATGTCGGCCGACCCGGTCGACCCGGACGTGCTCGCCGAGCAGGCCCGCAGCGCACCACTGTCGCGTCCCCGGCCCGGCCACGCCGACCTGGCCGGAATGCAGAAGTACGGGTTCGACGACGCCCGGCCGGTGCTGGAGCGGGCGAGCGCCCGCGAGACCGCCGCCCGGGTCGCGATCGGCGAGGTCGCCAAGGCCTTCCTCCGCCAGGTGTGCGGCGCCGAGGTCCTCAGCCACGTCGTCGAGCTCGGCGAGATCGGCACATCCCCCGACGCGCTGCCCGGGCCCGACGACCTCGCTCGGGTCGACGCCGACCCGGTGCGCTGCTTCGACCCCGAGGCGAGCGCCGCGATGGTGGCCCGGATCGACGAGATCAAGAAGGCCGGTGACACGCTCGGAGGCGTCGTCGAGGTGCTCGCCTACGGCCTGCCGCCCGGTCTCGGCAGCCATGTCCACTGGGACCGGCGGCTCGACGCCCGGCTGGCGGGTGCCCTCATGGGCATCCAGGCGATCAAGGGCGTCGAGGTCGGCGACGGCTTCACCACCGCCCGCAGGCCGGGTTCCGAGGCGCATGACGAGATCGAGAACACGCCCGAGGGCATCAGGCGCCGCACCGGCCGGGCCGGTGGCATCGAGGGCGGCATGACCACGGGCGACCCGGTGCGGGTGCGCGCGGCGATGAAGCCGATCTCGACCGTGCCGCGGGCGCTCGACACCGTCGACGTGCGCACCGGCGAACCGGCCAAGGCGATCAACCAGCGCAGCGATGTGACCGCCGTGCCGGCGGCCGGCGTCGTCGCCGAGGCGATGGTGGCGCTCGTCCTCGCCCAGGCGATCCTGGAGAAGTTCGGCGGCGACTCCGTGGAGGAGACCGCGCGCAACCTGCAGGGCTACCTTTCGTCCCTCACCATCAAGTAGCGGAGCAAGCCCCTATGACACGCCCCAAGGCAGTGATCATCGGACCGCCCGGGTCCGGCAAGACGACCGTCGGCAGCCGGCTGGCCGAACGCCTGTCGGTCGGCTTCCGCGATACCGACGCCGACGTCGAGGCGGTCGCGGGCAAGCCGGTCGGCGAGATCTTCATAGACGAGGGAGAGCCGCGCTTCCGCGAGCTCGAACACGCGGCCGTACGCACCGCGCTGGCCGAGCACGACGGCGTGCTGGCGCTGGGCGGCGGCGCGGTCCTCGACGAGGGCACCCAGCTGCTCCTCGCCGAGCACACGGTCGTCTACCTCGAGGTGGGCCTGGCCGACGCGGTGAAGCGCGTCGGCCTGGCCTCGGCGCGCCCGCTGCTCGTGCTGAACCCGCGCAGCCAGTTGAAGCGGCTCCTCGAGGAGCGGCTGCCCGTCTATGAGCGCCTCGGCACCATCACCGTGTCCACCGGCGGACGTGAGCCCGACGAGATCGTCGACCAGATCGTCAAGGAGATCTCTTGACCGCCACGAGAATCAGAGTGCGAGGCGACGTCCCCTACGACGTCGTCGTGGGCACCGGTGTCCTCGGCGAGCTCCCCGGCATGCTCGGCGACAGCGTCCGTACGGTCGCGGTCGTGCACGCTGAGGGGCTGCCCGAGATCGCCCGGCCGGTGCGCGGCGCGCTGGAGCAGGCGGGGCGCACCGTCCATACCCTGCCGGTACCCGACGGTGAGGCGGCCAAGGAGATCGGCGTGCTCGCCGGGCTCTGGTCGCGCTTCGCCGAACTGGGCGTCACGCGCTCGGACGCGATCGTCGGAGTGGGCGGCGGCGCCGCCACCGATCTGGCCGGATTCGCCGCGGCCTCCTGGCTGCGGGGCGTCACCTCGGTGCTCGTACCCACCACGCTGCTCGGCATGGTCGACGCGGCCATCGGGGGCAAGACCGGGATCAACATTCCCGAGGGCAAGAACCTGGTCGGCGCCTTCCACCCGCCCGCCGGGGTGCTGTGCGACCTGACCACCCTGATGACCATGCCGGGTGAGGACTACATCAGCGGTCTCGCCGAGATCGTCAAGGCCGGCTTCATCGCCGATCCGGTCATCCTCGACCTGGTCGAGGACGATCCCGAGGGGGCCGCCGCGCCCGACGGCACCCACACCCGGGAACTCGTCGAGCGGGCCATCCGGGTCAAGGCCGACGTGGTGTCGTCCGACCTGCGGGAGAGCGGGCTCAGGGAGATCCTCAACTACGGGCACACCCTCGCCCACGCGATCGAGAAGGCGGAGGACTACCGGTTCCGGCACGGCCACGCGGTCGCCATCGGCATGGTCTACGCGGCCGAACTCGGCCGGCTCACCGGCCGCCTCGATGACGCCGTGGCCGACCGGCACCGCTCCGTGCTCGCGTCCGTCGGGCTGCCCACCTCGTACGGCGCGGACGCCTGGCCCGCGCTGCGCGACGGCATGCGGGTCGACAAGAAGGCGCGGGGCGGGCAAGGGGGCACGCCGCGGCTCCGCTTCGTCGTGCTCGACGGGCCGGCCAAGCCCGGACTGCTCGAGGATCCCGACGAGTCCCTGCTCGAGACCGCGTACCGGAGGATCTCCCGGTGAGCCGGATCGACACAGCGCGGCGGCCGAGGAGTGAGCCATGAAGACCGTCCTTGTGCTGAACGGACCGAACCTCGGCCGGCTCGGCACCCGGGAACCCGATGTCTACGGTGCCGAGACCTTCGAGGATCTGGTCGCGCTGTGCCGCGACACCGGGCGCCGGCTCGGCCTGCACGTCGAGGTGCGCCAGA
Source organism: Actinomadura alba (assembly GCF_014323705.1). Taxonomy (GTDB): domain Bacteria; phylum Actinomycetota; class Actinomycetes; order Streptosporangiales; family Streptosporangiaceae; genus Actinomadura_C; species Actinomadura_C alba. Next base: position 258,508 of record NZ_JABVEC010000004.1, read on the forward strand.
CCGACGACGAGGCGGAGATGATCGGGTGGGTGCACGAGGCGGCCGACGAGAAGACGCCCGTCGTGCTGAACCCGGCCGCGTTCACCCACTACTCGTACGCGCTACGGGACGCGCTCGCTCAGCTCACCGCCCCGCTGATCGAGGTGCATCTGTCCAACCCGGCCGCGCGGGAGGAGTTCCGGCACACCTCGGTCGTCGCGGCCGTGGCGACCGGGACCATCGCCGGCTTCGGCTTCACGTCGTACGTCTTGGCCCTGCGGGCGATCGCCGAGCTGTCGGCCGAGACCGCGTGAGGACCGGCCCCCGACCGGCGCGACGCGACCGGCTCCTGATCGGGGTCTACGCCGCCATCGCGCTGGGCGCGCTGACCGCCACCTGGTGGCAGAACATCCGGTTCCTGCGCAGCGAGGACAACGGCGGCGTCCTCGGCTTCGTCCGCGACGGTTACGCCAACCCGGCCGCCGCGTCGATCAGCAACGACATCATCTTCGTGCTGCTCGCGGTGGTCGTCCTCATGGTGGTCGAGGCGCGCCGGCTGGGCATCCGCCATGTCTGGACCTACCCGCTGCTGTCGCTCGCCGTCGCCCTCAGCGTCGCCCTTCCGCTCTTCCTCATCGCGCGTCAGTACGCGCTCATACGCCGCGACGCCGAGCCGCGGGCGCCGTCCTGACCCCACCGCCGTTCGCGGGGAGCCGGACCGAGGACTGCGCGGAGACCGCCGAGGACGGGGCGCTAGCCTACAGCGAACGGGAAACTGAATAAGGTTCGGTTGAGAGGGAGGCGCCGGATGCGCATCGGAATGGCTCTGAACTACTCGGGCGGCTTCAAGCAGACCGTCGAGGAACTGGCCGACTACGAGAAGGCCGGTCTGGACATCGTGTTCGTTGCCGAGGCGTACACGTTCGACGCGGTGAGTCAGCTCGGCTACATCGCCGCCAAGACCGAGCGGCTCGAGATCGCGTCGGGCATCCTGCCGATCTACTCGCGCACGCCGACTCTGCTGGCGATGACCGCGGCGGGTCTGGACTATGTCTCTGAGGGCCGTTTCACGCTCGGCCTCGGTGCCTCGGGCCCGCAGGTCATCGAGGGCTTCCACGGCGTGCCGTATCACGCGCCGCTCGGCCGTACACGTGAGATCGTCGAGATCTGCCGCAAGGTATGGAAGCGCGAGGAGCGCCTCACCCACGACGGCAAGCACTACACCTTGCCGCTGCCCGCGGACCGGGGCACCGGGCTCGGCAAGCCGCTGAAGATCATCAACCACCCGGTGCGCCCGCGGATCCCGGTGGTCATCGCGGCCATCGGACCCAAGAACGTGGAGCTCGCGGCAGAGATCGCCGAGGGCTGGGAGCCGATCTTCTACCTGCCCGAGAAGGCCGCCGAGGTGTGGGGGTCGTCGCTCGCCGCCGGACGGGACAAGCGCGACCCGGAGCTCGGCGACCTCGACATCGTCGGCCAGGCGCACCTGGCCATCGGCGACGACGTGGAGGGGCTGCGCGAGTTCGGCCGCCCGATGGCCGCGCTCTACATCGGCGGCATGGGCGCCAAGGGCAAGAACTTCTACAACGACCTCTTCCGGCGCTACGGGTGGGAGAAGGAGGCCGACGAGATCCAGGACCTGTACCTCAGCGGCAAGCAAAAGGAGGCGGGCGCGAGGGTCCCCGCCGAACTGCTGGAGAAGATGTCGCTGATCGGCCCGGAGTCGCATGTGAAGGAACGCCTCGCCGCCATGAAGGAGTCGGGCGTCACCACGCTCAACGTCACCCCGATCGCCCGTGATCACAAGGCCCGGCTGGCGCTGATCGAGAGGGTGAAGGAACTCGCCGCCGAGGTATGACGAGGTAAGAGGTAGGAGCGGCGCGGCGGCGGCGTTTCACTGGCGTGGCGGTGCCGTTCGTCGCCAGGCGACCAGTTCCCAGTTCGCCAGGACCGGGTTCCAACCCGGTGGGGCAGCGGGCCAACTGGCGGACGCAGGCCCCGCCCCGAACTGGGCCGGGGGCACCACGACCAGGGTGGCCTCGGAGGGCAGAGACTGCGGGTCGCGTGGGTCGAAGTAGAGCGGCGAATGCGGCGTCTGGATGGCCACCATGCCATGGCGCCAGCGATTGGGATCCTGGCCGTCAACGGCGACCCGGTCGGCGCTGGTGAGGCCTGCGGCCTTCAGGTTCACGTTGCGAATCTGTCCCACTATCGTGTCGACGTCCTTGTGCCTGACCACGACGCCGACGACGAGGTGCAACACCGCCAAGCCGGCGCCGATCGCGATCATCGGCCGTCCGCCGCCCTTGCCGCTGGTGATCGCCAGGACGAGCAGGATGAGGATCAACAGGGCGGCGACGGTGCCGTGCACGGGGCGCAGCGCGCTCCAGCTCCAGGTCAGGAATTGCATCTCCAGGAAGTCCCCGGGCAAGTACAGATCGTGCTTGAGCCGGTCTCCGGCGTGGAGCACCAAGATCGCGCAGGCCGCGGCGGCCAGGGCCGCCACCGCTTGGGCCGCCTGCAGGAGCCGGGCACGAGGGGCGCGGGCCAGGACCGCCACGCCGAGAATGAACAGGGCCGCCTGGAAGGGATGGAGGTAGCGACCGTAGGCGAAGTTACTGACCCGGTCTTCATCGATGAGTGCGGCAGCGCTGAGCAGCGCGACCGCAGTCATGGTGGCCAGAAGCGCGGCGGCGATCGCCTTCGTGGGGACCGGGGTGCCGCGGTGGAGCAGGGCCCACACCAACGCGGCCAACCCGAGACCGCCGACACCCCAGGCGCCCACGATCTGATACCAGGCTTGGCCGGCGCCGAGCGCCAACGTCCAGCCCCAGCCATCCGGACTGGTGACCCGCGAACGCAGGGTTTCGCCCAGGGGGTTGACCACGTCGGAGTACAGGGTCGCCCGGAGCCAGCGGTTCAACGCCCAGGCCGAAGCCACCATGACGGTCAGAATCTGCCCGGCTCGCCACACGCCTTGCCTTGGTGCCCAGCCGCGCCACAAGACGACCGCCACGACGGCCAAGTGGATGATCAGAATGAACTGCCCTCGGGTGTGCAGCGCGTAGGCGTAGCCCACGACCAGACTGGCTCCGGCCAGATGGGCGGGACCGCGGCCGCTCAGCCAGGCGTGCAGCAGCAGCAACCAACCCAGCACGACCGCGGGGAAGACCGCGTCGGCGATCGCGATCTGCCCGTAGAAAAGTCCCGCGGGCAGCAACGCGGCGGCGTGGGCCGAAACATAGGCCGCGCGGCGCGACAGACCCAGCCGCCGCAACGCCAGGAAGGCCAGGATCAGCACCGACGCGCCGATCAGCGCGTTCACCGTCATCGCGTACCGGTGCACGAACGTCAGCTCGTCGCTGATCAGGTAGGCGGGAATGACCAGCAGTCCGTACCCGACCTCGTGGAAGGTCGCGCCGAAAACGTTGGCACCCTGTCCTCCGGCCAGCGTCCGGCCGGCGAGCAGGAAGGTGACGTCATCCAGCCACCAGGGCAGCGGAACCCCCCAATTCACCAATGACAACCGCAGAACGACGTGGACCAGCCACCCGGCCAGCAACGCCAGCGGCCATCGATACGTCCACATCACGGTCAGGCGCAACCGCGCCAACCCTTCGTGCAAGGAGGCCGCGGTCTCCCGGCCCAGCAACTTCTCCCCCAAGGTCATTCGGGCACCACTTTCTCGCGGGCACCGTGACGGTGCCGGGTGAAGGGCCTGACTGTCACGTTCGGGCCGCAGGCGTGGCGGGGTGTCACCTGACCCGCAGCATCTCTGCTGTGGGGGTGTGAGTGTCGCGCCAGACGGGGCCGCCCGGCCCGATCGGGTGCCATCGTGATGTGCCAGCTGTCAGGGCCTTGAGGTCGGCGTCGGTGGGTGCGGCGACCACCCACGTCGAGGCCGTCTCGATCCGGCGGGAGTCGGCCTGGCCATGCGCGACGGCGGCGGCCAGCCCGGCGGCACGGGCGGTGGCCCCCAGCATCGGCACCAGGTCCAGATGCTCGTTGTCGGCGTGGATCGCCAGCACACCCCCTGGCCCTAGTTTGCGGGCGTAGGTACGCAGTGCCTGGCTGGTGAGCAGGTGCCGGGGAACGGTACCGGTGCCGAACGCGTCCAGCACGATCAGTCCATAGGTGCCGTCGGCCGCTCCGGCCAGAGCCCGGCGGCCGTCGCCGCCGATCACCCTGCTCCAGGCGGGGCTGTCACGCAGGTAGGTGAACCGCCGTTCGGTGATCCGGCGGACGGCCGGATCCGCCTCATAGAAGTCCATCTGCTGTCCGGGCCGCCCGTAGGCCGCGACGGTGCCCACACCCAGGCCGACCACGGCCACCGGGCCGCCCGCGGCCGGGCGGGCGAACACCTCCGCCAGCGGCCCGCCGCGCCCGTAATGGGCGGTCGGTTCGTGGCGGGTGTCTCCGGACGGATACTGGTAGCCCAGCAGCGCCCGCCCGCCGTACAGGACCTCCCAGCCGTTATTGAAGCGGGTCTCATACGCGCCTAGCGGCCCACGCTCGCGTGTCTGCGCCATCGTGGACTGCCCCAACACCAGCGCAATCGCCGGAGCCACCGCCGCCACCGCCGTGATCCAGGGACGCGATGCCACCACCACCCCCCAGATCAGAGCAAGCGGCACCCACCACGGCGGTCCCACATGCTTGTAGGCCCACACCACCAGCAGCGGCCACGCCGCCAACGGCACCGACAGCACCCACCACGCCCAAGGCCGTTCCCGCCAACGCAGAGCGCCCCGGGTAGCCCCTGCCACCAGCGGAACGATCGCTAGAACGGTGACCGCGAACGTCAGCTCGGCGTCCCAGCCGAAGAGCAGCGGAGCCAGCAGCCCACCGACCGCCACGCCCAGCGCACCCCCGGCGGACACCGCCACCGGGAACTCCCCCCGCGCGTGCGCATCAAGGCGGTCCAGCGCCAGGAGACCGTGACAGGCGAGCCCTCCCAGCAGCACCAGACCCACCCCGGCCGGTATCCCCGCGGCCGGCCGCAGCCAGTAGGTATCCGTATGCAGCACCCACGGAGCGAATACCGCCACCACGGCCGCGAACCTGGCCACCGGCGTCGTCCAGGCCCGCATCATCCGGACACGCCCCGCCAGGGCGAATGCCACCACCAGACTCATCAGATAAGCCGCCAATGGCACTACCCATATCGCCGGGATCGCAGCCACCGTCATCGACAGGTGAGTGGTGACCGCCGCCATCAACCCCGACGCGACGGCGGCCAATCCCACCCAACGCAACCGGCGCGGCCAGGAAACCGCCACGACCGGCGACTCCGTCGCTTCCTGGGCGCTTGTTCGGCGGCTTCCGATCAGCGGGTCCGTGTGCAGCCCACCCCGCCGAGCTCGTACGGTCAGGCCGCAGCCCACCAGCAGCACGAGAAAGAACACCAGCCCGGCCGCCCACCACCCCAACTGAACCGTCAAGGGGGCCATGGGCTCGATCAGGACTGGATAGGAGATCAGCGCGACCACACCGCCCGCACCGGCGGCCGCCCAAAGCAGCCCAGGGCTCTCGACGCCGAGAAATCCGCAACACCGCGACCAGAGCCGCCGTCCCGCCGCCGGCAGCATCCAGCCGCCACCGGCCACCGATATCGGCAGCAGCCACCAGCCTGGTGCCGCCCCCTTCACCACCAGGGCCACCGGCACGGCGCCCATGATGACGAGTCCCACTGATATTCCCGGCCACGACCAATGTGACCACGCAAAACCCGCCATGGTCGATAGCTGAAAGAACAACACGCACGCGTTCCACGCCGCCGCCGACTCTCCCCAAGAGGACGCCAGAGTCTCGGCGACCATCGGCACCGCCACCAGCAAGAGCCCGGCGCCCACGGCGGCGGTGCAGGCCAATAGCGTCGACAGAGCAGGGTCTGGCTTCAGCGTCGTTTCTCTGGCCTCAAAGACGCCCTTCGGCACCGACTTCACAAGCGTGGTCAAGGCACACTCCCCGTACAAGCACCACGGCGGGACTTCAGGACGCCAATGATGCAGGCCACCTCGGGCGCCCACACCGAGGACGGAACCGGGTGCGTATTCTTTTTGCCGGTCATTAGGCGCCACGCGGCGTGAGTATTGCGTCGGGTTGTAAGAACAGCGGTGTAACTCCGGGGAGCTGTCCCACGTGGGGCCGACCGCACCGGACGCCGGGGTGGATACAGTCACGGCATGCCCGATATCCACGCCCTGCGCCGGAGCCTGCTGGCCGAGGCCGTCGCGCGCCGTGACGCCGAGGCGGCGCTCATCACCGCCCTGGTCAACGTCCGCTACCTCACGGGACTGGCGAGCTCCAACGCCGCCCTGCTCGTCCACGCCGACGGCACGAGCGTCCTGTGCACCGACGGCCGCTACGCGGGCATCGCCGCGTCGATCTGCCCCGAACTCGAACTGGTCGTCGAGCGCCTGTCGGCGAGGGCGCTGACCGAGCGCGCGGCCTCCGCGGGCGTGCGCAGGCTCGCGTTCGAGGCGCACGCCGTCACCGTGGAGGCATACGGCGAGCTCACCGGAGCCGGGCCGGAGCTGGTGCCCCTGGGCCGGGCGGTGGAAGAGCTCCGCACGGTCAAGGACGAAGGCGAGATCGACCTTCTGCGCGAGGCCTGCGCCATCACCGACCAGGCGTTCACAGACGTGCACACGAAGATCGCGCCCGGCGTGACCGAGCGGGAGATCGCCGTCGCCCTGGAGCGCCGGATGGTCGACCTCGGCGCCGAACGGCCCGCCTTCGAGTCGATCGTGGCGAGCGGCCCCAACGGCGCGATCCCGCACCACCGCCCGGGAGCGCGCGCCATCGAGGTGGGTGACCTGGTCACCATGGACTTCGGCGCGTTGTACGGCGGCTACCACGCGGACATGACCCGTACCGTCGCCGTCGGGCACGTCGCCGGCTGGCAGCGAGCCGTCTACGACCTGGTCGCCGCGGCGCAGCGTGCGGGGAGCGCGGCGGCCGTGCCCGGTGCCGATGTCGGCGACGTGGACGCCGCCGCCCGTGACATCATCAAGGCGGCCGGTCACGGGGACGACTTCTCCCACGGGCTCGGGCACGGCGTGGGCCTGGAGATCCACGAGGCACCGCTGCTCGGGTACGACAAGACCGGTAAACTGGTTGATCGGGTTCCGATCACCGCCGAACCCGGCGTGTATCTGGCCGGCCGAGGCGGGGTCCGCATCGAGGACACACTGGTGGTCCGGGCGGACGGCCCGGAACTCCTCACCAAGACGACCAAGGAACTGCTCGTACTGTGACGGGCGTTCCGCGTACGGGAGAGACGACCTAGTGGCGACGACGAACGACCTCAAGAACGGCCTGGTGCTGAAGCTCGATGGTGGTGACCTGTGGGCCGTCGTGGAGTTCCAGCATGTCAAGCCCGGTAAGGGCGGCGCGTTTGTCCGCACCAAGCTGAAGAACGTGCTCTCCGGCAAGGTGGTCGACAAGACGTTCAACGCCGGCGTCAAGGTCGATGTGGCGAACGTCGACAAGCGGGAGATGCAGTACTCGTACAAGGACGCCGACGAGTTCGTCTTCATGGACACCGAGACCTACGACATGCTGCACGTCTCCGGCACGACGGTCGGCGACGCCGCCAACTACATGCTCGAGAACACGCTGGCGACGGTCGCCATCCACGAGGGCTCCCCGCTGTACGTCGACCTGCCCGCCGCGGCGGTGCTCGAGGTGACGCACACCGAGCCGGGGCTGCAGGGCGACCGGTCCACCGGCGGCACCAAGCCGGCGACGCTCGAGACCGGCGCCGAGATCAAGGTGCCGCTGTTCATCACCACCGGTGAGAAGGTGAAGGTCGACACCCGTTCCGGCGAGTATCTCGGCCGCGGCTGATGGCCGCACGCAGCAAGGCGCGCAAACGGGCGTTCGAGGTGCTCTTCGAGGCGGAGCAGAGAGGGGTTTCGACCGGGGACGTGCTCGGCCGGCGCAACCGGCCCGAGGCCGAGGAACTGGCCGAGTACGGTCACGCCATGCGGTTGATCGAGGGCGTCGAGGCACACCGCGAGCGGATCGACGAGCTGATCGCCACCTACGCGGTCGGCTGGACGCTCGACCGGATGCCCGCCGTCGACCGCACGATCCTGCGCCTGGGCCTCTACGAGCTGTTGTGGGTCGACGACGTACCGGACGCCGTGGCGATCAGTGAGGCGGTGGCCCTGGCCACCGACTTCTCCACGGAGGAGTCCCCCCGGTTCGTCAACGGCCTGCTCTCGCGGTTGCAGCAGCTCAAGCCGTCGCTGGCGCTCTGACCGCCGGAAACGGAGATCGTGTCGGCAACGTCCGGCGCCGTGACTATGGTGGGGTCGATGACCGACGTGAGGAGCGACGCCGTGGCCGATCGGCTGGGCGACCGTCCGGGGAGCAGGCCCGGCGCCCGCGGGGCGAGCAGGGTCCGGACCGCCGTCGTATGGGAGATCCTGCGTGAGGTGCTCGACCAAAGCGCCAAGGCGTCCGGGCGCGCCGCCCTCGACGTGGTCGACGCGGGCGGCGGCACGGGCGGTTTCGCCGTGCCGCTCGCCGAACTCGGGCACCGGGTCACCGTCGTCGACGCCAGCCCCGACGCCCTCGCCGCGCTCGAGCGCCGTGCGGCCGAGTCCGGCGTCACCGTCAACGCCGTGCAGGGGGACGCCGACGATCTTCTGGGCATGGTCGGCGCGGCGAGCGCCGACCTCATCCTGTGCCACAGCGTCCTCGAGTACGTCGACGATCCCGCGCTGGTCTTCGCCGCCATGGCCCGTACCGTCCGGCCCGGCGGGGCGGTCAGCGTGCTCGTGGCGGGTCAGGTGGCGACCGCGCTGCACCGGGCGGTGAACGGCCACTTCGACGACGCCCGCCGCGTGCTCGCCGATCCCGACGGCCGATGGGGCGACCGCGATCCGATGCCCCGGCGCTTCACGCGCGAGTCCCTCGCCGAACTAGCCGGTGTGGCGGGCCTGCGGGCCGGTGAGGTGCACGGCGTACGGATCTTCGCCGACCTGGTGCCGGGCGGCCTCGTCGACGGCGACCCCGAGGCGGCCGAGGCGTTGATCACCCTGGAGGCCGCCGCCTCCACCCACCCCGTCCTGCGCGACCTCGCCACCCAGCTCCACCTGCTGGCCCACCGCGGATGACCGCGAGCGGGGCGGGCCGATGAGCAGGAAGCAGCAGTTGCACCGGCCCGGGCCGCAGCCGGGGCCGCCGGGCGACGACACGGGCTGCGCGATCCTGCACGTCGACATGGACGCCTTCTTCGTCAGCGTGGAACTGCTCAGCCGTCCCGAACTGCGCGGCGCACCGGTCGTGGTCGGGGGAGCCGGTCCGCGCGGGGTCGTCGCGGCGGCCTCGTACGAGGCACGCGGCTACGGCGTGCACTCGGCCATGCCGATGACGCGGGCCCGGCGCCTGTGCCCGATGGCGGTGGTGCTGCCGCCTCGGCACGACGTCTACGCCGAGGTCTCCGCCGCCGTCATGGAGGTGTTCCGCTCGATCACCCCCCTCGTCGAACCGCTCGCCATGGACGAGGCTTTCCTCGACGTCAAGGGGGCCCTGCGCAGGCTCGGCCGGCCGGCCGAGATCGCGCGGCTCATCCGGGCACAGGTGAGCGAACAGCAGGGCATCACCTGCTCGGTGGGGGTGGCGAGCACCAAGTTCGTGGCCAAGCTGGCCTCCACCCGGTGCAAGCCCGACGGCATGTTCGTGGTGCCGGCGGGCGGCGTCATCGACTTCCTGCACCCGCTGCCCGTGGCGGCCCTGTGGGGCGTGGGCGAGCGTACCGAGCAGACCCTCACGCGCCTCGGCCTGCGGACCGTCCGCGATCTCGCGCAGGTGCCGCTCGGCGCGCTGCAGCGCGAGCTCGGCGACGCCCTCGGCGCGCATCTGCACGAGCTCGCCTGGGGCCGGGACCCGCGGCCGGTCGTCGCGACCGGTCAGGACAAGAGCATCGGTGCGGAGGAGACCTTCGACCACGACATCGACGACCCGACGATCATCCGGCGGGAACTGCTGCGGCTTTCCGAGAAGGTCGGCGTGCGATTGCGGTCGGCCGGGCACGTTGGGCGCACGATAAGCGTCAAACTACGTATGGCGGACTTCAAGACGATGACCCGCTCCCGCACGCTGCGGGAGCCTACGGATCTGTCTCGTGTGATCTATGCCACAGTATGCGAATTGTACGATGTGGCAGGGCTCGATCGGACACCGCTGAGACTCGTCGGCGTACGCGTGGAGAATCTCGGCTCCGCCGAGGAGACCCCCCGCCAACTGGCGCTCGGCGAACCGGATACCGGCTGGCGGGAGGCCGAGCGGGTCATGGACCAGGCGGCGAGCAAGTTCGGCGCGGGGGCCGTCCGGCCGGCGGCGCTCATGAGACGTGGTGACGGTAGTGACACGAGGGAGAGATGACGATGATCGGAGCGCGTGATCACCGCTGCGCGCGGTCCTCTCCGGGACGTTTTCTTTCGAACGCTCGCTCCGCCTCGTATTCTGGGCATATCACCAATAGCCAGGGCCCCGTCCGGCGATGCGTTCTCAGCCGTGGGGCAGTCGTTGGGAGGCACCGTGCCGCTCTCTGAGCACGAGCAACGTCAGCTCGACCAGATCGAGCGGGCGTTGTACGCCGAAGATCCGAAGTTCGCCCACGCGGTCCGCTCGACGAACCCCCAGGCGCACTACCGGCGTCGGATCGTCAAAGCCGCACTCGGCTTCGTGCTGGGCGTGTGCGCTTTGATGGCCGGCCTTGTCGTCAACGTCATGCCGATCAGCATTGTGATCAGTTTGACCGGGTTCGCGCTGATGTTCGTCTGCTGTGTCTGGGGACTGGTCAGCTGGAAGCGCATGACCGGGGTGGGCACTGAACCGGAGACGCCGCAGAAGAGGCCCGCTCGCTCGGAGCGCAGCGGCTTCATGGAGCGGCTCGAGGAACGCTGGCGGCGCCGGTCCCAGGGCGAGTGACGGCCGTCCCGGTCCGTCGCACCACGGCCGGGCGCGTCACCGCCCGGCCGGCACGTCCGCCCGTCAGCCGCGCCGGCGGGGTGGCCTGCTCAGCCGGGTGACCAGCAGCTCGATGGCGTCGAGCGCGCGTCCCGCCGCCTGCCGGAAGCCGATCAAGGCGGAGGGCGGCACCAGCCTGGCCCGCCACCGGGTGAGCCACGACACCGAGCGGGCGAAGGCCTCGCGGACCAGCCGTGAATCCGCGCGCAACGACTCCACATCGGCGGGCACGGGCGCGTAGCGCGCCCGTTCCTCGGCGAGGGCGATCCGGCCCAGCGCGCCCTCGGCCTCGGCGTCGAGCCGCAGGTGTTCGGCGAGCCGGCGGGAGGTCGCGCGCGGGCTCTCGTTGGTCCGCCAGGGCAGCCGGTGATCGATCGCGTCGGTCCTCAGCTGAGTCCAGGCGGCGTTGGCCCGGTCGCGGGCCTGCTGCGGCACCGGTTCGTCACGCCCCGGGGGCGGCCGTTCGGACGCCTCGCCGGGCCGCGCATGGCCGAGGACGAGCGTGTAGCCGGCACGCCGCCACCGGCGCCTGCGATTCAGCGTCGCGAGGGTCATGGGCGCCATCATGATCAACACGATCAGCGCGACCACGGCGATCCACGCCGGTGAGAGCCACCATCCTCCCGACTCCTGGGGCAGCTCCGCTCCGCCCGCCAGGTCGGGATCGTCCGGCCGGGCACCGGGAGTCGCGCCGGGCGAGGCGCCCGCGGCACCGGCCGACTCGCTCGGCGTGGGCGTGGCCTCGGCGCCCGGCGCCGGCGCTTCGCTCGCTGAGGCCGGCTCGCTGTACGGGGGGACGCTCGCTGTGCCCTGGCCGACGACGCCCGAAGGCGTCGGTTCGAAGCGCACCCACCCGGCGCCCTCGAAGTACAGTTCCGGCCAGGCGTGGGCGTCCCTGGACCGCACGATCCAGGAACCGTCGGTCGCCTGGGTGCCCGCCGTGTAGCCCATCGCCACCCGCGCCGGAATGCCGAGGGTACGGGCGAGAAGGGCCATCGACGCGGCGAACTGCTCGCAGTAGCCCCGCTTGCTCCGGGTCAGGAAGTCGACGAGGTCGGACACGTGCTTGGGCGACTGCTTGGACAGGTCGTAGGTGAACTCTCCCGACCGGGTGAACCAGGCCTGTAGCGCCACGGCCTTCTCGTACAGCGATGGGGCGTCCGCGGTCTGGTCCATCGCCAGCCGCCGGACGCTCTCGGGGACCTGACGGGGGATGTCGAGGTAGCGGACGGTGATGTCGGCCGGAGCCCGGTCGGAAGCGGTGGCCAGCTGCGCCTGCGTCGGCTGCACGCGCAGGCTGTCCACGGAGTAGGTCCGCCCGCCCGCGGCGTCGCGAAGGGAGTAGACCATGAGCGACCGCGGGTCGACCCGCCAGTCGCCCTCGACGGCGATCTGGACCGGTGGGTACGGCATCGGCAGGAACGTCATGTCCCTCACCCGGCGCTCGATCCGGATCCGCGTATTGACCGGCTGGGTCGGCGCGAAGCTCAGTCCGGCCGCGGCCGGAAGCGCGCCGCCGTCGATGGGGTTCGTGACACCGTTCCGCAGGGGGGTGTAGGTCCACCGGTCGCCGTCGAACCGGTCCAGGGCGTACATCCGGAGGTAGTCGGGCCGTTCGGTGGCGTTGGTGCGATAGGTCAGCACGACCGCGTCGTCCTGGCGGGCCAGTTCGCGCTTGAGGCTGACGAGCGGATCGAGGGTCGTGACCGTCGCCGAACCGGACCCCCCGCCCCTTCCGGCTCCGCCCATGCCGAACATGCCGCGCGGATGGATGCCAGGGATGACGGTCGGCAGCAACACCGCGATCGCCACGGCGGTGAGCCCGACGCGATATCCGGTGGCGGCCAGTGCGGCGGCGCCCGGCTGCTCACGAGGGGCCGCCGCGGACCAGCGGCGAGTGAAGACGGGCCGGCCCCAGCCGTTCACCTGCTCGCTCGAGTCGGCCAGCAGCAGCCCCATGAATCCCACCGCGCCGAGGAGGAACGCGACCCAGCTCACGCTCTCCTCACGGACCGCGGCCGGCACGCTGTACATCGCCAGCAGGGGCAGCCCCGCCGCCGCGGCCCGCCGCAGCCGCACGACCAGGAAGTCCACCAGGACGGCGACCAGCCCGATCCCCAGCGTGCCCATCAGCTCGACGCCGGGTCCCAGCGGGACCGGCGCCGCGTACTTGTTCGCGACCTGCCAGCCCTCGTCGAGGAGCTCGTTCAGGCCGTTCAGGGACGCCGGGGTCGGGATGATCCCGAGGAGGGCCTCGGCGGGGGTGTACACCACGGTGACGTACAGCAGCATCGTGACCAGCCCGGCGACGATGTCGACCGGCACGGGGAGCCGGAACCGGCGCGCCAGCAGGCCCGCCGCCGCCGCGGCGAGCACGGCGCCGAAGCCGGGCACCACCCACTTGGCACTGTCGTACAGCGGATACAGCCCGATGGAGCTCAGCAGGGTCGCCGCCGCGGCGACGGCGGTAAGCCTCATCTTCATGCCTCGTCCCCCGGGTGGTGGCGGGTGTGATGGCGGGCGCGCGACCCGTTCCGCGTCGCGCCGTCTTCGCGGCCATGCCTTCCCCGGCCGGTCACGCGGTGGCGGACGGCGTTGAGCCCGGCGTTCTCCGCGGCCTGGTCGGCGGTGGCCCAGACGCTCGCCAGCGCGCCGGCCGAGGGGATGATGACGACGCGCCAGCCGGCCGCACGCAGGATGTCGGCCGCCGTGCGGGTCGACGGGTCCGGCGGCGCGCCCTGCTGCGCGGTCACGTCGACGAGGACCGCGACGCAGGTGGAGTTGCCGCGGCGGACCATCGCGACCGATCGTGCCTCGGCGGCGTCGAGCGCGGCGAACACGCCCACCACCAGGCCGTCGCCCTCCCGTCCCGAACCCGAGGCGGCGCGCAGGGCGGTGAGACCCGCCGTCAGCGACCGGGCGTCGGAGGTTCGCACCGTGGCGAGGACGTCGAGCAGCGCGCTGTCGAAGACACTCGACGGCGACAGGGTCTCGCCGGTGTCCGTCACCAGGCGGAGGCCGAGGCCCTCCTGGCTCAGCCATATCCCGATCGAGGCGGTCACCGACACCGCCTGCTCGAAGGACGAGGCCGGCCCCTCACCGCGGTGCACGCGGCGCCGCGTGTCCAGGAACACGCTTCCGCTGCTCTGCCAGTGCTGCTCCTCGCGCCGGACCATCAGCTCGCCGTAGCGTGCCGTCGAGCGCCAGTGCACCCGGCGCAGATCGTCGCCCTGCCGGTACTCGCGCGGGGCGATGTCGTCGTCGCCGGTGCTCGACATCGTCCGGGCCCGGCTCTCTCCGCTGCCCGTCCAGGCTCCGCTCACCCGGCCGCGCGGCAGCGGCACCAGCGCGGGCGTCACCGTCAGCGTGTCCGAGAGGCTGAACGACCGGTCGAGCTCGACCAGCCCGAACGGATCGGCGAGCCGGACCGACAACGGGCCCACCCGGTACCGGCCGCGCACGTCGGAGCGGACCCGGTAGCTGAGCTCGCGCGCGCCGTGCGGTTCGATGCGGTCGAGCACGAACCTGGCCTGCGCGCCCAGGGCATAGGGGACCCTGTCCTCGACCAGCAGCAGCCCGGTCGGGAGCCGCGAGACGTTCTCGAGGCGCAGGTCGACCCGTGCCTCATGGCCGACCGGCAGGCGGCTCGGCTCCAGCCGCCGGGCGCACGCGAGGCGGTAGCGGGTCCGCGAGACGGTGATTGCCGAGAGCAGCGGCAGTGCGAGGACGAGCAGCCCCGCCCTGAGCAGGTCTCGCTCGCCCAGCACGAAAGCGCACAGGATCGCGGTCACCCCGGCGGCGGCGAAGGATCGACCCCGGGTGGTGAGGGCGGCGATAGTCCTCTTCATCTTCCAGTCCACGATCGAGCGGACCCGCTGACTCGCAGGCGGCGCTGTCTTGTCCCGCGGGTGAGCGCGCAGGCGCGCTCACCCGCGCTGGGTGGTTTCAGCCGTGCCGGGGGTTCGGAACCGGTACCCGCTCGACGATGTCGGCGACGACCTGCTCCGGCAGCCTCCGCTCCAGCTGGGCCTCCGAGCTCGGCAGCAGCCGGTGCGCCAGCACCGGCACGGCCAGTTCCTGCAGGTCGTCGGGCAGCGCGTAGTCGCGGTCGTTCAGGGCGGCGTGCGCCCTCGCGGCCCTGACGAGGTGCAGCGTGGCCCGGGGAGAGGCGCCGAGGCGCAGCTCCGGGTGGTTGCGGGTGGCCGTTACCAGGTCGATCGCGTACTGCCGAACGGCGGAGGAGACGTGCACCAGCCGTACGACCTCGATCAGCTCGCGGACGTCATCGGCGTAGGCCACGGGCACGAGCCGGTCGAGCGGTGAGGACTGCCCGTGCACGTCGAGCATCTCCAGCTCGGCGCCGGGATCCGGGTAGCCCATCGAGATCCGCGCGGTGAACCGATCGCGCTGAGCCTCGGGCAGTGGATAGGTGCCCTCCATCTCGACGGGGTTCTGGGTGGCGACCACCATGAAGGGCCGTTCGAGTACGTACGTGGTGCCGTCGACGGTGACCTGCCGCTCCTCCATGCACTCCAGCAGGGCGGACTGCGTCTTGGGCGAAGCGCGGTTGATCTCGTCGCCGACGACGATGTTGGCGAACACCGGGCCCGGCTTGAACTCGAACTCGCGTAGTTCCTGGTTGTAGGCGCTGACCCCCGTGATGTCGCTGGGCAGGAGGTCCGGGGTGAACTGCACCCGCCGGACCGAGCAGTCGACCGAGCGGGCGAGTGCCTTGGCCAGCATGGTCTTGCCGACCCCGGGCACGTCCTCGATGAGCAGGTGCCCTTCGGCCAGCAGGACCGTGAGCGCCAGCCGTACGACATCCGGCTTGCCCTCGATGACCGATTCGATGGCACCCCGGATCCTGCCCGAGACCTCCGCCAGCCCGTCCAGCCCGCGGCCGATGTCGCCTTGCGTGCTTACTGCCACTAACCCTCCTCAGCCGCTCGCGCGGCCGGCGGTCGCTATGTACCTCATGTCGCCGTACGTCCTTCCGGCGAGCCGAGCGATGTCACCCATTTTGTGTGCCTTACCGACAGTACGTCGTCGGACGTTCGTAAGCGATGTTCACGCGCCCGTCCGGCCGGCGGTGATGCGGGTGTTCATGAGTACGTCACTTCTCCCGGTTCATTTGGCCCCACCACTCTGCCGCACCGGCGTCTCCGCCACTCCCCGGACGGGGAACGAGGACGATTTCCCCTCAACTCGGCCGCATGACGCGGCGCGCCACCCCCCGGCCGCACCGCGCCGCCCCTTTCCGCTCCACCCCGATGACCTGGGTATTCGTCGCTCGACACAGCCTGGGACGGGAGTTTTGACAGTTGACGGTGGGGAAGAGTGGAGTACAGTGGTGCGCCGTGGAGGGCGGCAGTGCTCCACGGGGCGCGGGAGGTGGGGCCGATGTTTCTCGGCACCCATTCACCGCGCCTTGACGAAAAGGGACGACTTTTCCTACCGGCCAAGTACCGCGAGGAGCTGTCGGGGGGATTGGTGATCACAAAGGGTCAGGAACGCTGCCTGTACGTCTTCCCCATGGCAGAGTTCCAGCGCATCACCGAGGCGCTCCGCACGGCGCCGGTCACCGCGAAGGCCGTGCGGGACTACAGCCGGGTCTTCTTCGCCAGCGCGTCCGACGAGGTTCCGGACAAGCAGGGGCGGATCACGATTCCGGCGGCACTGCGCAACTATGCGGCGCTGACGAGGGACTGCACCGTCATAGGGGCCAACACGCGTTTGGAGATCTGGGACTCCCAGGCATGGGAGACCTATCTCGAACAGCAGGAGCAGGAGTTCTCCGACCTGTCCGAGGAGGTGTTGCCCGGGATCCTATGACGGTTGAGTCGTCGGTCCTGAGACCGATGTCGGCCCACGTTCGGCCAGGTCTCCACCCGCTCTCCACGTCAGCTGGCGCAGCTTCCCCGGCGCCAGATGGCACCCCGCCTCCCGGCGGGTCTTCCCAGGGCAGCGGATGGGGACCTGGCCGGGCGAGGCCGCCGGCGGCCGGCGACTTCGGGGGAGATGGCCACAGTCCGCGAGCGGTGGCGCCACCAGGGGGTGACGAGATGCACAATGACGACAACACGGCCGGGTCCGGTCACGTACCGGTCATGCTCGGTCGCGTCATGTCGCTGCTGGCCCCCGCGCTGGCGCACCCCGGTCCCGGTGGACGCGACCCCGTGTACGTCGACGCGACCCTCGGCCTGGGCGGTCACGCCGAGGCGATTCTCCAGGCGCATCCACGGCTCCGGCTCGTGGGACTCGACCGCGACACCACCGCACTCGAGCGGTCCCGCGAGCGGCTCGCCCCCTTCGCGGATCGCGTCAGCCTCGCTCACGCCGTCTACGACGAACTGCCCGGCGTGCTCTCCGACCTCGGCGTCGCGACGGTCCAGGGCGTGCTGTTCGACCTGGGGGTGTCCTCGCCGCAGCTCGACGAGACCGAGCGCGGCTTCGCCTACTCCCATGACGCCCCGCTCGACATGCGGATGGACCAGACGCGGGGGATGACCGCAGCCGAGGTCGTGAACACCTATCCGACCGAGGAGCTCGCGCGGATCCTGCGGGTGTACGGCGAGGAGCGTTACGCGCGCCGCGTCGCCGCCGCCATCGCCCGCGAACGCCGCACTGAGCCGTTCACGTCCACGCGGCGGCTCGCCGACGTGGTGCGCGCCGCGATCCCGGCGGCGACCCGGCGTACCGGCGGCCATCCGGCCAAGCGAACCTTCCAGGCACTGCGCATCGAAGTGAACGCCGAGCTGAGCACATGGGAGCGAGCGCTGCCCGCCGCCCTGGACGCGCTGTCCGTGGGCGGGCGAGTGGTCGTGCTCTCCTACCACTCGCTCGAGGACCGCATCACCAAGCAGGTGCTCGCCGCCGCCGCGGCCGACACGACACCGCCGGGGCTGCCCGTTCCACTGCCGGATCGCGAGCCCCGGTTCCGGCTGCTCACCCGCGGGGCCGAGCAGCCCTCCGACGACGAGACCACGACCAATCCGCGAGCCGCGTCGGCGCGTCTGCGAGCCGCCGAGCGGATCCGGGAGACGGGGAGCGGGCCCGGCGTAGAGGCGCGTGAACGCGCCGCCACGCGGAGCCCGCGGGCGAGGGAACGAGGAGGCACGGCATGACCACGACGACCACGCGTTCGCCGCGGTCCGGGCGCGGGGGCGCCGAGGACACCAAGGCCGCGAAGCCATCGGCCGGGACGCGGCCGGCTCCGGCGAGCCCCTCACGTCCCTCCACGCGTCCGAAGGCGTCCCCACCGTCGCGCGAGGCCACGCGGACGGGCGGTGCCCAGCCGGCGCGCGCCCAGAGCCCGCGGACGGCGCGGGTCCGGAGCATCCAGACGGCGCCGCCCCGGGCACCTTTCGTCCTGCTCGTGGTCGGGCTGCTCGGGGGAGCGCTGGTCAGCCTGCTGCTGCTCAACACCGTGCTGGCCGAGGACGCGTTCACGCTCACCAAGCTCCAGCGCAGCAACAAGCAACTGAACCAGCAGCGCCAGGCACTGCAGGAGGAGATCGCGCGCGAGGAGGCCCCGGAGAGGCTGGCCCAGAAGGCCAAGGCCCTGGGCATGGTGCAGCCCACGCGACCGGCGTTCGTCGACGAGCAGGCCCGCCGGGTGATCGGCGCCAGGGTGCGGCCGGTGCCGCACCCCGCCGCGGCCGCCGCCGGTGCCGCCGGCGTGGTGGCCGTACCGGGAGCGGTCGTGCCCGGCGACGGGGTCACCGCCCGGGGCGAGCCGGCCGAGCCGGTCCGGCCGGGTGCGCCGGAGGGCGGCCGCAGGTGACGACGCGGCGCGGCCGCGGCCCCGCCCCGCCGCCTCCGGGGCGCAAGGGGAACAGCAGGGGCCGGCCACCGGGCGGCCAGGGCCCGGCCCGCGCCACCGGCGGGGCGGGGCGTTCGGGCGGCGGGGTACGCGGAGGGACCCCGCGTCGCACGCCCCGGGCCGACGGCACGAAGCCCCAGCGGCCCGCGGCGACCCCGCGCCGCGGTGGCAAGGGCACCGGCGCCCGCCGCCCGGCGAAGGCGTCCGCGCCCCCGAGGCCCAGGTCACGCGTCCCCATGCGCCGCCGCGACCCGATCAAGCGGCTCAACGTCGGCCTCCTGCTCATCGCCTTCGTGCTCTCCCTGTTCGCCGGCCGACTGGTGCAGCTCCAGGGCATCGAGTCGCAGCAGTACGCGCAGCAGGCGATCCGGCAGCGCCTCGTCAAGATCGATCTGCCCGCCACCCGCGGCGAGATCACGGACGCACAGGGTACGAAGCTCGCCATGACGGTCGAGGCACAGGCGATCTTCGCCGATCCCGTCATGGTCCGGCCCGGCGAGCGGCAGCGGATCGTCGAGGCCCTGGCGCCCATGCTCGGCCTCGACCCGGCCAAGGTGCTCAAGGCCATCAGCACGCCGGACAGCCGCTTCGAGTACATCGTCCACGGCGTCAAGCCCGACCAGGCGCGGATGGTGCGGGCGCTCGGGTTCGAGGGCATCGGCACGTTGCCGGAGTACCGCCGGGTCTACCCCGCGGAGTCGCTCGCCGCCAACGTCATCGGCTTCGTCAACCGGGACGGGGAGGGCGGCGGCGGGCTCGAGCACGGCATGGACCGCGTTCTCGCCGGCCGCGACGGCTGGCAGCGCGTGGAGATCAGCAGGGACGGCCAGCACATCCCGATGGGAGAGGACCAGTCGAGCAAGCCGGTGCCCGGCCAGGGCCTGCGGCTCGCTCTCCTCAGCGACCTGCAGTACAAGGCGCAGCAGGCGATCACGAACCAGGTCCGGGCCACCAAGGCCCTGAGCGGCAGTGTCATCGTGATGGACCCGCGGACCGGGCACATCCTGGCGATGGCGATGGCACCCGGATTCGACCCGAACGACTACGGCCGCTCGAGCCCGGCCGCCCGATCCAACCCGGCGGTCGAAGAGGCGTTCGAGCCGGGCAGCACCAACAAGGTGATCACCGCCGCTGCGGTGATGGAGAAGGCCGGCGTCACCGCCGAGACCCCCTTCACCGTCCCGGACCACATCTACCGGCAGGGCCGCAAGTTCCAGGACTCGCACACGCACCGCACCGAACGCCTCACCTTCGGCGGGATCCTGGCCCAGTCCAGCAACGTCGGGACGATCCTGGCGAGTGAGAAGATCAACCCCGAGACGCTCTACCAGTTCATGCGCGCCTTCGGCTTCGGCGAGCCGACCGGGGTGAAGCTCCCCGGCGAGACCATGGGGATCCTGCACCCGCCCGCCAAGTGGAGCGCGACCGACCGCTATCCGATCGCCTTCGGCCAGACGGTGTCGGTCAACGCCCTGCAGATGGCCAGCGTCTACGCCACCATCGCCAACGGCGGCGTTCGCGTCGCTCCGACCCTGGTCACGGGCACCACGGACGAGAAGGGCCGCCTCACCCCGGCGCCCGAGCCGGCCAAGCGGCGGGTGATCAGCACTCAGACGGCGAAGGAGATCACTCGCATGCTCGAGGGGGTCACCACGACGGAGGGCACCGCGCCGGCCGCGCAGATCCCGGGCTACCGGGTCGCGGGCAAGACCGGCACGGCCGAGCGGCCCAATCCGCGCTGCCACTGCTACCGGGGCGGGGGCTACACCGCGTCCTTCGCCGGGTTCGCGCCCGCCGACGATCCCCAGCTCGTCGTCCAGGTCGTGCTGCAGGCCCCCAAGGGCAGGTACTACGGTGGCGAGGTGGCGGCGCCGGTGTTCAAGGATGTCATGTCCTTCGCGCTGCAGACCCGCAAGGTCCCGCCGACCGGTAGTGGGTCACCGAAGATCCAGATCTACGCCCGCGGCTGACCAAGGCGGGTACTCTCTCGCCGTGGCCCCAGCAGCAACCCGACAAGAGCGTTCCAGCGACAGCAAGCCGTCCCGTACCGAAAGAGCCGTCATGCGCCCGACGACCAACACACCCCGGCCGCTCGCCGGGCTGGCGCGGATGCTCGATCCCGCGTACGAGGGGGGCGATGCGGGCACGTACGCCCAGGTGATGGTCACCGGCATCACCCATGACTCTCGCCACGTCCGTCCCGGCGACCTCTACGCGGCACTGCCCGGCAGCAGCGTCCACGGCGCCGACTTCGTCTCCCAGGCCGCCGCGGCGGGCGCCGTGGCCGTCCTCACGGACGCGGCCGGCCGCGAGCGCGCGGCCCGCACCGGGCTGCCGGTGCTCGTGACGCCCGACCCGCGCGCGGTGCTCGGCGCCGCCGCCGCGTGGGTGTACGGCGAGCCCGCGCGGGACCTGACGCTCATCGGGGTGACGGGCACCAGCGGTAAGACGACCACCGTCTACCTCCTCGAGGCGGGGCTGCGGGCCGCCGGGGCCGAGACCGGAGTGATCGGGACCGTCGAGACCCGGATCGGCGGCACCCGGCTGCCGAGCTCGCTGACCACCCCCGAGTCCACCGACCTGCACGCGATCTTCGCGATGATGCGCGAGCGCCAGGTCGGCGCGGCCGCCATGGAGGTCTCCAGCCACGCTCTCGAGCAGGGGCGGGTCGGCGGCGCGTTCTACGACGTCGCGCTCTTCACGAACCTGTCCCAGGACCATCTCGACTACCACCCGACCATGCAGGCCTACTTCGAGGCCAAGGCCCGGCTGTTCACGCCGGAGTACTGCCGGGTCGGCGTGGTGAACCTCGACGACGTGTACGGGCAGACGCTGCTCGACATCGCCGAGGTGCCGATGACGACCTTCTCGGCGGTGGGGGACCCCTCGGCCCACTGGCGGGCCGACGACGTCCGTCTCGGCGCCGACGGCAGCGTCTTCCGGATCGTCGGGCCCGGCGGTGTCGAGGTCGACGCCGCGGTGCAGCTGCCCGGGCCGTTCAACGTGGCGAACGCCCTCGGGGCCATCGTGGCGCTGGTCGAGGCGGGGATCGCGCTGCCGACGGCCGTCCAGGGCGTCGGTTCGCTGACCGGCGTCCCCGGCCGGCTGGAACGGGTCGACGAGGGTCAGGACTTCGTGGCCCTCGTCGACTACTCGCACAAGCCCGGGGCCGTCGAGGCCGTGCTGACCGCGCTGCGGCCGGTCACCGAAGGACGGCTCATCGCGGTGCTCGGCTGCGGCGGAGACCGCGACAAGGGCAAGCGCCCGCTCATGGGCGAGGCCACCGCCAGGCTGGCCGACGTGGCGATCTTCACCAACGACAACCCGCGTTCCGAGGACCCTCTCGGCATCCTCGCCGCTATGGTCGAAGGCGGCCTCAAGGTGCCGCAGAGCGAGCGCGCGCACGTCATCGTGGAGCCCGACCGGGCGGCCGCGATCGAGCTGGCGATCGGCCGGGCACACCGGGGCGACGTCGTGATCGTGGCCGGCAAGGGCCATGAACAGGGCCAGTACGTCGGTGGTGAGGTTCTCGCCTTCGACGACCGCGAGGTCGTGCGCACGGCCCTGCGGGGGCGGCGGGACGACCGGTCGCACAGCGAGGGACGGGGGAGCCGGGCGTGATCTCACTTTCGCTCGCGAAGATCGCTGAGATCACGGGGGGCACCGCGCACGGAGCGGACGGCGCCGCCACGGTCACGGGTCCCGTCGTCATCGACTCCCGCACCGTCCAGCCCGGCGCCCTGTTCGTCGCGGTCCGCGGTGAACGCGCCGACGGCAACGACTTCGCCGCCGCCGCCGTCGCCGCCGGCGCGGCCGGAGTGCTGACCGACAGCCCCCCGGACGGCGACGGCGTGCCGGCCGTCGTCGTCGACGACGTGGTCAAGGCACTCGGGGTGCTCGCGCGCGCCGTCGTGGCCGGGTTGCCCGACGCCACCGTGATCGGGGTCACCGGGTCCTCCGGCAAGACCTCGACCAAGGACCTCATCGCGCAGCTCACGGTCCGCCGCGGACCGACGGTGGCGCCGGTCGGGTCGTTCAACAACGAGATCGGGCACCCCCTCACGGCGCTGCGCGCCGACGAGGACACCCGCTACCTCGTGCTGGAGTACAGCGCCCGGGGAATCGGCCACATCGCCTACCTCACCGAGGTGGCCCCGCCGCGCGTCGGCGTGGTCCTCAACGTCGGCACCGCCCACATCGGCGAGTTCGGCAGCCGCGAGATGGTCGCCCGCGCCAAGGGCGAGCTGGTCGAGGCACTGCCCCCGGGCGGTACGGCGATCCTCAACGCCGACGACCCGCTCGTGCGCACGATGGCGGCCCGTACGCCCGCGCGCATCGTCACCTTCGGCCGGGCACCGGACGCCACCGTACGCGCGACCGAGGAGTGGCTGGACGAGGCGGGACGGCCGCGTTTCTCGCTGGTCACCCCCGAGGGCACGCTGCCGGTCTCCATGCGGCTGCACGGCTCGCACACCGTCGGCAACGCGCTCGCCGCCGCGGCGGCCGCCCGCGAGGTCGGCATGCCACTGCACGAGATCACCGAGGCGCTGTCGGAGGCCACCGCGGTGAGCCGGTGGCGGATGGAGGTCAGCGAGCGGAGCGATGGGGTCACGGTCGTCAACGACGCCTACAACGCCAACCCCGAGTCGGTGCGCGCGGCGCTCGACGCGCTCCGGCACATGTCCCGCGGCGAGGGCACCGGTACCCGCCGCGCCTATGCCGTACTGGCCGGGATGGCCGAGCTGGGCGCCGCCTCGGTGACCGAGCACGAGAAGATCGGGCAGCACGCGGCGCGATGCGGTCTCGCGGGACTGATCGTCGTCGGGCCGGACGCGGCGCCGATGCTCGAAGGAGCCAAGCAAGTCGGGTCATGGACGGGAGAGTGTGTACAGGTGGATGACGTCGGCGCCGCGGTGGCGGCGCTGAACGAGCGGCTCCGGCCGCGGGACGTCGTACTGGTGAAGGGTTCCCGCGTCGCGGGGCTGGAGCGGGTCGCCCAGGCACTGCTCGACGACGGGCCGGACGAACGGCCGGGGGGGAGGACCGGCGCGTGACCAACATCCTCATCGCCTCGGCGGTCTCCTTGTTCATCGGCATCGTCGGTACCCCGGTGTGGATCCGGCTCGTCTCCCGCCTCGGATACGGCCAGATGATCCGCGAAGAGGGCCCCAAAGCCCACCTCGACAAGCGCGGCACACCCACCATGGGCGGTGCCGTGTTCGTCGTCGGGTCGGTGATCGGCTACGCCGCCGCGCACCTGCTCACCGGGTCTCCGCCCACCTGGTCGGGGGGGCTGGTGCTGATGCTCATGGTCGGCCTCGGCGTCGTCGGGTTCGTCGACGACTACATCAAGGTCTTCAAGCAGCGCAGCCTCGGCCTGCGGAGTAGTGCCAAGGCGATCGGCATCGTGCTGATCGGCGTCGTCTTCTCGGTCGGGGTGCTGAACTTCCCGAACGGCTACGACGTCACGCCCGCGACGACGCACCTGTCGTTCCTGCGGGACTTCGGCCCCTCGATCGGCCCGTATCTGTTCGTGGTCTGGGCGCTGATCCTGATCCAGGGCGTCTCGAACGGGGTCAACCTGACCGACGGCCTCGACGGTCTCGCCGCCGGGCCGGCGGGCATGGTGCTCGC
This sequence comes from Actinomadura alba, assembly GCF_014323705.1. Taxonomy (GTDB): domain Bacteria; phylum Actinomycetota; class Actinomycetes; order Streptosporangiales; family Streptosporangiaceae; genus Actinomadura_C; species Actinomadura_C alba. Next base: position 282,929 of record NZ_JABVEC010000004.1, read on the forward strand.
CGCCTACGTGATCATCGGTAACTGGCAGCTGCGCAACAGCTGCTTCGACAACGCCCTCGCGCCGAACTGCTACAGCGTCCGCGACCCGCTCGACCTCGCCGTCGTCGCGGCCGCGGTGCTCGGCGGAGTCTTCGGCTTCCTGTGGTGGAACGCGCCCCCCGCGAAGATCTTCATGGGCGATACGGGTTCGCTCGCGCTCGGCGGCGTCCTCGTCGGCCTGGCGATCACCACCCGCACCCAGTTCCTGCTCGCCATTCTCGGCGGGCTCATCGTGATCATCACGCTGTCGGTGATCATTCAGGTGGGCGGCTTCAAGGCCACCGGGAAACGGGTGTTCAAGATGGCCCCGCTGCAGCACCACTTCGAGCTGTCCGGCTGGGCCGAGACGACGATCGTCGTGCGGTTCTGGCTGATGTCGGCCCTGTTCGTCGCCATCGGCCTCGGCGTGTTCTATCTCGAATGGGTGCCCAAATGACCGATGCCCGCGGGCCTTCCCGCCCCGGCCGAGGCGATCGGCCCCGGGCGGGCGGGCGGAGCGGGACGGCCGACGGCGGTGACGCCGTCCGGCCGGGCACAGCGGTCTGCGTGGCGGGGCTCGGCGTGTCCGGACTCGCCGCCGCCCGTGTGCTGGCCGAGCGCGGCGCGCGCGTCACGATCGTGGACGCCCGTGACGACGGGCCGCGCAGAGAGCAGGCCGCCGAGCTGGAGCGCCAGGGCATCACGGTGCGCCTGGGCGACGGTGCGACCCTGCCGGCCGGCACCGAGATCGTCGTCACCTCGCCCGGCTGGCGGCCGGACGCCCCGCTGCTCACCGCGGCGGCCGAGGTCGGCGTCGAAGTCCTCGGCGAGGTCGAGCTCGCCTGGCGGCTGCGCGGGCCCGGCGCCGCGCCGTGGCTGGCGCTGACCGGGACCAACGGCAAGACCACGGCGGTCCGCATGCTCGCCTGCATCCTCACCGCCGCCGGGCATCGGGCGATGGCCGTCGGCAACGTCGGCACCCCCATCGTCGAGGCGGTCGCATGCGCGCCCGCGACCGGCGGCGAAGAGCCCGCGGGCGGGCATGACGTGCTCGCCGTGGAGTTGTCGAGCTACCAGCTGCACTGGTCCGACACGGTCGCCCCCTACGCCGCGGCCGTGCTCAACGTGGCGCCCGACCACCTCGACTGGCACGGTTCGATGGAGGCCTACGCCGCCGACAAGGGCAAGATCTTCGTCTCAGCTGCGCTGGCCGTCGTCAACGCCGACGACCCGTGGTCGGTACGGCTGGCCGAGGGCGCGGGCCGCACGGTCGGCTTCACCCTCGGCACTCCCGCGCCCGGACAGCTCGGCGTCGTCGACGGCCTGCTCGTCGACCGGGCCTTCGTGCCCGACCCGGCGACCGAGGCGGTCGAGCTCGCCGAACTGCGCGACATCCGCCCCTTCGCCCCCCACAACGTCGCGAACGCCCTGGCCGCCGCCGCCCTGGCCCGCGCCTACGGCGTTCCCACCGAGGCGGTGCGCGAGGGGCTGCGCGCCTTCCGGCCCGATCCGCACCGCAACGCCCCGGTCGCGACCGTCGCCAAGGTCGACTACGTCGACGACTCCAAGGCGACCAACCCGCACGCCGCCGCGGCGTCACTGGCCGCGTACGACTCGATCGTGTGGATCGCGGGCGGCCTGCTCAAGGGCGCCGACGTCGACGACCTCGTCCGATCGCGCGCGGACCGGCTGCGCGGCGCCGTACTGCTCGGAGCCGACCGGGCACAGATCGCGAGGGCTCTTGCGCGACACGCGCCAAATGTCCCGGTGGTGGACGTCTCCGGCACCGAGACTGAGTCCATGGACGACATCATGGACAGGGTCGTGGCCGAGGCGACGCGCCTGGCCGCGCCGGGCGACACGGTGCTGCTGGCCCCGGCCGGGGCGTCGTTCGACATGTTCACCAGCTATGGGGCCCGGGGCGACGCGTTCGCCGCGGCCGTCCGCCGGCTCGCCGAGACCCGCTGACGCCATGAGCGACCGGAGCGACGAGGGAAACCGCCGCCTCGAAGCGCCCCGAGCCGCCGCGCCGGAGGCGCGGCCATGACCACCGCACCGAGCAAGGCACCCGACAAGGCGGCCGCGGCGGCCGACCGCCCTCATGACGACGATGAGCGCCCGGGAGTGCGAGGGCAGGTGGTGGCCGTGATCGGGCTGCTCGACCGGCCGCTCACGTCGTACTACCTGGTGCTCGGCTGCTCGGTGCTGCTGCTCACCCTCGGTCTCACCATGGTGCTGTCGGCCTCCAGCGTGAAGCAGCTCCAGGCCACCGGCTCGGCCTTCACGCTCCTGCAGAAGCAGGCGATGTGGGTCGGCATCGGGCTGCCGCTGATGTGGCTGGCGGCCCGGCTCGCCCCCAAGGCGTTCCGTGCGCTGGCCTACCCGCTGCTGCTCCTGTCGGTGCTGGCGCTCGTGCTCGTCCTCGTGCCCGGGCTCGGGCAGACCGCGGGAGGTGCCACGCGCTGGCTCCGGTTCGGCGGGGGCTTCCAGCTCCAGCCGTCGGAACCGGCGAAACTCGGTCTCGTACTCTGGGCCGCCGACCTGCTCGCCCGCAAGGAGAAGCTGAGACAGCTGAACGAATGGCGGCAGCTGCTCATGCCGCTGCTGCCGGGCACCGGCCTGGTCGTGCTGCTGGTGATGCTCGGCAACGACCTCGGCACCACGCTGGTGCTGCTCACGATCTTCCTCGCCGTGCTGTGGGTGGTCGGCGCGCCCGCGCGGCTGTTCGTCGGCATCACCGGCCTGATCGGCGTGCTCGTCGCCATCCTCATCGTGGTCGAGCCGTACCGCATGCGGCGTCTCACCGGCTTCCTCGACCCGACCGGCGATCCGCTCAAGGACAACTACCAGGGCCTCCAGGGGCTCTTCGCCGTGGCGTCGGGCGGGTGGTTCGGCACCGGACTGGGCGAGGGCCGGGCGAAATGGCAGTATCTCCCACATTCCGAGACCGACTTCATCTTCGCGATCATTGGGGAAGAGCTCGGACTGGTCGGTACGCTTGTCGTGCTGGGGCTGTTCGGGCTGCTTGCCTACGCGGGCTTGCGGATCGCGCGGCGGGTCAAGGATCCGTTCATGCGCCTGGCCGCCGCCGGCGTCACCGCGTGGGTGGTGGTCCAGGCGATCGTGAACATCGGGGCGGTCATCGGTGTGCTCCCCATCACGGGCATCCCGTTGCCGCTGGTCTCCTACGGGGGATCCGCCCTGATCCCGACCCTGATCGCGCTCGGGATGCTGCTGTCGTTCGCGAAACGGGAACCCGGAGCGCGCCAGGCGCTTGCCGCGCGGGGCCCCGGACCGGTGCGACGGGCCCTAAGCTGGCTGGGCCTGGCACGGCGATAGGCGTGTGATCTGGTGAGAACGGCCCTGTGCGGACAACGCCCTGAAAAGCGCCGCTGAGTTCAGGACGGAATCCGCTCAGGGGAGCGGAAGACAACAAGGAGGCGTACCCGAGCATGAGGGTTGTCCTGGCCGGCGGCGGAACCGCTGGACACATCGAACCCGCTCTTGCCCTTGCTGACGCGCTGCGCAGGGAGGATCCGCGAGTCGAGATCACCTGCCTCGGCACGGAGCGTGGCCTGGAGAGCCGTCTGGTCCCGCAGCGCGGTTACGAGCTGGCGCTGATCCCGCCCGTTCCGCTGCCCCGTACGCTGACGCCCAGGCTGCTCACCGTTCCGGGCCGCCTGCGCGGTGCCATCAACGCGGCGGCGAGCGTGCTCGACCGGGCCCGGGCCGAGGTGCTCGTGGGGTTCGGCGGCTACGTTGCGACGCCCGGCTACCTCGCGGCGCGCAAGCGGAAAGTGCCGATCATCGTGCACGAGGCCAACCCGCGCGCGGGCCTGGCCAACCGGCTCGGCGCGCGCTTCACCGAGAACGTCGCGGTCTCCCATCGGGACTCCGCCCTGCCGCACGCCAGGTTCGTCGGCATCCCGCTGCGGCGTGAGATCACCAGCCTCGACCGGCTGGCCATGGGCGACAAGGCGCGTTCCTACTTCGGGCTCATGCCCGACCTGCCCACGTTGCTGATCTTCGGCGGCTCCCAGGGGGCGCGCTCGCTCAACCGCGCGGCGGTGGCCGCGGCACCGGCGTTCCGCGCGGCCGGCATCCAGGTCCTGCACATCGTGGGGCCCAAGAACACCGAGGAGCCCGCGCCCGCCGACGGGCCGCAGTACGTCACGCTGCCGTACTGCGACCGGATGGACCTCGCCTACGCCGCCGCCGACGTGGCCATGTGCCGCGCGGGCGCGATGACCTGCGCGGAGCTCGCGGCCGTCGGGCTGCCGGCGGTGTACGTCCCGCTGCCGCACGGCAACGGCGAGCAGCGCCTCAACGCCGAGCCGATCGTCGCCGGCGGCGGTGGCCTGCTGGTGGACGACGCCGACCTGTCCCCGGAGTGGATCTTCGGCAACCTGCTGCCGATCCTGTCCAACGCCGACCAGGTCGCGCGGATGTCCGAGGCCGCGGCCCGGCTCGGCCGCAGGGACGCCGACGTCGCCCTCGCCCGGATGGTCTACGACGTGGTGCGGAGCAGGGGCGCCCAGTGAGCGCCGGCCACCCGGCCGGCGCCATACCGGCCGATCAACTGGGCAAGGTGCATTTCATCGCCATCGGCGGCGCGGGCATGTCGGGCATCGCCCGCATCATGCTGAAGCGCGGCATCGCCGTGTCCGGCAGTGACGCCCGCGACTCCGAACTGCTCGGCCAGTTGGGCGAGCTCGGCGCGAAGGTCTTCGTCGGGCACGCCGCCGAGCACGTCGGCGACGCCGACACGGTCGTGGTGTCCACGGCGATCCGCGAGGGCAACCCCGAGCTCGTCGTCGCGCGGGAACGCGGGCTGCGGGTGCTGCACCGCGCCGCGGCGCTGGCCTCGCTCATGGCGGGCCGCCGCGGCGTCGCCGTGGCCGGGACCCACGGCAAGACGACCACCACCTCGATGCTCACGGTGGCGCTGCAGCACGCCGGTGCCGACCCCGCCTACTGCATCGGCGGGCAGCTCGTCACCACCGGGCTCGGCGCCGACGAGGGCGGCGGAGACGTATTCGTCGCCGAGGCCGACGAGAGCGACGGCTCGTTCCTCATGCTCACGCCGCACGTGGCGATCGTGACCAACGTCGAGGCCGACCACCTCGACAACTACGGGGGCTTCGAGAAGGTCAAGGAGAGCTTCGCGCGGTTCGTCGACCGGATCGAGCCGGGCGGGGTGCTGGTCGCCGGAGCCGACGATCCGGTCGCGCTGGAGGTTGCCGCACAGGGCAGGGCGCGCGGGCTCACGGTCCAGACCTACGGCGAGTCGCCCGACGCCGACCTGCGCATCACCGGCTTCAGCCCCCGCGGGCTGGGCTCCTGCTTCGAGATCAGCGGCCTCGGAACCGTCGAGCTGGCCGTGCCCGGCCGGCACAACGCGCACAACGCCACCGCGGTCGTCGGCGTGGCACTGGCGCTCGGACACGACTTCGCGACCGTGCGGGCGGGGCTGGCGGCGTTCGGCGGCGCGCGGCGCCGGCTCGAGCTCAAGGGCGAGGCCGGCGGAGCGCAACTGTTCGACAGCTACGCCCACCACCCGACCGAGCTCACCGCGGACCTCAGCGCCACCCGCGACTACGTGCGCGAGAAGGGCGCCGGCCGGATCGTCGCGGTCTTCCAGCCGCACCTCTACAGCCGCACCCGCTTCTTCGCCGACGAGTTCGGCGCGGCGCTCGGCCTCGCCGACGTCGTGGTGGTCATGGACGTCTACGGCGCGCGCGAGGACCCCGAGCCGGGCGTGACCGGCCGGCTCGTCGCCGACCGCGTGCGGCCCGGATCGGACGGGCGCGACGCTCCCGAGGTCGTTTACGCCCCGGCCTGGGACGATGTGCCCGCCACGGTCGCCGAGCTGGTCAGGGCCGGGGACGTCATCATCACGCTGGGCGCCGGCGACGTCACCCGGCTGGGCCCCCTCATCCTCGACCGGTTGTGCTGACGCGCGAGCCGTCCGCCGGGCGGCCGGCACCGGGGTACGGCGCGGTCGGCGTGGGATCCCGGGCTCCCGGCGGGGTTCGGGCCATCATCTAGGGGACTCACGGGAGCGGGTGGAACGGCGGCGGCGATGACGGACACCGGTACGACGACGGGACCGGCCAGGGCGGAGCCTGCCGGGGACCGGCCGCCCGGCGGCGCGGTGGGCCCTCGGCGGCCCAACCGCTGGAAGGTCATCTGCGTGGCCCTGCTGGTCGTCTGCGTGCTCACGACCGCCGCGTGGGTGCTGCTCGGCTCCCGGCTGCTGGTCGTCCGCGACGTGCACGTCACCGGAGTGAAGATCCTGCCCCGCGACCGCGTGGTGACGACGGCCAGGGTGCCGCTCGGCACTCCGATGGTCCGGATGGACACCGACGTGATACGCGACCGTGTCGAGCGGCTTCCCGAGGTCGAGTCGGCGAGCGTGGTGCGGCGGTGGCCGGCGACGGTACGGATCGTCGTCAGGGAACGGGTGCCGGTCGTCGTGGTGGAGCGCGCGCACAAGTTCTACGAGATGGACCGGTACGGCGTGATCGTGGTCACCACCTCGCGTCGGCCGGCCGGTCTGCCGACGCTCATGGTGGCGAATCCGAGCGCGGCCGACCCGGCGACCGCGGCGGCGTTGAGAGTGCGGGGCGACCTGCCCGCCCGGTTCGCCCGGCGGCTGGCCCAGATCGAGGCGTCCAGCCCCGAGTCGGTCACCCTGCGCTTCAAGTCGGGGACGACGGTCGTGTGGGGGGCCGCGGAGCGGTCCGAAGAGAAGGTGCGGCTGATCGACGCCCTGCTGGCCACGCCCGAGGGGCGAGCGGCTCGTATCGTCGACGTCAGCTCGCCCGAGGTCGTCACGACACGATGAGTGACACGCGCTCGACGCGGGGATGCGGGACGCCGGACCGTTGATGCGAGACGCTGTGACGGGCGACACCGTGTGTCGCCCTCCGCCTTGGAGGTGTTCCATGGGGCAGGCTGGGAAGATCGGTTCGTGATCTGGGGAGGTACGGGGGTGCGGCGGCTCATCAACCGGGGCAACCCGGACCCACCGCGACACGCCGGTTCAGTTCGTGCCGGGTTAGTTGACCCTGGAGGTTGACCGCACCTACTGTCCGTATCAGCCTTCAGGTTGACATAACTGTAAGCCTCAACTTGAGGGTGAGGGTTGGGAACGGCGGCGGCCGGCCCGGCCCACGAGAAATGACCAGGTCAGCAACACCGCGGCGGTACCGGTTCACGGACTGGGCCGGCCGGTTCGATAGAACGAGCGGAAAGGCCCCTCGTCGTGGCAGCACCGCAGAACTACCTCGCGGTCATCAAGGTCGTCGGCATCGGCGGCGGCGGCGTCAATGCCGTCAACCGGATGATCGAGGAGGGTCTCAAGGGCGTCGAGTTCATCGCGATCAACACGGACGCCCAGGCGCTGCTGATGAGTGACGCCGACGTCAAGCTGGATGTCGGCCGAGAGCTCACCCGCGGTCTCGGCGCCGGAGCCAACCCCGATGTGGGCCGCAAGGCCGCCGAGGACCACCGGGAGGAGATCGAGGAGGTCCTCAAGGGCGCCGACATGGTCTTCGTCACGGCCGGCGAGGGCGGCGGCACCGGCACCGGCGGGGCGCCCGTGGTGGCCAACATCGCGCGCTCGCTCGGGGCCCTCACGATCGGTGTCGTCACGAGGCCCTTCAGCTTCGAGGGCAAGCGCCGGGCGATGCAGGCCGAGGCCGGCATCGAGACGCTGCGCGACGAGGTCGACACCCTCATCGTCATCCCCAACGACCGGTTGCTGTCGATCTCCGATCGCCAGGTCAGCGTGCTCGACGCCTTCAAGGCCGCCGATCAGGTCCTCCTGTCCGGTGTGCAGGGCATCACCGACCTGATCACGACACCCGGTCTGATCAACCTCGACTTCGCCGATGTGAAGTCGGTCATGTCCGGTGCCGGCTCGGCGCTCATGGGCATCGGCTCGGCCCGCGGCGACGACCGGTCGGTGGCGGCCGCCGAGATGGCCATCTCCAGCCCGCTGCTCGAGGCGAGCATCGACGGTGCGCACGGCGTGCTGCTGTCCATCTCCGGTGGGTCGGACCTCGGCCTCTTCGAGATCAACGAGGCCGCTCAGCTGGTCTCCAACGCGGCCGCTCCCGACGCGAACATCATCTTCGGCGCCGTCATCGACGACGCCCTCGGCGACGAGGTCCGGGTGACCGTCATCGCGGCGGGGTTCGACGAGGGCGCGCCGTCCAAGCCGGCGCCGATGCCGGTCGCGCAGAGCCAGCGGGCGGCGCAGCCCGCCCGGCCCGCCCCTCCGCCGCCACGTCCCGCGCCGCCGCCGGCCGCTCCGGCGGTGCCCGTCTCCTCCGTCGTCTCCGACTCCGCCGCGCCGCGGCCGGTGCCGCAGGACGACGAGGTGCCCGAGCACGGCGAGCGGTCGCAGGGCGGCGAGCAGTCGGCCGCCCAGTCCGACGACATCGACGAGCGTGAGGCGCAGAGCGCAGCGCGCCCTAAGGTGCCGCGGCCGGCGTCGGAGCCGTCCGCGGCGAGCGTCACCGCTAGTGAGCCGGTCCGGCGGCGCCCGGTCGTCTTCGACGAGGACGACGACCTCGACGTGCCCGACTTCCTGAAGTAGTGGTCGCACGCGTCGGCCTCGGTGAGGGCATCGGAGCGGCCTTCACCGACCGAGAGGGTGGCACGAGCTCCGCGCCGTACGACTCGCTCAATCTGGGCGGTGCGGTCGGCGACGACGCCGAGGTGGTCCGCAAGAACCGCACTCTCGCCGAAGAGGCCCTCGGGACATCGCCCGGCCGTACGGTCTGGATGCGCCAGGTGCACGGCGCGGACATCGCGGTGGCCACCGGGCCGCTGCTTCCCGAGCCCGGACAGGCCGATCCGCCCGGCGTCGACGGTGTGCTGACCACCGAACCGGGCCTGGCGCTCGGGGTGCTCGTGGCCGACTGCGCGCCGATCCTGCTCGCCGACCCGGTGGCCCGCGTGGTGGGTGCCGCGCACGCCGGACGTCCCGGCACCGCAGCCGGGGTGGTGCCCGCCCTTCTGGCGGCGATGCGCGAGCACGGCGCCGAGCCCGGCCGGGTGCGCGCCGCGATCGGCCCCGCCGTGTGCGGAGACTGCTACGAGGTGCCCGCCGGCCTGCGCGACGAGGTCGCCGCCGTCGTGCCGGAGGCCTACGCCACGACCCGCGCCGGCACGCCGGGCCTGGACATCCGCGCGGGTGTCACCGCCCAGCTGCGCGCGGCGGGGGTCGTCGAGATCTCGCGTGACCGGCGGTGCACGATGGAGTCCCCGGAGCTGTTCTCCTACCGCCGTGACGGACGAACCGGGCGATTCGCCGGTTTCGTCTGGCTCAGGCCATGATGGCGTGAGGTGTAGGAGATGGCCGGAGACGGCCTGACGCCTGCGAGAAATGACGGGCCGGCCGTCGCGCCCCCCGAGCCGGAGGCAGGGCAAGTGACCGCAGAACCATCCGGCGACCGCCGCGAGACGATCAGAGCGAATCTCCGGGCCGTTCGCGAACGGATCTCCGCCGCGTGCGAGACCGTGGGCCGCGACCCGCGTGAGATCACTCTGATCGCCGTGACGAAGACGTTCCCGGCCTCGGACGTCCGCCTGCTCGCGGACCTGGGGGTGACGGACGTCGGCGAGAACCGCGACCAGGAGGCGGCCGCCAAGGCGGCGGAGTGCGCCGGCCTGCCGCTGACCTGGCATTTCGTGGGCCGGCTGCAGACCAACAAGGTACGGTCGGTCGCCGCGTACGCCGACGTCGTGCACTCCGTGGACCGGCCGAGGCTGGTCAGCGCGCTCTCCACGGCGGCCGTACGCGCCGGACGCGCGCTCCGCTGCCTGGTGCAGGTCTCGCTCGAGTCGGGGGCCGAGAGCCGGGGCGGTGCCGCGCCCGCCGACGTGCCCGCCCTCGCCGACGCGGTGGCGGCGGCGGACGGGCTGGAACTCGGGGGCGTGATGGCCGTCGCGCCGCTCGGCGCCGATCCGGCACCGGCCTTCGCCCGGCTCGCCGACACCGCGCACGCGCTCCGGGCCGCCCACCCGGCCGCGACGATCGTTTCGGCCGGTATGAGCGGAGACCTGGAGCAGGCGATCGCGTGTGGCGCGACACACGTGCGGGTTGGTACGGCGTTGCTCGGTGGCCGACAGGCAATCGTCAGGTAATGTCCCCCCAAGTGGGCTCCGCCGGACAGGAGCGGAGGCCCGCGGATCCGAGTATCAGTCGGCGGGCGATCGCCGGAGACAGGTCTGCATCAGAGAGGTCGACGGAGGGACATATGGCCAGCGCGATGCGCAAGATGGCGGTCTACCTCGGCCTCGTCGAGGACGACCGCTACGACGATGACTACGACGACTATGACGTCTACGACGACGAGGCCGCCGAGCGGCGTCGCGCCGGGGAAGAACCCACCGGTCAACCGGCCCGCGCGGCGGAGCCCGGCGACCGCGAGCACGGTCACGCTCCGTCGCCGGTCGAGCGGCGCACCGTGGCAATCTACGACTCGGCTACCACTGACCTTGCGCGCATCACTACGCTGCACCCCAGAACGTACAACGAAGCGAGAACCATCGGGGAGCACTTCCGTGAGGGCACACCAGTGATCATGAACCTGACCGAGATGGTCGACAGTGACGCCAAGCGTCTGGTCGACTTCGCGGCAGGTCTCGTGTTCGGCCTACATGGGAGCATCGAGCGTGTTACGAACAAGGTGTTCCTGTTGTCGCCGGCCAATGTCGAGGTGACCGCGGAGGACAAAGCCCGGATGGCAGAACGTGGATTCTTCAACCAGAGCTGACCGCCACATGCGAGAGTGCCCGTGACAACTGTTGGAACCGTGCTGAGCGCGCTGCTGTACCTCTTCCTCCTACTGCTCATCGGGAGGTTGGTCCTCGAGACGCTGCAGTCCTTCGCGCGGCAGTGGCGTCCAAAGGGGGTGGTGCTGGTGCTGGCCGAGGTCACGTACACGGTCACCGACCCACCGCTGAAGTTGCTGAGACGGTTCATCCCACCCCTGCGTCTGGGGAACGTGGCGTTGGACCTCAGCTTCATGGTGCTCTTCTTCGTGGTCTACATCATGATCATCTTCGTGGAGGGGCTCTGATCGGATACCGTCCTTTGGGACAAGACTCCAAGCGCGCCAAGGAGACGAACATGCCGTTGACACCCGCCGACGTGCGGAACAAGCAGTTCAGTACCACCCGGCTGCGGCCGGGCTACGACGAAGAGGAGGTCGACGCCTTCCTCGACGAGGTAGAGGCGGAACTCGACCGGCTCATCCAGGAGAACGAGGAGCTGCGGGCGAAGCTGGCCGAGTGCCTGCGCGGCAAGGTGCCAGCGATGGCGGCGCCGATCGTCGAGCCGAAGCCCGACATCTCGCCGATCCCCGAGCCCCCGCGGCCCGAGCCCAAACCCGAGCCCGAACCCTCTATCGGCCTCAGCATGGCGCCGACCAGCGAAGACAACATGGACACGGCCGCGCGGGTGCTCGCCCTCGCGCAGCAGACCGCCGACCAGGCGATCGCCGACGCCCGCAGGGAGGCCGACGAGACGCTCGGCCGCGCGCGCCGGGAGGCCGAGGAGATCCTCGGCAAGGCCCGTCGCCAGGCCGACCAGGTCGTGAGCGAGGCGCGCTCCCGCGCCGAGGGGCTCGACCGCGACGCCCAGGAGCGGCACCGCCAGGTCATGGGTTCGCTCGTGCAGCAGCGCGAGGAGCTCGAGCGCGAGGTGGACAACCTGCGTGCCTTCGAGCGCGAGTACCGAAGCCGCCTCAAGGCGTATCTCGAGGGGCAACTCCGCGAACTCGACGCCAACACCAACGACAGTGGTGCGTTCCCGACCGGGCCGAATCCCAGTGGGCCGCAGACCGCTCCGCAGAACGCGATTCAGCACGTCGAGAGCCGTAACGGGCAGCCGGGTGGTCCCTCCGCGACCGGTCCGACGCCGTTCCCGCCGCCGCCGGCCGAGCCGCCTCAGCACATCCAGCACGCGCAGCACAGCAGCACTGGTGCATTCCACTCGGTCGGCGACAATCCTCCGCACGAGAGGCGCTGAGATTGTGACGTCGCGCGGAGTATGGAACTCTCGTTGAGCCGACAGTCATGCCGTGCTCGTGAGAGGCGCGACAGCCGGTAAGGTCCGCCATCGGCCGTGCCGCGGATGTCGCCGACATCACGCCGGCGCTCATGGCCGACGCGACTCCATCGGGCTGGCGCTTGTCCTGTAGAGGGAGAGAGACCCTGTGATCATCCTGAGTGGCCTACTCGTTGTGCTGGCGATCGCCCTGCTCATCGCGGGCGTTGTGTTCGGCAACTCGGGTACGGAGGTCGTGGGCCAGGACGGGCTGGCGCTGATCTACGTTTCGATCGCGATCAGCATTGTCTCGGCCCTCTGTCTCGCCATCGGGGTCTTCCTGCGTCGCAAGGAGCTGTTCGCCGCGGTCGGGCCGACCTCGGGGAAGAGGCCGAAGGGCGACAAGAAGGGGCGTAAGCAGGCCGGCAAGGTCACGGGAGGCCTTGAACCGGCGGGCGGCGACGCCGCCACGGAAGACACGCTCAAGATTCCGGCGCAGCCGGTCGACGTGCCCGGCGATGCGCTGGTCTACGTCGTACGGGGCCGGAAGCGGTACCACCTCGACAACTGCCGCCAGCTCATGGGGCGGCAGAAGGAAGAGCTGACCTACGCCGAGGCGCAGGAGGAGGGGTTCAGCCCCTGTACGGCCTGCATGCCCGACACCGCATTGGCGGCGCGCGCCGCGGTGTCCGGGGACAAGGGGCCGGGCGCCACCGGGAAGCGGGAAAGGGCCGGCTCCGCGGCCGGCCGGAGCGAGGCTCCCGGCTCGGCGAAGAAGCGAGCCGACAAGGCCGGGCCGACCGCGTCGAACGCATCCGTGGGTGCCGGCGCACCGTCGCCCGGCAAGCCCGGAGCCGAGCAGCGCACGACCCCCCCGGCGGCCGGTGGCGGGCGGCGACGCGGCCCGCTCTCGTCCGGACCGCGCCATGGGGAATCGGGCCCCGGCGACAACGAGACCACCGCGGACGGGCTACCCGGCCGCAAGCGCGACGACGCGGCCGAGAGGGCCGGTGAGCGGTCCACCAGCGGCATGGGCTCGCGCACGACTCCGAGCGAACCGGATTCGATCTGGCTGCCGCCCGCGGGGAGCGCCCCGTCGCCACTGCGTGCCGGTCTCCCTGCCGAGGAGCGGGCGACGCAGGCCGGCACCGCGGAGTTCGAGACCGTCGAGCCGGCCGATGAGAAGCGCGGTCGCGGCACCCGGTCCGGCGATGGCCGGACCGACGACACGCGACCGGACGACACCGGGGACGACGACACCCGCGCCAGTGACACGCGGTCCGGAGACACACGGGCCAGCGACACACGGGCCAGCGACACACGGGACGAGGGCACGGGTTCCCATGGGACCAAGAGCCGGGGGACCCTGGACCACGGGGCGTCCGAGCACGGTGGGCGGGCGGACGACGACCGCGAGACCGCTCAGGGGCCCGCCGGCACGACGGAGTCCGCCGAGTATGAAACGGCCGGTTCCGGCCGGGCGAGCGAGTCCGGCACCGCGGCCGAGGGGCCGCAGGTGCGGATCCTGAGCGGCACCAAGCGCTACCACCGTGCCGACTGCGCGCTGATCGTCGACATCGGAGACGACGCCGACGACATCGAGGCGCTGTCGCGCTCCGAGGCCACGGCCCGGGGATGCACACCCTGCCTGGTGTGCGAGCCCGACAAGGAACACGCGCGCGACTGATCGAGGTCGCCGGCCAGGGCGGCACGCGGCAGTGAGCGGACCCGCTCTCCGGCGCGTGCCCCGGCCCGGGATCAGCTCGTGTCGTGATCGCGGCGGCGTCCGCGGCTCTGCCGCCGGATCTCCCGTCGCGCCTGGCGAAGTTCACGTTCGCGACGGCGCAACTCCTGCCGGTCCAGATCCGAGGTGTCCTTCACCCGCTTGACGTCGACCCCGCCGAACAGGGTGAGCCCGGTGAACCGGATGACGGGGGCGTCCGGGTCGAGCGGGTCGTCGGACGGCACGGTGTTCCCGCCGAAGATGGCCACCCCGGAGCCGACGATCCGCACGCCCTCGGGGACCTTGACCTCCACCCCGCCGAAGAGGCAGACGATGTTGACCGTGACCTCGCGCTGAGAAAGCACGGCCCGCCGGAAGTCGAGTTCCGCGCCGCCGAACGCGACCAGCACGCCGGTCTGGGGCTCCACCAGCCAGCGGCCCTTCCGCTCCGCCCCACCGAAGATCGCGACGATGTTCGCGGATTGACGGCTGGGGGCGGGAAGGCTCGTGTCCTTGTGGAGCCGCACGCCAGGCCCCGGTGGAGCGGTGGAGGAGCCCTCCTCTACCGGGAGGTCCTGAACGATCGGAGCGAGTTCGGCGTAGGTCTTCGCGGCGTAGACGCGCTCGACGCGCTCCGCGTGCTCTTCGGGCGTGAGCCGGCCCTCGGCCAGGGCCTCACGCAGCTGATCTGCGACCCGGTCCCGATCCGCGTCCGAGGCCCGCATGAGCGACGGCTCGGGCGGCCCGGTGTGCGGTGACTGGTCTGGAAGGTCCACGTCCGCATCATTCCGCACAAGATGTGTCTCGACCAAGCCCTCTCCGCCGGGTCTCGCGGCCGGCCGCCCAGAGGGCGTGCACGGCCGCGCGACCCGGCGGTGCGGTGCCGTCAGCCGGCCTCGGATCTGCGAAGCCAGAGGGTGAGATCGAGGTCGTCGTCCCGGTGCGCCGCGAGATCCTCGCCGGGCCTCCGCTGGTGCGTCGCCACGGCCAGCACCTCCGCCGCGACCTCGCCGCCGTGCTCGCGCAGCGCCGACTCGAGTTCGGTGTCGTGGGTCTCCCACCACAGCTCGATGCGGTCGGTCACCTCCAGCCCGGTGGCCTTGCGGGTCTCCTGCACCAACCTGATCACCTCGCGTGCGAGGCCGGCCCGGCGCAGGTCCGGCGTGACCGTCAGGTCCAGCGCGATCGTCTCACCGGCCGCGCTCTCCACCGCCCAGCCGGTCCGCGGCCGCTCGGTGACGATCACATCGGCCGATCCGAGCTCGACGTCGCCGACGTCGGCCACGCCGATCGTGACCGTGCCGTCGCCGCGCAGGGCATGGACCAGCCCGGCCGGGTCCGCGCCGGTCACCGCCTTGGCGACCTTCGGCGTGTCCTTGCCGTAGCGCTTGCCGAGCTCGCGGAAGTTCGGCTTCACCTCGTAGTCGACGAGGTCGTCGCCGCCCGCGAGTGCCGTGGACAGGTCCTCGAGGCCGGTGACGTTCAGCTCCTCGGAGATCTGGGCGCGCAGCTCTGCCGGGAGCGACGCCCAGCCCGACGCGCCCACGAGGGCCCGGCCGAGGGGCTGGCGGGTCCGTACGGCGGATGCAGCCCGGGCCGCGCGGCCCAGCTCCACGAGTCGCCGGACGAGCGACATCCGCTCGCTCAGCGTCTCGTCGAGCAGTTCCTCGGACACCGTCGGCCATGAACTGAGGTGCACCGACTCGGCCGCACCTGCGGGCCGGATGGCGTCCCAGACATGGTCGGTGAGGAAGGGCACGATCGGGGCCAGGAGCCGGGTGAGCGTCTCCAGGCACTCGTACAGCGTGGTGAACGCCGACGCGCCCTCAGGGGTCTCGGGACCCTCCCAGAACCGCCGCCGCGACCTCCGGACGTACCAGTTGGACAGGTCGTCGATGAACTCGGCGAGCCTGCGGCCGGCGCGGGCGGTGTCGAAGCCCTCCAGGGCGGTGTCCACCTCACGTACGGTCCGGTGCAGCTCGGCGAGCACCCACCGGTCCAGCAGCGGCCGGTCGGCGGGCGCGGGCGCCTCGGGCACGCGGTCCGGTGTCCAGGGCCGGGCCCCGCCGGCGGAGGTCTCCTCGCCGCACGCGTTGGCGTACAGCACGAAGAAGGACGCGGTGTTCCAGTACGTCAGGAGCACCTTCCGGACGATCTCCGACAGCGGGCCGTCGCCGACGCGGCGGGCCGACCACGGCGACCCGCTCGCCGCCATGTACCACCGCAGCGCGTCCGCGCCGTGCTTGTCCATCAGCGGGATCGGCTCGAGGACGTTGCCGAGGTGCTTGCTCATCTTGCGGCCGTCCTCGGCGAGGATGTGGCCGAGGCAGACGACGTTCTCGTACGACGACCGGTCGAACACCAGGGTGCCGACGGCCATCAGCGAGTAGAACCATCCCCGGGTCTGGTCGATGGCCTCGGAGATGAACTGCGCGGGATAGGACTTTTCGAAGACCTCCGCATTGCGGTACGGGGCGCCCCACTGCGCGAACGGCATCGAACCGGAGTCGTACCAGGCGTCGATGACGTCGGGCACCCGCCGCGCGGTCCCGCCGCACTCCGGGCAGTCGAAGGTGATGTCGTCGACGTACGGGCGGTGCGGGTCGAGCGCGGTGAGATCCCGGCCGGCGTGCGAGGACAGCTCGCCGAGCGAGCCGACGCAGGTCACGTGGTCCTCGTCGCACACCCACAGCGGCAGCGGCGTGCCCCAGTAGCGGCTGCGCGACAGTGACCAGTCGATGTTGTTCCGCAGCCACTCGCCGTACCGGCCCCACTTGATGGAGTCGGGGTACCAGCCGGTGCGCTCGTTCTCCTCGAGCAGCCGCGACTTGACCTGTGTGGTGCGGATGTACCAGGCGGGCAGGGCGTAGTAGAGCAACGGGGTGTGGCACCGCCAGCAGTGCGGATAGCTGTGCTCGTAGGTCTCCGAGCGGAACAGCATCCCGCGCTCCTCGAGGTCCTTGACCAGCGTCTGGTCGGCGTCCTTGAAGAACGCCCCGCCGACGAGCGGCACCGAGTCCTCGAACCGGCCGTCCGCCCGGATCGGGTTGACCACGGGCAGGCCGGCCGCCCGGCAGGCGGCGAAGTCGTCGGCGCCGAACGCCGCGGCCATGTGCACCAGGCCGGTGCCGTCCTCGGTGGTCACGAAGTCGGCGAGCAGGACCCGGTGGGCCGGGCGCTCGGGGTCGTCGGGCTCGGGGAAGCCCACCAGGTCGAAGGGGCGCTGGTAGGTCACGCCCTCGAGGGCGGTGCCCGGGAGCCGCTCGACGACCTCCCAGCCCTCGCCGAGGACGCTCTCGGCCAGCGGCTCGGCGACGACGACCTGCTCGCCGGAGTCGCCGTCCCGTGCCACGACGTAGGTCACGCCGGGGTGCACGGCGACGGCGGTGTTGGAGACCAGCGTCCACGGGGTGGTCGTCCAGACCAGCAGCGCGGCCCGCCCGGCCAGCGGGCCGGAGGTGATCGGGAACCGCACGGTCACCGACGGGTCGGCCAGGGTCTCGTAACCACCGGGCTGGCCGAGCTCGTGGTCGGACAGCGGCGTGCCGCACCGCGGGCAGTACGGGCTGATGCGGTGGTCGCGGACGAGCAGCCCCTTGTCGAAGATGACCTTGAGCGACCACCAGACGGACTCGACGTACTCGGGGTCCATGGTGCGGTAGGCCTGGGTCATGTCGACCCAGTAGCCCATCCGCTCGGTCATCTCCTCGAAGGCGCCGACGTGCCGCAGGACCGACTCGCGGCACCGGGCGTTGAACTCGGCGACGCCGTAGGCCTCGATGTCCTTCTTGCCGGACAGGCCCAGCTCCTTCTCCACCGCCACCTCGACGGGCAGGCCGTGGCAGTCCCAGCCGGCCTTGCGGGTGACGTTGTACCCCTTCATGGTGCGGAAGCGCGGGAAGAGGTCCTTGAAGACGCGGGCCTCGACGTGGTGGACGCCGGGCATCCCGTTGGCGGTCGGGGGACCCTCGTAGAACACCCAGCGCGGCCCCGACTCGGTGCGCCGCAGTGAGCGTTCGAAGACCTTGTCCTCCTGCCATCGGCGGAGCGTCTCGCGCTCGAGCGCCGGCAGGTCGATCTGGGCCGGCAGGGGGCGCAGTGTTCGGCGGTCTGCTTCCGGGCCCCGCCTGCCCGGCACGGCGTCGTTCACGATGGGCGGACCTCCACGAGAGTGCGATCATGGACCCGGAGGGACGAGGCCGGCGGCCCCGCGGTACCACCCTCCTTGGCCATGCGCGCATGGCCCGCTTCGTTGGAGGCTCGGCGGCCGGGTCTACTGAGTCCGCGTGGGCAGGCCAGCGGGCGGTTCTTCCGGCGGCTCCGGGGTGATCAGACCGCCGGGCAGGCACCCGGGCTCGCACCGTCCCCGGGTCGCTCATCGCTGCGCACGGCGGCAGGTGTCCTCATCAACGCCTTGCCGACCGCTCCGATTGTACGTGTACTTGGCGCTCGGACCGGACAGGTTTTCGCCCGGCCCGGTGCGGGCGGTGCCGGGGGCCTGTGCCCCCCCGGGGTGCCGATGGGACTGGAGGTCTGGATGGGGATGCGGGTGGCGATCCGGGTACGCCCGGGCGCGGCGCGGACCGGGGTCGGCGGCGCGTACGGCGACGCGCTCGTGGTCAGGGTCGCGGCGCGCGCCGTCGAGGGCAAGGCGACCGAGGCCGCCCTGCGCGCCGTCGCCGAGGCGCTGGGCGTCCGGCGCCGTGACGTCAGCCTCGTCAGCGGCGCGACCAGCCGCGACAAGGTCGTCGAGGTGGACGGGGATGTGGCACAGCTCACTCGTGAGATCGACCGGCTCTTGGGTTCCTGACATCGGGTAACTGGGCATATGCGGCTTGTGACAGACCTTGGAGCTTGTTCATGGAACCTCCGATCTGCGGTCTTCGCAGGTCGGGGCTCCGCGGACGGGCCCTTGACCGAGCGACCGGCTGTTTGCCGTCCCGCGAAAGGAGACCTATGCTTCCCGCACTGCCTGTCGACAAGATCAGCGCGAGGGGGCCCGACATGGCCAGCGCGGGGAGGGACAAAACGCCGTCCGAGAAGACGACCCGGCGTGCGAGGGTGCCCGTAGGGGAGTCGAAGCGGCGTGGCACGGGGAAGCACTCGGTGGGAACGCCCGCCACCGAGGAGACGGCGGGACAGCTGCCGGTCCGGGCCGGTGAGGACCGGTGGACCGCCGACGAGCTCGCGGCGGTGCGCGGTCGGCTGAACGAAGAGATCGTCAAGTTCGAGTTGGAGATCGCGCGGGCCGAGTCCGAGATCGCCGAGCGGATGGGCGACAGTAGCGAGGGCGCCGGCGACGACCAGGCCGACGCGGGGGCCAAGACCTATGAGCGCGAGCACGAGATGGCGCTCACCTACAACGCACGCGATCTGCTGGCGCAGAACGAGCGGGCGATCGTGCGGATCGACGCCGGCACCTATGGGATTTGCGAGTCATGTGGAAAGCCGATCGGTAAGGCGCGCCTGCAGGCCTTCCCTCGTGCGACCCTATGTGTGACATGCAAACAACGCGAGGAGCGTCGCTGACCGACGCAAAGAAGCACGAGGAGACCGGCGCCACGCCTTCGGGCGGGCTCACCCACGACGAGCACGTGCCGCCGCGCCGCGTCGGCGTGCTGCTGGGCGTCGCAGTGCTGGCGCTCGTTCTGGATCTCGGTACGAAGATCGTCGCGGTCGCGCGGCTGGCGGACCGTGATCCGATCGAGCTGCTCGGCGGCCTGCTGACGCTCCGGGTGACGCGGAACAGCGGGGCGGCGTTCTCCATCGCCACCGGGCTCACCGTGGTGCTCACCCTGATCGCCATCGGCGTGGTGATCGCGATCCTGCGGACCGCGCGCCGGCTGCGCAGCCTGCCGTGGGCGATCTCGCTGGGGTTGTTGCTCGGCGGTGCCACGGGCAACCTCGTTGACCGGCTGTTCCGCTCCCCGGCACCGCTGAAGGGGCACGTCGTCGACTGGATCGAGCTGCCGAACTGGCCGGTGTTCAATCTGGCCGACTCGGCGATCGTCTGCGGTGGCGTGCTGGCGGTGCTGCTGGCCGCCCGGGGGCTTCAGCTGGACGGCACCCGGGTGACCGACTCGGACTCTTCCCCCGGCTCGGACTCTTCCTCCGGCTCGGAGCCTGCCTCCGGCTCTGGGGACGAGGGCGGGGCGGACGCGGGGTCCGGCGAGCGGTCCGGCGATGAGACGGTTCAGGCGCCCCCTGCCGGCACCGTCTCGCGGGCGGAGGCCGAGACCGGCAACGGCGAGGCCGAGCCGGCTCCCGGCCCAGGGGGCGGTGACCCCGAGAAGGGTCCGCGCGAGGGGACGTCCTGACCCGATGGCAGACGTGCGAAGCCTTCCCATTCCGGACGGGCTCGAAGGAGAACGGGTCGACGCGGCGCTCGCCCGCCTCTTCGGGCTGTCGCGCAGCCGGGCCGCGGACGTCGTCGCCACCGGTGACGTCCTCGTCGACGGCAAGACGGTGGCCAAGTCAGATCGCGTGCACGCCGGGGCCTGGCTGGAGGTGACCCTGCCGCCGCCACCGGCGCCGCCGAGGCCCGTGGCCGAGCCCGTGCCCGGCATGGGGATCCTGTACGAGGACTCGGACATCGTCGTGATCGACAAGCCGATCGGCGTGGCGGCGCACCCGACGACGGGCTGGACCGGGCCCACGGTGATCGGCGGGCTGCTCGGCGCCGGGCACACCGTCGCGACCAGCGGGGCGGCCGAGCGTCAGGGCATCGTGCACCGCCTCGACGCCAACACCACCGGGGTGATGGTGGTCGCGAAGAGCGAGGTGGCCTACTCGCGGCTCAAGCGCGCCTTCAAGGAGCGCACCGTCGACAAGGGCTACCACGCGCTCGTGCAGGGCCATCCCGATCCGCTCCGCGGCACGGTCGACGCCCCCATCGACCGGCATCCGTCGGGCGACGGCCGGTTCGCGGTGGTCGCCGGCGGGAAGCCGTCCGTGACGCACTACGACACCATCGAGGCGTTCCGGGCGGCGAGCCTGCTCGACATCAACCTCGAGACGGGTCGTACGCACCAGATCCGGGTGCACATGTCCGCCGTCCGGCATCCGTGCGTCGGCGATCTCGCGTACGGCGCCGACCCGACCCTCGCGGCCAGGCTCGGCGTCACCCGGCAGTGGCTGCACGCCGTACGGCTCGGGTTCGAGCACCCGACCCAGGGGGTGCGGGTGGAGTTCGAGAGCCCGTACCCGGACCAGCTCGCTCGCGCCCTCGAACTCGTGAGCGCGGACCAACCCTGAGACCACCGGCGGGTCAGCCCAGACCGGCCAGCCGCAGGCCCGCGGCCACTCCGGCCGCGGCGACCAGCACGACGAGGAACGGCGCTCGCAGCAGCAGCGCGATCACCGCGGCGGCCACGCCGGCCAGCCGGGGCCCGTCGGCCACGAGGGCATCGCCGTGGGCGGCGGTCTGCACGGCGACCAGTGCGGTCAGCAGCGCCACCGGGACCAGTTCGGTGAAGCGCCGCACCCTCGGGCGGTCGATCACCCGTTCCGGGATCACGAGCCCGGCGAGCTTGAGCGCGTAGCACCCGAGTCCAGTGGCGATCACGGCCGGCCAGATCGCCGTCATGACGTGGGTCCGCCGGCCGGCCGGGGGCGGGGGAGCACGGCGGTCACGGCGACGACGGCGGCGAGCATCACCGGTACGCCGGGCGGCAGCAGGGGCGTGGTCGTGAGGGCGACGGCCACCGCGGCCATGGCCACGAGCCGCTCGGCCCGGCCCCGGCGGAGCAGCGGCCACAGCAGGGCCACGAAGACCGCCGGGCCGACCGCGTCGAGGCCGTAGCGCTCCGGATCGCCCAGCCTGGACGCGCCGGCGGCGCCGAGCAGGGTCGTAAGGTTCCACGTGACGTACAACGCGACGGCGGTGACCGCGAACCCCGTCCGGGCGGACGCCCGGTCGGGCTGCGAGGTGGCCACGGCCGCCGTCTCGTCGATGACGACGTGCGCCGTGACCAGCCGCTTTGCCCCGCGGACCCGCAGCACGCTCGCCAGCCGCAGGCCGTAAAGCGCGTTACGGCTGCCCAGGAGCACCGCCCCCACTGTGCCGGCGATCAGGCCGCCGCCCCCCGAGACCACCCCGACGAGGGCGAACTGGGAGGCACCGGTGAACGCGAGCAGGCTCAGAGCGCAGGCCTGGGCGACGGTGAGCCCGGCGGCCGCGGCCGCGGCGCCGAAGACCAGCCCTGACACGCCCACGGCGATGCCCACGCCGAGGCCGGCTCTGATCGCCGCGGCGCGCGCCTGATCGGGGGGAGTGTCCCACGCCTGGATCGTTGCCATGCCGCGACGTTAGGGCCGGGCGGCGGCTCCGGTCTTGAACGTTATTGCGGGCGAGATCGCCGGCGACCGTGTCTACCGGCTCGCTCGGGTCCGGCCGCGCCGGTAGGCGCCGGGCGGGACGCCCACGGCGCGCTTGAAGTGCCGCGTCAGATGTGCCTGGTCGGCGAAGCCGACACGGGCGGCGACCTCGGCCGGGCGCAGGCCCTCGTCGAGGAGGGTTCGCGCGCGCCGCACGCGGAGGTGGTTGAGGTACGCGTGCGGAGGGAGGCCGGTCGTGGTCTGGAAGGCCCTCAGCAGGGAGAACGGGCGGGCGCCGACCGCCAGCGCGAGTTCCTCCAGCGAGGGCGGGTCGACGAGCCGCTCGTGCAGGATGTCGCGTGCGGCCCGTACGGCGGCCGGGGCGGAGTCGGCCGGCCGCCGTGCGGGGGACACGCCGGCGTGCCTGTGCAGCAGTCCGGCGAGCGCGGAGCGGAACCGCGACGCGGCCGCGAGCGCGTCGCCGTGCTCGGCGGCGCGGTAGGCCGCTCGCAGCAGCCGGGCGCTCTGCGGGTCGTCGATCACCGCGTCCCGGAAGTACGGGGTCCCCGGCCGTGCTCCCAGCTCGGCGGCGATCTCGGTCAGCGCGGTCACGGTGGGGTACGAGGCCCGGTAGGACCAGCCTTCCGGCACGCCCGCGTGACCGGTGTGCACGGTCTCGGGATTGACGATCACCACGGCGCCCGCGCCCGCGCGCATCAGCGTGCCCTCGCGGTGGAACTCCTCCACGCCGGACTCGATCAGGCCCACCGTGTAGCCCTCGTGGGCGTGCCGCCCGAATCTGTGCGTGACGAACCGGGCGCGCAGCAGGCCGATGCCCGGCAGGCCGGGATGGTTCCAGTAATGTGCCACTTCAGCACTCACGGGTGACATTGTAGGAAGCGTCCGGGTAGGAAACGTCAGGTCACCGGCCGCCGCGGCCCGGACGTCAGGGAGCGCGGCCGGCGCCCGGGTCCTCCTGCTCGCCGAGGGCGATGCGCACGGCGGTCACGGCGGCCTGGGACAGGTCCGACTCGACCAGCGTGGCACCGGGGAAACGGGCCAGTTCGCGCTGCAGGTCGCCCAGGGACAGGTGGCTGACGAGCAGCGCCAGCGCCGTGGTGCCGGGCGGGACGGCGTCGCGCAGGGCCCGTACCTTCTCGTCCTTGATCCCGGTGTCGATCAGCTTCCCGAGCAGCGCGCCCCCGCCGGCCGAGGCCGCACCGCCGATCAGTCCGCCGATCGGACCGCCCATGAGCGTCCCGATGAGCAGCCCCCAGATGGCGCCGCCGAGCGCGCCACGGCCCGGGGTCATGTCCTGGGTCTCACGCACACTCGCCCGCCCGGAGGCGTCGCGCTCGATGAACACCGCGTCGTGCAGCCGGATCTGCTCATGCCGTTGCAGGCGCACGGCCGCCAGCAGGAACTCGTTGGCCTTCAGCGGGTCGTCGAACCCGATCACGATGAGCTTGTGCGCAGGTTCCGTCACGGTGTCTCCCATTGCTCTCGGGGGCCTCGAGGATGAGCTCGCGTTGGGGCCTCCGCGTCACTTTAGCGGTCGCGTCTCGGCTGGTGAGACGGGCGGTCCGAGGTGTGGCGGCGCTGTGACCTGCCAGGTTACGATCCAGTATGGATCGTCGCCACTGCGCCTTCAGCCCGCCGGCTTCGGGTGAGCCGGCCCGCTCGGCCTGAGCGACGACCCCGAAGCCGGCAGGGCAGAGGCCCGCCGGGTGCTCTGCCCTTCCTGTGTCCAGCACCGTTGTTCAGTGCTCTTCAGGACGCGGCCGGCCCGCCCCCCGGGGCCGTGTCCGTGAGAGGGCCGCCAGAGGGAGGGAAGACCGGGTGTCCGATCATTACATCGCCCCGAGGGACGTGCGCCTTTCGGAGGTGCGAGCCGCGATCGACCACGTCGACGCTGAGCTCGCGGTGCTGCTCGAGCGCCGCGCCGCGCTGTCCGGGGCGGTACAGCGGCTGAAGCCGGTGGGCGGATTCGCCGGGCGCGATCCCGAGCGTGAGCGGCAGGTCGTCGAGGCGATGGCCCATCGGGCGCCCAGGCTCGGCCCCGACCGGCTGGCCCGCATCATGAACGTGGTGATCGAGGCGGGGCTCGAGGTGGCCGAGGAGGAGCGCGGAGCGCGCGCCCGGTGACGGCCGGCCCGGTCCGGGTCTTGTCCGGCAATCTTCGGATTTCCGCACCGGCCGAATACGCGGTACCGGACAAACGGGGCATCCGGAGTGTCGGATCCCAGGCGACCCGGTGGTCGCGTTAGGCTCTCAGGACCGCGTCGTCCGCGGGGGCGCAGACCTCCCAGACGGCGATCTTCCCCCGGTCCGATCACTGACGCGTGCCCGCGCACGTGGGCGGTCGCATGTGACAACAGGAGGCGCTGCGCGCATGGCCGACTCGTTCGTACATCTCCACGTACACACCGAGTACTCCATGCTCGACGGGGCCGCGCGCCTCAAGCAGATGTTCGCCGAGGTGGACCGGCAGAAGATGCCGGCGATCGCCATGACCGACCACGGCAACATGCACGGCGCCTACGACTTCCACCGCAAGGCCACCGACGTCGGTGTCACGCCCATCATCGGTATCGAGGCCTACGTCGCGCCGGAGTCGCGGTTCCACAAGAAGCGCGTCCAGTGGGGCGAGCCCAGCCAGAAGCGCGACGACCTGTCCGGCGGCGGTCTCTACACGCACAAGACGATCTGGGCGCGCAACAAGACCGGGCTGCACAACCTCTTCCGGCTGACCTCGCGCGCTTACACCGAGGGTTTCGTCTTCAAGTACGCCCGGATGGACACCGAGCTGATCGCCGACCATGCCGACGGTCTGATGGCCACGACCGGCTGCCCGTCGGGTGAGGTGCAGACGCGCCTGCGGCTGGGCCACTTCGACAAGGCGCTCGAGGCGGCGGCGCGCTACCAGGAGATCTTCGGCAAGGAGAACTACTTCCTCGAGATCATGGATCACGGGCTCGACATCGAGCGCCGCGTCCGCGACGGTCTCGTCGAGATCAGCAGGCGGCTGAACATCCCTCCGGTCGTCACCAACGACTCGCACTACACTCACGAGAGCGAGGCCGCGGCGCACGACGCGCTGCTCTGCGTGCAGGTCGGCAAGCAACTGGCCGACCCGGATCGGTTCCGGTTCGACGGCAGCGGCTACTACCTCAAGACCGCCGACGAGATGCGCGCCATCGACACCTCCGACATCTGGGCCGAGGGCTGCCGCAACACCCTCATGGTCGCCGAGCGGGTCGACGCGACCGGCATGTTCGGGTCCCACAACCTCATGCCGAAGTTCGACATCCCCGAGGGTGAGACCGAGGAGAGCTGGTTCCGCAAGGAGGTCCAGCGCGGCATGGAGCGGCGCTTCCCCGGCGGGATCGACGAGGAGCACCAGCGCCAGGTCGACTTCGAGATCGGCGTCGTCCTGCAGATGGGCTTCCCGTCGTACTTCCTCGTGGTCGCCGACTTCATCATGTGGGCCAAGAACAACGGCATCAGGGTGGGGCCCGGCCGAGGGTCCGCGGCGGGGTCCCTCGCCGCCTACGCGCTGGGCATCACCGACCTCGACCCGCTGCCACACGGACTGATCTTCGAGCGGTTCCTCAACCCCGAGCGCGTCTCCATGCCCGACGTCGACATCGACTTCGACGAGCGCCGGCGCGGTGACGTCATCCGGTACGTGACGGAGAAGTACGGCGCCGACAAGGTCGCCATGATCGCCACGTTCGGCACCATCAAGGCCAAGGCCGCCGTGAAGGACGCCGGCCGGGTCCTCGGCTTCCCCTACGCGCTCGGCGACCGGATCTCCAAGGCGTTCCCGCCCGCCGTGATGGGCAAGGAGATCCCGCTCTCGGGCATCTTCGACGACAAGCACCCGCGGCACAGCGAGGCCGGCGAGCTGCGCAAGCTCTACGACGAGGAGACCGACGTCAAGCAGGTCCTGGATCTCGCCCAGGGCCTGGAGGGGCTGATCCGGCAGACCGGCGTGCACGCCGCCGGCGTCATCATGAGCGCCGAGACGCTCACCGACCACATCCCGATCATGCGCCGCGACAGCGACGGCGTGATCATCACGCAGTTCGACTACCCGACCTGCGAGACGCTCGGCCTGCTGAAGATGGACTTCCTGGGCCTGCGCAACCTCACGATTCTCGACGACTGCCTGAAGGCGATCAAGCTCAACAAGGACCTCGACCTCGACCTGCTCGCGCTCCCGCTCGACGACAAGCACACGTACGAGCTGCTGGCCCGGGGCGACACTCTCGGCGTGTTCCAGCTGGACGGCGGGCCCATGCGCGGCCTGCTGCGGCTGATGCGGCCGGACAACTTCGAGGACATCTCCGCGGTGCTCGCGCTCTACCGGCCGGGTCCGATGGGCGCCAACTCGCACACCAACTACGCGCTGCGCAAGAACGGCCAGCAGGAGATCACCCCGATCCACCCCGAGCTCGAGGAGCCACTCAGGGACATCCTCGACACGACCCACGGCCTGATCGTGTACCAGGAGCAGGTCATGGCCATCGCGCAGAAGGTCGCGGGCTACTCGCTCGGCTCCGCCGACCTGCTCCGCCGCGCGATGGGCAAGAAGAAGAAGTCCGAGCTGGACAAGCAGTACGTCAGCTTCGAGGCCGGGATGAAGGAGCGCGGCTTCTCCGACGCCGCGGTCAAGGCGCTCTGGGACATCCTGCTCCCGTTCTCCGACTACGCCTTCAACAAGGCCCACACGGCCGGCTATGGGCTCGTGTCCTACTGGACCGGCTACCTCAAGGCGAACTATCCCGCCGAGTACATGGCCGCGTTGCTCACCTCGGTCAAGGACGACAAGGACAAGAGCGCGCTCTACCTCAACGAATGCCGCCGCATGGGGATCACCGTTCTGCCGCCGGACGTCAACGAGTCCGACGCCGACTTCACGCCCCGCGGCGACACCGAGATCCGGTTCGGGCTCTCGGCGATCCGCAACGTGGGCGGCAACGTCGTCGACGGCATCGTCAAGGCGCGCGGGGACAAGGGCCGGTACATCGACTTCAACGACTTCCTGCGCAAGGTGCCACCGGTGGTGTGCAACAAGCGGGTCGTCGAGTCTCTGATCAAGGCCGGTGCGTTCGACGATCTCAAGCACGAGCGCAAGGGCCTGGTCATGGTGCACGAGCAGGCGATCGACACTGTCATCGACATCAAGCGCAACGAGGCCATCGGCCAGGACTCGCTGTTCGGCTCCATGGGCGACGAGGGCGGCCCGGACTCGACCTTCGACGTGGACATCCCCCCGGGCGAGTGGGACAAGACCACCCTGCTGGCCTTCGAGCGGGAGATGCTCGGGCTGTACGTGTCCGACCACCCACTGCTGGGCGTCGAGCACATCCTGGCCGCCGGCACGGACTGCACGATCGCCTCGCTGACCGCCGACGGGGGCCGTACCGACGGCCAGATCGTCACCATCGGTGGGCTGCTGTCGGGGCTGCAGCGCAAGGTCACCAAGCAGGGGAACTCCTGGGCGATGGCGACGCTGGAGGACCTCGGCGGCGCCATCGAGGTGATGATCTTCCCGTCGTCCTACCAGCTGTGCTCCACGCTGCTCGCCGAGGACGCCGTCCTGGTGATCAAAGGCCGGCTCGACAAGCGCGAGGACGTGCCCAAGATCATCGCGATGGAGGTGATCCAGCCCGATCTCACGGTCAGTGACGCGGGCGGTCCCTTCTCGGTCACGATGCCGATCGGGCGCTGCACCCCTCCGGTGGTCGAGCGGCTCAAGGAGGTGCTCGTCACCCACCCCGGCAAGAGCGAGGTGCACCTGCACCTGCAGAACGGGCCCAGGACGACCGTGGTCCGGCTGGACGACCGGCTCCGGGTCAGCCCGTCGCCCTCGCTGATGGGGGACCTGAAGCAGCTGCTCGGCCCCGCCTGTCTCAGCTGACGTTCGCCGGCGTCAGCCCGGCCTCCCAGCCGGTGAACCGGCCGCCGCCGTCGAAGGTGGCCAGGCCGGTGCCGCCTCCGGGCAGCAGGGCCTTGATGGTCGCCGGCGTCTGGTGGTAGGCGACCTTGTGGTGGCTGAGGAACCGGGCGAGGGTCAGCCGGTGGTCTGTCGGGAACAGCGAGGTCGCGTTGATGACGAGCCGCGGCACAGGGATCGGGTCCCATTCCGCACGCGGCACCCTCGGGTCGTCGACGTGCAGGTAGGCCGAGCCGCCGGGGTAGCCGGCGCCGATGTAACCGCCCCCGCCGAGCAGCCCGGCGGCGGCCACCGCGATGAGCTCGCCGCCGTGCCCGGCCGGGCCGTCGTACCCGGACAGGTCGACCTCGGGGGTGGTCAGCTCCGGAATGCCGAGCCGCTCACCGGCGGCGCGCACCGGCAGCGTGGGCTCGACGGCCGGATGTTCGGGGCCGAACTGGGTGTTCGCCCAGCCCCAGAGCCAGGTCTGCTCCTGCTCGGCATAGCTGCCGAGCAGTGACACGCGAACGGTCATTCCACCGCTGGAGTACGTGCGAGCGGTGAGGTCGGCATTCCAGTCCTCACGGGGAAGCAGTTCGGACAGGGTCTCCTGCTGCTGGAGCACGATCGCGGTCAGGGCCGCGCCGAGCCGGGCGAAGGCCTGGCTGAACGGTGCGGGCTCGGACGCGATCACGGGGGTGGAACCTGACATGTCGGGCACATTATCCCAAGTAGATGCGAGGGTGCGGCGTGGTCGATCTGCTGGATCGATCATCAGGTCGGGGGCGTTACGCTGCCGTACACATAGGAGACCATGGCTTGGGAAGTCTGGTGGGAGAGTGCGAGTGGTCCGGTGGTGGCGGAGTTCGGCACTCGGCGGTGGCCGGGCGAGATCACTACGGATCTGGGCGGTCACGACGGCGGTGCTCGTCCTCCTCGGCCCGCCCGCCGGGCTGCTGTGGGCGGGTATCTCGCCCGGTGTGCGCTACCTCGTGGTCGACGGCACCGCCGTCCTGGCCGACCCGGAGACGCAGGCTCTGATCGGCACCGACGGGCGCTTCGCGATGATCACCGCACTGGCCGGGTTGCTGTGCGGATTCGTCGCCTACGCGATGGGCGGCCGCGGCAGGGACATCGCGCTCCTTCTCGGCCTCGCGGTGGGCGGCCTGGCGGCCACGGTGCTGGCC
The DNA here is from genome assembly GCF_014323705.1 of Actinomadura alba. GTDB lineage: Bacteria > Actinomycetota > Actinomycetes > Streptosporangiales > Streptosporangiaceae > Actinomadura_C > Actinomadura_C alba. The sequence continues at coordinate 312,178 of NZ_JABVEC010000004.1, forward strand.
TGGCGGGTGGGGCATCTGGTCGGTCTCGAGACTTTCCAGCGCCTGACCCGCACCGCGCCCACGGGTACCGCGGTGACCGGAGTGGCGGACCTGCGCGCCCGCGGCGTCCTGGTGTTCTGGCCGGTGCTGGCGGTCGGCGCGTACGGCATGCTGGAGGCGCTCGACGCCGCACGCCGGGTGCCGCGGCTAGCGCCGGGCGATGTCGGCGGTGCCCGCGCCGGTCAGCCGGATGAGGTCGGCGGGGGCGAGCTCGATCTGCAGCCCGCGCCTTCCCGCCGAGACGTAGACGGTGGCGAAACCGGACGCTGACGCGTCGACGATCGACGGCAGGGGTTTGCGCTGTCCCAGCGGGCTGATGCCGCCAACGACGTAACCGGTGGCGCGTTCGGCCGCCGCCGGCTCGGCCATCTGGGCCTTCTTCCCGCCGACCGCGGCGGCCAGGGCCTTGAGGTCGAGGGTCGCCGCGACCGGCACCACGCCCACGACCAGCCGGCCGTCGACGTCGGCCAGCAGTGTCTTGAAGAGCCGGTCGTGCGGCACGCCGAGCGCGTTCGCCGCCGCCTCGCCGTAGGACCGCGCGCCGGCGTCGGCTTCGTAGGGGTGCAGCGTGAACTCGATTCCGGCCTCGGCGGCGGCGACGGTGGCGGGGGTCCCGCTGCCCCGGGGTGTCCTGGTTCTGCCCATGTGGGCCATCTTCCCGCCCGCGGTCAGTTGAGGTGCACGCCGCCGTCGATGAACTGGGAGGCGGGTACCGCGGGTACCGCGCCGATCAGCCGGTTCTCCCGCAGCAGCAGCTTCGCCTCCAGCCGGAGCCGGGTGGTGGCGTTCTCGGCCTCGAGCAGTCGCTGCTTGTCGCCGAGGTCGAGCACGACCGCGGCGGCGACGAGATAGGACAGCTTCACCGGATCGGCGGGCAGATCGATGGGCTCGGGGATCTCGGCCCCGGTCGCCGCGAGCCGGCGCCGGTACAGCGTGAACAGCCGCTTCACGAGCCCGGCATGGGGCTCGGGGTTCGGGCCGGCCTCGTCGGGCAGCAGCTCGGCCTCGGCGCGCAGATAGGGCAGCGTGTCGTCGACGGCGCCCCTCCGGAACCTGCGGCCGCCCACGGTGACGATGTCGAAGCGCCCGTCCTCGAGGGCGGTGACGCCGTGCAGCTCCGCGACGCAGCCGACCCCGGCCAGCCGCCGGGCGGCGCCGGCCCCGACCTCGTGGCCGAACTCGATCGCGACGATCCCGAACCGGCGCGGCTCGGGCCGATCGAGCAGATCGCGCAGGAGCAGGCGGTAGCGCTCCTCGAACAGGTGCAACGGCAGCATGAGACCGGGGAACAGCACGGTGCCCAGGGGGAAGAGGGGCAACTGTTCGGTCACGCTCACCTCGCCAGGGTACGTGGACGGATCGCCGGCGGTGTGGGCCGATCTCACCACTGTACGTGATCTACAACGTAAAGGACCCGGCCCTGATCATCCGGGTTTCGTCGCATCGCGGGTGATGGTCATCTGCCTCGAACGGAGCATACGAGCTGACGAACCCGGGTCAATTTCCGGTTGTCGTCCTACGCCGGGCCACGCACTTCGCTAGGTTCGGTCGGACCCGCAGCCGCCGGAGCGCGATCACGAGCCTGGCAGGAGTGCGGCCCGGTGAGGTCCCTCACCGGTTCTTGTCTCGGGTGCACGGGGACCCTGGGCAATGACAGCCGGAGGCAGCCACATGTGGCTGAACGTGACCATTCTGAGCCTGGCCAGCCTGTCCACCGGGTTCGTCCTCGGCTGGGTAGTCGGCCGGCCCAGACGCTGGTACAGCGGCACCTGGACCGACGCGGCCGCCCCGGGGGACGACCTTCCGCCGCTGCGCAGGGTACGGACCGGGACCTGAGGCGGGTCCGCGCGGCCGAGCGCCCGCCGGCACCGGGGAGCGCGCCGCACGCGGCCGTCTACAGTTCCGGCATGAGGACCCTTGTCGTCGACGCCTTCACCGACCGCCCCTTCGCCGGCAACCCGGCGGGCGTCTGCCTGCTCGGCTCCGCCGCGGATCCCGCCTGGATGCAGGGCGTCGCCGCGGAGATGAAGCACTCCGAGACGGCGTTCCCACGCCCGATCGACAGCCCCGACGCCGACTACGAGCTGCGCTGGTTCACGCCCGCGGTCGAGGTGGCCCTGTGCGGCCACGCCACCCTCGCCGCCGCCCACGCGTTGTACGAGACCGGAGCCGTGCCCCACGGCCGGACCATCCGGTTCCAGACGCTGCGCAGCGGTGTGCTCACCGCGCGGCGGGACGACCGCGGCTGGATCGAGATGGACTTCCCCGCCTGCCCCGCCGAGCCCGCGGAGCCGCCCGAGGGGCTCGACCGGATGCTCGGCGCCCCGGCCCGGTGGACCGGCCGGAACGCGCAGCACGACCTGCTCGTGCACGTCTCCGACGAAGAGACGGTGCGTGGGCTCGAGCCCGACCTCGACGCGCTGGCCGGGCTCGGCGGACGGGGGATCATCGTGACCTCGGCCGCCGCCACGCCCGGGCGCGGGTACGACTTCGTCTCGCGGTTCTTCGGCCCGGCCGTCGGGGTCCGGGAGGATCCGGTGACCGGTTCGGCGCACTGTGCCCTCGGGCCGTACTGGGCGGAGCGGCTCGGCCGCGACTCGCTGCTGGGCTACCAGGCCTCCGCGCGAGGCGGGCATGTGCACGTCACCGTCCGCGGTGACCGGGTCACCCTCGCGGGGCCGGCGCTGACCGTCCTCGACGGAGCCCTGCGGATGTGAGGTCCTCCCGCCGGCGTGGTCTCGGCAGGTGAGACGTCGCACGGGCGGGCGGGGGTTCTTCGTAGACTGGGTGGGTGATCTCCCGTATCGACCTGCGCGGATCCCTGCCAGGGGACCTGCGCTCCGTGCTGCCCCGAGCCGAGCTCGACGTCGAAGCCGCCCTGGAGAAGGTGCGGCCGATCTGCGCGGACGTACGCCATCGCGGCTCGGCGGCCGTCCGGGAGTACACCAAGGCCTTCGACGGGGTCGAGCCGGAGTCGCTCCGCGTGCCGGTGCCGGTGATCCACCAGTCCCTGGCCGCCCTCGACCCGGCCGTGCGCGACGCGCTGGAGGAGTGCGTCCGGCGGGCCCGTCTCGTCCATCGCGACCAGCGGCGCACCGACGTCACCACCCAGGTGGTGCCCGGCGGCACCGTGACCGAACGCTGGGTGCCGGTGGGCCGGGTGGGACTGTACGTTCCGGGCGGGCAGGCGGTCTACCCGTCCAGCGTCGTCATGAACGTCGTGCCGGCCCAGGAGGCGGGGGTCGGCTCGCTCGCCGTCACCTCTCCCCCCCAGAAGGAGTTCGGCGGGTGGCCGCATCCCGTCATCCTGGCGGCCTGCGCCCTGCTGGGCGTGGACGAGGTGCACGCGGTCGGCGGCGCCCAGGCGATCGCCATGTTCGCGTACGGCACCGACGAGTGCCGCCCGGCCGACCTCGTCACCGGGCCGGGGAACGTCTGGGTCGCCGCCGCCAAGCGGCAGCTGCGCGGCGTGATCGGCATCGACTCCGAGGCCGGCCCGACAGAGATCGCCATCCTGGCCGACGCCACGGCCGACCCCGTGCACGTCGCCGCCGACCTGATCAGCCAGGCCGAGCACGACACCCTCGCCGCCGCGGTGCTCGTCACCGACTCCGAAGAGCTGGCCTCCTCGGTGACCAAGGAGCTCGAGACCCAGGTGGCGGCGACCAGGCATGTCGAGCGGATCACCGCCGCGCTCGGCGGGCGGCAGTCGGGCGTCGTCCTCGTCGACGACCTCGAGGCGGGCCTTCGCGTGGTCGACGCCTATGCCGCCGAGCACCTCGAGATCCAGACCGCCGGCGCCCGCGAGGTCGCGGCCCGCGTCCGCAACGCCGGGGCGATCTTCATCGGCCCGCACGCGCCGGTGTCGCTCGGCGACTACCTGGCCGGCTCCAACCATGTGCTGCCCACCGGCGGCTGCGCCTGCCACTCGTCGGGGCTGTCGGTGCAGACCTTCCTGCGTGGTGTCCACGTCGTCGAGTACGACGAGGCCGCGCTGGCCGAGGCCACCCCCCGGGTGGTCATCCTGGCCGAGGCCGAGGACCTGCCCGCGCACGGTGCCGCCCTGAAGGCCCGGTTCGACTGGGGGGTTCCGCGATGACCTCACCGCGGGCGCGCACGCCCGGTGCCGCGGACCTGCCGATCCGCGACGACCTGAGGGGGCGCGACCCCTACGGGGCGCCGCAGATCGACGTTCCGGTGCGGCTCAACACCAACGAGAACCCGCACCCGCCGTCGCCCCGCCTGGTGCGGGCGCTGGCCGACGCCGTCGAGCGGGCGGCGGGGAGCCTCAACCGGTACCCCGACCGCGACGCGGTCGAGCTGCGCAAGGATCTCGCCGACTATCTCGGGCACGGCGTGACGGCCGACCAGGTGTGGGCGGCCAACGGCTCCAACGAGATCATCCAGCAGATCCTGCAGGTGTTCGGCGGGCCGGGCCGCACCGCACTCGGCTTCGAGCCGTCGTACTCGATGCACCCGACCATCGCCAGGGTGTCGGGCACCGAATGGATCAACGCCGACCGCGACGCGGACTTCGGCATCGACCCGCAGGGCGCGATCGGCGCGATCCACCGGCACCGGCCGGACGTGATCTTCCTTACCTCGCCGAACAACCCGACCGGTACGGCGCTGCCGCTGGCGGTGGTCCAGGAGATCCTGGCGGTGGCGCCGGGGATGGTCGTCGTCGACGAGGCCTACGCCGAGTTCCGTCGTCAGGGCACTCCCTCTGCCCTGTCGCTGCTGCCCGGCAATCCCCGGCTGATCGTGACCCGGACCATGTCCAAGGCGTTCGCCATGGCCGGCACCCGGCTGGGCTATCTCGCCGCCGACCCGGCCGTGCTCGAAGCGCTGCTGCTGGTGCGGCTGCCCTACCACCTGTCGACCGTCACCCAGGTCGTCGCGCGAACGGCCATCGCGCACCGCGAGGAGCTGCTCGCCGCCGTCGGGGCCATTCGCGAAGAGCGCGACGCGCTGGTCGGCTGGCTGCGCGGTGAGGGATTCGCCGTGGCCGACTCCGACGCCAACTTCGTCCTGTTCGGCAGGTTCGGCGACCGAGGACGGGTATGGCGTGGACTGCTCGACAAGGGCGTGCTCGTACGAGAGGTGGGTCCGCCGGAGTGGCTGCGCGTCACCGTCGGGCTGCCAGAGGAGATGGCGGTGTTCCGCACCGCCCTTGCTGAAGTCATGGGGGCCGAAGTCATGGGAGAGACCGCATGCGAGCGGGACGAGACGGCATGAGCAGGATCGGCCGGGTGGAACGAGGCACCAAGGAGACCCAGGTCCTCGTCGAGATCGACCTGGACGGTACCGGCCAGGTCGACGTCGCCACCGGTGTCGGGTTCTTCGATCACATGCTGACCCAGCTCGGCAAGCACGGGTCGTTCGACCTGACCGTGAAGACCACCGGTGACCTGCACATCGACAGCCACCACACGATCGAGGACACCGCGATCGCGCTCGGCCAGGCGCTGCGGGAGGCACTCGGCGACAAGGCCGGCATCCGCCGGTTCGCCGACGCGTCCGTTCCCCTGGACGAGTCGCTCGCCCAGGTGACCGTGGACCTGTCCGGCCGCCCCTACCTCGTGCACAGCGAGCCCGAGGGCATGGCTCCGATGATCGGGCCGGAGTACGACACGACGATGACCCGGCACATCCTTGAGTCGCTGGTGTCGAACGCGCGGATCTGCCTGCACGTGCACGTGCCGTACGGGCGCAACGCCCATCACATCGTCGAGGCGCAGTTCAAGGCCCTCGCCCGGGCGCTGCGCGACGCCGTGGCCCACGACCCCAGGGCGAACGGAGTCCCCTCGACGAAGGGAACGCTGTGAACATCGCGGGTCAGCACATCGGGTCGCTGTCGATGTTCTTGTTCGCGGTGGCCGTCTTCTTCGTCACCGGTGTGGTGGTCTTCGTCAGGCAGGGCGTCAAGTTCCTGGCCGTCGTGGCGTTCATCGCCGCAGCGCTGGCCCTGACCGCGGGAGTGCTGAGGCTGTGACGGACGTCGTCGTACTCGACTATGGATCGGGGAACCTGCGCTCGGCCGAGCGCGCGGTGGCACGGCTCGGCGTCGACGTCACCGTCACCTCCGATCGCGACGCGGCGCTGAACGCCGACGGGCTCGTGGTGCCGGGCGTCGGCGCGTTCGCCGCCTGCATGTCCGGCCTGCGCGCCGTGGGCGGTGACCAGATCATCGACCGCAGGCTCGCGGGCGGCAGGCCGGTCCTCGGCATCTGCGTCGGCATGCAGATCCTGTTCGCCAAGGGGGTCGAGCACGGCGTCAGCACCGAGGGCTGCGCCGAGTGGCCGGGCACCGTCGAACGCCTCGACGCGCCGGTGCTGCCGCACATGGGCTGGAACACCGTCGACGCTCCCGCGGAATCGGTCCTGTTCCGCGGGATCGACCCGGGGACCCGCTTCTACTTCGTGCACTCCTACGGGGTGCGTCGCTGGGAGCTCGAACCCGGCCGGTTCACCCCGCCCGCCGTCACCTGGGCCCATCACGGCGACCGGTTCGTCGCCGCGGTCGAGAACGGGCCCCTGTGCGCCACCCAGTTCCATCCGGAGAAGTCCGGCGACGCGGGGGCCGAACTGCTGTGCAACTGGCTGTCGACGCTCTAGGCGGGCCGATGAGTAAGGAACGGGCCCGGCGGCGGGCCGAGCGCGCGGCCGAGGCCGCACGGCTGG
>NZ_JABVEC010000040.1 GCF_014323705.1 Actinomadura alba
TCCGCCCGCGCTTCCGCTGCCGCTACGGGTGGACTTTCGCCAGGTGGTCATGAAAACCGCTCCATCGCTTGCGCTATGAGATCGCATGAGGTCCCACGGTAGGGCGCTTGCGCCGATCCGATCCGATCCCAACGTACCCCGAATTCCCGAATCTCCGTGCTTCCCTGGATGAGCCTGCCGCCTCCCGGTGCCTCCACGAAAACGAGCTCGCCGGTTTCCATGGTCAGGCTGTTGAAGGAGCCGTCCAGGCCAAGGTAGGCGCCAGTCGACTGCGGTATGACGCGTATCGTGACGTGCGGCAACTCTGCCATCTCTCGTAGTCGTGCGAGTTGATCCCGCATTACTTGTGCGCCGCCCACCGGTCGAGACAGCACGGCCTCATCGAGTAGCACCCAGATCAGCGGTGGCTTACTTCGCGTGAGTACCTCTTGCCGCTTCATGCGGCTTTCCACTACCGCTTCCACGTCCGCAACCATGGGTGGCGGAGCAATGAGCGCCCGGGTGTACTCCGGAGTTTGGAAGAGCCCGGGGATGAGTGAGAGCCGGTAGGTCCGGATCGTCAGGGCCCTGGACTCGCGGTCGGTGTACTCCGCGAACCAGTCGGGGTCGTGGGCGGTTCGGGCATAGCGAACAAGTCGCTGGAAATGCCCATTGAGTCGTAAGAACGCGTCGAGTTTTTCGGCCTGGTCTTCGTTCATGTTCCAGCCGTCGCGGGCGTGCTCGATGTTCGACACGGTATGCCGGTTGCAGCCCATGACCAGGCCCATCTGGGACAGCGAGCGACCTTCCCGCTCTCGAAAGAATCGCAGGTCGGAAGCGATCCAGTGCTTGAACGACGTATCCGGATTGAGGTATTCGACGGGGGGCATATGTCACGCTCACGTGTGTCGGGAGTGTTATCGACACGCGACAAGTTAGTCCGTTCGCACCACTCTTGTCATCGGAAACGACGATGGACAAGGGCGGTGAAAAGTGGGCGCGATCGCCGTGCCGGGGAAGTCCCGGCTAGAGGTCACCTTGGTGCCTATTCCACAGTCTGTGGCTATTGCCCGCGTTTTTGTCAGGCATCAGCTGATCAGTCTGCGGCACGCCGATCTGATCGAGAACGCGGGTCAGATCGTCTCGGAGTTGGTGACGAACGCCGTCAGGGCGACGGCCTCCGATGTACCCGAGACCCGAGGGAGCATCCGGCTGTTCCTGGGACCTCATCACGGCCGTCCGCTGCTGGAGGTCTGGGACTCGTCCCCGGAACACCCGGTCGTGCGGGAGCCGGACTTCGTGTCCGAATCCGGCAGGGGGCTGAACATCGTGCGCTCGCTGGCCGCCGAATTCGGCTGGTACGACACGAGCGACAAGGGAGGTAAGACCATATGGGCGCTGCTCAGATGAGAGGCATCTCGTGGGTGGCCTGATCGGTGCTCCGATCGAGCTTTGATCAAGCATTGAGGCACGTGGAGGTGCCTCAATGCTTGATCAACTGCGTGCCGTGGGTCAGAGCGCGAGGTCGCGCCGCCGGAAGAGGGCCATGCCGACCGCGCCCAGCGTCAGCGCGATGGCGGCCAGGGCCACCAGCGGCGTCACGGTGAGCTCGCCGGCGGGCAGCGCGGGAACGTGGCTGAACGGTGAGAGGTCCCGTACCACCTGGGGCAGCTCGAACAGCTCGCCGAGCTGTCCGAGGATCAGGCTGACGGCGAGTGCGGCCCAGGCGAGCCCGATGGTCAGCCGTGGCAGGAGCCCGAACGCGGCCACGGCGAACCCGGCCAGGATCAGTGCCGGTGGCAGTTGCACCAATGCCGCGCCTGTCAGCTTGGCCAGTTCTCCGCCGAGGTCGTCACCACTCAGCCCGTACACCAGGCCCATCGAGACCCCGGCGAGCAGGAGCAGGGCGAGTGCGCCGGCCACGGCGATGGTGAGGTGGGCGCCCAGCCAGCGTGACCGGCCGGTGGCGGTGGCGAGCACCGCCTCCGCCGGTCCACCCGCCTCTTCGGAGCGCAGCCGCAGCAACGCCTGGACGGCGTACCCGGCCGCCATCATGCCCATGAAGCCCATCATGGCCGTGTTGAGCGAGTCGATGAGGTTGCCGTCGTCGCCGCCGCTGAGACTGTTGATGGTGTTGGCCGCGCCCTCGGGCAGCGCGTTGTCGCCGGTGAGCGAGTTGCCGAGGGAGCCGACGGTCAGGCCGGTGAGCGTGATTGTGACGGCCCAGCCGTACAGTGTGCCGCGCTGCAGCCGCCAGGCCAGCCCGAGCGGGCCGAGTAGCCGCGGTGCGGCCCTGGTCGGGCCCGGACGAGCCGGGATCATGCCTACGCCGGAGTCCCGCCGGACGGTCAGCGCGAACGCGATCCCGGTTCCGGCGGCGAACAGCGCGAGCGGGAGCGCGAGCACCAACCACCGGTCGCCGGCGAACGGGCGCACCTCGGTCGCCCAGCCGATCGGGGACAGCCAGGACGGCCAGGCGCTGACCATCGTGTATCCGTTCGCCTGGACCTCGCCCAGCGCGTCGCCGGCACCGCGCACCACGTACGCGGCACCGATGGCGGCGGCGGCGATGCCGTTGGCCGCGCGGGAGGTCTGGGTGATCTGCGCCGCGATGGCGGCGATGGCGGCGAAGGCGATGCCGGTGGCACCGACGGCCGCGGCCGCCGCGAAGGAGCCCGAGGCGGGTTCGCCGTTGCCGACGAGCGTGAACCCGAGCAGTACGGACAGCACGGCGTTGGCGATGACCGTCACGATCAGTGCCGCGGTCAGGATCGCGTGCCGCCCGACCACCGTCGCACCGAGCATCTCCGCGCGGCCGGTCTCCTCGTTCTGCCGGGTGTGCCGTACGACGGCGAGGGTGCTCATGAGCCCGGCCACCACGGCGAGGAAGGCGAGGATCTGGAACATCGCCATGGTCCCGGTGCTCGACCCGGTGGGCGCGGCGCGGAACATCAGGAGGGTCGGGCTGTCGACGGCGGTGCGCAGAACCTCGATGCGATCCGCGTCGCTCGGGTATCGCTGGTTCGTCGAGGAGACCGTGGCCGCGAGCAGCGCCACCCCGCTCAGGATCCAGATCGGCAGCTGTACGCGGTCGCGGCGCAGCGCGAGCCGGGTGAGCCGCGCTGTGCCCGTGAAGGCGGTCATTGCGCCGTCTCCAGTTCGGCGCCGTGCCCGTCGCGGCCGTAGTGCCGCATGAACAGCTCCTCGAGCGACGGCGGGGCGCTGGCCAGCGAGCGCACCTCGAAGCGGGTGAGGTAGCGCAGCACGCGGTCGAGTTCGGCGGTGTCGACGTCGAACTTCGCACGCGTGGAGTCGAGGTCGACGGCGTGCACGCCGTGCAGGTCCTCGAGCCCGGTGATGGGCTGGGCGGTCTCGATCGAGATCGACGTCCGGGTCAGGTGACGCAGTTCGGCCAGCGTGCCGCTCTCGACCGTCTTGCCCTCCCGGATGATGCTCACCCGGTCGCACAGTGCCTCGACCTCGGAGAAGATGTGGCTGGACAGCAGGACCGTCTTGCCCTGCGCCTTGACCTCGCGCACGCAGTCCTGGAAGACCGCCTCCATCAGCGGGTCCAGCCCCGAGGTCGGCTCGTCCAGGATGTAGAGCTCGACGTCCGACGCGAACGCCGCCACGACGGCGACCTTCTGCCGGTTGCCCTTCGAGTAGGTCCGCGCCTTCTTCGAGGTGTCGAGCTGGAAGCGTTCGACCAGGTCCTCGCGGCGCCGCTCGTCCAGGCCACCGCGCAGGGATCCGAACAGGTCGATGGCCTCCCCGCCGGAGAGGTTTGGCCACAGGTTCACATCGCCCGGCACGTACGCCAGACGGCGGTGCAGCTCCACCGCGTCGTTCCAGGGGTGCGCGCCGAGCAGGCCGACCTGCCCGGCGTCCGCCCGCAGGAGCCCGAGGAGTACGCGGATCGTCGTCGACTTACCGGCGCCGTTCGGGCCGAGGAAGCCGTGCACCTCTCCGGCGGCCACGGTGAGGTCGAGGCCGTCCAGGGCCATCGAGCCGCCGAACGACTTGCGCAGACCGGAGATCGAGATCGCCGGCTCCGCCTGTGTGCTCATGGGGGATTTCCTCTCATAAAGAGTGAGTCGGACTGCACGCCGGCCGCCGGAACGGGGCGGTGTGCCGAGAACTGAGCCGATGGCCGTGCCCGGACGCACACGGCCGAGGCGGGGCAGGCGGGTCGGAGTCGGTCTTCCGGGCCGCCGCCCAGGAGGTCGGCAGCCGGTCGGCGCGATCGCGGACGCCGTAGGCGGCCGGCGCGCGGGAGGCGTCAGTCACCGTCGTTCTCGGCCGGTGCGGGTGCGCGCGATGTCGAAGAGTCGGCCAGCAGTTCGCCGAAGGCCTTGCGCGCCTGCTCGACGAGGTCGGGGCTGATGATGTCGTCGGCGAAGACCTCCACCATGGCCAGGCCGAGCCGCGGGTATCCCTCCATGGACAGGACGTCGCCGTCCAGCGCCCGGGAGAGGTGCTCGTGCAGCACGAGAGGGCCAAGACTGATGGCGACCAGCGCGGTGGCGTACGCATGCGGATCTGACGTGTGCGGTGTGCCGAGGCCCGCTGCCGGGTGCTCCATGTACTGCCGGGTGTAGTCGACCATCTCGTCGAACAGCGCCGCGGCGGCCGGGGAGCCGTCCACCATGGCGCGCGCCACATAGCGCCGTATCGGCAGGGTCGTCTGCATCATGACCGACAGGAAGCCGGGGTCGCCCATGTCGCTGGTGGCCGTCTCGGACGTGCTCCGGATGACCTCCATCGAGTACGCGTCGCAGGCCTCCCGGAGCGCCTCCTTCGAACCGAAGTGGTGCTGGACCAGCCCGGGCGACACGCCGGCGGCCTCCGCGATGCCGCGGATCGTCGCCCCCTTGACGCCTCGCTCGGCGAACTGGATCAGGGCCGCATCCCTGATCCGGGCGCGGGCCGTCAGGTCCTCGTGCGCCGCGTCCTCTGGTCGTTCGGCTGATCCCATCTCGCTCCAATACAAACGTTCAGCATGCAATACAGATGTATACCATACGTCTGTACAGCCGATTGGGTGCACGCCGGTGAGGCCGGTCACGTGAGGGGGTGACTGACGGGTGGCCCGCAGGTCAGGCCGTACGGGACCTCAGAGGTCGTGGCGCCGGTTCACCCGGGTCTTGTAGGGACGGAAGCCGCGACGCTCGTAGTTGCGCAGGGCGTTCGGATGATCGCGCGTCGAGGTGTGCAGCCATACGCGACCAACGGACGCGGCGTCGACCGGCTCGGCCGCCCAAGCCTGCCGGACCACCAGGGTCAGCGCGTGGCCGCCCAGCCCTCTGCCGACGAACTCGGGCAGCAGGCCGAACGTGGTGATCTCCACCTCGCCGCCCGGCTGGGAATCGAAGTCGATGATTCCGGCGATCTCGTCTGCGTACCGGATGCCCCAGAACTGCCGAAGGGGGTGGGCGAGGCATTCGGCCCACTGCTCCGGCGACCTCGTGGCGGTGCGCCAGCCGAACGGCGCCCCCATCCGGGTCTGCGTCGGCACGATGAGAGGGGAGGTGGGATCGACCCGCTCGAGGGTCATCTCGGGCACCGGCCGTGCCGGAATCAGCCCGTCCGCACTGGTCATCTCCAGATACGTGATGATCTCCTCCACCCCGCCCATGGTAGGGGAGTCAGCGGAAGTCGCGGCTGCGGCCGGCCGCCACGACCGGGAGCCGCCGGAGTCGGGTGGCGGTGAGGTTGATCGCCCCGTCGTGGCATTCGAGCCGGCCGTGGACCAGCAGGCCGGACGACCGCAGCGCGATCGACTTGTGGCGCTCCCACACCTGGGGGCGGCAGATCACGTTCACCATGCCGGTCTCGTCCTCGAGGTTGAGGAAGATGACCCCGCCCGCGGTCCCCGGGCGTTGCCGGTGGGTGACCAGCCCGCCGACGATGACGTTGGTCTCGCCCGGCAGATCCTTCAGCGACGCGGCGGTGACCGCGCCGCGCTCGTCGAGTTCCGCCCGCAGGTGCGCCACCGGATGGGTGTGGGCGGCGCCGGTGGCCCACAGATCGGCGATCGTCTCCTCGATCGGCGTCATCTCGGGCAGCGGCGGCGCGGTGCCCCCCGGGGTGGTCCCCGGCAATTGGCCGGGCCGGATCTGGGCCGCCGCCCCGGCGGCCCACAGTGCCTCGCGCCGGGTCAGCCCGAAGCAGCCGAAGGCCCCGGCGGTGGCGAGGGCCTCCAGCGCGGCCGCCGGCAGGGGGACCCGGCGGACGAGGTCCTCCATGTCCTGGTAGGGGCGGCCGGCGGCGATCTCGCGTGCCGTGTCCCGGTTGAGATCACGTACGGAGGACAGGCCCAGCCGCAGCGCGGGCTGCCGCGTATCGGGGGCGTGCGGGTGGACCCGGGCGTTCCCGGTCCCCTCGACGGCATGGGCGACCTGGGCGCCCGCATGATCGGGATCGGCGGGGAGAGGTTCCAGGGCGGCGTCGGCGTCGCTCGCGTTGACGTCCACGCCCCGGACCACCACACCGTGCCGGCGCGCGTCGTCGATCAGCGTGTGCGGGTGGTAGAACCCCATCGGCTGGTTGCGCAGCAGAGCCGCGCAGAACGCTGCGGGGAAGTGCCGTTTGAGCCACGCGCTGGCGTAGACCAGATGGGCGAAGCTCTGCGCGTGGGACTCGGGGAAGCCGAAGCTCGCGAATCCGAGGATCTTGTCGTACACCTGCTCGGCGACGTCCTCGGTGATACCGCGCTCGGCCATGCCGTCCAGCAGCCGCTGCCGCAGCTGATGGATGCGCTCGGGGGCGCGCTTGGCGCTCATGGCCTGCCGGAGCCGGTCGGCCTCGTCGGGGGTGAAGCCGGCGCAGTCGACCGCGAGCTGCATCATCTGCTCCTGGAACAGCGGCACGCCGAGCGTACGGCTCAGCGAGCGCTCCATCAGCTCATGCGGGCAGGTGGCCTCTTCCAGACCCCTCCGGCGGCGCAGGTACGGATGGACCGAGCCGCCCTGGATGGGGCCGGGCCGGATCAGCGCGACCTCGACCACCAGGTCGTAGAACCGGCGCGGCCGCAGCCTCGGCAGCGTGGCCATCTGCGCCCGCGACTCCACCTGGAAGACACCGACGGTGTCGGCGTCGCAGAGCATGTCGTAGACGAGCGGGTCCTCGGGCGGGATCGAGTGCAGCGCGTAGCGGCGGCCGTGGTGCTCCGCGACCAGGTCGAAGGTGTCGTGCAGCGCCGACAGCATGCCGAGCCCCAGCAGGTCGAACTTCACCAGCCCGGCGGTGGCGCAGTCGTCCTTGTCCCATTGCAGGACGCTGCGCCCCGGCATCCGGGCCCACTCGACCGGGCATACCTCGCCGACGGGCCGGTCGCAGATCACCATGCCGCCCGAGTGGATCCCGAGGTGGCGCGGCAGCTCGTACATCCGCTCGGCCACGGCCGTCACCGGAGCGGGCACGCCCGCCTCGGGCGGCGGTGGCTCGTGCGGGCCGGCCTGGTGGGACCAGGCATCCTGCTGGCCGGGGGAGTGCCCGAAGGCGCGGGCGGCGTCGCGCAGCGCCATCTTGGGCCGGTAGGAGATCACATTGGCGACCTGGGCCGTACGGTCCCGCCCGTACTTGCGGTAGACGTACTGGATGACCTCCTCGCGGCGGCGGTGCTCGATGTCGAGGTCGATGTCGGGCGGCCCGTCGCGGCCGGGGGACAGGAACCGCTCGAACAGCAGCCCGTGTCGTACGGCGTCGACCCCGGTGATGCCGAGCGCGTAGCAGACCGCCGAGTTGGCCGCCGAGCCGCGGCCCTGGCACAGGATGTCCTCACTCCGGCAGAACGCCACGATGTCGTGGACGATGAGGAAGTAGCCGGGGAAGCCGAGCCGCTCGATGACGTCGAGCTCCCTGGCGATCTGCGCGTAGGCCCCGGGGGTCGTCTCGGCGTCCGGCGGGCCGTAGCGGTCGCGCGCCCCCTCGGCGACGAGGTGCCGCAGCCAGTCCGCCTCGGTGAGGCCCTCGGGCACCGGCCAGTCCGGCAGGTTCGGCGCCACGACCTTGAAGTCGAACGCGCAGGCCCGGGCCAGCTCGACCGTCCGCTCTCGTACGCCAGGGAAGCGGGCCAGCCGGGCCGCCATCTCGGCCCCGGACCGCACGTGCGCGGTGCCGTTCGCGGGCAGCCAGGCGGCCATGTCGTCCAGGCTGGAGCGGGCCCGCACCGAGGCGAGCACCTGTGCCAGGGTGGCGTCGGCCGGAGCCGCGTAGTGCACGTTGCCGCTCGCCACGACCCCGACCCCCGCCCGGGTGCCGAGCTCATGCAGCAGGTCGTTGCGGGCGTCGTCCCCCGGCTGGTCGTGGTCGGTCAGCTCGACGAACACGTTGCCGCGGCCGAACATCCCGGCCAGCCGGGCCAGTTCCCGCTCGGCGGCCTCGGGCCCGTGCTCGCGCAGGGCCCGGGGGACGGCGCCCTTGCGGCAGCCGGTCAGCACCGCCCAGTGGCCGTCATGGGCCGCCGCCAGCGTCTCGAGGTCGTACACCGGCCGGCCCTTCGCCCCGCCCGCGAGCTGGGCGGCGCTGATGACCGAGCACAGCCGCCGGTATCCGTCGGGGTCGCGGGCCAGCACCAGCAGATGCTCGCCCTCCGGATCGCGCACGCCGGTCTGCGGCGCGGACAGGCCGAGGCTGAGCTCGGCCCCGAACACCGTCCGGACTTCTGTGCCGCGGGCGGCCAGGGCGAACTTCACCGCGCCGTACATCCCATCGTGGTCGGTGATCGCCATGACCTCGACGCCGAGCCGGACGGCCTCGGCGACAAGCGCCTCCGGACCGGACGCGCCGTCGAGGAAGCTGAAGGAGGAGTGGCAGTGCAATTCCGCCCAGGCGACCGCGTGCCGCCCGCCGGCCGGCCCGCCGGTGGGCCGGGTGGCCGCCGGGAGCTCCCGTACCCCACCGTCGTCCCGCCCGTGAGGGGCGGTGCCGGGGTCACCGGGACCACCGGAGTCGTCGGAGCCGCCGGTGCCGCCGGTGCCACGGTCGCCACGGGTGCGCCAGGACAGGCGCCGCTCGAACTCCCGCCACGGAATGGGCGGGTCACCCCAGCCCACGGCCGGCCCTCCTCGCCATGCGGGCCGGCCGGGCGCGGCACCCGGTCGGCTCAGTCATAGGTGGCCTCGACATGCCACTCGCCCCCTTCCACCGCGACCAGGTACGCCGCGTCGGCGGTGACGAGCTGGAAGCGGGCCCGGCGGCGGGACCGCTCGGGATCCCACCAGTACTCGGTGGCCGGCCATGGCCCCGTCCACGCCGTCACGGGCACCGGCGGGCCGCCCCCGACCGCCAGATGGGCGGGCGGCGCGGACACCGTGGAGCGGCCCGAGACCATGACGAGGGCACCGGCGGCGTCGGTCACCGCCGCCGGCACCGGCTCCGGATGAACGACGGCCGGTGCCGGGGCGGGCAGCCGCCCCGGCCAGGGCCCCTGCTCGGAGAGCCGCGGTGGGAGATCGCCCAGCGGCACCCGCACGACCTGGTCGCCCGGCCCCCGCCCGCCCACCAGCACCGGCTGGGTGATCGCGTGATGACCGAGCATCGCCTGGATCCGGGCCGCCGCCCGCGCGACCCGGTCGGCCAGGTCGGTCTGCCCCCACAACGCCTGCTGCCGGCCCTCGTCGGGAACCAGCTGATCCGGGCAGAGCCGCAGGCGGGCGATCCCACCGGTGCCCTCCCCGGCCCCTTCTCCGGCTTCTTCCCCGGTACTGTCATCCGGCTCCCCGGGATGCCAGGCGGCCAGTTGCCAGCGGACCCGTTCGGCCACCGCGAGCGAGGACAGCGCACCGTCGTGCCGCCACAGCCGCGCCATCTCACGCCCGTCGTCCCAGGCCACCTCGATGCCGAGCCGCACACAGGCCAGCCCGGCGGCGGCCAGCCCCGCGTGCAACTCGTCGGCGAGCGACTTCGCGGCGAAGACCACCCGGTCGGCCCGGTCGGCGGGCGGGTCGAAGTCGGTGCTCACCGACAGGTCGGCCCGCCCAGGCTGGGGCGACACCGGCCGCGGCTCCAGCCCCCGGGCCAGCCGGTGCGCCACCCGGCCATCGGCGCCGAACCGTTCGGCGACCCGCTCCACGGGCAGCGCCGCGAAGGCCCCGAGTGTGCGGATCCCGAGCCGGTCGAGCAGGCCGGCCAGCTCGGGCCGGCCGAGCACGGTCACCGGATAGGGCGCCAGGAACTCCGCCGACCCACCGGGCGGCACGATCGACCCGCCGTCGCCGGTGCGGGCGGCGAGCTCGGCGGCGAACAGCCCGTCGGCGATGCCGGCCCCGCAGTCGAAGCCGAGCTCCACCACGGTGTCCTGGATCAGGATCCGCAGGGCCTCCTCACCCCCGTGGTAGCGGGCCGCCCCACGCGCGGGCAGAGCGCACATGCCCGGCCGTACGACCTCTACCCACGGGGTGACCTCGGCGATCGCCGCCGCGACCCGCTCGAACAGCCGCCCCTCCGCGTCGGGGTCCCGGTCACGCACCTCCAGTTCCGGCGCGTGCCGCTGCGCGTCCCGCAACCGCTGCCCGCGGCGTACCCCCGCCGCACGAGCCGCAGCCGTGCACGCCGCGACCTGGCCCTGCACCACGACCGCACCCGCCGTCGCCGCGTCGACCCCCACCGCGGTCACCGGCCAGTCCGGACACCAGAGCACGAGCGCCCTGTTCATGGCCTCGCCTTCGGCTCGGCGGCTCGGGGCGCTTTGAGGCGGCGGCTTCCCTCGTCGCGTGCTCGCTCGTTCCTGTTTTTCGGCCTCGCTCCGCTCGGCGCCTCGCGGGCCTTTGAGATGACGGCTTCCCTCGTCGCTTCGGTCGCTCGTACCTCGCTCCCTGCGCTCCTCAGTCCAGCCGCCATCGGCCCGCTCGGGGCTCCGCGCGCTCCTCAGTCCAGCCACCGCCGCGCCCCTCGCGGGCTCTTCAGGCACAGACGCCACGGGCCCGCTCGGGGCGCCTTCAGCACGGCCATCGCCGACGGCTCGGGTGGGTTCCCGCGGGGACGTGGAGGCGGAGGCCTTCGTGTTCACGTGGCGACCGCCAGCGGGTAGTGCACGGGGTCGGGGGCGGTGGTGGTCAGGCCGGAGTCGTCGGTGGCCTCCAGGCGGGTGGGGGTCGCGGCGGTGATGTGGCCGTCCGGGTCGGGCAGCCACACCCATGCCTGGCGGCCGGGACCGGCGGCGCCGCGGCCCTCGGCGTGGATCAGTGCCTGCCGGCCGCGCAGGTGCCCGTGGCCGTCGCCCACGCCGATCCATGAGGCCTCACGCACCTGGAGGCGCACGTGCGCCCCCTCCCACGCCCCGGCGGACACGAGTACGGAGCCGTGCCGCCGGGCCAGCGCGGTGAGACGGCGTGCCACCGTGGGATCCGGCCTTCCGCCCGGGCGCAACAGCACGACCTCGACCCCTTCCATCAGCGCCGCGACGACCTCTGGCCACCGCTGCCCCGGATCGTCGACCAGCACCAGCCGCGCCGGTTCGATGCCCATGGCGGCGGCGGCCACCATGCCCAGCTCCGGCACCCCCACGACCGCGCACCAGCCGCCGGCCGACGACGCCTCGGCCATGAGCGCGAGCCCCAGCGACCCCGCGGCCGGGCCCGCGACGGACACCACCGAGCCCCGGCGGAGCCCGTTGCCGAGCACCGGCTCCAGTGCCCTCGACACGGGCACTGGAGCCGGTGCCCTCGTGCCGGATTCCAGCCGGCCGACACCGGTCGGCACCGCTCCGACCTGCGCCGACATCTCCATCGGAACCCCCACGACGACCAGCGTCGAACATCAGTTCGACAAAGTCAAGTCGATCACCCCCGGGTCTCCCGGCCATCCTCGCGGGGCGCGCCGGCGCCCTGGACTCGCGAGCAGAATACGATTAAAGCCTTAAATAGAGACTATTCCAGTCTATTGGTTATTATGCCTTATGTCCGTTACTGTGGTGACCTATAGTGGGTCGAACCGGGGAATCCAAACGGCCTGGTCTCTTCAATGCACAGAAGATTGTCCGCCGCGCCTGCGTCGTCCCTATCCGCCGGGATATGAGTACTGGAGTAAAGCCCGGTCTTCGAAGCATGGCCGCCAGGTCAAGTCGGGACATCTTGCTGTTTATGCCGGTTGGCCTATGGGGATTGCGTTACTGGAAGATTCGGCATGGAGTCAGGGGGTGAGCCCGTTGGTGCGTGTACTGCCCGGTGTGATGGCCAGCTGCCGTGCCGGGAAACCGACTCCGTTCCATAGAAACTCGATTCCAGCCTGCACGGCTTGAATTCTCCAGGGAGGTAGTTTCAATGAGGATTCCGAAGTATATGGCAGTTGTCCTCTCCAGCCTGGCGTTCGCTGGAGGGGCGGCCTTCGCGACGGCTACGGCGGCTCCTGCGACCGCGGCGGTCACGGCCGTCCCGCACGGTGGTGGCGGCGGTGGTGAAAACTTTGGCGAGGACTTCGTCGTCGAAGAGGGCGACTTCTTCTTGAACGAGGAGGACGACCCGAACCCGAACAATGAGGAGCGGCGGCACCACCACCACGGCGGCGGCGGAGAGTAAGTAGTAGCGACCTGACTGCGACACGCATGGGGCTATTGCCCGGCAACAGGGGTCCCGCGCCATGCGCGCGGGACCCTTTCCTGGCTGCGACTATCAAATGAGAGATATGTCCACATTGAGACGGGACGCGGTAGGTGCGCTGTGAGATGCCGAGCACGGCCGGCCCGGCGTCGATTCCGTTTTCAGCACATGGCCCGCCTGCTGCGTGAGGCCCATAAGGTCCGGGGTCCGGTGCGCCGGGGTGCTCCTGGTCAGGGGCGGCTGTAGCAAGATGATTTCGGGGCGGGATAATCCCGGAGAAGAACAACTGATCCCGCGAAAAGGAAGCCGGGGCGATGACCGCTCAACAGCTGACCTTGCTCGCCGACGACGGTGTCCGTATCGACGCCGGCCACCTGTCCGCTCCGCACCGCGGAGCGGACGGCCCGGATCCGGACGGCCTCTGCGTGGTGTTGCTGCATGGTTTCACCTGCCACTGGCGGCAGCCCATGCTGCGCCGGATCGCGGCGGTGCTGAACCGCACCGGGGGAGTGCTCAGCCTCGACTTCCGCGGGCACGGGCGCTCGGGCGGCCGGTCGACCGTGGGCGACCGCGAGGTACTGGACGTCGACGCCGCCGTGGCCCGCGCCCGGGAACTGGGTTACGGGCGGGTCGCCGTGGTGGGCTTCTCGATGGGCGGAGCGGTCGCCGTACGGCACGCCGCCCTGCACGGCGGCGTCGACGCGGTCGTCTCGGTGAGCGCGCCGGCGCGCTGGTACTACCGGGGAACGGCGATGATGCGCCGGGTGCACTGGGCCATCGAGCGGCCCTCCGGGCGGCTCGCGGCGCGGGTGGCCCGCGGCACGCGCATCGCGGCCAAGGGCTGGAACCCGGTCCCCGCGGCGCCGCACGAACTCGCGGGCGGGGTCGCGCCGGTGCCCTTGCTGGTCGTGCACGGCGACGCCGACCCCTTCCTGCCGGTCGAGCACGCGGAGCAACTGTACGGCGCCGCGCGTGAGCCTCGCGAGCTGTGGATCGAGCCGGGTTTCGGGCATGCCGAGGCGGCCGCCACCCCCGTCCTGATCACGCGGATCGCCGACTGGATCGCGTCGGGGGCGTCCTAGTCCATTGCGGAAAAGGCCTGGTGGATCACCCGGTGGAGCCTCCACCCGGGACGGCGCCGGCCCGCCCCGACGCAGGAATCTCACTAGAAGTCAGAGCGAATTGACAGAAACTGGCG
Source organism: Actinomadura alba (assembly GCF_014323705.1). Taxonomy (GTDB): domain Bacteria; phylum Actinomycetota; class Actinomycetes; order Streptosporangiales; family Streptosporangiaceae; genus Actinomadura_C; species Actinomadura_C alba. The sequence goes on from NZ_JABVEC010000040.1 coordinate 13,717, forward strand.
ACGTGCGGGCGGGCTTCGGCGGACAATAGAGGTCATGCCAGGGAGCCACGACCTATATGCCGCCGCCGCGTTGAACGAGGCGGACCGGCTTCGCGAACTTCTCGCTCAGGGCGCCGATCCCAATCAGTGCGACGAAGACGGTTTCACCCCGCTCCACCTCGCCTGCCAGGAATGGTCGGTGGACGCCGTCCGGGTGCTGATCGCCGCGGGGGCGTCCGTCGACGCGACGACCGAGAGCGGTTACACCCCGCTGATCCTCGCGACCTTCCGGGCCGACGGGCGTGACGAGGTCATCGAGATGCTCCGCATGGCCGGTGCCGACCTGCGGCGTGCCGACGTGCACGGTCACACCCCGCTCGACATCGCCAGGCTGACCCGCGACTACAGCCTGGAGTGGAAGCTGCTCTGCGAGGCCACCGAGGACCGGAGCTGACGCCGGGCGCTCAGCCGCTCAGCCGCCCGGCACGGGCGGGGGTGCCGTCGCCCGCCCGCACCGCCCGGAGCTCCGCGGCGCGGCGCTCCCGTGCCCGGCCGGTCAGCAGGTGCCCGGCGGCGGCCAGCACGCCGAGCACGCCGCAGATCAGCCAGTGCCGGTCGCCGAGCCGCTGCAGGCCGACGCCGCCCAGGGCGGGCGCGATGAAGCCGGCCAGCGGGAAGGTCAGGTAGAAGACCCCCTGGTAGCGCCCGCGCAGGTCGGCGGGCGACAGCTCGGCGATGATCTCGGCGTTGGGCGGGGCGGCGGCCATGGATCCGATCGTCCAGATCACCGCCGCGACGACGTACAGCGGCACGGCGTCGGCGAAGGCGACCAGCGTGAAGCCGACGGCGAGCAGCGCGTTCGCGGTGGCCAGCACGACCGCCTTGCTCCGGGTGCCGATGAGCCGGGGTACGAAGAGCTGCCCGGCGACGATCAGACCGCCCGCGAACGCCATCAGCGCGCCGTACGCCGACGGGCCCAGCCCGTCCGCCTTCATCGCCAGCGGCAGGATCGTCGAGGTCTGGCTGCTGAGGACGGCCAGCAGCAGGGTCAGGCCGACGAACGGCAGGAAGAACCGGTCGGTGAGCGCGGTGTGCAGCCCACGCCTGCCCGGTGGCGGGAGTGCCGTCCCCGCCGTGGCGGCGCGCGGCGGTAGCGTCTCGGGCACGCGCAGCAGGAAGACGAGGAACGTCGCGAACGTGGCGGCCCCGTCGACCACGAACAGCAGCGTGAAACTGGCCTCGGCGAGCAGCCCGGCCAGCAGTGCGGCTGCGGCCGTGCCGAGGTTGAAGGCCCAGAACTGCAGGTTGAACGCTCGCGTGCGGTCGTGTTCCGGCACCACGTCGACGATCGCCGCCACCATCGCCGGGCCGGCCATCGTCTGCGCCGCGCCGAGCAGACAGCTGATCACGGCGATGGCCGGCAACCACGACACGAAGGCGAGCGTGAACATCAGCGCGGACGCGGCGGCATGGCAGGCCAGCAGGGTGCGGCGGCGTCCCCACCGATCGGCGAGCACCCCGCCGGCCAGGACGCCGACGGCGCCGCCGAGACCGTTCAGCCCCACCACGGCTCCGGCCGCGGTCGGGTCGAGCCCGCGGGTGTTCACGAGGTACAGCGACAGGAACAGGATGCCGAAGCCGCCGACCTTGTTGACCAGCATGCCGGTCCACAGGTACCAGTACGTGCCGGGCAACCCGTTGAGGTTCGACCGCATCCAGCCCCGCACTCGTACCCGTCTCCCTGTAGGCGCGTCTCTCTGTAAAGAAACAGGCGCGTCTCTCTGTTAAGAAACCTCACTGATATTAGTGAGTTCGCTCCGCCGGTGGGAGAGCGGGTGCGCGCTCGAGAGCGGCCGCGGGCTACCGGCCGCCCCCGCCGGCGGAGGAGCCCGAGGGGCGGGCGGAACCGGCGCGGGCCGATGACGGGGACGCGGGCGAGCGATACCGGTCTCTGCCGAGCAGATCCCGCGCGAACGCCAGGACGCCGGAGCTCCCGGTGAACCACGGCACCGGGGGACCCTCGCTGCCGATCGCCGTCATCGGGTACGACCACGTTCCGAGGGCGATGGCGTACGGCAGGTGAGCGGTGATCCGGCCGGCGTCGTGCGCGGGCGAGCTCTTCAGCCGGCCGAGATGACCGCGATGGCCGGCCAGCCGGCGCAGCAGGCCGCGGCCGGGCCGCGTCCATCTCGGCTCGGCGTGCCATGCCGGCACCGAGGCCACAACACAGATGAGCGCCGTCGTGAAGCCCGCCGCCATGACCGCGAACGGCGGCTGACCGGCGCCGAGATACCTCGGCCCCATGGCCACGGCGGTGTGCAACGGCCACATGGCCACGACGGCCGCCGCCACCGCGCAGAGGACCAGGAGCGTCGAACGCCCGGCGCGCAGGACGCGACGAGGCTCGTGCAACCAGCGATGGTCGCGTGCGTCCTCGGTCAGATCGTCCTTCGCCTTCCGGAGCGCGCTGTCGTCGTCGGCGAGTTCCTGGAAGGTGAGCGTCTCTCCGGCGGCGAAGAGGCCGGTGAGAAGTGCCCTCTCGTATCCGGCCAGGTCGTCGCGCGGCGCGTCCTGTGCGGTGAGCGTCCAGCGCGGAGTGTCCCCGGTCCGCCTCGGGGGCCCGGTGGCGGTGACCTCGTCGATGCGCAGATGCCCGCGGGCGGCCAGGTCGATCAGAGTGGCCGCCACGTGCTCGTCTTGCGCTGCCCGTGCCCAGATCACTCCGGCCTGGCCGGGGCGCAGGCCCTCGGGGGGCTCGTCGTGCCCGGGCCGCAGCACCCTGCGCTCCGCGAAGCGCAGGTAGCCGAAGCGCAGAAGGGACGTCCAGAGCGACAGGATGAGGCAGGCCGCGAGGGTCCCCGTCAAGACCGGCCAACCGGTCCAGGCGTACGGCCCGTGGCGGGGCGGCGGCACCGTGACGCTCCCCTTGCCGAACCGCACGGTGAGATTCATGGTCTGGGTCATATCGGCCATGTGGTCCAGCGCGTTCATCCGCGCCGTGACGGTGCCGCCGCTCCGTTCGATGCGGTCGCACCGACCGCGACCGCAGGACGCGCCGATGATCCCGGGAGCTCTGACCCGGACCGTGATGTTCCGCACCGTGACGTCCCGGTCGAGTCCGACGAAGTCGCGTCGAAGCTCGTCATGATCGCGTCCGGCGGTCAGCACGTGGCCCAGGTCGTAGTCCAGGACGTAGGTGCGCACACCGCCGGCGGTGCCGCCCGGATCGCCGATGGCGACCACGGCGACGTTGTCCCGCTCCGTCACCCGGGCCGGCAGGGGGACGCCCTCTGGGGTGGCCGCGCGGACACCGCTGACGGGGTAGTAGCGGTGGCGCAGGAAGCCCCGGCTCCGCCGCGGGATGTCACGCTCGACGCCGGGCCCGTGGTCCCGCCCGAAGTCGTACGTGATGGTCTCGCGGACGTGCACGCCGCCGTCGCCGCGGACGTCGGCCATGATGTCCAGGCGGTTGATCCGCACCCCGTCGTCCGCCCGCGCAGCAGGTGCGCCGTTCCACGCCATCGCGCACACCGCCCACGCGAGCACCGCCGCGACGACGACCGCGGCCGATCGCACACCCCGGCGCACGCCCCATCGAAGGGCCGCGTCAGCGTCCGCCATGCGGAGACTCCACCTCGCTTCCGTCCGGTCCGGCGAACGCGGTCAGCCCAGCAGGGACTTCAGGAAGGTCCGGGTGCGGACGGCGTCGTCGCCCCGGGAGAAGTCACCGGCGACGAAGTCGGTGACCCCTGCCGAGGCGAGGTCCTCGATCTGCTCGCGGACGGTGTCCTCGTCGCCGACGATGGCGAGGTCGGCCGGCCCGGCCGCGCCCTCACGGTCCATCATCGCGCGGTAGGACGGCAGCCGCCCGTAGACCTCGAAGATCTTGGCGGCGGCGGCCCGGGCGGCGTCGGGGTCGCCCGTCACGCAGACGGGCAGGACGCAGATCACGCGCGGCGCGGGCCGGCCCGCGGCCTCGGCGGCCGCGGTGATCGTCGGGACGATGTGCTCGCGGATGGTCCTGGGCCCGGTCATCCAGAGCACGGTGCCGTCCGCCTGCGCGCCGGCGAGTTCGAGCATCTTCGGGCCCAGTGCGGCCAGCACCACGGGGACCCGTTCCGGGTTGGGGACGGACAGCGTGATCTCGGCGCGCATGGTCTCGCCCGTGAAGGATGCGGGCCGCCCGTCGAGCAGCGGCAGCAGGATCGACAGGAACTCCCGCACGTGCCGGAGCGGCCGGTCGAAGTCGTAGCCGTACAAGCCCTCCATGCTGATCTTGTGCGAAGGTCCGACGCCCAGGGTGAGCCGGCCGTCGAGGGCCAGGGCCGCGGTGCGGGCCTGCTGCGCGAGGGCGGCCGGATGGCGCGGGTAGGTCGGTACGACCGCGGTGCCGAGCTCGATGCCCGGCACCTGATGGCCCGCGACGGCCAGTGCGGTCAGCGCGTCGAGCCCGAAGATGTTGCTCTTCCACGCCGAGGCGAAGCCGTCGTCGGCCGCGCGCGCGATCTCGTCCCGTAGCGCCCTGATGGCGCCGGGGCCGGAGGGTTCGCTGAGTGATAGTCCGATACGCATGCGGTGACTCTAACCTGAACCGGATTCGGTCAGCCTCGCTCGCAGCACGGCCGTGCCGTCGCCGCGCAGTTCGGCCAGTCCCGCCGGGCGTCCGCAGATGGACAGCAGCAACGCCTCGGCCGGGCCGCGCACCAGGGCGCCCTCGCCGTGCGACCAGTCCAGGTCCGTGGCGTCGAAGGCCAGCCCGTGCAGCCTGCCACTGGTCACGAACCCCCTGGCCCTGGTCTCGGTCAGGAAGCGCAGAGACAGGGTGATGCGCTCTTCACTGAACTCGCGGTCGATGCCGAGCGGCCGGCGGATGTCCTGCCCGTGCACGAGCAGGTCGGTCAGCGGCGCCTCGGGGCCCATGCCGGGCAGCTTGAACCGGTGCTCGGCGTTGCGGCGCAGGGAGCCGGCGAGTTCGGTGAGCGGCCGGGCGGAGTGCCTGGCGGTGAGCCGGCGATTGGCCCGGTCGAAGTCGCCGCGAGCGGTGAGCAGTGCGAGCGCGAGAGCGGGCGGACCGGTCTCGAGCGGCATGACCAGGTGGGCGGCCACGTCCTGCACGGACCATCCGGTGCACAGGCTGGGCTTGCGCGCCTGTTCGGGGGTCAGCTCGTCGAGTACGTCGGCCAGTGCGCGGCGCTCGTTCGCGATTATCTCGTAGACCCGCATTGTGCGACCGTACCGCTGCGAGCGGTCACAGCTCTGTACCGAATTCAACGGCTCGTCCCGTGGTGGGGGAACGGCTCGTCCCGTGGTGGGTGACGTGCGAGCCGAGCACGGCCTGCTGTCGGATGCGAACGAGCCGGGGGATCGAGGGTGATGGCCAGGCGTGAGATTTGCGGGTTATTGGTCCATGCCAGGCGATATGTAGGCTCCTGGTAGCCTGCTCCCTGCGCGTCGTGAAGCGAAGTGCCGGTGCGAGTCCGGCCGCTGTCCCGCAACTGCCATGCTCCGTTCGGAGACGAGCCAGGTCGCCTTCATGTGCGCCGACGATATCCGCCCTCGTGGGAAGGGCGTCCGTCCTGACGGGTCTCGCGCTTCCCTGCGACCATGGAGGTCCTGTTGAGACCCGTACGCGCCGTGTGTGCGCTTCTGGTGTTGTGCGTCATGACGCTGTCCGGTTGCGGCCGGTCCGACACCTCCGACACCGCGGCCGGTCCCGCCGCCCGCGCGACGCCCGTCGTCATCGACGCGGGCAACGGAAAGATCACTATCCCGGCCACCCCCAAGCGGATCGTGGCGCTGTCGCCGACCGCGACCGAGATCCTGTTCGCCATCGGCGCGGGCCCGCAGGTCGTGGCGGTCGACGACCAGTCCAACCACCCGGCGAACGCCCCGAAGAGCAAGCTGTCGGGCTTCAAGCCCAACGCCGAGGCGGTCATCGGCCACAAGCCCGACCTGGTCGTGCTGGCGAGCGACATCGGCGGCATCGTCAAGGACCTGGAGAAGGTCGGGATCCCGGTGCTGCTGGAACCGTCGGCCGTGAAGATCGAGGACACCTACGACCAGATCGCCGACCTCGGCCGGGCCACCGGCCATGCCGGTGCGGCCACCACGCTCGCGCAGGGCATGCGGCAGCAGATCGAGGCGACCGTCAAGGCCGCGCCGCAGGCCGGCGGCCTCACCTACTACCACGAGCTCGGCGAGTCTCTGCACTCCGCGACCTCGAAGACCTTCATCGGTCAGGTCTACGCCCTGTTCGGCCTTCGGAACATCGCCGACCGGGCCGACGAGCGGGGCGACGGCTATCCGCAGCTGTCCCCGGAGTACCTGCTCAAAGCCGATCCGGATCTCATCTTCCTGGCCGACACCAAGTGCTGCGGCCAGTCCGCGGACACGGTGGCCGGGCGGACCGGCTGGGACGGCCTGGCGGCCGTGAAGAACGAGAACGTCGTGCCGCTCGACGACGACGTCGCCTCCCGCTGGGGCCCGCGGCTGGTCGACCTCGTGAAGGCCGTCGGCGCCGCCGTGCAGAAGGCGGCGGCGCGGCAGTGAACGCGGGCACGTGACACCGGATGGGCCCGTGACTTCGGGCGGGCGCATGACACCGGGCGGGCCGCCGGCCGACGGCGTACGGCCGGCCCGGCTCCGGCCGGCTCCGCTCGCCCTGGCCCTCGCCCTCCTCGTGGCCGTCGCCGCAGCGGGGGTGCTGACCGGAGCGGTCGGGCTCTCCCCGGCCGGCGTCGCGCGGGAACTGCTCGGCCAGATGCCGTTCATGCGCCTCGAGCCGGGGCTCACGCCGCTCGAACACGAAATCCTGTTCCAGCTCCGGCTGCCCCGGGTACTGATGGGCGCGGCCGTCGGGGGGCTGCTCGCCATCGCCGGAGCCGGCTATCAGGGCGTCTTCCGCAACCCCCTCGCCGACCCCTACCTGCTGGGAGCGGCCGCGGGCGCCGGGCTGGGCGCCACCCTGGTGATCGTGTTCGTTCCGGTCGGGACGTCGTACGGCATTCCGCTCGCGGCGTTCGCGGGCGCCGTCGGCGGCGTGTTCCTCGCGTACGTGCTGGGCAGCACCACCGGCCGGGGCGGCGGCGCCGGCACCCTCGTGCTCGCGGGCGTGGCGGTCGCCTCCTTCCTGTCCGCGGTTCAGTCCTTCGTCCAGCAGGCGAAGGTCGAGGAACTGCAACGGATCTTCGCGTGGATCATGGGCGGCCTGGCCGGAGCCGACTGGGCCACCCTCGGCATGATCGCACCGTACGGCGCGGTCTCGACGGCGATCCTGCTGATGCACGGGCGGCTGCTGGACGTTCTCAGCGTCGGTGACGAGGAGGCCACGTCACTGGGCCTGTCGGCGACTCGGGTGCGCCTGATCGTGCTCGCGGCCGCCTCGATGGCGACCGCGTCCGCGGTGGCCGTGAGCGGGCTGGTCGGGTTCGTCGGCATCGTCGTGCCCCACCTGGTGCGCCGCCTGGCCGGTGGCTCCTACCGGATCGTGCTGCCGCTGTCGTTCATCGTCGGCGCGGCCTTCCTCATGCTCGCCGACCTGGTGGCCCGTACGATCGTCGCCCCCGCGGAGCTGCCGCTCGGCGTGGTCACCGCCTTCGTAGGGGCGCCCTTCTTCATCGGCGTGCTGCGCGCCACCCGCAGGGTGGAGATGTGATCTCGGTACGTTCCCTCGACGTTGCCCTGGCCGGCCGGACGGTGCTGTCCGAGGTCGGGCTCGAGGCCCCGGCGGGGTCATGGCTCGCGGTGATCGGTCCCAACGGCGCGGGCAAGTCGACGCTGCTGCGCGCGATCGTCGGGCTGCTGCCGTACGGCGGCGACGTCATCGTCGACGGTCAGCCGGTACGGTCACTGCGGCCGCGGCAACGGGCCCGCCTGGTCGCCTACGCCCCGCAGAGCCCGGTGCTGCCCGCCGACATGACCGTGTTCGACTACACGCTGCTCGGCCGGGCGCCGTACATCCCCCACCTGGGCCGGGAGAGCAGGCACGACCGCGCGGTCGCGGGCGAGGTGCTGGAGCGGCTCGACCTCGATGACCTGGCCGGCCGGCCGATGGGGCAGTTGTCCGGCGGTGAGCGGCAGCGTGTCGTGCTCGCCCGCGCGCTCGCCCAGCGCACGCGGGTGCTCCTGCTGGACGAACCGACCACCGCGCTGGACCTCGGCCACCAGCAGCAGGTCATGGAGCTCGTGGACCGGCTGCGGCTGGCCGACGACCTCACCGTGGTGACGACCCTGCACGACCTGTCACTGGCCGGGCAGTACGCCGACAGCCTCGTGCTGCTCGCGGGCGGCCGGGTCGTGGCGGCCGGCCCGCCCGGCGAGGTGCTGACCGAAGAGGCCGTCGAGGCCCACTTCGGCGCCCGCGTGAGCGTCGCGCCGGGCCCGGACGGACGCCCGGCGATGACGCTGGTGCGGCCGTGAACGTCGACGTGGTGTGGCGGCGTGAGGACGGCGTACGCCTGCCCGCGTCGGTGTGGCGGGCCGGCGACGGCTGGCGGATGATCTCTTCGGCGATGGTCGGCGGCGGCATCGGCCCGGCCGAGTGGGTGCTCAATGCGCAGGTCGCCGGTGGTTACGCGCGGCTCGACCCGATAACGCACCTCGCCGAACTGGCATCGGAGTTCGGGCTCGCCGGGCCCGGTGTCGGCATGCTCACCGCCGCGGCGGTGGACCGGTTGGTGATCCGTGCCGATGAAGGGGTCGAGGCGGTCGCCACGGTGGGTCTCCGGGTGCCGACCTGGGCCGCGGCGCCGCCCGATGGCGTCGACCTCGAGTTCGCCCCCATCCGGGACGAGGCCGCGGCCGGCACCGACGGTCCGCGGCCGGGCACGATCAACATCGTGGTGTCCGTGCCCGCGTCCCTCGGTGACGCCGCGCTCGTCAACGCGGTCGCCACGGTGACCGAGGCCAAGACGCAGGCGCTCCTCGACGCGGGCTACCACTGCAGCGGGACCGCCACCGACGCCGTCTGTGTGGCCGTGCGAACCGACGGGCCTGCGGATCCGTTCGGCGGCCCCCGCTCGCGGTGGGGCGCCAGGATCGCGCGGGCCGTCCACGCGGCGGTCCGCGAAGGCGCCGTCGACTACACCGCACAACTGCGGCGGCTCGCGGGCGGGTGAGCGCGCGCGGCCGGCCGGTTCGCCCGCTGCCGCCCGTCGGCTCAGCCGGCGGTCTCCTCGGCGAGCGCGGCGGCGAAGGCGTCGACGTCGGCCTCGGTGGTGTCGAAGGCGGTCATCAGCCGCGCCTCCCCGGTCCGCTCGTCCCAGGTGTAGAAACTGAACCGCTTGCGGACCCGGTCGGCGACGTCCGGCGGGATGACGGCGAAGACCGCGTTGGCCTGTACGGGGCGGACCACCGAGATCCCCGGCAGGTCGGCGATCGCGGTGGCGAGGCGCTGCGCCATCGCGTTCGAGTGCCGGGCGTTGCGCAGCCACAGGTCGCCCTCGAGGAGCGCGAGGAACTGGGCCGACACGAACCGCATCTTCGAGGCCAGTTGCGTGGCGGCCTTGCGGAGATACGTCACGCCACGTACGGCGTCCGGATTCAGCACCACGATCGCCTCGCCGAGCAGCAGCCCGTTCTTCGTGCCCCCGAACGACACCACGTCGACACCGGCGTCCGTGGTGAACGCGCGCAGCGGGAGGTCGAGCGAGGCGGCGGCGTTGGCGAGGCGGGCCCCGTCGACGTGGACGAGCATGCCGAGGTCATGGGCGTGCGCGCAGATCGCCGCGATCTCCTCGGCGGTGTAGACGGTACCGAGCTCGGTGCTCTGGGTGAGCGACACCGCCTGCGGCTGGGCGTGGCGCTCGTCGGCCATGCCCCGCACCCGGGCGGTGATCAGCTCCGGCGTCAGCTTGGCGTGGACCGCGTCGACCGGGAGCAGCTTCAGCCCGGCGACCTTCTCGGGGGCGCCGCACTCGTCGAGGTTGAGGTGCGCGTCCTCGGTGCAGACGACGGCTCCCCACCGGTCGCACATCGCCTGCAGCCCGACCACGTTGGCGCCGGTGCCGTTGAACACCGGGTAGACCTCGGTGCGCTCGCCGAAGTGGTCGCGGAACACCTCCCTCAGCCGGGCGGTGTAGACGTCGTCCCCGTACGCCGCCTGGTGGCCCTCGTTGGCGGCCCCCAGCGCCGCGAGCACCTCGGGATGGACACCGGCGTGGTTGTCGCTGGCGAATCCGCGTACGTCGGGGTTGTGGCGGGTGGTCCCGCCGGTCACTCGGTCAGCCACAGGCGCTTTCCGTTCAGTTCGTCTGCGGGCCGGTCCCACAGGCCCGCGATGGTGCTCGCCAGGTCGTCGACGTGCGTGTGACCCGGCCAGTCCGCTTTCCGCTCCAGCATGGCATCGGTCAGCAGCGCCTTGACGACCAGGATCGTCGCCGCCGCGGGCGTGTGCCGGAAGGAGTCGGCGAGCGCCAGCGTCCACGCCTCGGCGGCGGCCTTGGCGGCGGCGTAGGCGGCGTTGCCCTGGGTCGGCGCGCCCGCCGCGGGCTGCGACACGATGACGGCCCGGCCGTGCGGCGCCTCGCGCAGGGCCTCGTGGAAGGCCAGCGTCGTGTGCTGGAGCGTACGGACGAGCAGGTCGTGCAGCAGCGCCCAGTCGGCCAGGTCGGTGTCGCCGAAGGTCTCCCCGCCGCGCCAGCCGCCGACCAGATGCACCAGCCCGTCGACCCGCCCGTGGGTCTTCATCACCTCGGCCGCCCACGCGCGGGTGGCGCCCTCGTCCAGCAGATCGACCACGGCGGAGGCGATGCGCCCCGTGTCCGAGCCCGCGTCGTCCCAGGTCTGCGGCCGCACGTCGGCCGCCACGACCCGCGCGCCCGCCGAGGCGAGCCGCCGTACGACCGCCCGTCCCGCAGGGCCGCCCGCTCCGGCGACCACGATCACAGCGTCATCCATGCCCACCGTGATATCAGGTTCCGCCACGAGCGACGCACTCGGTGCCCCTCCGGGCCGCCGGCGGGGCGGAGCGGTCAGAACACCGAGATGTGCACGTGGTCGTAGTGGTTCGCGGTGATTCCGCCGCGGTTCTCCATGGCCCGCCAGCCGGGGTTGCGCATGTCGTAGATCCGCTGCCGCCAGATGACGTACTTGAGCCCGAGCCGTGACGCGTTGCTGATGACGTGCTGCGCGACGCTGTCGCCGTGCGCCGTGGCGCTCGCGCTCGGCATGCTGCCGCCGGTGCTCTCCATGAAGTCGCACGCCCGGCCGGACCCGTGGTCCTGGGGGTCGCCCGCCCGGTAGCAGCCGATGGCGGGGAACGCGCCGAACTTGCCGTCGACCTCCAGCAGCACGGTGCGCATGCGCGCGGTCATGGTGTTGCCGATGATGGTCGACTTCGCGCCCGAGGCCGCACCGTCGGGGCGCCCGCCGCCGGACGGCGCGGCCGCCTGCCTCGTCGGCGTCTCCGGCTTGTACTTGGCCAGCAGCTTCTTGACGCGGGTGCGCTGCCCCTCCAGCTCGTCGACCTCCTTGCGGACCTTGTCGATCCGGGTCTGCGCGGCCTTGCGGCTCTGCTCGGCGCCGGCCGCCAGGGTCGTGAGGGCGCGCACCTGCTGGGCGTTGTCGCGCGCGAGATACTCCACCATGTCCGCGCCGGCGGAGCCGCCCGCCTGTGGTGCGCTGAGCAGCGCGGCGGCGGAGTCGAAACCGCCTCTCATGTACGACGAGGCCGCCAGCCTGCGGATCTCTTCGCGTGCCTTCTCCAAGGCCTCGCCGGTCCGCTCGGCCTCATCGGTGGCGCGCTGGGCGGACTTCTTCGCGTCGCCGAGGGTCTCCAGGTCGCCGCGGTACTCCTTCTCGAGGGCGTCGGCGCGCTTCTTGAGGTCCTTGAACGTCTTCGCCGGGTCAGGGGCGGCCGACGGCAGCGGCGCGGCCGCGATCGGAGGCTGCGCCAGACCCGGTGAGACGGGCGGCAGCAGCAGGGCCGCCGCCGCGACGGCGAGGGCCGCGGCGCCTCGGCGGCTCCAGGTGAGTGCTCGGCGGGGGGCGTGGGGGGTGACCACGTACGCTCCTTGTTTGTTTTCACTTGGCCGGTCAGCAGGAGAGGTACTTGGACGTGCCTCACATTAGGGGCAAATCACCACAAGGGTTGACCGAAGTACCAAATACCTTCGGACCCTCCCGGCGTCCCTTCCGCTGGACGGAAGCCCGTGCCCGCCTCGGCCGGTGGCTCTGCCACGGTGGTCCCATGGACAGGCTGCACTCATGAACAAGGTCGTCGGGTCCGCGGCGGAGGCGGTGGCGGACGTCACGGACGGCGCCTCGATGGCGGTGGGCGGCTTCGGCCTCTGCGGGGTTCCGACCGTGCTGATCGAGGCTCTGTACGAGCGGGGCACCACGCGGCTCTCCGTGGTCTCCAACAACTGCGGCGTGGCGGGCCGGGGCCTCGGGCGGCTGCTCGCCGCCGGCCGGATCGCCCGTGCGACCGGCTCGTACATCGGGGAGAACAAGGAGCTCGCCCGGCAGTACCTCGCGGGCGACATCGAGGTCGAGCTGACGCCTCAGGGCACGCTGGCCGAGCGGCTGCGGGCCGGGGGATGCGGCATCCCGGCCTTCTACACCCCCGCCGGGGTGGGCACCCAGGTCGCCTCGGGCGGGCTGCCGTGGCGTTACGCGCCGGACGGCGGCGTCGCCGTCGCCTCGCCCGCCAAGGAGGTGCGCGAGTTCGACGGCCGCTCCTACGTCATGGAGCACGGGATCACCACGGACTTCGCCCTGGTGCGCGCCGCGCGCGGCGACCGCTTCGGCAACCTGGTGTTCGACAAGGCGGCCCGCAACTTCAACCCGCTGTGCGCGATGGCCGGCCGGGTCACGATCGCCGAGGTCGAGGAGCTGACCGAGCTCGACCCGGGCGAGGTGCACATTCCGGGCGTCTTCGTCCAGCGGGTGGTGGTGCTCACTCCTGAGCAGGCCGCGGACAAGTACATCGAGAAGAGGACAGTGCGCTCCTGAACCGGGCATGGGACGGGCGAGGGCCGGTGCCGTTCGGCACAGACCGGAGCGGGTGAGCGAGTGAGAAGGACGGGCGACCGATGAGCTGGACGAGGGACGAGATCGCCGCCAGGGCCGCGGCCGAACTGCCCGACGGCGCGTACGTGAACCTCGGGATCGGGCTGCCCACGCTGATCCCTGGACACATCCCGCCGAACGTGCACGTCGTGGTGCACTCCGAGAACGGCGTGCTCGGCGTCGGCCCGTACCCCACCGAGGACGAGCTCGACCCCGACCTGGTCAACGCCGGCAAGGAGACCGTCACCGTGCTCCCGGGGGCGGCCTTCTTCGACTCCGCGCTGTCGTTCGGCATGATCCGCGGCGGCCACATCGACGTCGCCGTCCTGGGCGCCATGCAGGTCTCGGCCCGCGGGGATCTGGCGAACTGGGCGGTGCCCGGCAAGATGATCAAGGGGATGGGCGGCGCGATGGACCTCGTGCACGGCGCCCGCAGGGTCATCGTGGTGATGGAGCACACCGCCAGGGACGGCAGCCCCAAGATCGTCACAGAGTGCACCTTGCCGCTGACCGGTGCCGCGTGCGTACAGCGGATCATCACAGACCTCGCCGTCCTCGATGTGACGCCCGACGGGCTGGTCCTCGTCGAGACCGCACCCGGCGTGACCGAGGCCGACGTGCGCGACCGTACGGAGGCCCCGTTCCGTACGGAGGCCCAGTTCTTTACGGAGGCCCCGTTCCGTACGGAGGCCGGGTCCCGTACGGAGGCCCGCGTTCACACCGGCCGGGCGGCGGCAGCAGAATGACCCTTGACCAGGGAGATCTCATGGCAACCGACCCGCACCCGCCCTATCTCAGCCCGGGCTACAAGAGCACGGCACTGCGCGCCCCGGCCCGGCCGCTGCCGATGCCGAAGCTCGGTCCCGACGCGATCGAACTGACCGGGCCGGTCTTCGGTCACCAGGAGCTCGGGGCGCTCGACCACGATCTCACCCGGCAGCACGCCGGCGAGCCGATGGGCGAGCGCATCATCGTGACCGGACGGGTACTGGACTCACGCGGGCGCCCGGTGCGAGGCGCGCTGGTGGAGGTCTGGCAGACCAACGCGGCCGGCCGCTACGTCCACCTCGTCGACCAGCATCCGGCGCCGCTCGACCCGAACTTCACCGGCGCGGGTCGCTGCCTCACCGACGGCGAGGGACGCTACCGGTTCGTGACGATCAAGCCGGGTGCCTACCCGTGGCGCAACCACCACAACGCGTGGCGGCCGGCCCACATCCACTTCTCGGTGTTCGGCACCGCGTTCACCCAGCGGCTCGTCACCCAGATGTACTTTCCCGGCGACCCGCTGTTCGCCCATGACCCGATCTTCCAGTCGATCCCGGACGAGCGTGCGCGGGAACGGCTCGTCGCGCGGTTCGACCTGGACACCACGGTCCCCGAATGGGCGCTCGGCTACCAGTGGGACATCGTCCTCGACGCCACGCCGATGGAGGCATGATGGAGACCGGCCACGAGACCCTTCCCGTCACGCCCTCGCAGACGGTCGGCCCGTTCTTCGGCTACGCGCTTCCCTATGACGACGGCCCGCGAGTGGCGCCGCAGTGGCACCCGGACGCCATCACCCTGCGGGGCACCGTGCTCGACGGGGCGGGCGATCCGCTGCCGGACGCGATCCTGGAGATCTGGCAGGCGGACGCCGACGGCACCGTACCGAGTGGCGAGGGCGGGCTGCTCCGGGCCGGTCACGGCTTCTCCGGTTTCGGCCGGTGCCCCACCGACTCGGCCGGGCGCTACTGGTTCTCCACGGTCAAGCCGGGACCGGTCGGCGGCGCCGCGCCGTACATCGCGGTGCTCGTCTTCGCCAGGGGACTGCTCAAGCCGGTGGCGACCCGTCTCTACTTCCCCGAGGAGACCGAGGCCAACGCGGCCGACCCGGTGCTGTCGGCGGTCGACGCCGAGCGGCGCGGCACGCTCGTCGCGCAGCGTGAGAACGACGGCGGCTACCGCTTCGACATCCGTCTCCAGGGTGACGGGGAGACGGTGTTCTTTGCCTCCTGAGTCGCCGCCTGAGCCCACCGACCCTGACGACCGCTCGGACCGGGGGCTGCTGGAACCGGCGCGCGCCGGGACGGAGGCCGAGGCGACGACCTCCGACCGCGCCTGGCTGCGCGCCCTGCTGGACGCCGAGGCGGGTCTGACCCGCGCCCAGGCCCGCCTCGGTCTCGTTCCCCCGGAGGCGGCCGACGCCGTGTCCGGGCTCGCCCGTTCGGCGGAGATCGATCCTGGTGAGCTGGCCGTGCGCGCCCGGGCCGCCGGCAATCCGGTCGTGCCGCTCGTCGCCGAGCTGAGGAGCAGGGCGGTGCCGGAGCTGTCCCGGCACTTCCACCAGGGTGCCACCAGCCAGGACATCATGGACACCGGCGCGATGCTGGTCGCCGCCCGCACCCGGGAGGTGATCCTCGCCGGGCTGGGACGGGTGGTGAACGCCCTCGCCGAACTGGCGGCGCGGCACCGTGAGACCCCCATGGCCGGACGCACCCTCGGGCAGCAGGCCGTGCCCACCACGTTCGGGCTCAGGGCCGCGGGGTGGCTCGTCGGGTGCGTACACGCGCGGGACCGGCTGGCCGGCCTGCGCCTGCCGGTGCAACTGGGCGGGGCCGCCGGCACGATGGCCGCCTTCGGCGAGCGCGCGGTCGAGCTCCTGCCGGTGTACGCCGAGGAACTGGGCCTGGCCGAGCCGGTGCTGCCCTGGCACACGCTGCGCTTTCCCGTCGCCGAGCTCGGTTCCGCCCTGGCCATCGTCACCGGGGCCCTCGGCAAGATCGCGACCGACGTGGTCGTGCTCGCCCAGACCGAGGTGGGCGAGGTGGCCGAACCTCCCGGGCCCGGCCGGGGCGGTTCCTCCGCGATGCCGCACAAGCGCAACCCCGCGCTCGCGACGATGGTCCGGGCCACGGCGCTGCAGGTGCCCGCGTACGCCCAGATTCTGATGACCGCCCAGCCTGCCGCGCTCGAACGCCCGGCGGGGGAGTGGCACGCGGAATGGCAGCCGCTCCGAGAGTGCCTGCGGCTGACCGGCGGTGCCGCCGAGACCATGGCCGAACTCTTGGAGGGGATCGAGATCTTCCCGGAACGCATGCGCACCAACCTCGACCTGCTGCTCGGCGTCCTGGCCGAGCACGGCGAGCAGACCGGCCCGGGGTCGGCCTCCGCACTGGTCGACCGTGCCCTCGACCACGTCCGGGAGGTCTCGTCATGACCCTGAACCATCGGTTCGACGGGCCCGACGACGCGCCGGTGCTGGTGCTCGGCCCCTCGCTCGGCACGACGCTGGACCTGTGGGCCCCGCAGTTGCCGCTCCTCACCCGCACCTGGCGGGTGCTGCGCTACGACCTGCCCGGGCACGGCGGCTCGGCGGCCCCGCCCGTGAGCGGGCCGGACGGCGCCGGGCCCGGTGTGGAGGGGGGCGTGACGATGGAGGGGCTGGCCGCCGAGGTCGTCGCGCTGCTCGATCTCCACGGGCTGGACCGGGTCGCCTACTGCGGCCTCTCGATCGGCGGCGCCGTGGGCACCACCCTCGCCATCACCGCGCCGGAGCGGATCGGCAGCCTCGTGCTGTGCTGCACCTCCGCCCGCTTCGGCCCGGCGGAG
This sequence comes from Actinomadura alba, assembly GCF_014323705.1. Lineage (GTDB taxonomy): Bacteria > Actinomycetota > Actinomycetes > Streptosporangiales > Streptosporangiaceae > Actinomadura_C > Actinomadura_C alba. The sequence continues at coordinate 30,298 of NZ_JABVEC010000040.1, forward strand.
AGCTGGCACGAGCGGGCGGCGCTGGTGCGCCGCGAGGGCACGGAGCCGCTCGTCGAGACCACCCGCGGCCGCTGGTTCACCCCGGACTTCACCGATTCGCGGCCGCAGCTGGCGATGCTGCGCGCCACCGACCGGGAGGGCTACGCCGCCTGCTGCGAGGCCATCGCCGACTTCGACGCGCGCGACCGGCTCGGCGAGGTCACCGCCCCGACCCTGATCATCGCCGGCGCCGGTGACCCGGCCACCCCCGTTGAGCACTCCAAGTTGCTGCTCGACGGCATCTCCGGAGCCGCCCTCTGCGTCGTCTCACCGGCGGCGCACCTGGCCAACGTCGAAAGCCCCGCGGTGGTCGGCGAGGCGATCGCCGAGCACCTGACCGCCACCTGGTCCCCGGCCGGAGGAGGAGCACGTGAGTCATGACGAGGGGATGCGGATCCGGCGCGAGGTCCTCGGCGACCCCCACGTCGATCGTGCCACCGCGCGCACCACGGAGTTCACCGCGGACTTCCAGGAGCTGATCACTCGCTACGCGTGGGGTGAGATCTGGGCCAGGCCGCTGCTGGACCGCCGGACCCGCAGCTGCGTCACCCTCACCGCCCTGGTCGCCGGCGGGCACCTCGAAGAGCTCGCCATGCACGTGCGCGCCGCCCTGCGCAACGGGCTGGATCCCGACGAGATCAAGGAAGTCCTGTTGCAGACCGCGATCTACTGCGGTGTCCCGGCCGCGAACTCCGCCTTCGCGGTCGCTCAGCGGGTGCTGATCGAGGAGGGACGGGTGGACGCACCGGGCGATGTCGGCACATGATGACGCGTGTGGCAGATGCAACGAAATCGACCCCTCCCAGCGTGACGGGCAAGGTCATGGCGATATTGGAGGCCTTCGCCCCCGGCGATCTCGGTCTCTCGCTGACCGAGGTCTGCCGCCGGGCCGGGCTCCCGCTGACGACCGGGCACCGCCTCGTCGGCGAGCTCGCCCGGGGCGGCTTCCTCGACCGGCAGGCCGACAACACCTACCGCGTCGGCATGCGGCTCTGGCGCATCGGGGCCCAGGCCTCCGCTGCGTCCACGCTGCGTGAGCTGGCCCTGCCGCACATGGAGGAGTTGTACGAGGGAACGCACGAGAACGTCCAGCTCGCCGTGCTCCGCGACGACAAGGCCCTGTACCTGGAACGGCTCCGCGGGCCGCGTTCGGTGCCGGTCGTCACCCGCGTCGCCGCCGAACTGCCACTGCACGCCACGGGCGTGGGCAAGGTCCTGCTGGCCTACGCGCCCGGCGGCCTGCGGGAGAAGGTCCTGGACGTCGGGCTCTCGGCCCACACCCCCAACACGATCACCGACCCGGCCCGGCTGCGCATGTGCCTGGCCGAGGTGCACCGGGACGGGTACGCCGTCACCCGCGAGGAGATGACGCTGGGATCGTGCTCGGTGGCCGCCCCGGTCCGGGCCGCCGATGAGCGTGTGGTGGCGGCGCTGTCGGTGGTGGCCCACAACCGCGGCGCCGATCTGCGCCGCCTGGTCCCCGCGGTCGTCACCGCCGCCCACGCCCTGTCCCGGGACGTCGCCGCGCACTGGGGCGACGACTGACGCACGGGACAGGACGGCCACCGTATCGGGCGGGTGCCACCGCCGACGCTATCAATTAGTTGAGCGTTGAACAACTACTAGGATGACCTCGTGAGCCGACCCCGGTGGTTGAACGACGATGAACAGGGTGCGTGGCGCGCCTTTTACGCCGCGAGCAGGGTGCTGTTCGACCAGCTCGATCGGGAGCTCCAGCGCGATTCGGACATGCCGCACGCCTATTACGAGATTCTCGTTGTGCTGTCGGAGGTTCCGGGACGGGAACTGCGCATGAGAGAACTCGCCGAGCTCACCCGTTCGAGCCCGAGCCGGCTGTCGCACGCCGTGTCACGGCTCGAGGGCCGCGGCTGGGTACGGCGCCGGGAGTGCCCGGACGACAAGCGCGGCCAGCTCGCGATGCTCACCGACGAGGGGATGGCCGCCCTGGTGGAAGCGGCTCCCGGGCATGTGGAGGGCGTGCGGACCCATCTGTTCGATCGGCTCACGCCACAGCAGGTCGACCAGCTGCGGGCCATCTGTGAGGCGGTCGTCGAGCCGCTCGTCCCCGATCACCCGCTCCTGCGTCGCGAGGGCCTCGGGACTTCCGCTGGACGGAAGGAAGGCCCCTGACCCGGTACGCGATCAGGCCAGGATCGTGGTGATACCGGATGAGGAGGCGTCATGCGCACCCAGGTGGCGATCGTCGGAGCCGGCCCGGCTGGGCTGCTGCTCTCCCACCTGCTGCACACGCGGGGCATCGACTCCGTGGTGCTGGAGAGCCGCGACCGGTCGTACGTCGAGCGTAGGCAGCGCGCCGGCCTGCTCGAGCAGGGCACCGCCGACATCCTGCGCGACAGCGGGGTGGGCGGACGGCTGGATCGTGAGGGCCTCGTCCACGAAGGGCTCGAGCTGCGTTTCGGCGGCGCCGGGCACCGCATTCCGCTGACCGAGCTCACCGGCCGGACCGTCACCGTGTACGCGCAGACCGAGATCGTGAAGGACCTGATCGCGGAGCGGTTGTCCGCGGGCGGTGACCTGCGTTTCGAGAGCGAGGTCGTGGCGGTGGACCCGTCGGCCCCGTCCGTGACCTTCCGGAAGGACGGCCGCACGCACACCCTCGACTGCGACGTGATCGCCGGGTGCGACGGTTTCCACGGGGTGTGCCGCCCGGCTGTGCCGACGCTGCGGACATTTGAGCGCGACTATCCGTACGGATGGCTGGGCATCCTGGCGGACGTCCCGCCCTCCACGGACGAGCTCATCTACTGCCATCACGAGCGGGGGTTCGCACTGCACAGCCTGCGCTCACCCACGATCAGCCGTCTCTATCTCCAGGTCCCCCACGACGAGGACATCGCCCGCTGGCCGGACGAGCGCATCTGGGAGGAGCTCAGCACGCGGTTCGCCGTCGATTCCGGCTGGCGGCTGAAGGACGGCCAGATCCTGGAGAAGGGCATCACGCCGATGCGCAGTTTCGTCGCCGAGCCCATGCGTCACGACCGGCTGTTCCTCGCCGGGGACGCCGCGCACATCGTGCCGCCGACCGGGGCGAAGGGGCTCAACCTCGCGGTGTCCGACGTGACGATGCTAGCCGAGGCGCTGGTCGAAATGGCCGAAATCGGGTCGGAAGCCCTGCTCGACAGCTATTCTGACAATTGTCTCAAAAGGGCATGGCGGGCCGAGCACTTCTCGTACTGGATGACGACCCTGCTGCACACCGATCCCTCCGAGAACGCCTTCGGGCGCCGCCTGCGACTGTCGCACCTCGACTATGTGGTCTCCTCCCGTGCCGCTGCTACCACGCTGGCGGAGAACTACGTCGGGTTTCCTCTCTGACGTCGTTGTCGCGCAGCAACGGGCCATGCACAGGCTTCCCGGCACCGTTCGGACGCTTGCCAAAGCGGTGCTTATCAGATGTATGACTTGAAGCCGTACAAAGAGGACATTAGATGCCGAATCCCTATTATTAAAGCATGTCTGTCGAGGGCGTTGCATCGAAGCCAAATCTCACAATCCGCGGTTTCATGGAGTTAGTGCCAGGGGATTTATGCAAGCGGAACATCCGGCATAAAGCATTAATTGCTCAGGTGCGACTGATGTCGTGCTGCGAAGCCGACCGGTTCCATAGAAAATCTGGCCCTATGGCTCGATTTCTTCAAGGAGGTAAGTTCCATGGAAAGCCAGAAGCGTGTGGCAGTTGTGATGTCCGGGCTGGTTCTTACGGGCGCAGCCGCCCTCGCCGTCGGCGCGGCCGCTCCGGCCAGCGCCGCGGCCGTGACCGCGGCGCCGCAACAGGTGATCTCCGGTGGTGGCGGTGGTGGTGGCGGTGGTGGCGGCGGTGCCGCTGCGGCCGCCGGTAAGGGAGCAGCAGCCGCGGCCGCCGGTGGCGGTGGCGGTGGCGGCGGTGGCGGTGGGCAGCAGCAGCAGCAGCAACAGCAGCAGCAGGAGAACAGAAACAACGAAAAGGACGAAAACAACGAACACTGGGTCCTCTAGCACCGGCGCCATCGCCGTGCGGTGACCGCGAGCACCCGTTCGGGTGCGGCTGCGGTGAAAGGGGCCTCGCATCTTCGGGTGCGAGGCCCCTGCTCATTTGTGCGCCACTCGAAGATAATTGGCGATGGATACAATTTATGGCCCGAAGTCGGATCCTGTTGCACATGAAGGATATCCTATTGCGGAGTCGGACATAGTCATATTAATTGTCGCATAAAAGCGTGTGGCGTGAATGACTGGCGCGGCCTAAAGCGCAGTTGTCTGCAATGTTGAATCGAAGCCAAGTCGCACATCTTGCGGTTTCGTGAACTTGGCCCTGGGGATGAGGTTAGTAGAAGATGCGGCAGGAAGTCGGCCACTGGGTATATGGTGCATTCATTTATCGTTCGTCATGGCAAGAATGTAATGTCAGATGGCGGCCTGTCTTGTTCCGCAGTAGTTCGAAATCGGCCTTAAGGGTGAATTCTCCAAGGAGGCAAGTCAATGGGAATATCAAGGCGGCTGGCCGTCGGCGTGTCCGGCCTGGTGTTCATGGGGGGTACGGGCCTCGCCGTGGGCGCGGCGGCCCCGGTCAGCGCGGCAGCCCTGGTGGCCGCTCCCACACAGGTCATCTCAGGTCACGGGTGCGGTCGTGCGAGGTGCTCGAGCCATAGTCATAGCCGGATGACCGACCGCGCGGCGCATCGGCAGCACAGCCGTCAGAGGATCATCGTGATAAACCGGATCCACAACACCGCCAGGGCCAACAACGACCAGTTCCAGCGGCAGGAGGAGCAGCAGCGCCAGCGCGCCCGGGGAGAGGCGGCCGCGGCGGCCGCCGCCGCCGGTGGCGGTGGCGGCGGTGGCGGCGGCGGTGGCGGCGATGAAGGCCAGCAGCAGCAGCAGGAGGAGAATCGCGGCGGTGCCGCAGCGCCGCCCGGAACGACCAGTACGCCCAGCGCGCGGAGGGGCTCGACGTCGAGAACGCAGGGAGCCTTGAGAAGGCCGGAAGCGGCACCGCGGAACCGTGATTCGGAAAACGCGCCAGGGGGAGCCGGTGGAGCGAACATCGCTCCGGGAGCTCCGGGAGCCTCGGGCCTTCCCGGTGCGATGCCTGGTATGCCGCTGCCACGCTGAGGACCGGCATCACGGAAATACTCTCGTTCGGGTCTCGCGCCGGTCGGCGCGAGACCCTTTCCGTGCCCGGCCGCTGAGGCTGCGGTCCAAGGCCGGTGAGACTTGACCGCGAGACGGTTCTCGGGAAAGGAGGCGCTCATCGAGCCTGACCACCTGTGAGGTCACCGACCAACTGAGCTTCGGCCGCCCCCGTTCCGATCGGCCTTGAGAAAGTGGTGAACGGTCAAAAGGCGTCATATCCGTCCGGCCGTCGCCTTCAACGATCCGCTGGTACCGTTTCCGGGCGCTCACGGCCCGGTGCGCTCTGTCTCCCGGGCTCACCCCGGCCTGAGCGACCGGGAACCGCTCCATCCGGTCAAGCATGTCTCCGGCGGCCGCCCACGGTTCGTCCGTCGGCCCGTGAGCGGTCGTCATCCTGACGCCGCCGGCGGAGCACGTGGGGGGAGTGCCGCTGGGGACTCGGCCCGGAGACCGCCGGACTCCTTCTGTAGGGACGAACAGGCCATGCTCTGAAGTGAACGGTATGCCGCTGCGAATACCCGGACATCAGAACAGTCGCGGCTATTCGGACATACGCGTATGTACGCCCACATAAATCTGTGTAACGGTACTGATCGCCTTGATTAAAGCAGGATCTCTAGGATTGTCGAATCGATGTCAAGTCTCACATCTTGCGGTTTCGTGGAGTTGGCCCAGGGGATGACGTTAGCGGAACATGCGGCATGAAGTCAGTTGGTGGGTCCATTATGCATCCATTGTTCCGTGCAACGGCATACGTCGCCACGGCGCCGTCCTTGTTCCGTAGAGATGCAATTCAGCCTTTCCGGCTTGATTTCTCCAAGGAGGCAAGTTCCATGGGTATTCCGAAGAGCATGGCGGTCGCCGTGTCCGGCCTGACTCTCGCCGGGGGTGCCGCCCTCGGGGTGATGGTGGCCACTCCGGCCAGCTCGGCCAGCGTCCAGACCACGGTCGCTGCGCCTCAGCAGGCCCTTACCGGCTGCCAAGGCGGCTGCCGCGGCCGTGGATGCTGCACCAGGAGTAGCAACCATAACCATTTCCGGCAATTCAGGCACCACCACTACCGGAACCACGATCGCGCCATCATCGTCAACCGGAACCAGAACTTCAGCAGGAGCAGGAACGATCAGTTCCAGCGGCAGCTGGAGCAGCAGCGGCAGCGGATCAGAGAGGAAGAAGAGCAGAACGGTCCGCGCATGAACGCTAACGCCGCACAGCCGCGCTGAGCACTATCACGAGAACCGTTCATGCCGTAGCCGCATCCGGTCGAGTGCTATAGCCATGGGTCCCGCATCGATTCGGTGCGGGACCCGGTCACATCTCCAGCCGTGCAGGCAGCAGGAATCAGCGGCTGTGTAGCCATAGATCTGGACATATTCCTATGTAGTGACATATTGCGTGCATAGCATATGTGATCGTGCTGATTAAAGCCGGATCGCCGAGAGCATCGAATGGATGTCAAGTCTCACATCTTGCGGTTTCGTGGACTTGGCTCTGGGGATCAACTAATCGGAACGAAGGGTATGGACTCAGGCGAACGATCCGTTGATCCTCGTTCTCCGGTGTGACGGGAGTCGCGCTACAAAGCCGACCTTGTTCCATTGGAAATCTGAAATTCGGCCTACATGGTCTGATTTCTGCACGTTCGTTTTCTCCAAGGAGGCAAGTTCCATGGGAATGTCAAAGCGCATGGCGATTGCCGTGTCGGGTCTGATGTTCGCGGGTGGCGCGGCCCTCACGGTGGGTACGGCCACGTCGGCGAGCGCCCACACCACGGCCGCCGCCCCTGTGCAGCTGGTGGCCGATGGCTGCTGCGGGCGCAATCACCACAGGTTCCATCACCACAACCGCCATCACTTCCGCCACAACCAGCGGATCATCGTGATCAACCGTAACAACAACTTCAGCAGGAGCAACAACGACCAGTTCCAGCGGCAGCAGGAGCAGCAGCGTCAGCGGTTCCAAGAGGACGACTAGGCGATTGTCCAGAATCAATGGCGGTCACCATGCCGCGGCATGGTCGCCATGCCACAAGCACTGTTGACGATGTAGCCGCCATCCGCTGGTATCGTCGGCTGGGGTCTCGTACCGAATCGGTGCGAGACCCCATCTGGTTCGCCGTCTCACTTTCTTCGGTCACGGTGACATTCTCATCGCCCACTGGTCGACGCCAATACGCGGCCTGGCTAAATGGCTCGGTAATTCCGATGTTCGGCGTTGCAAGTCAGGTGGGTGGGCCTATTCGCCTGGCCAAGCCGTGAGTAGTGGCATGTAGCCGACTTGGTTCCACTAATCCGAATTCTGCCTTTATGGCTTGATTTCTCCAAGGAGGTAAGTTCCATGGTAATTTCGAAGTACATGGCGGTTGCCGTGTCGGGTCTGGTGTTCGCGGGGGGTGCCGCCCTCGCGGTGGGCGCGGCGGCGCCGGCCAGTGCCCACACGGTGGTCGCCGCCCCCGGCCAGTTGGTCTCGGATGGCTGCTGCGGGCGTTCCCACAGGAGGTCGCACCACTTCAACCGCCATCACTTCCGCCACAACCAGCGGATCATCGTGATCAACCGCAACAACAACTTCGGCAGGAGCGACCAGTTCCTGCGTCGGCGCTAGCGCCTGCGGGAGGACAATGGCGGGGCGGCGCGGGAGCTGCAGCGCATAGGCCGCGGTTCCAGGGCCCCGCGCCGCTCTAAGGGCCCACGCCGGCGACCGTCCGTGGGGCAAGGACCTCGCCGTGACCTGGTCGTAGCGCCTGGAAGCCGCAAGCGACCTGAACCAACGTCCACAGCTGTGGGGTCGCGCATGGTAGGCGCGGGACCCGCTTTATGCAAATGGTGAATTGCGGGACAGGTCACTGAATTTGGACATAGAGCCAAATCGTGGATAATAGGGTGTTTGATGTCGCAACTAGCACCTCATTAAAGCATCCATGTCGAGATCCCCGAATCGGTGCCAAGTCTTATATCTTGCGGTTTCGCGAACTAGGTGCAGGGGATGAGATAAATGGAAAATACGGCATGGAGTGAGGTAGTGGATACGTCAACGCATCCATGATTCGTGTAGCGGCCAAATGTCGCACGGCGGGCTCGCCATCGTCCGTAAGAACTAGAATTCGGCCTTATGGCCTGGTTTTCTCCAAGGAGGCAAGTTCCATGGGAATTTCGAAGAGCACGGCGGTTGCCGTGTCGGGTCTGGTGTTCGCGGGGGGTGCCGCCCTCGCGGTGGGCGCGGCGGCGCCGGCCAGTGCCCACACCGTGGTCGCCGCCCCCGGCCAGTTGGTCTCCGATGGCTGCTGCGGGCGTTCCCACAGGAGGTCGCACCACTTCAACCGCCATCACTTCCGCCACAACCAGCGGATCATCGTGATCAACCGCAACAACAACTTCAGCAGGAGCGACCAGTTCCAGCGGCAGCGGGAGCAGCAGCGTCAGCAACAGCGATTCGACGAAGACGAAAACTGAGGAATCAGTCGGAACCGCGAAATCTCTGGCCGACCGGTGCTCATGGCCGTGGCCGGCATGAGGGGTCCCACATCGGCTGGTGTGGGACCCCGCCGTGCACGTATCTAAAAGGGCCCTCAGTGCCCCGGATCGCCGTTCATTAAAGCACGGTGGTAAAGAGTCCAAAGTCTCATATCTCGCGGTTTCGTGAAGTTGGCCCAGGGGATGAAATAAGCGGAACATCGGGGATGGGGTCAAGTGATGGATTTGATTCGCCTGCCCATTGTTCGTCGCGCTGAGAAGTGTCACCAACGTGACAGACCTTGTTCCGTAGAGATTCGAAAGTCGGCCATCTATGGCTCGATTTCTCCAAGGAGGCAAGTTCCATGGTAATTTCGAAGTACATGGCGATTGCCGTGTCCGGCCTGGCCTTCGCGGGAGGTGCCGTTCTCGCGGCCGCCCCGGCCAGTGCGCAGGTCATGGCCGCCGCACCTCAGCATGTGATTTCCGGTGGCGTTGTGGGCGGTGGCGGTGTGGGTCCCGGCCCCCGTCCGGTGGTCCATCGCAGGGTGGTCGTTCACAGGCCGGTCCACAGGGTCAGGGTCCACCGGCCCTGCATCAACAGATGCCACAACCGCGATCACTTCCGCGAGTTCGACCGTTTCCACGCCCGGGAGCACAGGCGCGCCATCATCGTCAACCGGAACCGCAACTTCAGCGACAGTGACACCGACCAGTTCCAGCGGCAGCAGGAGCGGCAGCAGCAGGAAATCCGACCAGAAGAAGACAGGTAGATAGATACACCGTTCGCGGTGGGAGGGTCGCTGCGTCACCACGTCGCCGCCCGTCGGTGGACCGGCCGGGTGACCGGATCAGGACCTTTGGGTCTTGCGGGCATGGGGGTCTCGCGCCGGTGGTCGGTGCGGGACCCCGTCCCGCGCCGCCGCCGAGGACTCGGCCGCATGTACCCGTGATTCCTGCAAAACGGGCATAGGGTGAAATGTGCACAATCTCCGGCAATTAAAGCGGCTTTGTCGAGAGTATCGAACTGACGCCAAGTCTTATATCTCGCTGTTTTGTGGGCCTCCCTCCGGGGATGACGTTAATGGAACATGCGGCATGAAGTCAGTCGGTGGGCCCATTGATGCCCACTTTATCGTCGGAACATTTGATCGTTGCCACGGGGCCGACCTCGTTCCGTAGAAATCTGAATTAGGCCTTTATGGCTTGATTTCTCCAAGGAGGCAAGTTCCATGGGAATTCCAAAGAGCATGGCGGTTGCCGTGTCCGGCCTGGTTTTCGCGGGAGCGGCCGCGCTCGCGGTGGGCGCGGCCAGTCCGGCCCGCGCTGCGGGCGTGGCGATCGCGCCTGGCGTCGTCTGCGGCGGGAAGGCGTCCGGAAAAGCGGCCGGAAAGGCGCGCGGCGGAAAGATCCGTGGTGGCAAGGTCCGCCATGGACGGGTGGCGGTGCGGCGATTCCATGTCCGCAGGGCCGGGGTTCGCCACTTCGTGGGCGGTCGTGGTGGCTGTGGTTGCAGTTCGAACCGGCACCACGGCTCCAACCGGCACTTGAACGTCCACCACCTTCATCAGCGGATCATCGTCATCAACCGGAACAACAACGTCAGCCGCAGCGGCCAGGTCCAGCGCCAGCGGGTGGACCCGGAAGAGCGGTTCATCCGTAGTCTCGAGCCCGGCCTGCTGACGCCCGGCGCGCCGGACACGACTGCGCCCGCGGCGGCTCCGGCAGCGGCCCCTGCGGCGGCCCCTGCGGCGGCTCCGGCAGCGGCCCCGGGAGCGGCGCAAGGTTCGACGCAGGGTGCGGCTCCGGTGGCCGCGCCGGCCATCGCGCCCGGAGCGCCTGACTCGGGGGTGCCTGCGGCGCCCATGTAGCGATCCAAATCAAACTCAGATCCACTCAGATCCGCTCGGGTCCGGGTCCTCGCACTATGCGGGACCCGGACCCGAGTGCCATGAGCCCTGTCGACAGGTGCAGAACGGGGAGCAAGCACCATCTGATCACGGACGGCACCGGGATACCTCTCGCGTTCACGCTGACCCGCGACTGGGCGTCCACCGCTGGCTGGTAGAGCGCGCCTTCGCGCTCCTGCACCGCTTCCGGCGTCCACGCATCCCCTGGGAAGTCCGCGACGACATCCACGACCACCTCCAGGCACTCTCGATCACCGGTGAGCTGGATGAACCCAGAGGAACCACGGGACATCGCCATCCACACGACGCCCTCGCCCGCGTCGAGCCTGTCCAGTGCCCCCGGCCCGGGCCCGCGACTTCCAAACTCTATCAACCGGGACATATTCGGACGCAATGGTATAAATACCCTAAGTTTGACTATTTCTGGAGATTAAAGAAGAGCTGTCCAAGGTGGAGAATCGTAGTCAAGCTAGCTTTCTTACCGTTTCGTGCTTAGAGCCCTAGGGGATGACATTAGCGAACATGCGGTACAGGGTCGCGTGGTGAGCGGAAATATGCTCATCATTCAGCGTGGCGGGGGTCGCGCTGGCAGATCGGCACTGTTCCGTACATGCCCGAATCCAGCCTTTACGGCTTGAATTCCCCCAGGAGGTATTTCCATGGGAATTCCGACGCACATGGCGATCGCCATGTCCGGCCTGGTTTTCGCGGGAGGTGCTGCTCTCATGATCGGCGGAGCGACTTCGGCCAGTGCCGAGGCGATGGCCGCCGCACCTCAAGTCACATCCGCCAAGTCGTCGTGCGGGCACCGCCGCGGATGCGGCTGCAACCGCAGCTGCGGCTGCCGTCGGGGCTGTGGGGGCTGCAACCGCCACCACGGCCGGCACAGCAACCGCCACACGTTCTCACACAACCAGCGCATCGTCGTCATCAACAGGAACAACAACATCAGCCGGAGCGGCCCCGAAATCGGCCAGCGCCGTGGTTTCAGGGGCCTCGACGACCTCAGGGGCGTGGACGACGATGACTTCGGTGACGGCGGTGGCTGGAACGACTGAACCGTGTCCTCACCGGTGACAGCGGTCCCCGGGGCCGGGTAGCGGCGTACCGACCGGCACCTGTACGGGGTCGTATCGAGGATGGGCCTCGCGCTCGAAGGAGCGCGGGGCCCTTTCGTGTGCCCGCGATTAAAGTCACTTCTGGGAGTTTTCCGGCATGCGGTCAAGTCGCGTTTTGGCGCGGCATGCCGGGGGGATGGCGTTACCGAAAGGTGCGGTATGTGGTGATACGGGCAATAGGTGTCGTATGTCCTATTACCCTGAGGCGTGGCGGTCGGGAAGGGTGCCGGCAGGTGCTCCGTGCCGCGGAACGCGATTCCGGCCTTCACGGCTCGAATTCTCCAAGGAGGTCTCCGTGGGAATTCTGAAGCGCATCACTCTCGCCATCTCGGGTCTGCTGCTGGCGGCAGTGGCGACCCTCGCGATGGGCGCGGCCCCGGCCGCGGCCGCCTCGTCGGCGACGGCCGGCAGTCACGGCATCACCCTGTCCGCCTGGTGCGGCGACTGGGAATGTGGCTGTTGGGACGACTGCTGTGACGACTGCTTTGTCGATTGGTGGTGATCGCGGCGTTCGCGCGGTAGAGAGGCCAGTGCGCGCGCCAGGCGGGCGGTGACGAGGCCACCGCCGGTCTGGCCGGCGCTGGGGCCCATGGGTCCCGCACCTGAGGGTGCGGGACCTGTTTTCGTTTCTCGCTGCAGGTTCTGTCAAACCTCTATAAATTGGGTCAAATCCGGATTTTTCCCAGTTTCGCCCAGTTGGCCCCGGGAATGCCGTTATTCGGAAGATGTGGCATGGGGTCATGGAGGCAGTGGGCCATTCATGCAGCCGTTCGCCGGTGCGGCGTCCACGCGTCGCGCCGGGGGATCGACTCCGTACCACAGAAACGCGATTCCAGCCTTTATGGCTCGAATTCTCCAAGGAGGTAGTTTCCGTGGGAATTCTGCAGCGCATGACTGTCGCCATCTTCGGCCTGCTGCTCGCGGGGGTGGCAGCCCTCGCCTTCGGTACCACCGCACCCGCCGCCGCGGCCACCGTGGCCACGGCCGGCCAGACCGGCACCGTCCTGTCCTTCTTCGACGACGACTGCGATGACGACTTCGACGATGACTTCGACGATGACGACGACTTCGATGACGACGACGACTTCGACGACGACTTCGAAGACGACGACTTCGACGACGTCTGACACCGGCGGCGACCGACCAGTGACAGCGCACGCCGGGCCGAGGTGAGAGATCGCCCGTAGGACGCTGTCGGCACGAGGGCCCCGCACCGGGCGGTGCGGGGCCCTTCGCCGGAGGGACGCGCCGGGGTGGGTGGGGCGCCGGATCAGGCGTGCGGGCCGCGTGCGACGCCGCGGAGCGGATGAGGGGAGTGTCGTCGTGGTCGACCGGCAACGGGCCAGGGGATGCCTGCTCGGCCTCGCGGCCGGCGACGCCCTCGGCCGTCCCGCCGAGAACCTGGCGCCAGAGGAGATCGCCGGGCGCTGGGGACGCCTCACCGAGCTCGCTCGCGGGCCGGACGGCATGGCGGTGGGCACCGATGACACCGAGTACGCCCTCTTCACCGCCTTCCTGCTGGAGACCTACGGCTCCGCCCTGAGCAGCGGGGACGTGGCGCGGGAATGGCGCCGGAACATCATCGCGCCGCTGGACGAGCGGCCGGGCCCCATGCGCGGGGCGGGCTTCTCCGAGCTGGGCACGGTGCAGGCGCTGCGCCGTGGCCTGGAGCCTCCGCTGAGCGGCCGGTGGCAGCAGCATGGCTGGTCGGACGGCCTGGCGATGCGCGCCGCCCCGTACGGCGTCTTCGCCGCGGGCGAGCCCGCTGAGGCGGCCCGCCTGGCGGGCGTCGACGGAGCCGTGAGCCATGGTGGTGAGGGCGTGCACGGCGGGCGCGCCGTTGCGGCGGCCGTGGCCCTCGCGATGACGGGCGCCCCACCGGCCCAGGTGATCGACGCCGCGCTGGCGGTCATCCCGGCGGACTCCTGGACCGGTCGCACCGTCCGCGCGAGCGTGCGGATCGCCGGTGCGCGACGCTCCGCCATACCCGTGATCGCCGACGAGCGGCACACGGCCGATCTGCACGAGGCCGTGGTCGTACGGCACTGTCCCTGGGCCGATCTCGCGCCCGAGGCGGTGGCGCTCGCCTTCGCCGCGTACCTGCTCGGCGCGGGAGAGGTAGAGGTCTCGGTGACCAACGCGGTGAACCTCGGCCGTGACGCCGACACCACGGCGGCGATCGCCGGTGCCCTGGCGGGCGCGGGCCAGGGCGAGGACGGTGTGCCCGAGCGCTGGTCGGCCCGCATCGGCCCGGCTCGCGGAACGTGCCTGCGCGCCGTCGCCGGGCGTGACGTCCGCGATGCCGCCGACGCCCTGGCGGCCGCCGCGCGCCGGGAGCACACCGGCCCGGGGCGTGCCCCCGGCGCGCGGCGCGAACAGCCGCGAGACCAAGGGGGGTGGCGGGCGTGCCGGCGGGGGATCTGAGAGACCGCGTCCGAGGTGCGTTCGTGGGGCTCGCCATCGGGGACGCCGCGGGCTGGCCGGCCGCGCGGCACCGCTCGGGACTCCTGGCGCCGTGGACCCGCAGGCTGGCCCGCGAACTCGACGAGTTCGCCGAAGAGCACCGGCTCACCACGCTGCCGGTGCCGTTCACACTGAACCAGCCGGTCACCGCGCTGCAGGTCGGTCCGTCCGACGACGCCGAATGGCTCGCGTGGACCGCGCGCGGCCTGCGCACCGATCGCCGCGCCGCCTTCCAGGCGCTGGCCGGCGCCCCGGGCCTCCGCGTGCGGATGTCGGTGCGCGCGGCGCTCGACAACCTCCGGCGCGGCATCGGACCGCCCGCGAGCGGCCATGACAATCCGCACTTCTTCGATGACGCCGCGGCCGTGCGGGCGGTCGCGTTCGGAGCGGCCCATCCCGGTGATCCCGCGCGGGCGGCTCGCGCCGGGCGTGCCGACGCCGAGATCACGAACGCGGAGGACGGCGTCCACGGCGCGGCGGCGATGGCCGCGGCGGTCTCGGTGGCCGTCGTGGGAGAGCCCGTCGCGACCGTCGTCACTGCGGCACTCGCGGAGCTGCCCGAGCACACTGCGATCCGGTGCGCCGCCGGCGCCGCGCTGACGGCCGCGGAGCTCGCGGGTGACGCCTTCGCCGCCGTGCCCCTGCTCGACGCGGCCGTACAGGACCATGTCTACAGCTATGGGGTGGCCGCCGCGCAGACGATCCCGGTGGCCCTCGCGCTCACCCGGGCCTCCGGCGGAGCGCTCATGAGCGCGGTCCCGGCCGCCGCGTGCCTTCCCTCGCTCGCCGACTCGGCGCCGGCGCTCACCGGCGCGCTGACCGGCGCGCTCACCGGCTACGCCGCGCTGCCGGGCGGATGGCGCAGGAGCGCCCGCGTGCTGCCCGGGTGCTGCCTGCCCTGCCTCGCCGGAGCCGATCTCGCCCAGATCGCCGACCACGTCGCGGCCGGCCGTACGGACCGCGCGACGCCACCCCACAGCGATGCCCGGCGGATGACGGGCCATGTCTGAGAGGAGTCACGTCTGATGAGGAGTCACGTCCGATGACCGGCCATACCTGGACGCGGCTCACCTGGACTCATCCCGAGGACCTGGTCGGGCACGAGCTCCGGCAGGCCGGGCAGGACGGGCGCGATCCCAGAGCCGTCCGCTCGGTCGCGGCGCGATGGCGGGCGGCCGGCGGCCCGGACCCCCCGCCGCGCGCGGGCACGGCGGCACGGCCCACGCCCGCACTGCGCGGTCTCGCGGAACGACTGCTGGACGAACTCGCCGGCCTGCCGGTGCCGGACGGTGAACCCTCAGGGCTCGATGAGATCATCGCGGCCTGCCCGGACTGGCCCGAGGGCGGGCGCACGGCACCCGATCCCGACCGGGTGCTCGGCGCGTGGCTCGGCCGGGCGGCCGGCTGCGCACTGGGCGCACCGGTGGAGAAGATCCCCCGCGAGGGCATCCGGGAGATAGCCGAGGCGACGGGGAACTGGCCGATCCGCGGCTGGTTCACGGCCGAGGGGCTGCCCGGCGACATCGCGGACCGGTGGCCGTGGAACACCCACGGCGCGGCCACCTCCCTGGCCGAGAACCTCGACGGCGCTCCGCCCGATGACGACCTCGAGTTCTCCATGCTGGCGCTGGCGACGCTGGAGCGCCACGGCCGGGACTTCACCACCGAGGACGTGGCGCGCTTTTGGCTGGAGCACCTGCCCGGCGGCCGCGTCTTCACCGCCGAACGCGTCGCCTACCGCAACCTGCTGCTGGGCGTCGAACCGCCGGATACAGCGACGTACCACAACCCGTTCCGCGAGTGGATCGGCGCTCAGATCCGCACGGACGTGTACGGCTGGGTGAACGCCGGCGACCCCGGCGCCGCGGCCGCGATGGCGCACCGGGACGCCCGGCTGAGTCACACCGCCAACGGCGTGTACGGGGCGATGTTCGTCGCCGCGATGTGCGCCTCGGCGGTGACGGGCGCCTGCCTCGACGAGGTGCTCGCCGCGGGGCTGTCGGTGGTGCCTCCGCGATCGCGGCTCGCGTGCGCCGTCCGCCGGGCGGTCACGGCCGCGCGGCGGCACGAGGACTTCGAGCGCGTCCTCGGCGAGCTGTACGCGAGCCACGGGGACCTGCACTGGGTGCACGTGGTCAACAACGCCGCCCTGGTCGCCGCCGCGCTGGTGCACGGTGCGGGCGACTTCACGACCTCGATCGCGGCCGCCGTGTGCGGTGGCTGGGACACCGACTCCGACGGCGCGACCGTCGGGTCGATCGCCGGCGCCCTCACCGGCGCCCGCCTGCTGCCCTCGAGATGGACGACCGCGCTGCGCGGCCGTGCGTCCAGCGGCCTGGCCGGCTTCGACGGGGTGTCCTTCGGCGAGCTGGCCGCACGCGTGTGCGCATTGCCCGCTCCGCACCGCCCCGGAGGCGTTAGCGTGGCGCCGTGGAAGCGGTCATAGCGACGCTGGTGGTCGTGGCGGTCATCGGTGTCCCCGCCCTCCTGCTCCGCCGGGTCCTGCGCGGGCGCCGGGACCTCGGCGGCCCGGTCGACCGGGCCACCTTCGAGACGTTGCACACGGCGTCGCTCGCCGCCCCGCCGCTGCGGTCGGGGCTGACCGCCCAGGGGGCCGAGAAGGCGGCACGGCACCTGGGCGTGCTCCTCGGGCAGGCCGCGCTCGCGATCACGAACGCCGAGGAACTGCTCGCCTGGGAGGGGGCGGGCGGCCATCACGCCCAAGCGGCCCTCGATCACGCCAAGGACACCCTCGCGGGCGGCCGCACCCGGGTGCTGGGCCCCGACGTGGTGGCGTGCGGCGACCTGGACTGCCCGGTCCGCCACGCGATCGTGGTGCCGCTCACCACCGACGACCGGGTCGTCGGCACGCTCACCGCCTACGGCACCCAGGCGTCGGCCGGGCTGGTGCGCGCGGCCGAGGAGGTGGGCCGCTGGGTCGACGCCCAGCTCGAACTGGCCGATCTGGACAGGTCACGGACCCTTCTCATGGAGGCCGAGGTACGCGCCCTGCGCGCGCAGATCTCACCGCACTTCATCTACAACTCGCTGACCACGATCGCCTCGTTCGTGCGAACCGATCCCGAACGGGCCCGCGAACTGCTGCTGGAGTTCGCCGACTTCACCCGGTACTCCTTCCGCAGACATGGCGACTTCACCACGCTCGCCGAGGAACTGCGCAGCATCGACCGCTACCTGCTGCTCGAACGCGCCCGTTTCGGCGACGACCTGCACGTGACCCTGCGAATCGCCCCCGAGGTGCTGCCCGTCGCCGTGCCGTTCCTGTGCGTACAGCCGCTGGTCGAGAACGCCGTGCGGCACGGGCTGGAGGGCAAGCCGGGGCCAGGACGCATCACGATCCTCGCCGAGGACGGCGGCGCCGAGTGCGTCATCAGCGTGGAGGACGACGGCGTCGGCATGGACCCCGACCGGATGCGCCGCGTGCTGGCCGGTGAGGCGCGCAGCGGGGCCGGCATCGGCCTCGCCAACGTGGACGAGCGGCAGCGCCAGGTGTACGGCGACGCCTACGGGCTCGTCGTCGAGACGGCCGAGGGCGCCGGGATGAAGGTGAGCCTGCGGGTGCCGAAATACCGTCCCGGCGTTTCCGCGACGTAGCGTCTCCGGGCGCCTGCCCGGTGTGCTGACCTCGAATGGTCCCTGTGTTGACATCGAATGGCCGAGTCACCACCCTCAAGAGGATCCGATGGACGGTGTGATGGTGCGGAGGAGCAGTGGCCGGTCTGCGCGTCCTCGCGGTGGACGATGAACTGCCCGCTCTCGAGGACCTGGGGTATCTTCTGCGCGCCGACCCCCGCGTCGCCGAGGTCAGCACCGCCCGCGACGGCGCCGCCGCGCTGCGGTGCCTCGACCGCGCCCTCGCCGAGGGCCGTCCGGTCGACGCGGTGTTCCTCGACATCCGGATGCCGGGCCTCGACGGGATCGTGCTCGGCAGGTTGCTGTCCCGGTTCGTCCGCCCACCGGAGATCGTCTACGTGACGGCCTACGAGGGACACGCGGTCGACGCGTTCGAGCTGAAGGCCACCGACTACCTGCTCAAGCCGGTCCGGCCGGAGCGGCTCGCCGAGGCCGTCCGCCGGGTGGTGGCGGGCACTGGAACGGGTCCGCTGGCCGTCGCCGAGCCCGAGCCGGTCCCCGTGGAACTGGGCGGGGTCACCCGGTTCGTTCCGGCCACCGAGGTGCACTACGTCGAGGCGCAGGGAGACTACGCGCGCCTGCACACCGCGTCCGGCAGCCACCTCGTCCGCATCCCGCTGAACACGCTCGAGGAGCGATGGCGCGACGCAGGCTTCGTCCGGGTGCACCGCAGCCACCTGGTCTCCCTGCACCACATCGAGCAACTGCGGCTGGACTCCGGCCGGTGCACCGTACGGGTCGGTGGCGCCGAACTCCCGGTCAGCCGCCGCCACACCCGTGAGCTGCGCGATCTCCTCGTCCGCCGGGCCCGCCGGAGCTCCCCCCATGAATGACGACGACACCCCCCCGGCCGTTGAGCCCACCGCTCCACCCGGTGAGCGTTCCGAGTCCTCCGATGCCGAGGGACCCCGCGCGTACCCACATCCCGAAGAGCCCTCGAAGCGCGACGAGCCGCCGAGCGGAGCGAGGCAATCCAACAGAGTGCTGGTCACCAGCCCGCGCACGCGGGCGGCGACGCGGCCGCGCCATCCGGGGACCCGTGAGATCGATGAGCAGACGGGGCTCGGCGAGGTGTACATGCGCTCGCTCATCCGCTCTCAGCTGCGGTTGGCGCTGTCGGTCTGCGTGGCGGTGACCGGCGTGATCGGCGGTCTGCCGGCGCTGTTCCTGCTGGCTCCGGGCCTCGGCGACCTGCGGCTGCTCGGTGTCCCGTTGCCGTGGCTGCTGCTGGCCGTGCTCATATATCCCCTGTTCGTGGTCTGCGCGTGGTGGTACGTACGGCAGGCCGAACGCGTCGAGCAGGACTTCGCCGAACTCGTGGACCACCGGTGAGCGGACCGGCCGGCCCGTACGGCCCGGACAGGGAGCGGACGGCTTGAGCCTCGCGGCGGTCGTGCTGGTCGTGGTCGCGACGGTGTCCATCGGAACGTTCGGGCTGCGCCTGTCGCGTACGACCTCGGACTTCTACGTGGCGTCGCGTACGGTCTCGCCCCTCTGGAACGCGTCGGCGATCGGCGGCGAGTACCTCTCCGCCGCCTCGTTCCTCGGTATCGCGGGCCTGATCCTCGCGTACGGCGCCGACATGCTCTGGTTGCCGGTGGGCTGGACCGGCGGCTATCTGGTGCTGCTCGTCCTGGTCTCGGCGCCGCTGCGCCGGTCCGGCGCCTACACGCTGCCGGACTTCGCCGAGGCCCGGCTGGAGTCGATGCGGGTCCGGCGGGCCGCGAGCGTGCTGGTCGTCCTCATCGGCTGGTTCTATCTGATGCCGCAGTTCCAGAGCGCGGGACTGGTCCTCCGGACGCTGACGGGCGCCCCGGTCTGGGCCGGAGGGCTGCTCGTCGCCGTGGTCGTGGTCGTGAACGTGCTGTCGGGCGGCATGCGCAGCATCACGTTCGTGCAGGCGTTCCAGTACTGGCTGAAGCTGACGGCGCTGGCGGTCCCGGTGATCTTCCTGTTGCTGGCGTGGCGCGGGGACGGGATGCCCGGCATCACCGACCAGCAGTGGCTGGTGCCGCTCGCCGGGACCCGTGAGCATCCGGTCTACGCCACGTACTCCGTGATCCTGGCGACGTTCCTCGGCACCATGGGCCTGCCGCACGTGCTCGTGCGCTTCTACACCAACCCCGACGGGCGGGCCGCGAGACGCACGACTCTGGTGGTGCTCGGGCTGCTCGGGGCCTTCTACCTTCTGCCGGCGCTGTACGGCGCGCTCGGCCGGATCTACGCCCCCGATCTGCTGGTGTCCGGCCACGGCGACGCGGTCGTGCTCACCCTGCCCGAGCGGGTCGTCGGCGGAGCGCTCGGCGACCTGCTCGGCGCGCTGGTCACGGGGGGCGCGTTCGCCGCGTTCCTGTCGACGTCCTCCGGGCTGACCGTGTCGGTGGCGGGCGTCATCGCCCAGGACATCCTGCACGGAGGGGTCCGGTCCTTCCGGGTGGCGACGGTGCTGGCGGTGGCGATGCCGCTGATGCTGGCCACCATGGCCCGGGCGCTGCCCGTGGCCGACGTGGTGGGGCTCGCCTTCGCGGTGGCGGCCTCGACGTTCTGCCCGCTGCTGGTGCTCGGCATCTGGTGGCGGCGGCTCACCGATGCGGGGGCCCTGGCCGGGCTGCTGGTCAGCGGCGGGCTCGCTTGCACCGCCGTGATGTGGACGATCGTGAGCGGGCCGCTCAGGGGTTGGCCGGGGGTGCTGCTGGCCCAGCCCGCGGCCTGGACGGTGCCGATCGCGTTCGGCGTGATGGTGGTGGTCTCGCTGCTGACCCCCGGTCGCGTTCCGGCCGGCGTGGCGCGCACGATGGTGCGGTTGCACGCGCCCGAGACGCTCGACGTCGACCGGGGCGACTGGCACCCGCGCGGTGGGGCCTGACCGGAGATCAAGGTACGGTAACGACCGCTCGACGCACCGAATCGACCGCTCGTCGCACCTGAGTGCGGATGGCCGCAGTACGGGGACGGCCTGCCGACGAGCCCCTCCTCACCCGAACGGGCGCCCCCTACGGTGTGGTGACTCGCATCACATGGTCAGGAGGCTTCGTGAGCACGGCACAGGAGGAAGGGACCGTCTTCGAACGGACCCAGGAGAGCCCAGACTTTCAAGAGTTGCGCCGACGATTCCGCTCTTTCGCCTTTCCGATGACGGTGGCGTTCCTCGCGTGGTACCTGCTCTATGTCATTCTCTCCGGCTGGGCGCGCGATTTCATGGGCGCAAAGCTGGTCGGGCACATCAACGTCGCCCTGGTGTTCGGCATCCTGCAGTTCGTCTCCACCTTCTTGATCGCCTGGCTGTACGCCCGGCGCGCCAACACCAAGCTCGACGCGCTGGCCGACAAGATCCGCCATGAGGTCGAGGGGGAGGCCAAATGAGCCACGAGGCACTCGCCATCACGCTGTTCCTGATCTTCGTCGCGGGAACGCTGGTCATCACGGTCTGGGCCAGCCGGCACACCAAGGACGCCACGGACTTCTACGCCGGCGGCCGGTCCTTCTCGGCCGCGCAGAACGGCATGGCGATCGGCGGCGACTACATGTCCGCCGCCTCGTTCCTCGGCATCGCCGGCCTCATCGCGCTGTTCGGCTACGACGGCTTCCTCTATTCCATCGGGTTCCTGGTGGCCTGGCTCATCGCGCTGCTGCTCGTCGCCGAGCTGATGCGGAACTCCGGCAAGTTCACGATGGCCGACGTGCTGGCGTTCCGGATGAGCCCGCGCCCGGTGCGGACGGCGGCCGGCGTCTCCACCATCACCGTCTCGATCTTCTACCTGCTCGCCCAGATGGTCGGCGCCGGCGCGCTGGTCGCCCTGCTGTTCGGCTTCACCAGCGACTTCGCCAAGGCCGCCACCATCGTCCTCGTCGGCGCACTAATGATCGTCTACGTCGTGGTCGGCGGGATGAAGGGCACCACCTGGGTCCAGATCGTCAAGGCCGTCCTGCTCATGGGCGGCGCGACGCTCGTGACGGTGCTCGTGCTCGGCAAGTTCGGCTTCAACATCTCCACCCTGCTGCGCGACGCCGCGGAGCAGAGCGGCAAGGGCGAGGCGTTCCTCGAGCCGGGGCTGCGCTACGCGACCGAGGCACAGGGCCTCAGCGGCAAGCTCGACCTGATCAGCCTGGGTCTCGCGCTGGTGCTCGGCACGGCCGGCCTGCCGCACATCCTCATCCGCTTCTACACCGTCCCGACCGCGCGCGACGCCCGCAAGTCGGTCCTGTGGGGCATCGGGATCATCGGCACGTTCTACCTGCTCACCCTGGTTCTGGGCTTCGGCGCCGCCGCCCTGGTCGGCACCAAGGAGATCGCCGCGGCCAACCCGGCGGGCAATACCGCGGCGCCACAGCTGGCCGAGAAGATCGGCGAGCTCATCTTCGGTGACGTGGGAGGCACGATCCTGCTGGCGGTGATCGCGGCGGTCGCGTTCGCCACGATCCTTGCGGTGGTGGCGGGGCTGACCTTGGCCTCGTCCTCCTCCTTCGCGCACGACATCTACGCCCACGTGATCAAGAGGGGCAACGTGACCGACAAGGAAGAGGTGCGGGTCGCCCGCATCTCGGCCTTCGTGATCGGCGCCGTCGCCATCGTCCTGGGCATCTTCGCGCAGAAGCTCAATGTGGCGTTCCTCGTTGCGCTGGCCTTCGCGGTGGCCGCGTCCGGGAACCTGCCCGCGATCCTCTACAGCCTGTTCTGGAAGAGGTTCAACACCGCCGGCGCCGTCGCGGCCATCTACGGCGGCCTCGGGTCCGCGGTGCTCCTGGTGTTCTTCTCACCGGTGGTGTCCGGCAGTGAGAAGGCGCTGTTCACCAGTGTGGACTTCTCGTACTTCCCGCTGGAGAACCCGGGCATCGTGTCGATCCCCGTGGGCTTCCTGTGCGGTTGGCTGGGCACGGTGCTCAGCAAGGAGAGCAACCCCGGGAAGTACGCCGAGATCGAGGTGCGCGCGCTGACCGGCGCGCACGCGGAGGGCGCCGTCCACCACTGAGCCGTCCATCTGACCGGTTTCCCGGTCCCTGACGAATCTCTCCCCGCCCACCGGCCGGCCGCGTTGACCCCCGCGGCCGGCCGGTCCCTTTCCCGGGGCCCGGATCGGTGAAGGCACGATCGGCCAGGCCGCGATCGGTGAAGGCACGGTCGGTGAAGGCACGGTCGGCGACGGCGGGGCGCCGATCGGCCATGAGCGGGCATCGGTAGGCTGTCGAGTCCCGTCCATCGCTTCGGCGACCGGAAATACTACCCCTTGTAGTAGTCTGCGCAAGGGTGCGCCGGCGGAGCCGGGCATCGGGCGAGCCCCGCTCGGGCGCGTGACGAACTGCGGAGTGTGAGAGGCGGATCCGTGATCGACGGACTGGCGACGGCGATCATCGTCATCTCGCTGGCCGCCGCGGCGTGGACGCTGGTGCCGGCCGCGCGCGACCGGCCGATCGGCTGGTCGCATCTCGCCGCGCTCGCGGTGGTCGAGCTGGCACTCCTCGTGCAGGTGGTGTTCGCGGTGGTGAAGCTGGCCGGTGGTGAGCAGCCGCGAGAGCTCGCCGTCTTCATCGGCTACCTGGTCGGCTCGCTCATCGTCCTTCCCATCGGCGGCTTCCTCGGGGCCGCCGAGCGGACCCGCTGGGGGGCTGTGGTCGCGGGTGTCGCCTGCCTCGTCGTCCCGGTCCTGGTCATGAGAATGCAGCAGATCTGGCAGGGCACAGTTGGCTGAACGCGCCCGGGCCTCACGCGCGATCTCGGCGGGGCCGGGACGCGCCCTCGTCTTCGTCTACGCCGTCTTCACCCTCGCCGCGGGGGCGCGGTCGGGCGTGCAGATCGCCACCCGGTTCGACGAGGCCCCGCTGGCCTATCTGCTGTCGGCACTGGCCGCGGTGATCTACCTGGTGGCCACGGCCGCGCTGGCCCGCGACGCCCGCCGCGTCGCCGTGGCGGCCTGTGCCGTGGAACTCGCCGGGGTGCTGACGGTCGGTACCCTCAGTCTGGCCGACTCCGCCGCCTTCCCCGACGCGACCGTCTGGTCGGACTACGGCGCTGGTTATGGCTTCGTCCCCCTGGTGCTGCCGATCATCGGACTCCTGTGGCTGCGCCGGACGGCCTCCGCGACCGTCGGCCCATGACCCGGCCGCCCGTACGGCGGGCACGGATGGACCGCGCTGATCCTCACCCGGTCGTCGTCGCGGTGATTTTCTCCAGCACGGCGACGTAGAGGTGCCGCCGGTCCGGTCGCGCTCGTCCGGTGGCGTGCCTCAGGGCCGGGACGGCGGACGTCCCGACCAGCGTGAGCCCGTCGGCGGCCGCCCTGCGCACGCTCGGGTGGGAGTGGGTGAGCAGGCCGACCACCGCCGGGACGGCGGGCTCGTACCCCGCGTGGCACAGGGTCTTGACCGCCGAGCGCACCACGTCGGGCTGCGGGTCGTCGAGCAGGAGCGTGGTGCGGCGCAGGTAGGACGGCCGGTCCAGCACCTTGCGCGCGATGCGGTGGGCGTGCAGGCGGACGCGCGCCTCGGCATGTCCGGACAGCTCGGTGAGCACGTCCTCGAGCTCGGGGTCGTGGTCCGGCCGCCCCGCACTGCCCGGGCTCGTCGGACGGTCGTCGTACGGCTCGGCGAGCCGGGAGAGCGCGCGGCGTATCTGCTCGGGCCGGCCGGCGCGGGCCAGCTCCAGCAGTTCCTCGCGCCGCGGTCCCACACTGGAACGCGCGGGCGGCCGGGCGCGATCGCGCAGCGCGGCGAGGGTGGCGGCGTCCCGCTCGGGGGCGCCCGGGTGGCGCAGCGGCCCCTCCACGAGCACGAGCCGGCCGGCCAGATCGTCACGTCCCTCGGCGATCAGCCGCCTGCGGGTCTCGGCGAGCGGCGCGGTGCGCAGTAGCGGCATCCCGTCGAGCAGATCCAGGAAGCCCCAGGCGCCCGCGTCGAGCCGGCCCGACAACGCCGTGGCGAGCGCGTCGGGAGCCGCCCTCCGAAGCGCCCGCCCGGCCGCCGCGCGGGTGGCGGGGGCACCCCGCTCCCACCATTCCAGCAGCAGGGGGATCAGCCGCTCGACCTCCGGCGGATCCAGATGGGCGGCCGCGCGGGCCACCCGTTCGCGTACCGCCTCGCGGTCGTCGTCGTCGCTGGTGCCGGTGCCGGTGCCGGTGCCGCCCGTGAGGCGCTCGGCCTCCTCCACGGTCAGGGCGCGGGTGAGATCGGCGGTGAGCGCGAGATCGACCCGGCCGCGCAGGAAGGCACGCAGCAGCGCGAGCCTGATCTCGGGCTCCGGCCAGTCGCGCAGGGCCCGGGCCGCGGTTTCGCGACGGCCCGGATCCTCGCCGTCGAGCATGGCGAGCAGCCGGTCGCGCAGCGCCCGCGACCGGGGCTGGTCGAGATCGCCGGAGCGCGGAGCGCGGGCCGGGGCGGCGCCCCGGGCGGTCTCGGCGATGGTCCAGGGCGCTGCGCCGATCGGCTGAAGCGTGCACATCCAGTCCAGCAGCGCCTCGCGCGTCTCGTGACCGGCCGAGGGGAACACCTCGATCAGCGCGTCGAGATGGTCACGCGAGCCGGCCACGCGGGCGACGGGCCCCGCACCGCGCCGGAATTCGTCGAGGGTCTCCGGTGAGCGCGCGGCGGCCCTGAGCGCGGCGCGCCACTCACGCGTCCCGTCTGGCTCCGGCGCGCCCGACGCGGGGCGCTGCGAGAGCATGAAGGCCTCTCGCAGCACACTCTCCTCGACCGTCGCGGGGTCGGGGCCGGAACGCGCGCCGGTGAGCGCGGCCAGGACGTCGGCAAGGGTCAGCACCGCGCCGCACCGTCCCAGCAGGGTCAGCGGGGACCGGCCGCCACCGGATCCGGGTGGCAGCGCGCGTACCCGCGCGGCGAGGTCGAGCGCCGCCGCGGTCGGCAGCCGCGGTGCCACCTCCTCGAGCACGGCGAGCAGACCGTCCCGGTCGTGGCCGCCGAGGTTGGCGAGCCCGGAGATGAGCACCCGGGCCGACCGGGTGAACGTCTCGATCTCGGCCGCCGTCCACGGCTCCGGGCACGACCGCAGCGTGAGCCGCAGGACCGGAGCCCGGCCGGACCGTCCCGTGGCCGCGAGGTCGAGCCAGTTCCCCAGCATCGGCCGGACCCGGCGGAGCCGGTCGGAGGTCACCGGTACGGGCGCGCGCTCATGCTCTTCGACCTCTTCGACCAGGCGCCGCGCGACCTCGATGTTCCAGCCGCGGTCCGCGAGGAGCCGTACGCCGGCGTCCAGGGGATCGTCGTGTGCCGCCGGTGGCCCGGCCGTGGCGGCGATGCCGTGTGCGGCGAACCGGTCCGCCAGCTCTTCTGGCGTTCCGGCGGCGAGGATGAGCCGCCCCCGCGCGACCAGCGCCAGCAGGATCGGCCCGGCCGGCGATCCCTGGTCTACGAGAGCGCCCACCGCGCGGGCCGAGAGCCGGCGGCTCAGGGCTTCGAGCAGGAGCGTGCGGGTCCGTTCGTCACCGGAACGGTCGGCCGCGGCGAGCACGGTCGCGGGGTAGGCGTCGCCCAGGATCGCGCGCAAGGCACCGGCCAGTTCGTCGCGCAGGCCGGGATTGTCATGACGGCCGAGCCAGGACAGCAGGCCCGGCACCGCGGCGGGCGTCCCGGTACGGGCCAGTACGCGGGCGGCGGTCCTCTTGACGTTCATGTTGGGATGTTCGAGGCACGCCGCGATCGCGTGGCACGCCCAGCGGGCACGCGCGTGACCGAGCGCGAGCAGCGCCTGCCGTACGGTCTGCACGTCACCGGCGGAGGTGAGCGAGATCAGGCTCGCCGACAGCGCCTGCGCGTCATCACCGGTGGCGTCGCGGGTGAGCAGTGCTATCGCCTGCTTGCGCACGTGCCGGTCGCGGTGGCGCAGCAACCGGTGCACCCGGGCCCGGATGCCGGGGAGCGGCGCCCGACCCAGCAGATCCAGCAGGATCGCCTGCTCGCCGGGGTGCAGGCCCGGCCGTTCCAGCAGGTCCAGTGCCACTCCGGCGACCAGCGCGTGGCCGGCCTCTCGCACGTCCGCGGCGTCGAGCAGGCAGTGCGGCCGGATGCGGCCCCGCTCATGCAGCCGGCCGCCGAGCTCGCGCAGGGCCGTCACGACCTCCTGCGGTACGGCGGGTTCAGTGGTGGAGCCGGTACCCGGGGACCACCCGGCCGCGGGGGAGGGCAGGGCGGCCCCGTCCGGCTCCCACGACGCCGCGAGCCCGGACACGATGCCCAGAAGCAGATCGGTGACGGCCGGCACCGCGCTCGCGCCGCCGTTGCGGGCGAGCCTGCACAGCGCCTCCACCGGCCGGTCGGCGTCGAGATCGGAACTCAGCACGGTGAGCTCCCGCTCGTCCGGCGCGCCTAGATCGGCGGCGATCCGGCCGGGCAGATCTCGGGGCGTAAGGCGGGGGAGGAGCGCCCGTCGGCCCTTGGGATCGTCGGTCAGCTGCCACAGCAACTCCAGCGCCCGATGCCGCACCGGCCGCAGGTGTGCCGCGACGGCACCGGGACCGGCGTCCGTGCCGTGCGGCCCGCTCAGGCCGAGCCCCTCTCTCAGCGCGGCGGCCGTCCGCCGCCCGCCGATGGCCTGGAGGGCGTCGAGCGCCGCGGCGGGGGCACGCGGCAACGTCGCGATGACCGCGTCCTCGGCGGCCTGGTGGCGCAGAGCGCGAAGCGCGTGCAGGAACGGGGCCGGATCGGGCGCCGAGGGCAGCATCCCGGTCACGGCCGCCCCGATCGGCAGGTCGCCGGTGCCCTGCCCGGCGAGCGCCACCAGCAGCTCGAGGCGTCGTGGCCAGCCCGGATCATCCGGGGGCGCGGCGGCGAGCACCCGGAACGCCTCGTGCCGGCAGGTGAACAGGATGGTGGTGAACTCCGACGCCGAGACGGTGTGGTCGGCGAGCGCGAGAGCGATGACCGCGGGGACGTCGGCGTCGGCTGGGAAACGGCCCCGCCGGTGCAGCCGTCGCAGGCAGCCCACCGCCGGCCCGGCGAGCAGCAGAGGGTCCTCCGCGGCGATCTCCATGAGGTCGCGGATGTCGGCGCGGCCGGTCAGCTCACCGAGCAGCTCCAGCGATCGGCGGCGGAGTCCCGGCGGCCCGCCGGGTTCCGCCGCGAGCTCCCACAGCACATCGGCGTGTCCATGGCGGACGGCCGCCTCGACCACCGCATCCGTCACGTCCGGCATGGCGGCGCCGTCCCTCAGGAACCCGCGCAGGCGCTCGGCGGGAAGCGGATCGAGCGCGGCCCACGGCTCGGCCAGTTCACGCAGCGCGGCGGCGGCGACCCCGGCGTGGGCGGTGCCGTTCTGGGCGGTGTCGTTCTGGGCGGTGTGGTTCTGGCTGGTGTGGTTCTGGGCGGTGTGGTTCTGGGTGGCGAGGCCGGCGAGGTCGGCGAGGTGCGCGCGGGCCCTGGCGGGAGTCAGCAGCGCGCCGTACAGCGCCTCGCGCACCACCCGGAGCGCCTCGGCGCACAGCACCGGGTCGCCATCGGCCATCAGTTCCCGCGCGAGCACCGCCGGGTCGTCCACGTCGGTGGCGCCGATGCCGCGTACGGCCTGGTAGAGCAGCTCACCGGCCGGGTCGCCGCGGACGGCCGCCGGCCGGTCGGCGATCTCGGCGGACAGCCAGGCGATCCGCACCGGAACGGGCAGCCCGGCCGTACGCCACGGGGGCAGGCTCCCCGGGGGCAGGTACGGCCGCAGCCGCAGGTGGAGACGGGCCTGGAGCAGCGATGCCTCGGGGGAGCCGTCGAGCGAGCCCGGCAGCAGCGCCGCGAGCTCGGCGAGTTCCGCCGGCCCGGTCGGCCCGGTGGGTCCGCTGGGTCCGGTGTCCGGCCGAGCCGCCGTGACCCGATCGGCGAGGTGGACCAGGCCGAGTCGCCGCACCCGTGGCGCGTCATGCCGCAGGAGCCGCCGCAGCACGTCGTGCGTGCAGGACTCGGCGTCGAGGTGGGCGGACAGCCACGCCACGTCCCCGCGTTCGATCGCGGCAAGAACGGGTGCGCCGGGTTCGCGGTGTTCGCCGACCGGTTTCATCACGGCGATTCTAGGTCGCTGCGGTCGTACCGCGGTCCGGGCGGTGATCTCGGGTGACGGTGATCTCGGGTGACGGTCTCGGGCAGACTGGGCGGGTGCGTGACGAGCTGATGGCCCTGCCGGTCCGCCATGTCGTCCCGCGACTCCACGCGGCGCTGGCCGGGGCCGGGGCTGCCGTGCTGGCCGCGCCGCCGGGTACCGGGAAGACGACGCTCGTGCCGCTCGCGCTGGCCGGGGTGCTGCCCGAGCTGCCCGGTGGGCCGGATCGGCTCCACCGGGTGATCGTCGCCGAGCCCCGGCGACTGGCCGCCCGCGCGGCCGCCCGGCGGATGGCATGGCTGCTGGGCGAGCCGGTCGGCCGGCGAGTGGGCTTCACGGTGCGCGGGGAGCGCAGGCCCGGCTCGCTGATCGAGGTGGTCACCACCGGGGTGCTGCTCCAGCGGCTCCAGCGCGAGCCCGAGCTGGACGGGGTGGGTGTCGTGCTGCTCGACGAGTGCCACGAGCGGCACTTGGACGCCGACACGGCGCTCGCCTTCCTGCTCGATTCGCGTGCGGCGCTGCGGCCGGACCTGCGACTCGTGGCCGCCTCGGCGACCGCCGACACCGGGCCGTGGGCCGGGCTCCTGGGCGGGGAGCCGCGCGCCGGATCCGGTCCCGGCCCGGCTCCGGTCGTCGCCGCCGAGGGCGTGGCGCATCCGGTCGACGTCGTCTGGGCCCCGCCGGCCCGGCCGCCGCGGCCACCGCACGGCATGCACGTCGACCCGGTGCTGCTCGGCCACGTGGCCGCGACCGTACGGCGGGCGCTCACCGAGCGGGACGGCGACGTGCTGTGCTTCCTGCCCGGCGTCGGTGAGATCGCGAAGGTCGCGGGCGCGCTCTCCGGCGTGGAGGCGCAGGTGCTGCAGGTGCACGGCCAGGCGTCCGCCGCCGTACAGGACGCGGTGCTGCGGCCGGCGGAGCGGCGCCGCGTCGTGCTCGCGACCTCGGTGGCGGAGTCGAGCCTGACCGTGCCCGGCGTACGGGCCGTCGTCGACTCGGGACTGGCCAGGGAACCGCGCACCGACCACGCCCGGGGGCTGAGCTCGCTGACCACCGTGCGGGCGTCCCGCGCCGCGGCCGACCAGCGGGCCGGACGGGCCGGCCGGGAGGCCCCGGGCACGGTCTACCGCTGCTGGAGCGAGGCCGAGCACGCACGGCTGCCCGAGCGGCCGCGGCCCGAGATCGCGCTGGCCGACCTGACCGGCTTCGCCCTCCAGGCGGCATGCTGGGGCGATCCGGACGCGACCGGGCTGGCTCTGCTCGACCCGCCGCCCCCGGCGGCGATGCGGGCGGCCGGCGAGACCCTGCGCGCGATCGGCGCGGTCGACTCCGCCGGACGGGCGACCCCCCGGGGACGCCGGATGGCCCGGGTCGGTGCGCACCCCCGGCTGGCCCGGGCCCTGCTGGACGGGGCCGCGCGGGTCGGCGCCCGACCGGCCGCCGAGGTGGTGGCGCTGCTGTCGGAGCGGCCGCCGCCCGGGGCCGGAGACGACCTGACCGCGCTCTGGCGCTCCGCCCGGCGGGGCGGCGACGGCCACGCCGCCCGGTGGAGGGCCGAGGCACGGCGGCTGGAGGACGCGCTCCGCGACCTCGACCCCGCGCCGCCCACCCGGCCTGTGGGGGGTGATGACGCGGTCGCGGGAGTGGTGGTGGCGTTGGCGTTCCCCGAACGGGTGGCGAGGGCCCGGCGCGGATCCGGGCATCTGATGGTGTCCGGCACCGGGGCGGTGCTCTCGGACGGCTCGTCGCTCGCGGCGGCGCCCTGGCTGGCCGTCGCGGTCGCCGACCGGCCGGCCGGCTCGGCCTCGGCCCGCGTCCGCCAGGCCGTGGTCATCGATGAGGACACCGCCCGCCTCGCCGCCGCCTCCCTGCACTCCACGGCCGACGAGGTCGGCTGGGCCGACGGGGACGTCATCGCACGCAGGGTCGAGCGGCTCGGCGCCGTCGAGCTGTTCGCGGCGCCGTTGCGCGACCCCGACCCGGCGCTCGTGACGGCCGCCCTGCTGGACGGTCTGCGCAAGGAGGGGCCGTCCCTGCTCACCTGGACCAGGGACGCCACCGCGATGCGCGAGCGCCTCGCCTTCTGCCACGCGGTGATCGGTGAGCCGTGGCCGGCGGTCGACGACGCGGCGCTGCTGGACAGGGCGGCCGACTGGCTGCCGCTGGCGGCTGCGCGCCGCCGGGCCGACCTGGAGCGGATCGACGTCGCGGCGGCGCTGCGCCGCCTCCCGCCGTGGGAGTGCGCGGCACGGCTCGACGACCTCGCCCCCGAGCGGGTCACCGTGCCGAGCGGCTCCCGGGTCCGGGTCGACTACTCCGGCGAGCGACCCGTACTGGCCGTGAAGCTGCAGGAGCTGTTCGGCTGGGACGCCGCGCCACGGCTGGCGGGCGGCCGCGTACCGATGGTGGTCCATCTGCTCTCTCCGGCGGGTCGACCCGCCGCGGTGACCGCCGACCTGGCGTCGTTCTGGCGGGACGGTTACCGCGGCGTACGGGCCGAGCTTCGCGGCCGCTACCCGCGGCACCCTTGGCCGGAGGACCCCACCACCGCGCAGCCGACCCGCCGGGCCGCCCCGCGCCGCCGCTGAGGGACCCGCCGTGGGCGGGACGGCAGCGTGAATCCGCGGCGAGCCGCCATCGGGATGGAGCGCGATCTTCCGGTTGCGCTGCGTGCGCGCCGCCGGTCGCCCATACTGGTCCGATGGCCGACGGCGCGGGCTCTGGCGGGGGAGCCGACGAGCTGGACCCGACGGGCGTCATGGACGCCCTGAGCGCTCTGCGCGTTCCCATCGCCGTCGATCCCACGGTGGTGCTCGACGACGCGTTCCTGCTCGGCCGACTGCTCGCCACGGTCGAGATCAAGGCGGGCGCCGGAGGCGGGCACGCCGACTGGGGCAACTTCGACGCCGGTTACCTGTCGGTCATCGCGACCCCTGACACGCCGCAGTCGCAGATCCTGGTGCACGTCGGCATCAAGCGGCTGATCCGTACCGTGCGGCAGTTGCGCGAGGTCGACGGCGTGGCCGCGCAGGCGGCGCTCAAAGGGCTGACCGGGGTGGTGTCGGCGCTGTTCGTCGAGGCCCTCGTCGCCGACGACGACACCCCGCTTGAGGAGTTCATCGAGCCGCTCGACGAGGCCAGGAAGCTGCTCGACCAGGCGACCGACAAGGTCGCCGAGTTGCAGGGCACGCTCAGGGAGTTCCGCCCCGGGCCGTGAGCCAGGGCCGAGCGCCCTCCCGTCCGCGATGAGCACGGGGCGCGGCACTCCGCGCCGAAAGGCCCCATTGACCGTTTTGACGGAAAAGTTTACGTTGAGGGCTCTGGAAAGCGCTTTCTGCTCTGGGACCTGACCAAGTTCCCCGCCCACCCATCGGGAGCGCCATGAGACGCCTCGTCCGTAGACCCCTGTCCCCGTTCGCCGCCGCCATGCTCGTACTCGCCCTCGTGCTGGGGCTGGTGACACCTGCCTCGGCCGCGGCCGCGCGGTACCGTGTGCTGGTCTTCTCGAAGGTCACGAACTTCCACCACGATTCGATCCCCGCGGGCATCGCCGCGATTGAGAAGCTCGGAACCGAGCACGACTTCGAGGTCGAGGCCACCGACGACGCGGGCGCCTTCACCGACGACAACCTCGCCCGCTTCCAGGCCATCGTGTTCAACAACACCAACTCCACTCCGGAGAAGGGCGACCTGCTGAACGCCGAACAGCGCGCGGCCCTGCAGAAATTCGTCCGGGGCGGCGGCGGCTGGGTCGGCCTGCACGCCGCGTCGGCGAGTGAACGCGACTGGCCCTGGTACGAGGGGCTGGTCGGCGCGATCTTCGACCAGCACCCGGAGATCCAGACCGGCCGGGTCAAGGTGCTCGACCACGCCCACCCCTCCACGAAGGACCTGCCGGACCTCTGGGAGCGCACCGAGGAGTGGTACAACTGGCGGGTCAATCCCACCGGGAAGGTCCACACCCTCACGCAGATCAAGGTGCGTGACGGGGTCAACGGGCTGGACGAAGGCGTCGATCACCCGAGTTCCTGGTGCCAGAAGTACGAGGGCGGCCGTTCCTGGTACACCGCCCTCGGCCACGCGGCCGCCACGTACTCCGAGCCGACATTCCTGAAGCACGTGCTCGGCGGCATCGAGTGGGCGGCCGGAGCGGTTCCCGGCGACTGCTCGGCGACCGAGACGGGCAACTTCCAGCGGGTCCCGCTCGTGACCGAGGACCTCGCCGACCCGTTCGAGCTGGCGGTCGCACCGGACCGGCGGGTCTTCTTCGCCCAGCGCACCGGCGAGCTCAAGGTGATCGACCAGAGCTCCCTGCGGGTCACCACCGCGCTGGACTTCGACTACTCCCCGGAGATGACCAGCCAGTCCGACGGCCTGCTCGGGCTGGCCCTCGACCCGAAGTTCGGGGAGAACCACTGGTTGTACCTCCTGCATTCGGACAAGGTGGAGAACCGGCTGAACCTCTCCCGGTTCACCGTGTCCGGCAACACGGTCGACCCCTCGACGCAGAAGGTGCTGCTGACCGTCCCGACATGGCGCGGCGAAGGCCGGGCCAACGTCCACATGGCCGGCTCGCTCACCTTCGACGCCGAGGGCGACCTCTACGTGGCGACCGGTGACAACACCGACCCCTTCGCCTCCGACGGCTTCACCCCGATCGACGAGCGCGAAGGACGCCGCGCCTGGGACGCCCAGGCCACCGCCGGCAACACCAACGACCTGCGCGGCAAGATCCTGCGCATCACGCCGCAGGACGACGGAACCTACGACATCCCCGAGGGCAACCTCTTCGAGCCGGGCGCCGACAAGACCCAGCCCGAGATCTACGCGATGGGCATGCGCAACCCGTTCCGGATCACCACCGATCCGCTCAGCGGCGCGCTGCTCGTCGCCGACTACGGTCCGGACGCCCGCCAGGCCAACCCGAACCGAGGTCCCGAGGGCACGGTCGAGTTCAACCGCATCACCAAGGCCGGCAACTACGGCTGGCCCTACTGCGTGGGGAACAACACGCCGTTCAACGACTACGACTTCGCGACGGGGACCTCCGGCGCGAAGTTCGACTGCGCGGCCCCCGTGAACGGCTCGCCCAACAACACCGGGCTGCGCGAGCTTCCGCCCACGCAGCCGGCGCTCGTGTGGTACGCCTACTCCGCCTCGGCGGAGTTCCCCGAGCTCGGCACCGGGGGCGGCGGCCCGATGAGCGGCCCGGTGTACGACTACGACCCGGCCAACTCGAGCAAGACCAAGTTCCCCGAGTACTTCGAGGGCAAGTGGATCACCTACGAGCTCACCCGCAGGTGGTTCAAGACCCTGTCCATCCAGCGAAGCGACCAGACGTTCACCGACCCGCGCTTCGCCTCCGCCCGCAAGGGCGACCTGCAGTCGATCAACACGGTCTTCCCCGACATGTCGTGGATCCAGCCGTTCGAAGCGACCTTCGGGCCGGACGGCTCGCTCTACGTCATCGACTTCGGCGAGGGCAGCGGCACCGGGCGCGGCGGCAGCAACGAGGGCGCGGGCATCTACCGGATCGACTACGTGGCCGACGGCCGGCCGCCGATCGCGAAGATCTCCGCCACCCCCGACTCGGGTCCCGCGCCGCTGACGGTGAAGTTCTCCAGCGCGGGCTCGGAGTCCCCCGAGGGCGCGCCCCTCACGTACGCGTGGGACTTCGACGGCGACGGCACCACCGACTCGACCGAGGCCAACCCGACCCACACCTACACCACGAAGGGCCGCTTCAGCGCCCGGCTGACCGTCGAAGGTCCGGAGGATCTCACCGGTGTCGCCGTACACGACATCACGGTCGGCAACAGCCGGCCCGAGGTGAAGATCCAGGCGCCGCCGGACGGCGGGATGTTCGACTTCGGTGACACCATCCCGTTCACGGTCAAGGTCAAGGACGCCGAGGACGGGGCCATCGACTGCGGCCGGGTGGTCGTGCAGTCCCAGCTCGGCCACGACAGCCATCTGCATCCGCTGGACAACTACACCGGCTGTACGGGTGAGATCGTGACCGACCCGGGTGACAGTCACGGCCCGGGACAGAACCTCTACTACGCGATCAGCGCGCAGTACGAGGACAAGGGAGCACCCGGCGTTCCGAGCCTGGTCGGGTCAGCGGCACTGACGCTGCGGGCGAAGTACCGGGAGGCCGAGCACTTCACCGCGACGGGCGGTGCGGGCGGCGGCGTCCAGGTCGGGAACCGTGCCGACGCCTCGGCCGGCAAGCGGCTCATTGAGATCGAGCACGGCGACTGGATCACGTTCGACCCCGCCCACCTCAAGGGGATCGACTCGGTGACCCTCGGCGTGTCCTCGGGCGGGCTCGGCGGGGACGTCGAGTTCCGGGCGGGGTCGCCCACCGGGCCGCTGCTCGGCAAGGCGACGGTCCCGAACACCGGTGGCTTTGGCAACGTGGTGTCGCCGACGATCGACCTCGCCGACCCGGAGGGGACGGTACGGCTCTACGTGGTGTTCACCAACCCCGGCTGGTCGCCGGACAAGCCCGACCTGCTCTCCCTCGACTGGCTGCACTTCAACGGCAAGGGCGTCGAGAAGCGCCCGGGCGGGGAGGTGTCCGTGACGGCCGCTCCAAGCGAGGGCCCGGCCCCGCTCACCGTGTCCCTCCAGGGTCAGGCGCGGTTGCCGAGCGGGCGGACCGCCACGAGCTGGCACTGGAACTTCGGCGACAACACGGCGGCGGACGGTGGCGCCACCGCGTCCCACACCTATGCCAGGAAGGGCACCTACACCGCGCACCTGACCGTCACCGACGACAAGGGTGACACGACGACCGGATCGGTCGAGATCACGGTCGGCTGAGCCATGAGAGGACGGTGGCCGGGGTCGTCGCCCCGGCCACCCGCCCTCACCCGCTCACGACCTCTCACCCGTTCACACAGGAGATGGAGCCATGAACGACTCGACGCGAATCGGCAGACCCGGGACGGGCATCAGCCGGCGTTCCTTCCTCGGCGGCGCGCTGGGCGCCACGGCGGCGGCCGCCGTGGTCGCAGGCACGGCGGCATCGGCACGTGCCGACGATCTCGCCGGTGCGGGGGACGCCAAGCGGCCTATCCCGCCGAGCGGTATCGGCATGCACCTGTACACCATGCGCGGACCCCTCGCGCAGGACTTCGAGGGCACGCTCGCGCAACTGGCCGCCATCGGCTACGCCACCGTCGGCGTGAGCGGACGCCACGGCCACGACGCCGCCCAGATCCGGGGCATGCTCGACCGCACCGGGCTCAAGGCCGTACTCGAGCACGTCGGGTACGGCACGATAGCGAACGGTGGCTGGCAGCAGGCCCTGGAGGACGTTCGTACGCTCGGCGGCAAGTGGATCGTCATCCCCAGCCTGCCAGGATCGATGCTGAACCCCGCGGGATACCGCGAGGCCGCCCGGGCGTTCAACGAGGCCGGACTGGCCGCACGGGAGGCCGGGCTCAAGCTGCTGTTCCACAACCACGAACCCGACCACAGAGTCGTGCAGGGAGAACTGCTCTACGACATTCTGCTCAACGAGACCGACCCCGCGCTCGTCGGCTTCGAGCTCGACCTGTACTGGGCGGCCAAGGGCGGCGCCGACCCCGCCCGCCTGTTCCAGGAACATCCGCGGCGTTTCCCCGCGCTGCATGTCAAGGACATGGCCCCGAACGGCGACTTCGCCGACGTGGGCTCCGGCGTCCTCGACTTCGCGGCGATGTTCCAGTCCGCCCGGCGCGGCGGCGTTAAGCAGTGGCTGGTCGAGCACGACCGTCCGGCCGACGCCTTCCAGACCGCCCGCAACAGCTACGCCCACCTGGCCGCTCTGCGGTTCTGACGTCGACTCGTGGCGTGTCGGGGTCCCGGACGCCGTGTCGGGCCCG
>NZ_JABVEC010000041.1 GCF_014323705.1 Actinomadura alba
GTCCGGGTGGCGGCGGCCGGCGAGGAAGTCCGCTATCGCGGGCACGAGCAGGTCGGGCGGCACGACGTGCTCTTGGTCCGCCAGGACGATCTGCCGGCCGCCCGGTATGCCGTCCGCGATCCGCCTGCCAGCGTCGATCATCCAAGCGGGGCACGCCCCGCCGTTCACGACGAGGGTGGCCGTCGCCACCCTGCCGACCTGATCGGCGGGTATCGTGCCGCCCCTGCTGATGTCGCCCATGACCTCGGAGTCGTACGCGAGCGTGTGGGCGATCGCCTCCAGCCCCGCCCACCAGGGTTCACCGCGCATCTGGGCGACCGCCTCCGACGGCACTCCCGTCCATGTCATGAAGAGCGCCGCCGCGTCGCCGCGGCGATCCTGCTCCAGGAGGGTCCGGAGCTGCCGCCCCTGCTCCCGCGCGGCCCGCTCCTGCTCGCCGGCGGGTACGAAGGGCGGGTCGTGCAGCGCGAGCCTGGTGATGGGCAGGCCGTGCGCCGCCGCGTGCAGGGCGAGGCCCGCACCTGACGAATGGCCGTACACCGACACGGTGCCGCCGGCCTCGGTGATGAGCGCACCCAGATCCTCGATCTCGCGCTGCACCGCGTACGGCGCGGTGTCGCCGCTGTCGCCACGCCCCCGGCGGTCGTAGTTGATGACGGTGAAATGGTGTGCGAGCCGCTCGGAGACCTCGCGCATCTTCGCCCGGTCGCAGGTCGCACCGCCCACGACGACGACCGGACGGCCGGAACCGAACCGCTCGAACGCGATGGGGGTACCGTCCGCCGAGATCACCTTGTTCATGACGCCTCTCTCTCCGGTGTACATCCGCGTTCCTCTCCTTTGTCGTACACGGGGTGTCTGCCACTCATCAGTGAGTCGAGGCCGTGAGAGGCGAAGGCGACATCATCATGCACAGTCCGTGACGCTGAGCCACGACGCCGGCCCCGGCGAAACGGACTGCCTATCGTGCGGTTCGATCTCGCAGGGCTTTGCCGATCAGGTCGTGGATCAGGAATTCGCCCGGTGAGCGGTTCTCTTTGAGCCGGTCGAGGTCGGCGGGGCCGAACCAGTCATAGGCCGAGTGCTTGGACCACTCCAGTGCCGGGTGCTCCAAGTCGCCTGCCGGACGGCTGACCGGGCGGTAGCCGAGATGGAGAATGTTTCACGACCCGGTGCGGTGGACGTCCGAGACGGGCCGATGGCTCCGACGTCTCCGGTGCGAGGCACCGGAGAGGTGCCGACGGAGAGGAGAGATCGTGAAATACATGATCATGATGTACGGCTCGCAGCAGGACTACGACATGCTGTCCGGGCAGCCCACCGACGGCTCGGCCTGGTCCGCCGAGGACGTCGCGGCGATGCACGGGTTCATGGAGTCGTGGAACACCGAACTGGTGAAGTCCGGGGAGTTCGTCGACGCTCAGGGCCTGAGCGAACCCGTGCACGCCAGGAGGATCGAGTTGAAGGACGGGGTTCCTGTCGTCACCGACGGGCCGTACCCCGAGACCCAGGAGGTCCTCGCGGGCTACACGATCGTCGAGTGCGAGAGTTTCGATCGGGCGACCGAGATCGCCGCACGCCTGACGAACACGCCGCACCCCGAGAACGCGGATCTGGGCCGCGAATGGTACGTGGACGTGCGCCCGATCCTCGACGGCATCGGTGATCTGGAGATCTGATCGCCTCCGTGCCCGGCACCGAGATCGAGGGCCTGTTGCGCCGGCTG
Organism: Actinomadura alba; assembly: GCF_014323705.1. Classification (GTDB taxonomy): domain Bacteria; phylum Actinomycetota; class Actinomycetes; order Streptosporangiales; family Streptosporangiaceae; genus Actinomadura_C; species Actinomadura_C alba. The sequence continues at coordinate 1,727 of NZ_JABVEC010000041.1, forward strand.
GCGCCGCAGGTCCTCGGCGCGGTCGTACGACGTTACGGACATTTCTCCACCGCCGAAGACGCGGTGCAAGAGGCACTCCTCGCGGCGGCCGTGCAGTGGCCGAGGGACGGAGTTCCGGACAGTCCGCGCGGGTGGCTGATCAAAGTCGCCTCGCGCAGGCTGACCGACCTGCTCCGCAGCGAGCAGGCCCGCCAACGTCGTGAGGACGCCCTCGCCCAGTGGACGCTGCCCGACGAATGGCTGGTGCCACCCGCCGATGCGGCCGTGGCCGGTGGCGGGGGCCGCGCCTCGGAGGCCGACGACACGCTCATCCTGCTGTTGATGTGCTGTCACCCGTCACTGTCGCCCGCCTCGCAGATCGCGCTCACCCTGCGGTCGGTCGGCGGCTTGACCACCGCCGAGATCGCCCGTGCCTTCCTCGTGCCAGAGGCGACCATGACCCGGCGGATCACCCGGGCCAAGCAGCGGATCAAGGACAGCGGTGTCCCCTTCGGCATGCCGCCCGCCCCGGAGCGCGGCGAACGGCTCAACGCGGTCCTCCACGTGCTCTACCTGATCTTCAACGAGGGCTATGCCAGTACGTCGGGGCCGAGGCTGCAGCGCGGTGAGCTATCGGCCGAAGCGATCCGGCTGACCCGCATGGTCCACCGGCAACTGCCGGGCGATGGGGAGGTGACGGGACTACTCGCCCTCATGTTGCTCACCGACGCGCGCCGGCCCGCGCGTACCGGACCGGACGGCGAGCTGATACCGATGGCCGAGCAGGACCGCGGCCTCTGGAACGCAGACTTCATCGCCGAGGGCGTGGCCCTCATCAGCGAGGCGCTTCCGCAGGGCGCGGTCGGGCCGTACCAACTGCAGGCCGCGATCGCCGCGGTGCACGACGAGGCGCCGAGCGCCGAGGCGACCGACTGGCCACAGATCATGGCACTGTACGAGCTTCTGCTGCGCATCTCCGACAACCCCGTCGTAGCGCTGAACCACACCGTCGCGGTGGCCATGGCGCACGGCCCTCGGGCGGGGCTCGGCCGGCTCGAGAAGCTCGAGGACGACGAGCGGATCGCCGGGGACCACCGCCTGCACGCGGTCCGCGCGCACCTTCTGGAGATGGCCGGTGATCGGCCGGCGGCGCGCGACGCCTACCGGGCGGCGGCCCGGCGTACGACCAGCCTCCCGCAACAGCGCTACCTGCACGCCAGAGCCGCTCGCCTGGCAGCCGACGAGTGAGGCGTTCGCCGTCGCGGGAGGCCGCTCGAAGTCCCCTGAGGCGTGCGGCGCCGAGGCCGCAGTGGGAGGTCGGTCACGCCGGGCGGGTCATTCGAAAGCGGAGACGTTGCGCCTGGCCCACTCGGCGAAAGTGCGCGGGCTCCGGCCGAGAATCTGCTCGACGACCGGGCTCACCCGCTGTTCGGCCTCCGACGGCGCGCCCAGGATGTCGAGAGTGCCGTCGATGACCGGCCCGGGCATGAACCGCATCATGTGCGCTCGGGCCTCCTCGCGGCTCTGCTCGACGAACCGCACAGGTGTCCCCAGCGCGTCCCCGATCGCCTGGGCCCGCTCGCGCGGAGAGATCGCCGACGGCCCGGTGAGCTCGTAGGTACGGCCGGCATGAGCCCCGTCACGCAACACCACGGCCGCGACCTCGCCGATATCGGATGGGTCGATGTCCGGCAGCGCGACGTCGCCGAACGGCGCTGAAACGGTCCGCTGCGAGCGGACCGCCTCAGCCCACAGGAAGGCGTTGGAGTGGAAGCCTCCCGGCCGCAGGATCGTCCAGGCCGGACCGGACTGCCGGAGTGCGTCCTCGAACGCCCTGAGGCGGGAATGGGAAGGGTTCTCCGGCCGCCCTCCGGCACCCTGGGAGGACAGCAGGACGACCCGCCCGACCCCGGCGGTCCTCGCGAGATCGAGGATGTCGTGCGGCTTCAGGTCCTCACCGGCACCGGCGACGAGCAGGAACAGCGCGTCCGCTCCGTCGAGGACCGGCCGAAGGGTTTCCGGTTCGGCCAGGTCGGCTCGCCGGAACCGTACGCCCTCGGGGCCGTCGGCCGCCGAAGGCCGTCGCGAGACAGCTGTCACCTGCTCGCCGGCCGCGGCGAGGGCCCGGACGAGTGGCCGCCCGACGTTCCCGGTCGCTCCCGTAACTACGATCATGAACTGCTCCTCTTCTGGGTATCCACTGTGGTCGCTCACGCCGACGGCGCCGCGACTCGTCGACGCTAACAGCCTGCGTATAGTAGGTACCTAGAAGAAAGTGACTATCTCGTAGGGGATCCGCATGAGCGGCAACACGACCCGGCCGGCCCGCATGCCGGTCGACTCCGAGCAGGCCTGCCCGATCGCCCCGGTGGTCGACATCGTCTTCAGCCGCTGGACCACGCCGATCCTCTGGACGCTCAACGAGTACGGCCGGCAGCGTTTCGTCGAGCTTCAACGACGCATCTCCACGATCACACCCAAAGTGCTGACCCAGCGTCTTCGACAGCTGGAACGCGACGGCCTGGTCATGCGCGCTTACCACGCCGAGATCCCACCGCGGGTGGAGTACGAGATCAGCGAGCTCGGGCGCAGCCTGGCGCCTCTGTTCGCGACGCTCGCGACGTGGTCCGCCGTCAACCTCGACAAGGTCGAGCAGTCGCGACTGGACTACGACGCCGCCGACCGGCCCCCGGGCCGCCGGTCCTGATCCCGGTCCGGGCCGCCCGCCGGGCGGGCTGGAGACCAAGACCGTACGACCCTCGGCGGCCAGCCGGCGGAACAGGCCGCGTACCCACAGCACGCCTTCGGGTCGGACCGTCGGCCACATCTCGCGGCGACGCCTGTGGCCCGTGGGCGTACGCCCACGGGCCGATGCCCCGGCCGGGATCGGGTGTTTACGATCGGTGGGTGCCCGCCACGTCATGTCCCCCAACGCTCCCGCTGCTGAAGCGCGTGCTCCCGGTTGCGTGGTCGGCTCTGGCATGGTGCGGGGCCATCGCGTTCCCTTTTGTTCTGTTCGTCATGTTGAAGAATGGTTCGCAGGACCCGGCCGGCTTGCGGCTGCTTCTCCCTGCGATCACTACGGTGCTGCCCACGGGTCTCCTGCGGCGGAGACCACTGCCGGCCTTGGCGCTGATGCTCGCCGGTTCGTTCGCCGCGACGACGACGGTCCATTCGTGGGAGGTCGGGTATCTGCAGGTTCTGGCGAACGACGTCGCCGTCGGCTTCATCGTGGCCACCCGGCCGCGCCGGATCTGGATCGTCGCCGCCGTCATGGCGCTCAGCGTGCAGATCGGCTCCGCCACCTACTACACGTCCGGGTCGGATTTCTTCGGCAGAACCGTCGCGTTCCTCGTCATGGCGATCATCACCGCCTGGATGATCGGTCATTCGATCCGCGAGCGCCGCGAGCACTCCGCGGCCCTGCGTTCGCAGGCCGCGGCTCAGGCCGTCACCGCCGAACGGCTCAGGATCGCCCGCGAACTGCACGACATCATCGCGCACAGCGTGGGCATCATCGCCATCCAGGCCGGAGTGGGCAGCCGGGTCATGGACACCCAGCCGGCCGAAGCCCGCAACGCGCTCACCGCCATCGAGGCCACCAGCAGGGAGACGCTCGCCGGGCTGCGCCGTACGGTGGGAGCACTACGCCGGACCGAACCCGGTCCGGGGCCGGGCTCCGCGCCTCTCGACCCGGCACCGGGGCTCGCCGACGTCGACCGGCTCGTCGCATCGACGATGGACGCCGGTGTTCGTGTCGAGGTGCGATGGCGGGGCAAGCGGCGCCCGCTTCCCGATGACATCGACCTGGCCGCGTTCCGGATCATCCAGGAGGCGGTCACCAACGTCGTACGCCACGCGGGCACCCCCGACTGCCGCGTGACCATCGACCATGGGGACACGGAGCTGCTCATCGAGATCGACGACGACGGCCAGGGCGGCGGCTCGGTCACCGGATACGGCATCGTCGGCATGCGGGAGCGGGCCGGCCTGCTGGGCGGCCGGTTCAGCGCCGGGCCGCGTCCCGAAGGCGGCTTTCGGGTGGCGGCTCGGCTGCCGTTGCCATCGGAGCGCCGATGACGGTCCGCGTCCTGCTCACCGACGACCAGCCGCTGGTGCGCGCCGGACTGCGCGTGCTCATGGCCGACGCCCCCGATCTCGAGGTGGTGGGCGAGGCCGGCACGGGAGCCGAGGCGGTCCGCCTGGTGAAGGACGCCCGTCCCGACGTGGTGGTGATGGACCTCCGCATGCCCGGCATGGACGGTATCGAAGCCACCCGGATCATCACGGGCTCAGGCGCGGCACGCGTCCTCGTCCTCACCACGTTCGACGATGACGACCACGTCTACTCCTCCCTTCGGGCGGGCGCCAGCGGTTTCCTGGTCAAGGACATGGCGCTGGAGGACATCCTGGCGGCGATCCGCGTGGTGGCGGCCGGAGACGCCCTGATCGCACCGAGTGTCACCCGCCGCCTGATCGAAGAGTTCGCCGCCCGTCCCCGGCCCGCCTCCGCGCGACGCATGCCCGACGGCATCACCGCACGGGAATGCGAGGTGCTGACCCTCGTCGGACGCGGCATGTCCAACGCCGAGATCGCCGCCCACCTCTTCATCAGCCCCGCCACCGTCAAGGCGCACGTGGCGCGGCTGTTCACCAAGCTGGGCGCCCGCGACCGGGTCCACCTCGTCATCATGGCCTACGAGACGGGGCTGGTATCGCCGCCCCGACGACCGTGCACTTAGCGGCGCAGGGCGGTCTCCCGCTCCATATGTGACAGCTTCTCGGGATTGCGCACGGCGTAGAGCCCGGTGATGAGGCCGTCGTCGATGCGCACCGCCATGACGGTGTCGATCTCGCCGTTGAGCCGCATGATCAGCGCCGGGTAGCCATTGACCGGTGCCGGCTGCAGCGACGCCGCGACGTGGAGCCGTGCTGGGGTGATGCACGCGGTGGCGGCCAGCCCTTACCCGACCCGCTGCAGGGCCTTCTCGCGGCGCTCCGCCACGCTCGAACCCGACTCCCGCCGCGCCATCCGGCGCAGGACGATCGGCGCCACGGCCAGGCCGAGTACGGCCCAGGCCCCCAGCACCCCGGCGGTCTCCAGGTGCCGCCAGGATTCGCCTATCTCGACGCCCACCGCGGCGTCCGGGAGCAGGGCCGAACGCATGCCCAGGCCGAGCCAGTAGATCGGGGACACCTGCGCGACCCATTGCAGCCACTCCGGCATCGAGGTGATCGGGTAGAAGATGCCGGAGATCGCGATCATGCCCAGGATGGGCAGCTGGATCAGCCCTTGGCTGCGCGCGCTGGGGAACACCGATCCCAGCACAGCGCCGATGGGCAGGGTCGCCACCATGCCCAGTACCAGCACCCAGGCCAGGGTCAGCCAGGCACCCGGGCTGCCGGCCACCAGGCCGTCGACGATGAACAGTCCGGGGATCAGCAGGATCGCGAGGTCGGCGAGCAGGCCGCCGGCCACCGAGACGACCTTGCCGACGAGATATCCCCGCATCCCGTTCGGCGTCGCCTTGGCGCGCAGCAGGGTCCCGTCCTCACGTTCGGCGGTGAGCTGCTGGCTCATGCTCACCATGCCGAGGGCGGCGTTCATCCCCAGAATGCTCGGCAGGGCCAGGGTGCCGAGCAGGAGTCCGCTGGAACCGAACCCCGTGTCTCGCATGAAGTACATGACGATCAGCATCAGTACCGGCCAGAGCAGGTGGGACAGCAGATCCGCGCCGTTGGTGAACGACTGCCGCAATTCGATCAGGCCGCGAGCCCACCCCGCCCGTATCGCCGTGGTCGTCGGGTTCATCGGGCCGTCTCCTTCGACTCGCGCGCTGCGGCTTCGCCCTGGCGTACCAATGCCATGTAGGTGTCCTCCAGCGACGCCCGGCGGACCTCGAGTTCGCTGATCCCCTTGCCGTACCGGCTGAACAGCCCGCGTACGAATTCAGTGGATTCGGTGGTCGATGTCACGAAGTGCTGCCCGTCGTGCGTCCAGCGCACCTCGTCCTCGCCCGCGATCCGCCGAGCCAGTTCGTCCGCCGAGCCGTCCGCGATGATCAGGCCGCCGGTCAGGATCATGATGCGGTCGGCGAGCTTGCCGGCTTCGTCCAGGTCATGCGTGGTGAGCAGGATCGTGGTCTCGTGGTCGTCGGCGAGACGGTGGACGAGGTCGTGGAACTCATGCCGAGCCTTCGGGTCGAAGCCGGCGGTGGGCTCGTCCAGGAACAGCAGCTCGGGGCGGCCCACGATGCCGATCGCCACGTCCAGCCTGCGTCGCTGCCCTCCGGACAATGTCTTGATCTTCTTGCCCGCGTGCTCGGTCAGGCCGACCGCCTGAATGAGTTCGTCGGCGTCCCACGGCCGCTGGATCATGTCGCTGGAGTACGAGGCGTAGTAAGTGCCGAGGTGGGCGAGCAGTTCACGTACCCGCCACTTGCCGTGATCGCGCCAGGACTGCAGGACGACCCCCAGCCGCGCCCGCCACCGCTCGTCGCCGTGCGCCGGATCCGAGCCGAGCACCTGCACCCGGCCCGCCGACCGCATCCGGAAACCCTCGAGGATCTCGATCGTGGTGGTCTTACCCGCCCCGTTCGGGCCGAGCAGGGCCAGCACCTCCCCGTGGCGCGCTTGGAACGTCACATCGTTCAGGACGTCGGTCGTGCCATAGCGCATGCGCAGGCCGTCGACATCGAGTACGACTTCCTTGCTCATGGTCACGTTCTCACCCTCGTCATGGTCCGCGCCTCGTGTTCAACAATCACGAAAGCTACGTTGCGTTTCACATGTGGTCAACAGAAATGCGCGGAATCAATCGCATCGCACCGGGCTTTTATCGCGAAAATTGCAATGGCACTGTCAGTGAATGCAATGCCCGGCCGATCGATCGTTGCAATGTGTTGACGGTGAATGCACACTGGACCCGACCATCGACCCAGCAGGAGGCGAGCGCGGATGCCGGGAGGCAGGCTGACTCACCAAGATCGCCGGGACATCGGCGCGGGGCTGACCGAAGGGCTCGGGTACGCCGAGATCGCCAGGCGGCTGGGCAGGCCGACGTCGACCATCAGCCGGGAGGTCGCCCGGAACGGCGGGCCCGCCGGATACCGGGCGGACCACGCACATCAGGCCACCGACCGGCGTGCCCGCCGGCCCAGTCCGGCCCAGCCCCTGGAGCCACCGGCGGCCGTCGACGCCGACGGGCGTGACCCCGAGGCGGTGCGAAGCTTCGTCGAGCAGTTCGCGGAGCTGATGGTCCACGCTGGGCTGCCGCGGATGGCGGCCCGGGTGCTCGCCTGCCTGTTCACCACCGACTCCGGCACTCTGACCGCCGCCGAACTGGTCCAGCGTCTGCGGGTCAGCCCCGCGTCGGTGTCCAAGGCCGTCGGTTATCTGGAAGGGCTGGAGGTGGTCCGGCGCGAACGCGGCCACCCCCGGCGGCGCGAGCGCTACGTCGTCGACGACGACGTCTGGATCCGGGCCTGGACGACCGACGCTCGCAGGCACGCCATGTGGGCGGACGCCGCCCGCCGGGGAGCCGAGCTCTTCGATGTCACCACACCCGCCGGGGCGCGGCTGGACCACATGTTCCGGTTCTTCGCACGCCTCAGCGACGACATGGCCGGCGGCCTCACCGAAGCCGCCGTCGGTGACGCACTGACGGTGCTCGCCGCGCTCGTGCACGCCGGCGCTCCACTCACCGTGGACGGACTGGCGACCGCGCTGGGCTGGCCCCCGGGCCGCGTCACCGGCGCCTTGGACGACGCCGAACAGCACCCGGACATCACCGACCCGGTCGCTCTCCGGCGCATCCCGACCGGCAGCTACACCGTCGCCGCCAGACCCGACCGGCTCACCACGACACAGCGCGAGGCCCTCGGCCAGCTCCGGTAGGAGACCCCTGGCCTCGTCTCCGTGTCGCCGTGCCCACCAGACGGACGCGGCCGGCCCCACGCCCCTGGACCCTCGTACTCTGGGGAAACAGGCACCGAGGGTTGTGGGAGGTCGGCGTGTCGGTCGGCGTAGACGGATCGGCCGCGTCCGGGGCGAGGCGGAGACCGGGGTTGTACGGACGATTTCTGGCCTTGGCCCTGACCGTCCTCATCGCAGATCAGGCATCCAAGCTGTGGGCCGTCTCCGCGCTCTCGGACGGCCGGCACATGGCGGTCCTCTCACCCTTGCTCGAACTGCGGCTGGTGTACAACGCCGGGGCGGCGTTCTCCTTCGGCGAGACGATGACCTGGGTCTTCGCCGTGACGGCGGCCGTCGCGGTGTTCGGCATCCTGTACGCCGGCCGGCGGCTCGGTTCGGGCGGCTGGGCGCTGGCGCTGGGAATGATGCTCGGCGGTGCGACCTCCCATCTGGGCGATCGGCTGTTCCGTGCCCCGGGCTTCGCCCAGGGACATGTGGTCGACTTCATCGACTACAACGGGCTGTTCGTCGGGAACGTCGCCGACATCGCGCTCACCGCCGGTGCCGCCGTGATCATGCTGCTCGCCCTGCGCGGCGTTCCGCCCGGCGGCCACGCCGACGACCGGCCGCCCTCCGGCAAGTGATGTTCTGTTCCGATCCGAAGCTCCGCGATGAGGACGTGACTTCGCCGTCGATCCGGTGACTTCGTCACCGCCTCCATGGCCTGCCGGTCCCGTTCCACGACCCCCCGCTTCGCGAATTCCGGCCACGAGATGTCGAGACCGGGCCTCCGTGCTCCGACCTCTGCTCTGAGGCGCCCGCACGCGACCCCACCGGACGCCGTAGACATCATTCGCATACCTGGATAGGAGCGCTGGACATGGACCGTGACGAGATCCTTTCGTGGGTGAAGGCCGAACGGCTCGGCCTCGCCGACCTCCTCGACGACCTCGAGGATCACGAGTGGGAGGCGGCCTCCCTCTGCTCCGGCTGGACGGTGCGGGATGTGGCCGCTCACCTGACGCTGTCCACGGGCTCCCCGCTCCTCGGCACGATCAGGGACGTGATCCGGGCGCGAGGCGACTTCAACCGGATGGAGGCCGACAAGGCACGGGAGCGCGCGGCCAGGTTCGAGCCCGCGGAGCTCGTCGCGCATATCCGTGCGACTGCGGGCTCGGCTCGTCGCAGTCTGGGCTCCCGCCCGCTGGACCCGCTCGTCGACATGCTGGTGCACGGGCAGGACATCGTGCGACCGCTCGGGCGCGTACGGGAGATGCCCGTGGAGCGGGCGATCGCGGCGCTCGACCACGTCCGGGTCGACATCTCACCGGCCTACGGCGCCCGTAAGCGCTTGCGCGGCACCAGGCTGGTCGCCACCGACGTGGAGTGGTCGGCGGGTAAGGGGCCGGACGAAGTCCGGGGGCCGGTGGGCGACCTGCTGCTCGTGGCGACCGGGCGAGCCGCGGGACTCGCAGGCCTGTCCGGGCCGGGTGCCGAACGGATCGCGGCCACCCTGTAGGAAGGTGGCCGCCCGGCCGTACAGACCACTGGTCGTACGGCCGGGCAGGAGAGGTACGACCTGGCTCACACGCGATGTTGGAGGGCGGTGGCGAGTTCGCTGAGGTGCTCCGAGACCGGGCCCAGGGTGAGCAGGCCGCTGCCCGCCCCGGCCAGCTCCGCCGCCGCTGGGGTGAGCTCGGCGTGGGCGCGCTCCATCGTCTCCAGGTCGCCGACGGCGATCGCCGCACGGGCGGCGAGGCACCACAGGGCCTCGAACAGCAGGTCGCGCGGAGGGTCTGGGAGGCGGCGCAGCGCCGCTGCGGCTGCACTGCGGCGGCCTCGGGCCAGCAGCATCAAAGGGCCGGCCCACGGCTCGTACGGTCCCCAGTCGGTACGCTCGTCGGCCTGGACCGGCAGTCCGTGCAGCAGGCGCAGGCACAGCAGGGCCAGTGGCAGCAGCCCGCGTTCCAGTCCGGGCATGCCGGCGCCGTCCAGTCGCGCGGCGGCGTCCTGGTAGGCGACCTCGACCTCGGCCGCCGGCGCTGCGGGTGCCGCCGGTACCTGCCTGGTCGCGGCGAGCCGGAGCGCCCGGTACCACTGGGTGAACACGCCCACCAGCGGCAGTTCGTGGCGCTCGGCCAGGTGGTCGGCGGCGGCCGCGTGCCCGTCCGCTTCGGGGAAGTCCGCGAGCGCGCTGCGGGCCTGGAGCCGGATGAGGTGCCCGAGCACCTCGTATGTGGCCAGGCCGTGCCGGACGGACAGGGCGACCAGTTCGGCGCCGATCGTGTCCCGGCGCCGAGCCAGGCCGGCGCGGTGGAAGGTCTGCATGAACACACCGTTGAGGGCGAACGCCAGCAGCGCGGGGTCGTCCAGGCGGCGGGCGATCTCCTCAGCCTGCCGGGCCGCTTGGGGCCCACGTACCGAGCGGGTGCCGCGTGACTCCAGGGCGATCGTGGCCAGCAGACGGGCCCGCGCCGCTTCGTGCACGCCGGGCGGGAGGGCGAGCAGGGTGCGCTCGGCCGCCGCCACGACGCTCGCGGCCTGCTGCGGGTCGTCGACACGGGTCCAGATCGCCGGGACGTCGTAGGCGCCGATCACGCGGGCGGTCAGTTCCGGATCGCCCAGCTCCTCCGCCGCCGTGATGGCCGCCACGCGGTGCCGGCGGGCCGCCTCGAGGCCGCCGCCCCCGGTCACCGCGAGATTGCGCAGCAGGCCGACCGTCGACTCCAGCCGGGCGCGGGCACCGGCCGCCACGGTGCGGTCGTAGGCGGCGGCCGCCTGTTCCCACACCCGTCCCGCCGGATCGCGCGGCCCGAACGCGGGGTCGAGGTGGCCGGCGTGCTGGAGGATGTCGGCCTCCAGGCGGCGTAGTCCCGGTCCCGGATCCACCCCCAACTGCTCGATGAGGAGCGTTCGTGCCCGGCGTAGCACCGCGAGCGCGTCGCCCTGGCGGCCGGTGCGGTACAGCGCGAGGGCCAGCTGTCGCCAGGCGTCCTCGCGCCAGGGATGCTCGGCCACGTGCGCGTCCAGATCCGGCACCGCCTCGGCGGCGAGTCCCAGGGCCAGCCGGGCCTCGGCCTGACGCTCGACGGCGTGCAGCCGCAGCTCGCCGAGGCGGGAGCGCTCCGCACGGGCCCAGGTCTCCTCGGTGAACTCGGCGTAGGCGGGACCGCGCCACCATCCCAGCGCCTCCTCCAGCCGGGCGAGCGCGTCCTTGGGCGGCAGCGTCGCGGCCGCGGCCACCGCCTGCTCGAAACGCCAGGCGTCCACGGCGCCCGGCTCGGCGCGCAGCGCGTACCCCGGGCCCTCGGTGACCAGCAGCCGGGCCGGCGTACGGGGCGGGCGCTGCGGTTCCAGTGCCCGGCGCAGCGCGGCGACGAAGGTGCGCACCGAGCCCACGGCGCCCTCGGGTGGATCCGTCCAGAGGTCCTCGGCCAGGCGGGTGACCGGGACGACGCGGCGGCGAGCGACGATCAGCCGGGCCAGCACCGCGCGGTGCCGCGGCCCCTTCAACGCGATCGCTCCCCCGGCACCGTCCCAGGCCGCCACCGGCCCCAGCACCCCGAACGCGACCTGCACCCTTGACCACCCTTTCCGGCGCATCGCCCCTGGTCACGGTAGCGCGCTCATTCGATGCTAATCCGCGCCCGGAAGGCTCTAGAGCACCTGGTCACCTATGAAGAAGGACGAGATCATGACGCCTGCCATCGACGGCTTCACCTACGAGCGCGTTCCCGTCGCCGACGGCGTGTGCCTGAACGCGGCCGTCTCCGGCTCGGGCAGTCCGATCGTGCTGCTGCACGGCTTCCCGCAGACCCACCTCATGTGGCGGCATGTCGCCGCGGACCTCGCGGTCGACCACACCGTGATCTGCCCCGACCTGCGCGGCTACGGCGCCAGCGACAAGCCCGCCGAGACCGACGGGGCCACCTACGCCAAGCGCACCATGGCCGCGGACATCGTCGCCCTGGCCCGAGCGCTGGGCCACGAGCGTTTCGCGCTGGCCGGACACGACCGCGGTGCCCTGGTCGCCTTCCGCGCCGGGCTCGACCACCCCGAGACGATCACCCACCTGGCCTGTCTGGACGTGCTTCCGACCCCGGACATGTGGGAGGCGATGCGCGGGGTCACCGCCGCCGTCGGGTTCCACCTTTACCTGATGGCCCAGCCGCCGGGCCTGCCCGAGCAGATGATCGCCGCGGGCCCGGACGCCTTCTTCGGCCACTTCCTCGACATCTGGGCAGGCGACCCGCAGGCGATCCCCGGCGATGTACGCGCCGCCTACCTGGACGCCTGCCGCGAAGCGGTGCCCTCCATCGTGGCCGACTACCGCGCCTCCGCCGGCATCGACATCGTTCACGATCAGGCCGACCGGGACGCCGGCAACCGGCTGCGGATGCCGGTCACCGTGCTCCAGCAGGACTGGGGCGCCGCCCTCGGCTTCGACGCGGCGGCCCTGTGGAGCGTCTGGGCGGCGGACCTGCGGCATACCACGGTCACCTTCGGCCACTTCATGGCCGAAGAGGCCCCCGCCGACATCGCCAAGGCCCTTCGAGAACTTCTCGCCCGCTGAACGACCGGGGCACGTACCGGACCCGGGCGGCAAGACCATCGCGAAGCATCGCACCGCCCGGGCCCATGCCCTACTCGCAGACGTTCGTTTCCGGTGCGCAGAAGTCGACCTCGGGGTAGCGGGCCGACGGCCGTTCCAGCAGTGGTTGGCGTCCTGCGCAGGTGCAGGTCAACGAAGGCCCGGACGTACCTGCGGGTGAGCTCCACGGATCGGGGTCCGGCCAGGTCACTGCCGAGGTTCACGCCGCTGCCGATCGTACTTTCGACTGGTACAGGATGCGGGTCGAGATCTCCTAGCCTGAACGGTCGTCAACGTCGGGATCCGCCATCCACCCGCTCGGAGCCGACAACCCCGATGACGGCGTACGGCCCCGGCGCCGTCACGCGTTCGCGTACCGCCGCCCAGGCGGATCTACGGGCACGTTGACGCCGCGGGAGCGCGCCGGGTCGCGGCGCGCCCGCCGTCACCGATAACGCCGGGAACGCTGCACCGCGGTGTCTTCCTGCCGCACCCGTGTCGGGTCCACGCGCTCGAGCTTGGTCCAGCCGGTCCAGCCCCGCTTCTCCAGCAGCTCGATCAGTCGACGGGCCGGCGGCGCGGCGTCGAACACCAGCGTGTCCCCGAGCTCGACGAACGGTGGCTCGATGTCGTCGTCGACGTAGTCCTCGCCTCGCTCGTCGGCCATCCGGGTGATGTAGGCGGCCAGCCTGTCGGCCAACTCGACCAGCCGTGGGTCGTCGGCGGTCCAGTCGAGAGCCTGGCCCAAAGTGAGATAGAAGTCGATGAGCTCCGGGTCGGCGATCTGCTCCCGCTTGAGCGCCATCCACTCCGAGGCCAGCTCGGGCGAGTGCGCGGCCAGCAGGATCCAGCCGTCGCGCTCGACCTCGACGATCCGCTCGTCGACCCCGAGCGCCCGCAGTCGGTCGAGAAACTCGACCACCTCCGGTGGCAGCGCCAGGTTGTCCCCGGCGGCGAGCCGGGCCATCCGCTCCCGGTTCCGCTGCCGCTGCCGGATCTCCGCCCGCAGCCGCTTGTCGATGTCCGCGACCGCCGTGGCGAACTCCTCTTCGTCGGCCTGTAGCAGCTCCCGTACCCGCGCCAGCGGGACCCCGGCCTCGGCGAGGGTCCGGACCTTGATCAGCTCGATCACGGCGGCGGCGTCGTACCTCCGGTAGCCGGAGTGGTCCCGCTCCGGCTCCGGCAGCAGCCCCTTGGCGTGATAGTGCCTCACCGCGCGCACCGTCACTCCGGCGTACGACGCCAGCTCGCCGATAGTCAGCATCGGACCAGTCTCCTAGTTCGCGGCGCGGGTCCGGTAGAGACGCCGCGACCAGAGGTAGCCGACCAATCCGATCACCACACACCAGCCGATGGCCCAGAGCGCGTCCGAACCCCCCGGCGATCCGGCCAGCAGACCGCGGAAGGCGTCCATGATCGGCGTGAACGGCTGGTGCTCGGCGAACCACCGCAGCCCGGTGGGCATCGACTCCACCGGCACGAACCCGCTGCCCACGAACGGCAGCAGCACGAAGATCATCGGCCAGTTGCTCGCGGTCTCCGGGTTCGGGCTGGCCAGCCCCAGCCCCACGGTGAACCAGGTCATCGCGAACGACAGCAGCGCGAGCAGGCCGACCAGGCCGAACCACTGCATCGCCGAGGCGGCGGTCTCCAGACCGAGCAGGAACGCCACCCCGAAGACCACCGCGAGCGCGAGCGCGGTCTGGATCATCGCGCCGAGCACGTGGCCGGTCAGCACCGAGACCTTCGCGATGGCCATGGTCCGGAACCGGTCGATGATCCCGTTGGTCATGTCGGTGGCGACCGAGACCGCGGTGCCGATGGACACGCTTGCCACCGTCATCATCAAGATCCCGGGAGTGATGAACGTCAGGTAGTCGCCGCGGTCCCCCGCCGGGGCTCCCGGCAGACCGGCACCCAGGGTGCCGCCGAGGACGTAGACGAACAGCAGCAGGAACAGCAGCGGCAGGCCGATCAGCATCAGCGTCTGCGACGGGTATCGGGCCATGTGCTTCAGGTTGCGGCGCAGCATGGTCGCCGAGTCGCGGAAGGCGTACGTCGTGGTGCTCATGCCGGCACCCCCTGGGGATGCTCGTCGGTGGTGGGGTGGCCGGTGAGGGCCAGGAACACGTCATCCAGGTCCGGGGTGTGCACGGCGAGCCCGGTGACCGCGCCGTCGTCGTCGATCCCGTCCAGCAGCCGTCGCAGCGCGGTGAGGCTGCCGTCGTGCGGCAGGGTCACGGTGAGTGTCTCGGCGTTCGGGATCGCTTCGGGCAACCGGCGCGCAAGCTCGGCCACCCGCTCGCTGTCGGCGACCTGGAGCTCGATGTGACCGCCGGGGACCAGCCGCTTCAGCTCGGCCGCGGTGCCCTCGGCGACCAGCCGGCCCCCGTCGAGCACGCCGATCCGGTCGGCGAGCTGGTCGGCCTCCTCGAGGTACTGGGTGGTGAGGAAGACGGTGACCCCGCCGGCCACCAGCTCCCGCACGATCCCCCACAGGTCACGGCGGCTGCGCGGGTCGAGGCCGGTGGTCGGCTCGTCGAGGAAGATCATCCGCGGCCCGGCCACCAGGGTCATCGCCAGGTCCAGCCGCCGCTTCATGCCGCCGGAGTACGCCGCCGCGCGCCGGTCGGCGGCATCGACCAGGTCGAACCGCTCCAGCAGTTGCTCGACCACGGTCTTCGCGCGGCGCCGGTCAAGGTGGCCGAGGTCGGCCATCAGCCGTAGATTCTCCCGCCCGGTCAGCAACTCGTCCACGGCGGAGAACTGTCCGGTCACTCCGATCGACGCGCGCACCTGGTCGGCCTCGCGGCGTACGTTGTACCCGGCGACCCGAGCTTCACCGGCGTCCGCAGGGAGCAACGTGGACAGGATCCGGACTACGGTGGTCTTGCCGGCCCCGTTGGGCCCGAGCAGGGCGTAGACGGTGCCTTCGGGGACGGTCAGGTCGACTCCGGCGATCACCTCGTGGTCGCCGTACGACTTGCGCAGTCCGGCGACCTCGATCGCACTGGTTTTCGTGGTCATGCCAACATCCTGAGACGTTGACGCTGCGTCAGTGTCAACCGTCGCGGCGACATGAAGGCCGCCACGCCCTAGCCCGCAAGGTCTTTCACGGCAAGAGCGGACAGCTCCACCAGAATCGGTACGCCGGCGTGCGACCGGCCGTCCCGAAGTACAACGGGAGGATCGGCGGTCAGAAGAGCGTCAGCGGCTCGGTCGGCATGGGCTCGGGCAGCGGCTCGAGTTCGGGTAGCCGGGCGCGCACGTCGTCATGAAAACGACGGGCGAGCGTCAGCGCATCGGCGTTGTCGGGGGTATGGATGAACACCGTCGGCGAGCGGCCTTCGCGCAGCCAGTCGGTGACCGTGCCGATCCACTGCTGCCAGCCCTCGATCGTCCGCGCCGTGGAGTCCCGGCCGAGGTAGCGGACCATCGGACGGTCGGTGAGAGCGACGGTCCGGCGTGGCAGCCGTGGTTTCTTCGTCCACGCATCCCGCTCGGCATCGCTGGTCGGAGGACTCTCGAAGAAGGCGGTGGTGTCGAACGGAACCCACTCGGCATCGGCGTCGGCAAGCACCCTTTCGAGCAGCCGTTCCGACCGCGCGTCATCGAAGAACGCGCGGTGGCGGACTTCGACGGCGTACTTGTGCGAGCGGGGAAGCAGGCGAAGAAACCCCGCAAGGGTGCCGAGATCGGCCGGGGCGAATGACCCTGGCAGTTGGACCCAGAGGGCGTGGGCCCGTGGCCCGAGTGGCTCCATCGTCTCCAGGAACGATCGGAGCTCCTGATCGATGCCGGTGAGGCGGCGCTCGTGCGTGATCGACTTGGGCAGTTTGACCACGAAGCGAAAGTCAGGGGCGGTCTGCCGCGCCCACGACTCCACTGTGCTCCTCGCCGGTGTCGCGTAGAACGTCGTGTTGCCCTCCACAGCGTTGCACCAGGTCGCATAGGACCGCAGACGCTCCCCGGCAGGGAGTGGATGAGGCAGGAAGCGCCCCCGCCATGGCGCGTGAGTCCACATCGCGCATCCCACATGAAGCCGCATGACCTTGACGGTATCCAAGGTCGCCACGGGAGTACCGAGCACCGTTGTAGTGGCCAAGTGACGGGGCTTGAGCAGCAACCACTCGGTCAGTGGCGTTTGGTGGCGGGTGCTGTTTCTTTGACGAGGGTGATCGTGTCGGTGGTCTGTGCGGTCACCTCGAAACCCTCCCTGCGGTAGAAGGCGATGTTGTCCAAGCTCTTCGCGCCGGTGGATAGCACGATGCGCGCGCGGTCGGGTGCGGCGGTTTGCGCAGTGCGCAGCAGCCACCGGCCCAGTCCCTGGCCTCGCAGGTCGGGCACGATGGCGAGCCGACCCAGGTGCCAGTCGGTTCCGTCGGCGCGGACCCTGACCATGCCCAGCAGCCGGCCGTCCAGCCACAGGCCGGTGGCGTGCCAGGCCGTCAGCCAGTCGCGTACTTCGTCGACGGTCTCGTGCAGAGGCGCCAGGGTGATGGTGTCGTTGGCGATGGCCTCATCCATCCAGCAGCACCGCTGCAGCACGGTGACTTCGGGTGCGTCCTCGGGAGACAGGGGTCGCAGGTAGGAGCCCGGCAGCGGGCCGGGCTTGGAGTCTGCATGCTGACGTTCGCGCATGGGGCGCAGGGCATTGGCGACACGGGTGAGTTCCTCCAGCAGCCCTATGGCCGCGTCGTCGCGCGCCGCGTCGGGCCGCAGGCGCCCGTTCTGCAGGGCCTCGGAGATGCGGATGGCGACTGTGGCGCTCACCGGCACCAGGCGCAGCGTGGTCACGACCTGCTTGGCATGCTGGACCGACCGGGTGCCTGCCGAGGTGTTGCCGTAGCTGACGAACCCGATCGGCTTCCACGCCCATTCGCGGCTGAGGTAATCCAGCGCGTTCTTCAGGCTCGCCGGCATTCCGTAGTTGTACTCGGGGGTGACGGCGACGAAGCCGTCCGCCGCATCGACGATCGCGCTCCACCGCCTGGTGTGCTCGTGCCGGTAGACGCCCGAGGACGGGTGCTCCTCTTCGTCCAGGAACGGCAGGTTCAGCTCGGTGAGGTCGACCGGTACCAGCTCGGCGCCGAGCTCGGCAGCGCGTTGCCGCACGGCCCCGGTCAGCCACCGTTGGATCTGGGGGCCCAGGGCGCCGGGTCGGGTGCTGCACGTGAGCACCATGACACGCAATGATTTCGTTGACATGGAAACGAAGTGTAAGTGGTAGATTGATTACATGTCAACGAAATCGCCGGGCACCTCAACGGGTGCGATGCGCTGGCTGGACGCGGACGAGGAGCGGGCCTGGCGCGCGTTCCGGCGGATCATGGTCGCCGTTCAGACCGGTACGGCGCACGATCTGGCCGCGATCGGACTCTCCGAAGCCGATTACGAGGTCCTCAGCACGCTCTCCGAGCGCCCCGGCCACACCAGCAGCCTGGGCGAGCAAGCGATGAAGATGGGCTGGTCACGCAGTCGACTGTCCCGGCACGCCACGCGAATGGAGGCGCGCGGCTTGCTGCGGCGCGCACCCGATGCGGCCGACGGCCGGGGCTGCTTGCTCGTGCTCACCGACGACGGCCTGGCCACACTGCACACTGCGGCACCGGCCCACCTCACCTCGGTACGTCGCCACTTCATCGACCGACTCACCCCAGGCGACCTCACCGCCATCGAACGCATCGCCCAGCACCTGGAATCAGACTGATGTCCACCCCGGTGGTTCGGTCACTCACGGGCTAGTGAAGCAAGCCCGCGCCCTGATCCGTGGGCACACCCGTCACACACATCGGCGCGGTGGGTGGCGGTA
This sequence comes from Actinomadura alba, assembly GCF_014323705.1. Classification (GTDB taxonomy): domain Bacteria; phylum Actinomycetota; class Actinomycetes; order Streptosporangiales; family Streptosporangiaceae; genus Actinomadura_C; species Actinomadura_C alba. Next base: position 20,023 of record NZ_JABVEC010000041.1, read on the forward strand.
ACTCCGCCCAGGCCGCCTCGCTAGCGGCGATCGACCCTAGATCAGTCATCCGGCCCAGTAGATCCTCGCGGTCCAGTGTCGGCCAGTGCCTGTACGGGGAGGAGGCGCGGGCGTTTGGCCGTGCGGCCGTCTCCGGACGAACGGCCGCGCAGGCGTCTGCCCAGCCATGGGCCGAGGAAGGCGGCGACCCAGCGCAGTTCACCGGGGACGGCACGCCATCCGCCGGGCGAGGAGGTTTCCGGAGGCAGGGGGTGCGTCCAGGAGTCGTCGCTATCGGGCAGGGCAAGGGCGTGGGCGATGGCGGCGGCGATCCGCTGGTGACCGAGCGGGCCGGCATGAAGCCGATCCAGGGTCCACAGGCGGGCATCGGTGACCACCGGGTGGTGGCCGGTCTCGGCGACGGTGACCCCATGGCGGCGGGCCGCGTGGCGGATGCGGTCGTTGAGGGCGGTGACGCGGGAGGTGAGCGGGCGGGCGAGGGGCGTGATCCGCGCCACGTCCGGGAAGGTGACCGTGGCGACGCGGGCGCCCTGGGCGGTGAGTGCGGCGAACATCGCCTCCAGGTGGCCGGCGACCTCGTCGGCGTCGAACCGCGGCCGCAGCAGGTCGTTGACCCCGGCGACCACGGTGGCCAGGTCGGGGCGCAGTGCGAGGGCGGGGGCCAGCTGCTCGGCGTGGACCTGCCCGGCCAGGCGTCCTCGTACGGCCAGGTTGGCGTATTGCAGATCGGGGCTGTGCTGCGCGAGGTGTTCGGCGAGTCGGTCGGCCCAGCCTCGGAGGCCGACGATGTCGTCGCCGTCACCGAGGCCCTCGGTCTGGCTGTCGCCCAGGGCGACATAGCGCAGGTAGCGCGGGTCAGTGCCGTGCATGGGCGCCTTGCCTCTCCCGCAGGACGGCGGCCGTGCGCTCGCACCAGTCGCGGTTGCCTTGCTCGAAGGCGAGACCGCGCAGGCATGTCAGGTAGGGGCCGATGCGCTCGCCGTGGCGCAGGAACTCCTCTTCGGTGCGGTCGCCCCGCATCGTGTGCAGCAGCCTGCCGAACAGGTCGATCTTGGCCTGCGCGAAGGCGGAGCGCTCGGTCAGTTGCGCGATCAGCGTCTCGGTGTCGACATGGTCTGCGGCCTGGACCTTGACGGCCAGGTCGTCGCGGATGAACGAGGGCTTGGCGGCAAGCGCCGTGAAGCGCTCCAGCTCGGCCAGGCCGGCGCCGGTGACCCGGAACACGCGCTTGTTGGGCCGGGTGTCCTGGACCACCTCCCGGCCTGCGACCAGCCCGTCCCGCTCCAGCCGGGTCAGCTCGGCGTACAGCTGCTGTGGCTGGGCGTGCCAGAAGTTCGCCACACCCAGGTCGAACACCTTGGCCAGCTGGTACCCGCTCAGCTCCTCGTCGAGCAGCGCCGCCAGTACGGCGTGGCGCAACGCCATCGGATCTCCTCCTCCGTGTCCCTGTCCACGAACGCCGTCACATGCTACTCATGAGCATGAGTAGCCATATTCATGACTATAGACGACGGGTCGTGATCTCAGCAGACCGCTTCCGCACTGTTGGCCATCTGGCCAGTCGCGCAGGTCGGCAGCGTCACGAACCGGCCGGGGACGTCAGTCGGTGACCTTGATCTTCTTCATGGTGGGCTGGGAGATCACGCGTGCGACACCGGGGATACCGATGATCTTGTTGGTCTGGAAGGCTTCGTAGGCGGCGTAGTCGGCGACGAGGACGCGCAGGTAGTAGTCGGGGGTGCCGAACACGCGGCGGAACTCGACGACTTCCTCGTAGGCGGCGATCGTGGTCTCCAGCCCCTCCAGGGTCTTCAGGTCGCTGACGGAGACCTCGATGGAGACCATGACCTCCAGCCCCCAGCCGACCGCCTCGGGGTTGATGCGGGCCCGGTAGCCGCTGATGATCCCGGCCTCCTCCAGCCGCTTCACCCGCCGCAGGCACGGCGGGGGCGTCAGTCCGACCCGCTTGGCCAGTTCGACGTTGGTCAGCCGACCGTCCCGCTGAAGGTGAAACAAGATTTCGCGATCAAGCTGATCGAGTTCACGTTCATTACCCATGAGATGATCCTAGGGTCATATTTCGAAACCATATAAGCCGCAATTCTTCCTAGAATTGCCCCCATGGCAACGCCTCCGGCCGAGCGTACCGACTCTCCCCCAACTGCCCTGACGCCTCGCCGTGGGCTGCGATCCGACCTGATGCGAGCACTGAAGGACTCCGGCTCCGTGGGCCTGGGCGCGTTCCCGATGGGCGTAGCCTTCGGCGTCCTGGTCGTTCACTCAGGCCTGCACTGGTGGTGGGCGAGCGTCTTCTCCGGCTTCATCTACGCCGGCTCCCTGGAGTTCCTCTTCCTCGGCCTGGTCCTGGCGGCCGCGCCGCTCGCCTCGGTCGCCGTGACGGCGTTCCTGGTCAACTTCCGGCACGTCTTCTACGCCCTGTCCTTTCCCCTGCACCGCGTACGAGGACGCCTCGGCAAGGGGTACAGCACCTTCGCCCTGTCCGACGAGGCGTACGCGGTCACCACCGGCGAGGCCGCCCAGTCCTTCTCCAGCCGTCGCGTCCTGTGGCTCCAGGGGTTCATCCACCTCTACTGGGCCGGCGGGGCGACGACCGGCGCCCTGCTCGGCTCGGTCATCCCCGCTCAGATCACCGGCCTGGACTTCGCGGTGACCGCCCTGTTCACCGTCCTGGCCATCGACGCCTTCCGCGCCCGCCGCGACATCCCCATCCCCCTCCTGGCCCTTGCGTGCGCGCTGGTCGGCCGGTTCGCCTTCCCCGGCCAGATGCTGCCGGCCGCCTTCGCCATCTTCACCGCCGGCCTGCTGACCCGCTACGCCTGGACACGGAGGGAGCGTGCTCATGCCTGACACCGGCTACCTGATCGCCGCGGTGGCCACCGCCGTCGCGGTCACCTGGGCTCTGCGCGCCCTCCCCTTCGCCGCCCTCGCGCCCCTGCGGTCCAGCCCGCTGGTCGCCTACCTCAACACCGCGATGCCGGTCGGCGTGATGGTCATTCTCGCCGTCTACACCCTGCGTAGCTTCAATCCGCACGTGCCCGATCGGGCATGGCCGACCGCGCTGGCGCTCGCCTTCACCGTGGCCGTGCACCTGTGGCGGCGCAACGTCCTGCTGTCCATCCTCGGCGGCACCGCCGTCCATGTCGCCCTCGCCAGCACTCTCTTCGTCCACTGACCGGTCGCACGCTCACGTGCCCGATATCGAGATGGCCGCTGAGTACTTGGTACCCGACGACGTCGAAGCCGACGTTGTTGGACTCCTCGAAGTCGGGCCGAAACCGACGGCTTTTGGTCGTTTCCCACAACTGGGGCCGCGTAGCGTGCGCTGTCAGCGACATGGCGCTGCCAGCCGATAGACGGAAAGGTGAACACTGCCAGGGGGCCGCCGCGTCGCGGCGCGCACATCGTTGGTCTACAGGAGGGCTCGGTCGGGTGTTCAGTCGTGTCGCCATCGTCAACCGTGGTGAGGCCGCTATGCGGCTCATCCACGCCGTACGGGACATCGCCGCGGAGACCGGAACGCGGATCGAGACCGTCGCCCTGCACACCGACGTCGACCGCACGGCCACCTTCGTCCGCGAAGCGGACCTGTCCTACGATCTCGGTCCCGCGTCCGAGCGCCCGTACCTCGACCTGAAGGCGCTGGAGCGCGCGCTGGTGGAGACCAGAGCCGACGCCGCGTGGGTCGGCTGGGGCTTCGTCGCAGAGGACCCGGCGTTCGCGGAGCTGTGCGAGAAGGTCGGAGTCACCTTCGTCGGTCCGAGCGCGGAGGCCATGCGCAAGCTCGGCGACAAGATCGGCGCGAAGCTGATCGCCGAGGAGGTCGGCGTGCCGGTCGCGCCGTGGAGCCGCGGTGCGGTCGAGACCCTGGACGCCGCCCTGGCGGCGGCGGCCGACATCGGCTACCCACTGATGCTGAAGGCGACCGCGGGCGGCGGCGGGCGCGGCATCCGCGTGATCACGAGCGATGCCGAACTGGCGGATGCCTACGAGCGCACCAGCCAGGAGGCCGCGCGAGCGTTCGGCAGCGGCATCGTGTTCCTGGAGCGCCTGGTCACCGGTGCCCGCCACGTTGAGGTGCAGGTGATCGCTGACGGCGAGGGCACCGCGTGGGCGCTCGGCGTCCGCGACTGCTCGGTGCAGCGGCGCAACCAGAAGGTGATCGAGGAGTCGGCGTCGCCGGTGCTCAGCCCTGTGCAGACAGCCGAGCTCAAGGCGTCGGCCGAACGGCTGGCCGTCGCGGTCGGTTACCGCGGCGCGGCGACCGTCGAGTTCCTCTACCACCCCGGCGACAAGCTGTTCGCGTTCCTGGAGGTCAACACCCGCCTGCAGGTCGAGCACCCGATCACCGAGTCCACCACCGGGTTCGACCTGGTCAAGGCGCAGCTGCGGGTGGCATCCGGCGGCAGGCTCGAAGGCGAGCCGCCGGTGGAGCGCGGGCACGCCGTCGAGGCCCGGCTGAACGCCGAAGACCCCGACCGCGACTTTGCGCCCTCCCCGGGCCGCATCGTGCGGCTGAGCCTGCCCGCCGGGCCGGGCATCCGCGTGGACACCGGCGTCAGCGAGGGCGACACCATCCCCGCCGACTTCGACTCGATGATCGCAAAGATCATCGCCTACGGCCACGACCGCGACGAGGCGCTCGGCAGGCTGCGCCGGGCGATGGCGCAGACCACGGTGATCATCGAGGGTGGCGCGACGAACAAGAGCTTCGTACTCGACCTGCTCGACCAGCCCGAGGTGATCGACGCCAGCGCGGACACCGGCTGGATCGATCGCGTCCGCGGCGAGGGCAGGCTCGTCTCGCACCGGCACTCCGCCGTCGCGCTGGCGGCCGCCGCCACCGAGGCGTACGAGGAGGAGGAACGCGTCGAGCGGCAGCGGCTGCTGTCGACGGCGTTCGGCGGACGCCCGCAGGTGCAGCACGAGAGCGGCCGACCGCTGGACCTCAAGCTGCGTGGCGTCGGCTACCGCGTGCGCGTCGCGCGGGTCGGCGCGCATCGGTTCCGCGTCGGCGTCGAAGCGGGTGACGACGTCCGCACCGCCGACGTCGAGCTCGACCGCTTCGACCGGCACACCGGGCGGATCGTCGTCAACGGCACCCGGTACCGCCTGCTCACCGGCACGCACGGGCCGATCCACCTGGTCGAGGTGGACGGCGTGACGCACCGGGTCAGCCGCGACGAGGGCGGCGTCGTCCGTTCGCCCGCGCCCGCGCTGGTCGTCGCCACGCCGCTGGAGGTCGGTGCCGAGGTCGAGGCGGGCGCGCCGGTGCTGGTGCTGGAGAGCATGAAGATGGAGACGGTGCTGCGGGCGCCCTTCAAGGCGCGGCTGAAGGAATGCGTCGTGTCCGTGGGCAGCCAGGTGGAGACCGGTGCGCCGCTGCTGCGGCTGGAGCCGCTGGCCGACGACGACGCCGAAGCCGAGGACACCTCGGCCGCCGAGTCCGTCGAGCTGGACCTGCCCGCCGTTTCCGGGAAGATCCCGGCGCGGGAGCGCACCACGCGCGGCCAGGAGGACCTGCGCAGCCTGCTGCTGGGCTTCGACGTCGACCCGCACGACGAACGCCGGGTGCTCGACGACTACCTCGCCGCGCGCCGGGCGGCCATCGAGGAGGGCCACCGGCCGGTGGCCGCGGAGCTCGAACTCGTCGACGTGTTCGCCGACCTCGCCGAACTGAGCCGCAACCGGCCGGTGGGCGAGGGCGGCGGCGGTGACGGCCACGTTTACAGCGCCCGCGAGTACTTCCACACCTACCTGCAGAGCCTCGACGTCGAGCGGGCCGGGCTGCCGGAGGCGTTCCAGGCCAAGCTCGCCAAGGCGCTCGGGCACTACGGCGTCACCGAGCTGGAGCGCTCCCCCGAGCTCGAAGCCGCGGTGTTCCGGATCTTCCTTGCCCAGCAACGCGCGTCCACCGACGCCACGGTCGTCACGACGTTGATGCGCGAGTGGCTGCGGGAGCCGCCGCCGGACGAGACGCTGCGCGAGCCCGCCGGTCTCGCGCTGGAGCGGCTGGTGGCCGCGACGCAGGTCCGCTTCCCCGTGGTCTCCGACCTCGCGCGCGGCGTGGTGTTCGCCTGGTTCGGCCAGCCGCTGCTGCGCCGCAACCGCGCCCGCGTCTACGCCGACGTCCGCAAGCACCTGCGCCACCTGGACGCGCACCCGGACGCGCCCGACCGCGGCGAGCGCATGGCCGAGATGGTGCGCAGCACCGAGCCGCTGGTGCGGCTGCTCGGCCAGCGGCTTGTCCGCGACGACCTGGACAACGCGATCATGCTGGAAGTGCTGACCCGGCGGTACTACGGCAACAAGGGTCTCACCGGCGTCCGCACTGTGCTTACCCCCGACCAACGCAACCCCGACCGACCTCCCGGCGAGGCCGCGGGCTGCACGTTCGTGGTCGCCGAGCGCGCGGGCTCGTGCGTGGTCTCCTCCGCGGTGAGCTTCGAAGCGCTGGGCAGCGCGCTGCGCGGGCTCGCGGAGCTGGCGAGCGGCGAGGACGCAATCGACGCCGACATCTATCTCGCCTGGGAGAAGCAGCCGGAGGACTCCGACGCGATGGCGGCCGCGCTGCACCAGGTCGTCAGCGCGCACCCGCTGCCGAACCAGGTCCGCAGACTCACCGCCACCGTCGCCGGCCGCGGCGGCGCGGTGATGCACCACCACTTCACGTTCCGCCCGTCGACCACCGGGATGACCGAGGAGCGGCTGATCCGCGGCCTGCACCCGTACATCGCGCAGCGGATGCAGCTGGAGCGGCTGAGCAAGTTCGACCTCACCCGGCTGCCGTCGTCGGACGAGGAGGTCTACCTCTTCCAGTGCGTGGCGCGGGAGAACCCGTCGGACGACCGCCTCGTCGCGTTCGCACAGGTGCGTGACCTGACCGAGCTGCGCGAGCACGATGGCAGGCTGGTCGCGCTGCCGACGGCCGAGGACACCATCGCCACCTGCCTCGACTCGATTCGCCGCGCGCAGTCGCTTCGACCGTCGAAGAAACGCTTCAGCACCAACCGGATCGTGGTCTACGTCTGGCCGCCGAGCGACATCACCCGCGCGGAGCTGGCGATGATCGCCGGGCGTGTGCTGCCGACGACCGCGGGTGCCGGGCTGGAGGAGATCTTGTTCATCGCGCGGCAGCGCGACCGGAAGACCGGCGAGCTGACCAAGATCGCCGTGCGCATCTCCTTCGACGCCACCGGCGGCACCGAGCTGACCGTCGGCGAGCCGTCGGACGAGCCGGTCGAGCCACTCGACGACTACCGGCAGAAGGTGCTGCGCGCGAGCAGCCGCAGCACGGTGTACCCGTACGAGCTGACCGGCCTGCTCGGCGACTTCGTCGAGCACGACCTCGACGACGACCACGCGCTGGTGCCGGTCGACCGGCCGAAGGGGCGCAACACCGCGGCGATCGTCGCGGGCGTGATCACCACGCCGACCCGGCGGCACCCGCAGGGCGTCACCAGGGTCGTGCTGCTCGGCGACCCGACGAAGTCGCTCGGCGCGCTGTCGGAGCCGGAGTGCCGCCGCGTGATCGCCGCGCTGGACCTGGCCGAGCGGATGCGGGTGCCGCTGGAGTGGTACGCGCTGTCCGCCGGCGCCCGGATCTCCATGGAGTCGGGCACGGAGAACATGGACTGGGTGGCCGCGGCGCTCAAGCGGATCGTTGAGTTCACCCAGGACGGCGGCGAGATCAACATCGTGGTAGCGGGCATCAACGTCGGCGCGCAGCCGTACTGGAACGCCGAGGCGACGATGCTCATGCACACCAAGGGCATCCTGGTGATGACACCGGACTCCGCGATGGTGCTCACCGGCAAGCAGTCGCTCGACTTCTCCGGTGGCGTGTCGGCCGAGGACAACTTCGGCATCGGCGGCTACGACCGGGTGATGGGCCCGAACGGGCAGGCGCAGTACTGGGCGCCGAACCTGGCCGCCGCGCGGGGCGTGCTGATGTCGTACTACGACCACACGTACGTCGCACCCGGCGAGAAGGCGCCGCGGCGGACAAAGACGACCGACCCCGTCGACCGCGACATCTCCAACTTCCCGCATGCCGTGGCGGGCAGCGACTTCACCACCGTCGGCGAGATCTTCTCCGCCGACGCCAACCCGGACCGCAAGAAGCCGTTCGACATCCGGACCGTGATGCGGGCGCTCTCCGACCAGGACCACCCGGTGCTGGAACGCTGGGCGGGCATGGCCGACGCGGAGACCGCAGCGGTGCAGGACGTGCATCTCGGCGGCATGCCGGCGTGCCTGCTCGGCATCGAGTCGCGGGCGGTGCCGCGGCGCGGCTTCCCGCCCACCGACGGCCCGGACACCTACACCGCGGGCACGCTGTTCCCGCGGTCGTCGAAGAAGGCCGCGCGGGCGATCAACGCGGCCAGCGGCAATCGGCCGCTGGTGGTGCTGGCGAACCTGTCGGGCTTCGACGGCTCGCCGGAGTCGATGCGGAAGCTGCAGCTGGAGTACGGCGCGGAGATCGGTCGCGCGATCGTGAACTTCCGCGGGCCCATTGTCTTCTGCGTGATCTCGCGGTACCACGGCGGCGCGTTCGTGGTGTTCTCGAAGGCGCTGAACCCGAACATGACCGTGCTCGCGCTGGAAGGCTCGTTCGCCTCGGTGCTCGGCGGCGCCCCCGCCGCCGCCGTGGTGTTCTCCGGCGACGTCAACGCCCGCACCGCGGCCGACCCGCGCGTGCGGGACCTGGAGACCCGCGTCGCGGCCGCCTCCGGCGCCGACCGCGCCGCGTTGACCGCGGAGCTCGACGAGCTCCGCTCGTCGGTCCGCGCGGAGAAGCTCGGCGAGGTGGCCACGGAGTTCGACCGCGTGCACAACATCCAGCGCGCGGTCGAGGTCGGCTCCGTCGACGCCGTCATCCGCGCCGCGGAACTGCGCCCACGGATCATCGAGGCCATCGAATCCCGCCTGCGCTGAGTGAGACGCTACGTTGAGGACCTCGCTCAAGCCAGACTGCTCGTACGCCAAGCGCCTGCACCGGTGCGGACGCGTTCTGCGCCTCGCGCCTCGCGAATGGCGGACGGCTGTACGGGACGCTGCCCACCCCTTTCGGCGGAACGAGGAGTCAACGCCCCTGCGCCTCGGGCGTGGCGAGGGCGTCGAGCAGGCCGGGGAACGCCTCGTCCATCTCGGCGCGGCGGAGGGCGTTCATCAACTACGGCTGGTACTAGGCGCCGAGACCGGCGACACCAGCGAACCAGTGATCACATGTCCTCCGAAGGCCGGTTGTTCCTCCACATCCTTGCCGCGGTCGCCGAAGATGACCGCGCGGCCAACCACCAGAGACCAGCCGAGCCGTCTACGTCCCGCCCTCAGTCCGGCATCACATAAGGTGACCGACGACGGAGAGGCGGGCGCGATGTCCGGGGAGATGAACTGCGCAGCAGCTCTCGAGTGAGGGCGTCCAACCGCGCCGCGGCGTCCTTGTCAAAGGACGGATGCAGGAGGCTGATACGTCTGCCCTCCGCAAAGGCGCTCAGTGGTTCACGGGGCGGAGTGTCGACAATTGCAATGATCGGGACGATCCCCACTTCAACCGGCTGCGCGATCCTCTTCATTTCGGCGACATAGGCCGCGGTGGGAGCATCGAACTCGCCCGCGAAACCGGTCCGTGTTCCGCCGGGGAACAGCAGCACATAGCGAGTACGGTATCCGCGATGCTCAGCGGCGAATGAGACCCCGAGGAGGTCGTTCAGCTTACCGCCCTGGAACATGGCCGACCAGCCGTCGTAGCCGTGTTCCATCCCGAGGTCATCCCACTGGATGCTCCCCGCGCCCACCCCGGGGCCAGCGACGTTCATGATGACAGGATCGTCGGCCTTCTCCATCTGGTCGACCAGGCCGTATCCGAGCAGGAACCGACTCAGGTAGTACAGCGCAAAATTGTGCTCGAACCCTTCGGAGGTCACCGTGCGATAGGAACGGAAGTATCGCGCGCACAGCACGAGAACGTCCACTACCGCGAATCTTGCTTTGATTTCCCCGATTGACGCGTTGGTTTTCGCTGACGAGGCTGAGGTCCGCCCGTATGAAGAAGGCCCGGCCGCCGGAACCTTCCTTCTCCGCCGCGTCGAGAAACCTCTTTCCCTTCGCCGAATCGGGACCGATGATGATCACTTGATCGCCCCGGTCGAGGTAGGTATATCCGAGCGCCTCCCCGATACCCGAGGTGCCTCCTGACACAACAATTGTTTTCAATGCGATGCTCCTCCGAATACAGTCGCCGCCCGGACACTCCCTCACACCGACTCAGGAACGTAAGCGACGTCCGGATCCTGGCCGTCTCCGGTCGTCTCGGTGATTCCGTGATCACGGGGTACCAGCAGTTTTCCGACCTGTGTCCCAGGCATTCACATGGTTAAGACTCAAGCTGGTGGACCTTCTCCGCGTCGCGGGACGGCGTGGCCGCGGGGGCTGCCGCGGGACGCATCCGGAAAGCGACGATCAACGCGAGGACGACGACCACGGCCATGGCCAGGAAGGCATCGGAGAAGGCAGCGCCTTCGTGACCGGGGTACAGGGGGTTGATGGAACCGCTGCCGCTTTGCTGCCTTGCGGTCACCAGCACGCCGAACAGAGCCGGGCCGGTGCCGGCGCCGAGAAACTGGGCTCCTTGGAGGATCCCGAGGCCGACGCCGACCTGGTCGGCCGGCAACACGCTCGCCGCGGCGCTGATGATCGGGGTCATCACGAAGATGAAGCCGACACTGAGCCCGAGAATCCCGACCCCCGCGGGGATCACCGACGTACCTCCCGCGAAGGTCGAGAGGAACAGGGTGAACAGTCCCATGGCCGCGAGGCCCGTCAGCACGAGGGGTCGGGTGCCAATGCGGTCGGCGAGGCGCCCGATCAACGGCGAGAGGACGGCGACGGCAACCCCGGCCGGGATCATGACCAGGGCCCCCTCCCCCGGGCCGAGACCGTTGACGTCGACCAGCAGCAGCGGAACGAATACCAGGCCGCCAAGGTTGACGATCATGGCCAGGAACGCGACGACGATCGCGGTCCGGTAGACCCGGTTGGTGAACAGCGCGGGCGGGACGAACGGCTGCGCGACGCGGACGGTGCGCCGCCCGAAGAGCGCGATGGCCACGACCGCCACCACGAGGCTGACCCAGGACGAGGGTGCGGCAAAGCCGGCGACCTGTGCCTGGGTAATGCCGAACAGAACCAGCCCGGCGCCGAGACCCAGGAGGATGCCGCCGGGAAGATCGAACCGACCCGCACCCGCCGGGGGCTCGCCCGGTAGCACGCGCAACACCGCGGGAAGCAGCGCCAACGCGGCCACGAGCATGAGCCAGAACAGCGCGGGCCATCCGAGGAACTGGCCGATCCCGCCGCCAACGGCCGGTCCGGCGGCGGTACCGATACCCGCGGCCGCGGAGACGACGCCGATGCCCATCCCCCGCTTGTCCAGCGGCATCAACCTGGTGACGGCAATGATCGAGAGCACGGGTATCGCGGCCGCGCCCACCCCCATCACGATCCGCCCGAGCACGAGCACGAGGAGATCCGGGGCGAGCGCGCAGATCAGGCTCCCGGCGGCGTAGGTCAGCAGAGCGAAACCGAAGAGTCGCCGCAGGCTCACTCGGTCGGAGATGCGGCCGTAAAAGGGGATACCGACCGAGAACATCAGCAGGAAGCCGGTGACGACCCACGCGAGCTCCGCCTCGGAAGCCCCGAACTCCGCTCCGATCGACGGGAGCACGAGATTGACCATGTCGCTGGCGATGACCGTGACGAGCATCGCCGGCATGAGCACTGCCAACAGGGCCAGCCCTGAGCCGGTTCGTTCGGTTGTGGTCGACGTGGGTGTCATCCGACGTAATCCTCCGCGCCATCTACTGCCACTGTCATAGTTACAGTTAGGACAAAAGAACGGCGGAGGACCTGCCTCCGCCACTGCTCAGCTAGCGATTCTGTAGCGCGAGTTCACGCTCCCTGGCCAGCACCTGCCGGAGCAGGTGGGCGATGGTCGTTCGGCCGAGCCGTTCTTCCATGGCCCGTTCGGCGTCCCGGAACTCCGCCTCGAGCAGGGCCTGCATGTGGCGCCCGACCGCGCACGCGTCGCTGGGTGGATGGGCGTGCCGCGACAGGATCGGCCCCGCCTCGACGGCGGTGTACGCGTCGTAGAGCGTGATCTCGCGTGGGGCGCGGGCAAGGGACCAGCCGCCACCACGCCCCTCAGTGGACCACACCAGGCCGGCGTCCCGCAGGCTGCCGAGGATGCGCCGCACGAGAACCGGATTGCTCGCCAGGCTGTCCGCGATCTCCGCGGAGGTCAGCGAGTGGTCACCCCAGCGCGCCAGCATCGTGAGCGCGTGAATCGCGACCGCGCTCCTGCTACTGAGACCCACTGTGCCCCCTTCGCGCTCCGTCGCGGCACCGATCAAACTGCAATAAGGCTAGTTGCAGTTCGATCGCTCGTCAATCCGGCACCTGATGGGCTGGGGCACGGAGGCCCGACGATGCCTCACCGGAACCGAACTGCAGGGGTCGCACGACCCGTCCGGGATCGTTTCACCGTGCTGACCTCGTCCAGCAGGGTGCGCAGCAGCCGGAACCAGACACCGACGTGTACCGCTCTGCGGGGCAAGGTGACCGTGCCGGTGGTCATGCCCTGATGGGTGAGCCGGTCCATGGCCGGGATGGGCTCGGTTGCGGCGCGGTCGGGCGCGGGTTGTCCCAGGGCGGCCGCGACAGCGACGGTGCCGGCGTTCTCCAGGCGGCGGCCGTGCCCGGGGCAGCTGAGCGTGAGCGGGATCGTGGCGGTCAGTGGGACGCCGCAGTCGGGGGCGGACAGCGCCTCACTGTGAAACTCGGCGGCGTTGTCCACGTAGATCACGCGCGGCTTGCCGCTCATCGGCCAGGTCGCCTGGACCTCCAGCCGCTCCAGCCAAGCCCGCTTATCCGTCACCATGTGCGCCAGGCACAACCCCACCGACAACGCCGACGGAGCCTCCAGCGTCACGACCAGACCGACCACGCAACGCCGCCGACGATCGAGGTCCTGCTGACCGTAGTGCACACGAGTACGGACAGCAGGAACATCCGAAGTTCCCTGCAAATCGACCCATAACCGCAGGACGTTAGTGCAGAGGAGTTCGGACATCGACAGCAGAGCGATCTTCAGAAAACGAAGGGTTTTTGAAGATCGTCGGGCGCGATCCCCCTCCCCGACTGGCCGTGATCGGGACCGGAACCCGCCAAGGGCGTGATTTAATGAATGAACGGACATTTATTAACGAGGGTGGCAATGGTGGGACGTCCCCGAGGGGTCGAGGATGCGGTGATCCTGCATGCAGCGGCGCAGGTCATGGGCCGGGTGGGTCCCGCGGGTCTCACCTTGGCCGCCGTGGCGCGCGAGGTCGGGTTGGTGCCGGCAACCCTGGTACAGCGATTCGGTTCCAAGCATGGTCTGCTTCTGGCACTCGCCGACCTGTCCGAGAAGAACGCGAGCGAGATGGCTGAGCGAGTGCGGCAGTCGCACGACTCGGCGCTCGGGACCTTGGTGGCGCTGACGGTGGAGTCGGCGGCTGTGATGGCCACGCCGGAGAGCTTCGCCAATCATCTGGCGTTCTTGTGCATGGACCTTGGCGATCCGCAGCTCTACGAGCGTGCGCTGGCCATTCACCGTACCCAGAAGCGGGTGATCGAGGAACTACTGACGGAGGCGGCCGGTACGGGCGAGCTCCGCGCCGGAAGCGATGCCGCGGCGCTGGCCCGCACCGTACAGGCGATCATCGCTGGTGCGGGCCTGACCTGGGCGCTCGAACGCGAAGGCACCCTTGAACAGCGGCTCCGGCAAGAGCTCGACGTCGTGCTCTCCCCTCACCTTCCGCCCCGAGAGAGTCACAACTTGGAGGAATCATGACGACTGACGCACGCCCACTGGCCGGAAAGGTGGCCCTGGTCGCCGGCGGTACCCGGGGCGGCGGACGGGGTATCGCCGTCGAACTCGGCGCCGCCGGCGCGACGGTGTACGTCACCGGTCGTAGCAGCACCGGCGGGCGCTCCGACCTGGACCGCCCGGAAACCATCGAGCAGACCGCTGAGAAGGTCACCGCAGCAGGCGGCCTGGGCATTCCCGCCCGGACCGACCACAGCCGTCCCGACGACGTCCAGGCCCTCGTCGACAAGATCGCCGCCGAACAGGACGGACAGCTCGACATCCTGGTGAACTCCGTATGGGGCGGAGACCCGCTGACCGACTGGGAACACCCTTTGTGGGAGCAGGATCTGGACACCGGTCTACGGCTGCTGCGGCAGGCGGTGGAGACCCACGTCATCACCAGCCGGTTCGCGCTTCCCCTCATGGTCGCCCGCAAGAGCGGCCTGGTCGTGGAGGTCACCGACGGCAACACCGCCCGCTATCGCGGCACGTTCTTCTACGACCTGGCGAAGTCCGCGGTCATCCGCCTCGCCGTCGCCCAGGCGGCAGAGCTCAAGCCTCATGGCGTCGCGGCCGTGGCCATCACGCCCGGCTTCCTGCGCTCGGAGGCCGTGCTGGAACACTTCGGTGTCACCGAGGCCAACTGGCGCGACGGCGCGGCCCAGGACCCGAACTTCGCCCACTCCGAGACCCCTGCCTACCTCGGCCGGGCCGTCGCTGCACTGGCCGCCGACCCCAACATCATGGCCAAGACCGGACGGGCCCTGGCCACCTGGGGCCTGTACCAGGAATACGGCTTCACCGATGCCGACGGCACACAACCGGACTTCGCCGCTCACTGGGCCAAGAACCTGGAAGAGCAGTACGGACCCCTCGGAGACCCGCTGTGACCCTGGCCGACAAGGGACAGCTGCCGGATGCCGCCGGTTGCCTACTCCTCTTCGGCGTCGTCCTCGTCGGAGGCGTCCGGGTCGCGCAGCGGGCGCAGGCCCTGGCCGGGGCCGCTGGTCTTGATGTACCGAGCCAGCGCGGACAGCCGGTTCACCGGCACCCTTGGACAGGTTCACCTGGAGTCGTGATCACGTGGCTGGGAAAGGGTTGGACGGGATGGTGCTTGGGCTTGTAGCTTGCGGCTGACTTTGACACCGCCTGAGGAGGTGAGACCCATGAATGGTGTATCGATGTGGGTGCTCCCCCTTCCCGTCACGGTCGGGCGATTGACGTAGGTGTCGCTGGGAGCGCCTCGCCAACAAGGCACTCCCGAAAGGCAACACCTATGCACTCTCCGCAGTTCACCGCCGAGCCGTCGTCGAATGACAGGGTCGAGCGTGACTTCACGGTGGGCGACGTCCCCGGACTCTGGTCGTCGGCCTCCGGCGCCGATCGCGCGCTCCTCATGTTCGATGTGATCATTGCGGGGTGCGGGCCGACTGGTGCGATGCTGGCCGCCGAACTGCGGCTGCACGATGTGCGGGTACTCGTTGTGGAGAAGGAAACCGAGCCCGTGTCGTTCGTCCGCATAGTCGGTCTGCATATCCGCAGTCTCGAGTTGATGGCGATGCGCGGACTGCTGGATCGCATTCTCCAGCATGGAAGACGGCGTCCGGTCGGCGGTTTCTTCGCCGCCATCACCAAACCCGCGCCCGAGGGCCTGGATTCCGCGTACGCCTATCTGCTGGGCATCCCGCAGCCGGTCATCGAGCATCTGCTTGAAGAACATGCGATCGAACTGGGTGCGCAGGTCCGGCGCGGTTGCGCGGTGGCCGGTTTCGAGCAGGACGACGAGGGTGTGACCGTCGAGCTGGCCGACGGGGAACAGCTGCGTTCGCGCTATCTCGTCGGCTGTGACGGCGGGCGCAGTACGGTGCGCAAACTGCTCGGCGTCGGCTTCCCCGGCGAGCCCTCACGGACCGAGACGCTGATGGGCGAGATGGAAGTGGGTGTGCCGCAGGAGGAGATCGCCGCCAAGGTGACCGAAATCCGCGAGACCCATCAGCGATTCTGGCTCCGGCCCTTCGGCGAAGGGGTCTATAGCGTCGTAGTCCCCGCCGCGGGAGTCAGCGACCGCGCGGAACCGCCCACCCTTGAGGATTTCAAACAACAGTTGCGCACCATCGCCGGAACCGATTTCGGGGTGCACTCCCCGCGCTGGTTGTCCCGCTTCGGGGATGCCACCCGGCTGGCCGAGCGTTATCGGCTGGGGCGGGTGCTACTGGCCGGCGATGCGGCGCACATCCATCCACCCGCCGGCGGTCAGGGCCTCAACCTGGGCGTTCAGGACGCATTCAACCTCGGCTGGAAACTGGCCGCACAGATCCGCGGCTGGGCGCCGGAAACACTGCTGGACACCTACCAGGCCGAACGTCATCCGGTCGCCGAGGACGTGCTGGACAACACCCGCGCCCAGATGGAACTGCTGTCCACCGAACCGGGCCCGCAGGCCGTGCGCAGGCTGCTCACCGAACTGATGGACTTCGACGAGGTGAACCGCTATCTGATCGAGAAGATCACCGCGATCGGCATCCGCTACGACTTCGGCGAAGGCCCCGACCTGCTCGGCCGCCGCCTGCACGACATCGACGTGAAACAGGGCCACCTCTACGGTCTGCTGCATCGCGGCCGCGGCCTGCTGCTGGACCGCACCGAACGCCTGACCGTCGGCGGCTGGTCAGACCGGGTCGATTACCTCGCGGATCCCACTGCGGAACTGGATGTTCCGTGCGTCCTGCTACGCCCCGACGGCCACGTCGCCTGGATCGGCGACGATCAGCAGGACCTGGACGACCACCTCTCCCGCTGGTTCGCCAAGCCCGCCAACTGATTTCGCCTGAGCAACCGAAAAGGCCCGTGAGAAGGATCGGAACGGCCAGTAGCGACTGACCATCGGAAGGCTGGAAGCAGCATCAGCCGTGGTGCTCTGGCGCCAGGGTCGGCCTGCGAGGAGGGTTAGCCTCCGAGTGACGACCGGAAGACGGCGGAAGAGCACCGCGGAGTGGATCGGCGCAGGCGGCCGTGCGTTCGTCTAACGGCCGTTTGGTGAACGCCTAGACACCCAAGCCGGTCACCACCGGTGTTCTTCTGCCGCGTTTCGGCTGCACCCCATCCGAGCCCTACTTTGGGGCTGGGGTCAGCTTCGGGAGTAGGACGCCGGCGCTGAGAAGATCTTGAAGGGGTTCGCTCTGCTCGGCGGGCGACTCCAGCACGTGGGTCGCGCCTTTCTGCCGGGGTGGAGTGGGATTTCGTGCCCCCTCGGTGGGCCGGGTTTCGGCGGCAGGCCGCTGTGTCTCCAGCCGAATCGCCGCGGCCTCAGCCAGCGGTCGCCGCGTCTCCTCGCCTGCGGCATCCACATAAACCAGCTCAAACCCCTCCGGCCTGTGTCCTGTCTCGTTGGCCTTGAGGCATTGTGGCCCTCCTGACCTGGGTGCCTCATGATCAAAGAGATAGTCCTTTGAACTGGCCGTCTCGTTGATCACGAGGCATCTGTTGGATTCGATGGTGTCAGTGGATGGCTCTGGGATGTTGTATTAGCCGAGCTGCTCGGCCAACCCGACGAAGATCCCCTCGGGGCCGCGGACGTAGCAGAGCAGGTAGCTGTCCTCGTACCGGGCCACACCACCGACGAGTTCGGCGCCGTGAGGGCGCAGGCGGGCAAGAGTGTCCTCGATGTCGTCGACGGCGAACATGACGCGATGCATGCCCAGCGTGTTATGCGGCTGGTTATGCTGCCCGGCGCTGATCGCCGCGGGGGTCTGGTACTTCGCCAGCTCCAGCCGGCCGTGGCCGTCTGGGATCCGCATCATCGCGATGTCGCAGCGGACGCCGTCGAGTCCGACGGTGCGGTCCACCCAGGGGCCCTCGACCTGCGCTTTGCCCTCCAGCTCCATGCCGAGTTCGGTGAAGAAAGCGATGGCGGCATCCATGTCGTCGACGACGATGCCGACGTTGTCCATCCGCTGAATCGTCATGGTGGTTCTCCTTCGTTCTTTGTCGCGCGGCCCGTCGTGGCCACTGGTGTACCTGGGACGGAGCCAGCGCCGCATTCTCGACACCCGGAAACCTGCTGATTTCCAGGGACCTGCTTCTGGCCGTCACGGTCCTGGGGCGCCCACACTGCCGAATGAAAAACCCGCCCGCACGCATGCAAGCTGAGTCCGCTGGCCGACGCGCTCCAGCCCTGCCAGGCGGGACGATCAGACGAGGGCGCCGCGGACGCGCAGCGGCCGGAACCCGATGGGGTCGAGCCGGGCGAACTCGCCCTCTGCGTCGACGTTCTCCAAGCGTTGGATCGTCATGCCGACACCCTGTCCAGGCTCGCCGCCGACCAACAGATGCAGATGTGGGTCTGTCAATTACCGTACAGTCCCGCAGCGCGGCGCAACCAAGCTCGGGTTCGCGTTGCTGCTGCGGTTCTACGCGATGTACGGCCGGTTCCCGACGGGCCGCTCGTCATGCGCTTGCGCCTCGCTCGCCCCGATGAATGCCGCTACGCCGCTCGCACCGACGGCTCGTGAGACTTATGGGGTAGATGCCGATTGGCTCAGCAGCGTGGTGACCGTTCGGCTCGCCCGTTCTTAGCGTGCGACTAAACATTCCCTCCCTTCAAGGAGGCCGTCTGTGGCCGGACACACGAGAAGGACGATCCTGCGGGGCGGCGCGGTGACCGCCGCATCGGTTCCCCTGGCGCAAGTGGCCTCGCCTCCCGGGAAGGCGTCTGTTCAGGGGCCGGTCAGCGTGAGGCCGGGAGATCCGCGCTATCCCTCGATGGTGCGCCGAGGCTACAACCGGCGGTTCGAGGGGCGGCCAGAGGAGATCCATGTGGTGCACTCCGCTGAAGACGTCGTACGCGCGGTGGACGATGCGGTGCGTACCGGCCGGAGGCTCGCCGTGCGCAGCGGAGGTCACTGCTTCGAGAACTTCGTGGACGCCCCGGACGTCCGGGTGGTCATCGACCTCTCCGAGATGACGGCCGTCCGCTATGACCGGCGCCGTAGGGCCTTCGAGGTGGAGGCGGGCGCCACGTTGGGCGAGATGTACCGGAGGCTGTACGTCGGGTGGGGCGTGACCGTCCCGGCCGGAACCGCCAGCTCGGTGGGAGTCGGCGGCCATGTCAGCGGCGGCGGCTACGGTGCCCTGTGCCGTCTGCACGGCCTGTCGGTCGATCACCTGTACGCGGTGGAGGTCGTCGTCGTCGGACGGTCGGGCAGGGCCAGGAGCGTGGTGGCCAGCAGGGAGCGGTCGGACCCCAACCGGGACCTGTGGTGGGCACATACCGGAGGCGGCGGCGGGAACTTCGGGATCGTCACCCGCTACTGGTTCCGGTCGCCGAGCGGCAGGCCGCTGCCGGCTCCTCCGGCCACGGTCTTGGACTTCACCCTGTCCTGGCCGTGGGAGCGGCTCGACCGGGAGACGTTCGTCCGGCTGGTGCGCAATTACGGGGAGTGGGGCGAGCGCAACTCGGCACCCGGGTCGCCCGCGTGCGCGCTGTACGGCGAGTTCTTGCTGAGCACCAGATCCGCCGGACACCTCACGCTGATCGGCCAGGTCGCCGCCGACAGCGGCGCCACGCGGCTGCTGGACGACCTGACCACCGCGCTCGGAGGCGGTGTCGAGGTACGCCCGGCGCGCCAGGCGTCCACCCTTCCCTGGCTGACCGCGGCGATCCACGGTCTCGACGACGCGCCGGGCCCCTTCTACAGCGTCAAGATCAAGTCGGGCTATCTGCGGCGGCGCTTCACCGATCGGCAGGCCGCCGCCCTCCACCGGCATCTGACCAGGTCCGACTACGACCATCCGGGCGGGACCGTGTTCGTGAACACCTATGGCGGCCAGGTCAACACCGTGCGGCCCGGCGCGACCGCCACCGCCCACCGTGACTCGATCTTCAAGGTCGGCTTCCTCGCCGGCTGGGAGGACGCGGCCGAGGAGGCCCGGCACCTGGCGTGGATCCGCGAGCTCTACCGCGACGTCTACGCCGACAGCGGCGGCGTCCCGGCCGACGGCGCGTTCATCAACTACCCCGACAGCGACCTGGCCGACCCGACGTGGAACGGCTCGGGCATCCCGTGGCACACCCTCTACTACAAGGACGGCTACGCTCGGTTGCAGCAGGTCAAACGCCGCTGGGACCCGCGCGGCGTGTTCCACCACGCCCTCTCCGTCCGCCCCTCCTGAAGCGAGGACCTACGCGATCGAGATCGGGTTCCCGCCGAGCGGAGGATGACCTTGCTCGGCGTGGAATCCGAGGCGGAAGGAACGCCGCACCACTGCTGGACAGGGGATTTCGTCAGTTGCCCACAGCCCGGGTCGTCCAGCAGGGTCATGGAGATCTTTAGGAAGGGCCCGTGCTCGCCGGGGGCAGGGTTCCGGCGGTCAGCCCCCACTCGGCCAGCGGGACGGCCAGCGGAGGCAGCCGGGTCGGCTTCGCCAGCAGTTCAGTTGAGGGCGGGGGGTGGCTGGATCGGGTCGCGGGCCGCCGCATCGGCGGCTTCCTTCGGCGCGGGAGGCGCTGCAAGGCGTTCTGTCTAGGGTTTGCGGCCGATGCCGCCGTGCGCCGAGACCTCCTTCGGCGCCGCGGGGCTGGGGTCGGGGTGCCAGGAGGCGATGGGGACGATGCCGGGGTCGAGGAGAGTTCGAGGCCGGTGAAGTAGGCGCGGATCTGGTCGGGGCTGCGCAGCCGGTAGGGGACGGTGCAACTGAGCCGTCATCAGGATCACGGAGCCAGGACACGGCCCTTGAGCAGCAACCGACCGGTCAACGGCGATAGTGAGCCGGGGCGGGCGGAGGTACCGCCGTCCACCGGTCCGATGTGGCTGGCGCTGCGCCCCACCACCGTTCACTCGGTCCAACTACAGATAACGCTCTATTACCTGCAGCAGCGTTGATCGCAACCTGGGCCGACGTGCCGGAGCCCAGACGCGAAGAGGCCCTGTTATCTGTGGCACAGCGGTGGAGGGTGCGGGGGCAGACCAAGTAAGCCTGGAAGGGGCAACGGGGGTTGGCGCAGGCGTTCGGGCGTTCGGCTAACGGCCGTTTGACGAACGCTGGCCGGATGCCCGCCGGAGATACCACCGTGTCCGGTTCCGGCGTTCATTTTGGCGTTCATTTTCCACTAGGGTTCATCTACTCCACGCACCACGTTTGATGAACGAAAGGTGATCGCCGTGGCGCTCATCGGTCTCGTCTGGGTCAGCACCGACAAGCAGAAAACCCAGCGGCAGCACGACGCCCTCGACCCCATCTGCCTGAAGGTGTTCGAGGAGAAGATCAGCGGCAAGCTCAACACCGACGACCGGCCCGCGCTGCTGCAGGCGCTGTCGCACATCCGCACCGGGGACATGCTGACCGTCCAGGAGGTCGACCGCCTCGGCCGCAACCTCCTCGAAGGCCTGATCGTCCTCAACGACCTGTTCCAGCGCGGCGTCGCCGTCAAGGTGCTGGAGGGGATCGCGGCCGGCGAGCACACCGAGCGCTCCCTGATCCTGGATCTGGCCCTCGCCCTGTCCGAAGACCGGCGCCGCGACATCGTCCGCAAGACCAAAGACGGCCTGGAGGCGGCCCGGCGCCGGGGCCGAGTCGGCGGCCGACGCCCCGTGGTCGACGACGACAAACGCGCCGCGATTCTCGCCCGCCGCAAACGCGGGGAATCCATCCGCACCATCGCCGCCGGAGTCAAGGTCTCGGTCGGCGTCGTGCACAAGACCCTGACCGACGCCGGGCAGGAACAGCAACCGTAGCCCCGCCGCTCCGCCAATCCACCCCTCAACTACTCAGCGTTAGTTTGGGGCCAGCCAGCTTCGGGAGGAGTGAGGCCCACCCCTCAGGTTCCTGCGACAGGCCCCAAACTGGGTCTTTCTGAACAGGTCAGCACCGTGATCGCTTCATCGTCTATCGCAGATGATCGCCATGAGCTGTGCGCCGTATGCAGACGCGTCGCCGCAGGTCGCCGGGCACCAGGTTGGGGCACGTCGCGCCGACCCGAGCGCCGCTCCTGGCATGGAGACGCTCCTCAGCCCGTCGTCCAGCGACGGAGTTTCTCGGGGTTGCGTACTACCCAGATGTGTTTGATCCGGTCGCCCGCGACCTCGAACGCGAACACCGTCACGGTGACGCCGTCTTGCTGAGCCACCAGACCGGGCTGACCGTTGACCGTACGCTCCAGGAACGTCATGTTGCCGGGCCTCCGGTCGGCGATCTCGACCCAGGCGCGCGCGATCTGCTCGCCGCCTTCGATGGGGCGCAGGAAGGTGGTGGCGAGGCCGCCGCCGTCGGCGATCGCCGTGGCGTCGGGGTCGAGCAGGCCGATCAGGGCGTCGATGTCCTTGGCCTCCCATGCCTGCTTGAAGTCCCTGACGATGCCGGCCTGCTGCGCTGTCGGACTCGCGGGGCCCTGCGATTCGCGAATGCGGCGGCGGGCCGAGGAGGCCAGCTGGCGGCATGCCGCCGGAGTCCGGCCGACGATATCGGACACTTCGGCAAAGGAGTGGCAGAAGACATCGTGCAGGATGAACGCGACGCGTTCGGCCGGGGTCATCGATTCGAGCACGACCAGGAAGGCCATGTTGACCGACTCATCCAGGGTGACCCGGTCGGCCGGGTCGACGGTCGCACCGCCCGGCCGCCCGCTGATCCACTCCGTACACTCGGGCAGCGGCTCGGGGATCCACTCGCCCACATACCGCTCCCGCCTCGCGCGCGCCGAGCCGAGCACGTCCAGGCAGATGCGGCTGGCGACCCTCGCCAGCCAGGCGCCGGGGGACTCGATGGCGTCCTGCTGCTGCCGGGACATGGCGTACCAGCGGGCGTAGGTCTCCTGTACGACATCCTCAGCCTCGGCCAGGGAGCCGAGGAGCCGGTACGCGAGATTGATCAGCTGACGCCGCTCGCTCATGATCGCACTCAGGCCGGGATCGGGCCGGCCGTGTCCTGGCTCGGATTGGGTGGTCATGGTGTCGACGGCTCCCTTGGTCGCATCTGCACTCACCTGTTCGACGAGATAGCGCGCCGAACTGTGAGGTTGGCGCGTCGCCTGACATTCCGGGGGGCTGTGTCGTCGTACTGCCGAGACGAACACATCATCCAGCAAACAGGAAGCTCAGAGACATCATGACTACCTCAATGCCGGCATCACCGTTCACCGACCCGGCACCCGCGCAGCGCCTGGAGCGGGCGGCCGCTGCGCTGACGGAACACGGTTTCACCGTGGAAATCCTCGACGACGCCGCCGCCGCGCGTACCCGCATCAAAGAACTGATACCCGAGGGCGCCAGCGTGTTCACTGGGGCCAGCGAGACCCTCCGCCTGTCCGGCATCGAGGAGGACATCAACACCAGCGGGCGCTACGACGCCGTCAAGCCACGCGGCCTGGCCATGGACCGCGCCACCCAACTGCGCGAGATCTGGCGGCTGATGTCTACCCCCGACGTCATCGTGGGCAGTGTCGCTGCGGTCACCGAAACCGGCTCCCTTGTGGTCGCCTCTGCCAGCGGAAGCCAGCTGCCCGGCTACGCCGGCGCCGCCGCCCACGCGATCTGGATCGTCGGGGCGCAGAAGGTGGTGTCCGACCTGCCCACCGCGCTGCGCCGCATCGAAGACCACTGCCTCCCGCTGGAAAACGACCGCGCCATGAAGGTCTACGGCAAGCCCAGTGCCCTCAACCGCCTTCTCATCCTCAACGAAGAACCCCACCCCGGGCGCGGCACCGTCCTGCTGCTCCGCGAAACCATCGGATTCTGAACCACCAGCATTCCTCGTCGGGGGGACCCAATACATCGGCACCGCGCTCCTCAACACCATCGCGGCCAACGCCACCGCCCACGACCTGGCTGGCCACCTGCACGGACGGCCGACACCGCAGCTGGTCCAGCTCGCGGCGGTCCACAGCTACCCACGGTGTTCTGATGGTGCGCCGGCATCTTCGCAGCCGGCGCCGTCATCTGCGGCACGCTGCTGCGCGGCGGCCCGCTGACCCGGCCCGCAGATATCCCCGCCCGAGAGCCGTCGCCGCAGGCCACGGCGGGCGTGTGACACGTCGCTGAACCCCGGAGAGTGCCCGGTGCCACGCCGGCGCCGGGCACTCTGGTCCTCGCGGCCAGGTCTCATCGTGCCGGCAATAGCAGGACGCCAACGAACCCCTCAGCGTCTGGCCGGCGACGGTCGCCGGGCGCATCCGCCTGGACCCGCTCGGCCGATGACGCCCCGGTCAGCACGGACAGGGGCGTCACCGGCAGCACCGCCGCGCCCCGGCCTGCGAAACCAGGCCAGCGGCTTAACGGCGGCAGCGCCCGCGACGCCCCCGAACTTCGGCGACTCGTCAGGGCTCGAGGTCGGCCACGCCCTTGCCGCTTGCGATGTCGAACGGCACAGAGACCTGGTCGTGCGCGATCAACCAATGGTCGTCGGTCTTCCGGAAGCAGAACGTGGCCCGGACCCACATGCCACTCGTCGCCGTCCCGTTCTTCAGCGTGCCGCTGAGCCGACCGAAACCGTGGCCGAATGCCACGTCATCGCCCACGGTGAGTGTCAGGTCGCGAAGCTCATAATTCACATCCTGGAAGAGCGTGAACGCCCTCGTCCAGTTCTCCAACTTCGCCTCTATCCCTACGTGCTGCAGCGGCGGCTCGACGTCGAAGGAGACGACGTCTGTCGCGTAAAGCTGCCTCAGGCCCTCGAGGTCCTTGGCGCGGATTCCTTCGACGATCTTCTCGACCTGCTGCTTGATCTTGGCTTCGTCTACCTCGCGGTGCGCAGGCATCGCTACCCATCACTTCCAATCGGGTGTGGAATCTTTGCTTGTCACCAGTTCGACGACACAGCACCCCGGGATGTCAGGCCCGCGGCAACCGGCACCTCCTGGCAGTACCGGTGAGCACTGTCTTGAGCAACTGTCCGCTGGGGACCCCTCGATAGGTCTTGTCGTCTTCGTCTTCGTCGTCGTCGGCCGCGTTGGGGTCGCGCAGCTCGCGGATCGCACCGGGGGGCAGGTCGGGCAGGGCGAAGCTGTAGGCGCCATGGACGCCCAGGTGTTTGCTGACAAACGGTGACAGCCGGGCCATGTCCTCCTCGCGGAGCGGGTAGCCCTGCGCCCGCAGCTGCTGGACGGCGGCGTCCAGGTAGACGGTGTTCCACAGCACGCCGCAGTTGAGGACCAGGCCGAGCACGCCGAGCTGGTTCTCCAGGCCGCGCTGGTAGCGGTGGTAGAGCTCGCCCTTCTTGCCGTGGCAGATCTTGCGGGCCAGCGAGTGGCGGCCTTCTTGGAGGTTGCGGATGTGCTTGATGTCGCGGCGGTAGGTCTCGTCGACGTCGATGTAGGCCAGGATGTGCAGCGATTTGAAGATCCGGCCGTAGGCGGCGATGGCCTCGCCGAGCGCGGTGGGGTGCCCGTCGCGCTGCAGCATGGTGACCACGTCGTAGGCGCGGACGGTGCCGGTGTAGATGGAGGCGACGACCCGCAGGATGTCCTCCCAGTTCCGGCGGACCTTGCGCAGGTCGATCTTGCCGCGGGCGAAGGTGTTCAAGGCGCCGTAGCCGGCGTCGGCGTTGATCCGCCAGCCCTTCTGGTCGGGAAGGTCGGCCAGCGCGGGCCGATACGAGATGCCCAGTAGCTCCAGCAGCCCGAACACCACGTCAGAGTAGGAGCCGGTGTCGGTGACCACGATCTCGGGCAACTCGCCGCCGTCCAGGCCGAAGATGACGTCGACCATGTGCAGCGAGTCGCGGACCGTCCCCGACACGACCTTGGCGCCGCGGCCGATGCCCCGGTCGTTTATGGCGTTCAGCCAGGTCATGCCGCGTTTGGAGCCGAAGAACTTACGGTTGGGGCGGGCGAACGCGGCCGGGACCGGGACGATGAACCGCATCCCGTCCACCGCGGCGACCATGCCGCCACCCCACGCCTGCGCCAAACCGAGCCCGGCCTGGCGAGCCACCAACGGCACGTTCGCCGGCGCGAGCGTCTCAGGCCGGAAGTAGTTCTGGAACACGTGCGACAGCCGTGACCGCTCCAGGGCGGGCACGCCGTTCTTGGCGATCGGCCGGTACCCGACGTTCATCGAATGTGCGGCCAGGCACGCGGCGATCGAGATGGGCAGGTCCTCCAGCCGGGACCGGCCGCCGGAGACGGCGGTGAACGCCTCGGCCAGCGATGGCTCCCACGACATCACCTCCAAGATGACCTCGGGCAGGTCCACCCGCGGCAGCATCGCGGTGGTCCGGTTGCGCAGGTCGACCAGCGACGGCGGCTCCTCGACGGCCTTGACCCCGTCAGGTGGATCTTCCCGGCGTCATCGACGCGGACCTCGGTGTTGACCGGCAGCCGCCCGCCGACCTCGCGGTAGGCGGCATCCAGGGTGCGGGCATGCCCGGCCAGCAGCGCGTCCGGGCTCTCCGGCAGGCCCCCGGTGTACCGCTTCACCACCGACGGATCAGCGATCCCCAGCTGCTCGGCCACGAAGTCCAGCACCACCGTCGGCACATCCAGCGGATCCTCCAGAAACGAACCCACCCACCGGACCGTCACCAGCTGAAGCGCGAACCCAGCTTCATGTGCTCGCCACGCCGCCGCTCGACCAGCGCCCGATCCTCGTCATCGAGGAAGAACACCCGCTCCAGGTCCGCCAGCGACGGCGCCCCGGCGAACCGGCCATAGGCCGCCGCCTCATCATCAGTCAGGAAATCCACCGGCATGCGCCGCAAAGTAGGACCGACCCACCGGTAACCAACCCACGGCCACCGAACCGTTACAAGGCTCCCCAGCCGATTACCCCAAAGCAGGCGACCCGCATCGGACCGGTGGACGGCGGTAACTCCGCCCGCCCCGGCTCACTATCGCCGTTGACCGGTCGGTTGCTGCTCAAGGGCCGACACTTGGTCTGCCCCCTAGAGGTCTCCTGGGATCGATAGCTTGCGGGAATCCTCATTCCCGTGACCTATTTCCACTATTTTTCGGCACTAGTTAATTTCCGGAAATAGAAAACCAGAAAACTGCTACGATCAATCGGTGATGCGAAGGACTACGGGCTGTGCGATGGTGCTGTTGATGATCGAGCTTGATCCACTCGCGGGGCCCGGTTACTACGATCCGCCACCACCACGACCCGGGGCCCGGCCATGAGCGAGAATCCATCGGGCGCGCAGGTCGACGACCCATCGGCTCCCGAGAACGACTCCCCCGCGGTCCGGCCCTGTGGTCACTGCGGGCGGCCGGTGCAACAGCGATCCGGGCGCGGGCGGCCCCGCGCCTACTGTTCGGGCACGGACTGCCAGACCCGGGCCAAGCGCGACCGCGAGCTCAGACGCGCGACTCCCGGCCTGGAAGGCTCGCTGGCCAAGGCCGAGGATCTGTACGAACGGATGGAACAGGGGCTCAGCGCGGCGATCGCTCCACTCGCCCAGGCGCTGGAGAGTGAACTGTCACCGCGTGGCGTCGAGGCGCGTATCAGCGCGGCCCAAGCCGCGGCGCAGGCCCAGGTGGCCTCGGCGCTCGCCGAACGCGAGGACGCCGCCGACCGGGCCGCGCAGGCGGAGAAGGCGGCCCAGAGCGCCCAGGAGCGCGCCCGCTCGGCCCGGCAGCGGGCTCAGGCCGCCGACCGGGAGCGCGACGAAGCTCTCACCGAGGCGGACGAGGCTCGTACGAACGCGGAGCTGGCGGTGCAGGCGGCTTTGGCCGAAGCCGAGCGACTCGAGGTCGCCGTGCGCGAGGAGGCCGACCGGGCCGTCCAAGCCGCGCGCTCCGAGGCTCGGCGCGTCGTCGAAGAGGCGCGTGAGGCCCAGGTACTGGCCGAGGAGCGAGCGCGCCAGGCCGTCAGGGACGCCGAGCGCGCAGGCCGGGAGAGCGAGCAGGCTCGCGCCGACGCCGACCGGGCCCGGCACGAGGCCCGCACCTCGGCAGAGGACGCCGCCCAGGCGCTCGGCGCGCTCGCGAAGGCGCAGGAGGCCGCTGCACAGGCCGACAGGCATCGTCTCAACGCCGAGGCGAGAGCGCAGGCGGCCGAGGCCACCCGCGATGAGGCCGTGCGAGCCGCGAGCGCCGCGGAGGCCGAGCGCGCCGGCGCGCTCTCAGCGCGGGACGCCACCATGGCCGAGGCCGAACGCGCCCGTGCCGAACTCGCCGGCACCCGCGCGGCCCTCGAAGAGCTGCGCGGGCAACTCGCCGAGGCACGCCTGACGCTGGCCGGCGCCCAGGCGCGGGTCACCGACCTGACCTCCGAACGGGATGCGGCCCGCGCGGAGGCCGCGCAGCAACGCGAGCGTGCCGTGGCCGCCGAATTGCGCCCGCCCGCGGAGGCATCGGGCGACCGGCCGTGACTGCCCAACGCCGAACTTCGGCTACGCGGTACCGGCGGGGTAATGCGACATTGCCTTGGCGCTTTCGCGGCATTAGGATCGCCCTTGTGACTGCCGGGTCGGCCATGGGCCAAGAGCGAGTGAGGCACCCGGCCACGGCGTGACCGCCAGGCGGGCGAGAGGCCCGCCCTCCCTCTTCTCCGCGCGTTTCCGCGACGTTTCCACGTGCTTGTCTGGCGGCGTAGACCGCCGACCCTTCTCGAGAGCCGCGCCGACGCCGATCCCACCGGCGATCGACCCGGACGACCTGGGGCTCTGACGCGCGCCTTCCCTCTTTCGCATTGCGGTCGAGGCCATTCCGTAGTGCCCTCATGCCGCCCACCGGGCGGTTCTTCGCCATGCCCGCGAACAGTCCGCGGGCCATTGATCCTGGAGCAGAAGAACAGAATGCCGATCGATTTCAACCAACAGATCATCGATGAGTTCCGTGCCAACGCGGGACGGGTCGGTGGTCCTTTCGAGGGAGCCCGATTGCTCCTGCTGACCACCACCGGAGCGCGCTCCGGAGCTCCGCACACGACTCCGCTCGGCTACCTTCCCGACGGCGGCGAACGAATCCTGATCATCGCCTCGGCCGGTGGCGCGCCGAACCATCCGGACTGGTTCCACAATCTGGTGGCCGATGCGCACGTCACGGTCGAGGACGGCGTCTTCACTTACGACGCGCACGCCGTCGTCCTCGAGGGCGACGAGCGCGACAGCGTCTTCGCCCGCGCGGCCGAGGCGGACCCCGGATGGGCGGCCTACCAGGCCAAGACGACCCGGGTCCTTCCCGTGGTCGCGCTCGATCCGATCGGCGGCGGGCCACCCGCCGGGCCGGCAGGCGACTCTCTCAAGGCGATCCACGACTCGTTCCGCAGAGAGCTGGCGCTGATCCGCAAGGAGATCGCCGAGTCAGGGCCCGGGCTCGGCGCGCAACTGCGCGTCAACTGCCTGACCCTGTGCCGGGGACTGGGAGGTCACCACGTCCGCGAGGACGACCAGATGTTCCCCTTCCTCGAGCGGCGGCACCCGGAACTCGCCCCCGCTCTGACCCGCCTGCGCCAAGAGCACCGGACGGTCGAGCGGCTACTGAACGCCCTCCAGACCCTGCTGGCAGCGGACAGGCCAGATCCCACGGTCCTTCTCAGCGAGGTGGAACGGCTCACCGCGGAACTGGAAGCCCATCTCGACTACGAGGAGGAGCAACTCGCTCCGATCCTGAACGCGGTTGCGGTCTAGCCGGGACGCAGCGCGCCGACCCCCGTCCCGCTGGGGCGCGGGGCCGGCGTGCGAACGCCGGGCCTGCCGGCGCTGCCGTGCGGGTAGTAGCCGTTGGCAAGTAGGACCTACCGCTTCGGCTCGTAGACGAGCACGACGATGCCGGAGGCGAACGACGTGGACCTCGCCAGCGTCAGGTGGGTCGTGTCGATCCCGTCGAAGAGGCGCTGGCCGCCTCCGGCGACGACGGGGAACATCCAGAAGTGGTACTCATCCACCAGCTTGTGCTCCAGGAGCGTGCGGTCGAGTTCGCCGGTCCCGTACTTCAGGATGTTCTTACCGGGCAGCTCCTTCAGCCTCGCGACCTCCGTGGCTGCGTCGCCCTCGATGATCGTGGCGTTCCACGTGGCGTCCTTCAGGGTCCTGGAGGCGACGTACTTGGGGAGGGCGTTCATCCGGGCGGCATCCTCATCCCCGGCCTCCTCCATCTTCGGCCAGACCTGCGCGAACGCCTCATAGGTCACCCGCCCCAGCAGAAGGGCGTCGGAAGAGGAGAAGAGATCGTCACCGTACCCCGCATGCTCCTCGTCCCAGTATGGCGAGCCCCACTGCTCCGGTGACTCGATGACCCCGTCCAGCGTCACGAACGTCGACTCGATGAGCTTTCGCATTGTTCCTTCCTCGGTCCGGCCGTTGGGGACAGTGGCGGGTCCGTCCGGCCCGCTGTCTCATGTGCCTTGAGCTTGGCGGAACCCGTTTACGGATTGTTTACGGCTTCCGTGCGGGATGGACGGCAGCGTCCGGCACGGGCTCGGCGACGGCTAATTCTCCTCTGGTCGCGCGGACCCAAGTCGTGAGCCTGCACGTGCGAACCGCTCGCCGGTCGCACGGAGGTAGTCTCGCAACTCCGCGGGGCGTACGACCTCGAAGTCGGCCCCCACCGAGGTGAGCACCACGGTCGGCCACTCGAACGTGTCCACGCTCATGTGCAGCCGGCACGACGCGTCGTCGAGTGCCTCGACCCTCCCCCAGTGCGACACCACCCGCGCGACGTCGGCCGCGGCCGCCCGGATGTCCACCACGACCTCGTACTGGGTCGGTATCGACGCGATCTGCTCGCGGACGAACTCGGCCGCGTCACCGCCGGCAGCTTACCATCAACCATCTTAGACAAAATTGTTTGACAGCCGATAATTGACCATCATGCGATTCAAATCGTCTGGCCACAGATCGTCTGCAATCGGATGGAGGCCATGACGTCGACGGCCGCGAACGGCGTCGATTCCTGACGCCCTGCCCGCGACGAGGTTCAGCGGGCGGTCGTGGCCGACATCTTCCGCCGCGCGCTGGACACCGGCGGCGGACGACCGCCGACCCGACGTGACCTGGACCGCATGTACGCCAACCCCGGTTCCATGGAACGGATCTCCGAAGGGCTGCGGTACCTCTACGAGAATGTTCACCGCGTCCCGGCGTTCGTCATCCCGGCGGTGGAAGGCCGTACGGAGGAGTCCTCCGTCCTCGACCAGTCCATGACCTGGGGACCGATCCTGCCCGCAGTATGGAGCTTCATGCTCGGCGCCCGCGGGCTCGGCACCGTGTGGACGACGGCGCAGGACCCGCTGGAACGCGAACTGGCCGAGACGCTGGACGTGCCGTACGACGAGGTCACGCTCGCCGCGTTCATCCCCCTCGCCTTCACCATCGGTACCGACTTCAAGCCGGCCCGGCGGATCCCCCGCGAGCAGGTCCTGCATTGGGAGCGCTGGTAGACCTCGGGAGTCCGCTGTGCGCGAGCGAACGCTACCCCTCCTCGGACACCGAGGACCGGCTCGGGGAGGCGGCGTCCGACCGGGCCGGTGTGGTGGGTTCGCTGGCCCAGCCGGCCAGCAGGCGTAGGGCGTGCTCAGAAGGTGAGCCGGGTTCGGCGGTGTGGAGACCGAGTGTCTGACCGGGATCGCCGGTGGGGTTGAGGGCCTCGTAGTCGAGGGTGAGGTCGCCGACCAGGGGGTGGTGATAACGCTTGGTGCCGTGGGTCCGGCGTTGGACGTCGTGGTCGGCCCACCAGCGGCGGAAGTCCTGGTCGCGAAGCGACAGTTCGCCGATCAGCTCGGCCAGCAGAGGGTCGTGGGGGTGGCGTCCCGCGTACAGGTGCAGGGTGGCGACGGTGCCACGGGCGGAGCCCTCCCAGTCGACGTACAGCTCGCGGGCGGCGTCGTCGAGGAAGATGAAGCGGGCCATGTTGCGCTCGCGGTGCGGTAGGGCGTCGAAGTCGGTGAAGAGGGCCCGGGCCATCCGGTTGGCGGCCAGGACGTCCGTTCGGTGGCCGATGACCAGGGCTGGAGTGCCGGTCATCGTCTCCAGCACCCGGTACAAACCTGGGCGCACGCGCTGCGGCGGCATCGGCCGGCGCTTGGTGCGGGTGGGCCTGGCCACGGCGAATAGGTGACTGCGCTCGGTGTCGTTCAGCCGCAGGGCGCGGGCGACGGCGTCCAGCACGGCGTCGGAGACGTTGAGGCTGCGGCCGCGTTCCAGGCGTACGTAGTAGTCCACGCTCACCCCGGCGAGCTGGGCGACCTCCTCCCGGCGCAGGCCCGGCACCCGCCGGGTGCCGGGCTGCGGGAACAGGCCGGCGTCCTCCGGCGTGATCCGGGCCCGGCGCGACCGCAGGAACTCACGGAGCTCGGTGTTGCCCCCGCCGGCGGAGTGGTCACTCATGACGTCCAGGGTAGGCGGGCCCGGTGCCTCGCCCCTGCCTGAGAGGGGGTCTGCTGGACCCCCGGTCGGCCGGACCCGGAGTAGAGCGGGCCCCCTTCACCGTACCTGGCGGACGTCGTACCGGTGATCTGATGGAGGAACGCCGCCTGGAGCCTGCGAGGGGACCCGTACCAGGCCAGGTGGGCGGCGGCGGCACATCGCGCCTGCCGGGCGCCGCCGCCCTCGGCTTCGGGCCGAGCATCACAGAAAGGCGACCCATGACCGAACCGACCCTCATCACCACGCCGTTCAACGCCGAATCCACCGCCGCCGAGGTCGTGAAGGGCATCGCCCTCACCGGCCGTCGTGCCATCGTGACCGGCGGGGCATCCGGCATCGGCGTCGAGACCGCCCGGGCGCTTGCCGGGGCCGGCGCGGAGGTGACCCTGGCGGTACGCGATCTCGAGGCCGGCCGCCGTGTCGCCGAGGACATCGGCGCCACCACCGGCAACGAGCGCGTCCTCGTCGCGCCGTTGGATCTCGCCGATCGAAGGTCCGTCGCGACCTTCACCGCCGCGTGGGACGGCCCACTGGACATCCTCATCAACAACGCCGGTGTGATGATGACGCCCGAGCTGCGGACGCCGGAGGGCTGGGAGCTGCAGTTCGCCACCAACCACCTCGGCCACTTCGCACTCGCAACAGGGCTGCACCCGGCACTCGCGGCAGCCGGCCGGGCCCGCGTCGTGGCGCTCAGCTCGATCGCGCATCTGCGTGACACGGTGGACTTCGACGACATCCACTTCCGGGTGCGGCCGTACGACGGCGGGGTCGCCTACGCCCAGTCCAAGACGGCCAACGTCCTGTTCGCGGTCGAGGCGAACAGGCGCTGGGTCGGCGACGGCATCACGGTCAACGCGGCGCACCCCGGCGCGATCATGGAGACGAACCTGTCACGGCACCTGAGCCGAGAGGAACTCGACAGCGCGATCACCACCGGTGGCTACACGTTCAAGACGCCCCGGCAGGGCGCGGCCACATCCGTACTCGTGGCGACCTCGCCACAGCTCGAGGGCGTGGGCGGCCGGTACTTCGAGGACTGCAACGAGGGGCGCCGCCACGTGGCGGGAATGTTCGGAGGCGTCGCCGACCATGCGCTCGACCCCGCTGCGGCGACACGGCTGTGGGAGGTGTCCCTCGACACGCTCGCCTCGCCATCGCACGGCGAGTGAACCGTGTGAACGGCCCTCGATCACACCTCACCCGTCGTGCCCGTACCGCCGTCACCGGATCTCCCGGACGCATCGGAGATCCGCCCGCCGGCGGCCGGCCGGCCGGCGCGGACGAACCGCTCGCCCGCCTCGCGCAGATAGTGGCTCAGCTCGGGCGGCTGGACGACGTCGAAGTCGGCTCCTACCGAGGTGAGCACCACGGTCGGCCACTCGAACGTGTCGACGCTCATGTGCAGCCGGCACGACGCGTCGTCGAGTGCCTCGACCCTCCCCCAGTGCGACACCACCCGCGCGACGTCGGCCGCGGTCGCCCGGATGTCCACCACGACCTCGTACTGGGTCGGTATCGACGCGATCTGCTCGCGGACGAACTCGGCCGCGTCACCGCCGGGCAGTTCGCGCTGGCGGAACCGGGCTCCAGTGGACGCCGGATCGGCCAGCCGGTCGACCCGGAAGGTCCGCCAGCCATGCCGCTCGACGTCCCAGGCGACGAGGTACCAGCGGCGGCCGAGCGGCACGAGCCGGTGCGGCTCGACCAGCCGGCTCGTCCGCTCACCGCCACGGGCGGTGTATCCGAACTGCAGCCGCTCATCGTCCCGGCACGCCTGGGCGATCGCCGTCAGTGCGACCGCGTCGACCGTCGGGCCGCCGCCCATGACGGCGGGCACGGTGTAGGCCTGCAGCGCGTCGACACGACGGCGCAATCGCGGCGGCATCACCTGCACGATCTTGGTCAGGGCGCGCACCGACGTTTCCTCGATGCCGTCCACGGCACCCCCGGCGGCCGTCCGGAGCCCGACGGCGATGGCCACCGCCTCTTCATCGTCGAGCAGGAGGGGCGGCATGGC
Source organism: Actinomadura alba (assembly GCF_014323705.1). Lineage (GTDB taxonomy): Bacteria > Actinomycetota > Actinomycetes > Streptosporangiales > Streptosporangiaceae > Actinomadura_C > Actinomadura_C alba. Next base: position 54,270 of record NZ_JABVEC010000041.1, read on the forward strand.
GGCGCCGGACCGCAGTTGATATCCGCCCGCGACGCCCCGGCTCGCGTCGACCGGATAACCGAGCTCGCGCAGGCGGTCGATGTCGCGCCGGAGCGTCCGTTCGCTCACGCTGAGCCGGTCGGCCAGTTCGCCGCCGGGCCAGTAGCGATGGGTCTGTAGCAGGGACAGCAACCGAAGCATCCGCGCGCTCGTGTTCGCCATGAACCCAGGCTCCCTCGCATTCAGGTCGGAAAGTGGCCGGAATCGATCCTAGCGTTGTCTTCATGAACGCCACGATGATCCGAACACGGAAGCTGACCAGGCACTTCGTCGTAAAGAAGGAAAAGGTCGAGGCAGTACGCGATCTGGATCTGCATATCGAGTCCGGCGAGATGGTCGCGCTGCTCGGCCCGAACGGGGCCGGCAAGTCGACCACGCTGAGGATGCTCACCACGCTGCTGTCACCGACCTCCGGCACCGCGGAGGTCGCCGGATACGACGTCACGACCAACCAGCGCGGCGTGCGCGGCCGGATCGGCTACATCGGCCAGGGCAATGGTGCGGCGCACAGTCAGCGAGGCCGTGACGAGTTGGTCAGCCAGGGCCGGGCGTACGGGATGAGCGTCGCGGCGGCGCGTGCCCGGGCGGCCGAGCTGATCTCGTCACTGGACCTGGAGGGCGTCGCCGACCGGATCGTGTCGTCGCTGTCCGGTGGTCAACGGCGACGGCTGGACATCGCGATGGGCCTGATCCACGCCCCGGACCTGCTGTTCCTCGACGAGCCGTCCACCGGCCTCGACCCGCAGAACCGGGCGAACCTGCAAGAGCACATCCACCGGCTGCACGCCGAGCACGGCACCACGATCGTCCTGACCACCCACTACCTCGAAGAGGCAGATCACCTCGCCGAGCGAGTCATCGTGATCGACCACGGGCGGGTCATCGCCGACGACACCCCGGCGCGGCTCAAGGCCGACCACGCCGGAGACCGCATCATGCTGACCTTCGACCACGAGGACGACGCCCGCCGGGGCGTCGCCCACTCGCTCGGCATCGCGGCGCCCGCGCACGTCGAGCAGGACGGCGCTCGGGTGCTGATCGAGGCGGACGGCGGCGCGCAACTGACGCCGAAGCTGCTGCTCAGCCTGGACGGAGCGGGCATCACGGTGAACAGCGTCGAGGTCGCCCGGCCCACCCTCGACGACGTCTTCCTCAAGCTGACCGGTCGCAGCCTGCGTGAGGACGCCGCCATCGCCACGCCCCAGTCCGCCATCACGACCTCCCAGGAGAACGCGGCATGAGCACCAACCTGATCACCGACACCGCCACCGTCTTCAGCCGTGAGCTGCGCCCGGTGCTGCGCAACCCGTTCTCCGTCATCTTCACCATGGTGCAACCGCTGTTCTTCCTGGCGCTGTTCGCTCCCCTGCTCCCGGACGGCGCCGGAGACGAGTCCACGTTGCAGTGGTTCATCCCGGGCATCGTCGTGATGTCGTGCCTTTTCGGCACGTCCGCCACCGGATCGAACCTGTTGTACGAGATCCAGACCGGATCGCACGAGCGGATGCTCGTCTCCCCGCTGAGCCGGCCCGCGCTCATCATGGGGAGGGCACTGAAGGAGATCGTGCCGATGTTCGCCCAGGCGGCGATCATCGTCGTCGTCACGATCCCCTTCGGCTTCCGCCTGCACTTGGCGGGCGCCATCATCGGCCTGTTGATCCTCTCGGTCTTCTGTCTCGGACTCGGCGCGCTGTCCTACACGCTGGCGCTGGCGTCCAAAAATCAGGAGTGGATGTTCTGGGCGGTGCAGCAGACGCTCATCTTCCCGCTGCTGCTGCTCGCGGGGATGCTGCTGCCGCTGGACGGCGGCCCGGGCTGGCTGCGGGCGCTTTCGCGGTTCAATCCCCTGACGTACGTCGTCGACGCGGAGCGCGCCCTGTTCAGCGGTGAGATCGCCACGGCGGCCGTCGCCGGCGGCGTGGTCGCCGCGGTGGCGGTGGCGGTTGTGGGTCTGCTGATCGGCACCCGCGCAATGCGGCGCGCGTGACCTTCCAGGAGTAGGGGTCTGAGGAACATCCGAACGGGCCGACGTGCTCGGTGCCGACGGGCGGGAAGGGAAAGCCGGCCGCCCCGCCCGCGTTGGTCACCTCCACCCAGCACTCGGTCAGGGCCTGCCGCAGCCCGGGAGTGATCTGGCTGGGGGATGTGAACTGCTGGAGGGCGGGGACGGTCCCGGTCATGGTGTGTATTCCTTGCGGACGGTGTTGATCTGTGATCGTCACGGGTGGGCGATACCGCGCGGTAGCGCAGTTCCGGCGTTCGAGCGTGTGCCCGACCTCGGGGGCTGATCGGGCGAATGGGGTGCTGGGTGCGTCGGGATTGGGAGCCGGAAGAACCCGGACGCGGCCGCCTTGACCGACGCCCGGCTACGCCTGATCAGCCTGTGGCCGCCCGGGCGTCAGGGCGGCGGCCGCCACGGCCGCCGCGGCCGCGGCGAGCGCGGCGAGGATGAAGCCGTTGGTGAACCCGGAGAGGGTGTCCCCGACAAGGCTGGCCGCCGCGACGCTGGAGATGACCGCAGCTCCGATGGAGGCACCGAACTCGTGGAATGTGCTGACGATGCCGGAGGCGATGCCGGACTCGTGGGGGGCCACCTGACCGAGAGCGGTCGCTGAGGCGACGACGAATATCGCGCCGGTCCCGGCGCCTGCGATCGCCATGCCGACCACCACGGTCGCGGGGTGCATCGACAGCGCGGGCACGGCCATGCCGACCGCGGCGGCGAGCAGCCCGGCCACGCCCAGCCGGCGCGGCCCCGCCTTGGCGATGGCCCGGCCGGTGAGGTTGGCCCCGAACATGGTCGCCACCGCGATCGGGAGGAACAGCAGCCCCGTTCGCAGCGCGCCGAAGCCCTGTGCGTGCTGGAAATAGAAGGTGCCGAGGAAGAACACCGCGATCATCAGGGCGGTCGCCATCAGGATGAGGAACGTGCCGGTGGCCACCGGGCGTCGAGCCAGCAGCGCGACGTCCATCAGAGGTGAACGGGCGGTCTTCTGCCTTGTCACGAACGCCAGGTAGCCGATCCCGGCCGCCAGGACGAGCCAGCCGGTGGTGGCGGTGACCCATCCGTGGTCCCCGGCGCGGGTGATCGCAAAGATCAGGGCGCCGGAGGAGGCGGTGACCAGCAGGGCTCCGAGCACGTCGAGCCGGGGGCGGGGCGCGGCGACGCCCTGGTGCGGCAGCATCCGGGCGAGAGCGGCGATGATCACCAGGCCGATGGGCACGTTGATGTAAAAGACCCATGGCCAGCCCGGGCCGGCGGTGAGCAGTCCTCCCAGAAGCACGCCGAGGGCCGCGCCGCCACCGCCGAGCGCGGACCAGACCCCCAGCGCCTTGTTCCGCTCGTCACCCTCGAACAGGCTCACCACCAGTGACAGAGCCGACGGAGACAGCAGCGCCGCGCCGAGTCCTTGCGCGACGCGGCCGCCCAACAGCATGTCGGCCGAGCCGGCGAACCCGGTCACCAGTGACGCCGCCGTGAAGATCAGCAGGCCGCCGAGCACCACCCGCTTGGCCCCGATCAGATCGGCGGCCCGCCCGCCCAGCAGCATCAGGCCGCCGAACGTCAACGTGTACGCGCTGACCGTCCATGTCACGGCCTGGCGACTCAGGCCCAGGTCGGTCTCGATGTGCGGTAGCGCGATGGCCACGACGGTGACGTCGAGGATCAACATCAGCTGGGCCACCCCGAGGAAGCCCAGGATGCGCCATCGCAACGGATGGGGATGGGCTGGACCACGCGCGGACGTGTCGTGGATCTGTTGTGTCATCGAGCACCTCTCGCCATAACTCGTACTCCTATGTACGACTTCTAACCCCGGGAGAGTAACACGTACATTCCCGTACGAGTTAGGCTGGCGGCATGCCCGCCACCGTCGGCCCGCGTCGCCGCGCAGACGCCGAACGCAACATCGCCCGCGTCGTCTCCGCGGCACGCGAGAGCCTGAGCAGCGATCCGAACGCGAGCATCGACGACATCGCCAAGGCCGCCGGAGTGGGCCGGATGACTCTCTACGGCCACTTCCGGACCCGGGCGGAACTGGTCGAGGCCGCCCTGGCCGACGCACTGCGCGCCGGCGAGGAGGCACTGTCGGCCGTCGACCTCAGCGGCGACGCGCAGGATGCCCTGACCCGGCTACTCGACTCCAGTTGGTCCCTCGTGGCCGAATCCACCGCATTGTTGACGGCGGCCCAGGGAACTCTTCCCGCCGGGCGCATCCGCAAGCTGCACGCCGCACCCGCGCGGCGCGTCGAGGAGCTCATTCGCCGCGGCCAGGACGAAGGCGTGTTCCGCACCGACATGCCGATCGCCTGGCTGGTCAGCGTCGTGCACTACGTGCTGCAAGGCGCCGCGGAGGAGAACCGCACCAAGCGCCTGAAGACAGCGGAAGCCGCCCGCGTCGTCACCGCGACGGTGCGATCCATCCTGGCCACCCCCCACCGGGCCCTCGAAGACCGAGGTAGCACGATCTTGTAGGCCGATTGTCGCCACGTCGCCGCCTGGTTCACCGCCACCTGGGCGACCAGCGCGCCCGCGACGTTCAACGTCCGCCTCAACGCCCTGTCGGCGGCCATGGCGTGGTGGCGTGAGCAGGGCCGGCTGACCGGCGACCCGCTCACCCGCATCCGCGGACCTCGTCAGCGGGCGGTCGTGCCCGTGTGCTGGTGTGCCGTGCGGAGTGCGGACAGCAACGTCTCGACGGGTTGTGCGCCGGCGATGCCGTACGCGCGGTCCAGCACGAAGAAGGGCACACCCGTCGCGCCGAGCAGCCGGGCCTGGCGGATGTCCTCCTCGACCTCCTGGGCGTATCCGTCGCCGGCGAGCATCTGCCGCACCTCGTCGGCGGGGACGCCGACCTCCTCGCCCATCCGTACCAGCGTTTCGGCGTCGTCGAGTGTCTCGCCCTCGATCAGCTGGGCGCGCATGAGGCGTTCGTGCATCTGACCACCGAGGTCGTGCGCAGCGGCCAGGTGAGTCAGCCGGTGGGCGTCGAAGGTGTTGACCATGACGGCCCGGCCGAAGTCGTACGCCAGTCCCTCCTGCGCCGCGAGCGTCGCCACCTGACCGGTCATCGCCTGCACCTGCGCCGGCGAACCGCCGGTCTTGGCGGCGAGAGCCTCGTAGACCGGCTGCCGGCGGCCCTTGGGGTACGTGGGGTCGAGCTGGAAGCTCCGCCACACCACCTCGGTGTCGCCGGCGTGCTCGAAGTCCGCGAGCGCGCTTTCCAGCCGCCGTTTGCCGAGGTAGCACCACGGGCAGACGATGTCGGACCACACCTCGATGCGCATTGCCGTCCCCTCGCTCACGACAGGCAGATTCCGTCCGAGCACGCCGGGGCGTCCTCGGTGCCCAGCACGACCAGTACCGGAGCCGGAGGAACCGGCAGCACGGCGGGTGGTTCACCGGCCGCTCCCTCCGCCGGTGGCGGCGGTGCCGTCTGCTGCGTCGTGTGCGCGCTCATCGAGTCCGTTCCCCCAATGGTTACTTGTTGTGCGTAACCCCATCATGGGTCAGCATGGAGCCGAGCGGAAGGACGCACTTTGATGTCAGTCACGCACACGGATGTGCCCATGACCCTGAAGGTGACCGACGACTGCCCGGTCCGCGACGTGCTCGACCGGGTCGGCGACAAATGGAGCGTACTGATCGTCGTGCTCCTCGGCCGGCGCACCCACCGCTTCGGGGAGCTGCACCGCGCCATCGAGGGCATCAGCCAGCGCATGCTCACGCTGACCCTGCGCGCGCTGGTCCGCGACGGGCTGGTCACGCGCACGGCGCACGCGACCGTGCCGCCCCGCGTCGACTACGAGTTGACCGAGATGGGCCGGACGCTGCTCGTGCCCCTCTCCGCGCTGGACGAGTGGGCCAACGCGCACCGCGACGACATCCGGGCCGCCCGCGAGCGTCACGACCGCGGCACCACCGCCTGACGCGACGCACCCGGCCCCTGGGGACACCCGGCCCGGTCGGCGCCGCGCTGCGGCGTTCCGAGGCCGGGTGCGCCGGAGCGTACGTGTGCCGTCTCGGCTCGAGAGCCAGGCGGTCAGGTGTTGGCGGGCAGGTCGGTGCCGGCGCCGCGCCTGCGCAGCGTGACCAGGTCGTGGCGGGCGCCTGGCAGGGTCTGCTCGCCCGTGCCCTCGACGGTGAACCCGGCGTCGCTGATCATCTGCAGGTCGTCGGCGCCGGGCTGGCCCTCACTGGTCAGGTAGTCGCCCAGGAACATCGAGTTGGCCAGGTGCAGCGCCAGCGGCTGCATCGCCCGCAGATGGATCTCCCTGCCACCGGCCAGGCGCACCTCGACGTCGGGGAACACGAACCGGAAAAGCGCCAGGATCCGCAGGCAACGCTGCGGCGTCAGGTCCCAGCGCCCGCCCAGCGGGGTGCCCTCGAAGGGGATGAGGAAGTTCACCGGCACCGAGTCAGGGTCCAGTTCACGCAGTGCGAACGTCACGTCGACGATGTCGTCATCGCTCTCGCCCATGCCGAAGATCGCACCAGAGCACGGTGACAGGCCCGCCCGCCCGGCCTCCTTCACCGTCTCGACCCGGTCGTCGAAGGTATGCGTCGAGCAGATCTCGCGGTAGTTCTCCTCGCTGGTGTTCAGATTGTGGTTGTAGGCGTCCGCACCGGCCTCGCGCAGCCGGTCGGCCTGACCGGGCTTCAGCAGTCCCAGGCAGACGCACACCTCCACCTCGGGCGCCGCACCCTTGATCGCCTCGATCGTGTCGGCGACCCGGTCGACGTCCCGTTCCGCCGGTCCCCGGCCGCTGGCCACCAGGCACACACGCTTGGCCCCCGCGGCGATGGCGCGCTCGGCGTTGCCCGCGGCCTCGCCGGGACTGATCCAGGAGTACTTCAGGATCTCGGACTTGGAGCCGAGCCGCTGCGAGCAGTACGAACAGTCCTCCGGGCACAGCCCGCTCTTCATGTTCACCAGATGGTTGAGCTTGACGCGCCGACCGAAGTACCGGCGCCGCACGCGCGACCCCGCCGCAACTACATCCAGCAGATCGTCGTCGTCCGAGGCCAGCAGCGCCAGCGCCTCGTCGCGGGACGGCGCCTCATGCCGCAAAGCCTTGTCTGTCAGCGACACGAGAAGATCATCAAGAGCGGAATCCGTCATGACGCCAATCCTGCGGACGACCGATGCCGAGCACAAGAACGCGCCGGTACAAGGTCGTCCTACCGTTATTGTTCCGCCGGGTCATGGCGGGCGGCCCGAAGCTCAGAGCCGGGTGCCCTCGTTGCCGAGGACCTCACGGGCGAGGTCGGCCAGCGCCGCGCGGTCTTCGGCCAGCGCGGACCGGCCCAGCTCGGTCACCCGGTAGACCCGCCGCGTGCGGCCGTCGACCACCCGCTGCTCGGAGGTCAGCAGACCGTCCGCCTCGAGGCGGTGCAGTGTCGGGTACAGCGTGCCGGGACTGATCTCGTAGCCGTGGCGGGCCAGTTCCCGGGCCATCCACGCACCATGGATCTCCTCCTCGGCCGCGTGGTGCAGGATGTGCAGCCGCACCGCGCCGCGCTGGAATTCCCGCATCCGCCAGTTCCCTCCGCCCCGCCCGGAAAAGCAGTATTCAAGCCGATATCGGCGTTCGAGTTTACTTCGTGTTCACCTTGACGGCGTGACGCCATGCCGTGTTCGGCGGTCCGCCTGGACCGCGAGATCCGCGCTCAGTTCCCGTACGGCGGCGCGCAGTTCGTCCGGTCGGCGGATCACGAACGGCCAGCCCAGACCCGCCAGCATCCGCGCCATGCCGTCGAGGCTCTCGGCGCGTGCCCGCATGAGCACTCCGCCCTCGGTCTCGGTGATCGAAGCGATCGACGGTGAGATGCGCCGGCGTGCCTCGGCGGCCGTCGTCTCGAGGAGGACCTCGACCTCGTGGGCGTACGGGACCGCGGCGAGCGACCGGGCGACGTGCTGAACCGGATCAAGGTCGCCTGGGACCTCGTAGGTCTCGTCCGACGGCTCCACGGCCAGCACCCGATCCACCCGGAACGTGCGCACCTCGCCGCTGCGGTGGTCATGGCCCGTGACGTACCAGCGGCCGGAGTGGAAGACCAGGCCGTAGGTGTCGAGGGCGCGCTCGCTCTCGGCACCGTTCCAGGAGCGGTACCGCAGGTGGACGCGGTGGCGCTCGCGCGCCGCGGCGGCGAGCGCGAGCACGGCGGAGACGGCGGGAGCGGCGCCCGTGCGAGCGGCCATGGTGAAGCCGAGGGTCTCCTGCAGCGCCTGGACCCGCTCCCGCAACGTGGCGGGCAGCACCCGCTGCACTTTCGCGAGCGCGGTCTCGGTGGCGTCGCCGGGCAGCCCGAGGCGCCGCCCGGCGAGCAGGCCGAGCACGACGGCGGTCGCCTCGTCGTCGGTGAGCATGAGCGGCGGCAACTTGAAGCCGGGCAGGAGGCGGAATCCGCCGTGCCGGCCGCGCAGGCCCTCGACCGGGATGCCGAGCTCGGCCAGCCGCGCGGCGTACCGCCGCACCGTCCGTTCGTCCACGCCCAGGCGTTCGGCCAGCGCTCCCCCGGTGAGCTGCCGGTTGGCCTGCAGGAGCTCCAGCATCGCCAGAACCCGGGTGGTCGGATGTGACACAGATCTCTCCATTAAACCGGGCGGACTCTGTCCGGTATCAACCGTAGCGTCGAACCGACATCACGGCAGAGAGAGGCAAGGCGAATGGCGACTTTCGTGCTCGTACCCGGTTTCTGGCTCGGCGGCTGGGCTTGGGAGGACGTGACCCGGTCTCTGGTGGCCGCGGGTCACGAGGTCCATGCGGTCACACTGACGGGGCTCGCGGACCGGGCCGACGAGGCGGGCCCCGAGGTGAACGTCGACACCCACATCGCCGACATCGTGCGCGTCATCGAGGGCGCCGCGCTGCGCGACGTGATCCTGGTCGCGCACAGCGGCGCGACCGTGCCGGTCACCGGTACGGCCGACCGGATCCCCGAGCGGCTCGCGCGCGTCGTCTATGTCGACGCGGGGCCGCTGCCGGACGGCATGGCGCAGATCGACTTCAACGGGCCCGAGGCCAGGCGGGAACTGGAGAAGCGGGTGAGCTCCGAAGGCGACGGCTGGAGGATCCCCGTCCCGCGTTTCGACCCGGCCGAGGACCCGGACGACCTCGCGGGACTGAGCGACGAGGTGCTGGCGATGATGCGCGAGCGCTGCACGCCCCAGCCCCTCGGCGCGGCCACCCAGCCGCTGCGCCGTCCGGCCACGCCGCCGGCCACGCCGAAGTCGCTCATCGCCAGCACCTTCTCGCTCGCACAGGTCGAAGCGCTGGTGAGCAGCGGCAACCCGGTCTTCGCACTGATGGCCGGCCCGGAATGGACGCGCCATGAGCTGCCCACCGGGCACTGGCCGATGTTCTCGCGCCCGGGCGACCTCGCCGCCCTCCTGGACGAGATCGCCGGTCTCTGACCGATGTCCCGGCCGTGACCTCGCAGATGTTCGCGTTCGCGTTCGCGTGCGCCACGGTGCCCGCCGCACCGACCGGCACCCGCACCTCGTGAGCTCAGTGGTGAGGTCACGGCTTCGGGGCGTCGTCGGGCCGGGGTTCGATGGTGGCCGGGTCTCTTCGCCAGGGGCGCCGCCGCGGGAGCAGGCGCCACCAGAACGGCCCGGGCGCCCTGGGCTCCTTCGCCGGCCTGGCCGGCTCGGTCTGTGCGGGCGCCGACGTCGCCGTCGGCTGCTCGGCCGGTTCGCCGCGGCACCCCGGCTCGGGTTGCTCGGGTTGCGCGGTCGTGAGGGGATGGTCGGTGACCTCGTAGCGCCGGATGTAGGCGTCGGCGAAGGACTGCACGCTGGCCCAGACGGGGATCGCGAGCAGAGCACCGATCGGGCCGATGAGCGCGGCGCCTGCGATGACGGCGCCGAACGCGACCGCGGGATGGATGTCGACCGTCTTGGCGGTGACATGCGGTTGCAGGACGTAGTTCTCGAACTGCTGGTAGGCGAGGATGAACAGCAGCACCCAGAGCGCCGTCAGCGGGCTCTTCGTCAGCGCCACCAGCACCGGGACCACCCCGGCGAGGTAAGTGCCGATCGTCGGGATGAACTGCGAGACCACACCGACCCACAGGGCGAGGGCGAACGCGAACGGCACCCTCAGCACCGACAGCGCGACCAGGTGGGCGATGCCGGAGGCCACGGCCAGCAGCACCCTGGAGTAAATGTAGCCACCGGTCTTGTCGACCGCGATCTCCCAGGCGCGCAGCACCTCACGTTGCCGGTCGGGCGGCAGCAGAGAACAGAAGGCCCGGCGGACCCGTGGCCCCTCCGCCGACAGGTAGAAGGCGAACAGCACCACGGCGAAGGACTGGAAGATCGCACCGAGCGTCGTGGTGCCGATGCCCCAGGCGTTGCCCGCCACCTCGGTGAGGTGCTTGGAGAACGTCCCGCGCAGCTCGTTGAGATACCGCGTCATGTCCGCCTGGGACATCTTGGTGTGGAATGTGTGGTTGACCCAGACGAGAACGTGGTGCACGTACTCCGGGATCCCGTGCACGATCGTGGTGATCTGGCTCACCAGCACCGAGCCGAGCCCCGCGATGAACAGGCCGATGAGCAGGGTCAGCACCAGGAAGATCAGGCCGGTAGCGAGGCCGCGTCGCCAGCCGCGCTCGGCGAGCCGGTTCACCGCCGGCTCGACCGCCAGGGCCACGAACAGCGCGACCAACACCAGGAGCAACAGGCCGCGCAGCCGCAGCAGCGCCCAGATCGCGGCGCTGGACAGCACCACGGTCGCGACGGCCAGGACGTAGGCCCGGGGCAACCATGGCGGCATCCGCCCACCAGCGCTGTCCGGTTTGGACATGATTGCACTTTATTGTTACCAGTACATTCCGACTCAAACCCCATTTACGGCCAGTCAGTTATCGGTTGAGCAGCTCGCCTCGGCGAGCGGGGCTACGGCGTCATGGCCGGTTTGCACAACGAGGACCGGCGCGGTCGTCGCTTAGGGCAAGATTGCTGAGACGTTTGTGCTTTTTGGGGAGGTATGGGGTTGAGTCGGCGGCTGCTCCGCTTGGGGATTCGGTTGCACCCGGACAAAGGAGTTTTCCGGATCCACGGCCTCGGTGCCGATCCGAGCGGCATGCAGGCTCCGCCCATGCCCGAGGGCACGCTCGTCAGCGTGGGCTACGACCAGATGTGGATCGCCAGCCTGCAGGACGACGTCGAGGTGACCGTACTGCTGGAGGAGTGGGACGGCGAGCCGCCCGCGGGCCCCGGGCCGTGGGAGGAGGATGTCCTCGAAGAGCTCTACCTCCGCGGTGCCGTGGCGGTGAGCACGGCCGCCGCCGAGCCCGTGGTGCACGGCGTGCAGCTGCGCGGCGGGGTGAGCCGCTACCACACCCGCGTCCGGGCACAGCATCGCGCTGAGATCGCGCGGTTGTACGACCAGTTGCTCGACCGGGTGCGCAACACCTTCGACGAGGAGTTCCAGGCGGCGCTCCGGGAGCTCCAGGGCGTGGAGCACTACCTCGTCCAGTTCTGGCCCTCGTCCCGGCCCGCCACCTCCGTCGGCCACGTGTGGAACGTCGAGCTGAACCCGGCCGCCCCGGCCCAGGCCGCCCCTCCCCCGGCGAGCGAGTGACACCCGCACCGGCCGCATGACCGCGACCGGCGTCCGGCCCGGCCGGGGCCGCGGGCGCCGAGCGCGTTGATCTGTCTCGTGAGTCCCGAGTGGGTGGTCATGGTGTCGAGGGCTCACTTGGTGGCATCTGTCCTCACCAGTTCGACGAGACACCGCACCGGAGTGTGCGGGTTGGCGCGCCGCCTCACATTCTGAGGGGCTTTGTCGTCCTACTCTGAGACGAGCCCACCATCCAGCTAACAGGCTTGCCCTGGCCACCCTCACGTGGGACCCGATCGCCCTCCGGCTTCAAACGGAGTCGCCCACAGCCCTGCACGGAGAAACCTCATGAACCCCATTCTGTGGATCATTGCCGGACTGCTGGCCGTTGCCTTCCTGGCCGGCGGTGCCATCAAGCTGATCCTGCCCACCCGAGTCCTTCACCGGGTGCGGCTTG